>NZ_JAHDTF010000005.1 GCF_018531465.1 Sphaerisporangium fuscum
TCCGGGTTGACCAGCCCGGCGGCGAACGCCGCGACTGGCTGACGGACCTGGAAGAAAAGGCCCGTACCCGCCGGCCGATCGTGCCGCTGTGGCTTCGCTCGCGCACCGAGGCCATCCACACCCTTCGCTGGGTCGGCGCGCACTACGCGCACGTCACCGGCTACCAACTCGCCCGCGCCCCGCTGTACGCCGGACGGCTGGCCTTCCGTTCCCCGCGTGGGTTCGCGCGGCTGGTCGGTGGCATGGTCAAGTGGACATGGGACCTGGAAGGCGAACCGGTACGGCTGGCCGCCGTCCAGAAGGCCGACCCCGAGAACTACCTCAAGCTTTCCCGCCAGCGTGACGCCCGCGTCCGGCTGCGCGTGTGGGTCTCCGGCGCCACCCTGGTCACACTGCTGATCGCGGGCATCCTGGTCGCCTCGGCGCCCACCGCCGCGCAATGGGGTGCCCTCGCCGTCGCCCTGGCCGTTCTCGGCGTGCTCGGCAAGCCCGCCGACCGGCCGCTGATCAACCGCGCCGTCATCCCCACCAGCGTGGAGAAGCTCACCAGCGACATCGTGATCCGCGCACTGACCGCCATCCGCGTGACCGGCCTCACGGCCAAGAACGCCGACATCCGCTTCGTGGCGCCGATCACCCGCGACGGCCCCGGCTGGCGTGCCGACATCGACCTCCCCTACGGCGTGACGGTGGCCGATGTGCTGGAGGAGCGGCCCCGGCCTCGGCGCTTCGCCGGCCGCTGGGCTGCATCTGGCCCGAGGGTGACCGCGCCATCCACGAAGGGCGGTTGATCCTGTGGGTCGGAGACAAGGACCTGTCCAAGACCAACGTGCGGTTCGCTCTGACCAAGGCCAACAGCCACGACGTGTTCAAGGGCATCCCGTTCGGCAACGACCCCCGAGGCCGCACCATCACCGTCCCGCTGATCCAACACAACGTGCTGATGGGTTCGCAGCCCGGCCAGGGCAAGACCGCCGCGGTGCGCGCATTGGCCTGCGGCGCAGTGCTCGACCCCACCGCGGAGCTGTGGATTCACGAACTCAAGGGCACCGGCGACCTCGACCCGCTGGAGATCAACTGCCACCGCTTCATCTCCGGCATCGAAGACCCCGCCATCGGCTACGCCGCCGATTCGCTCACCCTGCTGCGCAAAGAGGTCATGCGCCGCGCCGCCGCCCTCAAAGCCCTGCCCGCCGACCTGTGCCCGGACAAGCGCGTCACACGGGCCATCGCCGACAAGCGCGCCCTCGGCCTTCACCCGCTGGTGGCCATCTTCGACGAGTGCCAGAACCTGTTCGCCCATCCCGAGTACGGCAAGCAGGCCGGCGATGACGCCGAGTTCATCATCAAACTCGGCCGCGCCCTCGGCGTGGTGCTCATCCTGGCCACCCAGCGCCCCGACAAGGCCAGCCTCCCCACCGGCGTCAGCGCGAACGTGTCCATCCGGTTCTGTCTGCGCGTCGGTGGCCAGGTCGAAAACGACATGATCCTTGGCACCTCGGCCTACCAGAACGGCATCCGTGCCACCACCTTCGTGCCCGAGGCCGATGCCGGTATCGGCTACCTGGTCGGCGCGACCCCAATGCCCAAGGTCGTGCGCACCGCCTACCTCGACACCCTCGCCACCAAGCGCATCTCCGACCGCGCCCACGCCCTACGGCAGGCCGCCGGCACCCTGTCCGGTCACGCCCTCGGCGAGACCCCCGCCCCCACCGCACCGGCGCACGACCTGCTCGCCGACATCCTCGCCGTCGTCGCCCCCTCCGAGGCCAAGGTGTGGAACGAGGTCGTGGTCGCCCGGCTGGCCGAACTTCGCCCCGAGGTCTACGGCCCCTGGATGGAGCTGGAGGCCGACGCCCGCGCCGCACAGCTCACCACCGCGCTCAAGCCCTACAGCGTCCGCACCGGACAGGTATGGGGCACCCCCGAGAGCGGAGGCAAGGGCGCCAACCGGCGCGGCATCACCCGCGACGACATCACCACCGCCATCACCGAACGTGACGGAAAGCGCGGTTCCGGCACCGCGTCCTGACCCGCGAACCGGTGCTAGGTCTAGCACCTTCCCCCGCTAGACCTAGCACCCCCGCTAGCACCCCATCCACTCATCTACCAGCGAACTAGCGTCTAGCGCCCCACCTGCGAAAACCCCGGAAACTGCCCTGGAGGCCCCTGTGGGACCCCTCATAGCCCTGCTAGTCCTCTGCCTACCCGCCGTCACGCTCGGTTACATCGGGTTCTGTCTCGCCTCCCCGTGGGGCACCTGCAAGCGGTGCCGACCCGGCGGCAAGAACCGCACCTGCCGCGCCTGCGACGGCACCGGAATGCGCCCCCGCATCGGCTGGCAGCTCTACGTCTACGCCCGCCGTCTCCACCGCGACGGCACCCGATGACCGCCCTCATGACCGCCGGTTCGATGTGCAGCGGATACGGCGGCCTCGACCTCGCCGTCTCCGAGGTACTCGGCACCCGGCTGCTGTGGGTCGCCGACAACGACCCCAACGCCGCACTCTGCCTGGCTCACCGCTTCCCCGACGCGCCCAACCTCGGCGACATCCGCGCCGTCGACTGGGCGCGCGTACCCGCTCCGGACGTGGTGGCCGCCGGCTTTCCCTGCCAGCCCGTCTCATCCGCCGGTCTCGGCCTCGGCCTGGACGACGAAAGGTGGTTGCTCGATGACATCGCCGATGCTGTCGGCCGAATGGAACCACGACCCCGGCTGCTCGTGCTCGAAAACGTCGATGGGCTGCTGTCTGCAAACCGTGGGCACGCTATGGCCCGAGTCGTATCTCGACTGGCCGCGCTCGGCTACATGGGACGCTACCGGGTTCTACGAGCATCCGACGTCGGCGCCCCGCACCAGCGCGCCCGGATCTTCATCCTCGCCTGGCCTGCTACCGACCCCGCGCACCTCCGACACCAACGGCACCGGCACCCGGGGCAACGGCGGCCCGGACCTGCGCACGGTGGTCAGCCTGCTCCCCACCCCCAGAGCGACGGACGGCACCCATGGCGGCCCCAACCAGCGCGGCAGCTCCGGAGACCTGACCCTGCCGTCACTGACGGTCCGGCTGTCGAGTGGGGACGCTACGAAGCCGCCATCCGCCGATGGGAACACCTCACCGGACGCCCCGCCCCCTGCCCCACCGAACCCGCCCCGCGAGGCGGCCGGCGACTCGCCCCGCCCTTCTCCGAATGGCTGATGGGCCTGTCCGCCGGATGGGTCACCGCCGTCCCCGACATCAGCCGCAACGGACAGCTCCACCTGATCGGCAACGGCGTCGTCCCCCAACAGGCCATCGCCGCACTGCTCGACCTACTCCCCGATCACCTCGCCCTGGACAGGAAGGAAGCCGCGTGATCGGCCGCACCTACCTCGAACGCGGCAAGCCCGTCGTGATCCTCATCCGCTGGGGACCCGGCGGCGGCCCCCGCAACGTCCTGATCCAACGCGCCGACGGCACCAAAGTCGTCCGCCCCTTCCGCGGCCTGCGCCGCCCCCGAAAGGAGGACACCGAGTGACCCGCCAATCGTCGCGTTCCACCCCCGTGGCAGGCGGCATGAACACCTTGCCACCCCACGACATCGAGGCCGAACAAGCCGTACTCGGCTGCATGCTGCTGTCGAGTGAGGCCGCCACCACCGCCGCCGACATCCTCGCCGAGGCCGATTTCTTCCGCCCCGCACACCAGATCGTCTTCGCCGCGATCGTCGCCCAACAGCAGAATGGACAGCCCGCCGACCCCATCACCATCGCCGACCGGCTGACCCGTACCGGAGAGCTGTCACGCATCGGGGGCGCCCCATACCTGCACACCCTCATGCAGGCTCCGCCCACCACCGCCAACCTCACCCACTACGCGCGCATCGTCGCCGAGCACGCCCACCGCCGCGGCCTCATCACCGCCGGCCAGCGCCTTGCCCAACTCGGCTACACCGACACCGCCGAAGACACCGCCGCCCGCGCCGCCGACCTGGTCACCGGCATCACCACCCCCGCCCGCCCCTGGGACACCCCCGTCCCGCTCGGCACACGCGGTGCCCTGCCCGTCTTCCCCGCGCACGTCTTCCCCGGCTGGCTGGCCGACTTCGTCTGTGCGCTGGCCGAGGAAACCCAGACCCCGCCGGACCTGGCAGGATGCATCGCCCTGGCCGCCGTCTCCACCGCCGCCGGCGGACGCGCGATCGTGTGCGTGCGAGGCACCTGGACCGAACCGGTCAACATCTACACCGTCGTCGCCATGCCACCCGGCTCCCGCAAGAGCCCGGTATTCCGCGCCATCGTCACCCCGCTGCTCAACGCAGAGAAGATCCTCCAAGAACGGATCCAACCGCAGATCACCGAGGCCAAAATCGCGCAGAAGGTCGCCCGCGAGGCCGCCGAGAAAGCGACCGCCAAGGCCACCACCGCCCGAGGGGAAACCGTCCCCGATGCCCTGGCCGAGGCACAAAGCGCCGCCCTGGCCGTCGAGGACATCACCATCCCGGTAGTCCCCCGGCTGGTCAGCGACGACGCCACCCCCGAGACCGCCACAACCCTGCTCGCCGAACAAGGCGGACGCCTGGCCGTACTCAGCGCCGAGGGCGGCATCTTCGCCACCCTGGCAGGCCGCTACTCCGGCACACCCAACCTTGACCTCTTCCTCAAAGGCCACGCCGGAGACCTGCTCATCGTGGACCGGCGCGACCGCCGCGAACGCATCGACAACCCCGCCCTCACCCTCGGCCTCGCCGTCCAACCCGAGATCATCACCGAAATCGCCCGCTCACCCGGCTTCCGCGGCAAAGGACTACTCGGCCGCATCCTCTACAGCCTCCCGGCCTCCAACGTCGGATACCGCAACACCGAACCCGACGCCATCCCCGACGCCGTGTCCGCCACCTACGCCACCAACCTCGAACGCCTCGTCATGAACATGCACGGCTGGGAAGACCCCGCCCGGCTCATCCTCTCCCCCGAGGCCGCCGAGCTGTTCGCCGTCCAACGCCGCCACACCGAACCCCGGCTACGCCCACACACCGGCGACCTGAACCACATCGCCGACTGGGCCGCCAAGTTCGACGGCGCCGTAGCCCGCATCGCCGGACTGCTGCACATGGTCACCCACATTGACGACGGATGGCGCCACCCCATCGCCGGCACCACCATGGCCGCCGCCATGGAACTGGGCGAATACTTCACCGGCCATGCACTCGCCGCCTTCGACGCCATGGGCGCCGACCCCGAGCAAGAGGCCGCCCGCGTCGTCCACGAATGGCTGAGCCGTACTAGGCCCAAGCGCTTCACCGTCCGCGAGGCATTCACCGCACTCCCGCGAGGCCGCTTTCGCAAGGTGACCGATCTGGAAACGCCGCTCGACCTTCTCGAACAACTCGGCTGGATTCGCCGCGAACCCGAACCACCCCGTACCGGCCCTGGCCGCAGGCCCTCGCCCGCGTACGCCGTCCACCCGAGTCTCTGCACTCAGCGATAGCCGGTCCACAACGGAAGGAGCTGCCCTATGCCCTCGGCCGCCAAGCCGAATGAGAAGCTCACCGTTCGCCAACTCTGTGAGGAGCTGCAAATCTCCCCATCGACCTTCTACGACTGGCGCCAGAAGGGCACCGCCCCGAAGTGCATCCGCATCCCGAACGGCGACCTCCGTATCCGCCGATCCGACTTTGAGAAGTGGCTAGACGAACACGAGGACGCCGCCTGATGGACAACATCACCTACAGCGTGCGCTTCTGGAAGACCAAGACCTACAAGGGCGCGAAGGTCACGACCCATACGGTTAGGTGGGTCGTCGGTGGTCGCGAATGGAAGGAACCGTTCCGGAACCTCGCACAAGCCGAGAGCTTCCGGGCGCGCCTGATGACCGCAGCGCGCGAAGGGGAAGCCTTCGACGTGCGGACCGGGCGCCCGATCTCGTGGAAACGCGAAGAGTCCACGCTGAGCTGGTACGCCTTAACACTGGCCTACGTGGACGCCAAATGGCCGTACGCTTCACCGAACCACCGCCGAGGAATCGCCGAAGCCCTCACCGATGCGACCGAAGCCCTTCTGACCAGCGAGGCCGGCGCCCCCTCCCGAGACCTCCGGCGCGCCGCCCTTCGCTGGGCCTACAGCACTCGCATTCGAGACAACGCACGGCCGCCCGCCGACCTCATCCACGTCATTCGATGGCTGGAACAGCACACGATCCAGGTGACAGCGTTCACCGAACCGGGAAAGGGCGCGGCCCTGGCCCGCGCCGTACTCGACAGAGTCAGCCGGACCAAAGACGGCGAATTGGCGGCGCCGAACACCGCCAACCGCAAGCGGATGGTTCTCAACAACGCGATGGAGCACGCCCGCGAGATGGGCGTACTACCAGCCAACCCACTCAAGGCCGTGAAGTGGACAAAGCCTCGCACACTTACCACGGTGGACCCTCGAACAGTCATCAATATCGATCAAGCCCGGCGGTTCCTCACAGCCGTCCGCCGGCACAGCGAACGCGGAGCGCGAATGCAGGCGTTCTTCGGCTGCATGTACTACGCCGCCCTGCGGCCGGAGGAAGTTGTTGACCTCCGGCGCGAGCACCTGGTGAGCTTGCCTGACGACGGATGGGGAGAGATGCGGCTCACCAACGCCGAACCCCGCGCCGGAAGCCGCTGGACGAACAACGGCCAGCCACGAGAGCGCCGCGCCCTCAAGCACCGCGCGGACGGCGAGACACGGCCGGTACCGATTCACCCCGAGCTGGTGACCCTCCTACGGGCGCACCTGAAGGAGTTCGGCACCGGCCCCGAGGGACGCGTGTTCATCGGCCCCCGCGGCGGACTGATGACCGATCGGGCTTACCTCAAGGTGTTCCACGAGGCCCGAGAGCAGGCATTCAGCGCCGAGGAAGCCGCCTCACCTCTCATGGATGTCCCCTACGCCCTCCGGCACGCCGCCGTCTCCACATGGCTCAACGCCGGCGTCCCGGCCCCCCAAGTCGCGGAATGGGCAGGCCACAGCGTGGACGTGCTCTTGCGGGTATATGCCAAGTGCATTCACGGTCAGGAGGGCGAGGCCATGCGCCGCATATGGGACGCCACCAACGGTGGAGCTTAGTTGCCATTGAGCTACTTGGTAAGCAAGTCCCCTAGATTGTGCTGTATAGGGTCGCGCACAATGCGCTCACCCTTGGGAATAGACGCCATTCCCCACGGCGGTTCCCACCACGGCGCATCCGACCCCACCGCCTCCTCCCTCATCCGTTTCAGGTCAACCAGCGAGATTGACCCGTAGACAGTCCGAATTATGCCCAAAGAACGCCAATTTCGGAGAACGCGAGCAACCGAGGCGAGGCTTGCGCCAATCCATGCAGCCAAGTCGGACTGGGACAAGGGGGGTGCCAGGGTTAATAGCTTGTGCTGCTCTGACCTGTTTTCGCCGAATCGATACAGAATGTCGAGCAGCAACCGGGCAAGGCGAGTACTGACATCTAAGTGACTAGAAGCTCGGGCTTGTATACCTATATGTAGCTGCGTAATGGCACAGTTCACGAGCATCTGTTGAACCGCTGGCACGCTGGCTATCAGCGCTGAAACCCTTCCTGAAGGAACCTCAAGCACGACCCCTTTCTTCAGGACAACGGCTCGCGTGATCCCGTTACGCCCCAACCAGTAAGGGCGCGCAGGTTCAATTGCATGCAGGACGCTAACCAGATCCCCCGGCCCTGAGATATCTACGACCGTTCGGCTATGTGGCCCGACCTCCACCTCAAGTCGGGTCCAGCAGCCTGGCATCAATACAGCAAGTTTGGACATGCCATCCGAGAGGATGATGTCGCCTTTGTAGACTGTTCTGCTGGTTGCTTGCTTTCGGAAGCTGGCTTTCTCAGACGCCGAGAGCCCTTCCCAGAAGGTGGGCTGATTAGACAGAACCCGCTTTGGCATCGATCTACGCCTTCCACCAGATCCCATATAGAGCCCACAGGATCGCCGGTATCGCACCCAGTAGCGCGGTGAGAGCGAGAAGGACTCGCGCAGCACGGGCGGGCGCCAGCTTTGCGAGGTGTACGGTGGCGTACCCTGCCATGTAGACGATGGCAAGCGTTACAATAACGCCGGCGACCATCGTGAGCGTCTCTCGCATCATCAGACCTCCAACACCTCTTCGCCGAGCGGCTTTCGGGACGTAAGTTTGTACGGCGTGGCAGGAGCCGTATGAGAAGAGATTAGAGGAAAGGGCGACTTAGGGCACCTCGCCCTCTCTCAGAGGCGATTTACCCCCCACATTCGCCCTCTGAGCAGGCAAAACAGCCCGCCATGATCTACAGAATCATCGCACTGGATAAGGTGCCAGGGGGATAGAAGTTACACTTCTCAGCAAATGCCCTGGTTAAGCCGGGTGAGGATTTTCCCCCATGCGAGTTCTTTCGGTATGTTGGTGCGCACTGATGTCCTTGCCTCTTCGCCGAGCGCATCGGGCTATCAGTCCAAGAGGGGCGGGGAGTTCCGGGGTGGCAGCCGGAGCGCCCCGCCCCTCACCTCACCTCAGGAGACATTGATAGTCCTGTCCATAGCCGCGCTCACCATCGGCAAGGATCAGGCTCGTTTCGTTGAGCACCCCCTGCCAGCTTCAGACGATCAAAGGCTGCGTACAGCAGAGAGGCTCACGCCGTGAAGTGGGTGAGTGCAGCTGCTCGGCAGGAGCGGGGATGGTGCGTGGCCGTACCGACGGCCGGCACGCCGAAGCCATGCCGGATCACGAACGCTGCGAAGCCCGAAGACTTGGCCGCGTATTGGCCGCGACGGCCCGTAGAGCGCCGTTGCCAGCCGCAGACAGCCGGACACAAAGCAAGAGGCCCGCCACCGCGTTTCCGCTGGTGACGGGCCTCTTTCGCCTGGTGTGGCAGGTCCAGGGTTCGAACCTGGGTAGGCTGAGCCGACGGTTTTACAGACCGCTCCCTTTGGCCACTCGGGCAACCTGCCTTGTCTTCCGCTGTCGCGGTGACAGCAAGAAGAATAGCGGACTTCCGGGGTGACTGTGACACCGGTTTGGGTCCGGGGTGATCCACACGCGGTTCGGCTCGGGTCGCTAGGGTCGGAGACGACGAGAGAGGACACCTATACCGATGGCCGACAGCAGTTTCGACGTGGTGAGCAAGATCGACCGGCAGGAGGTCGACAACGCGCTGAACCAGACTGTCAAGGAGGTTGGGCACCGCTTCGACTTCAAGGGCACAGGCGCGAGCATCGCGTGGTCGGGTCAGCAGGACATCCAGATCAAGGCGAACAGCGAGGAGCGCGCGAACGCGGTCCTGGACGTGTTCAAGGAAAAGATCATCAAGCGCGGCCTGTCGCTGAAGATCTTGGACGCGAGCGAGCCGAAGCTGTCCGGCAAGGAGTACCACCTGGTCGTGGGCCTCAAAGAGGGCATCGACCAGGAGAACGCCAAGAAGATCTCGAAGATCATCCGTGACGAGGGTCCCAAGGGGATCAAGGCGCAGATCCAGGGTGACGAGCTTCGCGTCAGCTCGAAGAAGAAGGATGACCTTCAGGAGGTCATCTCCCTGCTGAAGGGCAAGGATCTCGACATCGCCCTCCAGTTCACGAACTACCGCTAGAGGGGCGTCCGAACCCCACTGACGCCGCACGCCGTCCCTCACCCGATACGGTCACTCCGCAGCATCGCGAGGAGGACCAGGGTGAGGCCGGCTCTCGCCACGGGCGGATCGGATGGCGAGTGGTAAGAGGACCCCGTCCCACCCCTGACCTAATAGCCGTCCCACACCCCTGCACCAGCGGATAGGGAAGCCAGTCAGACGACCGTTTCACACCCGCTGACCCCACAGCCGGTACGAGGGGACCCGCACTTCGGGCCGGCGTCCGGGTCGAATTCGAAGATCCGCGAGGTGACGGCCCGTTACGTCTCACCGTGTTCGCCACGGCCGTCAACTAGCCCCCTTACGGGCCGGTGAGGAACCAGACCGTCGAGGTGACCACAGTGCCCCGGGACGCGGCCTGCCAGAAGTCCTCTTCTCCGTGACCTCAGGTGACGGGATCCCCCGGCAGACCCGAGATCAGTCCGCCGGACCCCTGGCAGGTCCGGGCACGGTCGGCCGATCCCTGGCAGACCTCAATCCGACGGTCCCTGACAAGTCCGGGCACGGTCGGCCGATCCACCGGTGTAGGACGCTAGCTCGAGTCACCGGGGACCGGGGTGGAGAACCAGGCGGGTCAGGGGATGGGGTCGATGGTGACTCGGGGGTCCAGGAGGGTCAGGTGGTCGCCCCGGTCGGTGAGGATGGGCCAGCGGGTGTTGCGGGCGCACCAGACGACGTGGCCGGCCACCACGTCGTTGGCGCCGTCGAGGAGTTCGCCGATGTCCGGGGCCTTGCCCGCCGTCAGGTCGTCGATGGTCACCCCTGGCCCCATCAGCAGGTCGAAGAGTTCTGCCTGGGTGTCGAGGGGGGCGATGGAGTACACGGCGGCCAGCGCCGAGGACGGGACGCACAGGCCGCCGCCTCGGTAGAGGCACATGGCGACGATGTGGCGCGAGTAGCGGGTCTTGGCGACGGCGATGTCGACCAGAGCGCTGACGTCGAGGACGCGTCCAGGGATCATGACACCCGTGACCGGGTCATGGGCGGGCGGTTGACCTGGGTCCACTCGTCGTCGGACAGGGGAGGGACGTCGAGGGCCGCGGCGGCGGCTTCGAGGTCCTCACGGTCGAGGCTCCATCGGGACATCAGTGTGATGGCCGCGTGTCTGGCTTCGATGTGCTGCTGCACGGCTGAGCGGATGATGTCTTCGACCCTGCGTCCTTCGAGATGCGCCTGGCGGACGAGGGCCTCGGTCTGGAGGTCGTTCAGCCGGATGGTGAAGGAGGAGTGCCCCATACCGCGACGGTAGACGTTGGATCCGCGGCTGGCACCCCTTTCGGCACCAAGCTGTCGTCCCCAAGCAGAGAACATTTTCCCGTTACAGGTCTATTCACCACAAAGCACGCCGCCTGGTACAGGACGCGGGCGACGTGGGCGTCGGGGTATCCGGCCGTGGAGACACCAGCCCACGTCGGGACATCCGGCCGTGGAGACACCAGCCCACGTCGGGACATCCGGCCGTGGAGACACCAGCCCACGTCGGGACATCCGGCCGTGGAGACACCAGCCCACGTCGGGACATCCGGCCGTGGAGGCGCTGGCCGGCGTCGGGGCCCTCTGCCAGTGGTCGCCTCCGTGATCTGACGCTGAATCGTGACCCAACCTTTCGTCCCGCGGCCGCATCTATCCGGGGTGACGAAAGGATTCGCCATGAAGCAAGCGCGTACGCTCGCTCTCCTCGCGATGGCCGCCGCCGTGGTGGCCGCGGGTGCGGCGAGCCCGGCGGAGGCGAAGACGGGAGCCGCCTCCACCGCGACAAAGGCGAAAGAACTCACGAAGACCGCGACGGCGGTCAAGGCCGAGAGCGCCGCGAAGTCCGCGAAGGCCGTTCGGTTGGCCTGGGTCGCCGGCTGCACCAAGAAGGGCGAGCAGGGGCCCTGCGGGCCCTGGCGGCTGGTGCTGCGGGGCGGGAAGACGGTCGCGCTGGCGGACGCCCTCGTGCGTCCCCTCGACGCGGACGGCAAGGTCGACACCACGGCGACCGCGCCGCTGGCGGTGAGCGGGAACGGCAGGCGGCTCGTCTATGTCCGCAAGTCCGATCACAGGCTGGTCTGGAAGGACCTCGGCGGAGCCAGGGCGCACCTCCTGCCCGGCAGGACGTCGAAGGTCCCCAAGGGGCTCGGCATGCCGGACGTCGACCTCGCCCTCTCCCCTGACGGCGACAGGCTGCTGATCGACTACGCCGACGCCAGTGACAAGCTGCCCACGCTGATCATCCCGCTGCGCGGCGGCCACGTGGCGAAGCTGCCGGGCGGCGAGGCCGTGCAGGGGTTCAGCCCGGACGGCCGGCATCTCCTGGCCGCCCGGATCACCTCCGACAACACCACCAGGTTCGTCGTGTACGACACCGAGGGCAAGCAGGTGGAGAGCCGCGAGGTCCCGCAGGTGGTGTCGAACAACTCGCCGGTGGCGCTGGCGGACGACGGCGTGACCGTCGGCGTCGTGGTCAGCCCGGCCTCCGGCAGGCCGCGCCTGCGGCAGTACGACCTGTCCAGCGACACGGTCTCCCCCGCCGTGACCCTCCACGTCCGCTCGGACGAGACCCCGATCCAGCTCGCCTGGGACAAGTCGGGTGGGCTCACGCTATGGACTGCGCACGCCAAGAGCAATGACGCCCCGACCAGCCGCGTGACGGCGAGCACGGTGGATCCCGCCGACGGTCGCCTGATCAGAGTCGATTCGTTCAGGGTGAAGCCCAGCATGTTCGACTGGAAAACTCCCGGCGAGTGACCGCAAGGCCCTCCGGGTAAAGCCCCGAATACCTGGGCTAGGAGGGCAAATGGGAAAGGTCTACGAGAGATTAGACGACCGGCTGCGCGCGTTCATCTCCACGCAGCCGGTATTTTTCGTCGCGACGGCTCCCGAACGCGGCGGCCACGTCAACGTCTCCCCCAAGGGGTACGCCGACACGTTCGCCGTGCTCGACGACATGACGGTCGCCTACCTCGACCTCGACGGCAGCGGCGTGGAGACCATCGCGCACCTCCGGGAGAACGGCCGCATCACGATCATGTTCGCGGCGTTCTCCGGCCCGCCCAAGATCCTGCGACTGTACGGCCGGGGCCGGGTGGTGGTGCCGGCCGACGAGGAGTTCGGGCGGCTGCTCGAGCGCTTCGGACCGCATCCCGGGGTCCGCTGCGTCATCGTCGTGGACTGCGACCGCATCGCCGACTCGTGCGGGTACGCCGTGCCGTTCATGAAGTACGAGGACGACC
This sequence comes from Sphaerisporangium fuscum, assembly GCF_018531465.1. Lineage (GTDB taxonomy): Bacteria > Actinomycetota > Actinomycetes > Streptosporangiales > Streptosporangiaceae > Sphaerisporangium > Sphaerisporangium fuscum. Next base: position 12,833 of record NZ_JAHDTF010000005.1, read on the forward strand.
GCAGCCTGCTGGACGACTGGGCGCAGCGCAAGGACGTCCAGCAGAGGCGGAACTACCGGGCCAGGAACAACCGGGAGAGCGTCGACGGCATCCCGGGACTGCGTCCCGAGGAGACCGACCCGGTGGCCCATCACTCCTGAGTTCCAACCTCCCAGGCCCTCGCTCGCGTTGGTAACGGGCGAGAGGAGAGCGAATGGATCGCTACGAGGGCTTCCGGGAGTTCGTGAACTCCCGGCAACGGGCGCTGATGCGGACGGCGTACCTGCTCACCGGAGCGGTTCTACGAGGACCTGTGCGTCCAGGAGACCGCGACGCTGCTCGGCTGCTCGGAGGGAACCGTCAAGAGCCAGACGAACCAGGCCCTGAGCAGGCTGCGGGCTCAACTGAGCCTCCCGTGACTTCAGGCTCGCGCTCGGTCTTGGACGACCGCGGCGCGAGCCGTACCGTGCTCAGCCGGGGTGGTCGCCCATGATCAGGAAGATGAGGCTCGCCAGCGCCGCGAGGCCGGCGGCCACGGCGATGCTGATCTTGACCGTGCTGTACGGCCGGTCGCCGAGGACCTCGCCGGTCCGTCCGTTGACGAGGAGCTGCCAGCTGCGGCCGTCGTGCAGGTAGGAGGCGATCCACACCGGGAGCAGGACCAGCCTGTGGGTGACGTCGGAGTAGCGGGTCTCGACGGTGCCGACCCGCTGCTCGTCGCCGCCGATGTCCCGGCGGCAGTCCTGCTCGATCTCCTTCGCCATCACCGTCTTCGCCCTCTCGAAGCCCTCCTCCGGGTCGAGGTCGGTGCCCAGGAGGTCGCGCCCCTCCAGGCGTTCCGGCTCGTACGGCACCAGGTGCTCCAGCGGCCACGGCTTCAGGCGGTCCAGCTGTTCGGGGGTGAGACGCAGTGTGGCGGCCACGAGGACGTCCTCGAATTCGCGCCACACCGTGCCGCTCGCCGACCGCCAGCGGGTCCTGCTGACCTGCCGCGTACGCGTCTGCTGCACGCCGTCGATCGTCTCGGTGTAGGTCTCGGTCTCCCAGTAGTGGTCGCCGCGCCGGCCCTCGTAGTCGGACTCGGCGCGGGCCGCGAAGATCCAGTGCGGCAGGTACGTCCCCCGTGGCGACTCGGCCCTGGTGACCTTCTTCAGGCTCGACGGTGCGAACCACCGGGAGGACACCCAGTGCCGCAGCGCCGTGTCCACGCCCTCCTGGTCGAGCTCGAATGGCAGCACGGCGTCGGGCGCGGCCTCGTGCTCTGGCATGGTGATCCCCGTCCCCAGCCGGTCGCGGGCGGCCCGGCCCTCACCGGCGCGACTGGGAAAACGCTAGCAAGTCATGTTTTACGGGGATTTACTTTTCGAATAAGTCCGAACAACGGGAAACCCCTGAATTCAGCGCCGGTAGCCGGCCATGCGCTCCAGGCGGGCGACCCGGGCGGCCGTGGACGGGTGGGTCGAGAACAGCCGTCCGACGCCGGCCCCGCGGAAGGGGTTGGCGATCATCAGGTGGGAGGTGGAGGTCAGCCGGCTCTCCTCGGGCAGCGGCAGCATCCGCGCCCCCATCTCGATCTTGCGCAGCGCCGAGGCCAGGCCGAGGGGATCACCGGTCAGCAGCGCCCCGGACTCGTCGGCCTGGTACTCCCGGGACCGCGAGATCGCCATCTGGATCATGCCGGCGGCGACCGGACCGAGGAACATCATCAGCAGCGCCCCGAAGAAGCCGGGCCCGTCCTCGTCGTCGGCCGAGCCGCCGAAGAAGACGGCGATGTAGCTGCAGTAGGTGATGATCGTGGCGAGCGCGGCGGCGACCGAGGAGATCAGGATGTCGCGGTTGTAGACGTGGGACAGCTCGTGGGCGACCACCCCCCGCAGCTCGCGCTCGTCGAGCATCTGCAGCAGGCCGTAGGTGACGCAGACGGACGCCCGGCGCGGGGTGCGGCCGGTGGCGAAGGCGTTGGGCTGGAGGGTCGGCGAGATGTAGAGGCGCGGCATGGGCTGGCGGGCGTCGGTCGACAGCTCGCGCACGATGCGGTACAGGGCGGGCTGCTCCACCTCGCTGACGGGCCGCGCCCGCATGGCCGACAGGGCGATGCGGTCGGAGAAGAAGTAGGCGACCGCGTTGGTCCCCAGAGCCACGACGACGGCGAGCCGCACCCCTGCGCCGCCTCCCAGCCACGCCCCGGCCGTAAGGATCAACGCGGACAGCGCGCCCAGAAGAACGGCAGTACGCAGGCCGTTGTTGTGCACGCTTCCCCCTCTCGGAACGCTGCGCTCCTCCTGGCAACGTTCACAGCCCACCCGAACGTTCCCCGCCCAGGTCAGGTGGCCCTCGACGGGGGATCAGCCGACGGCGGACAGGACCAGCTGCGGGGCGACGGAGAACGCCAGGGAGATCACCAGGGCCACCCCGATCGCGGCGGTCACCACGAGCGGACGGGCGGGGCGGCCGCCGGGCTCGGCCAGAGGTGAGGGGGTGAACAGCCGTGCCGTCCAGGCGATGTAGTAGTAGAGCCCGATGACCGTGTTGACCGCCATGACGACGGCCAGCCAGCCGGCGCCGCCCTGGACGATCTCCCGGAACACCACGACCTTCGCGAACAGCCCGGCCAGCCCCGGCGGCAGGCCCGCCAGGCACAGCAGGAAGAACGCCAGGGCGAGCGCGGGCACCGGGGCGCGGAAGGCCAGCCCCCGGTAGTCGTCCAGCTCGCCGCGCGCCCCCGCACGTCCGGCGAGCATCACCACGGCGAAGGCGCCCATGTTCATCGCCGCGTAGATCGCGAGGTAGGCGATGGACGCCGAGGCGGCCGAGCGGCCCGCCACGCCCAGCGGCGCCAGGATGTACCCGGACTGGGCGACCGACGACCAGGCGAGCAGCCGTACGGCGTGGCGCTGCCGCAGGGCCAGCAGGTTGCCCACGGTCATGGTGAGCGCCGCGAGGACGGCCACGACGGGCGTCCACACCGCCGCCCGGCCGGGGAGCGCCAGGGTCAGCAGGACGATGAGCCCGGCGAACCCCGCCGCCTTGGAGATCACCGAAAGCAGCGCCGCCACGGGGACGGGCGCGCCCTGGTAGACGTCGGCCGCCCAGAAGTGGAACGGCACGGCGGCCACCTTGAACGCGAACCCGGCGAGCACGAGCACGACGGCGACCGTGAGCACCCCGGCGGGCACCTCGCCGGCCGCGCCGGCCGCGCCGGACAGCCCGGCGGCGATGCGGTCGAGGTGGACCGAGCCGGTGAGGCCGTACAGCAGCGAGACGCCGAAGAGCATGACGGCGGTGGAGATCACCGACACCAGGAACAGCTTCAACGCCGCCTCCGACCCGCGCGGGTCGTACCGTTTGAGGCCGGCCAGCGCGAACACCGGGAGCGAGACCAGCTCCAGCGCGACCACCAGCATGATCAGGTCGCGGGAGGCCGGGAGCGTGACCGCGCCGGTGAGGGTGCACAGCAGCAGGAAGTACCACTCGCCGGGCGGGATGGTGCGCTCGGCGAGCTGGGCCCAGGAGAGCAGCACCACCACGACGGCGGCCGCGAGGACGACGCCGCCGAAGATCAGGGTCAGGCCGTCGACGACGAAGGAGCACGACAGCCGGTCCACGCAGAACGTCCGGGGGCGCGCCCCGGACGCGGCCTGCGCCACCAGGACCGCGAGCGCCGCGAGCACCCCGGCGAGCGCGACCAGGCCCAGCGTCGCGCGCGTACGGGCCGTGCTCGGCAGGAACGCGTCGAGGAGCAGGACGAGCCCGGCGGCCACCGCCAGGATGAGCGGCGCCGCGATCGCGCCGTAGTCGATCGACTGGGTCATCGGAGTCATCGCGCCCCCAGGAAGGCCTGGACGGCCGGGTCGGTCACGGCGAGCAGGGCCTTCGGCCACAGTCCCAGCGCCAGCGTCAGGACGACCAGGGGAGCCCAGGCGGCCAGTTCGTAGGCGGTCAGATCGCGCAGCGGGGCGGGTTCCTCACGTTCGGCCTGGACGACCGCCGCCTCGGTGGCGACCGGCTCCACCGGCGCCTCCTCCGGGGCCTCGGGCCCCTCCTCGACCTCCTCCCCCACGCGGACGCGCGGCGCCCCGGCCGGCTCGGTCACGGGCTCCTGGGGTCTGCCGTGGGTCACGCGGGACAGCATCAGCAGGAAGTACGCGGCGGTCAGCACCGTGCCGACGCCGCCGAGCGCCATGAAGACCAGGAACAGCGGCCGCGACAGCCCCGGCGCGGGATGGAAGGCCCCGAGCAGCGCGAGCATCTCGCCCCAGAACCCCGCCAGGCCGGGCAGCCCCAGCGAGGCCACGCACGCGAAGGTCAGCAGCGACCCGATGTAGGGCACGCGGGCGAGCATGCCGCCGCCGAGCCGGGACAGCCGCGAGGTGCCGTACCGCTCCTTGATGCCGCCCACGACGAAGAACAGCAGGCCGGTGATCAGACCGTGGGCGATGTTCCCGAACAGGGCGGCGTTCATGCCGACCGGCGTGAGCGTCGCCAGCCCCAGCAGCACGAACCCCATGTGGCCGACGGACGAGTAGGCGATCATGCGCTTGAGGTCGCGCTGCGCGAGGCAGGCCAGCGAGCCGTACACGATGCCGGCGACGGCGAAGGCGCCCAGCCAGGGGGCCAGCGTCGCGGCGCCCTGGGGGAGCACCGGGATGGCGATGCGCGCGAAGCCGTAGGTGCCCATCTTGAGCAGCACGCCCGCGAGCAGCACCGATCCGACCGTCGGCGCCTCGGTGTGGGCGGCGGGCAGCCAGGTGTGCAGCGGCCACATCGGCGCCTTCACCGCGAGGCCCGCGCCCACCGCGACGAACGCGAGCGCCTGCACCGCGCGGGACATGCCGGCGCCGTGCGCCGCGGCCAGCCGCACCATGTCGAGTGTGCCGGTGTGCGCCCAGATCAGCAGCAGGCCGAGGAGCAGGACGGCCGAGCCGAGCAGCGTGTAGAGGATGAACTTCACCGCCGCCGCCCGGCGGCCCGGGCCGCCCCACACGGCGATCACGAAGTACATCGGGATCAGCACGACCTCGAAGAACACGAAGAACAGCAGCAGGTCGAGCGCCAGGAACGTGCCGATCATGCCGACTTCGAGCACCAGCAGCGTGAACACCAGCGCGCGGAACCGGCCGCTCTCGGGCCGGTGACCGGCCAGGTAGAGGAAGCAGAGGAACGTCAGCAGAGCCGTCAGGACCACCAGCGGGAGCGAGATCCCGTCGAGGCCGAGGTGGAACCGCAGGTCCAGGCCGGGGATCCACGCCCGGTCCACCTCGAACTGCGCCCGCGCGGCCCGGCCGTAGTCGAACCTGGCGGCCACCACGAGCGCCGGCAGCAGCGTGACGCCGGAGACCACCGCCCCGTACCAGCGCCACCCCGCGGCCGCCGGGACGAGCATGAGCACCACCGCCCCGGCCAGGGGCACGGCGAGCAGCGCGATCAGCAAGGCGCTCATCCGAGCACCACCGCCCCGACGACGACGATGATCAGCCCGGCGAGGACTCCCGTCAGGTACAGCTGGGCGTTGCCGGTCTGCAGGCGGCGCAGAAGGCCCGAGGCGCCGAGGGCGAGGCCGCCCGAGCCGCGTACGGCGCCGTCCACCACCGTGTCGTCGGTACGGGCGACGGCGCCCGCCAGCCACAGGACCGGGGCGACGAAGATCCGGTGGTACACCGCGTCGACGTGGAACGCCCGCTCGCAGGGCGCGCGCAGCGGCCCGAGCACGCGGGCCGGGTCGGCGGCGGGATCGGCGCGCCAGGACGCGTAGACGACGCCGGCCCCGAGCAGCGCCACGACCAGGCTGATCGCCGCTGTCGACCATTCGATCATCGTGGTCGCCCCCGCGAAGCCCAGGAGCAGCGCGGGGACGGCCAGCACTCCGATGGGCCAGAGCATCGACGCCGGAGCCTCGCGGCCGTCCCACACGTGCGCGACACCGGGCTCGGGCTCGGGCAGCGGGACGCTCTGGACGCGGCTGTCGCCGAAGAACGTACGCAGCCAGGCGCGGGTGGCGTACGCGCCGGTCACCGCGACCGTCAGCAGCGCGCAGCCGTACAGCAGCCAGGCGGCGGCGTCGGTGAGCGGCGCCTGCCGCACGGCGGCGTGCTCGATGGCGGCCAGCACGGCGTCCTTGCTGAAGAACCCGCTGGCCGGGGGCAGCCCGATGAGGGCGGCGAAACCGATGGTCATGGCGGGGAAGGTGATGGTCATCGTCCGCCGGAGCCCGCCCATGTCACTCATCAGGTTGGAGCCGACGGCGTGGATCACCGCGCCCGCGCACAGGAACAGCAGCGCCTTGAAAGCCCCGTGCGTGAGCAGGTGGAAGATCGCCGCCTGGTCGGATCCGGCGGCGAGCGCGCCGGCCATGTACGCGAGCTGGCTGATCGTGGAGTAGGCGAGGACCCGTTTCAGGTCGTCCTGGGCGAGGGCCGCGAGCGCGGCGCCGAGCATGCCGAGGGAGGCCATCACCGCAAGCGCGTCCAGGGCCGGCCGGGCGCCGAGGAACGCCGGGTACAGCCGGGCGACCACGAAGATGCCCGCGGCGACCATCGTGGCGGCGTGGATGAGCGCGCTGATCGGCGTGGGGCCCGCCATGGCGTCGGGCAGCCAGGTGTGCAGCGGCACCTGCGCGCTCTTCCCGGCGACGCCGAACAGCAGCAGCAGCGTCGCGGCGACCAGCGTGCCGGTGGACATGCGGGGCACCTGCGCGAGCACGTCGTCGATCCGGAAGCTTCCGGCGGCGGCGCCCAGCGTGAACACGCCGAACAGGAAGCCGACGTCGCCCGTGCGCGTCACCAGGAAGGCCTTGACCGCCGCCCGGGAGTTCGCGCGGTCCTCCCACCAGTGCCCGATCAGCAGGTAGGAGCACAGGCCCATGACCTCCCACCCGACGTAGAGCACCAGCAGGTCCCCCGCGTACACCACCAGCAGCATGGCGCTGGTGAACAGGCTGATGAAGGCGCTGTAGGAGGGGTAGCGGGGCTCCTCGCGCATGTACCCGACCGAGTACACCTGCACGGCCAGCGCGACCACGGTCACCAGGACGGCGACCAGGGCGGCCAGGCCGTCCACCCGGAGGCCGGCGGTGACGGGGACGGAGCCGGTGCGGATCACCGTGATCGTGCCCTCGACGACGCCGGGGAGGCCGCCGGCCCAGAACCCGGGGCCGTACGACGCCTGGCCGCGCGGCAGGGCCCCGCCCGCCCACAGGTAGGCGAGCAGCCAGACCGCCAGCGCGGCCGACACGGCGGTGGGCAGCACGGCGATCCAGGCCGCCCTGCGGTGGGCCGCCCGCGAGATCGTCCCCGGTGGCTCGGCGTCGCCCCAGGTCCGCCGGGTGGCGAGCAGCCCGGCCGCCGCGCCCAGGAACGGCAGCAGCACCACCGCCCCCGCCGCGCCCGTCATGGCGCACCGTCCCCGGCCCGTACCCGCTCGCCCGTGGAGGCTCCGGAGGGTGGGCCGTCCCCGCGCGGCTCGGCGAGGTCGTGGATGCGGTCGATCTCGACCGTGCGCCGGTTGCGGAACACGGCGAGGACGATCGCCAGCCCCACCCCGAGCTCGGCGGCGGCGATCACGATGACGAACAGCGTCAGCACCTGGCCCCCGTGGAGCCGGTCCCTGAGCCACACGTCGAACGCGACGAGGTTGATGTTGACCGCGTTGAGCATCAGTTCCACCGACATCAGCACGAGGATCGTGTTGCGCCGGGCGAGCACGCCGTACACGCCGATCGAGAACAGCAGCGCGGCGAGCACGGCGGGGTAGACGACGTGCACGTCAGTCCTTTCCGCCGATGGGGGTGCGGGAGGAGTGGTCACCGCCGGGGTCCGGGCGGGACGGGTCGTCGGCCGGGCTCTTCGGCCCGGCATCCGTGCGTGGGCCGGCCGGGCTCTTCGGGCCGATGTCCGTGCGCGAGAGGACGATGGCGCCGATCAGCGCGGCGAGCAGGAGCACCGACAGCACCTCGAAGGGCAGCACCCAGTTCCTGAAGATGCTCGCCCCCAGCGGCTCGGCGGCTCCCTCGCCGGGCACCAGTGGCGCGTAGGCGGTGCGGAAGCCGTCGACCACGGTGGTCACCAGGACGGCCGCGGTCGCCACGGCGACCACCAGGGCGGCGGCCCTGTTCCCCGAGTCGAGGCCGGTGGAGGGACCGATCGGCGCGCGGGTCAGCATGAGGCCGAACAGCAGCAGCACGACCACGGCGCCGACGTAGATCAGCACCTGGACCCAGGCGACGAACTCGGCGGTGAGCACCAGGTAGCATCCGGCCAGCGCGCCGAACGACACGACGAGCCACAGCGCCGCGTGCACGATCTGGCGGGTGGTGACGACCAGCAGCGCCGACCCGGCCACCACCACTCCAAGCAGCAGGAAGACGACCTCCTGCCCGGTGGGCGGCCACAGGGGCGGCGCTGCGAGCGTCACGACTCCTCCACCGATCCAGGCGATTGCGGCGGTTCCGGTGATCCTTCCGTACCCCGAGCCGGTGCCGTACCCCCCGGAGTGCCGGGTTTCTTCGGCAGCGCGCCGGGAGGACGGATGGCGCGGACGGCGGCCCGGCCGGTGCCCGTTCCGGGCCTTCGCTCGGGGCCGGGCGGCGCCTGCCGCGCCGCGCCCGGCTCGGCCTCCGCCGCGGGCTCCTCCTGCGCGTCCGGAGGCCGTTCCGCCGGCTCCGGTCGCGCGGGACGTGGCGGGGCGGGGCGCTCACGAGCGGGACGGGCGGGGCCACGGGAGGCGGCCAGTTCCTTGGGAGGCTCCGCGTTCGGATCGTGGGCGGGCGGGATCGGGATGGTCTGCACCCACTCGCCCAGCTTTTCCTTCTCGTGGATCAGGTCTCTGATGTCGTGCTCGGCGTACTCGAACTCCGGCGACCAGAAGAGCGCGTCGAAGGGGCAGACCTCGATGCAGATCCCGCAGTACATGCACAGCGAGAAGTCGATCGCGAACCTGTCGAGCACGTTGTGCGCACGCGGGCGGCCGCCCTCGGGTGCCGGGGTCGTCTCCTTGTGGGAGTCGATGTAGATGCACCAGTCGGGGCATTCCCTGGCGCACAGCATGCAGACCGTGCAGTTCTCCTCGACCAGGGCGATGACCCCCCGGCTGCGGGCGGGCAGATCGGGCTTGACCTCGGGGTACTGCTGGGTGTCCGCCCTGTTCAGCATGTGTCGCAGGGTGACGGCCAGTCCCTTCGCGAGCCCTTCTCCTGGTATACGAGCCACGGCTCAACATCATGGCGCACAAGGGCGCTGTCGTGAATGCGTGGGCCGGTCCCACCCTCCGGTTTTCCACAATCATCACGATTTTTGGGGAGTAATCGGCAATGAGGTGTGGTCCTTCCGGCCGATGCGGCGGGGTAAGGGAGGCCGTATTCTTCGCCCTATGCACCCGACCAACGGCCACGGGGGCCCGGGATCGGGGCCACAGGGAGGCCCCTCCCAGAACCCCGGTGATCCGAACGGCCCCACCGCTCCACGGCCGCGCCAGACGGGCAGGCCGTTGCCGGGCCGTACGCCGGCCGCGTCCTCCGGGCACGAGCATGGAGGCCCTCCTCGCCCGGACCAGGCGCCTCCGTTCGCCGGGCGACCCGGCCCCGGGTACAGCGACCGGCCCGGTCCCGGGCGGGACCGCCCGCCGCAGCGGGGCTGGGCGGGGTCCGACGACGACCTGCGGCACGCCCCGCCGATGCCTCCTCCCCCCGACCTGCACGGGCTGACGCCGTACAACCGGCCGGTTCCGGGGCCGTACGGTCCCCGGCACCCCGGGGAGCACGCGGGCCCCATGCCGCCGCGCCCGCCGTTCCAGCCGCACCTCCCGCCACCCCCGCCGAAGCCGGACGGCGGCCCCGCGAGCGTGCTGTGGGCGCTGGCCCCCTTGCTGACCTGCGGCGCGGCGACACCGTTCACCATGGGCTACGCGGCGGCGAAGCTGCGCAGCGTGATGCTGGGCCTGTCCGCGGCGATCTACGCCATCGGCATGCTCTCCTTCGTCCTCGCGGTCGCGACCGACGGTGGACCGGCGGAGAAGCTGTTCGAGGTGCTGACCTTCCTCGGGTCGGGCGGCAGCGCGGTCGTCGGGACGATCCACTCCTTCATCATCCGCAACCAGGTCTTCGACCGGTCCGAATCCCCCAACGACTACGCCGTCGCCATCGCCCAGCAGCGCCGCGAGCTCAGGCAGCAGGCTCGGGAGCTGGCCGAGCGCGACCCGGCGCTGGCCCGCGAGCTGCGCATCGGGCGTCCCGACCTGCCGCGCCACTACGACGACGGCGGGCTGGTGGACATCAACCACGCGCCGGCCGAGGTGATCGCCCACCTCCCCGGGATGACCAGGGAGCTGGCGCAGCGCGTGGTGGAGGCGCGGGCGAACGTCGGCGGCTTCATCTCTCCGGAGGACGTCTCCATCGCCGTCGACCTGCCGCCCCAACTCACCGCCGACCTGGTAGAGCTCACCATTTACCTACCCTGAGCCGGAAAACATGCGCAATGAGGTCTAGCTCCGTAAAGTTCGCGATATGCAGCTAGCCAGGCCATCCTCGTCCAACACCGCGGTCAGCATCGTTTGGGCACTGGCTCCGCTGTTCACCTGCGGCGTCGCCACGCCGTTCACCATGGGGTACGCCGCCTACCGCCGGCGCGCCCCGGTGCTGGCCGTCGCCGCGCTGCTGTACTTCCTCGGGCTCTTCGTCCTCTTCGTGTCCTTCGCGGCCTACAGCGACGTGGAGCGGATGCCCGACGGGGTGGCCGTCCTCGTCGTCCTCGCCCTGTTCACGAACTGGATCGGCGGGCTCATCCACTCGCTCGCGATCCGTTCGATGGTGTTCGCGCCCCGGCCGGTGCCGCAGGGGTCGTTCCCGCAGGTCCAGCCGCCGCACGCCTACCCGCAGGCCCCCTATCGGCAGGCGTCCTACCCGCCCCGCCAGGCGCCCGCGCCGTATCCGGACCCGCGGCGGCCCGGCCCCGTCCCGCGGGGGCACCCGCACACCGTGCCGCAGGACCGGCAGCCCTCGCGGCCGTACCCGCAGCCGGCCCCGCCACAGCACGGGCCGTACGACCAGCGTCCACGGCACGGGCAGTGGCCGCCGCAGGACCCGCGGCAGACCCCCCAGCCCCATCCGGGCCCGGCCCACACCCCGAACCCCGCCCACACCTCGGGCCCGGCCCGCGTGCCGGATCCCACCCTCGGCGCCCGCCCCACCCCCACCCACGTCATGGGCCACACCGGGACCTCCAGCCCGGGCAACACCTACCCGTCACAGGCGGGGCAGGGCATGTCCCACGGGTCCGGCTCGGGGAGCACGCCCGCCGGTCTGCGCAACTCCTCGACGCTGCCCACGCAGACGCCCGCACCGCTCCCCAAGGGTGAACCCGACCAGATCGGGCCCTACCGGCTCATAGGAAGCCTCGGGCAGGGCGGTCAGGGCGCGGTGTACCTGGGCGAGACCCCCGACGGCGCGCGGGTGGCCATCAAGGTCCTGCACGCCCGGCTGGCCGCCGAGACCGGGGCCCGGCAGCGGTTCCTGCGCGAGGTCGAGGCGGCCCGGCGGGTCGCGCCGTTCTCCACCGCACGCGTGATCGACGCCGACATCTCCGACGACCGCCTGTTCATCGTCAGCGAGTACGTCGAGGGTTCCTCGCTGGAGCAACTCGTCCGCGAGCAGGGGCCGCGCGGGCACGACGGGCTGGTACGGCTCGCGCTGGGCACCGTCGGCGCGCTGGCCGCCATCCACCGCGCCGGCATCGTGCACCGCGACTTCAAACCGAGCAACGTGCTGATCGGCTCCGACGGACCGCGCGTGGTCGACTTCGGCATCGCCCGCGTGCTGGACAACGCCACCGCGACCTCCAGCGGCGTGCTCGGTACCCCCGCCTACATGTCGCCCGAGCAGGTCTCGGGCGAGCGTGTCGGCCCCGAGTCCGACGTGTTCAGCTGGGCGGCCACCATGGTGTTCGCCGCCACCGGGCGTCCCGCCTTCGGCGAGGACAACATCGCGGCGGTGTTCCACCGCATCTTCACCCAGCAGCCCGACCTGTCGGCGCTCCCGAGCTCCCTGGCCCAGGTCGTCGGCAGGTGCCTGGAGAAGCGCCCGGAGAACCGGCCCACGGCGTCCGACGTGATGCTCGCGATCGTGCACTAGGAGTCAGACATGCAGCAGGCGGGCCGGTCCTCGGTCGACATGGCGCAACTGCGGGAAGTGGTCCCCGGTGTGCTCGCATGGGAGCAGCCCGACGGATCCTGGTGGCTGAACAACGCCGGGGTGGTCACCGGGGACGACGGGTGCGTCGTGATCGACACGTGCGCCACCGAGGAGCGCACGCGGCGGTTCCTCGCGGCGGTGGCCCAGGCCACCGGCGACGCCCCGCTGCGCATGGCCGTGAACACCCACCAGCACGGCGACCACGCCTACGGCAACAGCCTGCTGCCGGCGTCCACCGTGATCTTCGGGCACGAGGCCATGCGAGAGGGCCTGCTCACCGACCCGATCATCGACGGCTGCCCGCCGATCTGGTCGCCGGTGCCCGACTGGGGAGGGGTGACCCGCCGCGTGCCGGCCGTCGCCGTGCGCTCGGAGGTCACGCTGTTCACCGGAACGCGCAGGGTGGAGCTGCGGCATCCGGGGTTCCCCGCCCACACCACCGGCGACCTCGTCGCCTGGCTGCCGGAGGAGCGGGTGCTCTTCACCGGCGACCTGATCTTCCACGGGCTCACGCCGCTGGTGTTCATGGGCTCGGTGGAGGGAGCCCTGCGGTCGCTCTCGTGGCTGGCCTCCTTCGAGCCGGCGCACATCGTGCCCGGCCACGGCCCGCTCTTCACGGCCGAGGCACTGCCGGACGTCCTCGCGGCCCACGAGCGTTACTACTGGCTGGTCCTGAACACCGCGAAGGAGGGCCGCGCGAAGGGGCTGACACCCCTGGAGGCCGCCCGCGGGTGTGATCTCGGGGAGTTCGCCGCCTGGGCCGACCGGGAGCGGCTGGTGCTCAACCTCCACCGCGCCTACCTGGACGCCGAGGGGGCCGGCGAACTGGACCTGCTCCAGGCGTTCGGCGACGCCATCGCCTACAACGGCGGCCCGCTCCCGACGTCGGTCTGACCCTGCCGCTACGCGCCCGCGCCCGTCCCCACGAGGCCGGGCGCGAGGCCGCGCAGGGCCTGAAGGAGGTCGCGGGCACTCGGGGCGGTCTCGGGGTCCACGAGCCACTGTGACGCCGTGCCGATGAGCATCGACTGGTAGAGCGCGCCGATCGCCTGCGCCTGCTCGTCGTCGGCGCCGAGGCCGAAGTCGCCGAAGAGGCCGACCAGGCCGAGGCGGGCCTGCCGTACGGACTCGGCGAAGGTCTGCCGCAGTTCGGGCACCTTCTGGAGCTGGGCGATCACCTCGAACTGGAGCGTCCACAGCGGGCGGTTCTCGGAGAAGGACCGGACGACGGCCCTCCACGCCGCCTCGAACCGCTCCTCCGGCGTGGCCTGCGGGTCGGCCTCCATGGCGAGGCTGCGGCCGAGCTCTTCTCCCCATTCCTTCATCGCCTCCTGGAAGGCGGCGTTGAGCAGCGCTTCCTTGGATCCGTAGTGGTAGCCGATGGCGGCGAGGCTGACGACGCCCGAGGCCGCGGCGATGTCGCGCGCGGTCGTGCGGGCGTACCCCTTCTCGTACAGGCACCGCTTGGCACCGGCGAGCAGATCTTCGCGATTTCCCATGCCTGGGAGTCTACCTATGTCTCATACGTTTGTCTTGCACATTTGTATGATACATCTGTACTATTCCTGGCATCGGGCGAACAGCGCCCACGGAACAGGGGAGACACCATGAGCAACGCCAACGTCCTGATCTCCGGCGCCGGCATCGCCGGGACGGCCCTGGCCTACTGGCTCCGCCACCACGGCTTCAACCCGACCGTGGTGGAGCGCGCGCCGGCCCTGCGCGACGGCGGCTACAAGATCGACATCCGGGGGGCGGCACTGGAGGTGGTCGACCGCATGGGCATCCTGGAGCAGGTCCGCCGCGAGCGCACCGACGTCCAGGGCGCCTCGGTCGTCGACGCGAGCGGCCGGCGGGTGGCCGCGATGGACGGCGACACCTTCGGAGGCCGCGAGGGCGGCGACGCCGAGGTGCTGCGCGGCGACCTGAACCGCATGATCTACGACCTCACCGAGCGCGAGGTGGAGTACCTCTTCGGCGACTCGATCGCCTCGCTCACCCAGACGGCCGACGGAGTGCACGTGACCTTCGAAAGCGGCGCCTCCCGCATCTTCGACCTGGTCGTGGGCGCCGACGGGCTGCACTCCGTCACCCGGGCGCTGGCCTTCGGCGACGAGAAGCAGTTCGTGCGCGACCTCGGCCACTACGTCTCGATCTTCAGCGTGCCGAACCACCTGAACCTCGACCGGTGGGAGCTGACCTACGTCTCCCCCGCCAGGACGGCGCTGACCTACAGCACCGCCAAGGACACCGGCGCCAAGGCGATGTTCCTGTTCGCCGCGCCGCCCCTGTCGTACGACCGGCGCGACCGGGCCCAGCAGCAGAGGATCCTGGCCGACGCCTACGCCGGGGAGGGCTGGGAGGTGCCGCGGATGCTCGACGGCATGGCCGACGCCCCCGACTTCTACTTCGACTCGATCAGCCAGGTGCAGATGGACCACTGGTCGAAGGGCAGGGTCGTGCTGGTCGGGGACGCCGCCTACTGCGCCTCGCCCGCCTCCGGACAGGGCACCAGCCTCGCCCTGGTCGGCGCGTACGTGCTCGCGGGCGAGCTCGCCGCCGCCCACGGCGACCACGCGGCCGGGCTCGCGGCCTACGAGCGGGAGATGCGGCCGTTCACCGAGGCGAACCAGAAGCTCGGACCGGCGAACATCAAGCGCATGGTGCTGCGGAGCAGGGCGCAGGTCTGGATGTCCATGAAGATGCTCGCGCTGATGGACCGCATGCCGGGCAAGGAGCGCATGATGGCCAAGGTCGTCGAGCCGATCCACAAGGCGGCCAACGCCATCACGCTCAAGAACTACTGACGATCTCGACGCGCGGACCGTTCACCGGCAAACTCATCCTGCAATCAAATCTGCCCAAAGCACATCGAAGGGGATCACGATGGAGCAGAGACGCGTGGTGGTGTCCGGCGGGGGCACGGGAATCGGGCTGGCGACGGCGGAGGCGTTCGCCGCGGACGGCGACCAGGTGGTCATCATCGGACGGCGGGCGGAGGTGCTCGCCGAGGCCGCCGCCAAGCTGAACAGCGCCCACGGCGCCGACCTGGTCACCCCGGTCACCGCCGACCTGTCCGACCCGCGGCAGGCCCAGGCCGCGGTCGAGGCGATCGCCCTGCGGGGCCCCGTCGACGTCATCGTCACCAACGCCGGCGGCAACGTCGCCTGGGGGCACGACGGCACGCTGACCGGCATCGCCGACTCCTACCGCCGCAACTTCGAGGCCAACGTGCTCACCGCGGTACTTCTCACCGAGGGCCTCCTGCCGTACCTGAGGCGGCCGGGCGGCCGCATCGTGCACCTGTCGTCGATCGCGGCGCTGCGCGGCCCGGGATCGTACGGCGGATCCAAGGCCGCCGTGAACGCCTACACCTTCGACCTGGCCGCGCGGCTCGGGGCCGAGGGGATCACGGTGAACGCGGTGGCGCCCGGCTTCGTCGCCGACACCGAGTTCTTCGGCGACCGGGCGACCCCGGAGTTCGTGCGGTCACGCGTCGGCCAGACCCTGACCGGCCAGCCCGGCACCCCACCCGAGATCGCCGCCGCGATCAAGTACCTCGCCTCCCCCGAGGCCGCCTACATCACCGGCCAACTCCTCCACATCAACGGCGGAGCCATGCTGGGCCGCTGACCACGGCCCCGGCGACCGCCTGCGATGTTCCCGGAACGAGCATCGAGCGGTGATGCCGCATTTCCGGACGCAGAAGCCTGGTGAGCCGACAAGCCTTGACTTAGGTTTACAGGCGGCGCCTGCCGCATCACGGCGTCCCGGCCCGATCACCTGGAGGGAGGCAGTCGACCATGGCATCATCCGAGGTGGCGCAGTGCCAGGCGGACATGGCTGTGACCGCCAAGCTGGTCGACGACATCCTCGACGCGCTCAGCGCGGTGCCCGCGATGTTCGGAGACCAGACATGGCAGGGGCCGCCCGCGGACGAATGGGCCGCCGACTGGTCCGCACGAAAGAATCAACTGGCCACCTTGCTCCACGCCGTCCTGGCCGAGCAGCCCCGCCTGATCGCACGTGCGGAGGAAGCAGAACGCCGGAAACTCGCGTCATAGGGGGAGGGGCGAAATGGGGGAGTTCGTCGGAGTCGACCCAACGAGGCTCCAAGAGTTGACCCGCCGGCTGGAACGCCTGCACACCGTACTGGCTCAGCACGCCCCGGCGGTCCGGCAGAAGATGCAGAAGTGGGACAGCGACCTCGACTTCGGCCCGCTGCCCCGCCTGATCGGCCAAGCGCTGGACGACGTCAGAGACATGGAAGCACGCGTCTCCAGGGCACACGAACTGGCACGAGAAAAGGGCTGGACCCCTTTCGGCGGAGCACCCGGCAGCGCTCTGCTCCCCTTCGAGCAGACGCCCCCACCAACCGTCCAGCTCGACTGGGCCACCACCGGGCAGAGCGGCTACCAGGCGAAACAGGACGTCAAGGCGCTGGCAGCGGCCCTCGCGACCAAAGACCCCGAGCAGGCGCGGATCGGCATGTCCCTCCTGCCGGACCACCTGGCACGACACCTGGACGACAAGGCCTACCTCGCCGCCTTCTGGGCGGAAGCGGGCCCGGCGGCGCTCCAGGCGGCGCGTGTCCTTCTCAACCGGAAGGGCATGACGCTGTTCAGCGCCGACAGCGCGAGCATCCTTCGTGCGCTTGGCGCGTCCCTGGCCGCCGCCACCCGGATGCACCGCGGCACCGGCAAGGACAGCCGCCCCCTGCTGTCCGACGAGGCGCGTGCAGCGATCACGAAGAGCTCCGACCCGTGGTCCGCAGGCATGCTGTTCAAGTACGGCCCCGACGGCAAAGCCTGGGACTCCCACTTCCTTGCCGACGTCACCCGTTCCATGCTCGCCGCGAGAGCCGCCGGAAAGATCGAGATTCCGACGCCGGCCTGGGCGAGCAACGATGCCCTGGAAACCGCAACCCGCTATGCCGGCGCTCCAAAGCTGTGGGCGGAGTTCGACCCGGTGATCGCGGTCATGGATCGGGCGAGCCAGAACGGACAGGCGGCACGCCACGTGCTCGGCGATCCCTCTTCGGGGTTCACGTACGCAAAGATGCTGGTCAACGACGACTGGCTTACGAAGGGCAGCAGTACGGCGCCGTTCGCTCGCTTCGCCCGTGGATCCGTCCCGGAAACACTCAACGATCAAGTGGACTTGAGCTCCCACGTCGGCGATTTCCTCAAGGCCGCCGTGTCCGCCCCACGGGGCTCCTCAAAGGACGCCAACGAGTCCGCATGGTCGGTGATCAACATCGTCAGGGCGACCTCCGACTTTTCCAAGCTCCACCCCGGAACCGTCCTCCCCCACGACATTCGCAGATCCCTCATCTTCACCACCGACCGCTACCTCCCTGACTTCGCCGCCGGAGCGACCAAGGCCTACGGTTCGGGGGTCGTGCCCATGGGAGAAGCGAAGGGGAACCCGTGGATCGCCGTCATTGACGGCAGGGAACTCTCGACCTTCTTCGACCAGGCGCTTCACGACCCGAAGGAATTCGGGGCTTTCAAAGGGATGCTGGACGCACGCATATCCACAGCCGTCGCCGCGACCGTCAAAGACTCTTCAGATGCGAACTACCTCGCCGAGATGGCACGTCTTTACGGTCTGATCGAACGCATAGAACGTGATCGGAACTTCGCCGAAGGCCAACTGAAAGACGAGCAGGCAGCCCGTAACCAGACCGCTCTCGCCGCACTCACGGGCGGATTCGGGGCACTCAGCTTCCAGAACGCCTGGGGGCCGGGGGTCATCACACAGTTCCTGACCGGTTCGGCGACGCCGTACGCCAGCGAGATGTTCGATACCGACAACGCCCTCAAAGCACTGAAAGAGAACGCGGACGCCTTCAGAGAGCAGGTTTTTCACGTCGAAATCCCAGTCATCCAGGGGCTGATCAATGCCGGCGTCCTGCATCCCCCCAAGGACGCGACCTGGGTCAGGAACGGCCGCCTCGCTCCCGATCCTGCCTTCACGGCATGGCTCAGCCAGCACGCGGAGACGGAATATGGTGGTAGAAAACTCACCGAATGGGTGACAGAAGCCCAGCAGGCCATGAGGTTACAGCAGTGAGCCGTACGAGCCGCAGATACCTGACGCTCATCAGCGTGATGGTGCTCCTCGCGGGCTGCAACGAGTCAGACAAGCAGCAGCCGGACGACGACTTCGCGCGGCGTGGTCCAGCGCTCGTGGCCGTGATGCAGTGCTTCATCGATCACCGTTTGATCCCAGATAGCGAGCTTCAGGGGCGCTCCTGGCTGGTCGACGGGAAGATTCAGCCGAACCCGGGCTTCAGCGCCTGGACGGCCACCCACCGCGACACCGTCTACCAAGGCAGGACCCTGGACACATGGGAGAACGAGGCAACAGCCGCCTGGCCCAACTGGAAGTGCCCACTCTGAAGGTTTCCGGCGGCTCATAGCCTTCATGGGCCGCACGCCAGCGCTCACAGGCTGCGGCTCCAGTCGTTGAGCCTCGCCCTGGTCGCCGCGTACGTGCTCGCGGGCGAGCAGCACGAGCCCGGGCCGGCGGATACGAGCGTCAGCCCGCGAGCACCTTGATCACGCCGGTGAGGGCCAGTTGGAGGAGGGCTAGGGGGACCAGGGCGACCCAGGCGAGTTTCTGCAGCTGGTCGGCGCGGAAGCGGGGGAAGCTGACGCGGACCCAGATGACCACGAAGGCCAGGGCGAAGATCTTGATCAGGGTCCAGACGGGGCCCGGGAGCAGGGGCCCCCGCCATCCTCCGAGGAACAGCACGGCCGTCAGCGCCGACAGCACCACGATGCCGACGTACTCCGCCAGCATGAACAGCGCGAAACGCATGCCGGTGTACTCGGTCATCGGGCCCATGATGATCTCGGACTCGGCGATGGGCATGTCGAACGGCGGCCTGCGCAGCTCGGCCAGGCCCGCGAGGAAGAACACCACCGCGCCGATGGCCTGCCACGGCAGCCACCACCACCGCCAGGCCTCGACGATGCCCGGCAGCGAGAGTGTGCCCGCGGCCATGGCCACCGAGGACGCGGCGAGCACCAGCGGCAGCTCGTACGACATGAGCTGGGCGGCCGCGCGCATCCCGCCGAGCACGGAGTACTTGTTGGCCGACGCCCAGCCCGCCATGATCGATCCGAGCACGCCCACGCCCATCACGGCGAGCACGAAGAACAGCCCCACGTCGAGGTCGGTCCCGAACAGTCCCGGCCCGACCGGGATGACGATCATGACGACGAGGTACGGCAGCAGCCCGACCGCCGGCGCGAGCGAGAACACCCGCCGGTCGGCCGCGGCGGGGATGACGTCCTCCTTCTGCGCGAACTTCACCCCGTCGGCGATGAGCTGGGCCCAGCCGTGGAAGCCCCCGGCGTACATCGGGCCGAGGCGGGACTGCATGTGGGCCATGGCCTTGTGCTCGGTCTGCCCGACGATCAGCGGCAGCGTCAGGAACGCGATGACGATCACGATCAGGCGCAGCGCGACGTCGAGCACCTCAGCCATCGCCGTCCTCTTTCGCTGGGGGGCGCACGGCGCGGGGGCCGCGCACGGGGGGCGGGGTGGTCTGCTGCGGGCCCCAGTCGGCGGGGACGCCGGGTGGCAGGGTCTTGCGGCGGCTCGGCGACCCCTGCCCGGACTCGCCGGGCTCCTTGGCGCCCGGCCAGGGCTTGGCGACCCGGGCGGCCAGCACGAAATCCTTGCGCAGCGGGTACCCCTCGAACCCTTCCGGCAGCAGCAGCGGCACCAGGTGGGGGTGCCCCTCGAAGATCACGCCGAACATCTCGAAGGTCTCGCGCTCGTGCCAGTCGGCGCCGCGGAAGACGCCGGTGGCACTCGCCAGGCGAGGGTCCTCGCGGGGCACGCGCGTGCGCAGGAGCAGATGGGCGTGACGCATCGGGTCGTAGAGGTGGGCGACCACGCCGAAGCCGTCCGGCGGCTCGTCGACGCCGGTCAGCCAGTCGAAGAACTCGCACCCGAGGCCGTCGCGGGCGAAGGTGAGCAGGTCGATCCAGTCGGCGGGGGCGATGTCGACGGTGATCTCGCCGAACGACTCCGACACCCCGGCGCGCGGGCCGTACCGCTCCTCGATCGCCGCCTTGAGGCGGTCGTCCGCGGTCACGGCCGCACGCCCGGCTCGCCGGCGTACCGGTCTTCGAGCGACTCGGCCGCGATGCGCTCCTGGAGCTTGGTGATGCCGTACAGCAGGGCCTCGGGCCGGGGCGGGCAGCCGGGGACGTAGACGTCGACCGGGATGATCTGGTCGACGCCTTTGGTGACGCAGTAGGAGTCCCAGTAGGGACCGCCGGAGTTGGAGCAGGCGCCGAAGGAGATGACGTACTTCGGGTCGGGCATCTGCTCGTAGAGGCGCTTGACGGCGGGGGCCATCTTGTCGGTCACGGTGCCAGAGACGATCATCAGGTCGGCCTGCCTGGGCCCGTTGGCGAACGGGATCACGCCGAACCTGATGAAGTCGTGGCGGCTCATCGACGTGGCGATGAACTCGATCGCGCAGCAGGCCAGCCCGAAGTTGAACACCCACAGGGAGTAGCGCCGCCCCCAGTTGAGGATGAACCGCATGGGTTTGGGGGCGAGCCGTGACACCGGCCCCACGGTGGGCATCGGGAGATCGCTGACGGCCATGTGAGCCATTCTCCCCTCTTCGTCACGTCCAGGCGAGTACGCGCTTGCGCCAGGCGTACAGGATGCCGATGCCGATGAAGCCCAGGAAGACGAACATCTCGACCAGGGTGGTCATGCCGAAGCCCGGCGCGGCGAAGACCGTCGCCCAGGGGAACAGGAAGACGGCGTCGACGGCGAACACCACATACAGGTAGGTGAAGACGTAGTAGCGGATCTGCGACTGCGCCCATCCCTCTCCCACCGGGTCGACGCCGCATTCGTACGTCAGGAGCTTGTCGGGGGTGGGGCGGCTGGGGCGCAGGAGGCGGTTGGCGAGCAGGGCACCGGCGACGATGGCGAGGCCGATCAGGAGGAGTACGGCGACGACCAGGTAAGAACCGAAATATCCGTTCATACAGCCCTTCCTCCGCTGGCCCCGGTTGCGGCCGGCCCAGGCCGCCGACGCCGCACCACGCTACGCGCCCGGTCCGGCCCCGGTTCCCGGCCTGACGGGGCGGCTGGGAGCGACCGGAAATCGCTTTCCGTCATGCAGGCACTACCCGTCGCAGCCAAAAGCCAGTCTCTCATCCCGCCAAATACGAGTAAATCCATCTATGCCGTACCTAGTCTGTCAAGCATGCCGCGCCTGTTCGTTTTCCTGGGGATCGCGCTGCTTGTCGCGATCTCAGCCGGGTGCGGCCTCCCTCTCCCCTTCACCCGCGACGAGCAGCCGACGACCCTTCCGGCGCAGCCGACCACGATCAACTTCGTCGACCCCACGTCCGTCCCCGGCCTGGCGGTGCGGACGGTCTCCAGCGGCGACACCCCCGCCGGCGGGCAGGGCGACGACTTCGCCGGGCGCCACATCTTCGCGAGCTATCCGGTGCCGCCCTCCACCCCGGCCCTCGCCCGCAAGCTCAGCGCGGTGACCGCCGCGTTCATCAACGCCTTCGCCCGCCAGACCGCGCGGCGGCCGGCCACCGCGCCGGTCCCCGAGCTGAACGTCGGCTGGCACATCACGGCGGCCTCCGGCGGCGTCTTCGGGGTGCGGCTGCGCAGCGGCTCCGACACCGGGAGCGGCTGGCACAGCTCCCTGAGCACGTACTGGTACGACACGGCCGCCCGCCGCGTCCAGGACTCCGCCGGGCTGCTGAAGGACCGCACCGCGCTCACCACGCTGGCCGGCCTGGTGAAGAAACACCTGTCGGTCCTCGGCCCCGCGATGCACGTGAGCGTCGTCAAGGCCGAGCACGCCCTGTTCGACTCCCTGAACTTCAACCCGCACGGCGACCTGGTGGTGGAGTTCGACGACGGCCAGGTGGCCCCCGCCCGGATGGGCCGGATAGCGGTCGCCGTACCCAAGGCGCAGGCCGTGCCGCTGCTGTCGGACCTCGGCCGGCGCGCCATGGAGGCGGTCGACTCCGCCACGCCGGACCGGCTCCCCGGCCGGCCTCCCACCATGGCCGCCCCCACCCCCTGGGACGGGGGCGCGGCGAGCAGGCGCGGGAACGGCCCCGGCGGGGAGCAGACCGGCGGCGCGCTCGACTGTTCCGTCACCAAGTGCGTCGCGCTCACCTTCGACGACGGCCCCGGCCCTCGGACCGGGCGGCTGCTGTCGGTCCTTGCCGCCCACGACGCCCACGCGACCTTCTTCACCGTGGGCGCCACCGCCGAGGCGTACCCGGGACTGCTCCAGCGGATGGCCGCCGAGGGGCACCTGGTGGCCGACCACTCCTGGACGCACCGCGACCTGACCGGCCTGGACGCCCACGAGATCTCCGAGGACCTGGGCCGCAGCCAGATCGCGATCGGCCGGGCGACCGGTTACGCGCCGACGCTGGTGCGGATGCCGTACGGCCGGGCGGACGCCAAGGTGTCGGCCGAGGCGCGGCGGCTCGGCCTGTCGATCGTCGGGTGGGATCTCGACGCGGGCGACGCGGCGGGCGACGCTCCCGGCACCGTCGCCGAGCGGGTGATCGACCACGTGCGGCCGGGCTCGATCGTCCTGATGCACGACACCGGCTCCACCAGCACCGCCGACGCCCTCCCGCAGGTGCTGCGGACCCTGACCGCCCGCGGCTACACCTTCGTGACCGTCCCCGAGCTGTACGGCGCGCGGGGGATGGCGCCGGGCCAGGTCTACACCGGCGGGCCCGGCCGGGGCTGACGCGGCTGGGGTGAGGCGCTGGGAGCCTGACTCGGGAGGGACATATAGTTAGTCAGCGTGACCCGAAACGTGCTCTTCTCCCGCTTGCACGTTGACCTGTGCAGGCTCGCCGCGGGGCTGTGTATCAGGAGCCGTTTCCGGTCGTGACCCCACCCTCGAGCGCCCCTCGAGCAGGTGTCGTCACCATCGCCTTGCCCGGGCCACCCCCGGCCCGGCGCACCCACCGTGGAGTCACGGGCGTCTGCCTCCGGGCGGCCCGCGGTCCGGCCTGACAGAAACGCAGCGGTCGCCGGCGACACAGGTCACACCTGTTCGACGCGCATGCGTAAAGAAGCCCGCACAGCCCCAAGGGATCTAGCATGGAAATGTATACGTGCCACGAGCGACGGCGCCCAGACGCGTCGAGGAGGACCGAGCTGTGACCAAGCAGGTTCAGCAACTCGACCGCGTGATCATTCGCTTCGCGGGCGACTCCGGCGACGGCATGCAGCTGACCGGTGATCGCTTCACGGCGGAGACCGCGGAGTTCGGGAACGACCTGTCCACCCTGCCCAACTTCCCCGCCGAGATCAGAGCCCCCGCAGGCACGCTCCCCGGCGTGTCCAGCTTCCAGCTGCACTTCGCCGACCACGACATCCTCACCCCCGGCGACGCGCCGAACGTCCTGGTCGCGATGAACCCCGCCGCCCTGAAGGCCAACCTCGGCGACCTGCCCCGCGGCGCCGACGTGATCGTCAACACCGACGAGTTCACCAAGCGCAACCTGCAGAAGGTCGGCTACGCCGAGAGCCCCGTCGACGACGGCTCGCTCGGCGAGTGGCGCGTGCACGCCGTCCCCCTCACCTCGCTGACGGTCAAGGCGCTCGAGGGTTTCGACATCTCCAAGAAGGACGCCGAGCGGGCGAAGAACATGTTCGCGCTCGGCCTGCTCTCCTGGCTGTACCACCGGCCGACCGAGGCGACGATCAAGTTCCTCGAGAGCAAGTTCGCCAAGAAGCCCGACATCGCCAAGGCCAACATCGCGGCCTTCCAGGCCGGGTGGAACTACGGCGAGACCACCGAGTCGTTCTCGGTGTCCTACGAGGTCAAGCCCGCCAAGCTGGCCCCGGGCCTCTACCGCAACATCTCCGGCAACCAGGCCCTGGCGTACGGCCTGATCGCCGCCTCCGTGCAGACCAAGCTGCCGCTGTTCCTCGGGTCCTACCCGATCACCCCGGCCTCCGACATCCTGCACGAGCTGTCCAAGCACAAGCGGTTCGGCATCCGCACCTTCCAGGCGGAGGACGAGATCGCGGGCGTGGGCGCGGCCCTCGGCGCGGCGTTCGGCGGCGCCCTCGGCGTCACCACGACCTCCGGCCCGGGCGTCGCGCTGAAGGCCGAGACGGTCGGCCTCGCGGTGGCCACCGAGCTGCCGCTGATCGTGGTCGACGTCCAGCGGGCCGGTCCCTCGACGGGCATGCCGACCAAGACCGAGCAGACCGACCTGCTGATGGCTCTGTACGGCCGCAACGGCGAGTCGCCGGTACCGGTCGTGGCGCCCTCGACGCCGTCCGACTGCTTCCATGCGGCGCTGGAGGCGGCGCGCATCGCCACGAAGTACTGCACGCCGGTCATGCTGCTGTCCGACGGCTACCTCGCCAACGGCTCCGAGCCGTGGCGCCTGCCCGAGATCGACGAGCTGCCCGACCTGTCGGTCGAGTTCACCGTGACGCCGAACGGCGACGACGGCGAGACCTACCTTCCGTTCAAGCGCGACCCGCAGACGCTGGCGCGCCCGTGGGCGATCCCCGGCACGCCGGGCCTGGAGCACCGCATCGGCGGCATCGAGAAGGCCGACGGCACGGGCAACATCTCCTACGACCCCAACAACCACGACCTCATGGTCCGGCTCCGTCAGGCGAAGATCGACGGCATCGCGCAGGACATCCCGCCGCTGGAGGTCGACGACCCCGAGGGCGACGCGCGCGTGCTCGTCATCGGCTGGGGCTCGACGTACGGGCCGATCGCCGCGGCGGTGCGGCGGGTGCGCAAGAGCGGCGTGAAGGTCGCCCAGGCCCACTTCCGTCACCTCAACCCGCTGCCGGCCAACACCGGCGAGGTGCTGAAGTCCTACGACAAGGTGCTGCTGCCGGAGATCAACCTCGGCCAGCTCGCGCTGCTGCTGCGGGCGCGCTTCCTGGTCGACATCATCAGTTACAACCGGGTTCGCGGCCTTCCCTTCAAGGCCGAGGAGCTGGCCGGAGTGATCCAGGACGTGATCGACAGTGAGTGAGACGGCGACCAACGGGCTCAACGGCGCGGGGCTGGCGCTCGTCCCCCGCACGACCGACAAGCAGACCCTCAAAGATTTCAAGAGCGACCAGGAAGTCCGCTGGTGCCCGGGCTGCGGCGACTACGCCATCCTCGCCGCCGTGCAGAGCTTCCTGCCCGAGCTCGGGCTCAAGCGCGAGAACATCGTGTTCGTCTCGGGCATCGGCTGCTCGTCCCGGTTCCCGTACTACCTGAACACCTACGGGTTCCACTCGATCCACGGCCGGGCCCCGGCGATCGCCACCGGCCTGGCCGCCTCCCGTCCCGACCTGTCGGTGTGGGTGATCACCGGTGACGGCGACGCGCTGTCCATCGGCGGCAACCACCTGATCCACGCGCTGCGCCGCAACATCAACCTGAACATCCTGCTGTTCAACAACCGGATCTACGGGCTGACCAAGGGGCAGTACTCCCCGACCTCCGAGATCGGCAAGATCACCAAGTCGACGCCGATGGGCTCGCTCGACAAGCCGTTCAACCCGATCTCGCTGGCCATCGGCGCCGAGGCGAGCTTCGTGGCCCGCACGATCGACTCCGACCGCAAGCACCTGCAGTCGGTGCTGCGCGAGGCGGCGGCCCACCGCGGCACGAGCCTGGTCGAGATCTACCAGAACTGCAACATCTTCAACGACGGCGCCTTCGACCAGCTGAAGGACCCCGAGATCCGCGACGACATCACGCTGCGCATGGAGCACGGGCAGCCGATCGTGTCCGCCTCCAAGGCGGTGCGCCGGTCCCCCGGCGGCGGCATCGAGGTCGTCGAGCGGGCGGGCCTGCCGGAGGAGGAGATCCTCGTCCACGACGCGCACGCCGCCGACCCGTCGCTGGCGTTCGCGCTGTCGCGGCTCGACGAGCCGGCGTTCGAGCACGTGCCGATCGGCATCTTCCGCTCGGTCGACCGCCCGTCGTACGACCAGCGGATGGCCGAACAGCTCGACGAGGCCGTCGCCCAGCGCGGCCCCGGGCAGCTCGCCGACCTGCTGCGCGGCGGCGACACCTGGCGCGTGGGCTGACGAGACCATGAGGAAGGCCCGCACGCGTTTCGCGTGCGGGCCTTCCTCATGTCGCGGACGTCAGGGGTTGACGGGCTTGCCGTCGTCGTAGACGTTGTTCTTCCAGACGTTGCCGGAGGCGCCCTGGTCGAAGTGGGCGACCGCTCCGAATTCCCCGCAGTTCTTGTTGAGCTCGCGGCTGAAGACGTTCCCGGCCACCACGACGTTCTGCGTCGGGTTGGAGCGGCCGGAGCCGCCGTAGAAGCAGTAGCCGCCGCCGCTGAGCAGGTTGTTCTCGACGGTGACGTTCCTGATCGGGCCGAGGTCGGCGTCCAGCATGATCGCGCTGGTCTGGTCGACCGGGTTGCTCACGGTGTTGTGGCTGATGACCAGCTTGCCGGTGGTGCCGTCGGTCTGGATGCCGTCGACGTGGTCACCGGGGTAGGCCTTCAGGTCGTGGATGTAGTTGTCCTGGATGACGCCCTCGCCGGTCATGATGCCGTCGGTGACGTCGTGGATGTCGTTGCCCGTGATCGTGATCAGGCCGTCGCTGAGGTTCTTGACGCCGGCGGCGAGCTGGCTCGACCCCCTGCCGGCGATCTCGCAGTTCTCGATCGTGAGGTTCTTGTGGCCGTCGCGGAGCTGGATGCCCCAGTATCCGCTCACGACCACCCGGCAGTTCCTGATCGTCACGTTGTCGGCGTAGACGTCGACGGAGTCGGTGAACTCGACGTTCTCCAGCACCGCGCCGTTCTCGCGGATCTCGCCGCCCTTGTGGGACTTGAGCGCGCCGCTCGGGCCGGTGTCGGAGGAGCCGGGGAAGGAGCCGGTGGGCGGCTTCGGGTCCTGCGTCGGCTGCTTGGTCGGGTCGACGGTCAGCGTCGGCCTGGGCGTCACGGGCTTGGTCGTGGAGGGCTCCGGCGAGGGCGTCCTGGTGGCCGTCCGCGTCGGGGACGCCGTGTGGGACGGGGAGGGCGAGCCGGTGGGCGTGCGCGACGGCGAGGCCGTGCGGGTCGGCGTGACCGTCTCGCTCGGCTTCGGGCTCGGCGAGGAGGTCGGGGTCGTGGTGACACCACCGGACGGGCGCGGCGAGCCCGTGGGGGTGGTCGTCGGGTCCTGCGAGGCGGAGGAGGTGGGCCGCGTCGAGGGGACGGTGGTGACGTCGCCGGTCGGACGGCCCGTCGGCTGCGGCCAGGTGCGGCGCTCGCGGTGCCGGAAGACGACGTCGACCCAGTAGTTCACCTTGTCGCGGTGCACGCGGAAGGGGAAGGCCGCCTTGTCGGAGGCGGCGAACACGCCGGCCTCGGCGGTGAGCGGTCCGGATTTGACCGGCTTGTCGAAGGCGCCCGCGGTGCCGACGTACCCGCCGTTCTGGGTGTGGTACGAGACGGTGTAGGTGCGGCCGGCGACGATCGGCACGGGCTTGTCGAACGTGGCCTGCTGCCAGCCGCTGCCCGTCTCGTCCTTGAAGGTGACCTTGGCCAGGAGCTTGCGGTCGGAGCTCCACAGGCTGCCCCGGTGGGTGCCCTTCTCGGAGGCGGGCTTGTAGAACCGGATGCCCGTCACCTCGCCGTTACTGCTGGCCTTGAAACGGGTGCCGAGTTCCAGCGGCGTGTGCTCGGCCCCGGTCTTGCCCTTGACGGTCTTCTTCGTCTTCCACAGGCTCGACTCCAGCGTCACTTCACTCGACGCGGGGGCGGCGAACGTCTTGGGGGCGGGGGACGGCGTCTCGCGTCCGGTGAGCACGACCGTCGCGGCCGTGCCCAGTACGACGACGCCGCCCAGCGCCGACACCCAGCCGATGGCGGGAAGACGCTTGGGTCGCGCGGATCGGGACGTGGGGGACGACCGGCCTCGTGGGCGGCGACCATCCGCATGCCGGGAGTTGCTCACTGGCCCATTCCTCCACCTCCGGCACCCACGGGTACCGGACTCCGATCATGTTTCAGTGCGAGGCCATTGTTGCGGTTGGGAAACGACGAGACAACCAGAATGCTGGTTTTCGTATGGGAATGCAGGGAAATTGACGCGCAAGAGGGAATTCTGTCAATGAAGGGAGTCGTTACGTTCTGCCCCTAATTAGTGGTATAAGGCGGCACGTCGGTATATGTTTGCGCCATTTCCCGCAGGCCGGCGTAGTACGCCCGGCAATCCGCGTATCGCGGAAGGAGCCCCTTGGCCTCGGCCTCCGCCAGGGTGGGGGCGGCGGCGTCCTTCGCCGACAGCAGCGGCTCGACGCCGGCCGGCCAGGCGATTCCGAGGGCGGGATCGAGAGCGGAGATCTCGTGCTCCCGTGTGGGACTGTAGGGCTCGGAACACAGATACACCACCGTGGCCTGCTCGCTCAGGGCCATGAACGCGTGGCCCAGCCCCTCCCCGATGTACACCCCCTTGCGGGTGCGGTCGTCGAGCACGACCGACTCCCAGGTGCCGAAGGTGGGCGAACCGACCCGGATGTCGACGACCACGTCGAGCACCTCGCCGCTGACACAGGTGATGTACTTCGCCTGGCTGGGTGGCAGGTCGGCGAAGTGCACCCCCCGCAGGGTGCCCCTTCGGGACACCGAGCAGTTGGCCTGGGCGAGCCGGAAGGAGTGTCCGACCGCGCCGGCGAAGCCGTCCTGCCGGTACCACTCCAGGAACGTCCCCCGATCGTCGCCATGGATGACGGGGGTGAACACGTAAGCGCCTTCGATGGCCATGGGTTCCACGGCACCACAGAGTGCCACAAACCGGCCGTTGGAACGTGCCCGTCAGCTCAGGAGACCGACCCTGCCCCCGGTGACCTGCTCGAACGCGGCGCCCCTGATCGCGATGACGTGCCGGGCCGGCGAGGGACGCGACCCGAGGAACCCGTGCTCGTCGAATCGGCCGACCTCGTGGAGCAGCCCCGAGCGCGGCTCGTAGAAGAAGAAGCGGTAACCCATCTCGTGCAGCTTGGCGTACCACGGCAGGGAGTCGAGCCCGATCAGCAGGATCAGGACGTCGGCGCCGCCCCCGGCGAGGTAGGGTTCGGCCCCGGCGAGCACGGCGGGCTCGTGGCCCGCGACGTTGACCTTCAGCACGTCGATGTGGCCCAGACCGAGCTCGCGGCACACGCCGGGCAGCGTCTCCACCCGCACCCGCTCGCCTCCCTGCCCGGCCACCGGGCCGGACAGGCCGCTCACGTAGGTCACGTCGGCGGTGGCGAACACGGCCTCGCCGGCGTGGTCGGACAGGGCCATGGCGTGCACGCTCACCCGGTCGGCCACGCCGTTCAGCTCGGCGTTGCGGGTCAGCGCGGCGACGTTGCCCCCGCTCGGCTCGAAGGCGTGCGCGCGCACCTCCGCCGTCCGCGCGCAGAAGATCGTGAACTGGCCGATGGCCGCGCCGACGTCCACCACGGTCCAGCCGGGCCGCAGCACGCGGGCGAGGAAGTCGTACTCGGGATCGATCACGTCACCGAAGACGACCAGCAGCGGCACCGTCTGGCTCGGGTGCCGGTAACGCAGCCGCACCCCGGACCGCCGCAGCGTGACCTCCGCCGTGCGGGGCCCGCGCAGCCGCAGCGCGCCGTAGCGGGCGAGCCCGCCCAGCGCCCTCGGCAGGCCCACGGCGCCCACCCCCCAGCGGAGCTTGACGATCCCGTTGCGCACCCGGTCGGCTGCCGCCATCACGCCTCTCCCGTCGGCTGGGTCCTGGAGCTCTCGTCGCGCAGCCAGGTGGAATAGTCGCCACGCCGTACGGCCCGGCGTGCCCGCAGCTTCGCCAGCACCGCCACGGCCGCGAACAGGGCCGTCTTGGGGGCGAGCGAGGGACGGCTCCGCGTGAGCCGCACGAGGTCGGACAGGCCCGTGCGCGGCGGGGCCGGCATGTCGTCCCGCCCCTCGACCTCGGTGACGCTGGTGACCGCCCGCACCCGCCGGCGCAAGAGGTCGGCGAACGTGCGGGACGGCCGGATCACGACCCGGGCCTCCGGCACGATCACCCGCTCGGCGGCGGTGAAGGCGATGGAGGCGGCGAGGTCGTCGGCCATGACCGACGGCAGGGCGGCCAGCCGCCGGTGCCCCTCGGCGTCGACCGCGACGACCCCGCGCCCGAACAGCCCCTCGCGGACCGACGGCAGCATGGTCCACACGTCGTAGTACCAGCGCACCGGCCACGACGCGCCGGTCATGTCGAGGGCGCGTGCGGGGGCGGCGGCGTGCGTCCCGGACCGTTCCAAGGCGGCCGCCAGGGCGCGCACGCCGGAGGCGGTCAGCTCGACGTCGGCGTCGACGTACAGCCGGGGGAAGCCGGAGGCCGCCGCGTCACCGGCCTTGAGCGCGGCGGCCTTGGACGCGACGGGGGACTCCAGCACGGTCACGTCGGGGCCGAACGCCGAGGACACCGCGACGGTGTCGTCGGTGCAGCCGTTGGCGACGACGAGGACGGAGAACTCTCCGGGAGCGGCGCCGTCGAGCAGGCCGCGCAGGAGGCGGCCGATGACCGCCGCCTCGTTGTGCGCGGGCACCACGAGGGTCGCCTCAGGGAGTGGCATGCGGCCGATTATGGGGCTTGCGGCCGGTACGTGACCACCGAAGAGCCCGGTTTCCTACCCGAGATCACGTAAACCACACCGATCACAGCGGCGTCCTTTGGAGGGTTCCACGTTTCAGCGTGCCACCTTACGGGGGTTCTAATTCGTACCATCCACGTTGGAGCGTCATGATCTGGCACAAAGCCAAGCGCTCATCGAAGTTCGCCATCGCCTCGGCGATGGTCACCCTCGCCGCCCTGCTCTCGGCTCCGGCGGCGCCCGCCTCGGCGACCAGCGCCGCCTGTGGCCCGACCACCGGCAACGCCATCACCTGTGAGAACGAGCAGGTCGGCAGCCCGCCCGAGGAATGGGAGATCGACCCCAAGGGGACGGTCGAAGGTTACGCCGACCAGATCAGCGTCAACCTCGGTCAGACCGTCAACTTCAAGATCCGGTCGTCGGGGGCGAGCGCGCTCACCGTCGACATCTACCGGGTCGGTTACTACCAGGGAAAAGGCGCCCGAAAGATCATCTCGGTCCCGGCCAACGCGTCGGCCGCGCGCACGCAGGCGAACTGCCCCGAGAACACCACCACCGGCATGGTGGAGTGCAACTGGGCGACCGTCGCGAGCTGGACCGTTCCGTCCACGCAGGTCTCCGGTGTCTACTTCGCGCACGTCACCCGCACCGACACCCACGACGACACGCACATCGTGTTCGTCGTGCGGGACGACTCCCGCGCCTCCGACATCCTGTTCAAGACTTCTGACACCACCTGGCAGGCGTACAACTCCTGGGGCGACGTCCCGGCGACGGAGGACAACCCCTACAAGGCGGAGAACAGCTTCTACCGGGGCGACAGCACGATCGCCGCGGGACGGGCGGTGAAGCTGAGCTACAACCGGCCGTTCAACACCCGCCTGTCGACCCCCTGGGGCCGCGACTTCGTGTGGGCCAACGAGTACCCCATGATCCGCTTCCTCGAGGCCAACGGGTACGACGTGTCGTACATCGCCACGCCGGACGCCGCGAGGTCCCCCAACCTGCTGCTGAACCACAAGGCGCTGCTGTCGGTCGGCCACGACGAGTACTGGTCGGGCGAGGAGCGCGCGGCGTTCGAGAACGCCCGCGACCACGGGGTGAGCCTGGGCTTCTTCAGCGGAAACGAGGTCTACTGGAAGACCCGCTGGGAGAACAACTACCGCACGCTGGTCACCTACAAGGAGACCCACGCCAACGCCAAGATCGACCCGACCCCCAACGTGTGGACGGGCACCTGGCGTGACCCGCGCTTCAGCCCGCCCGCCGACGGCGGCAGGCCCGAGAACGCCCTGACCGGCACACTGTTCACGGTCAACTGCACCACCTCCGACAACGGCTGCCAGGCCATCCCGCTGACGGTCCCCGCCGCGGACGGCAAGATGCGCTTCTGGCGCGGCACGTCCGTCGCCAACCAGGTCACCGGCTCGGTCAGCATCCCCGGTCTGGTGGGCTACGAGTGGGACGAGGACATCGACAACGGCTTCCGGCCCAAGGGCCTGGTGCCGCTGTCCTCCACCACGGCGACCGCCGAGCAGCGGCTGATCGACTACGGCACCAACGTCGCCCAGATGAGCGCCACCCACCGCATGACCCTGTACCGGGCCGCCAGCGGAGCGCTGGTCTTCGGCGCCGGCACCGTGCAGTGGACCTGGGGCCTCGACAACGAGCACGACAGCTACAACGACACCGACTACACCGACACCCGCATCAAGCAGGCGACGGTCAACCTGTTCGCCGACATGGGCGTGCAGCCCAAGTCCCTCACCGCGGGACTGAGCGCGGCGTCCAAGTCGACCGACACGACGGCGCCGACCGCGACGATCAGCGCTCCGGCCGCGAACGCCACGCTCGCCAACGGTTCGACCGTCACCGTCAGCGGCACCGCCGCCGACGTCGGCGGCCAGGTCGGCGCGGTCGAGGTCTCCACCGACGGCGGCGCCACCTGGCACCCCGCCGGCGGACGCGGAAGCTGGACCTACTCCTGGAAGGTCACCGGCGTCGGCGCCACCACCATCAAGGTGCGCGCGGCCGACGACAGCGGCAACGTCGGGGCCGAGGTGGCCAGGGGCGTCACCGTCGAGTGCCCCTGCAGCCTGTTCCCCTCCTCGACCGTGCCGTCGAACCCGGCCGAGAACGACTCCAGCGCGCTGGAGCTCGGGGTCCGCTTCACCTCCTCGGTCGCGGGCTACATCACCGGCGTGAAGTTCTACAAGGGCACCGGCAACACCGGCACCCACACCGGCACGCTGTGGTCGGCGGACGGCACCGCGCTCGCCACGGGCACCTTCGGAAGCGAGACCGCCACGGGCTGGCAGACGCTGAACTTCGCCTCACCGGTGCACATCGCGGCCGGCACCCCGTACATCGCCTCCTACTACGCGCCGAACGGCCACTACGCCGCCGACGCGAACTTCTTCCGCTACCAGCCGACGGTGAACTCCCCGCTCACCGCGCCCCAGGCGACCGAGACCGCGGGCAACGGCGTCTACCGGTCGGGGGCGGGATTCCCGAACCAGACCTACAACGGCGGCAACTACTACGTCGACGTGATCCTGTCGACCAAGGACACCTACCCGCCGGCGGCCACCTCGGCCTCCCCGGTACCCGGGTCGTCCAGCGTGCCGACGACGGCGCAGCCGAAGGTGACGTTCGGCGAGCCCGTCCAGGCCGGGACCGCGACGTTCACCCTGAAGGACGCCGGCGGTTCGGCCGTCGCCGGCACCGCCACCCTGGACGCCGGACGCACCACCTTCACCTTCGCGCCGTCCGCGCCGCTCGCCCCCGGCGAGAAGTTCACGGTCACGGTCTCCGGGGCCAAGGACGACGCGAACAACACGATGACCCAGCCGTACACCTTCTCGTTCACCACGGCGAAGACCTGGACGGCCGGGGTCTGCCCGTGCACCCTGTGGCCGGACGTGACGGTGCCGGACGTGACCAGTGTCGACGACACCGGTTCGCTCGAGGTGGGCGTGAAGTTCCAGCCCAGCGCCGACGGCTTCATCGAGGGCGTCCGCTTCTACAAGGGCGCCGGCAACACCGGCACCCACACCGGCACGCTGTGGAACGAGGCGGGCCAGGAGCTGGCGACGGCGACCTTCAGCGGCGAGTCGACGCAGGGGTGGCAGGAGGTCTACTTCACCACTCCGGTGCCGGTCACCAAGAACACCACCTACGTCGCCTCCTACCACGCGCCGAACGGCCACTACGCGGCCACCTACAACGGGCTGTCCTCGGCCGTCGTCGCCTCGCCGCTGAGCGCCCTCGCCAGCGGGTCGAGCGGCGGCAACGGCGTGTACAGGTACGGCGGACGGGCCTTCCCGACCGACAGCTGGGCGGCGACGAACTACTGGGTCGACGTGATCTTCACGAAGCTCGCCGACACCACCGCGCCGTACGTCACCCTGAAGTCGCCCGACCACGGCGGCACCGGGGTGGCCACCGGGTCGGCGGTCACCGCCACCTTCAGCGAGCCGATCCAGGCGGGCACGGCCACGATCACCGTGAAGAACGCCGCCAACCAGGCGGTGGCCGGCACGGTCGACCTGAACGCCGCGCGCACGCTGCTGACCTTCACCCCCACCACCGCCCTGGCGCAGAGCACGACGTACACCGTCACGGTCACGGGGGCCAAGGACGACGCCGGCAACGTCATGACCAGCACGAGCTGGTCGTTCACCACCGGCGGCCCGGCGAGCTGCCCGTGCAGCATCTGGGCGAGCAACGCCACCCCGGCCAACCCGTCGAACAACGACTCGGCCTCGGTGGAGCTGGGCGTGAAGTTCACCGCCGAGATGGACGGCACGGTCACCGGCGTCCGGTTCTACAAGGGCACCGGCAACACCGGTGCCCACGTGGGCAACCTGTGGAGCTCCACCGGCACCCTGCTCGCCACCGGCACTTTCGGCACCGAGTCGGCGTCGGGATGGCAGAGCCTGACCTTCACCACCCCGGTCACGGTGGCCGCGGGTCAGGTGTACGTCGCGTCGTACTTCGCCCCGAACGGCCACTACTCGGGCGACGGCGGCTACTTCAACTCCGGCGCCTACGACAACCCGCCGCTGCACGCCGTGGCCAACGGCGGCCCGGCGGGCTCGAACGGCGTGTACCGCTACGGCTCGTCGTCGGGCTTCCCGACCGACAGCTACAACGGCGCGAACTACTGGGTGGACGTGCTGTTCACCCCGGCCGCCTGAAAACCGCATAACGAACCCTGATCGCCCCGTACCGGCCCCGGCCGGTACGGGGCGCCTGCTGGAAACGAGAGGAGAGCCGCGTGACGTCGACCGGCCTAGCCGTGATCGGTGCGGGCTACTGGGGCCCCAACCTCGTCCGCAACGCCATGGCCACGCCCGAGCTGCGGCTGGAATGGCTCTGCGACCTCGACGAGGACCGCGCGAAGGCGGTTCTCGGCCGCTACACCACCGTGCGGGCGACCTCCTCGGTGGAGCGCGTGCTGGAGGACCCGTCGGTGCGGGCGGTGGCCATCGCCACCCCGGCGCGCACCCACTTCGAACTGGTGCGCGCGGCCCTGGACGCCGGCAAGCACGTGCTGGTCGAGAAGCCGCTGACCCCGACCTACGAGGAGGGCGCCAAGCTCGTCGCGCTCGCCGAGGAGCGGGGCCTGGTGCTCATGCTCGACCACACCTTCTGCTACACGCCGGTCGTCCGGAAGATCCGCGACCTGATCGCCTCCGGGGAGCTCGGGGACGTGCAGTTCGTCGACTCGGTGCGCATCAACCTCGGCCTGGTCCAGCCGGACGTCGACGTGCTGTGGGACCTCGCGCCGCACGACCTGTCGATCCTCGACTTCGTGCTGCCCGAGGGGGTGACCCCGGTGGCGGTCGCGGCGCACTCCTCCGACCCGATCGGGGCGGGGCGGCCGTGCCTGGCGTACCTCACCCTGTGGCTGTCGTCGGGCGCCCTCGCCCACGTCCACGTCAACTGGCTCAGCCCTACCAAGATCCGCACGACGGTGATCGGCGGGTCCCGGCGCACCATCGTGTGGGACGACGTCAACCCGGCCCAGCGCCTGGCGGTGTACGACCGTGGCGTGGACCTCTCGACGGCCGGCGAGGACGAGCGGCGGGCGGCCCTGATCTCCTATCGCACCGGTGACGTCGTCGTACCCGCCCTGCCCGAGCGGGAGGCCCTGCGCGGGGTCATGGGCGAGTTCGCGGCCGCCATCCGGGAGGGCCGCGCCCCGCTGACCGACGGCCGGTCCGGGCTCCGTGTCCTCGCTCTCCTGGAAGCCGCGGGACAAAGCATCCAAAATGACGGCAGACGAATCGACCTGGGAGGATCCGCCCGATGATTGAGAACAGCCGCTGCCTGGTGACCGGAGGCGCGGGGACGATCGGCTCGACGGTCGTCGACCAGCTGCTCGCCGCCGGCGCGGCGGAGGTCGTCGTGCTCGACAACTTCGTCCGCGGCCGCCGGGCCAACCTCGCCGCCGCCGAGAAGGCCGGAGCCGGGCGCCTGCGGGTCGTCGAGGGCGACATCCGCGACACCAAGCTCGTCCGCTCGGTCACCGAGGGCATGGACCTGGTGTTCCACCTGGCCGCCATCCGGATCACCCAGTGCGCCGAGGAGCCCCGCCTCGCCCTGGAGGTGCTGGTGGACGGCACCTACGAGGTCGTGGAGGCCGCGGCCGACGCGGGCGTGCGCAAGGTGGTCGCCTCGTCGTCCGCCTCGGTGTACGGCCTGGCCACCGAGTTCCCCACCCGCGAGGACCACCACCCGTACGCCAACGACACCCTGTACGGCGCGGCCAAGACGTTCAACGAGGGCCTGCTGCGCAGCTTCCACGCCATGCGCGGGCTCGACTACGTCGCCCTGCGCTACTTCAACGTCTACGGCCCGCGCATGGACATCCACGGCCTCTACACCGAGGTGCTGATCCGCTGGATGGAGCGCATCGAGAACGGGCAGCCCCCGCTGATCCTCGGCGACGGCCTGCAGACCATGGACTTCGTCTACACCGAGGACATCGCGCGCGCGAACCTCCTCGCCGCGGCGGGCGACGCCACCGACGAGGTCTTCAACATCGCCAGCTCGGCCGAGACCAGCCTTCGCGAGCTGGCCGAGGCGCTGATGGCGGTCATGGGCCGCGGCGACCTCGGCCTGGAGTTCGGCCCGGCCCGCGCGGTCAACGGCGTCACCCGCCGCCTGGCGGACGTGAGCGCCGCGGCCGACCGGCTCGGCTGGAAGGCGGAGGTCGACCTCGAGGAGGGCCTGCGCCGCCTGGTGGCCTGGTGGCGCGCCGAGCGCGAGGCCCCGGAGGGTCCCGCCGAGTGAACGGACTGCTCGTCTACGCGGGCGGCACCGCATACGACGGGGTCAAGGGCACCGACCAGCAGATGGCCGACCGGCTCAGCGGCCTGGTCGACGTGCTGTACGTCGACCCGCCCAGGTCCGTCCTGCGTGGCGCCCGGGGCAGCCGGGTCGACCAGGTGCGGCCGGGGCTGTGGCGGCTCACTCCGTCGGCCCCGCCCGCGGCCCACCGTCCGGGCGTGGAGCGCCTCACCGCGGCCCTGGCGCGGCGGTCCGTACGGCGCGCCGCCCGCGGCCTGGGCCGCCCGATCAGGGCGGTCGTGGCGTCGGGCACCACCGACGTCCTCGGTGCCGCGCGCGGCGCCCGCACCCTGCACTTCATCACCGACGACCTCACGGCGGGCGCCTCGCTGCTCGGCATGGCCGCCGGGCAGCTCGCCCGCATCGAGACGCGCATGTCCGCGCGCGCGGACCGGATCGCCGTCGTCTCCCCCGGCCTGGTGGAACGCGCCAAGGAGCGGGGGCGCGAGGCCACGCTGGTGCCGAACGGCTGCGACAGCGAGGCGTGCGCCGAGGTGGATCTCGCCCCGTGGCCGGACGACCTGCCCGAGAAGCTGGCCGGCGTCCCGGTCGCCGGGTTCGTCGGGCACGTCAACGCCCGCATCGACATCTCGCTGCTGGAGGCCGTCGCCGAGGCCGGTCACCCGCTCGTGGTGGTGGGGCCGCGCTCCGAAGGGTACGAACCGGAGCGTTTCGCCGCGCTGACCAGCCGTCCCGGGGTCCACTGGGTGGGGCCCAAACCGTACGAGACCCTCCCGTCCTACCTGCGGGTGATCGACGTGGGACTCACCCCGTACACCGACACGGCCTTCAACCGCGCGAGCTTCCCGCTGAAGACCCTGGAGTACCTCGCGGCCGGGCGGGGGGTCGTGTCGACGGACCTGCCCGCCACCCGCTGGCTGAAGGCCGGCGACCTGATCCGCTCCGTGGCGGGGCAGGACCCGCGGGCGTTCGCCAAGGCGGTCACCGCCGAACTGGAGACGCCGAGGACCCCCGCGCTGGCGACCCGCCGCCGGGCGTTCGCGGCACTGCACGACTGGAATGAGCGGGTCCGCGTGATCGCGGAACTGCTCGACATCGATTCGCCGTCGCAGGCGTCAAGGGAGGTGGCCGGGCGATGATCCCGGTGATGCGGCCGTGGTTCGGGCCGGAGGAGCAGGAGGCGGTCGCCGAGGTGATCGCCTCGGGCTGGGTCGCTCAGGGGCCGCGCGTCGCGGAGTTCGAGCGCGGCTTCGCCGAGGCGGTCCAGGCCGGGCACGGCGTGGCCGTCTCGTCCTGCACCACGGCGCTGCACCTGTGCCTGGTGCTGGCCGGAGTCGGCCCGGGCGACGAGGTGATCGTGCCGTCCCTGTCGTTCATCGCGACCGCCAACGTCGTGCGGCACGCGGGCGCGGAGCCGGTGTTCGCCGACATCGACCCGGCGACCGGGAACCTCACCGCCAAGACGATCGAGGCCGTGCTGACCCCGCGCACGAAGGCCGTGATCCTCGTCCACCAGGCGGGCGTGCCCGCGGACGTCGACGAGGTGCGGGCCGCCCACCCGGGGCTGGTCCTGGTGGAGGACGCCGCGTGCGCGGCCGGCTCGACGTACAAGGGACG
Organism: Sphaerisporangium fuscum; assembly: GCF_018531465.1. Lineage (GTDB taxonomy): Bacteria > Actinomycetota > Actinomycetes > Streptosporangiales > Streptosporangiaceae > Sphaerisporangium > Sphaerisporangium fuscum. The sequence continues at coordinate 51,544 of NZ_JAHDTF010000005.1, forward strand.
CCCGGTGGGGGCGGGGGCCGGACTGGCCGCCTGGTCGTTCCACCCGCGCAAGCTGCTCACGGCAGGCGAAGGTGGCATGATCACGCTGATGGACGGCGAGGTCGCGGCCCGGGCGCGCCGGCTGCGCGAGCACGGCATGAGCGTCAGCGCCGCCGACCGGCACGCCAAGGGCGTCACGACGCCGGAGCAGTACCTCGAGGTCGGGTTCAACTACCGGATGACCGACCTGCAGGCCGCGGTCGGGATCGTGCAGCTCGGCAGGCTCGCCGAGATGGTCGCACGGCGGCGTGCCCTCGCCGCGCGCTACCACCGGCTGCTCGCCGACATCCCCGGCCTGCGCATGGTGGCCGACCCCGAGCACGGGACGACCAACTACCAGTCGTTCTGGGTCGCGCTGCCCGAGGACTTCCCGATGGGCCGCGACGACCTGCTCGCCTTCCTCGCCACCCACGGCGTCTCCGCGCGGCGGGGCATCATGGCCGCCCACCTCGAACCGGCCTACGCCGGCAAGGTGAACGCCGAGCTGCCCGCCACCGAATGGCTGACCGCCAACTCGCTCATCCTGCCGCTGTTCCACACCATGACCGAGGCCGAGCAGGACCAGGTGGCGCGGGCCCTGCACGCGGCGGCGGCCGGCTGATGGCCGTCGGCCTGCACGAGGGTCACCGCCGGGCGGTGGTGAGGTGAGCCGCACCATCGTGGTCTACCCCCACTCGATGGAGCTCGGCGGCAGCCAGCTCAACGCCATCGAGCTCGCGGCGGCCGTACGCGACCTCGGCCACGAGGTGATCGTGGTCAGCGAGCCCGGGCCGCTGGTGGGCAACGTCAAGGCCGCCGGGCTGGAACACCTGGAGCTCGACCTGTACCGGCGCCGTCCGTCCTGGACGACGATCCGCCGGCTGCGGTCGCTCGCCGAATCGCGCGGCGTCGACGTCGTGCACGGCTACGAGTGGCCGCCGGGTGTCGAGGCGTACTACACGACGCTCGGCGACGCGCGGGTGACGGCCGTCTGCACGGTCATGTCCATGTCGGTGGCGCCGTTCCTGCCCCCGTCGCTGCCGCTGGTCGTCGGCACGCGGGAGATCCAGCAAGGGGCCCGCGCGCGGCACCCCCGGGTGCACCTCATCGAGCCGCCCGTGGACGTCGCCGCCAACGCGCCCGGCCATCCGGTGGAGGAGTTCCGCCGCGCCCACGGCCTCACCCCGGGGCCGCTCGACATCGTCGTGGTCTGCCGCCTGGTGCCCGAGCTCAAGCTCGAAAGCCTGCTGACCGCGGTCGACACGGTCGGCCGGCTCGCCGGCGAGCTGGACGTACGGCTCGTCGTGGCCGGCGACGGCACGGCCCGCGACCAGGTCGAGGAGCACGCCGCGCGGGCGAACGCGGCGGCCGGCCGTCCCGTCGTCGTGCTGACCGGCGAACTGGCCGACCCGCGTCCTGCCTACGCCTCCGCCACGGTCTGCCTCGGCATGGGCGGGTCGGCGCTGCGGTCGCTCGCCTTCGGCAAGCCGCTGATCGTGCAGGGCGAGCACGGCTTCTTCGAGCTGCTCACCCCGGAGACCGAGCCGCTGTTCCTCGAACAGGGCTGGTACGGCCTCGGCGGCGGACGCGACGAAGGCCCCGCCCGGTTCGAGGCGGCGCTGCGCCGCCTGTACGCCGACGCGGAGCTGCGCGGCAAGCTGGGCGAGTACGGCAGGAGGCTGGTGACCGACAGGTTCAGCCTGGAACGGGCCGCCCGGGTGCAGGCCGACATCTACGAGCAGGCGATCGCCGAGCCGCCGTCCCCGCGCGACGCGCTCGCGACGGCGCAGGGCGTGGCGGCCCACAAGCTGCGCCGCCGCTACCAGCGCCTGCGCGGCACGCATTCCCGTGACGACTTCAACGCCGTCGCCAAGAGCCACCAGGGCACGGCAGCCGAGGAGCGCAGGTGACCGGTCCCTCAGCCGCCCGGCCCACCTCGGACACCCCCGCCGAGGAGTCACTGAAAGCGCGGGCGCGGCGCGCCATCGGGTGGAGCCTGGTCAGCACGATCAGCGCCCGGTTCGGCACGCTCGCCATCGGCATCGTGCTCGCCCGCGTGCTCGGGCCACTGGAGTTCGGCACGTTCGCGGTGGCCATGGTGGCGCTGCTGGCCATGCTGAGCATCAACGAGCTGGGCGTGAGCCTGGCCGTGGTGCGCTGGCCCGACGACCCCCGGCGCATCGTCCCGACGGTCACCACCCTCGCGACCGCGTCCAGCGCGATCGTCTGCCTCGCCGTGCTGCTGGTGGCGCCGGCGTTCGCGCAGGCCATGGGCAACCCGGCGGCCACCGGTCCGGTACGGCTGCTGGCGCTCAGCGTGCTGATCAACGGGGTCGTGTCGACGTCCGCGGCTCTCATGCAGCGGGAGTTCATGCAGGGCCGCAAGGCCATCGTGGACCAGGTCGACAGCTGGCTCGGGGCGGTGGTCTCGCTGACGCTCGCCCTGCTCGGCTGGGGGGCGCTCAGCCTGGCCGCCGGGCGCGTCCTCGGCTCGCTCGCGGGCGGCACGCTGTGCGTGATCTTCGCGCCGCACCGGCTGCGCTTCGGCTTCGACAAGGAGGTGGCCCGCAGGCTGCTGCGGTTCGGGCTGCCGCTCGCGGGCTCGTCCCTGGTGGTGTTCGCCGCCGGGTACGTCGACCAGATCCTCGTCGGCCACCTGCTCGGGCCGGTCGCGCTGGGATTCTACGTGCTGGCGTTCAACCTGTCGGGGTGGCCGATCACGGTGTTCTCCCAGCCGGTGCGGGCGGTGGCCCCGGCCGCGTTCGCGCGCCTCCAGCACGACCGGCCGAGGCTGAACCGCGCCTTCCTGACCACGGCCGGGCTGCTGGTGGGGCTGACCGCGCCGGTCTGCCTGCTGCTCAGCGGCAGCGCGCCCGCGCTGGTCAGGTTCGTGTACGGCGCGCAGTGGCAGCCGGCGGCGGACGTGCTCGTCTGGCTCGGCGTGTTCGCGAGCCTGCGCATCCTGTCGGAGCTCATGTACGACTACCTGGTCGTCCTGGAGAAGTCCCGCGCGGTCTTCGCCATCCAGGTGCTCTGGCTGTGCGCCCTCGCCCCGGCCGTCTACGCCGGTGTCCGGCTCGCGGGACTGCCGGGGGCGCCGGTCGCGCTGGTGGTGGTGTCCGCCGTGGTGGTCGTCCCGGCGTACCTGGTCCAGCTCGGCCGCACGGGCGTCGGCACCGGCGACCTGCTCGGCAGGCTGCTCCCGGGTGTGCTGACCGCGCTCGCGGTGTTCGCGGTCGCGGCCGCGGCCGTCCGCCTCGTCCCCATCGACCTGCCCGCCCTCGCCGTCTCGGGCCTCGCGGGGGTGGGCGCGGCGGTCCTGTACGCCTACCGCAACCGCGACGTCCTGCGCGACATCCGGGGGCAGGCCGCATGAACCTTCCGAGTGACGAAAGGCGGGGATCGTGACCCCCCTCTTGATCGTGGGGGCGGGAGGGTTCGCGCGGGAGACCGTGCAGCTCGTCCACGACCTCAACGAACGTGCGCCCGCGTGGGACCTGCTGGGGTACCTCGACGACGACCCGGCCAAGCACGGAACGCTCGTGGACGGCGCGCCCGTGCTGGGCGGGATCGACGAGGCGCGGCGGCGCCCGGACGCCAGGCTGGTGGTGTGCATCGGCAGCCCGCGCGACTACGCCGCCCGCGCCCGGGTCGTACGCCGCCTCGACCTGCCCGCCGAACGGTACGCCACGCTGGTGCACCCGACCGCGTCGGTCTCCCGGTCCTCCACGCTCGGCCCCGGCACGGTGATCATGGCGCAGACCGTGCTGACGGCGGCCGTCCGGGTCGGCGCGCACGTCTCGGTGATGCCGCACGTCACCCTCACCCACGACGACGTGGTCGGCGACTTCGCGACGCTGGCGGCCGGGGTGCGGCTCGCCGGCGCCGTCCACGTGGGGCCGGGGGCCTACATCGGCTCCGGGGCCCTGGTCCGCGAGACCCTCACGATCGGCGCCTCGGCGCTGGTCGGCATGGGGTCCGTGGTGACCCGCGACATCCCTCCCCGCGAGATCTGGGCCGGAGTTCCCGCCCGTTTCGTCCGTCCAACCCCCGCTGTGAACCACGGAGAGTACTGATGATCCCTTTCGTCGATCTGCGCGCCGCCCACGCCGAGGTGGCCGAGGAGGTGCTGCAGGGGTTCGACCGGGTGCTCCGCGACACCGCGTTCGTCCAGGGGCCCGACGTGGCGGCGTTCGAGGAGGAGTTCGCGGCCTTCTCGGGCGTGGCCCACTGCGTGGGGGCGGGCAACGGCACCGACGCCATCGAACTCGCCCTGCGGGCCTGTGACCTGCCGCCCGGCGCGGGGGTCGTGCTGCCGGCCAACACGTTCGTGGCCACGGCGGAGGCGGTCGTCCGGGCCGGGCTGCGCCCGGTGCTCGCCGACTGCGACGACGACCACCTGCTGCTCGACCCCGCCTCGGCCGCCGCGGCCGTGGGCGCGGACACCGCCGCGGTCATCCCGGTCCACCTGTACGGCCAGCAGGCCCCGATGGCGGCCCTGCACGAGATCGCCGAGCGGCACGGCCTGACGGTGGTCGAGGACGGCGCGCAGTCGCAGGGGTCGCGGCAGGAAGGACGCCCGCCGGTCGGCCTGGCGGCCACCAGCTTCTACCCCGGCAAGAACCTCGGCGCGTACGGCGAGGCGGGGGCGGTGCTCACCTCCTCCCCCGCGCTCGCCCGGGCCGTACGCATGCTGACCAGCCACGGCAGCGAGGTGAAGTACCAGCACGAGACCCTCGGCTTCAACTCCCGGCTGGACACCCTCCAGGCGGTGGTGCTGCGGGCCAAGCTCAAGCGGCTCGCCGGGTGGAACGACCTGCGCCGCGCGGCGGCCGACCGCTACGAGCGGCTGCTGTCGGGCGTCGAGGGCGTGCGGCTGCCGAAGGTCGCGCCGGGCAACCTGCACGTCTGGCACCTGTACGTCATCCGGGTGCCCGAGCGCGACCGGGTGCTGGCCGGGCTCCAGGAGGCCGGGGTGCAGGCGCAGATCCACTACCCGGTGCCGGTGCACCTGCAGCCCGCCTTCCGCGGCCTGGGGTACGGCCCCGGTGACTTCCCCGTGGCGGAGGCCTCCGCCGGGGAGATCCTCTCCCTCCCGATGCACCCGCACCTGACCGCCGACCAGCAGGAGCAGGTGGCCGAGACCCTGGACAAGGTGCTCCGCCAGTGATCACCCCTCCGGACTTGTCACAGGGGGCCGTTATCGTCCTGTCATGAGTTCAGGCGGGGAGGTCGACGATGACGATGCTCCAGAGGCCCCACCGGCCGCCTTCGGGCGGAGACCTGACCGACGTCGAGGCCTCCGTCGAGCAGCTGGTGTTCGTCCGCGACGACGAGTACACCGTGGCCCGCATGTCCGCCGAGGGTCTGCCCGCCTTCGTGGCCTCGGGGCGGGCCCTCGCCGGGGTGCAGCCGGGCGAGACGCTGCGGCTGAGCGGTGAGTGGGAGGAGCACCCGCGGCACGGCGGCCGCCTGGTGGTCAGGCGCTGCGAGCGGGTGCAGCCGTCCACCGTGCGCGCCATCAGGCTGTATCTCGGGTCGGGCCTGATCCGCGGCATCGGGCCCAAGCTCGCCCATGCCATCGTGAGCCACTTCGGCGAGCGGACGCTCACGGTGATCGACACCGAGCCCGAGCGCCTCACCCAGGTCGTCAACATCGGCGCCACCCGGCAGGCGCAGATCGTGCGGGCGTGGGCCGAGCAGAAGGCCGTCGCCGATCTCATGGTCGCGCTGCAGGGCTTCGGCGTCAGCCCCCTGCTCGCCGCCAAGATCTACCAGGTCTACGGCGACGAGGCGCGCGAGGTGCTGGTCTCCGACCCCTACCGGATGATCGGCCAGGTCAGGGGCATCGCGTTCCACACCGCCGACCGCATCGCCCTGCGCTCCGGGGTGCCCGAGGACAGTCCACGACGTGTCAGAGCCGCCGTCCTCGACCGGCTGGAGGCGGCCGCCGGCCGCGACGGACACTGCTACCTGCCGCTACCCTCCCTGCTCGCCGCGGCGGCGGGTCTCGTCGAGCAGGACGACGAGCTCGTCCGCCGGGGCGTCGACGCGCTGGCGGCCGAGCGCCGGGTGGTGGTCGAGGCGTCCCCGTCCGACCCGGAGCAGGTGGTGGTGTACGCCAAGGAGCAGCACGGCCGCGAGGTGGCGCTGGCGGGCCACCTGGCGCGGCTGACGCGGGCGCGCTCGACGCTGCCGCTGCGCGGCTTCGCCGACGACCCCGGGCTCGACGACGACCAGCGGGCCGCGGTGAACCTCGTCCTGACCAGCACCGTCTCGGTCCTGACCGGCGGGCCGGGCTGCGGCAAGAGCCACACGGTGAAGGTGATCGCCCGCACGGTGCGGGCGATGGGCGGCACGGTCACCCTGACCGCGCCGACCGGCAAGGCCGCCAAGCGGCTGTCGGAGCTCACCGGCCTCCCGGCGATGACCGTGCATCGCATGCTCGCCCGGCGGGCCGAGCCCGACGACGGCGCGCTGTTCCAGCAGTCCCCGGTGGAGGCCGACCTCATCGTGGTCGACGAGGCGTCCATGCTCGACCTCCAGCTGGCCACCCGGCTGGCGGCCGCGATCCCCGACGGCTGCCACCTGCTGCTGGTGGGCGACGGCGACCAGTTGCCGAGCATCGGTCCCGGCAGCGTGCTGGCCGACCTGCTGCGGGTTCCCGAGATCCCGCGCGTCCGGCTGACCCACGTCTTCCGGCAGGCCCAGGACAGCGGCATCGTCCGGGCGGCCCACCGCATCCGCGCGGGCGAGCTGCCCGCCCTGCCCGGTCACGGGGGTTTCTGGTTCGAGGAGCTCGACGATCCCGCGAAGGTCGCCGAGCGGGTGGTCCACCTGGCGACCGAGGCGATCCCTCGCAAGCAGAAGATCGGCCCCGACCAGGTGCAGGTGCTGTGCCCGACGCGCAAGGGCGCCACGGGCACCGCCGAGCTGGGCCGCAGAATGCAGGAGCGGCTCAACCCCGCGCGTGAGGGCGTCGCCGAGCACTGGTCGGGCCCGTCGGTCTTCCGCGTGGGCGACCGGGTCATGCCGATCCGCAACAACTACGACAAGGGCGTGTTCAACGGCGAGACGGCCACGGTGACGGAGGTGAACGGCCAGGAGCGGCTGGTCGAGATCCGCACCGACGACGGCGAGACCGTCCGGTACACCTTCGACGAGCTCGACGAGCTGACCCACGCCTACGCCGTCAGCGTCCACCGCTCCCAGGGCAGCGAGTATCCCTTCGTGGTGGCGCCGATCGTGGCGGAGGCCGGCGGGGTGATGCTGCACCGCAGGCTGCTGTACACCCTGGTCACCAGGGCGAAGGCGTGGGTGGTCCTGGTCGGCGACCGCGAGGCTCTGGAGCTCGCCGTGCACCGCCTGGGCCGGCGCCGCAACACCGGTCTCGCCCGGCGCCTCGCGCTCGGCCTGGCCCCGTCTTCCGCGTACCGCCCTCATGACCTGGCGTGATCGCCGACGGTAGGGGGCCTAACGGACCTCCCCTGCCGGCTGGGTCTGCAGGCGCCACAGGGCGCCGCAGATGCCCAGGATCAGGAACATCACGTTGGTGATCATCGGGAAGCTGAAGGCGTCGAAGGTTCCGAAGCCGAAGATCGCGACGCCGGTCGAGGCGGCCAGGCACTGTGCCAGGTGGCGGGTGGGCTCGTCGGTGGCCGCCCGTCTGGCCCGGCGCGCCAGGGACCATCCGGAGAACAGGAACGCCATCAGCGCGAGCACGCCCACGATGCCGGTCTCCAGCGCCGACATGAGGTACTGGTTGTCGATCACCCGGTAGATGCGGGGCAGGTAGGTGGCGAATCCCTGCCCGAAGAACGGTCGTAACTGCACCGCCGCGATGACCGCGTCGTAGTCACCGGTGCGCGTCGTCGAGCTCTCGTCGGACCCGATCACCGTGACCAGGTTGAGGACGGTGCCGATGAGGCCCGGGATCATCAGGCGCATCACGATCGCGCCGAACCCGAAGATCAGGATGGCCCTGAGCCGCCACTCCGACGGCCACGTCGGCAGCAGCACCACCATGACGATGAACAGGCCGAGGATGGCCGAGCGCGACACGCTCATCGGCAGCACACCGGCGATGAGCGCGACCATCAGCCACCGCTTCCGCCGCTGCTTGCGGTCGTCGCAGTAGATCGCGCCGTGCAGCGCCAGCGGCAGCACGGCGGCCAGCGTGACGCCCAGCTCGATCGGGTGGGTGGCGGTGCCCGCCGGCCGGAAGAAGCCGTCGCGCTCGAACAGGACGGCCGAGGTGCTCTCGGTCAGACCCGGCAGCGCCATGTACTGGGTGATCTCGACACCGCTGAAGAACTGCAGCATCGCGATGAAGGCCGAGAACGACGCCCCGAGGACCAGCCGGTGCCGGAGGGTCTCCAGGCGGTCCATGCTGTTGATGCCGTCGGCGGTGACCAGGGCGATGCCGGCCCAGCCCGCCGCCAGGATGAGGCCGAGGTCGGCCACGTTCAGCTCGTCGGTGGACAGCGGCCGCGTCATGGCCGCCACGTAGCTGGCGAGGATCGACAGGCAGAAGAACATGATCACCGGGCGGACCGGCTGCCTGCCCCGGATCGGCGTCCAGCGCGGGGAGAGCGTCGACAGCAGGTACCAGACGATCAGCAGGACCGCCACCATCGAGGCGGGCGCGCCCGCCGCGCCGAGCGCGCCGACGCGGTACCGGGCCGGCAGGACGAACAGGACGATCAGGAAGAACGTCATGATCGACACAGGGTCCAGGCGCAACCTGGGCAGCCTGGTCTGGCGTTCGGGAGGCCGCTGGGCGGGCGCCTTGGTCCGCGCGGCCTCCGACGTGCTGGTCACCTACCTGGCCTCGTGGGGTCGAACACGACGTACGGCTCGTCGTCGGGGTCGGCACCGCCGGTCGTCTGCGGCCCCTGCTTCTGCCCGGCGCCGTTGCCCCCGGCGGGAGGAGCGCCCAGGGGGCGATCCTTGTCGTCGGCCCAGACGTACAGGTCGTTGTCGACCTTGATCGCCGGGATCGGGGCGGTGAACCCGTCCTCGAGCAACTGCTGCTGGTCTTCCCACGGGTCCTTCGGCTCTGGAGGCGAGGGACGCCTGGCCGGCGGCTGCTTGCCGGTGACCCGGTGGTCGTACACCCGCGGCTCCGCCGGCTCGATCGGCCGCGGACGCCGCACCGGCGGCCTGCTGCGCGGGGCCGCGGCGGGGGACCTCGTCACATGCTGGGAACTCGCGGGCGGCGTGGACGGCGGCGGCACGATGGGCCCCGTCGTCTCCTGCTCGCCCTGGGCCAGCCGGCGCCGCTTCTGGGCCAGGGACTCCAGGAACAGCGGAACGCCGACGGTCAGCAGCATGCCGCCCGCGAAGACGATCACCAGGAGGCGGATCTTCTTCTGGGGGGTCAGCTGTGCCTCGTCGGTGGAGGTGACCAGTTCCGCGCGGATGGTGGCGTCGGGCAGGATCGCCGACTTCTTCTGCATCTCGGTCAGGCGCTCCTGGCTGAGCGCCGCCAGGGTCTCCATGGTGCGCTGGGCGACCTTGGGGTCGGGCCCCGTCGCCGTGATGTCGAGCAGGGGACCCCGGGAGTCCTGGGCCAGGCCGACGGTGTAGTCGGCCGTGTCACCCTCCTCCTTGAGCCTCTGCAGGGTGCGCTCGTCGCTCATTCCCCGCGAGATCACCTCGGCGGTGATGGTCAAGGAGCCGTCGAAGGCCAGCCATGGGTTGCCCCCCACCGGCTGCGAGCCCTTCCTGGAGGACAGGAAGACCACGGTGGCCGTGGATTCGTACTGCCAAGGGATCGCCACCAGCGCCCCGACGGTCGCCGCGAGCGTGACGACGAGCAACGTCAGCGTCACCGGCCAGCGCCGCAGCAGCGCACGCAGCGAATCAAGCAGGTCCATAGTGTCCCTTCACCCCCGCCCGGCCGGCCGAACGTTCATTCCCACCCCGCCGAGCCGCCGAGATAGGACGCGTGAGCGCCTCGACTCGTTGTCATCGCCCCTCAAGTGTTTCCTCTGAGTGGTTTCTTTACCAGGCCCGTCCCAAAACTCCGCACGCCTGTGCCACGATGTGTCGGTGCGAAGGCGAGTGGTGGTGCGGTTCGGCTGCCTGGCTCTGATCTTCCTGACCGCCGCCGGCGCGTTGGCGTGGGTCAGATATCGATCACCTCTTTACCAGAGTTCCGTGACGGTCGCGTTCATAACGAAGACGAACAGGTTCCAAGGGGAGGTCTACGACCACTTCACGGACAATCACATCTATATGGCTCTGGTGACCGCCCGCTACTTCGACAACCCGAGCACACGTGAGCGTCTACGCCGCATGGGCGGCACGGCCGACTTCTCCTACGAGGTCGCGCACTGGGGGAACGAAGAGGTCCCGGTGTACGGCCAGCCGTACGCCTCCCTGCAGACCCTCTCGCGAGACCCCAAACTGTCGATGGACACCCTCAACATCGCGCTCAAGCTCCTCACCGAGAAGGTGCAGCAGCTCCAGACCGCCGCGGGCGCCAACGGCAGGGTCATGATCAAGTGGCAGCCGATCGACACCGTCAGGGGCCCCGAGCTGCAGTCCCTCCAGAAAGGCCGGGCGACCGTCGGCATCGGGCTGATGACGATCCTCGCCGTGGCCGGAGTCCTGTCCCTCACCCGCGACCGCAGGCGCTCCGCCGCCACGCCGCCCCGGCTGATCAGCACCCGCCCGCTCCACTCCTGAGGCTCCCCGGAGAGCCGGACCCCGCGCTCCAGGCGACCGCTTGGAGCGTTCCGCGAGACCACGACTTGGAGCCGACCGTGCCCTCTCCCGCCTCCCCTGCGTCACCGCGTCGTGTCCCTCTGGTCATCGCGGCGCTGGCCGTGGGCGTCCTGACCGCCGCCTGCGGCGCGAGCGGCGCCTCCGACGACGTCCGGGACGTCCCCACGAAGACCACCCGGAAGCCCGACGGCCGTCCCGACCTGTCCGGGTTCCCCTCGGCCAGGACCACCGGCCCCAAGCCCGGCACCCAGCTGCGGGTGGTCGGCGAGACCACGGTCAAGAAGGCGGGTGAGGTCGTCGAGGGCGTCGAGATCCACGGGAAGCTCAACATCGAGGCCGACGACGTGGTGGTGCGGAACGTCCGCGTGGTCGGCCAGGGCGACTGGGCGATCATCCAGCGTCAGGGCGTCTCCGGCGCGGACATCTCCGACGTCGAGATCATGGGCGACGGCACCACCAAGGTCGACACGGCCGTGCTCAACCAGGGCGGGCAGATCAGCGTACGGCGGGCGAACATCCACACGGTGTCGAACGGCATCGTCACCGACCACGGCGTGATCGAGGACTGCTACCTGCACGACTTCAAGGAGTTCCCGGGCGACCACGTCGACGCCATCCAGATCGGGGGCTCGCCGATGAAGGGCCTGTCACTGACGGTGCGGCACAACACGGTCTTCAACCAGGTCGCCGAGACCTCCGCGATCATCATCGGCCAGGACTTCAGCCGTACGCACGACGTGCTGATCCAGAACAACCTGCTCGCCGGAGGGGGGTACACGATCTATGGCGGCGAGGGGAAGTTCGGCGTGCCCACCGACATCCGCATCGTCGACAACATCTTCAGCCGCCGCTTCTTCCCCAAGGGCGGCTCCTTCGGCCCGGTGGCCTACTACACCGACAAGGGCAAGGGCAACGCCTTCACCGGCAACATCTGGGAGGACGGCAAACCCCTCTGACGGTCATCGGGGGGGCCATACGACCCTGCCGTCCTTCCTGACGGTGCCGGTGCCGGCCGGGCACATCGGTGGGTCATGCCGCCGTGCTCAGGACCAGGGTGACGACCACGGGTGCCAGGTACAGCAGGGGGAAGACGACGGTCTTGTACGAGCGGGCTCGCAGCACGGTGACGACCGCGCCGGCGAAGTACAGGACCAGGCCGATCGCGGCGGCGACCCCGATCGGGGGGACCGCCAGACCGGCCAGCAGGCCGATCGCCCCGGCGGCCTTCGCCGTGCCCAGCCACGGCCACCACGACTGCGGCACCCCGTATTCGATCAGCGGCTTGGCCACGAAATCGGCCCTGCGCAGCAGCGAGAAGCCGGAGAAGCCGACCCAGGCGGCGGTGAGGACGGTGATGATGACATGCGCGGTGGACATCGGAGTTTCTCCTGTCATTCATCCGAGGACAACGTTTCTTACGCGTCTCTCCCGAGTCTGGGGCGTGCCACTAATGTGATCGCTATGCGTGCGCGATGCGCGTCGGCCCAAGTCACCCTTCACGATGTACATGCGTCCGGCTGAGGCTGCATTCCAGCCCTCGACGGCGCCGGTCGTACCGAAACGCCATCGGGCTCGCGGTGCTCGTGGCGATCGCCAACGCCAACGCCAACGCCAGCGTCGCGGGGTCGCGGGACCGGCACCGCGTTCCTCGATCGCCGACGGAAGCCGTACGGCCGTCCTCATCGCCGCCGCCGGCATGCTGCTGGGCACCCTCGTCGCCCTGCTCTCCCCCCGGCCGGACCACCATCCCCCAGGAGGCCACGGACACACTTGAACCAGCCGTCTGACGGCTCCAGGAGGGGCGCGTCCCGCGTTCCTGAGTCAGGCGATGGTGGCCTTCCACCGGCCGCGCCGCAGGTGGATCGCCCCGTCCGGGGTGATGCGGACGCTCGCGCCGTACAGAGGCAGCATGCCGTTCCGCAACCAGTGGTCGCGGGCCTCGTCGAGCACGTCCCACAGGCGGCGCGGCCCGCCCTGGTGCACGACCGGCGGCTCGTCATCGGTCTGCACGGCACGGGCCCATGACCCGTCCTCGTGGACCATGAGCGCGATCCGGGTGGCGCCGGCCTGGTGATGGTCGAGCTCGACGCCGGGGGCCATGATCTCCAGCATCGAACGCAGCTCCCAGGCGTTCTCTTCGATGTCGATGACGGGGAACCGGCCGAGTTTGACCCGATCCCCCTCTGTCGTGCGCGCCGTCTGCATCAGGCTCGTCAGGCCCGGCGGGTAGTCGGCGCCGGTCCTGGTCTTCATGAACATCGCCCAGTCCCGCTCGACCTGACCGACCGCGCCGCCGTCGTCGGTCTTGACGGCCGACACGATGAGCGAGGTGTTGCTGATCGTCGTGACCAGACGCCCGCCGGGGTTGAGCGCGGCCAGCCAGGAGGCGGGGATGGGCCGCACCGCCACCATCGCCACGATCCGGTCGAACGTCCAGGGGAGCTGTGCGGTGGCGTCGATCGGCGCGATGCGGGGGTGGTGGTCGAGGTCGGCCAGCCGCGATGTGGCGACGGAGGTCACGTACTCGTCCACGTCGATGCTGGTCACCTGGTCCTGGCCGAACAGGTGGCACAGCAGGGCGGTGCCGTACCCCGAGCCGGTGCCGACGTCGAGAATCCTGTCCTTGTCGCCGATGCGGGCGTGCCGGTACATCTGCAGCACGAGCCCCGGCAGCGTGGAGGAGGAGGTGGGGCGCCCGGTCGGCGCGTCGTGGGCCTCGGCCTGGTCGGCGTGCAGAGTGCCGATCTTGGTGACGAGCGTCTTGTCCCGGTAGGCGTTGTCCAGCCAGGCCGCTTCGTCGGCCGGGCCGTACCGCACCTCCCAGTGGTCGCCGCTCCAGGCCCACCAGGCGGGGACGAACCGGTGGCGGGGAGTGCCGGCGACGGCGGCGCGCCACCGCGACCCCGGGTGGGTGACGCGGTCGGCGAGCTGGTGCGCGCGAGATTGCCAGTCCATGTCAGCAGTCTGCTCTATCGGTCGATTTCGGCGAGGGGGACGACCCGCACCCGCCGTGCGGGAATGATGAGGGCGTTGCTCTCGCAGATGGTCTCGGCCGGCGCGCAGTCGTTGCCGTCCGACCCCGGGTTGCAGGTCCTCACGCCGCGGCGGGGAACCTGTGTGAGGAGGTTCTGCCAGATCTGCCCAGCGAGGATCTCGGCGAGCGGTGTGGTCTTGACGTTGCCCGCGGGCTGCAGGAACCGGGACATGACGCACATCCACACGTCCCCGTTGGAGGCGACGGCGGCGCGGCCGTTGCCGCACTGCCCGCACAGCTCGGTGACGCCGGTCTGGATGATGCTGGCGCCGCGGCCGACGCCGCGCATCCGGTCGATCGGGCCGAGCCGGTTCACGCCGAGCGCCTTCATCTGCGCGTACGCCTCCTCGGCACGCTGCTCGTCCAACTGCACGGTCTTGATTCCGGCGTCGGGGGCGGAGATGAGCAGGTTCTCCCAGTCGCCCGTGGTCATGGTGCCGTGATCATCGCTGGGCCCGGAGTCGGCGTAACAGTGTCCGCACGTGAGCTGGCAGCGGCCGGTGATCTCCAGCTCAAGGAAGTGGACCGGATCGAGCTGGGGTGTGGCTTGTGGTGTCATCGTCGTTCCTTCCCTCGAGGGACGGGGTGTTGGGAACCCATGGGCCACGAGAGGTTGCAGGACGAGGGGCTAACCGGTTCGGCGCGGGGTTCAGGAGTCCCCGCCGGCCGCATGTCCTCGAGTCGGACCACCAGCTGGGTGGCGAGGATGTAGGGGTGCCTACCCGGCTCGTCGAACCGGACGAACTCGTTATGACCGGTGCGCCGCGCCATTCCGTCCGGGCCTGGTTCGAAGACCTCGGCCAGCACTCCCACCGGCTCGGCGACGGCCACGGTGTAGACCGCCGATGACTTGCGCAGTTGGGGACAGGAAGCCAAGGAGTCCGGAACGCAGGCCGGGCACGTCGGTGGGGCGTTGGTCAGACCGGAGGCCACGTCGATGGCACGGAACGCGGTCTCGGTGACGACCCACCAGATCCTCCCTGTATCCAGATGCCGTCCCGATGCACCGCACACCTGGCACAGCAGCGCCTCCATGCACAGCCACTGCCGGTGGACGTTGAGCGCGCGCCACACCGGTTCGCCGCCCCGGTCGACGCCGGTACGGGCGCGGAGCATTCCGTCCACCCAGTCGGACGGCCGGGCGTCGATGTAGGTGAGGCGCCGGACGCCGTGCTCGGTGAACATCAACGGGTGCGTGACCGCCTCGCCCGACCACGCGATGACGTACGGCACTCGCAAGGGCCGTGGCGCGTCGAGACGCCGGACATCGGGCCTCAACGTCCCTCCGCCTCATCGATGACGACGGTTCCGGTGTCCGCGTCACGGCGAGCGCGTACGACGATCGGGCCGTAGCGGTAGCACGGATAGGGGCGAGCCCAGTTGTCCAACTGTGCCGGGCGGATGGTCCCATGAGCGCGGTTCGGCATGGCGTTCAACGCGGCCAGGAGCTTCAGGCGCGCCTGGTACCGAGTACCGGTCACCCCACGAACGCCCCGCCCACCGAGATCGTCAGCCGCCCACGTCCACAAGATCCCCGGCTCTTGGTCGTCACGCTCGGAATGCTGCTGTTCCCGGCTCATATAACCGCTCCCCATCGGTACAGCTCCCGCCGGCTCGCAGAGAAGGACCGAGAGGCGGTAATCGCCTGTGACTTCAGCGGAGCATCGGAACAGTGGCAAATATGAGGCAATCGACGCTCTGGGCGATTTGGGAAATTTCTAGGATTGTTCATCGGATCGCACCTCTCACATGCGGTCAAGGACCCGTCCGGTCGTTCCCCGGCGCCGGGCGGGTCTGTTTGCTCTTATGGGAGGTGCGGCGGCACGGGGATCTGGGTGACCATGCCATCGCACGACCACACAATCTGGTTGCCTGCACCACTCAGAAGCGATGGCCACCCTTTGCGCCTCGGGGTAGTGTCTCCATCACTAAAGGCTGTGAGGCGCCTGCTGTTTTCGATCGACTTGCGCTTGCTCCAACAACGCTAGGAGCCGTGCGGGCGCCGTAGAACTGACCGTAGGTACGAGTGGTAGACGGCGGTGATCACCCTCATGACCCATCGCGGAAGAGAAACCTTGACCATGGGTCGGGGTAACGGTGAACACGGCCGTGAAGGCAGAATCTCCGGGTACGTCCTCAAGATCATTCGTGAGTCGATCGGACTAACCCAAGAACGCTTTGCGGAACAACTGGCGGTAGACATCACCACGGTTCAGGGCTGGGAGTCGGGCCGCCGGCCTCTTATGGCGGTCTCCATAAACAATTACCTATCTTTGCGAAGTTCGCTTCTGCACCTAGGCGCCCAGTACCGACTGGGTCACGTCCAGGGAAGTGGTGTACGAGCTGTCATCGCGTGATCCGTTTCTGCAGGTTAAGCGGTGAGGGTTTCCGGGAGGTGTTCCTGGTCCGGTGTGTCGCCGGGGATAACCCGTAGGCGGGCTTTGGCGAGGACGTCGAGTCCCATGTAGCGGCGGGTCTCGGTCCACTCGTCGGTCTGTTCGGCCAGCACGGCGCCGACAAGGCGGATGATGGCGGCCCGGTCGGGGAAGATGCCGACGACGTCGGTGCGGCGGCGGATCTCCTTGTTCAGCCGTTCCTGGGGGTTGTTCGACCAGATCTGCTTCCAGATCTCGCGCGGGAACCGGGCGAACGCGAGCAGGTCCTCCCGCGCCTGATCCAGGTGATCGGCAGCCGCCGGGTACTTGGCAGCAAGCGCGTCGATGACCCAGGCGTGCTGAGTGCGGACCTGCTCTGCGCTCGGCTGATCGAAGATGGTGCGTACCAGGGTGGCCACCCACGGCTGCGCCGACTTGGGGACGGTGGTGAGGAGATTGCGCAGGTAGTGGGTCCGGCATCGCTGCCACGACGCCCCGGGCAGGGTGGCGCCGATCGCCTCCACCAGTCCTATGTGGGCATCAGAGATGACCATCTGCACCCCGGACAGGCCGCGGGCGACCAGGCCGCGAAGGAACGCCAGCCAGCCGGCGCCGTCCTCCCGCGAGGTGACGTCCATGCCGAGGATCTCCCGCTGGCCGTTGGCGTTCACCGCGGTGGCGACCAGGGCGTGGACGTTGACGATCCGCCCGCCTTCGCGGACCTTCTGCGTCAACGCGTCCAGCCACACGAACGCGAACGGCCCGCCGTCCAGGGTTCGGGTGCGAAAGGCCTCCACCTGCTCATCGAGCACCTTGGCCATCTGCGAGACCTGGCTTTTGGAGATGCCGGTGATGCCCAGCTGCTCTACCAGCTTGTCCACCCGCCGGGTCGAGACGCCCAGGAGATAGCTGGTGGCGACCACGCTGACGAGGGCTTGCTCGGCCCGCCGCCTGCGTTCCAGCAGCCATGCCGGGAAGTAGGAGCCCTGCCGCAGCTTGGGGATGGCGAGCTCGACGGTGCCTGCGCGGGTGTCCCAGTCCCGAGCGCGGTAGCCGTTGCGGGAGTTGGTCCGTTCGCTGCTGCGCTCGCCGTAGGAGGCGCCGCACAGTTTGTCGGCCTCGGCGGACATCAACGCCTCGGCCATGGTCTTCACCATGGATCGCAACAGATCCGGGTCGTCGATCTGGATCTGCTTCGCCAGCCAGCCGGCAGGGTCCACACTGTTGTTCGCGGCCATCGCTTTCTCTCCTTCGATCTTGATGTCGCAATCACGAAGGATCACGCGATGGCCGTCTTCATTTCACGACGCCACGCCTCTATCAGCGGAAACTCTTACACCACCTCCGTGGACGCAACCACCGACTGTTGTCGGAGCTCGACATGTCGATTGAGGCAGACCGATTTGTTGGATATGTACTGAGCCCTGAGTCCACGAAAGCCAACCGCGGCGAGCACCCACTAGCCTCATGGGTGATCACGCGCCCCTTTACCGATCTTGTAGCGTGGCCGTTCACCAAGCTGACGCCATCCGCCGTAGCAGGTGCTGTGCGAAGGACCGGTCGCAGGGGGCCGGTAGCGTCGTCACCATCCCTCTTCCCGGACGAAGAAAGGCGCTTTTTCGAGCACCTCAAGGTGGTAGCGGAACATGCTGACGTTGATCAAGTCAGCGGAATGCTCCTACGCCGCCAAGCACACTATGTCGCCAGTTTCGATGAAAGTAGCGACACAGCCGACTGGCTTGCAACCATGCAACGCACAGAGGAACGGCGAGCGTCTCGGACGAATGAATGGACACCGTCGTGGGCTGTTGTCCGGTCCGGAGCCCACACGTTAGCAAGACTCGGCGATCGGGAGGCTCTCCAGCACTTCATCCAGGTTCGACTGGCCGACGATGTATGTGAACTGGCGAATCTGAATTACTGGGCCTACTGGCTGGGTGAAGTCAACGAGCCGCAGCTGGCCGACACGTTCATGGTGGATCTCGATCCGGAGACGTGGCACGGGGTCAAACTCTTCCGACATCTGATCGGCAAGCTTTATTCCACCAACCCCTACGTCGACGTCATAGTTCACACGCTATGGGCGTTGGTAATGCTCCGACCTGCGATACTGCGGGTTCCCACAGCCGGCAACCTCCACCAAGCCGCCATCCGTACGTTGGATGAGGCCGTGGTGTCCATGCAGTCTCGACGGGAACTGGAGGCAATCATCTACGCTCTCCGCATGATTCGCTGAGCCTGAGAGGGGACATCATGGCGGAGGAGTTGGCCCGGCTGACCGACCTGCTGTACGAGATCGGCCTGCTCAAGCGCTACAGGCGTACAGGTTGGCTGGTTGCAGGGGTCCGGGATCCGGAGAGCATCGCTGATCATTCTTTCCGGACTTCGATCATCGCGGTCGTGATCGCAGCACTGGAAGGCGGCAATCCGGAGCGGGCGGCGCTCTTGAGTCTCCTGCATGACACCCAGGAGACCAGGACGACAGATATCCCTCACATCGGGAAGCGCTACGTGAAGGCCACCGCCAACAAGGACATAACCGCCGACCAGACGCGCTGCATCCCCGAGTCGGTAGGCGGGATGATCAGAGGCGCAGTGAGCGAGTACGAAGAGAGGTCGAGCCTCGAAGCGGTCTGCGCTCGTGACGCCGACAAACTGGAGTGCTTGATCCAGGCTCTGGAATACCGTGAGCAGGGTAATCAGAACATGCAGCCGTGGATCGATAGCTCCCTCGCATCGCTCAAGACGGCTTCTGCGAAACGCCTCGCGGACGAAGCGCTGCGTACGGGGTCGCTCGACTGGATGACACGCGTCCTTAATGGAAACCAGGAAATCTGATCCTCATTCAAATGAGGGTTCGGTGACCTGTCCGGCTCCCATCCGGGCTCTGGATGGGAGCCGTGTTCGCCTGGTCACCTGCCACATCGGCCCCAGGCCTTGGCGCTATCGTCGGTCGCCACCATTACTTCGACGGCACATTTGCGGGTCGGCGAGTCGTGAGTGAGGCGAGGGGCGCCTTGGATAAAGCGCGCCGAAGGCACCTTTTTCAGGGAGCCGATCACCCGGACCGGGCGGGGGAGAAGGCGTCCTTGGCCAGGGTGGCCGGGGTGCCGGAGCCGTCGGCGGGGACCTTCCAGACGTCGGTGGTGTCGGCGCGCAGGCGGGCGTACATGACCGTGTGGTCGTCGTACCAGGCGGCCTGGTCGTCGACGTTCGCGGTCTCCGCCAGCGCGGTCTCGCGGCCACTGCGCAGGTCGAGGACGTGCAGGCGCCACGGGCTCGACTGGTCGCCGGTGCGCTTCTTGTACGCCAGCCGGGTGCCGTCCGGCGACAGCGAGGGGCACTCGGGTCCCTCGCGGACGACGTTCATGCGCCCGGCCGCGAAGTCGCCCTTCACGAGGTACACGCGTCCGGCGGTCGAGGCGGTGGCGTAGAAGGTGTTGTCGTCGGAGGTGAAGGTGACGCCCCAGTAGTTGAGGTCGACCGCGCGCTCCGGTTCGCCGTCCTTGTAGAGCGTGAACGTCTCCAGGCTGTTCACCACCTTGCCCGTGCGGGTGTCGAGGATCCCCGTGCGGGTGGCGAAGCCGACGCTGAGGTAGGAGTCGCCGGTGGTGAAGACCGTCCACGAGACCATGCGGCCGTCCGCGGAGACCCGCGCCCGGCTCGGCACGCCCGGCAGCGCCACCCGGCGCACCTCGCGCAGGTCGCCGTCGAGGATGATCGCGTCGGACTTGGTGACGACGCCGGGCACGACGCGCAGGCACACGGCCGTGCGCTCGGCGGCGTAGAAGCGACGGCAGCTCACGCCGGTCGACCGCGCCGGCCCCTTGCCCGCGTCGCCGATCGCGTACACGATGCCGCTGTCCGCGCCGGGGCCCGCCCGGACGACGTACAGGTCGTCGCTCTCGCCGAGCTTGACCGGGACGGGGGACGGGACCCCGGCGCCGCCGCCGGCCCGCGCCGCGGCCACCGCCTGGCTGTGCTCGCGCGATCGCAGGACCACGACGAGGACGGCGGCCACGAGGACGACGGACGCGACGGCGGCGACCGCCAGCCGAGCCTTGGGGGAAAGCCGCATGGGTCAGTCGGAGCCCTCGGCGGATCCGCCGGGCCCGGCGGTGCCCGGGCTCTCCGTCGAGCCGGTACCAAGCTCCCCCGCCTTCGCGGGAGCGGGGCCGGTGAGCGTGCCGTCCTGTTCGGTGTAGAGCTCGCCGGTGGACGGGCAGCGCCAGCGGCCGTCGCCGAGGTCGGCCAGGGGGACGCCGGCGCGGCCCACCCAGCCGATCCTGCGGGCGGGCACGCCGGCGACCAGCGCGAAGTCGGGCACGTCGCGGGAGACCACCGCGCCGGCCGCGACCAGCGCGTGGCGTCCGATGGTGCGCCCGGCCACGATCACCGCACGGGCGCCCACGGAGGCGCCTTCGCGCACGGTCACTCCTTCGGCGGACCAGTCGCCGTCTCTCTTCAGGGCGCCTTCGACGTCGGTCGACCGGGGGTACATGTCGTTGGTCAGGACGGCGGCCGGCCCGATGAACACGCCGTCCTCCAGAACGGCGGGCTCGTACACCAGCGCGTAGTTCTGCAGCTTGACGTTGTCGCCGACGATCACGCCGGGCCCGACGTAGGCGCCGCGGCCGAGGATGCAGCCCCGGCCGAGCACGGCCTTCTCACGTACCTGGGCCAGGTGCCAGACGGTCGTGCCGTCGCCGATCTCGGCGGCCGGGTCGACGTCCGCGGTCGGCGCGATCCTCACTTCGGTTGCCATCCCTGTCCTTCGCTCCGCGGCCTCGGAATACCTGTTCACGTGCGAGCGCCGGACCAGCCCTTGGTCCACTGGCCGCGCGCCCGCCACAGGCCGCGCCAGTCGTCGGCCTTGGTGGTGGGCCTGCCCTGCCGGTCGGCGCCGGGCGCGCTCATGAAGCGGCCGGCGAGCGCCCGCAGCAGCACCCCCGCCTTGAGGAACGTGACGCCGAGCCCGCGCAGCACCGGCGGGAAGTGCCGCCGTACGAGCGTGACCTTACCGGTGAACAGCAGCACCTGCTTGCGCAGGGAACTGGACGACGACATGCCGGCCGGGTGGACGAACGTCGCGGCGGCGGTGACCGACGGCCGGTACCCCGCGGCCGCGGCGCGCAGGCACATGTCGGCGTCCTCGGCGTACATGAAGAAGCTCTTGTCGAACCCGCCCAGCCGGTCCCAGACCCGCCGGTCGACGAGCATCATGCCGCCGGTGACGATGGGCACCCGGCGCACCTCGTCCGGCGCGCCGCTCCACGGGCGGGGCGATTCGGGGTCGAACCTCGGGCGGCCGGGGAACAGCGTGCTCAGCCCGGTGCCGAAGCAGAACAGCGACCACAGGGTGGGCCTGCCCCACCACGAGCGCGGATCGGTCTCCCCGGTCTCGGTGAGGCACCGGCCGCCGGCGATGCCGACCGCGGGGTCGCGCCGGGCGAGGTCGACCAGCACGCGCGGGGTGTCCGGGGACACCCGGGCGTCGGGGTTGACGAACAGCAGGTAGTCGCCCTTGGCGACCTCCGCGCCGGCGTGGCAGCCCCGGGCGAAGCCGTCGTTCACGTCACGCGCGACCACCCGCGCCCACGGCGCCAGCTCCCGCACCTTCTCGACGGTGCCGTCGCCGGAGGCGTTGTCGACCACGATCAGTTCGGCGTCCATGCCGGCGAGGGCCTTCTCGAGCGCGGCCAGGCACGTGCCGACGTACGCGCCGGAGCGGTAGGTGAGGACGACGACGGACAGCTCGGTCACGAGGTTCCCCTCCGCGCGATCATCCTTCGGTCCCGCGCAGGTCGCACAGCCAGGCGTACAGCAGCCAGCCCAGCTCGTACGGCCGGCACTCGCGGTCGACGGCCACCGGCGGGTAGACCTTGTCGAGCACCGACAGGCGGGCCCCCTGCATCACGCGGGTGGCGGCGGCGCGGGCCCCGCGGACGACCTTGCGCGGGTCCTCGCGGGCGGCCTTGCGCCAGGTGAGGTCGAGCTCGGGGAGCACCAGCCTCTCGCCGGTCTCGGGGCGCTCCAGCATCCAGCGCAGGCCGAGCGCGATCTCGTCCATCCGGAGCCGCCCGCCGGCGTCGGCGAGGTCGAGGAGGGCCATCGGCCCCATGGAGAG
Source organism: Sphaerisporangium fuscum (assembly GCF_018531465.1). Classification (GTDB taxonomy): domain Bacteria; phylum Actinomycetota; class Actinomycetes; order Streptosporangiales; family Streptosporangiaceae; genus Sphaerisporangium; species Sphaerisporangium fuscum. The sequence continues at coordinate 73,829 of NZ_JAHDTF010000005.1, forward strand.
CTGGTGCACGCTGTAGACGGGGTACCCCTCGACGACGGCCCCCGAGCGGGCGTCGTAGTGCCACCACCACTGGCCCTCCGCGCCCTGCGCGGCGCAGATGCCCTCGGACACCTGCTCGGCGGCGCGCAGCGCCTCGGCGTCGCCCGTGAGGGCGTGCAGGCGGGCGAGCGCCTGCAGGGGGTACACCTGGTCGGCGAAGCAGCCCACGTGGGCGCGGTACCAGGGCACCAGGGGCCCCGCGGCCGGGCCGAGCACGTGCCGGTAGAGCCGGTCCTCGGCGAGACCGCCGAGGATGCGGGCCCGCGACCGCTCCAGGCGGGCGTCGGGGACGTCCCCGCCGGCCTTGCGGGCCGCGACGAGGCCGGCCAGGGCCCAGGCCGCCTCGACGGTGTACACCTGCGCGCCGTCGCTCAGGGCGTCGTCGAGGCGTGCGAGGTGCTCCAGGGCCGCGGGCAGCTCGGGATGGCCGGTCTCGGCAGCCGCCCACGCGATCAGCGCGGCGTCGCCGAGCCCGGTGACCTGCGGCAGCCGCTTCACCAGCCGTCCGGCGAGCTCCAGGGCCGTCTCACCGGCCAGGGCCTGGCGCTGGCGCTCCTCGGGCAGTGTGTTGACCCCGAGGGCGACGATGGCGGTGTAGCGGACGCTGCGGCCCTCGGGCACGGCCGTCCACTTCGCGTCGGCGCCGTCGCCCTCGACCCGGCCGCGGCGGGTGAAGACGAACTCCCCGTCGACGTAGCCCGGAGGCAGCCCGCGCACGGCGAGGTCGACCATGTCCGTCACGAAACCCGGCAGCGGATCGGAACCACCGGCCTGGCCGGGGCCCAGCAGCGCCATGCGGCGGCTCGGGGTCACGTTGTCCTCCTTCATCTGGGTGGAACGCATCTGGGTGGCGCGTCTACTGGGACGGCGCGTGTGGGGCGGTGCTCATCGTCTCCGCCGCAGGCGTTCCCGGGCGAGCATCAGCAGGAAGGCCGCGTTGGTCTTCAGGTAGCGCGGTCCGAGCCGCATCGGTTCCTGCAGGAGCCGGTAGAGCCATTCGAGGCCGAGGCGCTGCCAGGCGCGGGGGGCGCGGCGTGTCTCCCCGGCGAGGATGTCGAAGGAGCCGCCCACGCCATGGATGATCTTAGCCCCGGTCGTCTCCCCCCACTCGCCCACGAAGATCTCCTTCTTCGGCGAGGTGATGCCGAGGAAGAGCATGTCGGCGCGGGTCGCGGCGATCTCCCGGGCCACCTGCCCGGCCTCGTCGTCGGTGAAGTAGCCGTCGCGGGCGCCGGCGACCACCAGCCCCGGGAACCGCCGCCGTACCTCGTCGAGCACCCGGGACAGCACCTCGGGACGCGCGCCCAGGAAGTACACCCGGTGCCCCCGCCGCGCGCCCTCGGCGAGCAGTTCGAGGAACAGGTCGATGCCCGCGACCCGCTCGGGCAGCGGATGCCCGAGCACCCGGGACGCCCAGACGACCGCCTGCCCGTCGGCGAGGACGAGGTCGCAGTCGAGCACCGACTCGCGCAGCATGGCGTCCCCGCGCATGTTGACGATCTTGGCGGCGTTCACCACGCCGATGCTGATCCGGCGGCCGTCGTCGATGGCGTCCACGCACCGGGCGACGACGTCGCGCATGGTCAGCGCGTCGAGGACGGTGCCGAGTACCACCTGCCGCCCCGGAGTTCCCTGGACCGCGCTCACCGGGACGCTCCCTTCGGCCCGCGTCCTGCCCGCATCGGGGCACTCGCCCGCCGCTTCGCGGTCATGCCGTTTCCTTTCCGCGCGCTGCTCCGCGCGCGAATCTCCCGGAGAAAGGCGACGATCCCCCGCGGAGGAGGACCGCCGCGAGGACCAGGGCGAGGCCGAGCCCGGTGGCCATCGCCGCGAGGGCGGGCCGGGGGCCGAGCAACGTCCACAGCGCCCCGAAGCACCAGGCCCCGGCCATCGCCGCGAGGGCCTGGCCCGTCTGGACGATCGCCAGCCCCATCGTGCGCCGCTCCTTGGGCACCAGGGGCCCGGCCAGCGCGCTGACGACGCCGTCGGTCGCCGCGTAGCCGAGGCCGCGCAGCCCGAGCGCGGCCACGAGCGCCGCGACGCCGCCCCCGAAGATGACCAGCAGGTAGCAGGCGAGCACCGCGAGGTAGCCGCCGAGCATCACCCGGGAGGGGCCGTAGCGGTCGGCGAGGCGGCCGAACGGCATCGCGGCGACCAGGTACGCGGCCGAGATCCCGACCGGGACCAGCGGCAGCCAGTTCGCGGCGATGTCGAGCCGCTGCTGCGCCAGCAGGGCGAGGAACGCGTCGCTGATCGTCATCAGCGACAGCGGCAGCACCGCGATCACCACCCGCCGGAACGGCGCCACGCGCAGCATCCCGGCCGCGGCCCCGAAGGTGAGCCGCTCCTTGCCGCCCTTGTCCGGCATCGAGGGCATCTCGGGTTCGCGGACGAACAGGGCGAGCACCAGCACACCCGCCAGCGCCACGCAGAAGCTCACCGAGAACACCGAGTCGTAGGCGTCCAGGGTGAGCCACAGGACCCCGAACGTCGCCAGCGGCCCGAGCAGCGCGCCGGCCGTGTCGAGGGCGCGGTGGAAGCCGAACGCCCGGCCCTGCCCGTCGTTCGGGGCGCTGAGCGAGATGATCGCGTCCCTCGGCGCGGTGCGCAGGCCCTTGCCGGTGCGGTCGACGCCGATGACCAGGCCGATCAGCGGCACGTTGGTACCGGCCGCCAGGAAGCCCAGCTTCGTGACGGCGGACAGCCCGTATCCGGCCCCGGCCACCGCCTTGCGACGCTGGAAGCGGTCGGCGACGTGGCCGCCGACCAGGCGCAGCACGGCCGTCGCGCCCGTGTAGAGCCCGTCGAGCAGGCCGAACTGGATGGTACTGACACCGAGGTGGAACACCAGGTAGAGCGGGAGAACGGCCGTGATCATCTCCGAGGAGATGTCGGTCAGGAAGCTGACCATGCCGAGGGCGAGAACGTTGCCCACGACGATCCGCCCCGCGCCGCCCGGACCTCGCGGCCCTGCGGCCTCGCCACCGCCACCGGGCGGCGGCGGCCCGTCCGCGCCGTCCCCGGACGCCTTGTCCGCGTCGTTGCGCCGCGACTCCGACAGGTACATCAGGCGCGGCCTCCGGCGATCAGCGGCCAGGCGGCGTGCAGGGCCTCGCGCCAGTGGCGCATCGGGGTGAGGCCGGCCGCCGCCCAGGAGCCGTGGCCGAGCACGCTGTAGGCGGGGCGCGCGGCGGGACGTGGGAAGGCGTCGGCCCTGGTGGGCCTGACCCGTCCGGGGTCGGCGCCGAGCAGCGTGAAGACCTCGCGGGCCAGCTCGTACCAGGTCGCCTGGCCCGAGCTGGTGCCGTGGTAGACACCCGGCGGCGCGTCGGCGCGCGCCAGCCGCAGCAACTGCGCGGCGAGGTCGCCGGCCCAGGTCGGCTGGCCGAGCTGGTCGTCGACGACGTCGACGGTGTCCCGCGACCGTTCGAGCGCGATCATGGTGCGGACGAAGTCGCGCCCCGTCGTGCCGTACAGCCAGGCGGTCCGCACGACGTAGCCGCTGTGCGGCAGCGCTCCCAGCACGGCCCGTTCGCCCGCGAGCTTGGTGCGGCCGTAGGCGTTCACCGGCGCGACCGGGGCGTCCTCCCGGTACGGCGCGCGGGCCCTACCGTCGAAGACGTAGTCGGTGGAGATGTGGAGCAGGCGGGCGTCCACCTCGTCGCATGCCTCGGCCAGCGCGCGCACGCCGTTGCCGTTGACCGCGAGCGCGTCGATCTCACGCGCCTCGGCGTCGTCGACGGCCGTCCAGGCGGCGCAGTTGACGACGGTGTCGGGCTTCTCGCGCCGTACGACCTCGCGCACCCCGTCGGGATAGCGCAGGTCGAGGCGGTCGCGGCCGTAGGCGAGCACCTCGGGAGCGGCGGGGTCGGCGGCGAGCTCGGCGACCAGGGCGGTTCCGAGCATGCCGCTCGCGCCGGTCACGAGCAGCCGGTTCACCGGACGCCCTTGAGGTGCTTCCACCAGGAGGGGTTGTCGGCGTACCACCGGACGGTGGCCGCGATGCCCTCGTCGAACCCGGTCGCCGGGGCGTATCCCATGGCCCGCAGCTTGGAGTCGTCCAGCGAGTAGCGCCGGTCGTGTCCCTTGCGGTCGGGCACGCGCTCGACCATGCTCCAGTCGGCGCCCACCTCGTCGAGCAGGCGCTGGGTGAGCTGCAGGTTGGTCAGCTCGGCCGTCCCGGCGATGTGGTAGATCTCGCCCGGCTCGCCGCGTTCGGCCACGAGCTGGATGCCCCGGCAGTGGTCGTCAACGTGGATCCAGTCGCGGACGTTCCCGCCGTCCCCGTACAGCGGGACCTTCCGCCCCTGGATGAGGTTCGTCACGAAGAGCGGGATGACCTTCTCCGGGAACTGGTACGGCCCGTAGTTGTTGCCGCAGCGGGTGAGCGACACGGGCAACCCGTGGGTGACGGCGTACGCCAGGGCGATAAGGTCGCCGCCCGCCTTGGCCGCGGAGTACGGCGAGCGCGGGCGCACCGCGGCGTCCTCGCGCCAGGAGCCCTCGTCGATGGACCCGTACACCTCGTCGGTGGACACCTGCACGACCTTCGGCACGGCGGCGTCCAGGCAGGCCTGCATCAGCGTCTGCGTGCCGAGCACGTTGGTGCGCACGAAGTCCGCCGGGCCGTCGATCGACCGGTCGACGTGCGACTCGGCGGCGAAGTTGACCACCAGGTCGTGCCCGGGCACGACCTCGGCGAGCAGCCCGGCGTCGCAGATGTCGCCGTGCACGAAGTCGTAGCCGCCGTCGGCCGGCTCGAGGTTCGCGAGGTTCCCCGCGTACGTCAGCGCGTCGAGCACGGTGACCCGCGCCCCGGCCAGTGCGGGGTAGCCGCCCGCGACCAGGGTGCGGACATAGTGCGACCCGATGAAACCGGCGCCGCCGGTTACCAGAACCCTCATGAACTGATCTGCACCTTGCTGTGATCGCCGAGCACCAGCCGGTGGGCTCTCGGGGTGTTGGGAGCGGGCGTGACCTCGACGTCGTGCCCGATCAGGGAGGCCTCGATGCGGCGCACCCCGTTGATTGACGCGCGGCGCAGCAGGATCGAGTACTCGATTTCGCTGTCCACGACGTGACAATCCTCCGCCACCGAGGTGAACGGCCCGATGTAGGAGTCGCGGACGACCGCTCCGGCGCCGACGATCACCGGCCCGACGACGCGGGAGCCGGACACCGTGGCCCCGGCCTCGACCACGACCCGGCCGATGATCTCGGAGGCGTCGTCGACGGCGCCGTCGAGCCGCTGCTCCAGGTCCTCCAGGACCAGCCGGTTGACCTCCAGCATGTCGGTGACGTTACCGGTGTCCTTCCAGTACCCGGAGATCACCGTCGACTCGACGCGCCGTCCCGTGTCGATCAGCCACTGGATCGCGTCGGTGATCTCCAGCTCGCCCCGCCAGGACGGCTTGAGGGCGGCGACGCCCTCGTGCACGGCCGGGGTGAAGAGGTAGACGCCGACCAGCGCGAGGTCGCTCTTCGGCTGCCTGGGCTTCTCCTCCAGCCCGATCACGCGCCCGGCGCCGTCGAGCTCGGCCACTCCGAACTGGCGAGGGTCGCCGACGCGGGTGAGCATGATCTGCGCGGCGGGACGGTCGGCCTGGAACCGCCGCACCAGCGGCTCGATGCCGCCGACGATGAAGTTGTCGCCGAGGTACATGACGAAGTCGTCCTCGCCGAGGAAGTCGCGGGCGATCAGCACCGCGTGGGCCAGTCCGAGGGGGGCGGCCTGCCGGAGATAGGTGACCTCCAGGCCGAACGCCGCGCCGTCGCCGACGGCGGCCTCGATCTCCTCGTGGGTGTCCCCCACGACCATGCCGACCTCGCGGATGCCCGCGGCGGCGATGGCCTCCAGCCCGTAGAACAGGACCGGCTTGTTGGCGACCGGCACGAGCTGCTTGGCGGAGGTGTGGGTGATCGGCCGCAGCCGGGTGCCCGAACCTCCGGCGAGCACGAGTGCCTTCATCAGTACGCCCCTCCGCCGTGGACGACGGCCGCCCAGGTCTTCCACAGGATCTGCAGGTCGAGGATGAGCGACCAGTTCTCGACGTACCGAAGGTCGAGACGGACGGATTCCTCCCACGATAGATCGGATCGACCGCTCACTTGCCACAGTCCGGTCATTCCGGGCTTGACCACCAGGCGGCGGCGCACGTCGGTGCCGTACTGCGCGACCTCGTCGGGCAGCGGGGGACGCGGCCCGACCAGCGACATCTCGCCGCGCAGGACGTTCAGCAGCTGCGGCAGCTCGTCGAGGGAGTAGCGGCGCAGGAACCCGCCGATCCGGGTGATCCTTGGATCGTTCCTCATCTTGAACAACACGCCGTCGAACTCGTTGTCAGCGAGCAGCTCCAGCTTGAGCTTCTCGGCGTCCCGCACCATCGTGCGGAACTTGAAGACCTGGAACTCGCGCCCGCCCCGCCCGACCCGCGTCTGCTTGAACAGCGCCGGCCCGGGGCTGGTGATCCGGACCAGGGCGGCGATCACGAGCATGGGGAGCGCCAGCACCAGCAGCACCCCCGTCGCGAGCAGCCGGTCGAACAGGGTCTTGATGAGCTGGCGGGTGCCGTCGAACTCGGGGTGCTCCACGTGGAGCAGCGGCATCCCGGCGACCGGGCGGATGCTCGTGCGCGGCCCGGCCACGTCCATCAGCGCGGGGGCGACGAACAGTTCGGTCCCCTTGGTCTCGATGCTCCAGGCCAGCCGGCGCAGCGCGGCGCCGTCCAGCTCGGGGCAGGCCAGCACGGCGACGGCGTCCGCGGAGACCTTGTCGGCCACGGTGGCGACGTCGGCGAAGTCGCCGTAGACCGGCACGCCGTCGATGTCGAGGCCGTTGCCGGGGAACTGGCCGGGGGGCAGGCAGGCCGCGACGACCCGCATGCCGTGGTACGGCTGGCGCCGGAACTGCATCACCAGGTCGAGCACGGCCGTGCGGTGCCCGACCGCCACCACGCGGCGGAGGTACTCGCCCTCGGCGCGCCGCCGGTGCAGGCGCTTGCGCATGCGGTACCGGAACAGGAGCGTGAGAACCGTCGCGAGCGGCAGCATGGCCATGACGTAGCTGCGCGCGATCATGGTCTGCGTGGCGTACGCGCTGATGGCCACGGCGGCCGTCAGCCCCACCCCGCCGTCGAAGACCCCGCGGAACTCCTCGCTGCCCTCGCCGTGGCTCTTCTCGCGGTACACCCCGGCAAGGGCCATGGCGGCCGGCCACGCCAGCGCGAGGCCGAAGCCGAACAGCAGCTCCGACCAGGGGATGAACGCCCCCAGCCAGAGCCGGAAACCCATGACCGCCTCGCATGCGATCATGGCGCAGGCGACGTCGCCCGCCATGAGAGCCCGCATATAGGAGCGCGTCCAGATGCTCGACGCAGTCAGCGGGCCCATCGAGAGGATCGCGGCATCGCGCTCCTCCAGCCCCACCCTCATGCCCACCCCTACCCTGCTCGCACCGATCGTGCAGATAGCAGACGGCCGTTGCGCCCCTTTGGTTGACACATGACTCTGGGACATCAGAGCGCGGTTGTCCGTTCAAATACTAAAGATCGTTATAAACAGGCGAAATAGCCGGGCATTGGCCACAATCGGCCTCGTTTCGGGAGTCCCAGCTCCCTTGACGGAACGGTCCAAAGCCGTGTAGGCACGCCGAGCAGGACGGCCGGCGGCAGGCGTGGGGGCTTAGTCGTACTCCAGGTCCGGCAGCGGGGACGGCGGGTCCGGGCTGCGCCAGACCACCACGTAGCCGGAGTTCGCCGAGTCGAACGCCCGGGTGAGCCGTTCGAGGTCGAACTCCGGCAGGTAACGGAGCCTCGCCAGGAAGGTCGCGTCGGTCGCGGAGCGCGGCACCACGCATCCTTGCCCGTCGCGGTCGAGCAGGACGATCAGGATGTCGGACTCGGTGACGCTCCCGACGCGGACCTCGACGACGTCCTCCCACGCGAGGGCTTCGACACTCCCGTCGGCGTAGTGACGGGTCACGCCCTCTTCGGTCACGTACACGTACGAATCCGGCACTGAGTTGCCGTGCATGGGCGCGATTGTGACCAGTTACCAGCGCTCCATGCAAGAGAAGCCGCTAATCAGCGCCCCAGGTGTGATCGAGATGGGCCGCCACGGCCCGCCGAGCCGCCTCCGCGGGCCCGGCGGCGATGGCGTCGAGCAGCATGCGGTGCTCGGCGACCAGCGTGTCCCTGTCGTGGTAAACGGTGCGCAGCCGCACCAGGCCGAGCCGCGTCTCGGCGGCGAGGGCGGCGTACAGCCGCTCCAGGCGCGGGCTGCCCACGGCGACGATCAGTTGCTCGTGCAGCGCCATGTGCTCGGCGACGACGTCGGCCCAGGGCGCGTCGGCCGGCAGCGCGGCCATGCGGTCCAGGGCCTCGTCGGCCGTGGCGACCCGCCGGCCCGCCAGCTTGACGGCCATGAGGTCCTCCAGCGGGCGCCTGACGTACATCAGGTCGTCCAGGTCGCCCGTGGTGACCTCCGGGACGTACGCGCTGCGGTTGCGCTCGCGCCGGAGGATGCCCTCGTGGACCAGGACGGCGAGCGCCTCCCGGACGGTCGGGCGCGCAACGCCGTACAGCGCCGAGAGCTCCTGCTCGGGCAGGGACGTGCCGGGGGCGATCTCGCCGGAGAGCACGCGCCGGCGCAGGGCTCCCGCGAGCGCGTCGACCGTCGACACAGGGCGCAGTTTCACGCCGACGATTCTGCCCTCTCCATCGGGGAGGCGGGCGCGGGAGCGGGCGGGCGCGGCCGTTCCGGCAGCGCGACCAGCACCAGGCCCGCGCCGAGGAGCACCAGGCCGGCCCACGAGACGCCGGTGAGCCGCTCGTGCAGGACGACCAGGCCGAGCAGCGCGGCCACGGCCGGCTCGGCCAGCGCCAGAGTGGCGGCCCGCGCGACCGGCGTCGACCGCAGGCCCCTCCCGTAGAGGAAATAGGACAGGGCCGTCGTGGCGCAGCCGAGGTAGACGGCGGTGAGCAGCCCGCGCGGCTCGCCCAGCCAGGCCGTGTCCCTCCAGAGCAGGACGGGCAGCATGATCACCGCCGCTCCGCCGAACAGGACGCCCATCACCGCGCCGGACGGCGCGCCCGCGGTGATCGCGCGCGCGGCGGTCACCGCGTAGAAGCTGTACAGCAGGCCGCTGAGCAGTGCGAGCAGCACTCCGAGCGGATCGACGCCGACGGCCTTCCCGCCGGAGACCAGGGCCGCGCACCCGGCGACGGCGGCGGCCGTGGCGAGGGTCCAGCGGCGGCCGGGCCGCCGGCGGTCGTGCAGCCACGTGAGCAGGCCGGTGAAGACGGGGCCGCTGCCGATCGCGACGACGGTGCCGATCGCGACGCCCGTCCGGCCCACCGAGGCGAAGAAACAGAGCTGGTAGGCGGCGACGCCGCCCGCGGAGGCCAGCAGCGGCAGCCTCCACCCGGCCGCAGGGCCGTGGAGCAGGCGCCAGGCCGCGGGGCCGGCCGCCACCGCGAGGACGAGACCTCCGATGACGAGGCGGGCCGCGGCGAGAGCCACCGGGTCGGTGGAGCCGGACAGAGCGAGGGTTCCGACCGTGCCCGCCGTGCCCCACAGGACGGCGGCGGCGACGACGGCCATGGCTCCTGCGGTGCCGGCGCGGCGGGGTTCTGGGATCAGCGACACGCACACATTGTCTGACAACTAGACAAAAATTGCCAGCGCGAACGGTCCTATCCCGAATAGGACCCCTTTCGTAACGAAAGTGACCTACCTAGCCCCGACCCCCATTGGTACTGTTTCGCCCATTGACTTAACCCGCGTGTAACGATGCGGTTCCCCTGCGAGGTCACATGGGCGGGCGTAAGAGATCCATCAAGTTCAAGATCCTGACCCTGGTGCTGGTACCTCTGGTGTCCCTTCTGGGCATCTGGGCCTTCGCTGCGACGATCACGATCCAGAGCGGACTGGACCTCCTCCGTGTCCAGGCCACCTACGACAACCTGGTCGACCCGGTCGGCAGCCTCGCCTCGCAGCTGCAGAACGAGCGCTACGAGTCCCTCGTCTACCTGGGATCGCGCACCGGGGAGCACAGCGTCCTGAACGCGCAGCGCACCAAGACCGACCAGCTCCGGGCCGCGCTGGAGCAGAAGGCGCTGGCCGACGGCGTCCGCGACCGGGTGGACCCGGCCATCTACCAGCGGGTCACCGAGCTGGTCGAGCTCACCCAGCGGCTGCCCGACATCCGCGCCCGGGTCGACTCCAGGACCTTCACCCCGCTGCTGACCCTGGACGCCTACCGCCTCATCTCCGACGCCGTCAGCCGCGTGTACGACAGCATCCGCCTGGCGAGCGACCTCGAACTCGGCCCGCCGACCAGGGCCCTGACGCTCATCGAGCGCAGCCGCGAGCTGATGAGCGAGCAGGCCGCCCTGATCGCCGGCGTCGTCGGCAGGGGCAAGATGACGGCCGACGAGCAGACCGCGTTCACCCAGATGGTGACCAAGCGCAGGCTCCTGTACGACATGGGCTTCCAGCTCCTGGACGACGACCTGCGCCAGCCGTACCTCGTCCTGCAGAACTCCCCCGCGTTCGCCAGGTTCGCCTCGATCGAGGACCAGGTCAGCCAGGACGTCCGCCCGGGCAAGTCGCTGCCGGGCGGCGCCACGAGCTGGGGCGCCAACATCCACGCGCTCACCGGCATCTTCGACCGGCAGAACGGGATCGGCGCCAAGCGGATCACCGACCGCGCCGCGCCCATCGCCGACGCGATCATCTGGCGCGTCGCCATCGCCCTGGTCGTCGGTCTCATCGCGATCGGCGTCTCGCTGTACGTCTGCCTCCGGTTCGGCCGCCGCATCACCGCCGAACTGGTCGAGCTGCAGCGCGCCGCGCTGGAGCTCGCCGACCGGCGCCTGCCCCGGGTCGTCCAGCGGCTACGCCAGGGCGAGGACGTCGACGTGGCCACGGAGTCGCGCCCGATCGCCACCGGCACCACCTCCGAGATCGTGAGCGTGGGCCAGGCCTTCACGACCGTGCAGACCACCGCCATCGAGGCCGCCGTCGGCCAGGCCGAGATCCGCAAGGGCGTCGGCAAGGTCTTCCTCAACCTCGCGCGCCGCAACCAGTCACTGCTGCACCGGCAGTTGTCGATGCTGGACGCCATGGAGAAGAGGGTCACCGACCCCGAGATGCTGGACGACCTGTTCGGCATCGACCACCTCACCACGCGCATGCGCCGCCACGCGGAGGGTCTGATCATTCTCTCGGGCGCGGTTCCGGGGCGCGGCTGGCGTAACCCCGTGCCGCTGTACGACGTCGTCCGGGCCGCCGTCGAGGAGGTGGAGGACTACCTCCGCGTCCACGTGTCGATGCCGGACAACATCGCGCTCAGCGGCCAGGCGACCACGGACGTGATCCACCTGCTCGCCGAGCTGGTGGAGAACGCCACGATCTTCTCGCCGCCGCAGACCCACGTCGAGGTGCGGGGCGAGGCCGTGGCCAGGGGATTCGTCATCGAGATCGAGGACCGCGGGCTCGGCATGAGCCTCGGCGAGATGGAGCAAATCAACCAGAAGCTGGCGAACCCCCCCGAGTTCGACCTCGCCGACAGCGACCGGCTGGGCCTGTTCGTCGTCGGCCGCCTGGCCAACCGGCGCGACATCCGCGTCTCGCTCCGCACCTCTCCCTACGGCGGCACCACCGCCATCGTCCTGATCCCCGAGAGTCTGTTGTCGCCGGTCGAGACGCTGCCCATGGAGGAGTACTCCGTCGAGCGGATCACCCAGGCGGGGCACCCCAAGCGGCCCGCCGGGACGAACGGCTGGGGTCTCGCCGCCGCGACGACGGGCGGGAACGGCCGGGCCGCCGGCGACGGCCAGAACGGCGCGAACGGCGCCGCCGGGTACGCGGGCGGCGACACGAACGGACGCGGCAACGGGCGGGTGACCGGGCTCCCGCACCGGGTGCGGCAGGCCAGCCTCGCCCCTCAGCTCCGCCAGACCGGCGCCCAGCCGCCGGAGAACGAGGACCCGCCCAAGCACGCGGGACCCGTGCGCGACCCGTTGGACTCCACCGAGCCGGGCGGGCACTCGCCCGATATGTTCTCCTCGTTCCGGGCCGGCTGGGAGCGCGCGCACGAAGGTGAGGACAACGCGTCATGAACGACAGCGGAGAGCGGTGGCTCGACCAGGAGGCCGGGCCGATCGTCCGTCCCTACACCCTCACGCGCGGCCGTACCCGTCCCTCCGGACCGGCCTTCGACATGGTGGCGGTCGTCCGGATCGTCCCCGGCGCGAGGCCGCGGCCGGGGCTCACGCCCGAGCACCTTCGCATCCTGCGCATGTGCGCCCAGCCCATGTCGGTGGTCGACCTGGCCTCCGAGAGCGGGCTGTCGCTGAACGTCGTCCGGATCCTGCTCGGCGACCTGCGCGACCAGAAGCTCGTCACCGTACGTCCCCCGGCGACCGTCTCCCAGCTGCCGGAGGAGCGCCTGCTCCGGGAGGTGATCCAGGGCCTGAAGGCTCTGTGACGCCTGCCGTCGCCCCGTTCCCGCCCGGCCCTCGCGCCGGACGGGAACGGCACCCCCCGCACACGGGCCCCTCCGGTCACCGGAGGGGCCCGTGGCCTGTTCCGCGGCCAGCCGTGCCGCTAGCCGTCGATCGAGTAGCTGTCCCCGTAGACCTTCCACTTGAGCGGCGGGTCGAGATCGAGGTTGCCGTTCTTGAGGAACACCCGCTGCTCGGTGTCCACCCTGCTGGTGTCGCTGTGCGCCTCTTCGGTCTTCATCGCGGCCTTGCGGGCGTCGAGGAAGGCGTTGAGGTAGGTGACCTCGTTGCCGCCCTGTGCGGGGGTCTTCGCCTTCTTCATGGCGGCCTTGCGGATGCCGCCGAAGCTCGTGCCGTCGTCCCCGGGCCCGTGCATGACGATGGCGTCGTAGTAGATGAACTGGCCGAGGGCGCGCAGACCGTCCTTCTTGGCCTGCTGGACCGCCGGGTCGAAGTACACCCTGTCGCGCTCGTCGTTCTGCGCCTGCTGGAAGACCGTGTCCTTGGCGGCGGTCTTCCAGTCCTTGGTGAAGTTCGGGTCGAGCCCCTTGTGGGAGTCGGACCCGTTGACCTTGCGCAGCGCCGGGAGGTACTTGGCGAGGACGTTGCCCGGCTTGCGCTGGGTGTAGAGCTCGACGAGGTCGAGCATGTCGCCGGTGCCCGAGCAGAACCCGATGATGCCGGCGGTGTAGCCGCGGCCGTCGTCGATGTCCTCGATGTACTTGTACTGCGCCTTCCAGTCGAGCGAGGAGTTCTCCGCGCTCGACACCAGCTGCATGGCGATGTCCTTCTTGTGCGGATCGGTCAGGTCGACGGACGCGGTGACGACGGTCGTACGGACGGCTGCCGCCGAGGTGGCCGCGTGGGCGGTCGCGCCCATGAGAGCCGGCACCAGCGCCATGGTCAGCGCGGGGACGAGAACGGCCGCTAGTCGGGGGGGTCTGCTGGCCGGGGGGATGTGCACCTGTCTCTCCGTTCCCGCCGCCTCCGGGTGCGGTGGGGTCCCGCGCACCCGGACCGGCCGGCGGTCTGGCCGGAGGCGGGGGCGCCCCCGGACGATCGTTAGGAAAGTTACCTAACGAATGCAACCATCGTTGGCAAAGCCCTGTCAACGACTTCCGCGGAAAGGATCCAAGCGAAGGCGAGAGCGTGGCATTGACCTGCCGAGACGCCCCTTCCGCCGCACTGGCGGGCTGAAGAGTAAATGTTTGGTCCAGTTTCAGACCTTATGGGTACCGTTGGGGGAGAAAATCCCGTTACCTAGGTATCCACCCGTCGAGCAGAGCTCGATGCGATGGCAAAGGAAGACCGCCAAGCCAAAAAGATCATCCGATTCAGGTATCAGCCATGTGTTCAAACCAGCCAACGCCGGGACGGGCTGCATGACGTACACCCCTACCTGTCGCAGACCCGTCGGACCGCACGCCCGGCCGTGCCGGCACGAGGACCAGTGCGCCTCCTGGGTCCTGCTCCCCGACCCCTCCACCGTGCCCAAGACCCGCGAGAGCGCGCGGCACCTGCTCGCCGAGTGGGGCGTCACCGACCAGGGCGACGTCATCGAGCTGCTGATCAGCGAAGTGGTCACCAACGCGATGCGCCACGCCTGGGGCGGGATGATGACCCTGTGCCGGGAGCACGGCACGCTGCGCTGCGAGGTGCAGGACACCAGCTCCGCTCTGCCGGAGGTCCGGGAGGCCCACGAGTGCGACGAAGGGGGCCGCGGCATGTTCCTGCTCGAGGCACTCGCGACGCGGTGGGGCAGCTATCGCGTATCCGCCGGGAAGGTGGTCTGGTTCGAGATCACCTGCCCGGGCGAGAGTCCGGCCTGCCCCGAGGACCTCGAACGGTCCGCATGATGAACGACCCGGCACGACGCGACGGCGAACCGCGGCGCACCCGCGACGACGCCGGACGCGCCTGGAAGATCCGCAAACCCCGCAAGAGGGTCGTCGAGCCCACCCTGGACCTGCGCACCCCCTCCGGACGCGTGCTCCCCTACTGACCTCCCCACTGCCGGCGATCTCCCTGGTCCCCCGCCGGCCGGTGCCGTCAATTCCGGTAGAGAGCGAGCATGCGTTCGGCGGCCTCGGTCAGGAGGGCGCGCAGCGACGGCGGGTCCAGCACCTCGGCCTCGGGACCGAGGCGCAGGACCACGGTGTAGGCGACCTCCAGGGACTCGACCGGCAGGCGGGTGACCACCCAGCCCCGCTCGTCGGGCTCCCCCGCCGCCGCGAGGGCCCGCCGGACCGCCGGCGGCTCCACGGCCGTCCTCAGCAGCCGCACACCCCACGGGCTCAGGCGCACGGTGATCTCCTCCGACAGCAGCGAGGTGACGAACCCCTCCACTCCCCGCGCCCAGTACCCGACGAGATCGAACCCCTCGTCCCGCGTGAACTCCTCACCGGTGGGCGTCACCGAGACCATCCGGTCCACCCGGTACGTCCGGTGGTCCTCGCCCACCTGCGCCACCAGGTACCAGACGCCGTTCTTCAGCACCAGCCCGTACGGACGCGCCGTCCGGCGGACCTCGCGGTCGCGGCGGTAGCGCAGCTCCACCACCTGATCACGCCACACGGCGGCGGCGAGCCCGGCCAGCAGCGGAGGCGGGTCCGCCTCGGCGAACCAGCCCGGCGCGTCCAGGTGGAACCGCTGACCGGCGCGGGCGGAGGCGTCGCGCAGGCCCGGCGGCAGCGCGGCCAGCACCTTCAGCCGGGCGGCGGACCCCGCGTCGGTGAGCCCCATGTCCTTGATCGGCCCGGTGAGCCCCGACAGGAACAGCGCCTCGGCCTCGTCCCGGCTGAGCCCGGTCAGCCGGGTGCGGTAGCCGCCTATCAGCCGGTACCCGCCCCCGCGTCCCCGCTCGGCGTACACCGGCACCCCGGCGGCCGACAGCGCCATGACGTCACGCGTGACCGTCCGCTCGGACACCTCCAGCTCGCGGGCCAGCTCGGCGGCCGTCATCGTCTCCCGTGACTGGAGCAGCAGGACCAGCGAGATCAACCTGGAGGCGCGCACACCTCATCCTCACACCGGCCGGCGGGCCTCCAGCTCGGCGAGGGTCCGCCGCAGGGTCTCCTCCACCGGGGTGGGCGCGAGGGAGAAGGTCCGCCCGGAGCGGGTGGAGTCGACACGGAAGGACTCATCCGACATGTACAGGGTCTCCTCCAGCTCCGCCCAGATCGGCGCGGTCAGCCCGAGGAGGGCGAGCTCGCGGTCACTCATCTGCTCCACGCGCGGCTCCGGCGCACCCGCGAGGACGGCCAGGCGCACGGCCAGGTCGCGTACCGAGATCTCGTTCATCGGGGCGTGCCATGCCCGCCCCCACGCCCGCTCGTCCCTGCTCACGGCGACCAGCGCGCGGGCCACATCGGCGATCGACGAGTACGGGTGCGGCGTGTCGACGTGCCCGGCCACGAGGGCGAGCTCACCGGCGAGCACGCGCGGCTGCACCATCAGCGTGAACACCGAGGCCGCTCCCGGGCCGACGAACTGCCCGGCCCGCACCTCCGTCACCCGCACCCGTCCCGCCTCGTGGGCCGCGAGCGCCTCCTCCCACATCCGGGCCCGGGTGCGCCCCTTCGGCCCGGCCGCGTTCAACGGGGAGTCCTCGGTGATCAGCTCGTGCCCGGGACCGTACCCGTACAGGTTGCCGAGCATGACGTACCCCGCCCCCGTGCGTTCGGCCGCCGTCAGCAGCGCGGCGTGCAACGGCGGGAACTCCGCCGGCCACAGGTGGTAGGCCGGAGCGGCGCAGCCGAACAGCGTGGCCGCCCCCTTGACGATGTCGGTCAGGCCGTCGGCGTCCGTGACATCGGCCGCGATCCGCTCGATCGACGGATGCTCGGGCCCGCCGCCGCCGCGCGACACCAGGCGGACCTCCTCGCCCGCCTCGGCGAGCAGCAGTGCGGTGGCACTCCCGGTGGCACCCCGGCCCGCGACCACGTGCAACGACATGTTCTTCCTCCAAGGAAAGGGATATGGATCGCGCTTCTCCCGGGAAGCGCACTCCCCACTGTCCCGGCGGGGCAGGATGTGCGACAGTGGCCTGAATGCCAAGCATCCGGAGGTTCTGGCCATGCACCGCATCGCGGTCGTCGCGGTTCGACCGGTGATGAGCTTCGACCTGTCCATCCCGCTCATGGTCTTCAACAGCGCCGAGGTGGACGGGCGACCGGCGTACGAGGTGGTCGTCTGCACGGCCGAACCAGGGATCGTCCCGACGGTGGGCGGCCCGGACGTGGTGGTCCCCGACGGGCTCGACGCCGTCGCCGGGGCCGACACGGTGATCGTCACCGGCAGCGGCGGCGAGGACGCCCCGCAGGCCACGCTCACGGCGCTCAGGCGAGCCGCCGAGGCCGGCAGCCGCATCGCGTCCATCTGCACGGGAGCGTTCGTCCTCGCCCAGGCCGGGCTGCTCGACGGACGCCGCGCGACGACCCACTGGGGGCTGGCCGCCGACCTCGCGCGACGGTATCCGGCCGTCGACGTGCAGGCCGACGTGCTCTACGTCGAGGACGACGGCATCCTGACCTCCGCCGGGGCCGCCGCCGGCATCGACCTGTGCCTCCACGTCGTCCGCGTCGACCACGGCGCGGCGGCGGCGAACATGGCGGCGCGCCTCGCCGTCGTCGCGCCGGTCCGCCCGGGCGGGCAGTCACAGTTCATCGAGGCCCCGCTGCCGCCCGAACGCGGCACCTCCCTCGCCGCCACACGCGCCTGGGCGCTCGAACGGCTCGACCAGCCGCTCACCCTCTCCGACCTGGCCCGGCACGCCGGCACGAGCATCCGTACGCTCACCCGCCGCTTCCACGCCGAGACGACGCTCAGCCCGCTGCAGTGGCTGCTCCACCAGCGCGTCGAGCGGGCGCGGCTGCTGCTGGAGACCACGTCCCTGCCGATGGACCTGGTCGCCCGCGACAGCGGCCTCGGCACCGCCGACTCCCTGCGGCAGCACCTGGTGCGCCGGTTCGGCGTCACCCCCACGGCCTACCGGGCCTCGTTCACCCGCTCCCCGGCCTGAAAAACAGGTGCCTCGGGCGTGCCGCCGATGCCAGCATCAGGGGATGAGCACCGCCTGGACACTCGACGAACTCGCCCACGCCGGACCGGAACACCTCGATCCGGACTTCGTGGCGGGGTACGACCGCAAGCAGGGGCGCCCGGACCCCGGCCCCGACCTCGCCGCGCTCGCCGAGCACGGGGTGGACGAGACGGCGACGGTCGTCGACCTGGCCGCCGGCACGGGACAGTTCGCGCTGGCCGCCGCGTCCCGGTTCCGGCGTGTCGTGGCGACCGACGTCTCACCCGCGATGCTGGAGTTCCTGCGCGGCCGCGCCGCCCAGGCCGGGCTCTCGAACCTCGAAGTCGTCCGGGCGGGCTTCCTGTCCTACGAGCACGCGGGCGGCCAGGTGGACGCCGTCCACACCCGTAACGCGCTGCACCAGTTGCCCGACTTCTGGAAGACCGTCGCCCTGGAGCGGATCGCCGCGATGCTACGGCCCGGCGGCGTCCTGCGGCTGCGCGATCTGATCTTCGACTTCCAGCCGGCGGAGGCGGGCGAGGTCCTCGAACGCTGGATGGCGGGCGCGGTCGACGACCCGTCCCGGGGATACACGCGCGAAGACTACGCAGAGCACCTGCGCACCGAGTACAGCACCTTCCGCTGGCTCCTCGAACCCATGCTGTCCGCCACGGGCTTCGAAATCATCGACGTGGAATACCAGGCCCGCGTCTACGGCGCCTACACCTGCGTGAAACGCTGAAAGGGCGCCATTCTCGCGAATGAGCGCCCTTTTGGCTTCACATATTTCCGTGGTGGCGAAATGGCGCCGCCGGGCCCCGTCGCCGTCGTGGTGCGTGCGTTTTCGGCGCCGCGTCGGCGAGAAATGGTACGGCGATGCCGGCGCCGTTCACGGCGGCCCGCCGGCTAGTCGTTGGGGCCGGGCGTGGGAGTCGGCGTCGGCGTCTCCGACGAGGCATCCGGGGAGGGCGTGGCCGTGACGGTCTGAGTGACCGTGGCGGTGGCCGTCGCCGTGGCCGTCTCGGTGGCCGTGACCGTGGCGGTGGCCGTCGCCGTGGCCGTCTCGGTGGCCGTGACCGTGGCCGTCTGCGTGACCGTCGCCGTGGCCGTGGCGGTCACCGTCCGGGTGGCGGTCGCGGTGGCCGTGACGGTCTGCGTCGCGGTGGCCGTGGCCGTCTGCGTCGCGGTGGCCGTGGCGGTCTGCGTCGCGGTGGCCGTGGCGGTCTGGGTGGCGGTGGCCGTGGTCGTGATCGTGGGGGTGGTGGTCGGGGTCAGGGTGACGGTGACCGTGGGGGACGGGGTCGCGGGGGCCGCGACCGTGACCGACGCGCCGCCCTTCTTCTTGTACGTCCCCGCGCCCAGGTAGGCGCCCTGCCAGGCCGTCCGCCCGGCGCCCACCAGCACCTTGGCGGCGACCGTACGGCAGGACTTCTTCTGGCACACCTGCTGCCGCACAGTGACCTGCCTGGCGGCTTTGTTGGGGTTCGTCACCTGAACCTTGAGATAAGACTTCCCACTGACTTTCAGAAGGTAAGTCCGGATCACCGGCTTCTTCTCGGCCACGCGGGACGTCGCGGCGGCGGGAGCGATCCTGACTCCGGGTGCCAGCGCCGCCAGTAAGGCGACGAATCCGAGGAAGGTGATGGCGACCACCACCAGAGGGAGAACTCGACCGTATGTAGTTCGCATGGCAGAGATTTCGGTAGGCCGCTGATTGCCAGCCACTTATATCAGTTAACCGAGACACATGACGGATTTGTACAGAAACCGGTTGGGACGACTACTCAACGCGAACGGCAGGTTTCCCACCATGACACCGCCGACAGGGGCCGGAGGTTCAGTCGACCCAGGTGACGTTGAAGATGCGGATCAGCTCCGCGCACTGGTCGACGTGGAAGGCCATCACGCCGAAGTCGCCGAAAAGGGTGTGCCGGAACTCCGGCTCCTCGAGGTACAGCACCTCGGCGTCCCAGGGGGCGTCGACGAGGTCGGCCGCCCGCTTGACCAGGGCGTCGAAGGCCTCGTCCGGAAGCCCTTCCAACTGGGCCAGAGCCGACAGGTGGAACTCCACGCGATAGCTCACAGACGCTCGGCCCAGCCCGGGACGGCCTGCTCGGCCGGCACGAACTCGCCGGAGCGGCCCTCGCGGACGGCCTGTGCCGCGCTCTCGAACCCCGGAGTGGAGAAGGCCACGGCCCGCAGGCGCCAGGCGTGCAGCAGTTCGCGGAGCTGGCGGAACCGCCACACCTCGTGGGCGGCGTCGAGGGCCTGGTGGTACTCGCCGAGGAACTGCTCGTGCCACGCCTCGGGCAAGGCGCGCAAGATCTCCGTGGGGTCGTACCCATCGTCGTGCAGCGGCTCAGCGGTCACGCGCCAAGCCTAGCCCGAGGATCCGCCAGAGACGGGCAGGTCACGACGGCCGGCGCATCACAGGGGCGCCCGACCGCCGTGAGGAGCGAAGAGTGGCCCTCAACGCCCGAGCGTCTCGACGGTCACCTGCCACAGCCGTTCGGCGGCCTCGGGGTCGAGCGCGTACGCGGCGACACCTCGGCGCTCGCCCGGCTCGTTCGGCCCCGCCTCCTGGCAGTCCTCGAAGTACCGGCCGCCGATGCCTTCGAGCAGCGGCGACGTCGCGACCAGCACGGAGGTGGCGGCGCCCTGCTCGGGGGTCTTCCACGTGAAGGCGGCGGCCGCGGCCTGGCTCACGAGCTGCTGGAGGCTCTCCTCGGTCATGTGCCGCTGGAGGTTGGTCCGGATGCCGCCGGGCATCAGGGAGTTCACGGTGATACCGTCGGCGGCCCACCGCTTGGTCGCCTCGACGGCGAAGAGCACGTTGGCCGTCTTGGACTGCCCGTAGGCGGCCCACGGCTCGTAGGCGCGCTCGCGGAAGTGGATGTCCTCGAAGACGACCGGCGAGCGCAGGTGGGCGCTGGAGCTGACCGAGACGACGCGGGCGCCGCCGGCCGCCGCGAGCGCCCGGTGCAGGCCGGTGGCCAGCGCGAAGTGGCCGAGGTGGTTGGTGGCGAACTGCAGCTCCCAGCCCTCCGGGGTGCGCGTCTCGGGGGACGCCATCACGCCGGCGTTGTTGACCAGGACGTGCAGCGGCCCGTCCCACGCGGCGGCGAACGAGGCCACCGACGCCTGGTCGGCCAAATCGAGGTGGGCCACCAGGACCTGCTTGTTGCCCGTGGTCGCCACGATGTCGTCCGCGGTCCGCCGGCCGGCCTCGAGGTCGCGGACCGCCAGGGTCACCTCCGCCCCCGCTCCGGCGAGCGCCCGCGCGGTCTCGATTCCGATGCCGGAGGCGCCGCCGGTCACGATGACGCGGCGGCCGGTCAGGTCGATGCCGTCCACGACCTCGGCGGCGGTGGACCGGGCGGTGAACGGTGTGGTGATGCGTGTGGTCGCAGTCATGGTTCGTCCCGTCTCGCTCGGCCATGCGAACCGGAAGGCCGAGCCGGTAGGCTGAAATCGGAGGAACCTCCGGATGCCTACGACTCTAAGTGGAGGAACCTCCGATTAGCAAATTGCGATCTCCCTTAGCGGACCGCTTGGACGAAGTGGGACAGTTGAGCCGAGACGACGAGGAGGACGCGGTGCCGCCACCGGACCCCCGGCCGCTGCGCGCCGACGCGCGGCGCAACCGCGAGCGGTTGCTCGACGCCGCCGTGCGCGCGTTCTCCCACGACGGGCCCGAAGTCACGCTCGAGGCGATCGCCAAGGACGCCGGCGTCGGCATCGGCACCCTGTACCGCCACTTCCCCACCCGTGAGGCGCTGGTCGAGGCGGCGTACCGCAACGAGCTCACCCGGCTGTGCGACGCCGCCGCCGAGTTGCTCGCCACCATGCCCCCCGGCGAGGCGACGCGTGCCTGGATGGACCGCTTCCTCGACTACATGACCACCAAGCGGGGCATGTCCGACGCGCTGCACGCGGTCATCGCCTCCGGCTGCAATCCGTTCACCGAGAGCCGCGACCGCATGGAGGCCGCGATGACCACGCTGCTCCAGGCCGGCGCCGACGACGGCGCCGTGCGCGCGGACGTCGACCCCATCGACGTCCTGAGGAGCCTGGTCGGCGTCACCCTCGTGGCGGGTGAGCCGGACCAGCGCGACCAGGCCGGCCGCATGCTCGACCTGCTGATGGACGGCCTGCGCTACCGCGCCGCCGGCACTCCCTGATCGGCTTCACCGACCCGCGCCGGTCCGTTTTCACGGCATCCACGCCACAGGCCCCGGCCGGGCCGCACGATGGCCGTCCGCGTCATGCGGCGGACGATTCGGGCACTGCCCGGCCGGGGCCACACAGGGGTCAGTAGCCGTGGCTGACCCGTACGCCGGGGCCGGCCTGGATGCGTCTGCCGATGTCGTCGATCAGGTTGCCGTCGGAGACGATGGACATCCTGTCGCCCTGGCCCTTCTTGAAGAGCATCCCGACCTCGCGCCTGGTGCCGTGCCCGAGGATGCTGTTGCCGGTCACCGTGGCGTGCCCCGTCCCGTAGTTCACCTCGTCGAGGGCGAGGTAGACGAAGTCGACGTTCGAGGGAAGCGGCCCGGTGAGCGTGGGCCTGCGCACGGGGGGCGCGATGCCGTACTTGCGCGCCTTGCCGAACTTGGCCAGAGCGTCGGGCGGCGGGAGGAAGCGGTGGATCCGGTTGTCGGCGATGGTGGTGTTGGCGTCGCCCTGCAGGTCACAGCGGATGCCGTAGTACGTCTGGTCCGCGGTGGCCTTGGTGCCGAAGTCCTCGATGTAGTTGTTGGTGATGGAGGTCCCGAAGCACCGGTGCGCGTCGATGGCGTGCTCGGGGATCCCGTACAGGTGCAGCTCGCTGAAGGTCCAGCCGGCCGCGTTGTCGCTCTGGATGGCGCTCCCGTCGTTGAAGCCGACCCAGGAACGCTGGAAGGTCCAGTCGGTGACGGAGTTGCCGGGGTCGACCACCCGCAGGCCCGCGCCACCCGCGCCCTCGATGTCGACGTCGCTGATGATGCTGTTCACCATCGTGTTCTGCAGGAGCGTGCCGTTCTTGGACGGGTTGGAGACGCGGATGCCGTCGGAGGGCGTGCCGAAGATGTCGACGTCGTAGACGCGGGTGTTCCACGAACGCAACATCAGGCCCACGGTGCCGGTGTTGTGGTCACGGTTGCCGTCGAGCATGATCCGCTCGATGCGGACGGTGTCGGAGCTGAGCTCCCGGTCGGAGACCCATGACTCCGAGGCCAGCATGGCGGGCAGGTTCGCGCCGTCCGCCTGTTTGATCACCGTCCCCTCCTTGCCGTCGCCCCGGTAGGTGCGGCGGTCGAGCAGGGTGATCGTCGCGTTGATCAGGCAGGGCCCCTTGAAGACGATCTCGTCGCCGTCTTTCGAGGAGTCGATCGCGGTCTGGATGGTCTTGGCGTCGTCGGCGGTGTTGGCGCAGGTGGCGTCGACCCGGCTGGCGGATGCGGGCGCGACGGGCATCACCACGGCGATGCCCACGGCGGCCGCCGCCAAGGCGAGCACTCCCATGAGTGGGCGCATCGTTAATCGCGAAAGCACGTTCTGTCCCCCTTGAGAGGTCCGATGAAGGAATCGAGGGCACAGCACGGCCGCACACGAAGTCCCCCGTCCCCGCGTGCCCTCGTTGCCGGATCTCATCATGGCAAAATCGCCGCCATTTGTGATCTTTTGCCCGGAGATCCGCGACCTTCAGCGGAGGCGGGGGCTGCGGGTGAGCCCGAGGAGGCCGAGGAGGCGGTCGATCATGTCCTCGAACAGCGGCAGCTGGTCGTCGAAGGCGAACGCCAGGTGACCGTAGACGCCCATGCAGATCAGACCGTAGATCTGACGCCAGCACGTGATCATCAGGAACGCGACGCCCAGAGGGAGCTCCGGCCCGAACGTGTCACGGTAGATCCGCAACTGCCGCGCCAGCCCCGGGTCGATCTGGTCGTCCGGCAGGTGGGACAGGCGCCCTTCCCGCCACAACCGCCCGAAGAGCCCTCCGTACAGACCGCCGAGCTCACGCTGGACGCCAAGGTGAAGGCCGAGATCGCGCCCGAGACCGAGGGCGAGATCGTGTCGATCGCCGTCTCCGGCGACCGCCGCTCGCTGCTCATCGCGGCCAACGAGAACGACGGGGCGTCCACGACGAAGATCTATCGCGCGAACCTGACCTCTCCCTCGGGACCTGTCGAACTGGCCCCGCTACCGGCGGGAGTCTCGGACGATTTCACCTTCCGAGGCAACTTCCAGACGACCGGTCCGGGGGTGACGGGCGGGTCGTCACCCCCGGACGGGGGTCGACCGTCCCGCGGGATCCCACGTGCTCGGCGTGCACGGCGGCGTGGCGGCGCCCCTGATGACCGGCATCAGGCGACGCCGATCACCGCCACGACTGCCGGCAGGCGAAGCGATCCCCTGATCGGGAGCCTTCTCGTGAGCGGAACAACGGACGCGGCGCACGGGCCGACGCGTCCGGAACCGGCGGTGTTCGCCGGGCACCCGCCACACTGCCACCGGAAAGGCGGGCGACCCCAGCGAACTTTGTCCAAGGTTCCCCCATGGCCGGAAAGCTGGACATTGGACAAATCACCGCCGGGCACCAGCCTGCGACTCCGCCCCCCAGGCGCACTGCGCGTCGGATAATTTGGATGCGCCGAAGACCGGCAGTCACGCGTGGACGGGGGAAGTGGGGCCGCAAGTGCAGGCTCAGGATCGTGGAAAGCGCCGGGGGCGGCAGCCGATACGGCCTGATCCCGAATCGGGCGCGGTGGAGGCCTTCGCCGACCGGCTCCTGCGCCTGAAGGAGGAGGCCGGCGACCCGTCCTACGCCGAGATGTCCTCCCGGCTCGGCGCGGCGGCCTCGAAATCGTCCCTGGCCAGCGCCGCGCAGGGGCGGAAGTTGCCCACGTGGGAGACGACGTGGGAATTCGTCCGGGTTCTCGCCGTCGACCGGCTGGGGCATGACCCCGCGGAGACCGAACGCGAGTGGCGGGAGTTCTGGGAGCACACGAAGGCGGTCTCCACCGATGGCGCCGTCCCCGACGAGACCCTGCCGAACGCGGCCACGGCCCAGGTCCCGGCTCAGGCGCTGCCGGCCACCGCGGTCGCGGTGGTGCCGGTCCCGTCTCCTTCCCCGGCACCGTCCGCCGAGGCGGCTCCCGTGCCGTCCCCTTCACCGGCGCGGCGCGGGCGCGGGCTCGTCGCCGCCATCGTCTCGGCCGCGGTCGTCGCGGGCGGCCTGATCTTCTTCATGGCGACGAAGACCGATCGCCAGCTTCCTCCGGCCGTGACGACGCCGAGCCCGATCGCCAAGGACGACTCCGAGTTCGTGGACGACATCACCTACCCGGACGGGTCGAAGGTGCGGCAGGGATCCTTCTTCAAGAAGGTCTGGAGGATCCGCAACACCGGGACGACGCACTGGCGCGGCCGGCGGCTGGTCCGCATCAACGCCGCGCCCTGCCGGTCGCCCGAGTCCGTGGTCATACCGCCGACGGCCCCCGGCCAGACCGTGGACATCGCCGTCCGGGTGCAGTCCCCCGACAAACCAGGCAAGTGCCGCATCTACTGGAAGATGACCGACGCCGCGGGCCGGGAACTGTTCCCCCTCAAGCGGCCGGTGTTCCTCGACGTCCAGGTGACCGCGTCCTGACGTCCCGGCCGGCCTTCCATCTGGCCCGGCGGTTCACGGGAGAGCGAACCCGTACCGCCCCGCCGTTCACCTGCGGAGAGTGAACCCGTTTCGGCGGCGGTTCTCGGCGACAAGACCAAGCGCTGGACGACACTTTGCGCGGCACGCCGCAAGCGGGCCGCTTCGGTCATTCATCCTCGATTGATGGTCGGCGTCCGCGTCCTTCGCGGTCTCCCGGCCACGGGGATGAAAGGAACCTGGCATGCCGGACACGAAACTTCATTCCGTGAATTCGGGCGAATCCGACTGCAAGGCGGTCGCCCGGATCGAGTTCGGCCTGATCGCCGGCGGCCTGCTGGGAATCTCCTTCTTGTTGCCCCACGCCCTGCTCTGGGGGGACGGCGGGTGGCGCTTCGTCTACATGTCGGACCTGCTGACCACGGGGCATTTGAGCGACAAGAAGTATTCGCTGATCGGTCCCTTGTTCTCGGCCCCGCTCTGGCTGCTCGGCCGGATGTACCAGTCGCCCGAATGGTGGTGTGAGAAGTACAACGCCGCGGTCTTCGCCGTCGGGCTGTTCATCTTCTACCGGATGCTGCGCGATCGCGTGCCGCGTCCCCTGCTCCGCCGGTTCCTCCTGCTGCTGACCTTCGCCTCGATGTTCGCCAACCACCTGCTCTTCTACTGGGGCGAGGTGTTCACGGCGATCATGGTCGGTATCGGCACCGTCTGCCTGCTCACCAGACGCCGCGGGTGGACGGCGATCGTGCTCGGCGTCGCCAACACCCCCGCCACCGTGCCCGCCTTGATGCTGTTGACCGCCCGGCGCGTCTGGGACACGCGGCGACTCCGGCCGGTGCTGGCCGTCGCCGCCGCCGTGGCGGTCGTCCTGCTCGAAGCCTGGATCCGCAGGGGCAGCCCGTTCGAGAGCGGATACGGCGACGACAGAGGCCCCAAAACGATCATGCCGTTCTCGGGTCGCCCATGGCTCAGTTATCCGATCTTCTTCGGACTCCTGTCACTGCTACTGTCGTTCGGGAAAGGACTGCTGTTCTTCGCCCCCGGACTGTTCCTGCCCGTACACCGCAGGCTCGCCGCGCTTCCCGGCCGCGCGAGCGCGGATCTGACCACGCTCTACGGTATGTGGACGGCGTTCACCGTGGGCCTGATCCTGCTTTACTCCACCTACTGGTCGTGGAGCGGGTCCACCTTCTACGGGCCCCGCTACCTGCTGTTCGCCTCGCTGCCCGCGTGCCTGGTCCTCGCGGTCCGCCTGCACCGCCAGGAGACCTCGATCCTGGCGAACACCATCACCGTGCTGGCGCTCGGCCTCTCCCTCTGGGTCGGCCTGTGCGGAGCCGTCTTCGGCGACGCCCCCGCGCGCGCCGTCTGCCTGGACCCGACCGGCCCGCAATTCGAAGCCCCGCTGTGCTACTACACGCCCGAGTTCAGCGCTCTCTGGGTCCCGTTCATCCACGCCCAGCAGCTGACCGCCGGCCAGTACCTCTTCCTGCTGTACGGCCTGACAGTGGCCGTCTACCTGATGGCGCCCCCACTGCTGGAACTGGCCACCCAGGTGCTCACCCGAGCTCGACTGCTGACCAGGAGCTTCCGCGACGACCGCGCCCGGGCCCGCCTCCGCAGGCCGCCGGTGATGGAGGGCCGATGCCAGCTCGTCACCAGCAGCGGGGTCGCGGTCGCCCGGACGGGTTCCCCGGGATCCGACCGAACTTCCTGAGAGACCGGCCTCGACCCGGGGGCCGTACCCGAAGGCACGACCCCCGAGCGTTCGACAGGCCTAGCAGTAGGTGGGGGTCTTCGGCAGCAGCACCTTGTTGGGGTTGGAATTGTCGATCTTCTTCTTTCCGTGCGTCCGCGGGTTGACCGTCACGCACTTCCAGAAGACGTTCCGCTGCGAGACGAACTGCAGCTCGATGGTGCGCTTCTGATTGCAGTGGTTGTTGAAGTAGACGGTCGTGCTGACGTTCCCGTCCCCCCAGGACACGTTGATCTTCTGACCCCTCGGGCTCGCGCACGCGGCTGACGCCCTGTGCACGGACGCGGCCTTCGCGGCGACGGACTTCACGACGGACGGCTTGGTGGCAGCCGTTGCCGTGGCAGCCGGGACGGTAAGCATCGCGAGGGTGACACCGGCCCCCGCCAGTACGGGAACGAGCTTCTTGTAACCCATTGTCTCCTCTTCCGGTCTCGGTCCACACCCCGAATTCCCCCGTATCAAGCGGACCGGGGCACTCCCAGCACGCTCGCAGCGACCGGCACGTGACATCAAGAAGACCTTCGTCCAAATCACGTCCGCGGACATTTGGACAAATAAGACCGCAGGTCAGAGCAGACGGCGCCCCTCAAGCCCAGGTGAGCGCCTCCAGGAGGGTGAGAGCGGCGGCGTCGACCGGGCGACGGCGGTCACCAGCCCGGCGGTAGGTCGTTCGGCCTGCGAGTCCACCACCACCGGGCCTCGCTCCCTTCGAAGAGGGGCCGCCAGTATTGGGACGGCGAGCTCCTGGCGTTCTTCGGGCGTGAGGCTCGTGGTCAGGGCCTCCGTCTCACTCACGCGTTGGGTGCGTCGAGCCACTGTTTCCCTTCGCTAGCCTGAGTCACGATGAACCGTTTGAGCACGTCGAAAGGTGAGTTCGGTCTCACCCGCTTCCCCGAGGATCCCCGCGACCTGCTGCGCGCCTGGGACGCCGCCGACGAGTACCTGCTGCGGCACATCGAGGGAACCGACGGCGAACCAGTCGACCTGTCGGGCACCGTCGTCGTGCTGGGCGACCGCTGGGGCGCCCTCGTCACCGCGCTCGCCGATTACCGTCCCGTGCAGATCACCGACTCCTACCTCACGCAGCAGGCGACCCGGGCGAACCTGAGTCGCAACGGGGTCGCCCAGGACATCGTGCGGCTCCACACGACCATGGACACGCCGCCGCCCCGGATCGATGTGCTGCTGATCCGGGTGCCCAAGGGGCTTTCGCTCCTCGAGGACCAACTGCACCGTCTCGCACCGCACGTGCACGCCGGCACCGTGGTCGTCGGAGCGGGTATGGTCACCGAGATCCACACCTCGACGCTACAGCTGTTCGAGCGCATCCTCGGCCCGACCAGGACGTCGCCGGCGGCGAAGAAGGCGCGGCTCATCTTCTGCTCACCCGACCCCGCGCTGCCCCGGCACGCCAGCCCGTGGCCGCGAAGCTACACACTGCCCACCGACATCGGCGCGGTCTCCGGGCTCACCGTCACCAACCATGCCGGCACGTTCTGCGCGGACCGCCTCGACATCGGCACCCGGTTCTTCCTCCAGAACCTGCCGCCGCTCAAGGGCCGCGGGCATGTCGTGGACCTGGGCTGCGGCAACGGGGTGATCGGGCTCGCCGCGGCACTCGCCGACGGCGGGACCGAGGTGACGTTCATCGACGAGTCCTACCAGGCGCTGGCTTCGGCGGAGGCCACGTTCCGGGCGAACGTGGATGCGGACGTCTCGGCGACGTTCCTGGCGGCCGACGGCATGTCCGGGGTACCGGCGGGGACGGTGGATCTCGTCCTGACGAACCCGCCGTTCCACACGCACCGCGCGAGGACCGACGCGACGGCCTGGCGGATGTTCAACGGGTCACGCGCGGCGCTGCGCCGTGGCGGCGAGCTCTGGGTGGTCGCCAACCGGCACCTCGGGTACCACGTGAAGCTGCGCCGGCTCTTCGGCAACTGCGAGGTCGCCGCGAGCGGCCCGAAGTTCGTCGTCCTACGCGCCGTCAAACGCTGACCGCACCCCACTGTCTCGCCACGTAGCGCAGCGCGGTCAGCAACCCGTCGAGAGCCGGCTGCCCCCGCGAGGCCTCCCGCGACTTGCTGCCGTACCGCGGTGACGATCAGGCGGCGGAGGTGGCCCGCCTGCAGACCCTCGGCGCGACGGCCGCGTGGATCGCCCTGTCCGGCACCGGATGGCGCACCTTGCGAATGACGACGCCGGGGTGCCGATTGGCCGGCCGCTTCGCCGAAGAGCAAGGACCTGATCCCGCTGGCCGCCGCGCTCCTGCCGCTGGCGCTCGTGCCCCTGCTGCGGACGCGGCCTGCGCCGACGCGAGCACCGGCCGCCCCGTAGGCACCCCGAATCTTCAGCCTCGGAGCCTGCGGAGTCTCTTCGCGAGGTCGGGGATGTCCTCCAGTTCCCCGGTCGTCATGGCGATGACGAGCGTCTCGGCCTCGTCCACGTCCCGATACTCCAGGACCTCTCCGTTGTCCTCCAGGAAGGCGACGGCAGACGCCCAACCCAGCCGCTTGTTGCCGTCCACCAGCGGGTGCCCGATCAGGATGCTCTGCATCAGGGCCGCCGCCTTCTCCCACAGGTCGGGATAGGCGTCGTCACCGAACACCGTGGTCTGCGGGCGCAGCACCGCGGCGTGAAGCTGGCCGCCATCGCGGAGACGGACCTCCGGCAGCACCACCTCGGCCAACGCGAAGAGATCCTCGGTGGTCGGATAGAGGCTCATCGGGCGAGCCGCTCGAGCAGTTCCCGGTCCCGCTCGGCGATCTTCCGTCCCATCGCCTGGTAGCGCTCACGCCTCCGCCGCGCGATGTACTCCTCAATGGCGGCCACCATCGCCGAGTTGACGCTCTGCGCGTCACCGCCGGCGATCCGCTTTATCTGCTCATAGGTCTCGTCCGGCAGCCGAAGCCGTGTCTCAGCCATGTACGCGACGGTACCATTCTTTGGTACCACTTCCCGGGTACTCAGACCGTCGGTCAAGAATGCCGACGTCCTCGCGAGGCGTCCTCTCAAGGGGACCGGGGTGTGCGACAGCCCTCCGGTTCAGGGCGACGATGAAACCGGGGCATCGCTCATGATCAGTTCGGCGATCCGTAGCCAGCGTGCGGCATAGCTGCGGCCTTCACGTCGGCGGAGTCGTGGGACCAACGCACGTAGGTCACGCGCACACTGCCGGACGATGCGGAGTTGATCAGCGTCCAACACGCCTCGCGCGTGACCGACGTAGCCGGTCACGCACCCCGCCATGTCGCCGTCGATCAACAGCATGGGGTAGCCGTGGATTTCCACGGTGATCAGATCTTCGGGGTAGGTCAGCCCGCGCTGCTCGGCGAACAGCACGGAGACCTCGTTGAAGACCTCCCGGTTCACTCCCTCGCCAGCGCGATGCCCACCGGACACGAGATCCCGACACCTCCCAATCCGCGACAGCCGTCTGGCACCTTGGGCGCTGAGGCTCAAAAGCCGGACCCCCCGGCCGTGAGGCCGACGAGGCAGGTCCCCGATGCCACCAAGGTCACAGTCGCCGTTGGGCACTTTGTACAAATACTGCTGGTGGTAGCAATTCACATTGGGGCAATAGACCCGCAAGCATCGGATCACGCTTCCGTGTCTTTCGGATGGCGAGGCGAAGCGAGATCAACCACACGGTGCGCGTTCCGTCGTCGATGACGTACCGGACGCGACCTCCACTTGTGACCTCGAACTCCTACTGTTCGAGATCCTTGCCGTTGTGGCGGTGAACTGCGAGGTCGCCGCGGAGACGATGCTGACGCTCGTGATCTGCTCGCGCGCGTGGATTCGTGCGCAAAGCTTCAAGACAGCGCCGTGCGTTCGCCAGGGCGTGCCTGCACAGTTCCTCCCATCCCCTTGCCGCATCACTGGTAGCGAAGCGAACGTCCCACTCATCGTCAGGAGGGGGAACGGTGACACGATCCCCACGTTTGGGACTCATACAGAGATCTCAACCGGTCCGAAGTCTCCGCTCGTAGGCTTACGCGCGTCCGCGTACTCCGCCGGGTCCGCCTTGATCCGAGCCGTCGCCCGCCAGCCCACGATCACTTCTTCGGCCGTGCTGTCCAAGTCCAGCTCTGCAGCGTCGGACAGAGCCTCGACCAGTTCGAACGTGAAATTCCGCAGTTCGTCCGTGGTGAGATGGCGGACCCAGGGGAAGACCTCAGGCATCGCGATAGCCAATGTCCTGGCTGTTGGATCATGTTTGAGGAGCGCAAGGAACAAGCGAGACGCGGTGGCGAGTGTCCGATCTCGCTGCTCCTCACGGTCCACAGCCGTCAGATAGAAGTCGGGTGCATCCCGATGAGTGACACGGACCCGCCCCAGACGTGTCGCACGCTCCGCGACCGCTCGCGGATTCCTCGACAGGTCTGAGAACGTCACCGACTCCGCATGGCTCGCGCTCATAGCCCCATCATAGTCAGAACATGTTCTGATATACATGCGACGGCCGGAGGCGGCTCTGGCCCTCGATCGGCACTGGGCAAGCCGGGCGACCAAGGACCCGGATCAGTCGATCACGGCAAGTCAGGCTTCGCCGGCGGTCAGGCCGACGGGGCAGGTCACGCCGGTGCCGCCGAGGCCGCAGTAGCCGTTGGGCACTTTGTACAAATATTGCTGGTGGTAGCGGTTCGCTTCAAGTAGCAAGTGGGATCAGGGCCCAGCGGCACTGGCCCCGGCGAGCGCGAACACGGCCAGCATGGTGTTCGGGAAATACCGGCTCTCCGTACGCGACGGAGGTAAGGTTTTCCCCGAACGTCAAGAGACTGGAGACCTGATGGAGGCGAGGCCACAGCCTCGGACCGAGACCGAAGTTCTGGCAGCCGGGATGACTGTGCTCGACGATCGGTTGCCAACCGGGTGGAGCGTCCGATCTCTCAGCCACGAGGTTCATGACGCCGGCTTCGACGCACTCTGGAGGGTGACCGCACCGGACGGAACCTCTGCGGTGCTAGTAGTCGAAGCCAAGCGCATGGTCGAAAGACGCGACACCGCCACGCTGCTTCATCAACTGAACGCCTGCGCGGCACAGCTTCCCGGCAGTCGCGGGGTCGTGGTCTCTAGGTACCTCTCGCCGCCCGTGCGTAAGCGACTTTCCGATGTTGGACTGTCATACATAGACGCGACAGGAAACATCCACCTGAGCGTCCCGCAGCCCGGTCTGCACATAGCAGACCGGGGGGCTGACCGCGACCCGTGGCGCGGTCCCGGAAGACCACGCGGAACATTGAAGGGCGCTCCCGCGGCGAAGGTCGTGCGAACA
Organism: Sphaerisporangium fuscum; assembly: GCF_018531465.1. Classification (GTDB taxonomy): domain Bacteria; phylum Actinomycetota; class Actinomycetes; order Streptosporangiales; family Streptosporangiaceae; genus Sphaerisporangium; species Sphaerisporangium fuscum. The sequence goes on from NZ_JAHDTF010000005.1 coordinate 106,061, forward strand.
CTGTTGGACTACGCCAAGTCGTGGGCCATCCGCGAGCTGGTCGATGTCTCCGGCGTTTCCACTGGGTCGGTTTATCGAGTGGTCGATTTCTTGGAGACCGAAAATCTAGCGACACGAAGCAGTTCAGGCGCGGTCACGGTGCCTGACTGGGTCGCACTGCTGAGGCGCTGGAGCGAAGACTACGGGTTTGTGCGGAACAGTCGCGTCACACGGTGGATAGCGCCACGAGGTCTCTCAAGCCTCGTTCAGCGGGCGTCAGGCAGTCCTGTTCAGTACGCCGCGACCGGGACCTTGGCCGCTGCCAACTGGGCCCCCTATGCGCCCGCCCGCTCCGCAATGATCTACACGGCGGATGCCGGGCAAGCTGCGCGACTCTGGGATCTTCGCCCTGCTGATGCGGGGGCAAATGTGATGTTGGCCGAGCCCGAGACCGACGTCGTCTTCGCCCGCACCTTGGCCGACGCTTCTGGCCTCACGATCGCCGCACCATCTCAGGTCGCGGTCGACTTGATGACGGGTCCTGGCCGCAGCCCTTCCGAAGCCGAAGAACTCATCGAATGGATGACACTGAATGAATCCTCCTGGCGTCGATAGTGACGACATCCTCGTCCGTTCTCGATCTGCGCTTCTTGACGCCATGGCTGCGCTGGATGCTCATCGCGACGCTGTGATCGTGATCGGCGCACAGGCGATCTACCTGCGCACTTCGGGAAGTCCTGTCGCACTGGCTGAAACGACGAAGGATAGTGATCTCGCACTCGACCCAAGAGTGTTGGAAGACGAACCACTTCTCGAGAGGTCCATGATGCTCGCGGGGTTCTACCGTGACCCCATCGATGGACAGCCTGGCTCATGGCTGAATACCGAGGGCATCCCCGTCGACCTTATGGTCCCTGAAGCTCTTGCAGGACCAGGTAGCAAGAACACACGAGGAGCCCGTATCCCGCCTCATGATCGCCGTGCTGCGCGTCGTGCTCGGGGTCTCGAAGCCGCCGTCATCGACAACACGTTCATGAACGTTACCGCCCTTGACCTGGAGGACACCCGTACATACCGAGTTAGAGTGGCCGGACCTGCCGCCCTGCTGGTGGCCAAGCTCCACAAGATAGGCGAACGCGTTTCTGCGCCTCACCGGCTGAACGACAAGGACGCGCACGATGCGTACCGCGTTTTGATCCACGCCGACACCGCCGAACTCGCCGCCGCCTTCCGCGGCCTTCTTAGCGAGCCCATCAGCAGCGAGGTCACCACCGAGGCCATCGAATTCCTGCGCGTGCTGTTCGCGATCGGTCCAGATGCGCTCGGTGCAAGGATGGCCGGACGCGCCGAAGAAGGGATCGGCGAACCCGAGACGGTTGCGTTGGCGACGTCCCTCCTCGCCGCTGATCTCCTGCAAGCCTTGAAACGCGACTGACCATTCCGACCGTGCTGTCGCAATGGGTCGGCCAGTATCACTGCCACGCTTGTTCGCCCGCAACACCGCCCTCGCATGCGCCAAACCGGCCCCCCTGTACACGATCGGGGAATTTCGAGGGTGTAGAGGACGAAGCCCCTGTATCCCCGATGAGCGCAGCCCGAGCGTAGCGAGGGCCTTTTCGGACGGAGCCCGCCCCTTGCGTGAGGGCGGGCTCAGAGGTCAGGCTTCGCCGGTCGTGAGGCCTACGGGGCAGGAGACGCCGGTGCCGCCCAGGCCGCAGTAGCCGTTGGGCACTTTGTACAAATATTGCTGGTGATACTCCTCCGCAAAGAAGAAGGTCGGGGCTGGGGTGATCTCTGTGGTGATCTGGTCGTAGCCGGCCTCGCCGAGGACCTTCTGGTAGGCGTCGCGGGAGGTCAGGGCCGCCTTCTCCTGGGCCGGGCCGTGGGTGTAGATGGCCGAGCGGTACTGGGTGCCGATGTCGTTGCCCTGGCGCATGCCCTGCGTGGGGTCGTGGGCCTCCCAGAAGACCCGCAGAAGCTCCTCGTAGGACACTTTGGCCGGGTCGAAGACGACGCGGACGACTTCGGCGTGCCCCGTGAGGCCGGTGCACACTTCCTCATAAGTCGGGTTCTGGGTGTACCCGCCCTGGTAGCCGACCGCCGTGGAGACCACGCCGGGTGTCTGCCAGAACTTGCGCTCGGCCCCCCAGAAGCAGCCGAGGCCGAAGTCGGCGATCTCGGTGCCCTCGGGGTAGGGCGGGGCGAGCGGGGCGTCGAGCACCGCGTGGCGTCCGGGCACGGTGATCGCCATCGCGCGGCCGGGGAGCGCTTCCTCCGGGGTCACCATCGAAGACTTGTTCTTGCCGAAGATCCAACCCATCGCGCACCTCCGTCGGACGATCGTTCACCGACCGCAACCATGGGAGGGCCGCGCTTGTTCCGCTCATAAGCGTTGCTTAAGGAAGGGGGAAGAGTTACTTATTTGTGGTAAACCCTGTCAGCAGCGAAAATGTAGTACATGCCTGACTCACGCCGTGGTGTCCTGTTCGGTATCGCCGCCTACGCCATGTGGGGGCTGTTCCCTCTGTACTGGCCGCTGCTCAAGCCGTCCGGGGCGGTCGAGATCCTCGCCCACCGCATGGTCTGGTCCCTGGTGGCCGTCGTCGCCGTGCTGGCCGTCCGGCGGCACTGGTCCTGGATGAGGGAGCTCGCCCGACAGCCGCGAACGCTTCTCCTTCTCGCCCTCGCCGCCGTGGTCGTCTCGGTCAACTGGGGTTTCTACATCTACGCCGTGAACGCCGGCCACGTCGTCGAGAGCTCGCTCGGGTACTTCATCAACCCCCTGGTGAGCGTGCTGTTCGGCGTGGCGATCTACCGTGAGCGGCTGCGTCCCTGGCAGTGGGTCGCCGTGGGGCTCGGCACGCTGGCCGTCGTGGTGCTGACCGTCGACTACGGCCGCCTGCCGTGGATCGCCCTGGTGCTCGCGGTCAGCTTCGGCACCTACGGACTGATCAAGAAGGCCGCCAACGTCGGCGCGGCCGAGAGCATGGCGGTGGAGACCCTCGTGCTCCTCGCCCCGGCCCTGGCCTACCTGGTGTTCCTGCAGTTCCAGGGAACGGCGACGTTCGGCACCGAGGGGCTCGGGCACGCCGCCCTGCTGGTGGGGGCCGGCTTCATCACGGCCGTCCCCTTGATGTCCTTCACCGCCGCCGCGATCCGCGTCCCGCTCACCGTGATCGGACTTCTGCAGTACATCGCGCCCATCCTGCAGTTCCTGTGCGGCGTGCTGGTCGTCCACGAGACCATGCCCTCGAGCCGCTGGGCCGGTTTCGCGATCATCTGGCTCGCCCTCGCGGTGTTCAGCTGGGAGAGCCTGCACAACGCCCACACCGTCCGCCGCGCGGCCCAGGCGTCCCCGGCCCTGGAAGCCGTCTGACGTACCCCACGGGACGTATCCGACGGAACCCCCGCGTACCTCCCCCGCTGTACCGCACGAGGAGCCTCAGGGCCGACGACGGCCGGCCCTGCCGCGCGGCACCATCGGCGGAAAACCTGGAGGTGCACATGGCTGATCGCCTTTTCCGTTTCGGGGTCGTCGCCGGGATGACGCCGGACGCGGATCAGTGGACCGCGCTCGCCCGGCGGGCCGAGGACCTCGGCTACGCCACATTCCTCACCCCCGACACCCTGACCACGCTGCCGCCACTGCTGTCGCTGAGCGCCGCGGCGGCCGCGACCACGTCGATCGGGCTCGGCACTTTCGTCCTCGCCGCGCCCTACCGGCGTCCGGAACAGCTCGCCTGGGAGATCGCCGGGCTGACCTTCCTCTCCGGAGGCCGGTTCGAGCTGGGGGTCGGAGCCGGACGTCCGGACGCGCGGGAGGAAGCCGCGCGGCTGGGCATGCCGTTCGGCACGCCCGACCAGCGGATCCGGCAGCTCGAAGAGGTGCTCCGGCACGTCGGGAAGTGGCCGGGGCCCAGACCTCGCGTGCTGATCGCCGCGGCGGGGGCCCGGATGCTGGGGTTCGCGGCGCGGAACGCCGACACCGTCGCGCTGGCCCTCGGAGCGTCCACTCCGGAGGACGCCCTGGCGGATCCGGTACGCCTGATCCGCCAGGCGAGCGACGACTTCGACGCTGTGGAGCTCAGCACCGGCCTGCACCTGGTCGGCGACGAGCCCCCGCCGCCGTGGCTGGCCGCGCAACTGGGCGCGGGCGTCCCCGAGGACTCGATCGCCGTCCTCAAGGGGACACCTCGTCAGATGGCCGACCGGCTGCTACGCCGCAGGGACGAGCACCAGATCTCGTACATCACCGTCAACGCGATGTACGCCGACCGTCTCGCGCCCGTCGTGGAGTTGCTGGCGGGCCGCTGAGGTCAGCCCGACCGGTCGGCGACGTAGTCGCAGAGGGCGAGCAGCGCCTGGCGGGCGGGGATGTCGGGCAGGGCCATGAGGTCGGCGCGGGCCCGGTCGACCCACGACATCAGCTCGGCGTGCGCCCGCTCCATCGCCGGGTTGGCACGGAGCAGCTCCACGGCCTCCTCGATGTCGTCCTCGGCCACGGGACCGGCGAGCAGCTCGCGCAGCCGGGCGTCCTCGGGGGCGGTGGACTCCAGCACGTACAGCACGGGGAGCGTACGGATGCCCTCGCGCAGGTCGGTGCCGGGGGTCTTGCCGCTCTCACCTGCGGAGGAGGCCACGTCGAGCAGGTCGTCGCCGAGCTGCCAGGCCACGCCGATGGCCTCACAGGCGCTGGTGATGCGGTCGACGATCTCGGCCGGGGCGCCGGCGAGCATCGCGCCGAACCGGCCTGAGGTGGCGATCAGGGAGCCGGTCTTGTCGGCCAGCACCTCGATGTAGTGGGTGACGGCGTCGACGCCCGGACGCGGGCCGATCGTCTCGCGGATCTGGCCCTTGACGAGCCGGGAGAACGTGCGGGCCTGGATGCGGACCAGTTCGGGGCCGAGGTCGGCCAGGATCTCCGACGCCTGGGCGAAAAGGTAGTCGCCGGTGAGGATGGCCACGGTGTTGTCCCACCGGGCGTTGGCGGAGGGGGTTCCCCTGCGTACCGGCGCCTCGTCCATGACGTCGTCGTGGTAGAGCGTCGCGAGGTGGGTGAGCTCGATGACGACGGCCCCCGGGACGACACCGGGGGCACTCGGGTCGCCGAAGTGGGACGCCAGCAGCACGATCATCGCCCGGAAGCGCTTGCCCCCGGCCTCGATGAGGTGCTTGGACGCCTCCGCGACGAAGGCGTCCTCGCTGTCGGCTGACGTGCGGAGCAGCTTCTCGACCGCGTCGAGGCCGCTGGCGATATCCGCTGCCAGCCCCTCGTCGATGAACGGCAGGTCGACTACGGGCGGCGCGGCCATCAAGCATTACTCCTATCGAACGAACAACGACTGCGCGGCCGTGTGCGCGAGATCGAGCACCGGCTGCGGGAAGAGCCCGAGGACTACCGTAGCCGCCGCCGCGAGCGTGACCACAGCCGCGGTCCCCATGCTGGGCACCGCGATGGTCGGGCCTTCCGGGGCCGGGTCGCTGAAGAACATCAGCACGATGACCCGGACGTAGAAGAACGCCGCCATGGCCGAGGTGACCACACCCACGATGACCAGCCCTGTCGCGCCGCCCGCGACCGCCGGGGCGAAAACGGCGTACTTGCCGAAGAAGCCCGACGTCAGCGGGATACCGGCGAATGCGAGCAGGAAGAGCGCGAAGATGCCCGCCAGGACCGGGGACCGCTTGCCGAGGCCGGCCCAGCGGGACAGGTGCCCCGCCTCGCCGCCGGCGTCACGGACCAGGGTGACGACCGCGAAGGCGCCGACCGTGGCGAAACCGTAGGCCACCAGGTAGAACAGGATGCCCGACAGGGCGCTGACGTTCTGCTTCTCGCCGCCGGTCGCGACCACCGCGGTGAGCAGGAAGCCGGTGTGGGCGATCGAGGAGTAGGCCAGCATGCGCTTGATGTCGGTCTGGGTGATCGCGAGGATCGCACCGATGACCATCGTGAGGATGGCGACGGCCCAAAGCACCGGGCTCCACTCGCCGTCCAGGTTGCCGAGGGCGACCCAGAAGACCCGCAGCAGGGCCCCGAAGGCGGCGATGAGCGTGCCGGAGGCCATCAGCGCGGTGATGGGGGTCGGCGAGCCCTGGTACACGTCGGGCTTCCAGGCCTGGAAGGGCGCGGCGCCGATCTTGAACAGGAGGCCGACGCCGAGGGTGGCGGCACCCATGTAGAGCAGGCTGTCCTGGCCGCCCACGCTGCTGAGGGCCTGCTGGATGGCCGACAGGTCGACCGACCCGGCGAAGCCGTACAGCAGCGCGGTGCCGTACAGGAAGAACGCCGAGGAGAACGCGCCGAGCAGGAAGTACTTCATCGCCGCCTCCTGCGAGAGCAGGCGGCGACGGCGGGCGAGACCGCACAGCAGGTACAGCGGCAGCGACATGACCTCGAGGGCCACGAACATGACCAGCAGGTCGTTCGCGGCGGGGAAGAGCATCATGCCGCCGACGGCGAACAGCACCAGCGGGAAGATCTCGGTGTGGGCGCCGCCAACGGAGATCGCCTGGTCCTCCTCGGCACTGCCGGGGACGGCGGCCGCCTGGGCGACGAAGTGGTCGTCGTCGTTGATCAGCAGGACGCAGACGACCGCCAGCAGGAGGATGGCGCCCCAGATGAACAGCGAGGGCCCGTCGACGGCGACCGCTCCCATGGCGGCCGCGTCGCGCACACCCTGGACGCCCTGCCAGACCGTCAGCGCGAACGCGCCGAGCAGTGACAGCACCGTGATGGGCATCTGGATCGACTTGCGCAGGTAGCGCGGCGTGAACGCCTCGACGAGCACGCCGATGGTCGCCGCACCGAACACCAGGAGCATCGGCGCGAGCTCCCCATATTCGATCTTCGGGGCCTCGATGGGCGCGGCGGCGAGGAGGCTCACTGGCCTGCCCCCTTCTTCTCAGCGGTCACTGGAATGGCCGGGTGGAACTGCGGGGCCTGCACGCTGGTGAGCGTGTGGTTCACGGCCGGGTTGATCACGTCGAGCAGCGGCTTGGGGAAGAACCCGAAGCCGATGAGCAGCGCGATCAGCGGGGCCACCACGAACTTCTCACGGAGGTTCAGGTCGGGCAGCGTCTTGACCGATTCGGCCGTCGGACCGGTCATCATCCGCTGGTACATCCACAGGACGTACACGGCGGCGAGGACCATGCCGATGAGGGAGATGACGGCCGGTACGACGTACTGCTCGTAGGTGCCGATCAGGACGAGGAACTCGCTCACGAAGGTCGAAAGGCCCGGCAGCGACAGCGACGACAGACCGGCGACCAGGAAGGTGCCCGCCAGGATCGGGGCGACCTTCTGGACGCCTCCGTAGTCGGCGATGAACTGCGAGCCGCGGCGGTTGATCAGGAATCCGGCGAGCAGGAACAGCGCGCCGGTCGAGAAACCGTGGTTGACCATGTAGAGCGTGGCTCCGGCCCCGGCGTCGGCGGTCAGCGCGAACACGCCCATCGTGATGAAGCCGAAGTGCGAGATCGAGGTGTAGGCGATGAGCCGCTTCATGTCGGCCTGCCCGATGGCCACGATCGCGCCGTACACGATGCCGATCACGCTGAGCGCGATCACGGCGGGTGTGAAGAACTTCGCGGCGTCCGGGAAGAGCTCGAGGCAGAAGCGGAGCATGCCGTAGGTGCCGACCTTGTCGAGCACGCCCACCAGGAGCACGGCCGCGCCGGCGGGCGCCTGGGCGGCGGCGTCGGGCAGCCAGGTGTGGAACGGCACCAGCGGGGCCTTGACGGCGAACGCGATGAAGAAGCCGAGGAACAGCCACTTCTGGGTGGCCGGGTCCTTGATGACGCCGATCAGCTCGGGCTGCAGGAAGGTGCCCTTGCCGGCGAGGGCGTACAGCGCGATCACGGCCACCAGCATGAGCAGGCCGCCGAACAGCGAGTACAGCAGGAACTTCACGGCCGCGTACGACCGCTGCGCCCCGCCGTAGGACCCGATCATGAAGTACATCGGGATCAGCATCGCTTCGAAGAAGACGTAGAAGAGGAAGACGTCGGTCGCCGCGAAGACGCCGATCATCATCGCCTCGAGCACCAGGATCAGTGCGAAGTACGTCTTGACCGACCGCTTGGCGTCGGGCCGGTCGGCGTCGTTCCAGGAGGCCAGCACCACGATCGGGACCAGCACCGCCGCCAGGGCGATGAGCACGAGCGCGATGCCGTCGACGGCGACCGCGTAGTGGACGCCGAACGACGGGATCCACTGGTGGACCTCGCTGAACTGGTAACGCGGCCCGGAGTGGTCGAACTTGGCCGCCATGGCGATCGTGAGCACCAGCACGACGAGCGACACCACGAGCGTGAGCTGCTTGGCGAGCTTGTCGTTGCCCTTGGGCACCGCCGCCACCGCCAGCGCGCCCACCACGGGCACGCCCATCAGAATTGAGAGCCAGGGCATCACAGGTTCCCTACGACGAACCATGCGCCGACCAGGAGGGCGGCACCGAAGAATATCGACAAGGCGTACGACCGGACGAAGCCCGTCTGCACGCGGCGCAGCCGGCCCGACGTGCCGCCGATCGTGGCGGCCAGCCCGTTGACCAGCCCGTCGACGCCGCGGTTGTCGAAGAAGACCGCGAGCCGGGTCAGCCACTGGCCGGGGCGCATGAACAGCGCCTCGTTCAGCGCGTCGCCGTACAGGTCGCGGCGGGCGAAGACGGTGAGGAACGAGCCGCGCGGGGCGACCGCGGGGACCTCGGCCCTGCCGTACTTCATCCAGGCGAAGGCGACGCCGATGGCGACCAGCGCCAGCGTCACCAGACCGGCGGGGCTGAACGGGTGGAAGGTCGGCATCTCCTCGGGACGGCCGACGGCCGGGGCGAGGAACTCCATGAAGCGGTTGCCCACGATGAGGAACGCGCCGCCGAAGACCGAGCCGATCGACAGGATGATCAGCGGCCAGGTCATGACGGCCGGGGACTCGTGCGGGTGGGCGTCCTTCTCCCAGCGGCGCTTGCCGTGGAAGGTCATGAAGAACAGGCGCGACATGTAGAAGCCGGTGATGCCGGCGCCGAGCACGGCCAGCCAGCCGAGGATCGGGTTGTGCTCCATCGCGGTCTCGATGATGCCGTCCTTGGTCCAGTAACCGGACAGCAGCGGGAAGCCGATGATGGCGAGGTAGCCGAGCCCGAACGTCGCCCAGGTGATCTTCATCACCGAGGCGAGGCCGCCGAACTTGCGCATGTCGACCTCGTCGTTCATGGCGTGCATGACCGAGCCCGCGCCGAGGAACATCGAGGCCTTGAAGAAGCCGTGCGTGATCAGGTGGGCGATGGCGAAGGCGTACCCGATCGGGCCGAGGCCGGCGCCGAGCATCATGTAGCCGATCTGCGACATCGTCGAACCGGCCAGCGCCTTCTTGATGTCGTCCTTGGCCGTACCGATGATCGCACCGGCGAGCAGGGTGGCGACGCCGACGATCGTCACGACGAGCTGCGCGGTCGGGGCGCCCTCGAAGATCGGGCCGGATCGGACCACGAGGTAGACGCCGGCGGTGACCATGGTGGCCGCGTGGATGAGGGCCGAGACCGGGGTCGGGCCCTCCATGGCGTCCAGGAGCCAGGACTGCAGCGGGAGCTGGGCGGACTTGCCGCACGCGCCGAGCAGCAGCGCGAGGCCGATCAGCGTCAGCGTGCCCTGCCCGGCCTTGCCGGCGTTGGGCAGCACCTCGTTGAAGGCGATGGTGCCGAACGTCGTGAAGATGACGAAGATGCCGAGCGCGAGGCCCATGTCGCCGACACGGTTGACGACGAACGCCTTCTTGGCCGCCGCGGCGGCCGACGGCTTGTGCTGCCAGAAGCCGATCAGCAGGTAGGACGCCAGACCGACGCCCTCCCAGCCGATGTACAGGCCGAGGTAGTTGTCGGACAGCACCAGCAGGAGCATCGCCGCGACGAAGAGGTTCAGGTAGGCGAAGAACCGCCGCCGGTTCGGGTCGTGCGCCATGTAGCCGATCGAGTAGATGTGGATCAGCGACCCGACACCGGTGATCAGCAGGACGAACGAGATGGACAGCGGGTCCAGCAGCAGGCCCATCTTCACGTGGAGCGAGCCCGAGGGCAGGAAGTCGTACAGCTCCACGAGGCGGCGGCGCTGGTCGGGCCCGAAGCCGATCAGCTCGAAGAAGGCGAGCACTCCGACCACGAACGACGCCAGCGACATGGCGACGCCGAGCAGGTGGCCCCAACGGTCGGTGCGGCGGCCGCCCAGCAGCAGGATCGCCGCGCCGAGCAGGGGCAGGGCGATCGTCAGCCAGGAGACGCCGACCACTCCACCGGAGTGCCGGACGATCTCAGCAGCGGTTTCCACGGCGACCTCTTAGTACTTCAGCAGGTTGGCGTCGTCCACCGACGCGGACCTGCGGGTTCGGAAGATCGTCACGATGATCGCGAGACCCACGACGACCTCGGCGGCGGCCACGATCATCACGAAGAAGGCGATGATCTGGCCCTGGAGGTTGCCGTGCTGGCGGGCGAAGGTGACGAAAGCCAGGTTGCAGGCGTTGAGCATGAGCTCCACGCACATGAACACGACGATGGCGTTGCGGCGTACGAGCACGCCGACGCCGCCGATGGCGAACAGCAGCGCGGAGAGCACCAGGTAGTGGGTGGTCACTTGCCTTCCTCCTCGACAGGGCCGTCCGCGGCCTTGCCGGCGGACCGGGCGGCCACGGGCTCGTCCTCGGCCGGAACCGGGACCTCGGGGGCCTCGGCGACGGCCTGGACGACCTTCGGCTGCTCGGTGCGGCGGTTGCTCTCGGCGACCTGCTTGATGGCGCTGGCGAGCCGGGGATTGTCCGGCAGCCGGCCGCTCTCGACGTCGTGCCGGGCGATGTAGCGGTTGACCGACAGCTCGGAGACCGAGCCGTCCGGCAGCAGCGCGGGCATGTCGATCGCGTTGTGCCGGGCGTAGGTGCCGGGCCCCGGGAGCGGGGTCGGGTGGTCGCCGAGGAACCGGGCGCGCGAGAGGTCCTTCTGCGTGGGCTTCGGAGCGCTGCGCTCGCGGTGCGCCAGCACCATCGCGCCGAGCGCGGCGGTGATGAGCAGCGCCGAGGTGACCTCGAACGCGAAGACGTACCGCGTGAAGATCAGCTTGGCCAGCGCCGGGACGTTGCCGCCCTCGACGTTCGCGACCCCGGCGGCGTCCCCGATCACGGCGTTGCCGATGCCGACGGCCAGCAGCACCGCGAAGCCGAGGCCCGCGATGATCGCCCAGAAGCGCTGCCCCTTGATCGTCTCCACCAGCGAGTCGGAGGAGTCGACGCCGACCAGCATCAGCACGAACAGGAACAGCATCATGACCGCGCCGGTGTAGACGATGATCTGCACCACGGCGAGGAACGGGGCGTCCTGAACGGCGTAGAGCACCGCCAGCGAGAGCATCACCACGCCCAGCATCAGCGCGGAGTACACCGCCTTGCGGCTGAAGACGAGTCCGAACGCCGCGGCCACCGAGACGACCGCCAGCACCCAGAACGTGATCGTTTCACCCATTGCTACGGCCCAACCGGTAGTAGTCCTCTTCGGTCTCGCCGAGGCGCATGGCGTGCGGGGGCGCTTCCATGCCGGGACCCAGCGGCGCGAGCAGCATCTCCTTGGTGTAGATGAGGCTCTCACGGCTCGCGTCGGCGAGCTCGTACTCGTTGGTCATCGTCAGCGCGCGTGTCGGGCACGCCTCGATGCACAGGCCGCAAAGGATGCACCGCAGGTAGTTGATCTGGTACGTCCGCCCGTACCGCTCACCCGGGGAGTAGCGCTCCTCGTCGGTGTTGTCGGCACCCTCCACGAAGATCGCGTCAGCCGGGCAGGCCCAGGCGCACAGCTCGCACCCGACGCACTTCTCGAGACCGTCCGGCCAGCGGTTCAGCTGGTGACGGCCGTGGAACCGGGGGGCGGTGGGCCGCTTCTCCTCCGGGTAGTTGACCGTCACCGGCTTCTTGAACATGTGGTGGAAGGTGACGCCGAACCCCTTCACGGGGTTCAGGAAATCAGTTAGTCCCACTGGGGACCTCCTTGCGTCCGTTGACGCCGTGGTAGTGCGGCAGGTCCAGGGCCGGAACCGGGAACCCACCGGCGGTGGGCTCGGCGCGCAGCTGCTCGAACTCGGCCTCCACCTGCGCGGCCTTGGCCTCGCGGCGACGCTGGTTGACCGTGTCGAAGCGGAAGTAGATCGCGAGGACCCCGACGACGACCACCGCTGCGATGATCATCACCAGTGACCTCTGCTCGCCCGCGATGCGGGTGGCCCGGACGGTGGCGACCAGCAGGATCCACGCGAGGTTCAGCGGGATGAGGACCTTCCAGCCGAAGGCCATGAGCTGGTCGTACCGGATACGGGGCAGGGAGGCGCGCACCCAGATGAAGAAGGCGAACGCCAGCACGAGCTTGATGAAGAACCACAGCATCGGCCACCAGCCGGTGTTCGCGCCGTCCCACAGGGAGATCGGCCACGGGGCCCGCCAGCCGCCCAGGAACAGCGTGATGCACAGCCCGGACACCGTGAGGACGTTGGCGTACTCGGCCAGCATGAACATCGCGAACTTCAGCGAGGAGGAGTACTCGGTGTGGAAGCCGCCGACCAGCTCGCCCTCACCCTCGGGGAGGTCGAACGGCACGCGGTTGGTCTCGCCGAGCATCGTGATCACGTAGATCAGGAACGACGGGATCAGCAGGATGGCGTACCACGACGGGAGCGGGATGCCGTGCCAGTCACCGCCCGAGGCCTGCTTGGCGACGATCTCGGAGGTGGAGAGCGTGCCGGCGAACAGGAACACCGCCACGAACGACAGGCCCATCGCGATCTCGTAGGAGATCACCTGGGCCGTGGAGCGCAGGCCACCGAGCACGGCGTACGGCGAGCGCGAGCCCCAGCCCGCGAGCACGATGCCGTAGACGCCGATCGAGGCCATCGCGAGGACCACCAGCACCGCGACCGGCAGGTCGGTGAGCTGCAGCGGCGTCCGCACCCCGAAGATCGACACCATCGGCCCGAACGGGATGATCGAGTACGACAGGAACGCCGGGACCGCGATGATGATCGGGGCGAGGATGTAGACGACCTTGTCGACGGTCCTCGGGAGGATGTCCTCCTTCAACCCCATCTTCAGGCCGTCGGCCACCGTCTGCAGCAGGCCGAACTTGCCCGCGCGGTTCGGGCCGTAGCGGTGCTGCATGCGTGAGATGAGCTTGCGCTCGAACCACACGCCGAACAGCACGCCCAGCATCAGGAAGACGAAGATGAAGACGGCCTTGATGATGGACAGCCACAGCGGGTCCTTGCCGAAGTCTGCCAACGTGGGGTTGGCGCCATCGGCGAGGACAAAGGCTTGAGGAGTCATGACTCGCTCCCGATCTTGACGACGTCACCGGCCACGGCGCGCAGGTCGCGGGTGACCGAGCAGCCGGCGGAGTTCGACGGCACCCACACCACACGGTCGGGCAGGTCGGCCACCCGGACGGGCAGCGTGACCGTACCGGCCTCGGTGGCGATGTGAACCTTGCCGCCGTCGAGCACGCCGATCTCGGCGGCCGTGGCCTCCGACAGCAGAGCCTCCACGGCGCGTCCGGTGCCCGCGAGGAACGGCTCGCCGTCCTGCATGCGGCCCTCGTCGAGCAGCAGGTGCCAGGTGGCCAGGACCGCCTCGCCGGCCTGCGGGTCGGCGTGGACGCCACCGGTGACGCTCGGGCCGTTCGGCCGGGAGCCGCGCCAGGCGCCCAGCGTCGCGAGCTCGCGGCGGGCGGCGGCGGCGTCGGGCAGGCCGAGGTGCACGTCCATGTGGTCGCTGATCGCGCCGATCGCGCGCAGGTCGCTCATCACGCCCGGCACCTCGATGGCCCGCTCGAACGAGCGGCCCCGGCCCTCCCAGTTGACGAAGGTGCCGTTCTTCTCGGTGACGGCCGCGATGGGCAGCACGACGTCGGCGCGGTCGGTGACGGCGCTGGCGCGCATCTCGAGGGAGACGACGAACGGGGTGTTCTCGAGGGCCTCGAGCGCGGCCGCGGGGTCGGGCAGGTCGTAGGGGTCGACCCCGCCGACCACCAGGGCGTCGATCTCGCCGTTCAGCGCGGCGGTGATGATCGCGGTGGTGTCGCGTCCCGGGGTGGCCGGGATGCTCGCGACGTCCCAGGCGCGGGCGACCTCGGCGCGGGCGGTCTCGTCGGCGACGGGACGGCCGATCGGCAGCAGGCCCGGCAGGGCGCCGGCCTCCAGGGCGCCGCGCTCACCGGCCCGGCGGGGAACCCAGGCGAGCCGGGCACCGGAGGTGGCGCTGAGCCGTACGGCGGCCGAGAGCGCGCCCCCGGCGGTGGCGAGCCGCTCGCCGACCAGGATGATCGCGCCCGGTTGCTTCAGGGCCTCGGCGGCGGCCGAGGAGCCGGAGATCAGCTCGCCGACGGCCTCGGCCTCGGCGCCCGGAAGCGTACGGATCAGGGTGCCGCCCATCTTGGCCAGTCCGGCCGAGGCGAACGGCGCGATCGAGAAGACCTTCAGGCCGCGCTTGCGCCACGCCTTGCGCAGGCGCAGGAAGACGATCGGCGACTCCTCCTCGGGCTCGAACCCGGCGAGCAGCACCGCCGGGGCCTTCTCGAGGTCGCTGTAGGAGACCTCGATGCCCTTGCCCGCGACCGTGTGCGCGAGGAAGACGGCCTCTTCCTCCGACAGCGGGCGGGAGCGGAAGTCGATGTCGTTGGTGCCGAGGGCGATGCGCGCGAACTTGGAGTAGGCGTAGGCGTCCTCGACGGTCACCCGTCCGCCGACCAGCACGCCGGCCTTCCCGCGGGCCTTGGCGAGGCCCTCGGCGGCGACCGTCAGGGCCTCCGGCCAGGACGCGGGCCGCAGGCGGCCCTCCTCGTCGCGGACCAGCGGCGTCTGCAGGCGGTCGGGCTGAGTGGTGTAGGAGAAGGCCCAGCGGCCCTTGTCGCAGTTCCACTCCTCGTTGACCTGCGGGTCGTCGGCGGCCAGGCGCCGGGTGACCCGGCCGCGCCGGTGGTCGGTGCGCAGGTCGCAGCCGCTGGCGCAGTGCTCGCAGGCGCTGGGCGTCGACACCAGGTCGAACGGCCGGGCCCGGAAGCGGTAGGCCGCGCCGGTGAGCGCGCCGACCGGGCAGATCTGCACGGTGTTGCCGGAGAAGTAGGACTCGAACGGCTCGCCGTTCGCCACGCCGACCTGCTCGGAGGCGCCGCGCTCGAAGAAGTCGATCAGCGGGTCACCGGCGATCTCGTCGGAGAAGCGGATGCAGCGGGCGCACTGGACGCACCGCTCGCGGTCGAGCAGGACCTCGGTCGACAGCGGGATGGGCTTCTCGAAGGTGCGCTTGTGCTCGTGGAAGCGCGACTCGCCCTGGCCGTTCGACATGGCCTGGTTCTGCAGGGGGCACTCGCCGCCCTTGTCGCAGACCGGGCAGTCGAGCGGGTGGTTCATGAGCAGCAGCTCCATGACACCGCGCTGGGCCTTCTCGGCGACCGGCGAGGTGAGCTGCGTCAGCACCACCATGCCCTCGGCGACCTCGATGGCGCAGGACGGCTGCGGCTTGGGGAAGCCGCGGCCGTTACCGGCGTCGGTGATGTCGACCAGGCACTGGCGGCAGTTGGCCGCCGGCTCGAGCAGCGGGTGGTCGCAGAACCGGGGGATCTGGATGCCCAGCATCTCGGCCGCCCGGATGATCATCGTTCCCTTGGGGACGCTGATCTGGAAACCGTCGATGGTCAGCGTGACCATCTCGACGGGCTGCTCGACCTGCCCTTCGGACGTGGTCTGAACGGTCATGCGGATGCCCCCCACACAGTGGACGCCGCCCGGTCGAACGGACATCCGCCGATCTCGAAGTGCTTGAGGTATTCGTCGCGGAAGTGCTTCACCGACGAGTGGATCGGGCTGGTCGCGCCGTCGCCCAGGGCGCAGAACGAGCGGCCCAGGATGTTGTCGGCGATGTCCGTGATCGTGCTGAGGTCCTCTTCGGTGCCCTGGCCCTTCTCGAGCCTCCGAAGGACCTGCTTCAGCCAGTAGGTGCCCTCCCGGCAGGGGGTGCACTTACCGCAGGACTCGTGGGCGTAGAACTCGGTCCAGCGCAGGACGGCACGCACGACGCAGGTGGTCTCGTCGAAGATCTGCAGCGCGCGGGTACCCAGCATGGAGCCCTTGGCGCCCACCGACTCGAAGTCGAGCGGGACGTCGAGGTGCTCGTCGGTGAAGATCGGGGTGGACGATCCGCCGGGGGTCCAGAACTTCAGCCGGTGCCCCGCCCGGATGCCGCCCGCCATGTCGAGCAGCTCGCGCAGGGTGATGCCGAGCGGCGCCTCGTACTGCCCGGGGCGGGTGACGTGGCCGCTCAGCGAGAAGATGCCGAAGCCCTTGGACTTCTCGGTGCCCATCGAGGCGAACCAGTCGGCGCCGTTGGCGACGATGCTGGGAACGCTGGCGACCGATTCGACGTTGTTGATGACAGTGGGGCAGGCGTAAAGGCCTGCGACGGCCGGGAAGGGGGGCTTGAGCCGAGGTTGGCCTCTGTAGCCCTCGAGCGAGTCGAGCAGCGCCGTCTCCTCGCCGCAGATGTACGCACCGGCGCCGGAGTGCACGACGAGCTCCAGGTCGTAGCCCGACCCGAAGATGTTCGTGCCGAGGTAGCCCTTCTCGTACGCCTCGCGCACCGCCGCCTGCACGCGGCGGATGACGTGGAGCACCTCGCCGCGGATGTAGATGAAGGCGTGGTTGGCGCGGATGGCGTAGGCCGTGATGATGACACCCTCCACCAGGGAGTGGGGGTTGGCCATCATCAGCGGGATGTCCTTGCAGGTGCCCGGCTCCGACTCGTCGGCGTTGACGACGAGGTAGTGGGCCTTGCCGTCGCCCTGCGGGATGAAGCCCCACTTCATGCCGGTGGGGAAGCCCGCGCCGCCTCGGCCGCGCAGACCGGAGTCCTTGACGGCCTTGATGATGGCGTCGGGGTCGGTGGCCAGCGCCTTCTTGGCGGCCTCGTACTCCCCGTAGCCCGCCAGGGTGAAGGAGTCGGGCCGGTCCCAGTTGGCGGTGAGCACCGGGGTCAGCGTGGTCATTCGGAGGCCCCCTTCGACGGCGCCGGCGCGGTCCATCCGTTGGCTTTGGCGACCTTCAGGCCCTCGACGGAGGGGCCGACGGCGGAGGGGCCGTCACCGGCCTGGCCGTCGGGCAGGCCCGCGAGCACGCGCGAGGCCTCCTTGAAGCTGCAGAGGCGCGAGGGGCCGCGCGTGGGCGTGACTTCCTTGCCCGCGCGCAGGTCGTCGACGAGCTGCTTGGCCGACTCGGGGGTCTGGTTGTCGAAGAACTCCCAGTTGACCATCATGACGGGCGCGAAGTCGCAGGCGGCGTTGCACTCCAGGCGCTCCAGCGAGACCTTGCCGTCGCCGGTGGTCTCGCCGTTGCCGACGCCGACGTGCTCGCTCAGCTCGTCCCAGATCTGGTCGCCGCCCATGATGGCGCACAGCGCGTTGATGCAGACGCCCACGTGATATTCACCGGCGGGCTTGCGCTTGTACATCGTGTAGAACGTCGAGACGCCCACGACCTCGGCCTTCGACAGGCCCAGCATCTCGGCGCAGAACTCCTGCCCGGCGTCGGAGACGTAGCCGTCCTCCGACTGCACCAGGTGCAGCAGCGGCAGCAGCGCCGAGCGGCTCTTCGGGTAGCGTCCGATGATCTCTTTCGCGTCGCGTTCGAGACGCTCGCGGACTTCCGGCGAGTAGCTCGTCACCGGTCCACACCTCCCATGACCGGGTCGATCGAGGCGACCGCGGCGATGACGTCGGCAACCATGCCGCCTTCGCAGGTGGCGGGGACCGCCTGCAGGTTCGTGAAGGACGGGTCGCGGAAGTGCACGCGGTACGGCCGGGTGCTTCCGTCGCTGACCACGTGGGCGCCCAGCTCGCCGCGCGGCGACTCGACCGGGACGTACGCCTGTCCCGCCGGGACCCTGAAGCCCTCGGTCACCAGCTTGAAGTGGTGGATCAGGGCTTCCATGGAGGAGCTCATGATGTGGGCGATGTGGTCGGGCGAGTTGCCGAGGCCGTCGGGGCCGAGCGCGAGCTGCGACGGCCAGCCGATCTTCTTGTCCTCGATCATGACCGGCTTGCCCTTGAGCTCGGAGCCCGAGAGCCGGTCGAGGCACTGGGCGATGATCTTGAGGGACTCCTCCATCTCGGCCATACGGACCAGGTAGCGGCCGTAGACGTCGCAGGAGGTCTCGGTCGGCACGTCGAAGTCGTAGGTCTCGTAGCCGCTGTAGGGCTGCGACTTGCGCAGGTCCCACGGGAGGCCGGCCGCGCGGAGCATGGGCCCGGTCACGCCGAGGGCCATGCAGCCGGTGAGGTCGAGGTAGGCGACGTCCTTGGTGCGGCGGGTGTAGGCCGGGTTCTCGTCGAGGAGCTTGCGCATCTCCTTGATGCGACCCGGCATGACCTTGAGGAACTCGCCGATCTTGTCGACCGCGCCCGCCGGCAGGTCGACCGAGACGCCGCCCGGGCGGACGTACGCCATGTTCATGCGCAGGCCGGTGATGTACTCGAACAGGTCGAGCACCATCTCGCGCTCACGGAAGCCGAACAGCATCGGCGTGGTGGCGCCGAGCTCCAGGCCGAAGGTCGCGATGGCGACCAGGTGCGAGGAGATGCGGTTGAGCTCCATCATCATCACGCGGATGGTCTGCGCGCGCTGCGGGATCCGGTCGGTGATGCCGAGGAGCTTCTCCACCGCCAGGCAGTACGCCGTCTCGTTGAAGATCGGCGCGAGGTAGTCCATGCGGGTGACGAACGTGACCCCCTGGGTCCACGTCCGGTACTCCATGTTCTTCTCGATGCCGGTGTGGAGGTAGCCGATGCCCACGCGGGCCTCGGTCACGGTCTCGCCGTCGAGGGTCAGCACCAGGCGGAGCACGCCGTGCGTCGAGGGGTGCTGCGGACCCATGTTGACGACCAGGCGCTCCTCGGAGCCCTCGGCGGCGGCGCCGACGACCTCGTCCCAGTCCTGCCCGTTGACGCTGTAGACGCGGCCCTCGGCGGCGTCGTCGCCGGTGGCGTGGGCGTTCTGGTTGTGAGCGGTCTCACCGTCGTGGATGGCGGTCATGCGTACGACCTCCTCTGGTCCGGCGCGGGGGTGGTGGCGCCGCGGTACTGCACCGGGATGCCGCCGAGCGGGTAGTCCTTGCGCTGCGGGTGGCCTTCCCAGTCATCGGGCATCTCGATGCGGGTGAGCGCCGGATGGCCGTCGAAGATGATCCCGAAGAAGTCGTAGGTCTCGCGTTCGTGCCAGTCGTGCGTCGGGTAGATCGACACCGTGGAGGGAATGTGGGGATCCGCGTCGGGGCACGCGACTTCGACCCGGACGCGCCGGTTGTGGGTGATCGAGCACAGGTGGTAGACGGCGCGCAGCTCGGCGCCGGTCTCCTCGGGATAGTGCACGCCCGACACGCCGAGCGACAGCTCGAAGCGCAGCGCGAGGTCGTCGCGCAGGTGGCCCATGAACTCGACCAGGTGCTCACGCTTGACGTGCAGGGTCAGCTCGCCGCGGTCGACGACCACGCGTTCCACCATGTCGGCGTACGCGTCGCCCGCGACCCGCTCCAGCGCGTCCGCCACCTCGTCGAAGTAGCCGCCGTACGGCCGCTCGCTCGACAGCTTCGGCGGGCGGCGCACGACGAGGCGGCCGTAACCCGAGGTGTCACCGGAGTCGGACGCGCCGAACATGCCCCGGCGGGCGATCGGCTCCTCCGGGACTCCGGGAAGGTTGTCAGTGCTCATTTCGAGGTCCCCTGATCGATGAGCGGAAGCGACCGCAGAGCCCGCAGTTCCAGCTCGTCGATCTGCTTGGCGCGGTGGGCGCCGAACTTCATGTTCTGGATCTTGTCGTGCAGCTTGACGATCGCGTCGATGAGCATCTCGGGGCGCGGCGGGCAGCCGGGCAGGTAGATGTCCACCGGCACGACGTGGTCGACGCCCTGGACGATGGCGTAGTTGTTGAACATGCCACCGCTGGAGGCGCAGACGCCCATGGCGATGACCCACTTCGGCTCGGCCATCTGGTCGTAGATCTGGCGCAGCACCGGCGCCATCTTCTGCGAGAGTCGTCCGGCCACGATCATCAGGTCGGCCTGGCGCGGCGACGCCGACGCGCGCTCCATGCCGAACCTCGCCAGGTCGTGGGTCGGGCCGCCGGTGGCCATCAGCTCGATGGCGCAGCAGGCGAGGCCGAAGGTGGCCGGCCAGACGGAGTTCTTGCGCGCCCATCCGGCCACCTGCTCGACGGTGGTCAGGATGAACCCGCTGGGCAATTTCTCTTCGAGACCCATGTCAGTGCTTCCTCCCGCGCGCCTTCCGGCACGCTGCCTCTCAGTCCCAGTCCAGCCCGCGACGGCGCCACACGTAGGCGTAGGCGACGAGGACGGTGACGATGAACAGCACCATCTCGACCAGTCCGAAGACCCCGAGCGAGTCGAAGGCGACCGCCCACGGATAAAGGAAGATGATCTCGATGTCGAACACGATGAAGAGCATCGCGGTGATCATGTACTTCAGGGGGAACCGGCCACCGCCGACGGGCTGGGGCGTCGGCTCGATGCCGCACTCGTAGGCGTCGAGCTTCGCGCGGTTCCAGCGCTTGGGACCCGTGAAGGGGGCGATCCCCACGGAGAAGACGGCGAAACCGGCCGCGAGGACCGCGAGCACCAGAATCGGTACGTACAGTTCCATCGCTATGCGTCCCCTCTGAGCGCTGAGGCGTCGGTCAATCGGTTGCTGAGTCTAGGCAGGGCGATCATCGATCTTCGTTCCGGGTGCTGTGTCATGCCGGCGGCGTGACCTTGGACAGGGCGTTGATGATCCGGTCTGAAGCATCGCCCCGCCGGTCCGTGAGATTAGCAAGGAGTTTCATAGCGAACCGCATCAGAGTGGGATGTGGCAGACCGTGCCGCGTGAGGAACCCCATCACGCCCGGTCTGCCGATCGCCTCGACGAACAGCCTCCCGAGGGTGAAGTAACCGCCGAAGGCGTCCTTGAGCGTCTGCGGATAGGCGCGGAGCACGCGTTCGCGCTGGGCGGCGGTGGGGGCGGACAGAGCGGTGGTGATGGCGTCGGCGGCGATGCGCCCGGTCTCCATCGCGTAGGCGATGCCCTCGCCGTTGAAGGGGTTGATCATGCCGCCCGAGTCGCCGACGAGCAGCAGGCCGCGGGTGTAGTGGGGCTGCCGGTTGAAGGCCATCGGCAGGGCCGCGCCGCGGATCGGCCCGGTCATGTTCTCTTCGAAGAACTCCCAGTCGGAGGGCATGTTCTTGACCCAGCGGCGCAGCAGGTCGCGGTAGTCGATGTTCTGGAACGCCTCGCTGGTGTTCAGCAGGCCGAGCCCGACGTTGCTGGTGCCGTCACCGACGGGGAACACCCAGCCGTACCCGGGGAGCAGCCGGGAGCTGCCGTCGGGCTCGGTGTCCCACAGCTCCAGCCAGATCTCCAGCCAGTCGTCGTCGTGACGGGGGCTGGTGTAGTAGGTGCGGACGGCGACGCCCATCGGCCGGTCCTCGCGCTTGTGCAGGCCCATGGCCAGGGACAGCCGCGTGGAGTTGCCGTCGGCCGCGACGACCAGTCGCGAGCGGTAGGTGACCTGCTCGCCGTCCTTCTTGGCGGTCACGCCGACGACGTGGCCGCTGCGCTCGTCGAGCACGGGGCCGGTGACGTTGACACCCTGCAGCAGGGTGACGCCGGCGCGCTCGGTGTTCTCGGCGAGGATCTGGTCGAAGTCGCGGCGGGTGCGGACCAGGCCGAAGTCGGGGTAGCTGGACAGCTCCGGCCAGGCGAGCTCGAACCGCAGGCCTCCGCCGACCACGCGCAGCCCCTTGTTCCTGATCCAGCCGGGCGCGTCGATGTCGACGCCCATGGCGATCAGCTCTTTGACGGCACGCGGGGTCAACCCGTCTCCGCACACCTTCTCGCGGGGAAAGCGGGTCTTCTCCAGCAGCAGCACGTCGAAGCCGGCCTGTGCGAGGTAGAAGGCCGTGGTCGAACCCGCGGGTCCGGCACCGACGACGATGACGTCGGCGTCCGGCGCGGGGGCTGACTCGCTCACGGGACCTGTCCTGTCCTGGGTGTCGAGGGGCCTCGGATTTGGGGCCTTCGTTCCTTTGTGAACCACTTCACAAACTTGTCGGCGGAAGTCTAACCCTTTTTCCCTGCCCGATGTCAGATGGAGGTTACCTACTTGCCCATGGCTGGTTTACCTGCTCTATGCAATGCCACGATGCCCAGCGAGAGATTGCGCCACTGCACGCGCCGCCAGCCGGCCTCCTGCAGGAGCCCGGCGAGAGCGGCCTGGTCAGGCCAGGCGCGGATCGACTCGGCGAGGTACTCGTAGGAGTCGGGATTGGAGCTGACCGCCCTGGCCACCGGGGGCAGCAGCCGTATGAGGTACTGGCTGTAGACCAGGTCGAACGACTTGACGGTGGGACGCGAGAACTCGCACACCACCAGGCGGCCGCCGGGCCGCGTCACGCGGTACATCTCGCGCAGCGCCTCGACCGTGTCGTTGACGTTTCGCAACCCGAACGAGATCGTCACGGCGTCGAAGGTGTCGTCGGCGAAGGGCAGCCGCAGCGCGTCTCCCGCGACGAACGTGACCCCGCGCACCCCTCCGCCGGAAAGGCCGGAGCCCCCGCGCCGCTCGACGCCCGTGCGCAGCATCCCCAGCGAGAAATCGCACGCGATCGCCCGGGCCCCGAGAGCGGTGAAGGCGTCGGTCGAGGTGCCGGTGCCGGCGGCGAGGTCGAGCACGAGCTCACCCGGGCCCGCGTCGACGGCCGCGGCGGTGGCCCTGCGCCAGAGGCGGTCCTGACCGAGCGACAACACGTCGTTGACCAGGTCGTAGCGCCGGGCCGTGCGGTCGAACATCGCGGCGACCTCGTGCGGCTGTTTGTCCAGGGATGCGCGCGTCATGGCGCCAAGCTTAGTAGGCATGGGTTGATCGACCCAAAGTAGTCGCCTCGTCACCCAGCGTCTGCTAGGACTTGGTACATGTTTGACCAAAACTCGACCCGAAAGTCGGCCGTCATAGCCGCCCCTCTGCTCGCGGGGGCCCTCGCCGTCCTGCCCGCCGCCCCGGCCTCGGCCGGGGACGTCGCCCACCCCCGCGTGGTCTCCGCCGACCCCGTGGACACCACTCCTCACGTCCTCGACGGCATCGTCAACGCCTTCGCCCTCGTCGGCGACACCGTCGTGGTCGGCGGTGATTTCAGCCGGGTGCGCGAGGCCCGCGGCTCGGCCACGCTGCCGCGCGACGGCGTCTTCGCCTTCGACCTCAGGACCGGCCGTGTCGACCGCCGGTTCGCGCCCCGGCTTGAGGGGGCGGTCAGCGCGCTGGCGGCGGGCCCCGACGGGCGCTCGGTGTACGTCGGCGGCTCGTTCGTCTCGCCGCGCGCCGGCCACGGCCTGGCCCGCCTGCGGCTCGCCGACGGATCCCCGGACCCGGGTTTCTCGGCCCCGGTGCGCGGCGGCGACGTCTCCAGCCTGGTGCTCCACGCCGGGAGGCTGTACGTCGGCGGCGACTTCACCGCGATCGGGCGCACGCCGCGGCAGGCGCTGGCGCGCCTCGACCCGGCCACGGGGGCGGTCGACCCCGCCTTCACCGTCACGCCGGACGGCGGGCGCGGCGGCGCGCTCAAGGTCTACGCGATGGCCGCGTCCCGCGACCGGCTCGCGGTCGACGGCTCCTTCACCACTCTCGGCGGGCGGCGCCGTCCCCAGCTCGGCCTCGTCGACATCGGCGCCGCGCGGCCGGCGGTGACCGACTGGCATACCGAGGCTTACGCCGCCGACTGTAAGGAGGTGTTCCCCTCTTACGTTCGCGGCCTTGATTTCTCACCGGACGGGCAGTATTTCGTCGTTGTCACGACAGGGGGCGCCAAGGGGACGCGCAAGCTGTGCGATTCAGCGGCCCGGTTCGAGACCTATTCGCACGGCGACGCCATCAGGCCCACGTGGGTCAACTACACCGGCGGTGACTCTCTGTACTCGGTCGCGGTCACGGGCGCGGCGGTCTACGTCGGGGGGCATCAGCGCTGGCTCGACAACCCCCGGGGCTCCGACTCGGCCGGGCGAGGGGCGGTGTCACGGCCGGGGATTGGAGCGATTCACCCGGCGACGGGCAGAGCGCTGAGTTGGAACCCCACCCGCGACCGGGGCATCGGGGTCAAAGCGTTCCTCGCACACAAAGACGGCCTTCTCGTCGGAAGCGACACCACGCACCTCGGACACGAGTACCATGCCCGGGTCGGCATGTTCCCGCTCCCCTAATCATCGCGGCCCTTGCTGATCTGCTCACTCACCGCGTCCCGCTGCTTCGACAGCAGCACGTAGCTGGCCACGCCGCTGATCACCAGGCTGATCACGAGCAGCCAGAAGACGTCGTGAAGGCCGATCAGGTAGAGCACAACGAAGGTGACGGCGAACAGACCGAGCCGTGACGCGGTGTAAACGAGAAACGGTCGCACATCCTTGAGGTTACGCCCCCCGCGCGATGGAGCGGTCTACGGGTCACCCTGGACGGAGACTGTTTTCGGTCCTGGACCTTTACCGCGCTCACTTCGCATCGGGAGCGAGCGCTGCTAGTGTTCCCAACACGGCGCTTTTGTAAAGAAACACCCACGAGCGCCCCAAAGAGGCTCTATCATATAACAAACGGGCACTCGGCTGATAACAACCCGTGATCATCGAAGGTAAATCACGGATATATCAGTTTTGGCTCGGCAAACTGGATACCTGTCCGCCCGCTTCAGGATGCGGGATGCGAGGGGGAGAGATTGTGGAGAGTAGCAGCGAACGACTGCTGACCCCCGGAGAGGTTGCCGCCCTCTTCCGGGTCGATCCAAAAACGGTGACGCGATGGGCAGCGGCAGGCCGCATCAGCAGCATCCGCACCCCCGGAGGGCACCGGCGTTTCCGCGAGTCGGAGGTGCACGCTCTCCTGCGTGGCGAGGAAGTCCTCGCGGCCGATCGGCCGAGTGGCGACACGCCGCGCGTCTGAGGTGAGAGCTCCCGCCGAGCCTGGCGGCGAACGCGAGGTGCGGTGAACTCGAACCCTCAATGCACCACCCGGTGATCCTGCGTGCCCCCCGGAAGCCGCAGGGTCACTGTTCTTTTTTACGGCTAGGCCTTAAACGGTTTTTGGGGCCCGTAGTCTTGGCCGATCCGCCGAGTGCCGTCGGTGGACGGCGAGCGGTCCTCGTGGCGGCGATCAGCGGTCGGAGTTCGTCTGCGACTCCTTGAACGCGAGGAATTCGCGCTCAAGCTCATCATTGTCCTCGCGCCAGCGCCTGCGCCGCTCCGCGTCCTGCTCCTCGGTGATCGACTCGGGCAGCCAGCGGTCGTAGTCGGGGTCGCTCGGCGCGAGCTCGACGTAGGCGTTGCCGATCAGGCGGCCGTCGTCACTGGTCAGGGTCTGCGGTATCCGCAGCGTCCCGTCCGCGAGCCGGATGACGTACATGGCCGGACCACCTAGACCCATTTTCCGCACATCGCCCTCATCGACCTGGGTTGATCACTGATAGCACCGGATCGCATACACCACCTGACCAGGGAGATTCGGGCTCGTGCGGAAAACAGGCCTAGATCCCGTAGCGCCTGTTGAAGAACAGCATGACATTCAAAGCGGCGCGCGTGTCGCCGTTCAGCATGTCGACCAGAGCCGGACGCTGCCGCGAGGCGATCGCGGCGAAGGCGTCGGCGAAGAACTCCTTGCGCCCGAGGCCACCGGGCTGCTTGTGGAACGAGGAGGCGAACAGCGGGCCGCACTCCTCGTAGAGGGCGACGAACTCCGGCGAGTCGGACACCCAGTCGCCCGGCGCCGAGTCGATGTCGTCGAGGGCGTGCCCCGTCTCGTGCATCATCACGTCGGGAGTGGGAGAGGGCCGGTCGCCCACCACGATCTTGCGGTCGCCGTACGCGCCGGCGCAGACGTCCCACGTCGCCTTTCCCGACGGCAGCGGAGCGCCCCGCAGATAGCCCATGTCGTCCAGATCGGGCACCCCTCCGGCCCCGACGTAGATGCCGTCCAGTCCGACCGCCAGGAGGGCTTTCAGGCGCTCGGGGAGCCGGGAGAGGCTGTCGACGGCCCGGACGGCCTCCGGCGAGGGAGGACCGTCCGCGGCGTCCCACTGGCGGTACAGGATCTGCTCCAGCGGCCCGCAGTGCTTCAGGCCGTCGCGCAGGTCGGGGGTGTCCGGGGAGTTGGGCTGGGCGAGCGGGGGCACGTCGTCGAGCTCGAAGTCGCGCCAGATGTACTGCGGCCGGTCGACCACCGGCGCGGTGACCGCCCCCGGAGCGTCGGCGCGGGGCCCGTCGCCCTCCCAGAACGTCTCGGCCCGCCTCTCGCGGCGGTTCGCCCGGCGCCCGCTGTCGCGATATTCGGCGCGCCCGTCCCGCGAGGCGTCATTACGGCTGTCCCTAAAAACGTCCATAAAAGAGTCGCCGCGGCCCTGCCGGCGCGCGTCGCCACGGCCCTCGCGCGGAAGCTCCGCGCCGTCCACGCGCCTGCCGTCACCGGACTCCGCGGTCCCCTCGCGGGATGTCTCGCCCCGGTAGGCGTACGGCCCCCGCTGACGCCAGCGCGGCCCGCGGCGATGGCGACCCCTGTCGCCGGAGTACCCCGTCATGACGACGGCCATGGTGCCCGAGCGAGCGCCACCATCGGCACGTACCCCTCCCGTTGACGTAGCGTGGTCACGGTCCACGGTACGAGAGGCCGCCCGGGAAGTCATCACGAAAGTCGCACCGGGATGCGTTTCCCGGACGTACGATCTCTGCCCCGAAAACACGATCTAGCGCGGAATGGCTTACGCTGCGGGGCATGGGTAGCGTGCTTCTCGGCTTGGCGCTGTTGGCCTTCTGGCTCTACTGCCTGTTCGATGTGATCACCACACCCGAGGAAGACGTACGAAACCTGCCGAAGCTGCTGTGGGTTCTCATCGTCGTGCTCCTGGCCGACCTCGGCGGCCTGCTGTGGCTGCTGCTCGGCCGGCCCCTCGGTGAGCAGGCGATACGACGCCGTCAGATGGGCCGCGCCGGCCACCCCCGGCCGTCCGTCCCCCGCGGGCCCGACGACGACCCCGACTTCCTCCGGGACCTCGACCGGCGCCTGCGCCGCGAGGACGACTGAACGAAAGAAGCCTCCCCGGGCGATCTTCCCGGGGAGGCTTCGACTTTCTGGGGTCGTTCAGGGGCCCATTTTCCGCACATCGCCCTCGTCGATCTGGCTCGATCGCCTGACCAGGGAGATCCGAGCTCTTGCGGAAAGCAGGCCCTAGGGGACCTGCGCGTAGGAGTGCAGGCCCGACAGGAAGATGTTCACACCGACGAGGTTGAACAGCAGGCAGCCGAAGGCGATCAGCTGCACGATCGTCGCCGCCCTCCCCTTCCAACCGGCGGTCGCCTTGGCGTGCAGGTAGGCCGCGTAGGCGATCCAGGTGATGAAGGCCCAGACCTCCTTGGGGTCCCAGCCCCAGTAGCGGCCCCAGGCCTTGTCGGCCCACAGCGCGCCGGCGATCACGGCGAACGTCCAGATCGGGAAGGCGAACACGATGGCCCGGTGGGCGACCCGCTCGAGCTCCTCACGGCCGGGCAGCCTCGACGGGCCCTCCTTGCGCACCAGGAACAGCACGCCGCACACGCCGGCCACGATGAACAGGCCGCTCGCCAGGATGGCGGCGGTGACGTGGATGGCGATCCAGTAGGAGTTGAGGGCGGGCACCACGGGACCGGCCTGCACGTGCAGGTAACGGACGGCGAAGCCGAGCCCGAGGGCCCCCGCGAGCGACACGAACGCCCCGAGGAACCTCACCGGCTGGCGGACCTGCATCACCAGGAACGCGCCCACGGCGGCGAAGCAGATCGCCACCACGAACTCGTACATGTTGCCCCAGGGCCAGCGCCCCACGGCGACGCCCCTGCTGATGATGGCCCCGAGATTGGTGGCCAGGCCGAGCCAGGTCAGCACCACCGCCACGGTGGCCGCCCGGGCGGCCCACGCGGGCGGCTCCACGGCCGCCTTCCCCGCGGTCGTCTCGGCGTCCCCCGGTGGGGCGTCGGCGCCGCCGCCGACGGACGCCGGCACGCGGGCGGGCGCCGCGGCACTCGCCCGGATCCGCCCGAAGCCGAGATCGAGCGCGTACCCGATCATGGCGAAGACGTACAGCAGAACGGTCGCCAGGATCAGCTGGTCGCTGAGCGTGGCGAGCCCGGCGTTGACGTCAGTGGGCATTCTTCACTCCTTCCCGCGAGGCGGCCTCGCCTGCCTCGGAACCCCGCAGGGCCGTGACGATCGTCGCGAACTCCTCGGCGAAGCCCGCTCCCTCCGTGCGCGCCAGCCCGCCGACCTCGACCGTCGTGGCACCGTCGTCACCGGCCTCGCCGACGCGCACGAAGACGCGGCGGCGGCGCACCGTGAGCGCCGGGATAAGGCCGATCACCGCGAGAGCGGCGGCGATCAGGGCGGGCACGCGGCCCGGGTCGTAGGCGATCTGGAGGCTGATCCATTCGCGTACGCCGGTGAACTGGATGGACCCGGCGCCGTCGGGCAGCTTCAGGGTCTCCCCGACGGCCAGCGGCTTGGTCTTGAACCCCATCACCAGCGGCTTGAGGTTCTTGGTCTCGAGCCGGTACACCGACTGCGGCGCCCCCTTCATGCCGAGGTCGCCGGAGAAGGCGAACACCTGGGCCGTGGGGTTGGCCGCGCCCGGGAAGACCGAGACGTACGACCCGTCCTGCGCGGGCACGGTGGTCGGCAGGAACCTCACCAGGAAGCCCAGCTGGGACGGCTGGGCGTCCGGGGCCTTGATGACGCACTCGGAGGTGTAGGTCGCCTGGTCGGCCGTCAGGCACGGCACGGAGCTCTCGAAGGCCACCTGCCCCTTGCCGTCGACCACCTTGAAGGCGGGGGCGTAACCGTGCCCGATGAGGTAGGTCTGGGTGCCGTTGACGTCGAGCGGCTCGTTCACCTTCAGGTCGTACGGCCGCTCGGGCCCGCCCGGGTGGTCGACGACCTTCAGCTTGGCCGAGAAGTCGAGAGCCTGGCCGCGCCGCTCCCCGCCGGCGACATAAGTGGCCTGGAAGTCCTGCAGGGTGAACGAGAAGGGCTCCAGCGAGTCGGAGGAGACCTTCTGCCCCGGGATGTACCTGTCGTAGGCGGCGACGGTGTTGGCGAAGCCGTTCCCCTCGATGAGCAGCACGTTGCCGCGGTAGCCGTACAGGCCCCCCACCCCGACCGCGATCAGCAGCGCGAGCAAGGCCACGTGGAACAGCAGGTTGCCGCTCTCGCGGAGGTAACCCTTCTCGGCCGACACCCAGCCGGGGCCGGTGACCGTGCGGAAGCGCTGCCTCCGGAGCCGGGCCGCCATCTCCTCCGCCGTGACGCCGGTCGCGGTGAAGGAGGCGTGCTCAGG
The DNA here is from genome assembly GCF_018531465.1 of Sphaerisporangium fuscum. GTDB lineage: Bacteria > Actinomycetota > Actinomycetes > Streptosporangiales > Streptosporangiaceae > Sphaerisporangium > Sphaerisporangium fuscum. The sequence continues at coordinate 135,489 of NZ_JAHDTF010000005.1, forward strand.
GAGCCGGGAGAGGTTGCGCGGCGCGGCCGGGGGCTTGCGGCGCAGCTCGCGCAGGTGGGCGTTCGCCCTGGGGATCACGCAGCCGGCGAGCGAGATGAACAGCAGCAGGTAGGTCGCCGCGAACCACGGCGAGGTGAACACGTCGAAAAGCCAGAGCCGGTCGAGCCACTTGGCCAGGCCCGGGCTGTCCTTGAAGTACTGCGCGACCTTCTCGGGGCTGATCGACCGCTGCGGGTAGATCGACCCGGGCACGGAGGCCAGCGCGAACAGGAACAGCAGGATGAGCGCCGTGCGCATCGAGGTGAGCAGGCGCCAGGCCCACCGCAGCCAGCCGACCGGGCCGAGGCCGGCGGGGCGCGGCGGGTCCGTCTGGACTTCTCGGGTAAACGTCATCAGATCACCGGCTCGAATCCGCCCACCCAGCCCTGGATGTTCGCGATGAACTGGCCCCAGAGGCCGGTCACCAGCAGGACGCCGACCAGGACGAGCATGCCCCCGCCGACACGCGTGATGAGCTGGGAGTGGCGGCGGACCGCCTTGAAGGTGTGGATGGCCTTGCGGTAGGCGAGCGCCGCCAGGACGAACGGCACGCCCAACCCCAGAGCGTACGCGAAGGCGAGCACCGCGCCGCGCACGGCGCTCGCCTGGTCGAGCGACAGGGTGAGCACCGCCGACAGGGTGGGCCCGATGCAGGGGGTCCAGCCGAGGCCGAACACGATGCCGAGCAGCGGCGCGCCCGCGATCCCGGCCGCCGGGAAGCGGTGGATGCGCACGTCACGCTGCAGACCGGGGATCAGCCCCACGAAGGCCAGCCCGAGCACGATCGTCAGCGCGCCGAGCACCCGCGTGATCACCTGGGCGTTCCCGAGCAGCAGCGACCCGAGACCGCCGAACAGCGCTCCTCCCGCCACGAAGACCAGGGAGAAGCCGAGCACGAACAGCGCGCTGCCCGCCACCATGCGGCCCCGCCGGGGGTCGCCGCTCATGCCCGTGACGTACGACAGATAGCCGGGCACCAGCGGCAGCACGCACGGGGACAGGAACGACACCAGGCCCGCGAGGGCCGCGACCGGCAGCGCCACGAGCAGCGAGCCCGCCGCGATCGTGCTGGCGATGCCGCTCACGGCGCACCGGGCCCGTCAGGGATCACGTCACTTCTCATCGCTGACCTTGGTGACCGCGTCGAGCAGGCTGGAGTACTGCACCTCACCGAGGGCCCGGGCGGCGACCCGGCCCTGCCGGTCGAGGACGAGCGTGGAGGGGATGGCGGCGGGGTTGACCATGCCGTGGAAGGCGAGCGCGACCCTGCCGGGCTGGTCGAACAGGCTGGGGTAGCCGGGCTGCTGGGTGCGCTGGAACGCCAGGGCCTGCGCCTTGTCGTCCTTGAAGTCGACGCCGATGAACTGGACCCCGCGATCCTTGGTCTTGGCGGCGATGTCCTTGAGCACCGGGGCCTCGCTGCGGCAGGGCGCGCACCAGGACGCCCAGAAGTTCAGCACGACCACCTTGCCCTTGTGGTCGGCGAGACCGGCCGCGCCGCCCTCCAGCGTCTCCCCTTGCACGGCCGGGGCCGCCTGCCGTGCGGTGGCGGGAAAGACCTGCATGCTGCCGTCGCCGGCGACGAAGCGGGTGTCGCCGGACTGCGGCTGCGACGGGGTGCCCGCGCAGCCCGCGAGCACCGTCATGGCCAGCGCTGCGATGACAAGGGCACGTGACTTGGCCGACACGGAGGAGGATCTCCTTGCACTACAACCGGTAGAGCTTCAAACCCTACCCACCGCACCGCACACCCTCGAAATCGGGGAGGGGCTGTGTTTTCTTTGCCTCGCTCCGCTCGGCGGCGAGGGGCGCCCCTTGAGGCGGCGGGCTTCGTCGTCGTACGGGCTCGTGCCTCGCGGCTAGCGCGGCCTGGCCAGGTTCTGGGGCTTGATGAGCGCCCCGGCGGGTTCGCTGTAGCCGACGCTCGCCAGTCTGTCGCCCTCGAAGGTGAAGCTGGTCACGCTGGCCAGGGCGCACTGGCGGCGGCGCGGGTCGTGCCACAGCCTGCGGCCCTCGGCGGCCAGCCTGATGATCCAGATGGGGAGCTGGTGGCTGACCAGCACGACCTCGTGGCCACGGGCCCGGCGGCGGGCGTCGTTGATGATCGACCGCATGCGCTCGACCACCTGGACGTACGGCTCGCCCCAGGAGGGGCGGCGGGGGTTCCACAGGTAGCGGTAGTTGCCCGGCGCACGGAACATGCCACCGACCGCCATGCCCTGGAAGACGTTCTCGGCCTCGGTGAGCCTCTCGTCGGTCTGGATCTCCAGGCCGGTGCTCTGGGCGAGGGGGGCGGCCGTCTCCTGCGCGCGCTCGAGCGGCGAGCTGAACAGCGCGACGATGTCGCGCCCCGCGAGCGCCTTGGCCACCATGTCGGCCATCGAGCGGCCGTTGTCGGAAAGGTGATATCCGGGCAGCCTGCCGTACAGGAGCCCTTCGGGATTGTGCACCTCTCCGTGGCGGAGCAGGTGAACAACGGTGGTTTCAGTCATGACGGACACCAGCCTACTGGTGCGCCTGCCGCGCGGCACGGCTTGCGGTGACGGCGTCGCGCGCGTCCGCGCGCACCACCCCGGGTGAGGGGGACATCTCGCGCAGCACCTCGACCGCCGCGCGGATCGCCGGACGGCGGGCGGCGTCGGTGCGCCAGATCGCGAAGATGCGGCGGGTCGGACGCGGCCGCACCGGCACCGCCCGCACGTCGGGAGGCAGGAAATCCCGGCCGAGCCGGGGCACGATGGCGCAGCCGTGACCGGCCGCCACCAGCGCGATCTGTGTCGGATACTCGTCGGCCATGCAGGAGAAGTCGGGCTCCAGGCCGGCCGTCCGCAGCGTGAAGACGAGCCAGTCGTGGCAGACGGTGCCCGGCGAGGAGCTGACCCACCGCTCGCCGTGCAGGTCGGCGAGGTCGATCTCGCGGCGGTCGGCCAGGGGGTGGTCGGCGGACATGATCACGTCGGCCACGTCGTCGAGGAGCGTGGCGCGGGAGAGCCCGTCGGGGATGGCCATCGGCCGGTTCATCCAGTCCTGGACCAGGGCGAGGTCGAGCTCTCCCCGGGCCACCTCGCGCACCTGCCGCTCGGGCTCCCGCTCGTAGAGCACGATGTCGAGTTCGGGGTGGCGCTGCCTGAGCTCCTTGAGTGCGAAGGGGAGCAGGCCCCGGGCCGCGGTGGGGAACGCGGCCATGGTCAGGCGCCCGACGACGGTGCCGCGCAGCGCCTCGAAGTCGGCCTCGGCGGTCTCGACCAGCGCCAGGATGCGCTCGGCGTGCTCGGCGAGCAGCCCGGCGGCGTCGGTGAGCTTCACCCCGCGCCCGCTGCGCTCGATGAGCGTGGCGCCCATCTCGCGCTCCAGCTTGGCGATCTGCTGGGAGATCGCCGACGGCGTCACCATGAGCGCCTCGGCCGCGGCGCCGACGGAGCCGTACACCGCGACCGCGTGCAGGGCCTTCAGCCGATGGAGATCCAGCATATAGAGATGCTAAATGATTCCTTGCCGAAAGTCGCGTGGCGCTGAAGCGTCAGGCGGACGCCGACGCCGCGGCGGTGGCCTTGGCGGCGGCGGGAAGCGCCTCGACCACCCGGGTGACGGCCTCCTCGTCGTGGGCCGCCGACAGGAACCACGCCTCGTACGCCGACGGCGGCAGGTAGACGCCCTGGTCGAGCATGGCGTGGAAGAACGCGCGGTAGGCCTCGGTGTCCTGGCTGCGCGCGCCGGTGAAGTCGGTGACGGAGTCGGCGGTGAAGAAGATCGAGAACAGGTTGCCCGCGCGCTGCAGCCGGTGGGGCACCCCGGCCGCGGCGAGCGCGTCCGAGGCGGCACGGCCGATGATCAGCGCGGCGGCGTCCACCTTGTCGTACACCTCCTCGTCGCAGCCCCGCAGCGTCGCGAGCCCGGCGGCGCAGGCGAGAGGGTTCCCCGAGAGGGTGCCCGCCTGGTAGACCGGCCCCTCGGGCGCGAGCCGGCTCATGACCTCCATGCGCCCGCCGAACGCCGCCGTGGGCAGCCCGCCGCCCATGACCTTGCCGAAGGTCATCAGGTCGGCCTCCACCGGGTCGATGCCGTACCAACCGGCGGCGGAGACGCGGAAGCCCGTCAGCACCTCGTCCATGATCAGCAGGGCGCCGTGGGCGGTGCACAGCTCGCGCAGCAGGGCGTTGAAGCCCGGCAGCGGCGGCACCACGCCCATGTTGGCCGGGCACGCCTCGGTGATCACGCAGGCGATCTGGTCGCCGTACTCCCTGAACGCCTCGGTGACCTCTTCGGGAGAGTTGTAGGGCAGCACGATCGTGTCGGCGGCCGCGGCGCCGGTGACGCCGGGGGTGTCGGGCAGCCCGAAGGTCACCACGCCCGAGCCGGCGGAGGCGAGCAGCGCGTCCACGTGGCCGTGGTAGCAGCCGGCGAACTTCACCACGCGGGAACGCCCGGTGAAGCCCCGCGCGAGCCGCACGGCGGACATGGTGGCCTCGGTGCCCGAGTTGACCAGGCGCACCATCTCGATCGGAGCGCGGGAGACGATCTCCTCGGCGAGCTCGACCTCACCCGGAGTCGCGGTGCCGAAGGACGTGCCACGCGACAGAGCCTCGGTGAGCGCCTCGACGACGGCGGGGTGCCGGTGGCCGAGGATCATCGGACCCCAGGAGCAGACCAGGTCGACGTAGCGGTTGCCGTCGGCGTCGACGATGTAGGGGCCCTCACCGGACTCCATGAACCTCGGGGTGCCGCCGACGGCGCCGAACGCCCGCACCGGGGAGTTGACGCCTCCCGGCACGACGGCCCGGGCGCGCGCGAAAAGGTCCTCTGAGATCTTCGTACCGCTCACTGTCCCAAGGTTAGTGCCCGGGGCCGGCGGTGGCTCATCCGGGCGGGAGCGGGGCATGAGCGGAGACCGCCGGTCACTCGCAGGCGTCGGCCAGCCAGTCGAGGACGTGCAGCGGGTCGGGGAGGGGACGGCCGTCGGGCGGGCGCAGCCAGCGGGCCTGGCTGCCGTCGGCCAGCTGGGACGGCGGGGCGAGCACGTAGCTGTCGCGGCAGTGCCAGCGCAGGCCGGGCGTCTCGTCGATCGTCTCCGGGCCGCAGTCGAGGTGGCAGGACCACCACTCGTCCTCGTCCTCCGGGGCGCCGCGCGTGGCGACGTAAAAAAGGACCCGGTCGCCTCCTGTGGCGACCGGGCCCGTGGCGAAACCCGCGGAGTCCATGGCGGCGAGGGCCGTGTGGCCCGCCGCGGAGGGTACGTCGAACACGTCGAACACCCTGCCCGTGGGCAGGATCACATTGGCCTCGGGGTCCTGCTGCCACCATCGGGTCAGCAGGGCCGTGTCGGTGGTGGCCATCATCTGCCAGGCCGGCGACACCGGATGAGCACCTGGGTCGGGACAGCCCACGCGGTCGCACGAACACGCGCGCCTGCCCTCACGCAGCGGGTGGGCACCCAGGCAGCTGGCCCATCCGAGCTCGGCGTACTCGAGAACCGAGGTGATCGTCTGAGCCTTGCCGTGCGTGCGGCCGCGCCTTTTCGCCCGGCGAGCCGTCAGTGGTACCCCCACCATGTGCGTTCCTCCCCCACCCGCGCCTTTCCCCGATGATGCCTGATGGGAGTCGGCTCAGGTGACCCGACCCCCGGAAAATGGCCCGTCAGGATAGTCTTCTGGCCACTTCCGTAGCCCAGTAGGTGAGGATCATGTCGGCTCCGGCCCGCTTGATCGCGGTGAGCGACTCCATGATGATGCGCTCGCGGTCGATCCAGCCGTTGGCCGCCGCCGCCTCGACCATGGCGTACTCCCCGCTCACCTGGTAGGCCGCCACCGGCACCTCGACGATGTCGCGCACCTGGCGCAGGATGTCGAGGTAGGCCAGCGCGGGCTTCACCATGACGGCGTCGGCGCCCTCGGCGAGGTCGAGACGCACCTCGCGCAGGGCCTCGCCCAGAGGGCCCGCCGGGTCCTGCTGGTAGGCGCTGCGGTCGCCGAACTGCGGCGCGCACTCCGCCGCCTCCCTGAAGGGCCCGTAGAAGCCCGAGGCGTACTTCACGGAGTAGGCCAGGATCGGGATGTGCGAAAAGCCGTTGTCGTCGAGCGCGGCGCGGATCGCGCCGACCTGGCCGTCCATCATGCCGCTCGGGGCGATGACCTGTGAGCCGGCCGCCGCCTGGGAGACGGCCGCCGAGGCGTACCGCTCCAGCGTCGCGTCGTTGTCGACCTCGCCGTCGGCGGTGAGGATGCCGCAGTGCCCGTGGTCGGTGAACTCGTCGAGGCAGGTGTCGGTGATGACGACCATGTCGTCGCCGAGGTCGGCCCGCAGGTCGGCGAGCGCCACCTGCACGATGCCGTCGGGGTCGTCGGCGCCGGAGCCCCTGGCGTCCTTGACGGCCGGGATCCCGAACAGGATGAGCGAGCCCACGCCCGCCTCCGCGGCCTCGTGCGCGGCCTTGCGCAGCGAGTCGCGGGTGTGCTGGAAGACGCCCGGCATGGACGTCACGGGCTGGGGCTCGGTGATGCCCTCCTTGACGAACATCGGCAGCACCAGCTCGGCGGGGTGCAGCCGGGTGCCCGCGACCACACGGCGGATCGCGGCGGTACGGCGCAGCCTGCGAGGCCGCGCCACCGGGAACTCTGCGTTGCTCATCTGGTTGTCTCCCCTCCCCGACCCTGTCGCGGACGCGCACGGCGCCTGGGGCGCGACGATGGGGATCTCGTTGGGTTACTTCGCTCGGCGCCGGGCGCCCCTGCGGGTCTGCGAGGGCCGGCGAGGAACGTCGCCGGCGGCCAGGGCCGCCTGGCGCTGCTTGGCACCGTACTCCGCCAGGGCGGCGGCGAGGGCCGAAGCCGAAGGCTTGTCGGCCATGATGTCGACCCGCAGGCCGAACTCCTCGGCCGTCTTGGCGGTCTGCGGGCCGATGACCGCGATCACGGTGACGTTGTGCGGCTTGCCGGCGATGCCGACGAGGTTCCTGACGGTGCTGGACGAGGTGAACAGCACCGCGTCGAACCCGCCGCCCTTGATCGCCTCCCGGATCGGCGCCGGCGGCGGGGCCGCTCGGACCGTGCGGTAGGCGGTGACGTCGTCGCACTCCCAGCCCAGCTCGGTGAGCCCGGCGATCAGCGTCTCGGTGGCGATGTCGGCGCGCGGCAGCAGGACCCTGTTGATCGGGTCGAGCATGGAGTCGTACGGCGGCCACTCGGCGAGGAGGCCCTCGGAGGAATGCTCGCCGACGGGGACGAGATCGGGCTTGACGCCGAACTCGACCAGGGCCTTCGCCGTCGCCTCGCCAACCGCGGCGACCTTGAGGCCCGCGAACGCCCGGGCGTCCAGGCCGTACTCGTCGAACTTCTCCCTGATCGCCTTGACGGCGTTGGCCGAGGTGAAGGCCACCCACTCGTAGCGGCCGGTCACCAGGCCCTTGATCGCGCGGTCCATCTGCTGCGGGGTGCGCGGCGGCTCGACGGAGATCGTCGGCACCTCTTCGGGCACCGCGCCGTACGAGCGGAGCTGCTCCGACAGCCCGGCCGACTGCTCCTTGGTGCGCGGGACCAGCACCCGCCAGCCGAACAGCGGCTTGTTCTCGAACCACGAGAGCCGGTCGCGGCCGGTCACGGCGTCGCCCACGACCATCAGGGCGGGCTCGGCGATGCCGGCGTGCTTGAGGTCGGGGGCGAGCCTGCCGAGCGAGGAGACCACGGTGTACTGCTCGGTGGTGGTGCCGCTCTGCGTCACCGCCACCGGGGTGGTGTCGGGCCTGCCGGCCGCGACCAGGGCCTTGGCGATCGGCACGGCCTCGGCGATGCCGTTGTAGATCACCAGGGTGCCGTCGAAGGCGGCGTGGGCGGACCAGTCGGCGACCTGCCCGGCGTCGACCACTCGGAACTCCGGCACCGACACCGCGGGCGCGATGCCCGCGTAGGTCAGCACGGCCGTCGCGGGCGGCACGCCGGGGACGATCTCGAACTCGACGTCGGCCTTCGCGCAGGCCGCGACCTCTTCGGAGACCGAGGAGAAGAAACCGGGGTCGCCGGCGCACACGCGCACCACGCGGCAGCCCGCCTTGGCCTCCTGCACGGCCTTCAGCGACACCGCCCCCGTCTCGTCGGCGATGTCGACCACCTTGACGTGCGGGGAGCAGTGGTGCAGCAGGGCGCCGAACGCCTGCTGGTCGAGGACGACGACGTCGGCCCGCGCCAGCAGGTGGGCGCCGCGCAGCGTGAGGAGGTTCTCGTCGCCCGGGCCGGCGCCGACGAAGGCGACGAAGCCGGCTTCACGCCGCCGGCCGCCGTCGTGGCCGCTCGTCTCCGCCTTCGTACCGGTCTGGGCGGTCTTGCTGGTCTGGCTTCCGGAGCTCAATGGGTCCGCTCCCCCATCAACGTGCCGGCTCCCTCGGCGATCATGGCGGTCGCGAGTTCGCGGCCGAGTTCCATGGCGGCCGAGGGCTCACCGGCGGTGGACTTGCGCACCGACCGCGTGCCATCGAAGGCGACCACGGCGGCGGTCAGGTTGAGAATGTGCCCGTCATCGACGGCGTACGCACCTACGGGGGCGCTGCAACCGGCCTCGAGGGCGGCCAGCACGGCCCGCTCGGCATCGACGGCGGCGCGGGTGCGCGCGTCGTCCATGACACCGAGCAACTCGATCATCTCGGCGTCGTCCGCGCGGCACTCGACGGCGAGCGCCCCCTGGCCGGGCGCGGGCAGCATCTCGGTGACGTCGAACACCTGGGCGATCTCCGCCTCGCGGCCGATGCGCCCGAGGCCGGCCGCGGCCAGCACGACGGCGGCGAGCTCGCCCGAGGTGACCTTACCGATACGGGTGTCGGCGTTGCCGCGGATCGCGACGTAGTCGAGATCCGGGCGCAGCGCGCGCAACTGGGCGACGCGGCGCGGCGAGCCCGTGCCGACCTTGGCGCCGGGCGCGAGGTCGTCGAACTTGGCGGCGCCGACGAGCGCGTCCCTGGGGTCGTCGCGCGGAGGGATCGCCGCGATCACGACCCGAGGATCGGGCTTGGTCGGCAGGTCCTTGAGGGAGTGGACCGCGAAGTCGATCTCGCCCTCGATCAGCTTGTCGCGCAGGGCGCTGACGAACACGCCGGTGCCGCCGAGCTGGGCGAGGTGGGCCTTGGTGACGTCGCCGAACGTCGTGACGCCGACCAGCTCGACGGGGCGCCCGGTGAGCTCGGTCAGGCGGTCGGCGACCAGCTGTGACTGGCTGGTGGCCATCAGGCTGCGGCGCGTGCCGAGACGAAGGGTCCTCACCCCTGTGCTCTGCGCCCGCTCCTCGCTCATGCCTCCTCCTCGCCGGCCCGACCGGTCGAGTCGGTCTCCACCTCGGCCACATCAGCCCTGGTCACTGCCTCGGGCACCTTCGGATTCAGATCGAACAGCTCGCGCAGCGCCTCAGCATAATGATCGCCCGCCGGTGACGCCGCCAACCGCTTGACACGCACCGTCGGCTCGTGGAGCAGCTTGTCCACGACCCGGCGGACGGTCTGGGCGATCTCGCCGCGCACCCGGGCGTCGATCTCGGGCACCCGGGTGACGAGCCGTCCGAGCTCGCTCTCGACGACGTCGGCGGCCTTCGCGCGGAGCGCGACCACCGTCGGCGTCACCTTCGCCGCGCGCTCGGCCCTGAGGTATTCGCACACCTCGGCCGCCACGATGGCGCGGACGGCCGCGATCTCGTCGGACGCGACGCCCCCCTGGCCTTCGCCGCCGATCCCGGCCTCCTGCATCGACTCCAGGTCGACGAGCGTGACGCCGGGAAGCGTGCGGACGCCCGGGTCGACGTCGTGCGGGAGCGCGAGGTCGAGCAGGAACAGAGGCTTGTCGCGTAAGGTGCGCGCCACCATTTCGGTGCCGATGACAACGTTACCGGCTCCGGTGCACGAAATGACCAGGTCAGCGGCCGCGAGCTCGCTCTCGACGTCGGCCAGCTCGACCGCGCGGCCCCCGACGCTCTGCGCGAGCCGTACGGCGCGGTCGAAGGTGCGGTTGGCGACGACGATGTCGGTGACGCCCGCGCGGCTCAGGGTGGCCGCCGACAGGGCGCTCATCGACCCGGCGCCGACCACCAGGGCGCGCTTGTCGGCGATCGGGCCGAGGACGCGCTCGGCGAGGGTGAGCCCCACGCTGACGAGGGAGGCGCCCGCCCGGTCGATGCCGGTCTCGGTGTGGGCCCGCTTGCCGACGCGCAGCGCCTGCTGGGCCAGCTCGTTGAGGGTGGTGCCGGCGGTGCCCTGCTCCTGGGCGAGCCGCAGCGACTGGCGCACCTGCCCGAGGATCTGCCCCTCGCCCGGCACCATGGAGTCGAGCCCGCAGACCCCGGTGAACAGGTGCTCGACGACGCGGTCCTCATAGTGGACGTACAGGTGGCGGGTGAGCTGCTCCTGGGGGACGCCGGAGTGGTCGCTCAGCAGATCGGTGATGGCGGTGACGGCGGCGTGGAACCGGTCGACCTCGGCGTAGACCTCGACCCTGTTGCAGGTCGAGACGATCATCACCTCGGAGACGTGGGCGTCGGCGCGGACGTCGTGCAGAAGCTTGACCAGGGCGTCGCCGGTGACGGACACGCGTTCGAGCAGTGCCACGGGCGCCGTCCGGTGACTGAGACCAACCGCGAGAAGGCTCATAGATCCATCGCCTCGGCCAAGTCGTCGGCCATCATGGGGCTCCCTGCTTCCCGGTCCGCCTTGCGCTGCTCATGAAACGCGAGGATCTGCAGTTCGGTGGATAGGTCGACCTTGCGAACATCGACTCCGTCGGGCACCGAGAGCACCACGGGGGCGAAGTTCAAGATACTCGTGACCCCGGCGGCGATGACCCTGTCGGCCACCTCCTGGGCGGCCGAGGCGGGCGTCGCGATGACCACGATGGACACCCCCCGCTTCTTGATCACGTTTTCCAGCTCGTCGATGTGGTCGACGGTCATGCCGACGAGGCGCTCGCCGACCACCGAGGCGTCGGCGTCGAACAGCGCGGCCACCCGGAACCCACGCGAGACGAACCCTCCGTAGTTCGCGAGCGCCCGGCCGAGGTTACCGACTCCGACGATGGCGACGGCCCAGTCCTGAGTAAGCCCTAGCTCCCTCGAGATCTGGTAGATGAGGTACTGGACGTCGTAGCCGACGCCGCGCGTGCCGTACGACCCCAGGTGCGAGAGGTCCTTGCGGAGCTTGGCGGAGTTCACCCCGGCGGCGACGGCGAGATCCTCGGAGCTGACGGTGGCGGTGCCCCGTTCCGCGAGCCCGTTCAGTGCGCGCAGGTAAAGCGGCAACCGCGCGACGGTCGCATCGGGGATGCCACGTTCGCGCGCTTGAGACATGCGGCGGATCACTTCGGCCGGAACTCCAGGGGACGGGCGGCCGGTGCGCCCCGGCCGCGCTCGCGGTTGCGACGGATGTCGAGGAGAGGGCGCAGGCATCTAGATTAGTACCTTTGTGAAGCTATGCACAAAGTCGCAGCGCCCACTCTCGGGTCCCACCATCCCAGGTAGGGGTGGCGGTCCGGGATCCGGCCCTCCCAGTGTGATCGAGCCCACGTCCCACGTGGGCCGTTAGGCTGAGCCCATGCCTGCGCGAGACCACACGATCACTCTGCTCGGCAAGCCCGGCTGTCACCTGTGCGACGACGCCAGGGCGATCATCCAGCGGGTGGCCGCCGAGCTCGGGGTCCCCGTCGAGGAGCGTGACATCACCGCTTCCGAGGAGGACCAGAAGGCCTACGGGGATCTGATTCCCGTCACGTTCGTCGACGGCGTGCAGCACGACTTCTGGCGCGTCGACGAGGCCCGCCTGCGCGCCGCCCTGGCGGTTTGAGGGCCCCGGCCCTCGCCGGGTCACAGACGGAAGGCCGTGGGCAGCGGCACCACCTTGGCCGCGTTGACGTTGAGCTCTATCACGTTGGCCGCGAGCACGTGGGCCACGCGCTCGCGGGCGAACCGTTCCATGTGGGCCTGGCGCTGGTGCTCGGTGAACGCCACCTCGTCGCGGTAGATCTCGTAGACGATGCGCTGCAGGGGCGCCGACTTGACCGAGTGGCAGGCGAAGATCAAGGTGTCCGGCTCGCTGCGGCGCACGGCCTCCACGGTCTCCTCGGCCAGCCGGTCGAACGCCTCCCCCGCCCCGTCGATCAGCGTGAACACCGTCAGCAGCCCGTAGATGCCGGAGGACGGCTTCACCGACCCCGCCGAGGCGACCGGCACGTCGGCCCGGACGGGGGGCGGCACCTGCGGATCAGGGCGCCCGAAGGACTGGTTCTGGATCTCGGCGGCGGAGAACAGCACGCCCGTGGCGGGCATGGAAGGGTCCTGCGGCGGAGGCACGGGGGCGCGGTGGGCGGCGTTCTGGCCCGGCGTGGGGTAGCCGACCGGGCCGGCGGGCCCCTGGGCGGCCACGTCGGGACCGATGAACTCGCCGGTCATCGGGCCCACGAAGCCTCCGGAGGGCTGCATGCGGGCCGCGAAGTCCACCTCGCCCTGGTCGCCCGCGCGGTACTCCGCGACGAGGTCGCCGAGGCCCGAACGGCGGGGCGGCGGCGGCATCGCCGGAGTGGGCCCGAGGGGGCCCGGGCCGGCCTCGGGGCCGCGCGCGCCGGGTCCCGAGTCGTACATCGCCTGTGGCTCGGGAACGCTCCGGTCGGCCCCGGGGTCCGCCTCGGCCCGGCGGCCGCGCCTGCCCCCGCCGGACTCGAACGCCGGCTGCGGCTCGGGCGCGCGCCGGGGGGCGGGCTCGTCGTCCCAGTCCTCGTCGTCGTCGTCGCGCTCCTCGTCGTAGGGCGCGAGGGGTCGGGCCACGGCGTACCAGACGGCGCCGACCATGAGCGTGACCACCAGCGCCGCGAACACGCCGGGGATCGCGAAGCGCACCGCTCCCACCAGGGCCAGCCCCGTCGGCGCCAGCACCACGCCGGCGTGCATGTTGTCGGCGTCGACGTCGTCGCCGTTGCGCCATCTCAGCACGGCCAGGATGAGGCAGCCGATCAGCATGAGGTACGTCAGGGCGTGGGCGGCCGTGAGCAGGGCCGTCGGGATGATCGTCCAGTGCGTGTCCGCGAGCGGCAGCGCCTTGGTGAACTTCTCGGGCTGGCTGATCGGGTCGACGACCATGATCACCGTGCTGACGACCGTGAACGCCGTGCCGAACAGCCAGGCGGCGAATCGTCCCCGGGGCTTTCGCGCGAGCAGCTGGATCAGGCCGATCGCGAGCCAGAACGGCGCCAGGAACGCCCCGGTGATCTGGTAGACGCGGAAGGTGACGGACCCGAACCCCATGAGGTGCCCGATGGCGATCGCACCGAGGGCCAGGCAGAGCGACGCGGTGGTCACGGTCCAGGCGATGAGCCAGCCGCTCCGTTCGTCGCGGAGACGCCCGACCAGGATGCCGGTGGTGATGGCGGCGAACAGCGCGCCGGCGAAGGCGGTGACGGCAACGAGGGCTTCCATGATGGTCCCAACTCTGCCGGACATTACCTCCGGAGAGGTAGCCGAGGCCCGAAGTGCCGCATGGCTCCTGTTACGAGAGGTAGTTACTGAGGCAAAGTGGATTGTGTAATTTCCCGATGATTTCTAGAGTGTTCGAGCACGCACGCGCCCTTCCCTTTCCTCCCCCGGGATACCGGATGTCGAACTCTTGGTCGGTCGCCGGGCTTTCCCCTCCAGGATCGGCCGATACACTGAACGCCACGCGCGCCAGCGCTGACCAGCGAGAGCGCCCTCACCCGGACTCCGACGAACTCCGGAGGGTGGTCCTCCGCGCCAAAACCGGCGACACCGACGCCTTCGGGGCGCTGTACGACCGCTATGTCGATCTTGTTTATCGCTACGTGTACTTCCGGGTCGGCTGCCACGCCCTCGCGGAAGACCTCACCAGTGAAACGTTCCTACGGGCCCTGCGCCGCATGGCGGACTTCACCTGGCAGGGCAGGGACTTCGGCGCCTGGCTGGTGACGATCGCCAGGAACCTCGTCGCCGACCACTTCAAGTCCGGCCGCTACCGCCTGGAAGTCTCCACCGCCGAGGTCCTCGACACCCCGCTGGACGGCTCGCACATCCCGGAGAACGCGGTGGTCGCCACCATGGTGAACGAGCGGGTCCTGCGCGCGGTGCGCGACCTCGGCCCCGAGCAGCAGGAATGTGTCGTGCTGCGCTTCCTGCACGGCATGTCGCTGGCGGAGACGGCCCTGATCATGGGAAAGAAGAGCGGCGCCATCAAGGCCCTGCAGTTCCGCGCGATCCGCGCACTGGCCAGGGCGCTGCCCGAGGACCTGAATTGATCTAGGCTGGCGCCGCGAGGCATCGCGGTACAGCAGGGCGGCCGTAACCTCAGGGCTCCCCGCATCGTTGGGCAAGTAGCACCTATGGATCATCGTAGTGCGCGCGGGCTAGGGAGCTTTCATGAGCGAGTGGGGGCCTTCGCAGTGGCTGCGCAGGTTTCGGGCCTCCGACACACGGCCCGGATCCCGACCGCACTTCCTGAACCGGCTCGAGGAGATCGGCGCCGACCCCGCGAGCGGTCCGCGCCCCGACTTCCGCTCCCGGCTCCGTGAGGAGCTGCTCGCCGCGCAGGCCGCCTCCGCCGACGCCGTCCCGGACCCGCCGCCGGTCAGGCACCGCGCCCCCTTCCTCGTCAGGCTCCGGCCTGCGACGTTCGTGGTCGTCACGGCCGGGCTCCTGATCTTCACCGGCATCCAGACGTACGGCGCCGTGCCCGGCGACCGGCTGTACCCGATCAAGCGTGCCGCCGAGGCCACCCTGCTCAGCCTCACGACCGACGACATGGAACGCGCCCAGCGCGAGCTGAGCGCCGCCCACTCCCGCGCGACGGAGGCCGCCGCGCTGCTGGGCTACCCCGACTCCCGCCGCGCCCGGCTCATCGGGCCCACCCTCGACGAGATGACGCGCACGACCCGCTCGGCCCTGTCGGCTCTCGGTCACGTCAAGCGCACCGACGGCGGCAGCCACGCGCCGACGCTGAAGCGTTTCACGCAGGAGCAGCGTGATGTTGTTGAGCCGATGATCCCGCAGCTCGGCGACGACGACCGGATGAAGGCCAGTGCCTACCTCGACATGATCGACGACCTCGCCGGCCCCGAGCACACCCCCGGCGTGCATCCCTGATCAGGCCTTTCATCAGGTACGGGACGATCGGGACGGATGGGACGAACCCCCTGTCCCGTGCGCCAAACGTCACGCCACGCTAACGCCTCGTACACCGATCACACCCCCTGTTCCCGGTTAAGCTGAGGTGCTATGAGGCGGTTACTACGACGGCACACCGAAGCGGAGATGGCCGGAGAGGTCGCGGCGGCCGCCGCGGTAGCCACTCCCCCCGCGGCCGAGCCGGACACCGCCGCGGCGGCGTTCTTCGACGTCGACAACACGATGATGCGCGGCGCCTCGATCTACCATTTCGCCCGGGGCCTCGCCTCCCGCGGCCTGTTCACCACCAAGGACCTGCTGAAGTTCGCCGTCGGGCAGGCGATCTTCCGCCTGCGCGGCAACGAGAACCCCGAGCACATCGCGCAGGCCAAGGAGACCGCCCTCGCCTTCGTCGCCGGTCTGAAGGTCGACGACGTCGTGCGCCTCGGCGAGGAGATCTACGACGAGGTCATGGCCGACCGCATCTGGGCCGGCACCCGCGCCCTCGCGCAGGCGCACCTCGACGCCGGGCAGCGCGTGTGGCTGGTCACCGCCACGCCGGTCGAGCTCTCCCGGGTGATCGCCCAGCGCCTCGGGCTCACCGGCGCCCTCGGCACCGTCGCCGAGACCGAGAACGGCGTCTACACCGGCCGTCTCGTCGGCGACCTGCTGCACGGCCCCGCCAAGGCCGAGGCCGTCAAGGCGCTGGCGCGGCGCGAAGGGCTCGACCTGTCCCGCTGCACGGCCTACAGCGACTCCGCCAACGACCTGCCCCTGCTCCAGCTCGTCGGCCACCCGTACGCCATCAACCCCGACAGCGAGCTGCTCGAACACGCCCGCAAGAACAAGTGGGAGACCCGCGACTTCCGCACCGGCCGGAAGGCCACCATGATCGGCCTCCCCATCGCCGCCGCCGCCGGCGCCCTGGCCGGCGGCGTCGCGGCCGCCATAGCCCTCCGCAAGCACTACCGCTCGATGTAGCACGCCTCGCCGCGGCTCGGTGATCTACCGTGCCGTACGGCTCGCGCCGATGCCCGCGATGGTCACCAGCACGATGCCGGCCAGCTGGACGGGCGCCGGGACCTGACGGAGCAGCACGAGCCCGGCCAGCACCGCCAGCGCGGGCTCCAGGCACATCAGCACGCCGAACACCGCGCTGGGCAGCCGGCGCAGGGCGAGCAGCTCCAGGGTGTAGGGCAGCACCGGAACCAGCAGCGCGAGCACCGCGGACTGCCACAGGACCTGTGCCGAGAGGCCGGGAAGCGCCTGCGGCAGGCCGAACGCCGCCGTGGCCGCCGCGGCGGCGGGCATCGAGATCGCCAGGCCCTGGACGCCCGGCAGCCGTTCGCCCACACGTCGGGTGAGCAGGATGTAGGCGCCCCAGCAGACCGCCGCGCCGAGCGCCAGCGCCACTCCGGCCAGGTCGGCGTCCCCCTGCCAGGGGCGGGTGAGCGCCAGCACTCCGGTCAGCGCGAGCGCGGGCCACACCAGCCCCCACCGCCCGGCGCGCCGCAGCACGGCGACCGCCAGCGGGCCGAGGAACTCCAGGGCCGTCGCCATGGCGAGGGGGATGCGGGCGATGGACTCGACGAACAGCACGGTCAGCGCTCCGCTGACCGCGCCGAGCACGAGCGACCAGCCCAGGTCCGCCCGCGGCAGGGCCCAGACCCTCGGCCGGGCGACGATGGCGAACGCCACGGCGGCGAAGGTGAGCCTGATCCAGGCGCTGCCCGCCGGGCCGACGCTCGCGAACAGGCCGGTGGAGGCCGCCGAGGCGATCTGGATGGATGTCATCGACCCCAACGCCATCGCGACGGCGCCCGTCCGGCCGCCTCGGGAGGAACCCGGCGGGCCGGCGATGGTGACATGTACCGCTGGAGAGGATGTGTCGGTCACGTCCACCATGTCAGCGCGACCACACCGTCCACGTCCACCACGTAATCATGGACATGATGTCCGCGGAACGCGGACAATGCTCCCATGGACACTCGCCTGCTGCGCGTACTGGTCGAGCTCGAACGGCGGGGCACCCTCCGCGCGGTCGCCGCCGCCACCGGGTACGGCACCTCGGCCGTCTCCCAGCAACTGGCCGCGCTGGAGCGGGAGATGGGCACGGCGCTGGTCGAGCCCGCGGGACGGAAGGTGCGGCTGACCCCGGCCGGGCGCAGGCTGGCCGAGCACGGCAGGCGGATCCTGGCGTCGGTGGCGGAGGCACGCGCCGCGCTCGACCCGCAGGGCGAGCCAGCCGGAGTGCTGCGCATCGCCGCCTACGCCGGGGCGATCTCCCACGACCTGCTGCCCGTCGCGCGCCAGCTGGCGCGCTCACACCCCGACCTGCGGCCGCACCTGCACGAGCACGAGCCCGACGAGGTGATGAGCCTGCTCGACGACGGCCTGGTCGACCTCGGTTTCGTCTACGACTACAACCTGGTGCCCTGGACGTGCGACGGCCCGTCGCTGCTGCTGTGCGAGACGCCGCTGGTGCTGGTCGTCCCCCGGAACGGGTCCGTGCCGGAGACGGCGGAGTTCCCCGCGGCGCTCGCCGCCTACGCCCGGTCTCCCTGGGTGCTCAACTCGCGTGGCAAGGCCGACGACGAGCTGGCGGCCAGGGTGTGCGCGCTGGCCGGCTTCGTCCCCGTCGTGGCGCACCGAGCCGACAGCCTGGAGTTGGTGCTGGACATCGTCGCGGCCGAGCTCGGCGTCGCGCTGGTGCCCGAGTTCGCCGCCGACCGCGACGACGTCGCCGCCGTCCCGCTCCGGGGACTCGATCTGCGGCGCCGCATGTACGCGGTGACCCGGCCGGGCGGCTGGAACCGGGCGGGCGTACGGCTGGTGGTGGACCTCGTCGCCGGCCACGCGACCGGCGAGGCCTGCTAGAAGAACGGCGGGAAGGCGTGACCGCGGTGGAGGCGGAGCCGGTTGAGCTGCTGCTGGACGAGCTCACGCACCTGGTCGGTGAGGTTGAAGACCAGCATCGGGTCGTCGGCCTCCTCCGGGTCGTACTCGTCGGTGCGCACCGGCTCACCGAACTGGATCATCCACTTCGAGGGCAGCGGGATCAGGCCGAGCGGCCCGAGCCACGGGAACAGCGGCGTGATCGGGATGTACGGCACGCCGAGCAGGCGCGCCAGCGAGCGAAGGTCACCGATCTTGGGGTAGATCTCCTCGGCCCCCACGATGGAGCACGGGATGATGGGCACCTGGGCCCGGATCGCCGAGGCCACGAACCCGCCCCGGCCGAACCTCTGCAACTTGTAGCGGTCGGAGAACGGCTTGCCCACGCCCTTGAAGCCCTCGGGGAAGACCCCCACCAGCTCGCCCTTGCGCATCAGCCGGTCGGCGTCCTCCGGGCAGGCGAGCGTGTGGCCGGACTTGCGCGACAGGTGGCCGAGCACGGGAAGCTTGTAGACCAGGTCGGCGCCCAGCAGCCGGAGCGGGCGGTGGGCGGGATGGTCGTCGTGCAGCGCCACCTGGAGCATCAGCGCGTCGACCGGCACGGTGCCGGAGTGGTTGGCGACGACCAGCGCGCCGCCCTCTTCGGGCACGTGCGGCAGGCCGAAGGTCTCGACGCGGAACCAATGGCGGTACAGCGGCCGGATCAGCTCCAGCAGCACCTTGTCGTTGAGCTCCGGGTCGAACCCGAACTCGTCGACTTCGTACTCCCCGGCCAGCCGGCGGCGCAGGAACGCGAGCAGCTCGGTCACGCGATCTTCGACGGCGGCGGCCCTCTCCTCGCCGGTGTGACGGCGCGCGGAGGTGATGGGGATCACCCGGGCGTCCTCGTGCTCCTCGCCACGGAAGTCGTGCGATTCGTCTCTCTGCTTCACCGTTTCCCGCCCTCAGCCAGCACCGTGGTGATCCAGTCGATCACAGTGAGTGGCGTAGCGGCAAACAGGCCACGCGAGCGGAGGAAATCGTCGTACGCCTCCGCGGTGGTGTACTTGGGCCGCCAGTCGAGCTCGGCCGCGAGCCTGGCGGCGTCGACGGCCCGCCCGTAGCTGAGCAGCGCGAGCTGCTCGGGGGAGAAGTCGACCCGGCCGACGCCGCGGGCGAGGTCGCCGATCAGGCGGAATGCCGTGGAGGGCACCGGCACGGTGGGACGGCCGGTGCGGCGCACGCACTGCGACAGGAGCATGACGCCCTCACCTCCGACGTTGAACGTGCCGGGGTGGTCCTCGACCGCCATGCGCCGCAGCACCTCGACGCCGTCGTCCTCGTGGACGAACTGCAGGCGCGGGTCGAAGCCGAGCACGGTCGGCACCACGGGCTGGGTGAAGTAACGCGTCAGCGGCGAGTCGACACCCGGCCCCATGAAGTTGGTGAAGCGCAGGGTCGAGACCGTGACGTCGGGGCGGCGACGTGCGAACCCCCGCACGTACGCCTCGACCTCGGTGGCGTCCTTGGCGTAGCCGTGACTCGGCGGCTCCGCCGGCTCGACGTCCTCGGTGAAGACCGCCGGGTCGTGCGACGAGGAGCCGTACACGGCGGTCGTCGAGCGGACGACCACCCTGCGCACCGTGGCGGACCGCTGGCACGCGGCCAGCAGCTGCAGGGTGCCGATGACGTTGTGCTCTTTCATCGAGGACCGGCCCGCGTTCCTGGAGGGAGCGCTGACCAGGCTCACGTGCACGACCGTGTCGATGTCGGCGGCGGCGATCACCTGCGCGATGTCCGGGCTGCGCAGATCAACCCGGACGAACTCGGTACGGCCCAGCGCGACGCCGCCGCCGCCTCGCGCGAGCGATGGCGGCGGCACGGTGTCCACTCCGATGACCCGGTCGATGTCCGGATCGGCTGCGAGAACGCTCGCCACTCGGGCGCCGACGTGCCGGGAGACCCCGGTGACGAGCACGGTGTGGGTCATCGGCGCCTCGCAGGATCACATGTCGTGGGTCGCGCGCTTGCTCAGGTGCTCACCGGGCGAAAGATCCCTACACCTGGCCCGGCCGCTCTGCGTCGTCGGTCCGCGCTGCTTACTTCTTGTTACGCCGCTGGATACGGGTCTTCTTGAGAAGCTTGCGGTGCTTCTTCTTGGCCATGCGCTTACGACGCTTCTTGATCACAGAGCCCACGGGACCCCCAGGTGAAGGTAGGTTTGTCAAAACGGCGTGTGCCCTCGCGACGAGACGCGCCCTGCGCTCAGCCCTTGGACGCACCGCAGCTGCGGCACGCCGAGGGCTCGCACCGGCGCCTCGCCAGGAAGCACACCGATTCAACAGCCTACCGGCGATTCACGGTCGATCGCTCCCCCGGGGGGATCCCGCGTGGCCCACCGACGGGTGTCGCCCCCTGACCGGCCACGACGCGAGCGAAGGCACCCGCTTCGTCTCCGGCCGGGGCCGCACCCTGACATGCCATGCGTTCGTCAGGTGATGTGCTACTGCTGCCTTCAACCCGCTTCGATGAACGCATCCCTCAGGTAGTCGTGCACCGCCTGCTCAGGCACCCTGAAGGATCGCCCGACCCGGATGGCCGGTAACTCACCTGAGTGGACCAGCCGGTACACCGTCATCTTGGACACCCGCATGACGGTGGCGACCTCCGCCACCGTCAGGAACTTCACCTCGCTGAGAGGTCTTTCGCCTGCACCCATCGGACGCCTCTTCCGCACGTGTTTCCGGGTTATCCCCACTGGTGCCATTGCTCACGCACGTGTACTGCTGTCAGCGTAGAACGCGTCTCCGATCGCGCAAACCCCCTATTCCACCAGTCCACGGAGACCCACGCCACCGGAATGGCGAAAATCGCTGGCCAGCAGCCACACGGAACCCTGGTCTCGATCTTGAACACGGTCCAATCGTGTCCCATTAGAGTCGCCCGGGATCACAAAAAAGTTGGCAAACGGTCGATGCGCCGGGGCTAACGCGCGGGCGAAAGGACGGTTAGGGGCGGCCCGGATCGCGTACCACCCGTCTCAGAGGCCACTCGCGATGCGGGAGATCAGGTAGCGGTTCATCGGTTCGTAGTGCCGCGGCAACACATTGTCGTCGAGGGGGACGGACACCGCGATCTTGCCCTCGGCCTCGCCGACGAACAGCCCGGGGTCGTTGCTGTCGGCGAACCCGACGGTCTCGATCCCGGCCTCGCCCGCCGCGCCGGCCCATCCGTGATCGCCGATCACCAGGTCGGGCCGGCCGTCGCCGAGCTCGGCGAGCATCGCCTGCATGGGCGCCGGGTCGTGGGTGTGCACCAGCGCGCCGCCGTCGTCCAGCATCGCGACGTCGTCGAGGTAGCGGATGCGTCGCTTGCGGCCGAGTCCGGCG
This sequence comes from Sphaerisporangium fuscum, assembly GCF_018531465.1. Taxonomy (GTDB): domain Bacteria; phylum Actinomycetota; class Actinomycetes; order Streptosporangiales; family Streptosporangiaceae; genus Sphaerisporangium; species Sphaerisporangium fuscum. Next base: position 156,911 of record NZ_JAHDTF010000005.1, read on the forward strand.
CTGGCGAACGAACGGGTCTCGCTCGGAGTCAGCAGCTCGGCGCCGCGCTCCCGCGCGAGGCGCGCCAGGGCCAGGTGTGTGGTGAGGAGGCCGGTGGGGTGGCCGGTGGCGACCAGGACGCGCGGGTTGTCGCGCTTGAGCACGGCCGCGATCCGGTCCCCCATCGCGTCGAGCGCGTCGAGCGTGCGCTCGGGGTCGATCGTGTCCTGCCCGTACCGGTGCTCCGGGTCGGCGACGACGCCGGCGGACTTGGCCATCAGGGAAAGGATGTCCCGGTAGGTCCACTCGCCCTGGAGGGTGAGGCCGAACATGTAATGAGGGTCACGGTTGGCCAGTGAACGGTAGTGGTCGAGGTTGTTCTCCCGGCTGGTCGCCACGTCTCCTGCGATCTTCGCCCGGATGAGGTGGTCTTTCAGCTCTTCCCGCGAAGGTGCAGTCGCGGTTTCCATCGTTCACTCCGTCCACTAGACAGGTCGTCTGCGACCTTGTATCTCCGGGGGCCCGCGGCCGTCGCGGCCGGGCCGATCAGGGCTGAGGATCGAGGCCGTGGAAGGGGAAGACCGCCCTCCGCGTCGCCATGATCGCTCGGTCGATGGGGTCCCCGGGGTCGTAACCGTCGGAGAAATCCCGAAATTCCGGCGTACGACCATCTGTCATCGTCAGTGGCGCGATCTCCCCCGTTCGCCGCGCCGCGAAGTCGCGCCAGCTCTGCGGCGTGGGCGTGGCCGGCTCGACGGGGTCGCCCGCGGCCTCGGCGATCAGGTGGGTCCACGCCCTCGGCACCACCTGCACCAGCTCGTAGCCCCCTCCGCCCGTGGCCATCCACCGGCCGCCCGCGGTCTCGTGGGCGAGGTCGTGCAGCGCGGCGTACGCCTGCCGCTGCCCGTCGACACTCAGCATGAGGTGGGCCAGCGGGTCGAGGGCGTGGCTGTCGCAGCCGTGCTGGGTGACGAGCACCTCGGGCGCGAACTCCCGCAACAGCGGCGGCACCACCGCGTGGAAGGCCCGCAGCCACCCCGTGTCGCCGCACCCCGCCGGGAGGGCGACGTTGACGGCCGTGCCGTCCGCGCCCGTCTCGCCGGGGAACCCGGTGCCGGGGAACAGCGTGCGCGGGCTCTCGTGCAGGCTGATCGTCAGCACCCTCGGGTCGTCGTAGAACATCGCCTGCACACCGTCGCCGTGGTGCACGTCGACGTCGACGTACGCGATGCGCCGTGCCCCCTGCGAGAGCATCCAGGCGATGCCGAGGGCCGGGTCGTTGTAGACGCAGAAGCCGCTGGCCACCCCCGGCATGGCGTGGTGGAGCCCGCCCGCGACGTTCAGCGCGTGCTCGGCCTCTCCGGTCCAGACGGCGCGCGCGGCGGCGAGCGAGGCGCCCGCGACCAGCGCGGATGCCTCGTGCACCCCGGCGAAGGCCGGATTGTCGGCCGTACCCAGACCACAGGACAGGTCGGGACGGCCGGCGACCGACACCCGCTTGACGGCCTCGATGTAGTCGCGCCGGTGCACCATCGCCAGCTCGTCGTCGGTGGCCGGAGCGCAGCCCGCGATCTCCACCTTGTCGAGGACGCCGAGGTCACGGGCGAGCGCCATGGTCAGCTCGACCCTGACGGGTGCGAGGGGATGACCTGGGCCGAAGTCATAGGAGATCAGCTCGTCGTCCCATACAACCCGTACGGACCGGCTCACGCCTTCACCTGCCCCACGACGGTTCGGCCGCACCGAAGCCTCGGCCGTGCACAACGCGCGATCACCGGTTCACCGCGCACCCATGAATCGACCGTACCGCACCCTCCCGGATCCCCCACAGACCGCCCATCCCCTCCTGCGCCGGGTTTCCGTGGGGCGGCGGCGGGCTCTACTCGGCGCGCAGGGCGATGACGGGGTCGAGGCGGGCGGCGCGGCGCGCCGGGGCCACCCCGAAGAAGACGCCCACGCCGGCCGACACGCCGAAGGCGAGGACGACGGACCACCACGTGATCGCCGCCGGCACCGGCGACAGCGCCTGGATCAGCAGCGAACCGCCCACCCCGATCAGGATGCCGATCACGCCGCCGATCGTGGTGAGAAGCACGGCCTCGATGAGGAACTGCCCGAGGACGTCCCGCTGCCGGGCCCCGAGCGCCTTGCGCAGCCCGATCTCCCGGGTGCGCTCCCGGACGCTGACCAGCATGATGTTGGACACGCCGACGCCGCCGACCAGCAGCGAGATGCCCGCGATGGCGGCGAGGACCCCGGTCAGCATGCTGAGCACCGTTCCGATGGTGCCGAGAAGCTGGGTCTGGGTCACGGCGCTGAACCGCTCCCCCGGATACCTCCCGCTCAGCCCCGTCACCACCCGCTGCCGCAGCGGCTCGATCTCGTCCGGGCCGGACGCCCCCACCGCGATGCCGTTGATCCGTGACAGGCCGATCAGGCGCTGCGCCGTCGTGACGGGCACGTGCACCTCCTGGTCGCGTGCCACGCCGAACGTCGATCCCAGCGGCTCGTACAGGCCGACGACACGGAACCGCACCCCCGAGATCGTCACCTGGCGGCCGATCGGGTCGACGTCGCCGAACAGCTTCGCCCCGACCTCCGAGCCGAGGACCGCCACCCGCCGCCGCGTCTCCACGTCGGTCGCGCTGAGGTACCTGCCCCGGCGCAGCGGCCGCTCGAAGATGTTCGGCAGGTTCTCGTCGGTGCCGGTGAGCGTGGCGAAGACCTCCGTACGACCGACCCGCACCGATTCGCCGGAACTGACGGCCACCGTCACCTTCGCCGGATCACCGACCAGGCGGCGGACGAACGCGACGTCCGCGAGGGTGAGACGGCTCTGCGTGGGCGCGGCCCCGAGCCCCACCTGGCCGGGGACCACCAGGATGATGTTGCTCCCCAGCCCGGCGATCTCCTTCTCCACCGCCTGCTTGGCCCCGGTGCCGATCGCGACGAGGATCACCACCGCCGACACGCCGATCACGACGCCGAACATGGTGAGCGCGCTGCGCAACCGGTTCGCGCGCAGCGCCTCCAGCGCCATCCGCAACGCCTCGGCCGTCCTCACGGCGCCACCTCGTCGCCCTGGCCGTCATCGCCGGCGGCCGTGTCCAGCTCGATGCGGCCGTCGCGGACGTGGATGCGCCGCCGGGCGAGGTCGGCCACCTCGCGCTCGTGGGTCACCAGGACCACGGCCACCCCCCGGGACGAGTTGAGCTCCCGCAGGATGTCCATGACCTCCTCCCCGTTGCGCGAGTCCAGGTTGCCGGTCGGCTCGTCGGCGAGCACGACCTTCGGGTCGCCGACCAGCGCCCGGGCGATCGCCACCCGCTGCTGCTCGCCGCCCGACATCTGGGACGGCCGGTGGCCCAGCCGGTGCCCGAGGCCGACGGCCGAAAGGGCCCGCCGGGCCCGCTCACGCCGCTCGGCCCTGCCCACCCCCCGGTAGACCAGCGGAAGCGCGACGTTCTCCAGGGCCGAGGTGCGGGCGAGCAGGTGGAACGACTGGAACACGAACCCGATGGCCTGGTTGCGCAGCTCGGCCAGGCCGCCGTCGTCCAGCGTGGCGACGTCGACCCCGTTCACCCGAAGGATGCCGGAGGTGGGCCTGTCGAGGCAGCCCAGCAGGTGCATGAGCGTCGACTTGCCCGACCCGGACGGGCCGACGATCGCCACGAACTCCCCGTGGTCGATGCGCAGGCTCACCCCGCGCAGCGCGTCGACCGACACACCCTCCAGCCGATAGGAGCGGGCCAGATCGACGGTCTCGAACGCGGGCACGCTCACCACACCCCACCTCCGTCACCGGACGCGCCGAGGGCCGGTCGCGGGTACGTACGGGCGGCCGGTGACCGGCCCGGACGCGTCGTCATGTGAGCTTCTGCCCCGCGCTCACGGTGTCGGCGCCCTTGACGACGACCCTCTCGCCGACCGACAGACCCCGGGTGACCTCCACCTCGGCGTCGCCCTGGGCGCCGAGCTTGACCACCCGCCGCTCGGCCGTGCCGTCGCCGCGGACCACCCAGACCACCGTCTCCTTGCCACTGGTGACGACGCCGGACGCGGGCACCGCGACCGCGTCGGGCGACTCCCGCACGGTGAGCCGGACGACGGCGCTCATTCCGGGCTTCGGCGCGGGCGCCACGCCTCCGTCGTCGTACGCGCCCCGGCCCAGCGTCAGCCGTACCGGATAGCTCACACCGCCGGTGGTGCCCTCCTTCGGGGTGACGCCCACGGCGGCGACCTTCGCGCCGTAGGTGGCCCCGGTCACCGCGTCGAGCTCGGCCTCCGCCTTGACGCCGGGCCTCACCAGCAGGACGTCCGTCTCGTCCACGTCGGCGGAGAGTGTCAGCTTCGAGACGTCGGTCACCGTGGCGACGGCATCGCCCGCCGCCACCGGAACCCCGGCGGCGATCGTGCCGCCGGAGCCGGACGCCGCCCCGGGCCCGCCAGGCGACGCCCCGGCCGAGCCCGCCTGTCCCGCGAGACCTGCGGGCAGCTGGCCGATGAGGGCGCCGAGGCCGCCGGAGCCGCCGCCCGGCGGGCCGCCGAGGGTGACGATCCCGCGGAAGGGCGCCTTGATCACCAGCCCGTCGACGGTCGTCTCCGCGACCTTGACCGCTGCCCGCGCCTGGCTCCTGGAGGCCGCCTGCAGGGAGCTCATGGAGAAGGCGAGCCCGCCGAGCCCCGCCCCGATCTGCCCGCCGACCTGCGAGAGCACCTGGTTGACCGACGCGGTCAACCCTTTGGTCACTTGGTTCAGCGCCGTCCGCTGCGCCCGCTGCTGGGCCGCGGCGGCGTCGATCGCGGCGAGCAACTGAGCTCTGACCAGAGGATCCTTGATCTTCTTGGCCGCCGCACGGGCCCTGGCGAAACCACGGGCGATCTTGCGGTCGAGGGCCGGGGTGGCGCCGAGGCCCGCGAGGCTGATCGTCGGCATCGGCGCCGCGCCCGCGAGCCGTACCGGTCGGGACGCCTGCCGCTCCGCGCGGCGGGCCTGCTTGAGCTGGTCCTTAGCCTGCGGAGAGCTGATCCGGGCGAGGACCTGCCCCTTGTCGACGGCGTCACCGTCGTGCACGTACAGCTTGGCCACCGTGCCGGAGGCGGGAGACCGCAGGGTCGCGGTGGCGCGGGCACCGACCGTGGCCGGAGCCTCGACCACCTCGCGGACCGGGGCGCGCTCGACCTCGGCGATCTGCACCTTCGGCGTCTCGTCCTGGGAGCAGGCGGAGGCGGACACGAGCACGGCGAGACCGATGAGAAGCGGGGGGATACCGCGACATATCGTCACCGGCCCATCGTAGGAGCGACCCCCTGCGCCCCGACGGTCAGCCCGAAGGCCCGCCCGCCGCCGGCGGAGCGGCGACGCGGCGCAGGCGGCGGATGGCGGGCACGCTCAGCAGCACGACACAGCCCGCCACGGCCACCATCGTCGAGACCGCGAGGACCCGCTCCGCCCCCAGCCAGGAAGCGGCGGGACCGGCGAGGGCCTGGCCGACGGGGAGCGCCATGACCGACCCCGCCACCTCGTAGGCGTGGACCCGGTTCAGCACCTCGGGCGCCACCTGCGTCTGCACACTGGTCATCCACATGACGCCCCAGAAGGCCGCCCCCGTCCCCGCAAGGAGATGGCACGCGGCCATGAGCGGCAGCGGGAGACCGAGGGTGATCGACAGAGGTTGGAGCGCGTACAGGAACATCGCGGCCGCCCCGGCGGCCAGCGGCCGGACCGGCTTGACCCGCATGGCGATCACGCCGCCGAGGATGGTGCCCGCGCCGTAGGCCGAGGTGACGAAGCCGTACCCGGTGGCCTTGTACGAGGCGCTGATCAGGGCGGATCCGAGCGGCAGCGAGGGACCGAAGGCGGCGATCCCCATGACCGACCAAATGACGATCACGCCCCACATCCAGGTGCGCGACCTGAACTCGCGCCATCCCTCCCGGAGGTTGCTCCAGATGCTCCCGTCCGCGGCCTTCGCGCGAGCCGGGTCCAGCCGGAGCAGCGCCAGGCACAGGGCGCTGACGCCGAACCCGAACGCGTCGATCAGGAACACCACGCCCACGTCGGCGAACGCCACCAGGAACCCCGCGATCGAGGGCCCGATCAGGAGCATCATCGACTCGGATGTGCGCTGGGTGGCCACCGCGCGCTGCACGTCGCGCACCAGCTGCGGGACGAGGCTCGCCAGGCCGGGCTGGAACATGGCCACGGCCGTGCCGTTGATCGCGGCGATCACCATGAGCTGCCAGAGGGCGGGGGTGCCGGTGAGGAACAGCGTCGCGGTGACCGACTGGGACACCAGGCGCGCGAGGTCGGCGCCGACCATCATCCGGCGCGGGGTGAACCTGTCGGCGAAGACCCCGCCGAAGAGCACCAGGACGGCCACCGGCACCGTCGCGGACGCCAGCGTGTAGCCCACCCCGGTCGGGCCGTAGCCGGCCTGGAGCACGCCGAGCGACATCGCGACGGGCACCATGGCGGTGCCCAGCGTCGAGACCGAGCGGGCGGTGAAGAAGAGCCGGAAGCCGGGGGTCCAGACCTCGGGCCCGCTCGCCCGCTCGTCCGTTTCCGTGCGCCCCGTCATCGATCCCCCGTGTCCCCCCGCCCATGGCGGCCACGCCGTTCCTCCGCCGTGCGATCCTTCTGCCGCCCTCGGTGTGAGGCCGCGGCGGCTCGGGTGCGCCGGGGCGGTCCGAGATCACCTTACGCCTCTGTTCGGAAAGTTTCCTAAGGAGTGACCGTCGCGCCCGGGCGTGCCCGGCGTCGTGCGGAGAACTAGGGTGTTCGGCGTAAAGGGTTACTTTTCGCCCGGGAGGCAGGTTTCCTTGTCAGAAGAAAGCGCGGACCAGCGGTGGGCGCGGCTCAAGAAGCGGTTCGACTCGATCGACGGTGACGGCGACGGCTTCATCACCCACGCGGAGTTCAGGGAGCACTTCCCTCACCTGCCCGCCGAGGCCATCGGCGCGCTCGACACCGAGGCGGACGCGGACGGCGACGGCCGGATCTCGTTCGAGGAGTTCGCCCGCCTGACGTCCCTCGACGCCTGATCCACTCCGGCGTCGAGTCGAGAACATCGTCCGGGGCCGGAGGCCGGGCGGGTGAGTGGCCACTACGGCCACCGCCGTACCGGCTAGCCGAGCCACCCGCCGTCCAACGGCGCCGGCTTCACCGTACGACCGGCGGGGGCTTCAGCCGGAGGCGAGTTGGCGGCTGCGGTCGCGGGCGGCCTCGATGGCGGCGAGGAAGGCCGCGCGGACGCGGTGGCGCTCCAGCTCGGCGATGGCCGAGATGGTGGTGCCACCCGGCGAGGTGACCGCCTCGCGGAGGATGACAGGGTGCTCGCCGGAGTCGCGCAGCATGGTCGCCGCGCCGACGATCGACTGGATGACCATGTCGAGCGCCGCCGCCCGCGGCATGCCGAGCAGGATGCCTGCGTCGACCATGGCCTCGACGAGGTAGAAGAAGTAGGCCGGGCCGCTGCCGGACAGCGCCGTCGCGGCGTCCTGCTGGGACTCGGGGATGCGCAGCACCTTGCCGACGGGCTTCAGCAGGTCTTCGGTGTGCTTGAGGTGCTTCTCGGAGGCGTGGGCGCCGGCCGAGATCACGCTCATCGCCTCGTCGACCAGCACCGGGGTGTTGGACATGACCCGCACGACCGGGACCTCGTCGCCGAGCCGGGACTCCACGAAGGACGTGGTGATGCCGGCCGCCACGGTGACCACCAGCTTGCCGGCGGGCACGTGGGGCGCGATCTCGGTGAGCAGATTGCCCATGTCCTGCGGTTTCACGGCCAGAATCAGCGTGTCGGCGGTCTTGGCCGCGTCGATGTTGGACACGACCTGCACACCGTGGCGCTCGCGCAGCGCCTGCGCCCGCTCCTCGCGGCGGGCGGTGGCCATGATCTCGCCCGGCCGGACGCCCGCGCGCAGCAGCCCCGACAGCAGGGCCTCGCCCATCTTGCCTGTGCCAAGAATCGCGATCATGTCAACGCACCTCTGGGAGTTGGGAGCGTTCGAAGCCTACCGACTCCGCACCCCGCGAGGTCCCGCCACCGCCCCGCCTGTGGACAACTCTTCGCCTGTGGACGACCGTCAGCGCCCCACCAGGGAGCGGGCGAGAAGGGTGAGGTTGGCGGGCCGCTCGGCGACCCGGCGGGTGAGCTGGGCGTACCAGTCGGCGCCGTAGGGGATGCGGACGCGGACGCGCGCCCCGTCGTGAGCCAGCCGCCGCTGCTCCGGACGGCGCACGCCGTAGGCCATCTGGTACTCGAAGCCGCCGGGCTCGCGCTCGTTCAGCACCGCGAGCGCCGAGGCGATCTCGACGAGCCGCCGGTCGTGCGTGGCGACCGTGAGGTACCCCCCGGCCGTCATCAGCGCCTTGAGGCAGCGCACGTACGAGCGGTCGACGTCCTCCGGCTCCTGGTAGGACACCGGCGCGGGCCCGCCGATCAGGCCGCGCGAGAGCCGTACGCGGGCCGAGGCCAGCGACCGGCAGTACTCCTCGGCCCGGCGCCAGGACGACTGGATCTCCACACCCACGGAGGAGTGCTCCTCGAGCAGCTGGGAGTGCAGCCGCAGTGCCGCCTCGGCCAGTGGGGCCTCCTCGGCGTCGAGGGTGACGCCCGCCCCGGCCTCCTCGGCCGCCTGGCACACGCGGGCGGCGTTGTCCTTGGCGAGCTTCTCGTCGAAGCGCAGCCCGAGGCCCGAGAGCCGGAGCGAAATGTCGGCCCCCTTGGCGACGCCACGCCGGGCGAGGCCGTCGAGGAGCCCGAGATGCGCCTCCACGGCGCGGGCGGCCTGGGCTGCGTCGCGGGCCTCCCCGCCGAGATGGTCGAGGCTCACCAGCAGCCCGTCGGCGACGACCCCTGCCGCCGCGGCCACGGCCTGGTCGGCGCCCTCCCCCGCGACGTACCGGGCGGTGAGCGGCGTCGTCCTGACGACGCTCTCCACGCGGTCGCTGCTGGAAGCCGCTAGCAGAACCTGACGCAAGACCATTGGCAACCCTTCCCGACGAGATGACGGCCGATGGGAGAGACCTCCCCACCTTACGGCCCTTCAGACGTCGATCACGGGACGCACGGCCCATGTTGCGGTTTGACAACCAAGTACAGACGGCTGTCGTCTTATACCGCCTTTATACGCATGATCTACCCGATGGTGCCGTAAGTCGGTTCCAGCGCCGGAACCGCCGGTATCGAAGGGGTTTACGTGAAAAAGATCCTGATAGCGCTGGCCACCGCCGGCGTGGGTCTGAGCGGAGCACTGGTCGCGGCACCCGCGACGGCCAGCGCTCAGCAGGCCCCCGACTACACACCCCCCGCCCCCCAGTGGGCGCAGTGCGCCGGCCTGCCCGCGGGCATCGAGTGCGCCTCGGTCGAGGTCCCGCTGGACTACGGCCGGCCGTGGGGCAAGAAGATCAAGATCGCTGTTTCACGCAAGAAGGCCACCGACACCGCGCACTACCAGGGCGCGATCCTGTTCAACCCCGGCGGCCCGGGCGGCAGCGGCCTGGCCTACCCGGCGGTGATGCAGACCCGCCTCGGCGCCCCGCTGGCCGCCCAGTACGACCTCATCGGCTTCGACCCGCGCGGCGTCGGGTCCAGCGAGCCGGCTCTGAGCTGCGACCCGCACTTCTTCGACCCGGTGCGCCCCGACTACATCTCCTCCACGTGGGCGGAGGAGGCCGCCTGGGTGAAGAAGATGCAGGGCTACTCCAAGGCCTGTGACGCGACCTACGGCGACCTGCTCAAGCACATGACCACGGTCGACGCGGCCAAGGACATGGACCAGATCCGCAAGGCCCTCGGGCAGCAGCAGATCAGCTACGTCGGCTACTCCTACGGCACCTACCTGGGGGCCACGTACGCGACCCTCTTCCCGGGCAAGGTCCGCCGCCTGGTGCTGGACAGCATCGTCAACCCCGAGCGGGTCTGGTACGACGCCAACCTCGACCAGAACCACGCCTTCGAGGACCGTGCCAAGGCGTTCTTCGCCTGGATCGCCCAGTACGACGGCACCTACCACCTCGGCACCAACCCCGCCGACGTGGAGAAGGCGTACTACGCCAGCCGCGCCAAGCTGAAGGCCACCCCGGCCGGAGGCCGCGTCGGTCCGGACGAACTCGACGACACCTACCTCGCGGGCGGCTACCTCAAGAGCCGCTGGCCCCTCCTCGCCAACGCCCTCGCCAAGTACGTGGCGGGTGACGACTCGGCCCTGCAGTCGGCGTACGCGACCTACGGCGACAACAGCGGCGACGACAACGGCTTCGCGGTCTACTCGGCCGTGGAGTGCAGCGACGCCCGCTGGCCGCGCGACTGGGGCACCTGGCACCGCGACTGGTGGCAGTCCTACCGCACCGCGCCGTTCCTCACCTGGGGCAACGCCTGGTACAACGCCCAGTGCCAGTCGTGGCCGGTCCGCGGGCACGACGACCTGCGCGTCAACGGCAAGTGGATCAAGGACGCCCTGTTCTTCCAGGACACCAAGGACGCCGCCACGCCGTACCAGGGTGGCGTCGAGATGCACAAGCGCTTCCCGACCTCCCGCCTGGTGGTCATGGACGGCGGCGGCAACCACGGCCTCACCGGCCGCGGCAACGCGTGCGTCGACGACATCTGGAAGGCGTACCTGACCGACGGCACGCTCCCGGCGAGCCTCCCCGGCCCGGACGTCCACTGCGCGCCGTTCCCCGACCCGGTGCCGCCGGCCGCGACGCTGCGCTCGGCCCCGACCGCGGACGACGACTGGGTGCCCGGCGAGCGCTGACCCGCCCGCCTACCCGGCCCGGACGCCCCGCCGATCACCGGATCGGCGGGGCGTCCCACCGTCTGGGTGTAATGCCGTTTCCTGATGACATGGCCCTGCTTCGCTACATTGCTGGCCATGCTTCGGGGAAGACGCGGCGACCAGCAAGCCCTGGACGACCTGCTGGACGGCGCTCGTGCGGGACGCAGCGGCGTCCTGGTGGTGCGCGGCGACCCGGGCATCGGCAAGACGGCCCTCCTCCGGTATGCGGTGGACCGGGCCGAGGGGCTCAGGGTGCTGCGCAGCACCGGCGTGGAGACCGAGGCGGAACTGCCGTTCGCGGCCCTCCACCAGCTGCTGCGGTCCGCGCCCTGCGGCGGCGGCCACGCCGCAGAGGGCGACCACGACGCCGGTGGAGAAGGCCACGGCGGAAGGCCACGACGCGTCGGTCGGCGTCAGCCAGCCGGGTGCCATGCCGAGGCCGACCAGCCAGTCGAGCACGGGACCGGCGGCGGCCGGCCCGGCCGCCGCGCCGATCGCCGAGGCGACGACCGCGACCAGGCCGGCCTCTCCGTACAGCATCCAGCGGACCTGGCGGCGGGTGGCGCCCACGGTGCGCAGCAGCGCGAACTCCCTGCGGCGCTGCGCCACCGCGAACGCGAACGTCGAGGAGACCACGAACACGGCGATGAACACCGCGAAGCCCGCCGCGATGCCGACGATGGTGGCGGCGTCGTCGCGGGCGCGGTCGTCGTCGTCACGCTCGCCGGGGTCGACGTCGGGCGCAAGGTGCAGGTCGTCACGGCCGCCGGCGCCAACGTGGTGCCGAGGCGTTCGGTGAGTTTCACTGAGCTTCCCCATATGTTCGGATCAGGGGCGTCTTCCCTGCTGATCGGAACGCTACGGAGGGCGTCGCCGGGCCGGTACCGGACAAGTGACCAGGACGCCCCGGGCATCTGCCGGAGGGCCTCGAACCCCGGTGGGATCGGATACGTCGTAGGGATATGCGGATGATGACGGCGACACTGGCGACCGGATCCCTGCTGCTCGCTCTCGGATGCGGCGCGGCTCCGAGTGCCACGGCCACGAGCCTGACCCCCGACCAGCCGGTCTCCACGACGGCGACGACCTCGGTCTCCGCCACGGTGGCGCCGAAGACCGAGCCCACCCCCATCCGGCCGAAGGGGCACACGATCAAGCCGCACGAGGTGCGGTGGGAGTCGGCCAAGCCCTCCCGCGACGGACGCACGCTCAAGATCGTGTGGTGGTCCGGCGTGGAGCCCTGCGCCGTCCTCGATCACGTGAGCCTGCGCCAGACCGGGAAGCGTGTGATCGTGACCCTGTACGAGGGCGCCGAGCCGGGCTCGGAGGACGTCGCCTGCATCGAGATCGCCGTGCAGAAGACGACGACCGTCAAGCTCAAGGCCCCCCTCGGCCACCGCAAGGTCGTCGACGGCGCCAAGCTCTGAGAGCCCCGCAGCCCCGGCCGCCGGTCATCGACCGGCGGCCTTTCTCATGCGCCGAAGCCCCTGCGAGGGCGGGCTGTGCGCGGAATAACCTGGCAGCGGATAGGGTTGAGCCCATCAGACTCAAGTCGCTTGACAAAGCGACGAGCCAGGCTCAAGATTGAGCCATACGGACTCAACTTTGACTACAAGGACGTACTCATGGCACGTGCGGTAGGTATCGACCTTGGGACGACCAACTCCGTCGTCTCGATCCTCGAGGGCGGTGAGCCCACCGTCATCGCCAACGCGCAGGGCTCGCGGACGACCCCGTCCGTCGTCGCCTTCGCGAAGAACGGCGAGGTGCTCGTCGGCGAGGTCGCCAAGCGGCAGGCCGTGACCAACGTCGACCGCACCATCCGCTCGGTCAAGCGGGAGATGGGCACCGACTGGACCGTCGAGATCGACGGCAAGAAGTTCTCCCCCCAGCAGATCAGCGCCTTCGTCCTGCAGAAGCTGAAGACGGACGCCGAGGCGTACCTCGGCGAGAAGATCACCGACGCGGTCATCACCGTCCCGGCGTACTTCAACGACGCCCAGCGCCAGGCCACTAAGGAGGCCGGCCAGATCGCGGGCCTCAACGTCCTGCGCATCATCAACGAGCCCACCTCGGCCGCTCTGGCCTACGGGCTCGACAAGGAGAAGGACCAGACCATCCTGGTCTTCGACCTCGGCGGCGGCACCTTCGACGTCTCGCTGCTCGACGTCGGCCAGGAGGACGGCCACGGCTTCGTCGAGGTCAAGGCGACCAGCGGTGACAACCACCTCGGTGGCGACGACTGGGACCAGCGCATCGTCGACGAGCTGGTGACCCGCTTCAAGAACGCCCACGGCGTCGACCTCTCCAAGGACAAGATGGCGCTCCAGCGCCTTCGCGAGGCGGCCGAGAAGGCCAAGATCGAGCTGTCGGCCCAGACCGAGACCTCGATCAACCTGCCCTACATCACCGCCTCCGCCGAGGGCCCGCTCCACCTCGAGGAGAAGCTGACCCGCTCGGAGTTCCAGCGCATCACCTCCGACCTGCTCGAGCGCTGCAAGGGCCCGTTCCACCAGGTCATCAAGGACGCCGGCATCAAGGTCTCCGACATCGCCCACGTGGTGCTCGTCGGCGGCTCCACCCGCATGCCGGCCGTCAGCGACCTGGTCCGCGAGCTGACCGGCGGCAAGGAGCCCAACAAGGGCGTCAACCCCGACGAGGTCGTCGCGATCGGCGCCGCGCTGCAGGCCGGTGTGCTCAAGGGCGAGGTCAAGGACGTCCTGCTCCTCGACGTCACCCCGCTGAGCCTCGGCATCGAGACCAAGGGCGGCATCTTCACCAAGATCATCGAGCGCAACACCACGATCCCGACCAAGCGGTCGGAGGTCTTCACCACCGCTGAGGACAACCAGCCGTCGGTGCAGATCCAGGTCTTCCAGGGTGAGCGCGAGATCGCGGCCTACAACAAGAAGCTCGCGACCTTCGAGCTGACCGGCATCGCCCCCGCGCCGCGCGGCATCCCGCAGATCGAGGTCACCTTCGACATCGACGCCAACGGCATCGTGAACGTCTCGGCGAAGGACCTCGGCACCGGCAAGGAGCAGTCGATGACGATCACCGGTGGCTCCGCGCTGCCGAAGGACGACATCGAGCGCATGATGCGCGAGGCCGAGTCCTACGCTGAAGAGGACAAGCGGCGCCGCGACGAGGCCGAGACGCGTAACAACGCCGACCAGCTCGCCTACCAGACCGAGAAGTTCCTCCGCGACAACGACGACAAGATCCCGGCCGAGGTCAAGACCGAGGTCGAGGAGTCCCTGTCGGAGCTGAAGAAGACGCTGGAGGGCACCGACTCGGCCGCCATCCGCGCCGCTGCGGAGAAGCTCGCCACTGTCAGCCAGAAGATGGGCTCGGCGATCTACGCTCAGTCCCAGGCCGCCGGTGACGGCGCGGCCGACGCCTCGGGCGCGACCGCGGGCGCCGGCGCCAAGGCCGACGACGACGTCGTCGAGGCCGAGATCGTCGACGAGGAGCCTAAGAAGCGGGAGGGCGGTGCCGCGTGACGTCCCCGAATTCTGGGAGCGAGCACGAGGGCCTTGTGATCCGCGACAACAGGCGCATCGACCCGGAGACCGGCGAGGTGCGCCAGGGGGCGGGGAAGACGGCCGAGCAGCCGTCCCCCGCCGCCCCGGCGGAGGCGCCGCGGCCCGACGACGGCGTGAGCGCGCAGCTGGCCGAGCGCACCGCCGACCTCCAGCGGCTCCAGGCCGAATACTCCAACTACCGCAAGCGCGTCGAGCGCGACCGGGTCGTGGTGCGGGAGCAGGCGGTCGCCAACGTGCTCGCCGAGCTCCTGCCGGTCCTGGACGACATCGGCCGGGCCCGCGACCACGGTGAGCTCACCGGCGGGTTCGCCAAGGTGAGCGAGGCGCTCGAGAGCGCGGTCGGCAAGCTGGGGCTGTCGGCCTTCGGCACCAAGGGCGAGGCGTTCGACCCCACGGTGCACGAGGCCCTGATGCACAGCTACTCGGCCGAGGTCACCGAGCCCACCTGCGTGGAGATCCTCCAGCCCGGCTACCGCCTGGGTGAGCGGGTCCTGCGCCCGGCCCGCGTGGCCGTCGCCGAGCCCGAGGAGCCCTCCCAGGGCTCCGCGTCCGAGACGGGCGAGGCGGGCGAGGCCGCGGCCGACCCCGAGGACAATTGAGCGACAACCCCTTTGGCAGGCGAAGGAAGCAATAGATGAGCACCAAGGACTACCTGGAGAAGGACTATTACGCGGTCCTTGGTGTGTCGAAGACCGCCACCGCCGACGAGATCAAGAAGGCGTACCGCAGGCTGGCACGCAAGTACCACCCGGACGCCAACCAGGGCAACACCGAGACCGAGGCCAAGTTCAAGCAGGTCTCGGAGGCCTACGACATCCTGTCCGACGCCAAGCGCCGCAAGGAGTACGACGAGGCGCGCACGTTGTTCGGATCGGGTCTCGGCGGGTACGCGGGGGGCGGCGCCCCCCGCGGCGGCGGCGGTTTCCCGTTCGAGTTCGGCGACCTCTTCGGAGGCAGCGCGCAGGGCGGCAGCGGCGCGGGAGAGCGGATCGGCGACCTGTTCGGCGGCCTGTTCAACCGCGGCGGACGCACCTCGACCACGAACCGTCCCCGCCGGGGGCAGGACATCGAGTCGGAGGTCAGCCTCTCGTTCACCGAGGCGGCCAACGGCACCACGGTGGCCCTGCGGCTCACCAGCTCCTCGGCCTGCTCGGCCTGCAACGGCACGGGCGCCAAGGCCGGCACCACCCCGCGCGTCTGCCCGACGTGCGAGGGCACCGGAGCCGCCAGCCGCAACCTCGGCAACTTCGCCTTCTCCGAGCCCTGCCGCGACTGCAAGGGCCGTGGGCTGCTCGTCGACGACCCCTGCCCGGTGTGCGAGGGCAGCGGGCGTGGCAAGAGCACCCGCACGCTGCAGGCGCGCATCCCGGCGGGGGTGGCCGACGGCCAGCGCATCCGGCTCAAGGGCAAGGGCGCGCCCGGCGAGAACGGCGGGCCCGCCGGCGACCTTTACGTCGAGATCCACGTGAAGCCGCACGCGGTGTTCGGCCGCTCCGGCGACAACCTCACGATCACCGTTCCGGTCACGTTCACCGAGGCCGCTCTCGGTGCCGAGATCAAGGTGCCGACCCTCCAGGGCATGCCGGTCACCCTCCGGATCCCCGAGGGCACCCCGAACGGCCGCACGTTCCGCGTCCGCGGCCGGGGGGTCGCCCGCAAGGACGGAAGCAAGGGCGACCTGCTGGCCACCGTGGAGGTCGCGGTGCCGCAGCAGCTCGACGAGAAGGAAAAGGCCGCGCTCGAGGAGTTCCGCGCCGTCACGGGCGAAGCGGACCCCCGTGCCGAGCTGCTCAAACTGGCCGACAGCGAGTAAGCCCGAAGGGAGGCGACGCCCGTGGACGCCAACTACTTCGACCTGTCCGATGACACACCCGTGTATGTCATCTCGGTCGCCGCCCAGCTCTCCGGGCTGCACCCGCAGACGCTCCGTCAGTACGACCGCCTCGGCCTGGTCAGCCCGGGCCGGACGGCCGGCCGGGGCAGGCTCTACTCCACCCGCGACATCGTGATGCTCCGTGAGGTGCAGCGGCTCTCCCAGGAGGAGGGCATCAACCTGGCGGGCATCAAACGCATCCTCGCCCTGGAGACCGAGAACCTCCGCATGCGCGAGGAGATCAGCCGGCTCAGGAGCGAGATGGCGATGATCCGCGCCCTGATCCAGTACCAACTTCCACCCGCGTAGGCCATCTCCGGCACATCGCCCTCATCGACTGGGCTGATCACTGACAGATGGCCCGTGCGGGACGGCCCGAAGACGGCGGGGCGCCCGGACCGGACGCCCTCCGTCCACACCGCCACCGGCACCACCCCGGCCGCCCGGCGGACCGACACCACGACGCCGAACCTCGCCGCGCTCACATCAGCGCCCCAGGTCTTCGGCGCTGACATAGCGAAGCGGCGAGGCACCGCCCCGGCGAACACGCGGCGAGCCGCCATGCGAGGAGAGGCAAGATAAGCGTGGACTACAAGCTGACGCGAAAGAGCCAGGACGCCCTGTCGGGCGCCGTCCGGCGCGCCGCGGCCGAGGGCAACCCCGAGGTCGCCCCCGCCCACCTGTTCACCACCCTGCTCGCCCAGACCGACAGCACCGCCGTGCACCTCCTCGAGGCCGTCGGGGCCGACTGGAAGAGGCTCCGCGCCGAGGCCGAGCAGCAGTTGGAGCAGCTCCCGAAGGCCCAGGGGGCGACCGTGAGCGCCCCGTCGTCCTCCCGGCAGCTGCTCGTGGTGCTGAACACCGCCGCGGCCCGCGCCAAGCAGCTGGAGGACGAGTACGTCTCCACCGAGCACCTGCTGGTCGGCCTCGCCGCCGACGGGGGCCGCATCGCCGAGCTGCTGAAGGCGCAGGGAGCGACCCCCAACGCCCTGCTGGAGGCGTTCGAGAAGGTGCGCGGCCACGCCCGCGTGACCAGCGAGAGCCCCGAGGACACCTACCGCGCCCTGGAGAAGTACGGCGTCGACCTCACCGAGCAGGCCCGCGCCGGCAAGCTCGACCCGGTCATCGGCCGCGACAACGAGATCCGCCGTGTGATCCAGGTCCTCAGCCGCCGCACCAAGAACAACCCGGTGCTGATCGGCGAGCCGGGCGTCGGCAAGACCGCCGTCGTCGACGGCCTCGCCCAGCGCATCGTCGCCGGCGACGTGCCCGAGAGCCTGCGCGGCAAGCGCCTGGTCTCCCTCGACCTCGGCGCGATGGTCGCCGGCGCGAAGTTCCGCGGCGAGTTCGAGGAGCGGCTGAAGGCCGTCCTCAACGAGATCAAGGAGAGCGACGGCCAGGTCGTCACGTTCATCGACGAGCTGCACACCATGGTCGGCGCGGGCGCGGCCGAGGGCGCGATGGACGCGGGCAACATGCTCAAGCCCATGCTGGCCCGCGGCGAGCTGCGCATGATCGGCGCGACCACGCTCGACGAGTACCGCGAGCACATCGAGAAGGACCCCGCCCTGGAGCGGCGGTTCCAGCAGATCTTCGTCGGCGAGCCGACGGTCGAGGACACCATCGCGATCCTGCGCGGGCTCAAGGGCCGCTACGAGGCCCATCACAAGGTGCAGATCTCCGACAGCGCCCTGGTCGCCGCCGCCACGCTCTCCGACCGGTACATCACCGCGCGATTCCTGCCGGACAAGGCCATCGACCTGGTGGACGAGGCCGCGAGCCGCCTGCGCATGGAGATCGACTCGCGTCCGGTCGAGATCGACGAGCTGCAGCGCGCCGTCGACCGGCTCAAGATGGAGGAGCTCGCCCTCGCCAAGGAGACCGACGAGGCGAGCGTCCAGCGCCTGGAGAAGCTCCGCAAGGAGCTCGCCGACCGCCAGGAGGAGCTCGACCACCTGGTCGTGCGCTGGCAGAAGGAGAAGGCCGGCCTCAACCGGGTCGGCGAGCTGAAGAAGCAGCTCGACGAGGCCCGCTCGGCGGCCGAGCGCGCCCAGCGCGACGGCGACTTCGAGGCGGCCTCCCGTCTGATGTACGCCGACGTGCCGCGCCTGGAGAAGGAGGTCGAGGAGGCGAGCGCGCAGGCGCAGCCCGAGAACTCCATGGTCAAGGAGGAGGTCGGCGCCGACGACATCGCGCAGGTGATCTCCTCCTGGACGGGCATCCCCGCCGGGCGCCTGCTGGAGGGCGAGACCGCCAAGCTGCTGCGCATGGAGGACGAGCTCGGGCGCAGGCTCGTCGGGCAGCGCGAGGCCGTCCAGGCCGTGTCCGACGCCGTGCGCCGGGCACGGGCGGGCGTCGCCGACCCCGACCGGCCGACCGGCTCGTTCCTCTTCCTCGGCCCCACCGGCGTCGGTAAGACCGAGCTGGCCAAGGCCCTGGCGGAGTTCCTCTTCGACGACGAGCGCGCCATGACCCGCATCGACATGAGCGAGTACGGCGAGAAGCACAGCGTCGCCCGTCTGGTCGGCGCGCCTCCCGGCTACGTCGGCTACGAGGAGGGCGGCCAGCTCACCGAGGCGGTGCGGCGCCGGCCGTACACCGTGGTGCTGCTCGACGAGATCGAGAAGGCCCACCCCGAGGTGTTCGACATCCTGCTGCAGGTGCTCGACGACGGGCGCCTGACCGACGGCCAGGGCCGCACGGTCGACTTCCGCAACACGATCCTGATCCTGACCTCGAACATCGGCTCGCAGTACCTCGTCGACCCGGCGCTCGAGCCCGAGGCCAGGCGCGAGAAGGTCATGCAGGCGGTCCGGAACTCCTTCAAGCCGGAGTTCCTGAACCGGCTCGACGACGTGATCCAGTTCGAGGCGCTCGGCTCGGAGGAGCTGACGCAGATCGTCGACCTGCAGGTCGCGAGGCTCGCGCGGCGCCTGTCCGACCGGCGGCTGACGCTGACCGTCACGCCGGCCGCGCGCGACTGGCTGGCCCTCACCGGGTACGACCCGCTGTACGGCGCGCGGCCGCTGCGCCGGCTGGTGCAGTCGGCGATCGGTGACAAGCTCGCCAAGAGCCTGCTGGCCGGTGCGATCCACGACGGCGACGAGGTCGTGGTCGATCTGGACGTCGCCGGGGACACCCTCACGGTGGAGGCCGCCCGGTAAGGGATTCACCAGCATTGGGTCAACGACCCGCTCACAGCGAGGCTCCCTGACTACCTTCAGTGCTCGTCAAAGCACGAGAAGTAGTCAGGGAGTCTTCATGCGCACTTCACGCAAGATCCGGGGCGCCGTCGCCGTGGCCGTGGTCGCCGCCGGCGCGAGCTGGCTCGGCATGGGCGGCGCGCTCGCCGCCGCGCGGCACGCCGCCGACCCCGTCCCCGGCATCCCGGCGCCGCGGGTCGAGGGGCCCGGCAACGGCGACCTGATCGTCAGCATCGAGCACATCGGCCGCTCGTCCCGGCTGCCGTCCGACACCACCGTCGTCTTCGGCCTGACCAACCTTCCGGCCATCATCCGCAGCGTCCCGGAGTACGCCAGGGACCACTTCCTGCCCAGGACCTTCGGCGGGACGAGGGCCGGCTACGGCGCGCCGCAGCGGCAGGGGAGCCTGGTCGCGCGGGCGGAGACCGCGTCGCGGCTGCCCGGCACGGCCCGCCTGAACGCGCGCGGCGCCACGGCCTCCGACGTGCCGCCGGGTGCCCCGGCCTCCGAGATCGGCACGCCGCTCTCCAGCGTCGCCGGCTCGCCCGTTCCCGGCCTCCCCGCCTCTCCGGCGCCGGACGCGACCGGCTCCGTGCCGGTCCTCTCCGGCGGGCTGCCTGTCGAGCCGCAGACGGTCGCCGAGGTCAAGGCGGTGCCCGAGGTGGGCCTCCCCCAGCAGTCGCCCGCCACCGTGAACGATCTGTCCGTGCCGAACCTCCGCACCCGGTGAGGGGCTGAGGCGGAGGAACCGGCACCGTCATCGTGCGGGCCGCGACGGCGGGGTCGCGGCCCGCACACCCCTGCCGGGGCGTGCGGGATCAGCGGGAGACGTCGAGCAGGGCGTCGAGATCGTCTTCGGGGAGGCCGAGGTCGACGCGGATGCGGTAGCGCGTGCGCAGCAGCGCGTCGCGGGTGCCGCCCGTGCCCTCGCTCGCGAGGATCCCTTCGGTGGCCCACTCGTGGGCGCCGGGGAGGTCGCCGTAGGCCAGCAGGGTCTCGGCCACGTGGAGCGCGGTGGCGGGATCGGCGCGCCCGTCGGCCTTGATCGACTCGACCAGCTCACGCGCCTCGTCGGGACGGTCGAGCTCGAAGAGGGTGTCGGCGATGCCGGCCCGAGGGTCGACGCTCACCTCACCGCCGTCGTCGAGCGCCTGCTGGTAGGACGCAAGGGCCCTGGCCGCCTGCCCCGCCTGCCGCCATTCTTCGGCGGCCATCACCAGGATCGCGGCACGAGAGACCTCTCCGGACGCGTAGCAACGCGCCAGTTCGTCGAGCCGCCCGGCCAGAGCCCCGTGATCGTCGTTCAGCAGGGCCTGTTCGAGCAGCCGATCAAGCTGCTCCCGCGTCACATGAGCCACAGGACGAGGTTACCGAGCGCTGCTCGACTCTGCGCGGACAACCGCAGGCATTGCTTCGATCCCGATTCGCACATGTTTGACCACACTCCGCGTGCCGCTGCTGGGAGACGGGCATATCGGCACTGCCTGGAAGGTCTCTCACGCCTTTCGAAGGAGCTGCGATGGACATGTCCTGGCAGACCACCTTCGCCGTCGCCTGCGCCACCGTGCTCGCCGCGGTCGTCCCGGGGACCCTCGGCTACGCCACCGCCCGGGTGGAGACGGCCGAGCGCCAACGCCAGGAGGTGATGCGGCTGCACGCGGAGGTCCAGGCGGCGCGGAAGGCGGTTCACCAGGTGTCGACGCCGTGCGGGGCCCTGGACCAGGACGGCGCCTCGTACTCCGGCGGCTCGCGAGGTTCGGCGCCGACCGCCGCCCGTGAGGCCGAGGGCCGTCCGCAGGTGACCCGCGGAACCCGGGAACCGCAGTCGTTCATCCCGCCGCCGGGCGTCGAATGACGTTCTGAGCCTCATCACGTCCCCCGCAGCACTTCACCCAGCCGCGACGCGAACCCCGCCGGATGGGTGGTCGGACCGTTGTGACCGCCCGGGAACTCCACGACCTCGGTGCCGAGGACGCGGGCCAGCGCCTCCACGCAGAGGTGGTCGAAGAAGTCGCGCGGCGTCGTACGGCCGGCGCCGGGGACCGCACGCGCGCAGCCGGCCCTCCCGAGTCCGGCGATCTCCGCGACGCCCAGCTCGCAGCGGCGCAGCGCGGGGAGGTCGCGGGAGAAGAAGAAGTGCATGTTGGCGATGCGCTCTCTCGACAGCGGCGGCGGCAGCTCGGCGTCGGGCTCCCGGTCGCCCGCGCCGGCACCGGTGATCTCCGCCAGCGTCTTGAACGCCGCCACCCACCCTTCGTCCCGGTAGACGACCTCGAGCTCCTTCAGGACCCGCCGGGCGCGGGCCCTCGCGGCGCCGCGCAACAGCCCGAGCACCGGCGGCTCGTGCGTCACCAGAGTCGCCACCTGCTCGGGGTGCCGCGTGGCGAGCGCGAGCCCGACGAGGCCGCCGAAGCTCGACCCGAAGAGCAGGGCGGGTTCGCGGGTCAGCGCGGCCAGCAGGCGGTGGGCGTCGTCGGCGTGCGTCTCGACGGTCACCGGACGGGAGGGGTCGTCGATCGTGCTGCGGGAGAGGCCGCGGCGGTCGTACGTCACGACGGTGAACTCACCGGCGAGCCGCCTGACCAGCCCACCGCTGTGCCGGGCGTCCCCATCGCCCCCTTGCAGCACGAGCAGGAGAGGTCCGGTGCCACGGACCTCGTAGTGAAGGCGGCTTCCGGGCACCACCAGTACGTCATCGCGCGGGGCACTCATCCGCTCACCTCCCGTAATCAAGGGTTACCCAGCGCGACATCCTGTATCGCACTCTTCAGCCGGGTTTCCGATCAGCGCGGGTCGCGCCGGCAGGTCAGGGAGGTGAGCGTCGGCGGCGGTCAGGCGGACGAGGCCGCGATCGGGGCCCCGGAGCCGGGCCCGGAGCGGAGCTGGCTCGACACGTATTCGCGGATCAGGCGCTTGGCCTCCCGCACGAGCGGCGGCCAGCCCTGGGGATCGCGGCGGAAGGCCAGGGCCAGCACCGCGCCCCCGGCCTCGACGGCCACCGTGAGGCTGAGGTCGAGCTCCTCGCTGTCGGCCATGCCGAACTCGGCCAGCAGCAGCCCGCGAAGCCGCCCGGCGATCACGGTGTTGTTCTCCGAGACCGAGTCGAGCAGGTTGAGGTCGACGGCGTCGCCGAAGCGCAGCGCGCGGAAGCCGGGAACGCTGCGGTGCATGTCGACGTACTCGTCGATGATCGCGTCGACGGCGTGCCACCAGCCGGCGTACTCCTCGGTCATGAACCGCCGGCCGACCCGCGCGATGAACAGCTCGACGTTGCGCTGGGTCAGCGCCTGGGTGACCGCCCGCTTGTCGGGGAAGAACTGGTAGACCGAGCCGATGGCGACCCCGGCCCGCTCGGCGATGCGGGTGGTCGACAGCGACTCGTAACCGATTTCGTCGAGCAGCTCGGCACAGGCGTCGAGCATGCGCTCGACACGTCGTGCGCTGCGCCGCTGGGAGGGTTTGCGGCGCAGGGGCTGATGCTCGTCATCGCAGGGGTGGGTGGGCGAGGCAGGCACGGTTTTCATCTTGCCCTGACAGAGCGTCAGCGGTCAGCGCTTCGCGGGCAGTCGTCCCATATTGGCATCGGTCAGACGGGCGAATCCCCGCAGCAGCCCCGGGGAGAGCCTCGACAGCGCGTACCCGATCTTGCCCTCGGCGTTCACGGGCACCACGGCGGTGTCGTGGTGGACGGCCCGCAGGATGTGCGCCGCGACCCGCTCCGGCGGGTAGCCGCGCCGGAGCAGCACCCACTCGCTCAGCGCGCGGTGACCGCCCCGGTACGTCGCGTTGCTCGCGATCGCGGTGGAGACGAACCCGGGGCAGACCACCGTCACACCGATGCCCTTGCCGGCCAGCTCGGCGCGCAGGCAGTCGCTGAGCATCTTCACCGCCGCCTTCGAGGTCGAGTAGGCCGGAAGCAGCCGTGAGGGCATGAAGGCGGCCAGCGAGGCGATGTTGACGATGTGGCCCCCCTCGCCGCGTTCGACCATCTGCCGGGCGAACAGGCGGCAGCCGTGAACGACGCCCCAGAGGTTGACGTCGATGGTGCGCCGCCAGTCGGACAGCTCGTGGTCGAGGAAGGACCCGGTGACGGCGATGCCGGCGTTGTTGACCACGATGTCGGGGGTGCCGTGCTCGTCACGCACGGCCTGCGCGAACAGCTCCATCTCGTCGGCGCGCGAGACGTCGACCCGGCGCGCGTGGGCGACGCCGTCGCGGCGCCCGATCTCCTCGGCGGTGCGCCGGGCGGCGTCGAGGTCGAGGTCGGCGCAGACGACCTCGGCGCCGTGGGCGGCGAACGCCCTGGCCGTCGCCCGTCCGATGCCGCTCCCCGCCCCGGTGACGACGACGAGCCGCCGGTCGTACACGCCGCGCGTGCCGCCGGCGCGGGCGAGCTCACGGGAGGGCGGTGTGCCGTCCTCGATGTGACGGACGAACTCGCCGATCATGCGGGCGACGACCTCGGGATGGGTGCGCTGCGCCCAGTGTCCCGCGGCGATCTTCCTGTGCCACATGCGGGGCACCCAGCGGCGCAGGGAGGCGAGCAGCCGCGGCGAGACGAAGGGGTCGTTCGCGGCCTCGATGAGCTGCAGCGGCACGTCGACGTACGGCTCTGGCACCTCGTCGCGAGAGGCGAACATGTTGGCCCGGTAGAGGTTCACCCCGTTCGTCCCGTCGCGGACCAGTGTGGTGGCGGGATGCCCCTCGCGCGGACGCACCCCTTCCAGGCGCATGGCGCGGCCGAGCACGCGAGGCACGACGGCGTGCCAGGCGAGCTCCGGGAGCCCGGGCGCCTGGAAGGCGGCCATGTACCACGAGCGGAGGGCCTGCCCCGCGACGTCGCGCGGGGCCGCGTCCTTCATGAAGCGCGCCCACTGGTGCAGGCCGGGGCCGCCCATCGAGGTGAACGAGGCGAAGCGCCCGGGGAGCCGCCGCACCGCCTCCCATCCCTGGATGGAGCCCCAGTCGTGGCCGACCAGGTGCACGGTCTGCTCGCCGATCGCGTCGAGCACGGCGGCGAGGTCGCCCACCAGGCGGTCGAGGCGGTAGGCGCCGGTCTCGCGCGGCGCGGACGAGCGGCCCGCCCCCCGGACGTCGTACCTGACGACATGGAAGCCGGGGGTGAGCAGCTCCGCCACCTCGTCCCACACCCGGTGGGTGTCGGGGTAGCCGTGGACCAGCAGCACCGTCGGCCTCGCCGGGTCCCCCTGCTCGTGGAGCGCCAGCCGTACGTCACCCGCGTCGATGAACCGCATACGCCTCACTTCACACCGGGAAAGATTATTGGACAACTCGTCCAAATATAGGCAGGGTGTGAGACCCGAGGAAGACACGGCCTCAGAGCTCCTCGGGCCGATCCCCCCTCGGCGCCGCTCACCCCTGGGCCATGGACCGGCGGGGCGCGCGTCACCAGTGGACCGGAACCCGCACGCCGGTGTTCAGCCCACGGCCGTGTTCAGCCCGCGGTCGCCGCCGGGCTCGCACTCAGGCCCGCACAGCCGCGCAGGGACTTCCAGTTCGCCACCGCCTGCTGCTTGGCGGTCCCGGTCACCGGGATCGGGATGCCGCCGCTGATGCGCGCCGGGGTCCACTGGTCCTTCAGCACCTTGCGCCCCTCGATCGTCAGCGTCAGCACGCCGGTGGCGCCGGTCAGCGGGCCGGAGTTGTAGAAAACGAAGTTGCCCATGCCGTAGTTGACGTACCGCCCCTTGAGGTACCCGCTGCCGAGCAGGATGTGGGCGTGCCCGCCGACGATGACGTCGGCGCCGGCGGCGATGAGCTTGGGTGCGAGGCTCAGCTGGGCCTGGTTGGGGCATTTCTGCAGCTCGGTGCCCCAGTGCAGGTGGACGATGACGGTGTCGGCGCTCTTGCGGGCCTGCCGGACGGCGGCCAGGAGCCGCTGCTCGTCCTTGGCCGAGGCCAGGCCGCCCTTGGTGTCGGTGGCCGTCCACGCCTGGATGAACTGCGAGTCCATCACCTGGGTGGCGCCGATGATGGCCACCCGATTGCCGTTGACCGTCTTGCGGAACGGCTTGTACGCCTGGGCGGCGTTCGCCCCGATGCCGACGACCGGGAAGTGGGTGCGGCGGATCGCGGCGAGGGAGTCGCGCAGCCCGCTCTCCATGTAGTCCATGCCGTGGTTGTTCGCCATGGACGCGACGTCGACGCCCGCGGCCTTCAGCGCGGTGAACGCGGTGGGCGGCGCGCGGAAGGTGAACTGCTTGCCGGGCGCGGGGGTACCGCCCTGGGTGATGGCCGTCTCGAGGTTCACCATGGTCAGGTCGGCGCGCCGCAGCACCGAGGAGATCGGGCCGAGGGCGGTGGCGGGGTTCGCCAGCCGGTTCCTCAGCATGCCCTCGAAGTGCACGTCGCCGCCGAACGCGATCGTGAACGGCTTGTGCTGCGCGGCCGGCTTGTCCTGCTCGCCGGAGTCGCCGGAGGAGGTGGGACTCTTCGCCGAGCCGGTGGCCTTGAAGCCGGGGGTGGTGGCGGGCTCGGCCGCCGAGCAGGCGGACAGACCCGCGAGGGACACCGCCACGGCCACGGCCACGGCCGCGACGCGCCCGGCGCGCCGGCCGCCCCGCACACGAGTGGAGGGGGTGGTCTCGGCGGGGGCGGGAGGGACGGGGGCGGCAGGGTGACTTCTCATCGCTCCAAGAGCATGCCACTTTCCCCTGCGAGATGGACACCGCCACCCCATGGCGGCCGAGAATCGCCAGGCACGCCGTCGGGTGGAGGGCCAGGCCGGCGCCCTGGTCCAGGGATGCGGTAACTCTTCGCTCTTCCCCGTCGGCGCCATCAGCGGTAAAGATGAGTTCATCTCTCGAACTCAGGAGGCCGCTCGATGCGTACGGCTCACCGGACCTGCCCGCTGTGTGAGGCCGTCTGCGGCCTCACCCTCACCCTGGACGACGGCGACAACGTCATCGGGGTGCGGGGGGACGCCGACGATCCCTTCAGCAAGGGCTTCGTCTGCCCGAAGGGCGCGAGCCTCGGCCGCCTCGACCAGGACGGCGACCGCCTGAGCACCCCGCTCATCCGTGAAGGCGGCGAGTGGCGGGAGGCGAGCTGGCAGGAGGCCTTCGAGGCCGTCGAGCGCGGCCTGTCCGCCGTCCCCGCCCCCTCCCGGGCGATCTACCTGGGCAATCCCAACGCCCACACCATGGCCGGCGCGCTGTACGCCGCCCCGCTGATCCGCGCCCTCGGCACCCGGCAGGTGTACTCGGCCAGCACCGCCGACCAGATGCCGAAGCAGGTGTCGGCGGGCCTGATGTTCGGTCACTCGCTCACGATCCCGGTGCCTGATCTCGACCGCACCGACTACCTGCTGATGCTCGGGGCCAACCCGCTGGAGTCGAACGGCTCCCTCTGCACCGCCCCCGACTTCCCGGGCAGGCTGAAGGCCCTGCGCAGGCGCGGTGGGCGGCTGGTCGTCGTCGATCCGCGCCGCACCCGCACGGCGGCCCTGGCCGACGAGCACGTGTTCATCCGGCCCGGCACCGACGCCTACCTGCTGATGGGCGTCGTCCACACACTGCTCACCGAGAAGCTCACCGACGTGCGCGTGCCGGTCGGCGGCCTGGCCGAGCTGGAGGAGGCCGTCTCCGGCTTCACCCCCGAGGCCTGCGCGGACGCCTGCGGCGTGCCGGCCGAGCTGATCACCCGGCTGGCCCGGGAACTGGCGGCCGCGCCGACGGCGGCGGTGTACGGCCGCATCGGCACCTGCACGGTCGAGTTCGGCACCCTCGCGCAGTGGCTGGTCGACGTGGTCAACGTCCTGACCGGCAACCTCGACCGCCCCGGCGGCGCCATGTTCCCCCGTCCGGCCACCGAGGGCCCGCGGCGGCGCAGGCCGTACGCCACCGGGCGCTGGCACAGCCGGGTGCGCGGCCTGCCGGAGGCCAACGGGGAGCTGCCGGTGGCGACGCTGGCCGACGAGATCGAGACGCCCGGCGAGGGCCGGATCCGGGCGCTGATCACGGTGGCCGGCAACCCGGTGCTCTCGGCGCCGAACGGCGCGCGGCTCGACCGGGCCCTGGCGGGCCTCGACTTCATGGTCAGCGTCGATCCGTACCTGAACGAGACGACCCGGCACGCCGATGTGATCCTGCCGCCGCCGCGGGTCACTCAGGCCGGGCACTACGACTTCGCGCTGCTCGGCTTCGCGGTGCGCGACTACGTCAGGTACTCGCCTCCGGTGGTGCCGCTGCCGGAGGGACGGCCGTCGGAGGGCGAGATCCTCGCGCGGCTCACCATGATCGCCTCAGGCCAGGGCGCGAGCGCCGACCCGGCCCTGCTGGACGAGCTCGCGCTCGACCAGACGCTGCGCAGGGCCGTGGAGACTCCCGGGTCTCCCGTGGAGGGGCAGGACCCGGCCGGGCTGCGCGCCCTGCTGACCGGGTCGAACGGCGCCGAGCTGCGCCTGGACGCCATGCTCCGCCTGGGCCCGTACGGCGACTGGGGCGGGCGGGCGCTCGGCGAGGGGAACGGCCTGTCGCTCACGACGCTGCTGGAGAACCCGCACGGCATCGACCTCGGCCCTCTGCGGCCCCGCATCCCCGAGGGCGTCCTCACGACGGCCTCCGGCGCCGTCGAACTCGCCCCGGAGGCGATCCTCGCCGACGTCCCCCGGCTCCGCGAGGGGCTCGGCAGGCGGGCGAGCGGATTCGTCCTCATCGGGCGCCGCCACCTGCGTTCCAACAACAGCTGGATGCACAACGTCGCCCCGCTGGTCGGCGGCAGCAACCGCTGCACGCTCCAGATCCATCCACAGGATGTGGAGGAGCTCGGGCTGGCCGGCCACGCGGTGATCAGGTCGGCGGCCGGCGAACTGGTCGTCCAGCTGGAGCCCACCGACACGATCATGCGAGGGGTGGTGAGCCTGCCGCACGGCTGGGGTCACGCCGGCACCTCGCAGCTCGTCGCGGCCAAGAACGCCGGGGTCAGCGCGAACATCCTGACCGACGAGTCGATCGTCGACCCGCTGTCCGGCAACGCGGTGCTCAACGGCGTCCCGGTCACGCTCGTCCCCGCCTGAGCGGACGGTCAGGGGCGGTGGGGTCGCGCGCGGTAATAGGCTGTGGCGCGTGACCACCGTGCCCGATAAGGAACGTCTGCTGGCCCAGGTCGGTTTCGTCGTGGAAATCGACAAATTGAAGCGCGTGCTGCGCCGCAACACCTTGATGGACGGCTCTCGCCGGGAGAACGACGCCGAGCACTCATGGCATCTCGGGATGCTGGCCATGGTCTTCGCCGAGTACGCGCCCGCGGACGTCGACCTCGCGCGCGTGACGTCCATGCTGCTGGTCCACGACATCGTCGAGATCGACGCCGGTGACACCTTCATCTACGACCTGACCGAGGTCGAGGTGCAGGAGAAGGCCGAGCGCGCCGCCGCGGACCGCATCTTCGGTCTGCTGCCGGAGGACCAGACCGTGACGCTGCGCGCCCTGTGGGACGAGTTCGAGGAGCGCACGACACCCGAGGCGAGGTTCGCCAAGGCCATCGACCGGCTGGCTCCGATCATGGCCAACTACAACAGCGAGGGAGGCAGCTGGGTACGGCACGGGGTCACGGCCGACCAGGTCATGGAGAAAGTAGAAATCATCCGTGAGGGATCGCCCGCCCTGGCCGTCTACGCCACCGAGATCGTCGAGTCGTCGGTGGTCCGTGGCCACCTGGCTCCAGGCCGGGGGTGACGGGCCTTCGCGGTGTTTCTTCCGCTCTTGGGGGTAGGTCCTCAAGGGGCAAGAGGGGGCGAAAGTGGAGGAAACTTCGAAGTCCATCAACTCACGACGGCGGTCGCTGAGGGAGACCCTCGGCATCACCCGCATGTCGTTGCCCGTCGGCCTCACCGATCGCCTCGAGCACATGAGAGGCATCGACCGGCTGATAGTCCCGCTGGCGAAGACGATCCGCCGCAAGCTCCCCTCCGGGAGCATGGCCCGGGACCTGCTGCACGGCGTGCCCACGGGCCACCCTCTCCACCCTCCCCTGGCCACCATCAGCCTCGGCTGCTTCACGGCGACGGCGGTGCTGGACCTCATCGGCGCCGACTCCCGCTCCTCCAGTGCCGTGCTCGCGACGGGCATCGCGGGCGCCGTCCCGGCCGCCGCCGCCGGGATCACCGACTGGTCGGTGCTGCATCTCGAGCAGCAGCGGGTCGGTTTCGTCCACTCCCTGGTCAACCTGACGGCCCTCGGGCTCTACTCGGGCTCGCTCCTGCTGCGCCTGTCCGGCAAGGAACGGGCGGGACGCATGCTGGGGTTCGCGGGCCTGGCCGCGGTGAGCGTGGGCGGGTACCTCGGCGGGCACCTGGCCTACCGCATGGCGGCCGGGCCCACCCACGCCGAGCCGACCACGCACCTGGTGCCCCTCGGCTGGCACGACCTGTGCCGGTTGTGGGACCTGCCGGACGGCCGCCCCGTCTCACGGCGCCTCGGCTACATCCACCTGTTCGTCCTGCGCCACGGCGCGACCGTGAAGGTCCTGGCCGACCGCTGCTCCCACCTGGCGGGCCCGCTGCACCAGGGACGGCTGAAGCTCGAGAACGACGAGGTCTGCGTGGTGTGCCCCTGGCACGGCAGCACGTTCCGTCTGGAGGACGGCGCGGTCGTGCACGGCCCCGCCACCTCGCCCCAACCGGCCTTCGAGGTGAACGTGCGCGGTGACGGCGTCGTGCAGGTCCGCCCGCGCCCGATCTAGCGGCCCAGGGGGTTCACTCGGGCTCCTCGTCCCCCTCCACGATGCGGTCGGCGGCCGGGTGCTCGACGAGGGCGAGAATGCGGCTGGCCATGAAGCGCGCGGTGCGGACGGGGGTGCCGCTCCTTGTGACCTCGCTGACCTCGACGAGCCCTCTGCGGGTGGCGATGTCGACGCGGCGCCCGGCCTTCGTCGCCACCACTTCGTAGGTTCGCGGCGTGTTGTCGCCCGCGTCTATGACGATCTCGACCCGGTCACCCTTCATATCAGGGTAAATACCCACTTGCCGCTTCGTCAGCCGTACACCAGTTTGACAATCGCGACGACTCCGACGCACACGATGATCCCGCGCAGCACCCGGGACGGCAGCTTGCGGCCCACCCGCGCGCCGAAGAAGCCCCCCACCAGCGACCCCACGGCGATGAGGAGCGCGACCCACCAGTCGACCGGCGCGATCAGGGCGAACAGCACGGCCGCCGTGGTGTTGACCAGCAGCGACAGCAGGTTCTTGGCGGCGTTCACCCGCTGGAGGTGCTCGTCCAGGAAGATGCCGAGCAGCCCGATCAGCACCACACCCTGGGCGGCGCCGAAGTAGCCGCCGTACACCCCCGCGGCGAACACCCCCGCCCACAGCCAGGGTCCGCCGTGCGGGTGGGCGGTCTCCCGGCGCTCGGCGATCCAGACGTTGAGCCGGGGCTGGGCGACCACCAGCACGCAGGCCAGCGCGATCAGCACCGGCACGATCACCCGGAAGGCCTCGGCGGGCAGGGCGAGCAGCAGCAGGCCGCCCGCCAGCGAGCCCAGCACCGAGGCCGCGCCCAGCCGCAGCAGCCGTTCACTCTGCCCCTTGAGCTCCTCCCGGTAGCCCAGCACGCCGCTCACGCCGCCCGCGACCAGCCCGACGTTGTTCGACACGTTGGCGACGATCGGCGGGTACCCCATGGCCACCAGCGTCGGGAACGTGATCAGCGAACCCGACCCGACCACGGCGTTGATGCCACCCGCCGCGACTCCGGCCGCGAGGACCCCGGCCACCTCCCACGGTGTCACGGTGCCACCTTTCGTACGGTTTTGCCCGATCGTAGGGGGCAGCCGTCCCATGGCGGCGGGAGGGGTCCGCCAAAGGGAAGGGTACTCAGCGCGAAGCCCCTCCCCTTCCACCGGAAAGAGAGGCGAACCGAGCCCGCACCTAGCGCGCGGTGGAGCCGTCGGAGGACTTGCCGAACAGCCCGCCGAGGCCCTCCAGCGCCTTGCTCATCTCGGACGGCACGATCCAGACCTTGTTGGCGTCGCCCTTGGCGATCTCGGGAAGCGTCTGGAGGTACTGGTAGGCGAGCAACCGCTGGTCGGGGTTGCCCTCGTGGATCGCGCGGAAGACCATCGCGATGGCGTCGGCCTGGCCCTTGGCCCGCATCGCCTGGGCCTCGGCGTCGGCCTGTGCCCGCAGCACCGCCGCCTCGGCCTCGCCCCGCGCCTTCAGGACGGCCGCCTGCCGCTCACCCTCCGCCGTCAGGATCGCCGACTGCTTCTGCCCCTCCGCCGACAGGATGGAGGCCCGCTTGTCGCGGTC
This sequence comes from Sphaerisporangium fuscum, assembly GCF_018531465.1. Taxonomy (GTDB): domain Bacteria; phylum Actinomycetota; class Actinomycetes; order Streptosporangiales; family Streptosporangiaceae; genus Sphaerisporangium; species Sphaerisporangium fuscum. The sequence goes on from NZ_JAHDTF010000005.1 coordinate 188,567, forward strand.
GGCCCGCATCTGCTTCTCCATCGAGTCCTGGATCGAGGCCGGCGGCTCGATGGCCTTCAGCTCGACGCGGTTGACCCGGATGCCCCATTTGCCGGTCGCCTCGTCGAGCACCCCGCGCAGCTCGGAGTTGATCTCCTCGCGCGAGGTCAACGTGCGTTCGAGGTCCATGCCGCCGACGACGTTGCGCAGGGTGGTGACCGTCAGCTGCTCGACGCCGGTGAGGAAGTTGGCGATCTCGTACGTCGCGGCCCTCGGGTCGGTCACCTGGAAGTAGATAACGGTGTCGATCGACACCACGAGGTTGTCGGAGGTGATCACCGGCTGCGGCGGGAACGACACCACCTGCTCGCGCAGGTCGACGACGGTGCGCACGCCGTCGATGAACGGCACGACGACGTTCAGCCCCGGCGTCAGCGTGCGGTGGTAACGCCCCAGCCGCTCGATGATGTAGGCCTGCGCCTGCGGAACGATGCGAATCGTGCGGTATACCGCGAAGCCGGCGATGGCCACCACGATCACGAAGACGACGAGCTGAGTCATGAGCCACTCCGACCCGAGGTGTCCGACGTGCCCCTCGACCGAGATGCTATTTGGTCTGGCCTTTACATGTTCCTCGACCAGCTCCGTCAAACGCATCGGGCATGAATTCCCACGACCTTCGCGGCGTGACGCCCGGCAGGGATCCGCCGTCCCTGCCGGGTGCGGCGCCTCAGCGCCGTTCGTCCCCGGACCGCCCCAGGGCGTCGACCGCGCCGATCATCAGATCCCAGAAGCGTTCGCGGTCCAGGGTGAGACCGACGTTCGCGTTCGGCGCCCAGTCCATCCGCCCGTGCAGGTCGGCCACGGTGGCGCCGCGCGTGTGTGTGCCGTCGAGCTCGACACGCAGCCCCACGTGGACGTGGCCGAGGACGGCGGGGTCGATCAGGTACGCCACCGTGATCGGGTCGTGCAGCGGCGGCGCCTCGAAGCCCCACGTCCGCTGGTAGGTCGTGCCGAAGAAGGTGAGCAGCTCCACGCACAGCTCGGCCAGTGGCGTGCCCAGCGCCGACAGGCGGGCCAGCACGTCGGCGGTGACCAGGGCCTGGTGGCTGACGTTCAGCCCGACCCAGGTGGTCGGCACGCCGCTGTCGAGCACCTCCGCCGCCGCCTCGGGATCGGCGTAGATGTTGAACTCGGCGTAGGGCGTGTGGTTGCCCCGGTCGACGGAGCCGCCCATGATGACGATCTCGCGGATGCGCTCCCGGTCGCCCGGATGGCGGCGCAGCAGCGTGGCGACGTTGGTCAGCGGACCGATCGCCACGATCGTCATCGGCTCGCCGGCCGCGGCGAGCGTGTCGTGCATGAGGTCCACGCCGTGCCGGGGATCCAGCGGCACGACCGGTTCCCCGAACGCCGGCCCGTCCAGGCCGCTCTCCCCGTGCACGTAGTCGCCGATCTCCAGCGCACCCGACAGCGGCCGGTCGCACCCGGCCGCGACCGGCACCTGGTGCGCCCCGGCGAGGCTCAGCATGCGCCGGGCGTTGAGGGCGGTCTTGGCGACCGTCTGGTTGCCCGCGACGGTGGTGACCGCCCGCAGGTCGATGGCCGGGTGGGCGACCGCCAGCAGGATGGCCATCGCGTCGTCGTGCCCCGGATCGCAGTCCAGGATCACCGGAACCGGCATGTCAGAGCTCCTTCGCCAGCCAGCGGACGGCGCGGGTGAAGATCGTGGCATAGCCTTCCCAGCCGGTGAACTCCTCCGGGCACCAGTGGGGGGCGATGTCGGACGCCCAGGCGAGCGTGCGTCCCGCCCCCACCTCGCGCACCGCGAGCAGCGGGTCCTCGCCGACGGTGGCCAGCAGGCGGGCGTCCTCCGGCAGGGTGAAACGGTTGTAGCCGAGCAGGTCGGGCCAGCGCGCGGGCAGCCCCGCCACGATAGGGTGCTCGGCGTCGGCCAGCACGCCCGGCAGGCCCTGCGGGGCCTCCACCCGGTCGTCGTAGCGGGAGATCACCGCGGGCAGCACCCGCTCGACGGCCGTTCCGCTGAAGGCGGCCTTGGCCTCGATCCCCTGGAAGCTCAGGTACCCGCCCGCCATCGCCAGGCCGCCGCCCTGCCGGACCCAGTCGGCCAGCAGGTCGAGCCGGTTGACCGACTTCTTGCTGGCCAGCCAGGTGTCGGGGTGCAGCAGGATGCTGTTGGCGCCGATGTCCGACAGCACCACCACGTCGTAGGCCGCCAGCTCCTCGGCGGTGCCCGGGAACAGCTTGGGCACGTCGTGCGCGGGAAGGTGGTCGACCTGGACGCCGTCGGCCTCGAGGACGTCCCGCAGCGGCTCGAAGCCGGTGTGGTAGGTGGTCGTGGTGAAGGAGTCGAAGCCCTTGTAGTGGGTCGACTCGCTCACCCACGACTCACCGGCCACCAGCACGCGCGTCATCGAAAGATCTCCTTGCTCGTCGAATGTGAATGGAAGTCAGAGGTCATCGCCGGGCGGCCAGGAACAGCTCACGGGGGTTGCCCACCAGCATCCGCGTCGTCTCCTCCGGCGTGAGCCCGTGGCGGTGCAGGCGGGGGACGAAGTGGGTGAGGACGTGGGAGTAGCCGTTGCCGCCGTGGCGCACCAGCATGGTCTTGAGGAAGACGTCCTGGGAGAGCAGCACCCGGTGGCCCAGCCCGGCGCGGGTCAGCCAGGTGACGGCGGCGGCGTTGTCCTCGTCGCACGGCGACTGGCCTTCGCCCGGGTACAGGTAGTCCATGCCGCACATGTCGTAGCCCAGGTAGGCGCCCCGCAGGGCCAGTGAGACCTGGTGGTCCCGGTCGGCGCCGCTGGGGTTGAGGTGGGAGAGCACCGTCGCGGCGAGCCGCCCGCCCTCCTCCCCGATGACGTCGAGCACCCGGTGGCCGTGCCGTACCCAGCCGGGCAGGTGCACCGACAGCGGCACCCCGGTGCGGGCCTGCGCCCGCGCGGCGGCCCGGAGCACCTTCTCCTCGGCGGGGGTGAAGCCGGCCGAGACGCCGATCTCGCCGATCACCCCGGCGCGTACCCCCGCCACGCCCTCGGTGACGTCCCGCTCGATCTCCTCGGCGACGCCCTCGACGCTCATCGCGCCGACCCGTGGCGGGTGGGTGCGCTCCAGGTAGAAGCCGCAGCCCATGACGACGTTCAGTCCGGTCGCGCGGGCGATGCGGGCCAGTTCGGCGGGGGCCCGGCCGAGGCCGTCGGGGGTCACCTCCAGCACCGTCCGGCCGCCGCGCGCGGCGAACCGGGCCACCTCCTCGACGGCGACCGCCGTGTCGTCCAGGGAGACGTTGTCCCGGGACAGGTACGGGTCGTGGCGCAGCCGGGCGAGGAACTCGGGCCGCACCGGGGAGGAGGCGATCAGCTCGCCTTCGGCGTCCCCCTCCTCGGCCGGGTGCCACGCGAGCGCGCCGTCGTTGCGCAGGTGCTCGTGGCAGAGCGTGATCCCCAGCTCGGTCACCGGCACCGGGCCGAGCACGGTCGTCACGTTCATTTGCGCACCGCGCCGAACCTGCTCCACACCTTGCTGTTGGCGAAGATGGCCAGCAGCAGGATGGCCCCCTGCACGATCTGCACGTAGAACGGCGAGACGTGCAGCAGCACCAGGCCGTTGGCGATCACCCCGAGGGTCAGCGCCCCGAAGATCGTGCCCAGCATGCTGCCCCGGCCGCCGAACAGGCTGGTGCCGCCGAGCACGACCGCCGTGATGGCCTCCAGTTCGAAGCCGGTGCCCGCGTTGGACGACCCCGAGCTGAGCCGGGTCGCGATGAGCACGCCGGCCAGCGCCGCGGCCACACCGGTCAGGACGTAGACCGCCAGCCCGACCTTGCGGGTGTTCACCCCGGTACGGCGCAGCGACTCGCCGTTGGAGCCGAGGCTGATGACGTAGCGGCCGAACGGCGTGCGGGTGAGCACGCCCCACGCGGCGAGGGCGACGAGCACCGCCAGGATGGCGGGCACGGGCACGCCGGCGATCCGTCCCTGGCCGAGCTGGACGATCCACAGGTCGCCGTCGATCGGGGTCGAGTAGCCCTCCGTGGCGCGCAGCGCCGTTCCCCGCATGATCGACAGCATCGCGAGCGTGACGATGAACGGCGGGATGTTCTGGTAGGCGGAGAACCACCCGTTGACGAACCCGACGGCCGCGCCGAGCGCGAGGATCGCGATCAGGGCGAGGGTGGGATCCCAGCCGTGTTTCAGCACGATGGCGAGCAGGGAGCCCGACAGCGCCACGGTCGAGCCGACCGACAGGTCGATGCCCGAGGTGCTGATGACGAACGTCATGGCGACGGCCACGATGAGCGTCGGGGCGATCTGCCGCACCAGGTTGAGCATGTTCCCGGCGGTGGCGAACCGGTCGGCGGACAGGGCGAAGAACACCAGCAGCACCACGAGCATGACCGCGATCGCGATCGTCTGCCCGTGCCTGCCGATGTGCGCTCCCGCGCGGGCCGACCGGCTGGTCACGATCCGCTGGCTGGTGGTGGTCATCGCCGCGCTCCTCTCGTGTCGCGCGCCGCGCCGCCCGGTCCGTCGTGCGCGACGATCTCGGACACGAGCTGCTGCAGGCTGGTGGTCCGGGCGTCCAGGTCGGCGCGCAGCGTCCCCTCGTACATCACGCACAGCCGGTCGCAGACCTCGAACAGGTCCTGCAGCCGGTGCGTGATCAGGATGACCGACACCCCCTGGGACGAGACGGTCCTGATCAGCTCCAGGACCGTCTCGACCTCGGCGACGGCCAGCGCGGCGGTGGGCTCGTCCAGGATGAGCAGCTTCGGGCCGAAGGTGACCGCACGCGCGATGGCCACGGCCTGGCGCTGGCCTCCTGACAGCCCGCCCACCGGGATGTCGGTGAGCGGGATGCGGATGTTGAGCGCGTCGAGGTGGTCACGCGCGTCCTGGTGCATCTTCGCCAGGTCGAGCAGGAGCCCGCCGGCCTTGCGCGGTTCGCGGCCGAGGAAGAGGTTGCCCGCCACGTCGACGTCGTCGCAGAGCGCGAGGTCCTGGTAGACCATCTCGATGCCGAGCTCCCGCGCGTCCCGGGGGCCGGTGAAGGAGACCGGGGTGCCGTCGAAGACGATCTCGCCGGAGTCCGGCACGACCGCGCCCGCCAGCACCTTCATGAGGGTGGACTTCCCGGCGGCGTTGTCGCCCACCAGGCCGACCACCTCGCCGGCGCCGACCCGCAGGGTCACGCCCCGGAGGGCGTCGACCATTCCGTAGCGCTTGCGGATGTCGCGCATCACCACACGGTCGGTCACTGGAACGTCGCCCGGTACTTGTCGACGTTCTCCTTGGTGACGATCGTCACCGGGACGTCGATCTTCTTCTTGGCCTGGCCTCCGCCGACGAGCGACTTGGCCTCCTTGACCGCCTCGTAGCCCTCGGTCCTCGGGTCCTGCTGGACGACGCCGGCGACGAAGCCCGCGTCGATGCCGCCGATGGCCTCCTTGGTGAGGTCCCAGCCGAAGACCTTGACGCGGTCGGCGGCGTTCTGCGATTTCACGGCGGCCACGGTGCCGAGCAGGGCGGGCTCGCCGGTCGCGTAGACGATGTTCATATCCGAGCGGGAGGTCAGGAGGTTCTCCGCGGCGCTCATCGCGGCCTCCTGCTTGTTCTGCCCGTCGACGGTCTGCACGATCTTCGCGCCGGCGCCCTCGACGGTCTTGTTGAAGTCGTCCTTGCGGATGTTCTGGATGAACGAGTTGAGCGCGCCGACCACGCCGATCTTCGGGGCGGCGAGCTTCTGCGCCTTGGTCCAGTCGTTGACGAACGTGCCGGCCTGCTTGGCGGCGGCGGAGTTGTCCACACCGACCTGGGTGTCCACGGCCGGCGAGTCGACGATCGCGTCGACCGTGACCACCTTGAGGCCGGCGTCCTTGGCGATCTTCAGGGCGGGCTTGATGCCCTCGACGTCGATGGAGACCACGACGAGCGCGTCGAACTGCTGCTGGACGAAGTTGTCGATGGCCTCGTTCTGCTTGGCCGGGTCGTCGTTGGCGTTGAAGATCGTCAGATCGACGTTCGCCTCCTTGGCCGCCTGCTGGGCGCCCGCGTTCATCTCGTTGAAGAAGATCGCCTGCTGGTTGATCTGGACCAGGCCGACCCTGGGGCGGCCGCCGTCCCCGCCCCCGGAGCCGGAGTCGCCTGAGCCGCAGGCGGCGGCGAGGAGGCCGGTGGCGAGGATCGCCGTCGCGGCGGTCATACGGGTCAGTCGAATCGATCGCGCCATGGGTCAGCCTTTCGGGGGCGCTGGTGCAGAAGGGGGGCTCGTGCGCTTAGGTTGGGTAATCGATTACCAATTGCGCCGAGGCTAGCCACACGGACAAATCGCCGTCAAGGGTGCACAGCAGAGGATCTACCTCTATCATCTGGGCAAACGGGTCGGTGAGGAGCGCGAAACACCCGCAGCCCCCGAAGCCCACCCCCCAAGACGAGGGAAAACGATTGCCACATGGGCGTGACGATCCACGACGTGGCCAAGGCCGCGGGCGTGTCGGTTGCCTCGGCATCCCGGGCGCTTTCCGGCCGGCGCAAGGTGACCGCGGACGTGGCCGAACGAGTGAGCCGCGCCGCCGCCGAACTGGGCTACCAGCCGAACGCCGTGGCCAAGGCGCTCCGCGACCAGACCACCGGCACGATCGGCATGATCGTCCCCGGCATCGGCAACCCGTTCTTCACCACGATGGTCGAGGCGGTGGAGCGCCGCCTCCAGGAGACCGGGCGTGACCTGCTGCTGTGCTCGTCCCAGTACGACCCTCTCATCGAGGCGCGCCGGCTGGAGACGCTGCTGAGCCGCCGGGTCGACGGCCTGATCATCAGCCCGTGCGACATCGAGGCCAGCGCGCCCGCCGTACTGAGCGCAGCCGGCCGCGTCCCCCTGGTGCAGCTCGACCGGTACATCGAGGCGGGCGGCACCGACTGGGTCGGCCTCGACGACAACGCCGCCCTCGCCCAGGCCGTCGAGCACGTGGCCGCGGGCGGCGCGAGGACGGTCGTCTTCGCCGGCAGCCGCCTGGTGAACTCCTCCGCCCGGCTGCGCCTGTCGGGCTTCCAGCTCGCCACCGAACGCGCCGGCCTGGAGGCCCGCACGCCCCTGCTCGGCGAGTTCACCCACGAATGGGGCATGCAGGCAGGACGGCTGCTGCTCGGGGACGGCCCGCTGCCCGACGCCGTGATCTGCGGAAACGACGAGATCGCGATCGGCCTGATCCGGGCGCTGCGCCTTGGCGGGATACGGGTCCCCCACGAGGTCATGGTCGTGGGCATGGACGATGTAGGACACGCCGCGATGTGCGACCCGCCGCTCACCACCGTCGCCCAGCCCGTGGACGAGATGGCGGCCGAGGCCGTACGCCTGCTGGAGCAGGTACGGCTCGGCCGCACGCGGGCCATCCAGCGCATCGCGATCGCCCCCCGGCTCGTGGTGCGCGAGACCAGCAGGCAGCGGACGGAAGGAGAATGACGTGAACGCCGCCGTGGAGCTGACACGCGAACTTGTCATGATCGACTCGGTGGGCGGCAACGAGGCCGCGGTCGCCGCGCCGCTCGCCCGCCGCCTGGAGGCCGCGGGCTTCGAGGTACGGGCGCACGAGTACGCGCCCGGCCGCGCCGGCCTGGTGGCGCGCTGGGGATCAGGCGTGCCCGTCACCCTGACCGGCCACCTCGACACCGTCCCCCTGGGCGCCCGGGAGTGGACCCACGACCCGCACGCGGCGGAAGTGGACGGCGACCGCCTGTACGGGCGGGGGACGAGCGACATGAAGGCCGGTGTTGCCGCGCTCGTCGTCGCCGCCGAGGAGCACAGCCGCGGCGAGGGGCGCCGGGTGGCGCTCGAACTGCTCCTGACCGTGGGAGAGGAGACCGGCTGCGAGGGCGCGCTCGACATGGCCGCCAAGGGCCTCGCCGGTCCCTCTCGAGGGCTGCTGGTGGCCGAGCCGACCGCGAACCGGGCGCTGCTCGGGCACAAGGGCGCGCTGTGGCTGAAGGCCGTCACCCGGGGCGTCACGGCCCACGGCTCGATGCCTCATCTCGGCGACAACGCCGTCTACAAGCTGGCGCGCGCGATCACCGCCGCCGAGCGTTTCGACCACGGCGTCCCCGCGCACCCCAGGCTCGGCGCCCCGACGACGAACGTCGGCACCGTACGTGGCGGGATCAACGTGAACTCCGTGCCCGACCTCGCCGAGGCGACGCTCGACCTGCGCACGGTGGCCGGGCAGGACCACGCCGCGCTGCGCGACCGGCTGCGCGACACGCTCGGCGGCGAGACGATCCTGGAGACGCTGAGCGACCTGCCGGCGGTCTGGACGGAGGAGGACGACCCGTTCGTCCAGGCCCTGCTGGCCGCGGGAGCGCACGACCCGGGCGAGCGTCCGGCCGCGAGTTACTTCACCGACGCCTCGGTGCTGGTCGCCGCGTGCGGCGGAGCCCCCGCGGTGATCTGCGGCCCCGGCGAGCCGGAACAGGCGCACGTCACCGACGAGTACTGCCGGATCCCGCGCATCGAGGAGGCCGTGGACATCTACCGGGCGGCACTGGGCCGCCTCTGATCACCCCGGGAGGGCGCGGGCGTACCAGCGGCCGTCGCTGCTGCGTTCGAGGCTCAGCGGCACGCCGAAGGTGCGGGAGAGGTTGTCGGCGGTCATGACGTACTCGATCGGCCCCTGGGCGACCACCGACCCGTGACGCAGCAGCAGCACGTGGGTGAACCCGGCCGGCACCTCCTCGACGTGGTGGGTGACCAGCACCAGCGTCGGGGCCGTGGAGTCGTAGGCCAGGGCCGACAGGCGGCGCACGAGGTCCTCGCGGCCGCCGAGGTCGAGGCCGGCGGCCGGCTCGTCGAGCAGCAGGAGTTCCGGGTCGGGCATGAGGGCCCGCGCGATCTGCACGCGCTTGCGCTCGCCCTCCGAGAGGGTGCCGAACTTCCGCCTGATCAGATGCGCGCAACCGAGCTGGTCGATGAGCTCCACCGCACGGGTGACGTCACCGGAGTCGTACTCCTCGTTCCAGCGGCCGAGGATGGCGTACGACGCGGTGAGCACGAGGTCGATGACCTTCTCCTCCGGCGGCACCTTCTCGGCGATCGCCGCGCTGGCGAGTCCGATGCGGGGACGCAGGTCGAAGACGTCCGTCTGCCCGAGCCGCTCGCCGAGGATCTCCACCGAGCCTTCGCTGGGATAAAGAAGCGCCGCCGCGACCTGCAGCAGCGTGGTCTTCCCGGCGCCGTTGGCGCCGATCACCACCCAGCGCTCGTCCTCCTCGACGGTCCAGTCGATGCCCCGCAACAGGGCCGCCCCATCTCTGCGAACGGCGACGTCCTGGAGCCGAAGCACCTGACCACCCATCCGAATACCTCCTGACGTGTTCCCGCCGCCGACCCGGTCGATCCGGATCAAGCCGGAATCCACCGGGCGAGTCACCCCGCCGAGTGTGCTCCGGACCAAACCTATTGCAGCATCAGCGCATATCGTGGTTCGGTGCACCCCGATTCACCGATCTCCGCCACCTTGGTCGCATGGGGCAACGCCTGGCTTGCCGGACATGTCGGCCTGGACGAGGCCGTCGACAGGCTGGAGCGCGCCGCGGGACCACAGGTCGTCTCGAGCGAGGTGACCGAGACCCCCCTGCGCGGCTTCCTCGCCGACCTCCGCGTCGAGGGCCTGACCGCCCTGCGCCTGGCCCTTCCTTCGACCGGCGATCCTCTCGGCCTGACCGGGCCGCCGCCGTTCACGATCGCCGCCGTCGACGCCGGTCAGGCGGCCACGGCGGTCCTTCCCGACCGCTGTCTCGGCCTCGTGCCCTCCCCCGACCGCCGCGGCTCGTCGTACTCCGGCATCCGCTGGACGGCGATGCCGGCCGATCCCACGCCGCCGGACGTCCCCGGCCTCGCCGAGGCCGAGCACGCGCTGACCATCGCCATGCGGGCCGCCACCGACGCGCTGCTCTCGGTGGAGGGGCCGGTGGCGGGCCAGCCGGCCATCAGGACCACCGACGACGGCCTCGCCCCCGGCTACCCCGCCCGCGCCCACCGGGTCGCCGCGCTGACCGCCCGGCTCGCCTCGGTGCTCCGCCTCGCCGGCGAACGCGGTCTCACCTCGGGCCAGGTCGCCGTGCGCGCCGCGGCCCTGCGCGACCTCGACCGCGCCGTCCGCCGCGCCCGCGTCGCCGCCCACAACGCCCTCATCGAGGCCCGCCACACCTCCAAGCCATAACGGCCCCGGAACGCGCCGCCGGCGGTCAGGCGAGGCCGTGGCGGACGGCGTACAGGGCGGCCTGAGTGCGGTCCTGCACGCCGAGTTTCATGAGCACGTTGGAGACGTGGGTCTTGACGGTCTTCTCGGCGACGACGAGCTCCCGGGCGATCTCGCGGTTCGAGCGGCCGGAGGCGATCAGCGTGAGCACCTCGCGCTCCCGCTCGGTCAGCACGACCGCCGTGGCCCCCTCGACGGCGGCGGGCGCCGCCGGACCCGCCAGCATCGCCTCGGCCGCCTCCGGCGCGAGCAGCACCTGGCCGCCGTACACCGAACGGATCGCCTGCACGAGCGCGGCCGGATCGACGTCCTTGTAGAGGAACCCCGACGCCCCCGACCGCATGGCGGGCGCCACGTCGCCCTTGTCGCTCACCGACGTCAGCACGATCACGCGCACGGCGAGCCCCCGTGCCGACAGCTCGGCCAGGGCGCCGAGGCCGTCCAGCACGGGCATCTTCAGGTCGAGGAGCAGGACGTCGGGCGCCAGCGAGGCGACCAGCGACACCGCCTCGGCCCCGTCGGCCGCCTCCCCCACGACCTCCAGGTCGTCCTGGAGGCCGAGGAACGTGCGCAGGCCCTGCCGGACGATGGGGTGGTCGTCGGCGATCAGGACACGGATCACAGCGGCACCTCCAGTTCCACGGTCGTCCCCGCCCCCTGCCGCGAGGAGATCCGGAGCGAGCCGCCGGACGCCTCTGCCCGCTCGCGCATCGAGATGAGCCCGAGACCGCGGAACGTCGAGGAATCGACCTCGAAACCGTCCCCGTCGTCGCTCACCCGGAGCGTGAGAACCGATCCTGAGGCGGCCAGGCTCACCCGCACCGACGATGCGCCGGCGTGCCTCAGCGCGTTGTGGACGGCCTCCTGGGCCACCCGCAGCACGGCCACCTCGGTCTCGGCGGGCAGCTCGGAGACGGGCGTGGCCGCGAACGAGACCTTCACGGGGTACAGCCGGTCGAGCAGGGCGACGTGCTTGCGCAGGGTCTCCGCCAGCCCGTGGCGGTCGAGCTCCGCCGGGCGCAGCTCGACGATCACGGCCCGGAGCTCGGCGAGCGCCTCTCCGGCGAGCCGCTGGACCCGGTCGATCTCGTCCACCGCGCGCTCCGGGTCGTGCCGCACCAGCGAGCCGGCCGCCTGGGCCGTGAGCCGCAGCGAGAAGAGCTTCTGCGTCACGGCGTCGTGCAGCTCGCGCGCCATGCGGTTGCGCTCCTCGACGACCGTCAGCTCGCGGCTGCGTTCGTAGAGCCGGGCGTTGGTGATCGCGATCGCCGCGTGCGCGGCGAAGAGCGTGAGAAGGTCCTGGTCGGCCTGGGTGAACCCGCCCCGGTCCCGCTTGTTGGACAGGAAGATGATGCCCAGGACCTCCTGGGCGTCGCGGATGGGCACCCCGATGAAGTCCTTCAGGACGGGATGGGCGCTCGGCCACCACTCGAACCTCGGGTCCTCGCGGATGTCGGGCAGGCGCACAGGGGCGGCCTCCCGCAGCATCGCGGCCAGCATGCCGTGCTGGCGGGGCAACGGGCCGATGGCGTCCCACTGCTTGTCGCTGACGCCCTCGGCGACGAACTCGGCGAACGAGCCGTCGTCGTCGGGAACACCGAGGGCGGCGTAGCGGGCGTTGAGCAGCGAACGCGCCGAGCGGACGATGACCTGGAGCACCTCGCGGACCGACAGGTGGCGCGTCACGGCCAGCACCGCGGAGCTGACCGCGTGCAGCACGGCGTCGCGCTCGGCCCCCGGTTCCGTCGTCACGCCCACACTCTAGAGGGGCCCGCGAACGGCGGGATCGGTCCCCGGCCCTAGGCCCATCAGCCCAGAGGAAAGCCGGTCGCAGGCCCGATGCCCACGCCGTCGCCGCTTCCTACCGTCAAGCCATGGCAGAACTCACATCTTCCGCCGGGCCCCCCCGCACCGCTCTGGTCACCGGCGCCTCGCGCGGGCTCGGCCTCGCGCTGGCCCGCGCCCTCGCCGCCGGCGGCTGGCGACTGATCATCACCGCCCGCGGCGCCGCCGAACTCTCCCGGGCCGCGCGGGAGACCGGGGCGACCGCCATCGCCGGCGACGTCGCCGACCCGGCTCACCGGGCCCGCCTCGCCGAGGCCGCGCACGCGGCCGGCGGCCTCGACCTGCTGGTCAACAACGCGAGCACGCTCGGCGCCGTACCGCTGCCCTCGCTCGCGGCCTATCCTCTGGACGAGCTCGGCGAGGCCTTCCGGCAGAACGTGATCGCGCCACTGGGACTCATCCAGGCGACCCTTCGCGGGCTCCGCGAGCGCCGCGGCGCGGTGGTCAACATCTCCTCCGACGCGGCGGTCGGGGCGTACGAGGGCTGGGGCGGGTACGGCGCGACCAAGGCCGCGCTCGACCGGCTCTCCCACGTCCTCGCCGTCGAGGAGCCGGACATCGCCGTCTGGTGGGTCGACCCCGGGGAGATGAAGACCCGCATGCTCGCCGACGCCGTCGGCGAGGAGGAGGCGGCGAAGGCGGCCGACCCCGCCACCACCGCGGCCTTCCTCGCCGACCTGGTCGAACGCCGCCCCGACAGCGGCCGGGTGACGGCGTGATGGGATCGGGAGGCCCTGCGATGATCACCTTCGACCTTCCCCCCGCGCGCGAGGCGCACGAGCCGCCGGAGGCACGGGGGCTGGCGCGGGACGGCGTACGGCTCATGGTGTCCGGCAAGAACTCCGGCTCGGTGACCCACCACGCCTTCACCCACCTGCCCGAACTGCTCCGTCCGGGCGACCTGCTGGTGGTCAACGACTCGGCGACGCTGCCCGCCGCCGTACCGCTCGACCGGGTCACCGTGCACTTCTCCACCGAGCGCGAGGACGGCTCGTGGCTGGTGGAGCTGCGGCGGCGCACGGGGGGCGTCACCGCGCCGTACACCGGGGGCGAGCCCGGCGAGTGGCTGCCGCTCCCGGGAGGGGCCACGCTGCGGCTGCTGGAGCGCGAGACGCCCCGGCTGTGGCGGGCGAGCGTGGACCGCGACGTACCCCGCTACCTGGCCCGCCACGGCAGACCCATCAGGTACTCCTACGTCGAACGGGACTGGCCGCTGTCGTCCTACCAGACCGTGTTCGGCCTGCGGCCGGGGAGCGCCGAGATGCCGAGCGCCGGGCGGCCGTTCAGTCATGAGCTGGTCACCGCGCTGGTGACGCGAGGGGTGTCGATCGCGCCCATCACCCTGCACACCGGCGTGGCGTCCCCCGAGAAGGACGAGCCGCCCTATCCGGAGCGTTTCAGCGTCCCGCCCCACACGGCCCGGATGGTGAACCAGGCCGAGGGCCGCGTGATCGCGGTGGGTACGACGGTCGTCCGCGCCCTGGAGACGGCGGCCCTGCCCGCCGGAGGGGGCCGGGCGGCCGGGACGTTCGCGGCCGGCCTCGGGGCCGTGCCCGCCGGGGAGGGGATGTCCAGAGGGGTCCGTGCCGTGGCGGGCTGGACCTCGCACGTGGTGACCCCGACCGAAGGGGTGCGGGCGGTGGACGGGCTGATCACTGGCCTGCACGAGCCGCGTTCCAGCCACCTGATGATGCTGTCGGCGATCGCGGGCGAGGAGCTTCTGTCCCGCTCTTACGAGGAGGCGCTACGCGAAGGCTACTTGTGGCATGAGTTCGGCGATCTCCACCTAATCATGCCGGATCCCAATATTCAGTGATCATGGAGCATAAAAACCGCGTAAAGTGATCGTCGCGCGCGTTCCGCGGTGACAATTCGCCGTTGGTTCGCTCATTCGAGTCACTCTCCACGGGAGATCACTGAATGCGTCGGCACCTCTCCGCACTTGCCGCACTCACCCTTGCCGGATCCCTGGCGGGCGCCTCACTCGCGCTCCCCGCCGGCGCCGCCACCGCGACCGCCCCCGCGAGCAGCGCCCACGTGACGAGCGGTTCGCAGTCCCCGCTTTCCACCAAGCACCACAATGACGAGTGGACCTACCGCGGCGGGGCGATCAGGTACACCTTCACGAGCAAGAACGTCGGCGAGTACCCGACCGACCTCGCCGGGATCATCATGGAACTCCCCGCGGGCATCAGCAAGGCGCGAATCACCAAGAAGGCCGCCGACACGCTCTGCGACATCGCCGGCCGTTCGCTCATCTGCTACTACGAAACCATCAAGGCGAAGCAGTCCACCCAGCTCGACCTCAAGGTCTGGCTGAAGAAGAGCACCAAGGGCACCGCGGTGCTGCGGTACCAGACCTTCTCCATCGACGTCCCGGCCGGTGTGGACGTCACCAACGAGGAGGAGCTGAACAAGCTCGACATCGCCGGCCAGGCCGACCGTGTCGTCACAGTGAAGACCAAGATCGTCAAGCGCTGAGGCAGGGTCCGCCCGGACCGGCAGGAACGACTTGGGAGCGGCCACCGCGACAGCGGCGGCCGCTCCGTCGTTCCAGGCGACGCCCACGCGGCGGCGGGCTCAAGTGGCCGCCAAGGATGTTGCAAGTCGCCATCCCGATGCTTGATCTCGTTCTACGAACCACTGCACAGGAGACAACCAATGCGTCGGCCCCTCTCCGCACTCGCCGCTCTCACCCTCGCCGGATCCCTGGCGGGCGCCTCGCTCGCGCTCCCCGCCGGCGCCGCCACCGCCGCGGCGGGCGCCCCGGCCACCGCCGCCCACACGGCCGCCGCCCGTCCGCAGTCCCCGCTCTCCACGAGCGTGCGCTGGCCGCGCGCCGTACTGCGCGGCGGCGTCATCACCTACTCGATCAAGAGCACCAACAAGGGTGAGTACCCGACCGACCTCGCCGGCATCTTCGGGATCCTCCCGGCCGGTGCCAGCAAGGTCCGTGTGACGGGCAAGTCGTCCGGGACGTACTGCGCCACCTCGGGCCGCGAGCTCTTCTGCATCTACAAGACCCTCGCCCCGAGGCAGTCGACCGGCCTCAAGGTCCGCGTGTGGCTGAAGAAGAGCACCAAGGGCACCGCCGTCGGCAAGTTCGGCCACTACTCCATCGACGTCCCGGCGGGTGTGGACATCACCAACGAGGTCGAGCTGCAGCGGCTCGACATCCAGAACCAGGTCGACTACAAGGCCTTCAGGACCAGGATCGTGCGCTGACGCGGCAGGCGGTCGCGGCCGGTCGGGCCTGGAGCCGGACCGGCCGCCCGGCGTCCCGGCGGACGCCCTCACGCGGCGGCGGGGACCTCGTGCCGCGGCCGCAGGCCGCCGGACACCACGGCCTGCGCCGTCCGGGCCAGAGACCGCCTGGTGACCTCACCGCGTCCCTGGAAGGTGATCTCCGGGAACACGGTGACCTCGACGACCAGCCCCCTCGCCGCGACCACCCGGCACAGGGAGGCGAGCAGGGTGTCGTCTCCGACGAACGCGGCAGTCGTGGCCAGGTCGCCGTCGCCGTCCAGGAACCGCAGGCCGATCGGCCTGACGGGGGCGTCCGCGTCGATCGCGGCCTGGAACATCGCCGGGCGGAAGGCGCCCATGCCCCGGCCGCACCATGTCGTCCCCTCGGGGAACACCGAGACCGACCGTCCGGAGCGCAGCGCGTCGCCCACCTCCCTGACGGTGGCGGGCAGCGTCGACAGGCGCTCGCGGTCGATGAAGATGGCCCCGCCGCCCGCGACGAGGGACCGGATGACCGGCCACCGGGCGATCTCGCTCTTGGCCAGCGGACGGCACGGCATGGCCGCCGCGACCACGAGAGGGTCCAGCCAGGAGATGTGGTTGCCGACCACGAGGGCGCCGCTGGAGGCCGCTTCCCGTGTCGCACCGAGGCTCCGACGGACCTCCAGGCGTACCCCGAGGACCCGCAGGAAGGCGCGGCACCAGGCGCTCGTCACCGCCGCGCGGCGGGCGTCCCCGGCCAGCAGGGCGCAGGGCAGGCCCGCCAGCACGACCACCACGACCCCCAGCAGCCGTGCCGCCCGCCGTACCGGCCCCGCCGCCTGGGCAGCGGGCGTGACGCACGCGCCGGCGCTGCACGGCGAGCCTGGCAGCCAGCCGTTCATCCGGCCACCCCGAGGAAGTGCCGCAGGTACCGGACGTCGACGTTGGCCAGCGAGAGCAGGACGAAGAAGTCGGCGGTCCCGAAGTCGGGGTCGTGCGCGGGGGCGCCGCAGATCCACGACCCCAGTCGCAGGTAGCCGCGCAGCAGCTTCGGAATCACGAACGTGTCCGAACGCGCCGCGCCCTCACCGGTCCACGGGACGCGGGGCGTGACGCGGTACTGCTCCGGGCCGAGGCCGATCTTGTCCATGACGCCCGCCGCGGCCGTCCCCCCGTCGTCCAGCGGGACCGAGCAGCACCCTCCGAGCCAGGCGTGGCCGCCGTTGATCATGTACTGGGCGATGCCCGCCCACATGAGCCCGACCACCGCGCCGCCCCGATGATCGGGGTGCACGCAGGTACGGCCGACCTCCACCATGCCGCCGCGGATGCCGTCCAGCGCCGACAGGTCGAACTCGCCGTCCGAGTACAGCCGGTCGGACCGGCCCGGCGACAGCATCCGGTAGGTGCCGACCACCGTGTCGCCGTCCCGCACCAGCAGGTGATCGCAGTAGGCGTCGAACCTGTCCGCGTCCAGCCCCGAGAGGGGCGAGTCAAGGCGGGCCCCCATCTCCTCGGCGAAGACCTCGTACCGGAGCCGCTGCGCGGCCCGGACGTCCGCCGCGTCCCTCGCCAGCTCCACCGTGTAGCGGCCGCGGGCGTCGGTCAGGACCGTCCCGCCGAGACCGGGGCCGGCCCCACCGGGGGCGACGTTGGCAAAGACCTGGGTCATGGGCATGCCTCCTCTTGTGGCAAACCCATGAAGACATGCGGAGATGGCCATCTGCCGTCCGTATGGTGAACCGCGTGCGCGCTCACCCTGAGCGGTCGGTAGCGTTGTGCGCGATGAAGCAGAGAACGCTTTTGATCACGTTGACCGGCCCCGACCGGCCTGGCGTCACGTCCAGGTTGTTCTCGGTGCTGGCCTCCTTCCCCGTCAACGTCGTCGACGTCGAACAGGTCGTGATCCGCGGCCGGCTCGTCCTCGGCGTCCTGGTCTCCTACGCCGGCGGCCCGCCGACCGGCACCGGAGGCACCCTCGGCGCCATGTGGGCCGCCGTCGAGCGCGTGGCCGAAGACCTCGGCATGGAGGTCGAGCTCACCACGGGCACCGACCTGAAGGAGAAGCGCCGCAGGGGACGGCTCCACGTGACCGTCCTCGGCAACCCGCTGCTTCCGGCCGCCATGGCCGGCATCGCGGGCCGCATCGCCGCGGCGGGCGCCAACATCGACCGCATCGAACGCCTGGCCCACCTGCCGGTCACCTGCATCGAGCTGGCGATCTCCGGGGCCGACCCCGCCACCCTGCGCAGCGAGCTGACCGCCGAGGCCGTTCTGCAGCAGGTCGACGTCGCCGTGCAGCGCTCGGGCATCCACCGCCGGGCCAAGCGGCTGATCGTCATGGACGTCGACTCCACGCTGATCCAGGCCGAGGTGATCGAGCTGCTGGCCCAGCACGCGGGCTGCATGGACGAGGTCGAGAAGATCACCACCGCCGCGATGCGCGGCGAGCTCGACTTCGCCGCCTCGCTGCGCGAGCGCGTGGCGCTGCTCGAAGGCCTCTCTGAGGACGTCTTCGAGCAGGTGCGCAAAGATGTCGTCCTCACCCCGGGCGCCCGCACCCTCGTGCGCACGCTCAAGAGGCTCGACTACCGCTTCGCCATCGTCAGCGGCGGGTTCACGCAGATCACCGACTCGCTCGTCGAAGAGCTCGGCATCGACTACTCCGCCGCCAACACTCTCGAGGTGGTCAACGGCAAGCTCACCGGCCGCGTCGTCGGCGAGATCGTCGACCGTCCGGGCAAGGCGCGCGCCCTGGAACGGTTCGCCGAGCAGGCGGGCATCCCCATCAGCCAGACGGTCGCGATCGGCGACGGCGCCAACGACCTCGACATGATCGCCGCCGCGGGGCTGGGCATCGCCTTCAACGCCAAGCCCGTCGTACGGCAGGCGGCCGACGCCGCCGTGAACGTCCCCTACCTGGACGCGATCCTCTACCTCCTCGGCATCACCCGCGAAGAGGTGGAGGCCGCCGACGCCGAAGACCCCCTGGAGCCGCTGAGCGCCACCCCGCCGTCCCTGTGAACCACCCACACGGCGGGATGCGGGCCGGTGGTGACTGCGCCTGGCGGATGTCCGGTTGCCTGGGCCTCAGTGGTCCTTCGGGGTCCACCGGCTCAGCAGGCGGGCGTCCCCGGGGCCCAGTTCCCCCCAGGCGCCCGTCTCCAGCACGGCGAAGGCCCCCGGCGGGAAGCCGTCGTCGTCCCGGGTCAGCGTGAGGTTCATGACCAGCTCGTGCACACCGGGGTTGTGGCCGACCAGGAGCAGCGTGCCGACCTCGTCGTCGGTGCGGCCGACCAGCTCCAGCAGCTCGTCCGCGTACGCCTCGTAGATCTCGCTCTCCACGTGCACCGGCGAGTCCGCGCCGAGCCCGGCCAGGACGAACTCGGCGGTCTGCCGGGTGCGCACCGAGGGCGAACAGAGCACGAGGTCGGGAGTCAGGCCCATCTCCTTCAGGGTCTCTCCGGCCCGCCCGGCGTCCCGCTCACCGCGATCGGTGAGAGGACGTTCCCTGTCGGCCAGCCCGGGGACGTTCGCGGCCTTGGCGTGTCTCAGCACGATGAGCGTGTTCATCACCCCAACTATCCCATCGAAGAGGTACGGCTACTGCTTGAAGGGGTACGGCTACAGCCCTCGGGCCCAGCCGTACCCCGTTCACGCGTCCTCAGCCTCTCGATCGCCGGTCGATCAGCTCGAGACCTTCTCGCTTTCGAGCTTCTTGCTCGGCTCGCCGCCCGCCGGAGCGATCGACGCCGAACGCCGCTTCGACACCACCACGGCCGTCACGACGATCGCCAGCGCGACCACCGTGACGCCGATGCGCAGCGCGGCGTTGTCGGCGTACGTCACCACGGCCGGGGCGATCAGCAGCGCCACGAGGTTCATGACCTTGATCAGCGGGTTGATCGCCGGACCGGCGGTGTCCTTGAACGGGTCGCCGACGGTGTCGCCGATGACCGTGGCCGAGTGGGCCTCCGAACCCTTGCCGCCGTGGTGGCCGTCCTCGACCAGCTTCTTGGCGTTGTCCCAGGCTCCGCCGGAGTTGGCCAGGAAGACCGCCATCAGGGTGCCGGCGGCGATCGCGCCCGCGAGGTAGGCGCCGAGGGGGGCGTACCCGAGGGCGAAACCGACCGCGATCGGCGTCATGACGGCCAGCAGGCCGGGCGTGGCCAGCTCACGCAGGGAGTCGCGGGTGCAGATGTCGACCACACGGCCGTACTCGGGCAGCTCCTCACCGGTCATGATGCCCGGCTTGGTGCGGAACTGCTCGCGGACCTCCATGACGACCCGCCCGGCCGCCCGTCCGACGGCGCTGATCGCGAGGCCCGAGAACAGGAACACCACCGAGGCGCCGATCACCAGGCCGACGAGCACGTTCGGCGAGTCGACGCTGAGGCTGAAGCTGCTGAACGACTGCAGCGCGTCCTTGACCCCCGCCGTCGCCTTGGCGAGCTGACCCTCGACGGCCGTGCGGAACGAGCCGAACAGCGCGGTCGCCGCGAGCACGGCCGTCGCGATCGCGATGCCCTTGGTGATCGCCTTGGTGGTGTTGCCCACGGCGTCGAGAGAGGTGAGGATGCGCGCGCCCTCGCCCTCGACGTCGCCCGACATCTCCGCGATGCCCTGGGCGTTGTCGGAGACCGGCCCGAAGGTGTCCATGGAGACGATGACGCCGACGGTGGTGAGCAGGCCGGTGCCGGCCAGGGCGACCGCGAAGAGCGCCACGGTCACGTTGCCGAAGCCCAGCAGGAACGCGCCGTACACCGCGCCGCCGATGAGCAGGGCGGAGTAGACGGCCGACTCCAGGCCCACGGAGATGCCAGAGAGGATGACCGTCGCCGGGCCGGTGAGCGAGCTCTCGCCGATGTCCTTCACCGGGCGGCGGTTGGTCTCGGTGAAGTAGCCGGTGAGCACCTGGATCGCGCTCGCCAGCACTAGGCCGATCAGCACCGCGCCGATCGCGATCAGGCGCGGGTCGGAGCTCAGGTTGGCGACGCTGTCGCTGACGCCGCTCAGCTTGGAGAAGGAGTCCGGCAGGTAGGCGAAGGCCGCCGCGGCCACCAGGACGGCCGAGATCGCGGCCGAGATGAAGAACCCGCGGTTGATGGCCGCCATGCCGTTGCGGTCACCGCCGCGGGGAGAGGTGGTGAAGATGCCGATGATCGCGGTCAGCACACCGATCATCGGAACGATCAGCGGGAACACCAGGCCCTCGGTGCCGAAGGCCGCCTTGCCCAGGATGAGGCTCGCGACCAGCATGACCGCGTACGACTCGAACAGGTCGGCCGCCATGCCGGCGCAGTCACCGACGTTGTCGCCCACGTTGTCGGCGATGGTGGCGGCGTTACGCGGGTCGTCCTCGGGGATGCCCTGCTCGACCTTGCCGACCAGGTCGGCGCCCACGTCGGCCGCCTTGGTGAAGATGCCGCCGCCGACTCGCATGAACATCGCCAGCAGCGCGGCGCCGAAGCCGAAGCCCTCCAGGACGCTCGGAGCGTCACCCTTGTAGGCGAACACCACGATCGCGGCGCCCAGCAGGCCCAGCCCGACGGTGAACATGCCGGCCACGCCACCGGTACGGAACGCGATGCGCATCGCGACCTTCTCACCCGACTCACGGGCGGCGGCGGCGACGCGGACGTTTCCGCGGACGGCCAGCCACATGCCCATGAATCCCGTCAAGGCGGAGAACCCGGCCCCGACCACGAAGAACACCGAACGGCCGATCGCGACACCGGTCGACTCGGAGGGGAGCAGCAAAAGCAGGAACGGGATGAGTACGACAAAGACAGCGAGGGTTCTGAACTGTCGCGTCAGGTAGGCGGCGGCGCCTTCCTGGACGGCTCGGGCGATGTTCTGCATGCGCTCGGTGCCTTGACCGGCAGCGAGCACCTCTCGGACGAGACCACCTGCGACGGCGAGCGCGAGCAGCGCCACCGCGGCAACCACGATCACGATGGTGAGATGGGAGCCGCTAAGGGATACCGCTGCGGTGTCGCCAGCGGCCAGATTGAGCCTGGGCATCCGTCCTCCTCGGCCAGACGGGTTGGTCCAAGCCCGGACCGCGCTGCGAAATCACTCGGGGGGCGGCGCGCATCCGAGCTGGATTGGCAGTGCCGCTTCCGGTAACGTCCGCAGACCTGCCCGCAGGGCGACGTCGATCTGCGGGGACAAAACCTTGGCCGGTGCGGGGAGTCTACGCAGGCACGGGCCAGATATGAAGCCTCTCCCGCCAGCTAATTAGGGCCTCGTCCAGTAAGCCGCGCGGCTTTGCCCTACAACAACGCGGTTTTCCCCCTCTGACAGCCCGTGACATCCGGGTTACGGACAGGCTTTTATTACCGAAAAATTATGACCGTTATAACAAGTGACATGCCGACCCGACACGCCCCCACCCCTCCCACCCCGCGCCGCCCCCGACCCCGCCCTCGGCCCCCCGACCCCGCCCCCGACGAGGCCCACCCAGACAGCAATCAGAAAGCGACCCCGCCCCTGTTAACGCCACGCATCCCAACCTCGGCGCCCCAACCCCCGGCCGCCTCGTTGCGGCCACACCCCGACCCCGACCCCGACCCCGACCCCAGACAGCAATCAGAAAGCGACCCCGCCCTCTTACCGAACGCCACACATCCCAGCCTCGGCGCACCAACCGCCCCCAGCACCCTCATCCCGGCGGCGACATGCGCGACCGGACGGCCGGCGAGTACGCGGTGGACCAGCAGACGCCGACCATGAACGGTCAGCCGGGCGTTACGGTGGGACACGAGGCCTCCGTGTGATGCAGATTCGACACCTACACCACACCGGAGGCCTCTCTATTGATCAAACCCCACCGTCAACAACGCTCGTGGTCAATACACCTAGTCCAGGCCACCTCATCCCGGCCCTCCGCAGCCACGATCAGGGGCTTGGCCGGCACCACCGGAAGGCCTGCCGGCGGCCCTGGCTGTGGCCCGGCGGTGCCCTACGGAGAACCGCGGGTTTTCACCATGCTGGAGGTGATTGGTCGCCGTGGGGTCCTTTCTGGGCTGCCGGGCAGCCAGCCCTCACAGAGCCCTCCGGGCGATCGGCTGCTCGGCCCTGGTCACCCCTGGTCTCCGGTCCCGGTCCATGCCTCAGCACCAGCGAAAGGCCCGCAGAGGGGCGTACGTCCGCGTTGCAGCGCCCACAGCCAGGAATCCCCCGCACAGGCCCAATACGGCCGACGCCCATCCTCTGCCGTTCCCTCTCGACGGCCGTTCGTACGGGGGGCGGCTCGAATGCAGGGCCTGCCGTCCCTCGGCGGCGGCCGTTCATCCCGGGAGTGGGCAGGCTCGAATACAGGGCCTGCCGGTCCCTCGCGCCAGCCGTTCATCCCGGGCTGGGCAAATGCAGGGCCTACCGATCCCTCGCAGCGGCCGTTCATCCCGGGAGTGGGCAGGCTCGAATGCAGGGCCTGCCGGTCCCTCGCGGTGGCCGTCCGCAGCTCCGGGCAGCCAGCGCTCGCACGCCCGGCCGGCACGGCCGGATGCGAGGAGCCGGATCGGAGACCGCCCCGACGACGGGGCCGAACGGCTCAGGCAGTGGCCAGGCCGGTGGTGGCGGCGGGCCAGCTCATCCTGATCCGCAGCCCCTTCGCACTCGGATACACCTCGACGTCATCGGCCAAGGCGGCGATGACCGCGATGCCGAACCCGGACATCAGCGTGTCGGCGGGGAGCAGGCTGGCCAAGGCCGTGCCGTTGACGGCGGCCGGCGGCTCGCCCTCCCCCGCGTACGCCTGCTCGAGATCGTCGCTAGGTGCCGAGTCGGTGACGGTGACCTCGAAGCGCCCTGAATCGTCGCACAGCTCGATGCGGATCGGCTCGCCCGGGCAGTGGACGCGGTGTGCCTCCACTGCCCGTGAACAGGCCTCTCCGACGGCGAGCCGCACTTCGTCCAGCAGCGCCTCCGCGACCCCCGTGCGCCGGGCGATCGCCGTGGCGACCAGCCGCGCGGTGCGCACGTGGGCCGGCAGTGCACTGAACGTCAGCTCGACGGTGGCCATGACTACTTGTCTCGGCCGTGAGCTTCCTTGGCCTCTTCGACCGAGGCGTAGATCCCGAAGACCTTGGTGAGACCGGTGATCCGGAAGATCTTCAGGATCCGCTCCTGCGTGCAGACGAGCTCCAGGGAGCCGTCGTGCGCCCGAACGCGCTTGAGCCCGCCGACCAGGACTCCAAGTCCCGTGGAATCTAGGAAGTCCACCTTCTCCATGTTGACGAGGAGGTGGAAGTTGCCCTTGTTAACCAGGTCGATCAGCAGCTCACGCAGCCTCGGCGCGGTATAGACGTCGATCTCACCCTCGACTTCCACGATGGTGAGTCGGTCTTCAGTGTGGTGGTCCAACTTCAGATCCACAGATCCTCCAGCGCCTTGCCTGCTGAGTCCACGACGAGGGGTCTGACATGCTGGGACCCCAAGTCCCAGCGCGCAATACCCTGACGCGCGGCATTCAACCACGCCCCGCCTTCGTGTCTATACGAAATCACGACTCCGGGCGACTCTCCCCCAAGATGCCAAACTGGAAACCAGTGACTGCGACCACATCACCATCGCGGCGACCAGGGCCGATCCTGAGCCGCCTGCTCGCCATGCCCGCACGCCGGGAGCGTGTCACCCATGTAGAGCACGTTCCCGCACGTCAGCCAGGTCATGTGTGCTGGCCGGAATGGGTCGGCGAACTGCTTGTCAGCCGTCTGCGAAATCAGGGCGTCGAGGGCCTGTGGGAACACCAGGCAGAGGCCGCCGAGCTGGCACACCGTGGCCAAAACGTGATCATCTCCACTGGAACGGCCTCGGGAAAATCTCTCGCCTACCTGGTGCCGGCCGTGTCGGAGATACTCTCCGGGGGTAGCGTCCTCTACCTCACACCGACCAAGGCGCTGGCCGCCGACCAGTTGCGCGCGGTCCGGGGGCTCAAGCTCGCCCAGGTGCGCGCCGCCACCTACGACGGCGACACCCCGCCCGACGAGCGACAGTGGGTCCGCCGGAACGCCAACTACGTGCTGACCAACCCCGACATGCTCCACCGGTCGATGCTGCCCCACCATTCGGCGTGGACGTCGTTCTGGCGGCGGCTCAAGGTGGTGATCGTCGACGAGTGCCACGGCTACCGAGGCGTCTTCGGCTCGCACGTGGCCCAGATCTTGCGCCGCCTGCGCCGGATCTGCGGCAAATACGGCTCCCGGCCGGTGTTCATCCTCGTCTCGGCCACAGTGAGCGACCCCGCGGCCTCCGCGATGCGCCTGACGGGCCTTGAGATGGCCGAGGTGACCACGGACGCCTCTCCTAGGGGTTCCACCACCTTCGCCCTGTGGGAGCCGCCTCTGACGGACCTGCGGGGCGAGAGCGGCGCCCCGGTACGACGCACCGTGACCGCCGAGACCGCCGACCTGCTGAGCGACCTGGTGGTCGACGACGTGAGAACCCTGGCGTTCGTCCGCTCCCGCCGGGCCGCCGAGACCGTGTCGCTGATCGCCCGGGGGCACCTGGAGGAGATCTCGCCCGAGTTGCCGGCGCGGGTGGCGGCCTACCGCGCCGGGTATCTGTCCGAAGACCGGCGCATGCTCGAGAAGGGGCTGCGCTCGGGCGAGATCATGGGCTTGGCCACGACCAACGCCCTGGAACTCGGCATCGACGTGTCCGGCCTCGACGCCGTACTGATCGCCGGCTGGCCGGGCACGCGGGCGTCCCTGTGGCAGCAGGCGGGCCGTGCCGGACGGGACGGCCAGGACGCGCTCGCGGTGCTGATCGCGCGGGACGACCCTCTCGACACCTACCTCGTGCACCATCCCGAGGCGCTCTTCGGGCAGCCGGTCGAGGCCATCGTGCTCGACCCGGACAACCCGTATGTCCTCGGCCCCCACCTGTGCGCCGCGGCAGCCGAGATTCCGCTCACCGAGGCGGACCTGCCCGTGTTCGGGCCCTCGGCGGAGACGGTGCTGGACGATCTCGTGCAGCAGGGCATGCTGCGGCGACGCGCCCAGGGATGGTTCTGGACCCGGCGGGAGCGCGCCGCGAACCTCGCCGACATCAGAGGATCGGGCGGGCCTCCCGTCCAGGTCGTGGAGTCCTCGACCGGGCGACTGCTCGGCACCGTGGACGAGCCCTCCGCCCACTCCTCGGTGCACACGGGCGCGGTGTACCTCCACCAGGGTGAGACCTATCTGGTCGAGATGCTGGACCTGGACGCCGAGGTCGCCCTCGTCACGCAGGCCAGCCCCGACTATTCGACCTTCGCCAGGGACGTGACCGACATCTCGGTGCTCGAGTCGCTTCGATCTCATCCCCTCGGGCCTGGAGAGCTGCACTTCGGCACCGTCGAGGTGACGCGGCAGGTGGTCTCGTTCCTGAAGCGCCGGGTCCAGACCGGGGAGGTCCTCGGGGAAGAACCCCTCGACCTGCCGCCCCGCACCCTGCGGACCAGAGCGGTGTGGTGGACCCTGCCCGACGACGTGCTCGCCCCCCTGCGCGCCGAGGGCCTCGACCTCGGCGGGGCCGCCCACGCGGCCGAACACGCCTCCATCGGCCTGCTCCCGCTGTTCGCCACCTGCGACCGCTGGGACATCGGTGGCGTCTCCACCGAACTGCACATGGACACCGGTCTTCTCACCGTCTTCGTGTACGACGGCCACGAGGGCGGCGCCGGCTTCGCCGAACGCGGCTACGCCCGCGCCCTCGACTGGCTCACGGCCACCCGCGAAGCCATCGCGTCCTGCGAATGCGAACGCGGCTGCCCATCCTGCATACAGTCCCCCAAGTGCGGCAACGGCAACGAACCCCTGGACAAGCAAGGCGCCATCCAACTCCTCGACACCCTCCTTCCGCCTCTCTGACCACCCAACCTGACCTGCCACCCGACCCGCCCACCTCCCCACCCGGATGAGAGCGACCAGGGGCCGACACGCGCCCACCCGGCCACCCACCTCCTAGGGCCAGCACGTGCCCACGCCGTCCGCCCACCTCCCCACCTGCGTGAGGGCTACCTGGGGCCGGCACGTGAGTCAGCGAGGGCGAACCGGGGTCCTAAACCAGGAAGCGAGAGTCTGACGCTCACTCGTACGTCCACCACCCCGTCGCGGACCACGCACCTCACCAGGCTGGCATGGTTGGCACCGGCAAGATCGCGTGCGCGGAGGCAGGCCCGTTCCGGAGCGGCGAGGGCGTGAGCCGCACCGGCGAGAGCACTGAGATCGGCCGCGGACTGCGCGCGATGGCGTGCGACTCGAGCCGAGCCGACGAACAGCACCGTTCCGGCGAGAAACCAGATCAGCACCACCCCCGCGAGCACCCATACGGTGCCCGAACCGCGATCCCCTCCCGTACTGATCCGCCGACGAGCCACGTCGAGGAGGCGGCCGAGCCTTGAGCCAAGGCGAAGCCTGCGAATCCGTACAAGAAGCGCAACGAACATCACGGCACGTCCTCGAGAGCATGGCCGCCCGCAGGAAACGAGCCGACGGCTCCGGGTTCGTTGGGGGACGCGGCAGAGGCACCGACCTGGACAGGCGGTAACGCGAACCCCCAGCTGGGCCGGATCGAGCTTGAAACGGTGACGCGGCTCAGCTCCGCTTCATGCACGACCGATACAGCGGAACCGGGAGGTGCCGCACGCCTGGCCGCGAGACGGACAGCATCGAGCGACTCGCCCCTGGCCGCGGCCCTGGCACCGGCCCGGGCGGCATCGACACACTCCAGCTGGGCCTGCACGGCGGCGACCGCCCAGAGAGCCGCCCCCAACAGCAGAGCGAGCGACGGAAGAGCCACAGCGATTTCAGCCGTCACCGAGCCCATGTCGCTTCGCCCTGATCTCCCTGTCCCACCACTACTTCCACCAAACCCGCCGCCACCCGAGCCCGCCCGCCCACGCCGTCCCTCCCCTTCACCCCCTCTACTGCCTTGACCTCGTTCAGGCTCTCCATGCCCTTTGTGCCACTCCACGCACTCCGCCCCTCCCGTCCTCCGCCCCGGCACGCACTCCTGTTCAGGGCTCTCTGTCATCCGCCGTTCACGACCTCACTCCCGTGCCGGCTCTTCGCTGCCGCCCGGCCTGACTCAGATCTCGGACACCAAGGCCGTCAAGGGCATCGTCGAGAGCCGACTGACCACCACTGGCCCCCCACGTGCCCCCGCCAGACCCCTGTCGGCGCCTCCGACTTTCCTTGGGAGTGACGTCCTGGGCCGCCCCCTCGTACATCCGGAAGCACGCCCGGGTGTACCTACTGAGGCGGTCCTCCTGGTCGTCCAGGCCGGCCACCCCTCCGCCTCGCTCAGGCTGTTCACTTGGCTCGGTTCCTCGGCCTCCAGAGGTCGTTGCGGCTGTTCATGCCCTCGCACCCCCGTATCGTCCAACCTCTTCTTGCCCTTCAGGTGTGCCAGGGCGGCTGAGGGCGGGGCGCGGCGGTGGAGTGGCGCTCGCCACCGTGCCCCGCCGCGGTCACCCTGCGAGCTGTAGAGCTCGACCGATGACGTCGGAGAGCATCTTGCGTACTTCCGGGCTGCTGACGATCTTGAACAGGAGGCCGGCGAAGGCGCAGGCCGCGATGGTGCCGACCGCGTATTCGGCCGTGGACATGCCTGCCTCCGAGCGCGCGCGGGCCACAGCACTGACCCTGCGCACGCAGTCTTCGGCCTGTCTCCGCCAGTTGTGAACCAGCCGCCTTACCTCCAGCGTCTTCCTGATCAGCATCCGCCCCAAAGTGCTCCGGCCGCGAACTTCAACCGACCTGCGCATCCGACCTCCCCTTGTCGTGTCGCCGCTCTACGGAGGATCCGCAGCGGCCCGAACAGGCAGGATCAGATTGGCCTAGCGGCGAAGCCCAAGAATCAGCCGAACGAGATTCTGTGGACAACTTCACCCAATACCGCGACGCCTGTGGATAAGTGGATTACTTCCAATCGCGAGAAGGTTCAGGACGACCTCTGAACGAGAGCATGTCTCCGTCAGCCACCCCCTTGCACAGGGTGGTCAAGAGGGATTCCCTTTGCTCTCGGGCGATCACACCGGACCAGCGTCGCGCCAACGGGCGCTGCCCGCTCTACAAGCCGGCATAACGCGAAAAATCCGCGGACAGAGGTACGGCAGGGACCGAAGGGTACGACGGGAAGGCCCAGTGGTGAAAGGGGAAGATCTCTTCTTCCCTGAGGTCAACGGCCACCTTGGCCACCTGATCGATCATCTCGGGTTCGCTCAACACCGCCGCGTGTCGGCACCGTATCCGGCGCACCTTTCCTTGCGGACGCGGTACCGAAATAGCGCCACGACGACAAGCGAAAAGAGTCATTCGAAACGGCAACAAAGCGGAGAAGGACCTTCTCGAAAGCGACAAACCTGAGAAACAGCCGTCCGAAAGACAACTCCCCCAGCGCCCAAGACGGACACGGTCAGCCGATGCGTCGGCCGAGGGATGACAAATGATCCCCAGGTGCGCTGACCGGCGCTGACGATGACCCGGCGGCGATGACCGCGACGACCTGTGAGCAGGTGCGTGTAAGGTCTGGCTGCCCTGCTTCCAGGGGGTGGCCACCCTGGTCTCTCAGGCGTCTTCACAGGGGGCTAGATCAACCGAATACCTGGTCCGCCAATCCTGCGACGACCGGAATGATGCCCAGGAAGACGAAGGCGGGCAGGAAGCACAACCCGAGGGGGGCGACCACCTGGACTCCCGCTCGCCGTGCGGCGGCGGAGGAGGCCGACCTTGTCTCCTGGCGGGCGTCGTTGGCCAGTCTGGACAGCACATCGGCGACCGGAGCACCGCTGACCGCGGCACGGGCCATGCCACGGGCGAACGCGGCGAGCGGGCGGTCGGTTTCCAGCGCCGACCAGGCGGACTCCGGGCGCGCACCGAGGCGCAACTGGCCGTTGACCCATGCCAGGCGCTCCCCCAGCGGCCCTCCCACCGCCTCCGACGTCACCTCCACCGCGCCGCTCACCGGCTGACCGGCGCGTAGACAGGCGACCATGAGGTCGGCCGCGAACGGCAGATCAGTGCTGATGCGAGCCTGTCGCCGCCGCACCTCTCCCGGCTCCCGGCGGCGCCGGACCACGACCACGACCACACCGATGCCGGCGCCGCCGATCAGGCCTGGCAGTCCCCCGATGAAAAGAAACCCGCCCACAGCGGCCGACAGGACCGTAAGCACCTCACCGAGCCGCTGCTGCCGCACACCGCCGTCGTCTGGACGCATGGATCGATCACCGACAGGAAAGCGCCGGATGCGCCCTGATCCGCCTGCGCGCCCTTGGCTCAGCAGGCCGGGGTGCGAGGCTAGGAGCAGAGGGTCACCAGGGTGATGAGGGACGCGTCGGCGCAAGCGGTGATCCTCCCGTTCACTCCTCTGCCGCCCAGCCCATAGGGCAGGAGGGTCGGACGAGTGACCCCAGCCCCCGTCTGCTCCCGCCCACCCCGAAGGCGCTCCTGTTTCCGCGCCCGCTCCAGCCGTGTCGAGGGCGTCAGGCCAATCCGACGGAGGCCGCTGGTCATGGAGGCGGGCCAGCCGCTCGGTTGCGTCCCAGGGCGTGAGCCACAGCCAGGTCGCCAGGGCGGCCAGCCCTGCGGCTAACAAGAGGATCATGCCGATCGTCCTTCTGTCGTCCACGCCTCATAGATCGTTAGAGGCTGCTTCACCGGTTTCGAATGACCTCCCCGGTCCTGCTCCGGTTTCGTCGTACAGCCGAGTCATGCCGGGCTGGGCAGTGACGCCGTCGCACCCGGGGCCCTGCCCGTGCGCTCGGGGTGCCCGCTACGCCGCCTCATAGATCGTTAGAGGCTGCTTCACCGGTTTCGAATGACCTCCCCGGTCCTGCTCCGGCCTCGTCGTACAGCCGAGTCATGCCGGGCTGGGCAACGACGCGTCGCACCCGGGGCCCTGCCCGTGCGCTCGGGGTGCCCGCTCCTGGTCGGACGGTCGTGTCGCCGGCGCCGCGGGTCCTGCTGGGACCTCGGGATCAAGGTCCGGTGTGCGCCCACTGCCCGCAGGGTCCGCCGGCTCAGGCGCCCGTACGTTCCGCACGGGCTACGAGACGGTTCGTCCATGCCACCCCGGCGAGGTCGAGCAGCACACCGACTGCGAGACACGCGAGGCCGGCCGGACTGCCCACAAGGAAGGAAAAGGGGCGAAGTCCCAGACCTGCCGCGAGCAGCACCCCTAACACCGGGAGAACCGCGAGCAATCGGGCCGTGGAGCGCGGACCGGCCAGTTGGGCGGCCACCTCCGCGCGATGAGCCTCGGCCTCTCTGAGGGATTGCCCGACGCGCTCTACCAACGCCGTCAGCCCTCCGCCCACGGTGACGCTGACCCGCCAACACGCCGCGAGGCCTAAGAGCCCTTCCCCTCCGTGAGCGGGGACGGCGCCCTGGAGAGCCCCGGCGACGTCACCACCATCGCGAGCTGCGGCGATCACCGGACGCAGGACGGCAGGATCCGGTGGTTCGAGGGAGGAGGCCGCCCGTGCCATGGCTTCCCCAGGCGTGCGCCCGCTCGCGAGCTCAGCGACGATGGCCTGGCACAGCTCGATGGAGGTCCGTCTCCAGGCGGCGGCCAGGCGCCTTCGATCGGGCCGGCGGACCAGCCGTGTGAGGCGGGATGCCCACCACCGTCGTCCGGCACCGGGCACGCGCGTGATCGACAGCAGCCGAATCGTCTCTGGATCGGGCGCCGTCCAGGCCAGGGCCGCGACCACGGCCAAGGCGACGGCCATCACAAGCACTGCTCAATCCCTTCCGCTCCGTCGACAGCTTCATACGCCTCCCCCCATGCCGTTGTCCGATCTACGACCGTCGTAAGGGGCCGGAGAACGACCAGGTAGGCGTCCGGGACACCGGGCTGAAGAGGCGCTCACCCCGCTACCCCCGGGGCTCGGGTGAGGAGGCTGGGGAGGGCAGGGCCCGCTTCGGGTTCGCCGCGGGCGGGGAAGAGGAGGGCGGGGACGACGCGGACGAGGCCCGAGGAGGCGCGTTCGAGCACGCAGATCTCGGCGACCCGGCGCCGGCCGCCGCCGGGCTCGCGGACGACGTGGATCACCGCGTCGAGTGCCGCCGCGATCTGGCTGTGCACGGCCTCCCTGGTGAGCCCTGCCGCGCAGGCCAGCGCTTCCAGACGGGCGGGCACGTCGGCCGGGTTGTTGGCGTGCAGGGTGCCGCAGCCGCCGTCGTGCCCGGTGTTCAAAGCGGCCAGGAGGTCGACGACTTCGGCGCCTCGCACCTCTCCCACGACCAGCCGGTCGGGCCGCATGCGCAGCGCCTGCCGGACGAGGTCACGCAGGCTCACCCCGCCCGCGCCTTCGAGATTGGCGGGCCTGGTCTCGAGCCGGACGACATGGGGGTGGATCGGCCGCAGTTCCGAGGAGTCTTCCACGAGGAGCAGCCGCTCACCCGGGTCGGCCAGGGACAGCAGGCTCGACAGCAGAGTGGTCTTGCCGGTGCCCGTGCCTCCTGTCACCAGGAACGCCGATCGCGCGGCGACCATCGCACGGAGCGCCACCGCCCCCCGGCCGGGAACCAGCTCCTCCAGGGTGAAGGAGCGGCGTGGCGGAAGCCGGAGTGACAGGCAAGTGCCCTCGGGGGCGACAGGGGGCAGGATGGCGTGCAGCCGGACACCGCCGGACAGCCGGGCGTCGACATAGGGGGAGGCGTCGTCGAGGCGTCGCCCCGCGGCGGCGGCGAGCCGCCGAGCCAGCCTGCGGACCTCGTCGTCGTCGGCGAACGTGACCGGGGTACGCCGCAGGCCTCGCCCGTCGTCGATCCAGACCTCGCGGGCGCCGTTGACGAGCACATCGGTGACCTCGGGCTCGGCGAGGAGCGGCTCCAGCGGCCCCGCGCCGATCAGGTCGGCCCGCAGCGCGCGGGCCACCGCGAGGATCTCGGCGTCCCCCAGGACCGCCCGCTCCGCGCGGAGAGCGGCGGCCACCTGCGCGGCGGACGGCTCCGCTCCCGACCGGGCGAGCCGCACGCGGACGGCCTCGACGAGCTCCGGTGACACCGTGGCCCTGGTCATCGAGCCCCCAGGGTGGTGAGGAACTGGGCGCAGAAGCGGCCAAGGGGTGTGCGCTCGTTGAGCGGCGGGGCATCGCCTCGGTTGAGCGCTTCGGCGAGGCCGCGCTGGTCGGCCAGGAGGCCGAGGCACGGCACCCCGAGCGAGGTGGAGATGACGTCGGGGTGCAGCACGCCGTCGCGTACGACCGCTCCGAGGGCCGAGGTGTGCCTGCGCAGCTCGATCAGCAGCTGGGAGGCCGCCAGCACTCCTCTGACGTCGGCGGGCACGAGCACCAGGGTGGACGCCGCCCGGGACAGCGCTTCGGCGGCCGCGGGGCTCACGTGGCGGGGAAGGTCGACGACGATGAGATCGCATCCGCGGTGGGCCGCCTCCAGGACCGCGCGCATGGCTTCTGGAGGGATGGGTGGGGATTCGCCGCGATGCCAGGACAGGACTGTCAGCTCACCGACGGTGGGCAGCGCCTCCTGAAGCGCGGTGAAGCTCACCCGGCCTTCTCTTTCGACCACATCGGGCCACCTCGCTCCGGTGGCCTGCTCCTGGCCGAGGACGACGTCGATGCCGCCGCCGAGCGGGTCGGCGTCCACCAGGAGGGTGCGAAGCCCGCGGCGGGAACCGGCGAGGGCGAGGGATGTCGCCAGGACGCTGGCCCCCGCCCCGCCTCTGCCGCCGATGACGCACACCGTCTCGCCTGCTCTGACCATGGGCTCGGAGGCCTCGGCGAATTCGTCGACCAGCTGTCTTTCGGCCTCCGGCAGCTCCAGGACCGCCTGTGCGCCGACGGCGACGCACCGCCGCCAGACGCCGGGATCGTCCGGAGTGCGCGTCACGAGCAGCACCCCGGGGCGCGGCGGTGGCCCGGTGGCCGCGAGCGAGTCGGCGGCGTCGGCTCCCACGACGACGAGGGGCGCCCGCTTCCAGTAGGGCCGGGCATGGACGGGCGCGTGGGCCACGTCGATCTCCACGT
This sequence comes from Sphaerisporangium fuscum, assembly GCF_018531465.1. GTDB lineage: Bacteria > Actinomycetota > Actinomycetes > Streptosporangiales > Streptosporangiaceae > Sphaerisporangium > Sphaerisporangium fuscum. The sequence goes on from NZ_JAHDTF010000005.1 coordinate 221,869, forward strand.
CGGCGGCCGCCGCGATCCTCAAGAGATCGTCGAGGAGATCCTGGTCTTCGGTGATCACCAAGGGGCGGTTCATGGGGGGCCTCCGTCTGTCGTCGGGAGACCCACCTTGCGGAATCTGGCACCGCCCCCGTCGCCCCGAACCGCGTTCTGTGGATAACCCTCGGAAGAGGGCTCAGGCCCGGGCGTCGTCCCAGGGCTTGCTCTGGAGGAAGTAGGTGTCGTAGAGCTCCTGGACGTCCAGCAGGCTCTCCGGCGGCACCTTGCCGTAGGCGATGCGCTCCAGGTGGCGGAAGTACTCGAAGCGTTCGACGCCCGGCGTGATGACGATGAGGATGTCGGCGTTCTCTCCCGGGGCCGCGGCGAAGGCGTGGGCGAGACCGGGCGGGACGATGACCAGGTCGCCGCGCTCGGCGGTGACGACCTGCTCGCCGGACAGCAGCTGGGCCGTGCCGTCCAGCATGTAGAACAGCTCGGCGGAGTTGGCGTGGTGGTGCGGCTTGGCGCCGTCCGCGCCGTCGGTCAGGGTGACGCGCTGGGTCGAGAGGGCGCCACCGGTCGAGCTGCTGTCGGCCAGCAGCCTGATGGTGGTGGGGGCTTGGCCGATCACTTCCGCCTCGGCGGAGCGGACGACAACGGACTCGGCGAAGTTCGGCACGATGAGCGTCATTTCGTATTACTCCTTCAAGCTGTCAAGACAGAGGTGTCAGATGGCGAACAGGAGGGCGGCGCCGGCGAGCATGACCACGGCGGTGGCGAAGTGGACGCCGAACGCGGTGGCCTTGGCGCCCCCGTAGCGCAGAACGATGGAGGTGTCGACGAACGGGAGGATGGCCCCGACGAGCATGAACCAGGCCTCGGCGCGGGCGCCCACGAAGACGAGAAGGGCGAGACCGAGAAGGCCGTAGCAGCCGTCGCGCATCCCCTTGATCGTCAGGTAGGCACGGTCTCCGTCCGGCTTGGCCGGGACGCCGTACCCGGCGGCGGCGGGCACAGGGACGGTGAGGAACCGGAAGCCGATGAAGAGGAAGAGCAGGTTGAGAACGATGGCGAGCCCGTAGGCAACGGTAGTGAGCATCTCGGGTTTCCTTTGCTAGCACCGCTAGGAGCAAGAGCGACACTAACATAGCCTCGACAGCAGCGCTAGCGGCGCTAGACTATTTGTCATGTCGATCCAGACGCGCCGCGAGCGCGAGCGAGCAGAACGGGAGCGGTTGATCGTCACGGCCGCACGAGAGCTGGCGGAGTCAGAGGGCTGGGACGCGGTGACGACGCGGCGGCTGGCCGAGGAGATCGAGTACAGCCAGCCGGTCCTCTACAGCCACTTCAAGGGCAAAGACGCGATCATGGCGGCGGTCGCCGTCGAGGGCTGCGCCGAGCTGGCCATCGAGCTGCGCGCCGCCCGCACAGCGGCGTCCGACCCCCGGCAGGCCCTGACCGGCATCGCGACCGCCTACTCGTCGTTCGGCGAGCGGCGCCCGGCGCTGTACGACGCGATGTTCACGCACATCGTCGACCTGCCGTTCGCCACCCCCGAAGCGCCGGCCCCACTGCAGGAGGCGTTCGGCGAGCTCCGCGAGGCCGTACTGCCGTTCGCGGGGGACGACGACGTGGACGTCCTCACCGAGACCCTCTGGAGCGGGCTGCACGGGCTTCTCACGCTCATGCGCAACGGCCGGCTCCTCGGTGGGCATCACGAGGAGCGCCTGGCGACGCTGATCAAGCGGTTCTGCGGCTGACCCAGGACCTCGGCCTGCCCGGCGGTACGGAGAGCCCCGCCGCAGCACCCGAAGAGCCGACGAGGCTCCGGCGGGGCGTACCCGGAACGGGCCGATCCCGGTGGCCGGGGAGGCCACGCCAGGGGTGACGAAAAAGAGGCGACCCCCGCCGGGGGGGGAGAGCGGGGGTCGCCAACCGGTCCGGCTCCGGGGGGGGTAGAGCCGGTCCCGTTTCAGAAGAAAGCTTTCAAGGTCCGCCGCGACGCGGGCAAGGGATCGTAAAACGTGACCCAAGCTCGATCGCCACAGTCATGTGGACACCAACGTATGGTGCCCGATGAACTCAAGTTCCGTCGAGGAGCAATCTCTAATTTCCAGTGGTTTTTTTCGGCGGTAGCGGATCGGCTACTGGAAGTATGCGAAAAACGGCGTACCGGAAGCCTCATCACCGAGGGTGATCGAGACCGTTTCACACCGGCCTGTCAGGGCCGCCCACCCGCCCGGGACCGGTGGCATCTCACCGGTTCGTGCCACATGCTCCCCGACCGGCCCGAGGCAGGCCAGAAGTCGGTAAAGGTCTTGGTCCGAGGGGTTCCCATCAGCCCGGATCCGTCGTAGAAAGGTCTCACGGACTCAATGTTCGCGTACGACCGCCGGGCACCCACGCGCGACCAGCCGCGGGAGGCGCGTCGAGCCGGGCTTGACCCGCTCAGACGATACGAGGTGCACGCTTGGTAACCCGGCGTGTCGTACCGGCGGCGGCGTCCCACACCAGGGACGCCGTTCGCCTGTGTGTGGGGGTGTCTCAGCCGCGCCGCCGGCCCCTCAGCCTCGCTGCAACGCCTCGCAGATCGCCGTCGCCTCGCGGGCGCCCAGCTCGACCGCGCTCGCGCAGTGCCGTACCCAGCCGCCGACCCCCTCGGCCGTCCCCTTGAGGTAACCGCGCAGGCTCTCGGCGTACGCCTGCCCGAGGTCGGCGTGGCCCACCTCGACCGCCACCAGCGACTTCGGATCGAGCCCGAACTCCACCAGCGTCAGCCGCTCCGCCGCTCTGGCCACCAGCCCGTCGGCCGTCCCGAACGGGCGCAGCACGGCGAGCTCGGCGTGGACGATCGCGGCGAGCACGAGCGCGGGGGCCTTGGATTCGCCGGTGATCAGCGTCACCAGCGCCGAGACCCGCCCCGCCGTGGCCTGCGCCCCGGGCGCCGGACCGATCTCGAGCGGGTCGGCGGCCTCGGAGGCGGCCCGCGGGCGTCCGAGGAGATCGTCGCCGACGAGTCCCACGGCGGCCAGGGCGTGCAGCCGGGCGAGAACCTGCCGGGGCGCCGTGCGCCAGGTGGCGCCGAGCCTGCCCACCTCGGAGGACACGCGAAGAGCTCCTTGGGCGACCGGCGAGCCGGCCTCGCCCGAGCGCAGCGACGCCAGCGGGATGTCGGCGCCTTCGAGAGCCGCCGAGGCCCGCGCGCCTCTCAGGGCGGACTCCGCCGACACCTCGGGCCCGCGACGGCGCAGCACCCGGTGCCTGTACAGCTTGTCGACCGCGGCGCGGGCGTTCTGCACGGCCTCGGGCACACCGGGCAGTTCGGCGATGGCAGCCAGTGGGTCGCTCACGCCTCCCGACCCTACCGGCCGGTAGCCGGAGACCTCACAGCACCGCCCCTGGGTCAACGCCCGGTCAAGGTGGCGCCAGGGAGGGGGTACCGGAGGCCGTCACTTACCAAGGATGCTTCCCCGAGAGGTCAAGACTGGGCCGCTCTGAATGCTCCCGGGCCGCTGGGCGCACGCTTCGTACCGTTCAACGCGGTCCCGCTGAAAACCCCTCTCCCCCGTGTCGCATTTATTGTTAGATATCATTCCCGCAACGAATCCGCAGCTTTTGTGACTGCCTGTTAAGTCGGTTGTGAACGGCTTCGGACTCGCCGGACCTCCGCCTAGAGTGAGCAGGGACCACTTGTCCCCCCCGCCCCCCTGCTGGTGAAGTGGGACCCAGCCAATCGAGCCAGGCCATGTGAAGGAGTACGTTGTGGCCCCGGAAACCCCTGGTCGCGAGACCCAGGAGACTCTGTCGAACCTGCTTCACGAAACGCGGCGCTTCGAGCCCCCGGCGGACCTCGCGGCGGCCGCGAATGTGACGGCCGACGCCTACGACGAGGCGGCCAACGACCGCCTCGGCTTCTGGGAGCGGGCGGCCGACCGGCTGAGCTGGGGCCGGCGCTGGGACACCACCCTGGAGTGGAACCCGCCTTTCGCCAAGTGGTTCCTCGGCGGCACGCTGAACGTCGCCTACAACTGCGTCGACCGGCACGTCGAGGCGGGGCGCGGTGACAAGGTGGCGTACTACTGGGAGGGCGAGCCCGAGGGCGACAGCCGCACCATCACCTACGCCGACCTGCAGCGCGAGGTCGCCAAGACCGCCAACGCCCTGACCGAGCTGGGGGTGGGCAAGGGCGACCGCGTGGCGATCTACATGCCGATGATCCCCGAGCTGCCCATCGCGATGCTGGCCTGCGCCCGCATCGGCGCCATCCACTCGGTGGTCTTCGGAGGCTTCTCCGCCTCCGCGCTGAGCGGCCGCATCCAGGACGCCGACGCCAAGCTCGTCATCACCGCCGACGGCGGCTTCCGCAGGGGCGCGCCGAGCGCGCTCAAGCCGACCGTGGACCAGGCCGTCGCCGAGTGTCCCGGCGTCGAGCACGTGCTGGTCGTCCGCCGCACGGGCGAGGACGTCGCCGTCACCGACAAGGACATCTGGTGGCACGACCTGGTCGAGCGGCAGAGCGACCGGCACGAGGCCGTCCAGCACGACGCCGAGGACCCCCTCTACATCCTCTACACCAGCGGCACGACCGGTAGGCCGAAGGGCATCCTGCACACCACCGGCGGCTACCTCACGCAGATCGCCTGGACCCACCACGCGGTCTTCGACCTCAAGCCGGAGACCGACGTCTACTGGTGCACCGCCGACATCGGCTGGGTCACCGGCCACTCCTACATCGTGTACGGCCCCCTCGCCAACGGCGCGACCAGCGTGATCTACGAGGGCACCCCCGACACGCCCCACAAGGGGCGGTTCTGGGAGATCGTCCAGAAGTACGGCGTCACCATCCTGTACACCGCGCCGACCGCGATCCGTACGTTCATGAAGTGGGGCGACGACATCCCCGCGAAGTACGACATGTCGTCGCTGCGCGTGCTCGGCTCCGTCGGCGAGCCGATCAACCCCGAGGCGTACGTCTGGTACCGCGAGCACATCGGCGGCGAGCGCTGCCCGGTCGTCGACACGTGGTGGCAGACCGAGACGGGCGGCATCATGATCACCCCGCTGCCGGGTGTGACGGCCGCCAAGCCGGGCGCCGCGATGCGCCCGCTGCCCGGCATCGTCGCCGACGTGGTGGACGACCTCGGGCAGTCGGTGCCGAACGGCGGCGGCGGCTTCCTCGTCGTCCGCGAGCCGTGGCCGTCCATGCTCCGGGGCATCTGGGGTGACGAGCAGCGCTACAAGGACACCTACTGGTCGCGCTTCGAGGGCATGTACTTCCCCGGCGACGGCGCCAAGCGCGACGAGGACGGCGACCTGTGGCTGCTCGGCCGCGTGGACGACGTGATGCTGGTCTCCGGCCACAACATCTCGACCACCGAAGTGGAGTCGGCGCTGGTCTCCCACCCCAAGGTGGCCGAGGCCGCCGTGGTCGGCGCCACCGACCCGATCACCGGTCAGGCGATCGTGTCGTTCGTCATCCTGCGCGGCAGCGCCGAGGAGAGCCCCGACATCGCCAAGGAGCTGCGCGACCACGTCGCCAAGTCCCTCGGCCCGATCGCCAAGCCGCGCCAGATCCTGGTGGTGCCCGAGCTCCCCAAGACCCGGTCCGGGAAGATCATGCGCCGTCTGCTCCGCGACGTCGCCGAGAACCGCAGCATCGGTGACGTCACCACGCTGGCCGACAGCTCGGTGATGAACCTCATCTCGCAGAAGCTCCCCGCCGCGCCGAGCGAGGACTGATCACCTCCGACAAGCCGTACTGAAGGGCGCGGATCCCCGGATCCGCGCCCTTCATGGCTCCCCGGCCCGGCCACTCATCGGACACGATCTCTAGTCTTGGACTGGATGTGCCCGGTGTCCGGTTCGCCGGTGAATCTCGTTCATCCGGTCATGCCCGGTGTGATAGCGGGGGCGGTGAATGGGAAGTTCCCGGGCATACTCCGGCGCGTCCGGCACCTCGGCCGGGGCGGAGAGGCGCGACGATTAGCAGCATCACGCAGGATGAATGTGTCCCGAGAATTCCCGATAGGAGAGCAGATATGGCCGCTCCGCCAGAGGAGGAGTCGCTAGGCGCCCTCGTCGCCCAGGCGAGCCACCACATATCCACCCTGGTCCGCTCGGAGATCGAGCTGGCGAAGGCCGAGCTGAAATTCGACGCCAAACGGGTCGGCACGGCGGCCGGGCTGTTCGGCGTGGCGGCGTTCATGCTCCACCTGTGCCTGATCCTGGCGTCGTTCGCGATCGCCTACGGCCTGGTGCAGCTCGGGATGATGCCCTGGCTGGCCTTCACCATCGTGACCGCCTTCTACTTCGTGGTGGCCCTGCTGCTCGCCGTGGTCGGGTACCGCCGCCTGAAGGGCCTGGCCGGGATGAAGCGCACCGCCCGCAGCCTGAAGAACCTCAAGGGCGTCGCCAAGCCCGAAGAGGAGCCTGCGGCCGTCACCGGCTCCACGCGCCGGCCCGCACCGTACACCGGCCCGACGGCCGGGGAGGTCGGCCACCACCGCGTGCCGATCGCCACCGAGCCCGAGGGCGGCTCCGGGCCCGGACCCGCGGGCCCGTGAGCAGGCCGTGATGGCGCGTCCTGACGAGTCGCTGGCCCGCCTCGACGGGCCCTGGAGCCACCGGTCGGTGCACGCGGGGAACGGCATGTTCCACGTCGTCGAGGCCGGCGACGGGCCGCTGGTGCTGCTGCTGCACGGCTTCCCCCAGTTCTGGTGGACCTGGCGCCACCAGCTGGTGTCGCTGCCCGCGGCCGGGTACCGCGCGGTCGCGGTCGACCTGCGCGGGTACGGCGCGAGCGACAAGCCGCCGCGCGGGTACGACCTGCCCACGCTGGCCGGCAACATGGCGGGGCTGATCAGGGCCATGGGCGAGACGTGCGCGATCGTGGTGGGGCACGACTGGGGCGGCCTGGTCGCCTGGACGATGGGCGCGATGGACCCCAAGGCGGTGCGCCGCCTGGTCACCGTGTCCGCCCCGCACCCGCTGCGGCTGCGCCAGGCCATGCTGACCGACCCGTTCGGGCAGCTCAAGGCGAGCGCGCACCTGCTGGGCTTCCAGCTTCCCCTGCTGCCTGAGCGGCGGCTGACCCGCGACGGCGCGGCGCGCGTCGGACGGCTGCTGGAGGCCTGGTCGGGGCCGGCGTGGCCCGAGGAGGACGTCTCCCGCACCTACCGGGACGTCTTCGGCATCCCCACCGTCGCCCACTGCGCCCTGGAGTACCACCGCTGGTTCATCCGCTCGCAGTTCCGGCCGGACGGCATGCGGTACCGCGCGCTCATGCGCACCGAGCTCGAGATGCCCACGCTGCAGATGCACGGCTCGCTCGACACCTGCATGCTGCCGCGCACCGCGCAGGGGTCCGGCAGGTACGTCGCCGCGCCGTACCGCTGGCGGCTCATCGAGGGAACCGGCCACTTCCCCCACGAGGAACGCCCGGAGTCGTTCGACGCCGAGCTGCTGGGCTGGCTCGCCGACTCCGAACCCGACAGGTGACCGAACGCAGGAGGAACCCGTGAGCCCGCAGACGATCGGACGGGACAGGGATCCCGCCGGGCGGCCCCGAAACGCCCGCCCGCGCGACGCCCTGGGCCGTCCTCTGCCCAAGGGGGCGGCCGGCGTGGAGCGCGTGCCCGACGACTACGCGCCGAGCCCTGAGCAGGCCCTGGACGACGCCCTGCGCTACCTCGCCGAGGAGCGGCCGTTCCACGCCCACGAGGTGCTGGAGGCCCGCTGGAAGACCGGCCCGTCGGCCGAGCGCGGCCTGTGGCAGGGGCTGGCGCAGATCTGTGTGGGGCTGACCCACATCCAGCGGGGCAACGTGCGCGGGGCCGCCACCCTGCTGAGGCGCGGCGCGGACCGGATCACGCAGTACGGCTCCGGCGCGCCGGGCGCGGTGGCCTTCGACCTGGAGGGGACGGCCCGCACGGCCCGCTTGCTGGCGGACGACCCGGCCGCCGACCCTTCCGCCGCGATCGCCCGCGTGGCCGCCACCCTGCGCCCGGCGACCGCCTAGTCGCAGTCCTGGGTGTCGACGCGGGCGACCGCGGCGCTGCCCTGGTCGGCGTCGGGCTGCACCTCGGCCGCGGTCAGGGCGAACCCGGTGTCCTTCTCGTCCGTCGCCGCGGCGAAGATCACGCCGTACACCTTGCCGGTGGGGGTCAGGAGCGGGCCGCCCGAGTTGCCCGGCTGCACCAGCCCCCGGATCGCGTAGACCTCGCGGGTCACGGTCTTGCGCGAGTAGATGTCGGAGGCCTTGGCGGGCTGCTTGACGCGGATCCTCGCCTCCTTCAGCGTGAAACCCTTGCCCTTGGGGAAGCCGGCGATGATCGCGCTGTCCTTGCTATCGGCGGTGTAGTCGAACTGCAGCGGCTGCACGGTGAGGTCGGGGACGTACAGGATCGCGATGTCGCGGTCGGGGTTGTACAGCACCACCTGGGCGTCGTGCCCGACGCGGTCGGCGTCGGTGACCCGCAGGTCCTGGGTGACTCCGGCGACCACGTGGGCGTTGGTCATGATGCGGTGCGGCGCGTAGACGAAGCCGGTGCCCTCGATGCGCTTGCGGCAGCTGGGCGCGGTGCCCTGCACCTTGACGATCGCCCGGCGGGCCCGCTGCAACTGGGCGCCCTTGACCACGCTGGCGTCAGGCGGGGGCACCTCGACGGACTCGCCTCCGCCGATGGCGTTGAACACCTGCGGGAACTCCGAGGTGTCCACGAACTTCTTGAACGACAGGCGCCAGTCCTTCGCCGTGTCGGGCATCGCGGCGTCGACGGTCTGCAGCAGCAGTGAGCCGTTGGTCTGCTGGCGCAGCCACGGAAAGGGCGCGACGGACAGCAGCGACCCGATCAGCCAGGCGATGACCAGCACCGACAGCGCGCTGGTGAACGTGCCGCCGAGGGCGTCGACCGTGCGCGCGGGCTCCCAGGTGACATGGCTGCGCACCACCGCGCCGATCGTGGAGGAGGCGAACTGCCCCACGACCGCGGCCAGGAAAACGATCACGATGGCGAGCAGCGCCTGCTCGTAGGACCCGGTGACCACCGCGTGCGCGATGGGCGGCGCGATCAGGACGCCGAGGAAACCTCCACCGACGAAACCGAGGAAGCTGAACGCCCCGATGATGAACCCCTGCCGATACCCGGAAACGGCAAAGGCGACCACAAGGACAATCAGGATGACATCGAGGAGATCGCCGCTCACGCTTCAAAGGTATCCAGCGCGGCCACACGTCGTGCACCGGTTGGGTCGATATCGTTGCGCCATGGTATCGATCGGGGGATCGAGCAACGGGCGTACGGACGGCCGCACGGGCACGCGTTCCAGCGGCGGCCCCGGCCGGAGCCCCGATCCGGACGAAGACGACGATCTGCGCGGCTGTGGCGTCCCCGAGCTGATCGCGGTCGCGCTGGCGGACCACGACCGCGACGGTCCGGCCAGGTGGAAGGCCGTGAGCCTTCTCCACAGAAGGGGCGACCTCGAGACCTTCACCGAGGCCCGCAGACTCTGTGCGAGCGACTCACCGGCCGAGAGGGTGCTCGGGGCCGACATCCTCGGGGAGCTGGGCGCGCCGCCGCGTCCCTTCGTCGACAAGTCCCTCTCGGTCCTGCGCTACCTCGCGGCCGGCGACGACGACGTACAGGTGCTCCACGCGGTGCTGATCGCGTTCGGGCATCTCGGCGACCCTCGGGCCCTGCCGTCGGTGGTCGATCTCGCCGGGCACGACGAGGCGTCGGTGAGGTACGGCGCGGCGTACGCGCTGTCTCACGTCCTCGGCAGCCCGCCGGACCCCGCGGGGCTGGCGGCGCTGCGGCGGCTCGCCGCCGACCCCGACGAGGACGTCGCCGACTGGGCCGCGCTGGGCCTCATGCGGGCGGCGGGCGCGCCGGAGACCGCCGGCGGGATCGCTAGCGCCGGGCCAGCCTGATCACTTCCGGGGGCAGGTCCTCGACGTGGTCGCCGTTCCAGGGGCGCGCGAAGCCGGTCGCCGTGAGCACGGTGTCGAGCACGCCCGCCGTGAAGCCCCAGACGAGCATGTCGCGCACCCTGAAGGCGGGGCCGGCGGTGTGACCGCCGGGGAAGCGCAGCCGCAGCCGGTTGGCGGGATCGACCAGTTCGGCGATCGGGACGCGCGCGACGGCGTCGACCTCGTCGGGCGAGGCCGCGTACACGGCGCAGGGGGTGTGCCACCAGCCGAGCACGGGAGTGACCCTGTTGTCGCTGTGCCAGATGTAGAGCTCGGGAAGGGTGCCGACCACCCGCACGCCGCGCGGATCGAGCCCGGTCTCCTCCTGGGCCTCGCGCAGCGCCGCCCCGACCGGCCCGCCGTCGCCGGGGTCCACCCCTCCGCCGGGGAAGGCCGGCTGCCCGGCGTGGTTGCGTCCCTTGGCGCTTCGCTGGATCAGCAGGATGTCGGGCCCCTCGGCGGACTCGCCGAACAGCAGCAGGACCGCCGCCTCGCGCCCGCTGTCTCCCGGGGGCCGCAACTCGGCCGGTACGGAGTGGTGGACGGCGTCAGCCGCGAGATCGTTCAACCAGCCGGGCACTGGAGCAGTCATGCGTTACCTCCTGGGGGGAGCAACATCGGCAGGCGTCCGGCTGCTTCCCGCCGTGCGTCAGGAGAACGGGCCGCTGCGCACCAGTTTGGCGGCCTGGGCGGGGTCGGTGGGGCCCTCGCCGTACGACGGGCACAGGCTCGCCAGCGGGCAGACGCCGCAGGCGGGCTTGCGCGCGTGGCAGATGCGGCGGCCGTGCCAGATCAGGTAGTGGGACATGAGGGTCCACTGGTTCTTCGGGATCAGCTCGCCCACGGCGTGTTCGATCTTGACCGGGTCGGTCTCGGTCGTCCAGCCGAAGCGGCGCGTGAGCCGCTGGAAGTGGGTGTCCACGGTGATGCCGGGCACGTCGAAGGCGTTGCCGAGCACGACGTTGGCGGTCTTGCGGCCGACGCCGGGCAGGGTGACGAGGTCCTTGAGCTTGCCGGGGACCTCACCGCCGTAGCGCTCGCACAGGGCCTGCGCCATGCCCATGATGCTGTTGGCCTTGGCCCGGAAGAACCCCGTGCTGCGGATGATCTCTTCCAGCTCGGCCCGGTCGGCGGCGGCGTAGTCAGCCGCTGTCCGGTATTTGGCAAAAAGTACCGGAGTAACGATGTTGACCCTTTTGTCCGTACACTGCGCGGAGAGGATCGTTGCGACCAGCAGCTCCAGCGGGTTACCGAAGTCGAGTTCGCAATGGGCGTCAGGGTAGGTTTCGGCCAGGATTCGGGTCATTCGCCGAGCTCGGCGGACGAGAGCGAGCCGGGACTCCCCAGCTGAGGTCACTTTGCGGGGCACCCCGACAGCCTACGCGGACGGGCTCCATGAGACCCGCTTGGTGCAGTACGTCACAATGTCTAGCAGCGAGCGCGATCCCAGGCGTGGTGCGCGCAGTCGTGATGGCGCGACCACTGGAGCGAGGAGGCACCGTGAATACCGACGACGTGCTGGGTAAGGCCCCTTTGTTCTCCGCGCTCGACCGTGAGAGCGCGGCCGCCCTACGCACGGGAATCTCGGAGGTAGAGCTCCACAAGGGGCAGACGCTGTTCAGCGAGGGCGAGACGGGCGACCGGCTCTACGTCGTCCTCGACGGCAAGATCAAGCTGATCCGCACCGCCCCCGACGGCCGCGAGAACCTCCTCAGCGTGCTCGGCCCCGGCGAGATGTTCGGCGAGCTCTCGCTGTTCGACCCCCGGCCGCGCACGGCCAGCGCGATCGCGCTCACCGACGTGCGGCTCGCCGGCCTCGGGCACGACGACCTGCGGCCGTGGCTCACCGGACGCCCCGAGGTGGCCCTGCACCTGCTGCGCGCGCTCGCGCAGCGGCTGCGCCGCACCAACGACGTCATGGCCGACCTCGTCTTCACCGACGTGCCCGGCCGGGTCGGCAAGGCACTGCTCGACCTCGCCGAGCGCTTCGGCCAGAAGACCGACGAGGGCCTGCGGGTGCACCACGACCTCACCCAGGAGGAGCTGGCGCAGTACGTCGGCGCCTCCCGCGAGACCGTGAACAAGGCCCTGGCCGACTTCGCCCAGCGCGGCTGGCTCCGCATCGAGGCCAAGGCCGTGGTCATCATGGACGCCGACCGGCTCCAGGCCCGCTCCAGGTGACCCTGGAGGGTCAGAGGCTCTCGAGGTAGGCCAGCTGGGCCCGCACGGACATCTCCGCGGCGGGCCACAGCTCCTCGGGGACGTCCGCGTAGACCACCTCCACGATCTCGCGCGGCGTCCTCGCCCCCTCCCGCCGTGCCCGCTGGATCTGGTCGAGGCGCTCACGCCGGTGGGCGATGTACCCCTCCAGCGCCTTGATCGGGTCGGGCAGCACCGGCCCGTGCCCCGGAAGCAGGGCCTCGGCCGCCACCATCTCGGCGCTCGCCCGCAGCCGGTCGAGGCTGCGCAGGTAGTCGGCCAGGTCGCCGTCCGGGGCGATCACCGTCGTCCCCCTGCCGAGGATGGTGTCACCGGTCAGCAGCGCGGCGTCGCTCGGCAGCCAGAAGCACAGCGAGTCGAACGAGTGGCCCGGCGTGCCGATCACCCGGAGCTCCACCTGACCCGCCGTGACCACGTCGCCGTCGGCGAGCCCCTCCTCGCCGAGGACGTGCCGGGGGTCGAGGGCGCGCACCGGCGCGCCGGTCATCCCGGCGAACCGCCTGGCTCCGCCGCTGTGGTCGTCGTGCCCGTGGGTCAGCAGGATCGCCTCCACCCGCCTGCCGGCCAGATGGCCGGCCACGCGCCGCAGGTGCTCCTCGTCGTCGGGCCCCGGGTCCACGACGAGCACGGCCGTCGCGTCCGGCTCGCCGATCACCCAGGTGTTCGTGCCCTCAAGGGTCATGGGCGAGGGGTTGGGGGCCAGCAGGTTCGTGGCGCGGGGCGTGCCGGATCCGTCCGGGCCGTCCAGGGGGATTCGCAGACCGCTCATGGCATCCGATAATCCTCTCCCGGCAGCACGATCCACATCTCGCCCTCGACTTCGGCGATGCGCGGCTGGAACGTCACGACCTCCCGCTCGCACGCCAGGACGGCTTCCACGTCGTCGTACTCCGACATCTCCGTCAGAGTGCGGACCGTCGGGGGCATGAGGAAGATCTCGCCCTCCTGGGCCCGGCGCAGCGCCCCCGCCGGGCGCAGCCACGCCACCGCGTCCGCCTCGCCGCCCACGTCTCGGGTGCGCTGCCCGGGCGGCATCGCGGCCACGAAGAACCTCGTGTCGAACCTCTTGTGCTCCACCACGGGAGTGATCCAGTGGGCCCAGGGCCTCAGCAGGTCGGCGCGCAGCACCAGGCCCCGCTTGTTCAGGAACTCCGCCAGCGAAAGGGACCGGGCGATCAGGGCCTCGCGGTCGGCCTCCCAGTCGTCCCCGGTGGTGTCGGCCACGACCGTGTCCGGGCTCGGCCCGGCGAGAAGCACGCCGGACTCCTCGAACGTCTCGCGCACGGCCGCGCAGACCAGGCCGCGGGCGGTGTCGGGGGCGGCGCCGAAGACGCGGCCCCACTCCTCGGGCGCCGGCCCCGCCCAGGCGACCGCCTGGTCGGCGTCGCGCGGGTCCACCGAGCCACCCGGGAAGACGTACGCGCCGGCCGCGAAGTCCATGCTGGCCTTGCGCCTGAGCAGGTAGACCTCCAGGCCCGCCCGGCCGTCCCCGTCCGGCCCGCCGGGCTCGCCGCCGTCGCGCAGGAGCACCACGGTGGCGGCGTCCCTGGCGGGCACGGGGAGGATGTCGCCGGAAAGGATCGCGCGGGCTCGCTCACCGAACTCACCCGGCAGCGGGATGCCGTTCATGACGCCTCCATGATCCAACCGAACAAAGCTCGGCTGGACCATGGTGTCACGGATCAGCGCACCTCGGCGATGAGCTCGACCTCGACCGGGGCGTCCAGCGGAAGGACGGCGACACCGACGGCGCTGCGGGCGTGGAGTCCGGCGTCCCCGAAGACCTCGCCGAGCAGCTCGCTGGCGCCGTTCACGACCTGCGGCTGGCCCGTGAAGCCGGGCGCGCTCGCGACGAACCCGACGACCTTGACGATCCGCACGACGTTGGACAGGTCACCGACGGCCGAGGCCAGGGCCGCGATGGCGTTCAGCGCGCAGATGCGCGCCTGCTCCTTGGCCGTCTCCGGGTCCACCTCGTCGCCCACCTTGCCCGTGACCGCGAGCTTGCCGTCGACCACGGGAAGCTGGCCGGAGGTGTAGACGTAGTCGCCGGTACGGACGACGGGGACGTACGCGGCGAGCGGCTTGACCACCTCGGGAAGCGTCAGGCCGAGCTCCGCCAGCTTCTGCTCGGGGGTGCTCATTCCTTCTCCCGCTTCATGTAGGCGACGAGCTGCTCGGGGTTCGGGCCGGGGATCACGGTGACGAGCTCCCAGCCGTCCTGTCCCCAGTTGTCCAGGATCTGCTTGGTGGCATGGGTCAACAGCGGAACTGTCGAGTATTCGTAGCGTTTCATGGTGGCACTGTAGACCGCGCGGACCCGCCGGGTGGCGTCCGGAGCAGCGGGGGCGGCCATCAGCGAAATGACCGTTGGGTAGCCTTCGAAGGGTGAGCGCTCGCGACACCGATTGGGACGGCGTACGACTACACGTCGTCACCGGCAAGGGCGGCACGGGCAAGACGACCGTGGCCGCGGCCCTGGCCCTCGCCCTCGCGGCGGGCGGCAAGAAGGTCCTGCTCGTGGAGGTCGAGGGCCGTCAAGGCATCGCCCAGGTCTTCGACATCCCGCCCCTGCCGTACGAGGAGCGGAAGATCGCCGTCGCCCCGGGCGGCGGCGACGTCTACGCGCTGGCCATCGACCCCGAAGAGGCCATGCTCGAATACGTCGAGATGTTCTACGGCCTGAAGCGCGCGGGGAAGGCCCTCACCAAGATCGGTTTGGTCGACTTCGCCACGACCATCGCCCCCGGACTGCGCGACGTGCTCGTCACGGGCAAGACCAGCGAGGCCGTCCGGCGCCGCGACCTCTCCGGCAGACGGGTGTACGACGCCGTCGTGATGGACGCGCCCCCCACCGGTCGCGTCACCAAGTTCCTCAACGTCACCGCCGAGGTGGCGGGCCTCGCCCGCATCGGCCCGGTCAAGAACCACGCCGACCTGGTGCGCGGGGTGGTCGCCTCCCCAGAGACGGCCGTGCATTTCGTCACACTTTTGGAGGAGATGCCGGTCCAGGAGACGTTGGACGGCGTCGAGAGCCTCCGCGCGGCCGGCCTGCCGGTCGGCGGGATCTTCATCAACATGGTCCGTCCCGAGGTGCTGCCGAAGGCGGCGCTGGACGCCGCCATGAAGGACCACTTCGATCCCGCCGAGATCGCGCTCGGCCTGAAGGCCGCGGGCGTCATCGACGGCACCGCCGACGCGTCCGCGATCGCCCAGGCTCTCGCCCAGGAGGTCACCGAGCACGCGCAGCGCACCCGGCTGGAGCGCCGCGAGCGGCGAGCCCTGGCGGCGGCCAAGGCGCCGCGGTACGAGCTGCCGCTGCTGCCCGACGGCGCCGACCTCACCGGTCTGTACGAGCTGGCCGAAGCAATGTGTTCCCAGGGAGCAGCGTGAAGGCTCATGCGGGGGACGTCCCCCACGTCACGAGGATCTCACCGGTCCTCGACATCGACGCCGTGCTCGACGACCCCGGCACGCGCATCGTGGTGTGCTGCGGGTCGGGCGGCGTCGGCAAGACCACCACGGCAGCGGCCCTCGGGCTGCGGGCGGCCGAACGCGGACGGCGGGTGGTCGTGCTCACGGTCGACCCCGCGCGGCGTCTCGCCCAGTCGATGGGATTGACCGAGCTCGACAACACCCCGCGCCCGGTCGCCGGAGTACAGGGACCCGGCGAGCTCCACGCGATGATGCTCGACATGAAGCGGACCTTCGACGAGATCATCGAAGCTCACGCGGATCCCGAGCGCGCCCGGACGATCTTGTCGAACCCCTTCTACCAGTCGCTGTCGTCGAGCTTCTCCGGCACCCAGGAGTACATGGCGATGGAGAAGCTCGGCCAGCTACGGCGTCAGGACGAGTGGGATCTCATCATCGTCGACACCCCGCCGTCGCGCTCGGCCCTCGACTTCCTCGACGCGCCCGAACGCCTCGGCCGCTTCCTCGACGGGCGGCTCATCAGGATCTTGATGGCTCCGGCGAAGGCCGGGGGACGCAGCGCGTTCAAGCTGCTCAACGCCGGTTTCGGCCTCGTGGCCGGGGCGATGACCAAGATCCTCGGCGCGCAGTTCCTCAAGGACATCCAGACGTTCGTCGCCGCCCTCGACGCCGTATTCGGCGGGTTCAGGCAGCGCGCCGAGCAGACCTATCGCCTGCTCCAGGCTCCCGGCACCGCGTTCCTCGTCGTGGCCGCGCCGGAACGGGACGCGATGCGGGAGGCCTCGTACTTCGTGGAGCGGCTGGCGGAGGAGCGCATGCCCCTGGCCGGCCTGGTGGTCAATCGGGTACACCGATCTCCGGCGCCGGCCCTCTCGGCGGCTCGGAGCACGGCCGCCGCCGAGGACCTCGAAACGCGTGGCGAGCATGAACTGACGGCCGCCGTGTTGCGGCTTCACGCCGGACGCATGCAACTCGCCGCGCGGGAGAACCGGGAGCAGGAGCACTTCGCGACGGCCCACCCGACGGTGCCGATCTCCCAGGTACTCGCGATGCCGGAGGACGTGCACGACCTGGCGGGTCTGCGCAGGATCGGCGAACTCCTCGTGTCATGAGGCTCATGCCATGAGCCAAGGACGTCTCTCGGGAGCGATCGGCGTGGGGGACGCGAGGCGGCCGGCCCCCGCCCCTGAACTCAGCCGGCGATCAACTCGTTCGTGCGCTCGTACTCTTCCTTGGCGACCTCGAGCAGGTCACGCCACGACGTGACCTCCGGGCGGCGCCTGAGCAGCGCTCGCCGTTCCCGCTCGGTCATCCCGCCCCAGACCCCGAACTCGATGCGATTGTCCAGAGCGTCCGCGAGGCACTCCGTACGGACCGGGCATCCTCGGCAGATCAGCTTCGCCCTGTTCTGGGCGGCACCCTGGACGAACAACGCGTCAGGATCCGCACCTCGACAGGCGGCACGGGAGGTCCAATCCGTGATCCACATTTCGACCCCACTCCCCTATAGGTGGTCAGTCGTCACTTGGCGGCCGACGGGCGCGGGCGTCGAGCCTCCTTATTCAGTTGCCGCAGAGGAGAACGTACGCAACCAGACGTTCGGACCGACAGTCCCCGGGCGGGTCAATTTCCCACATGGTCATGTCAGGCCATGTGGCCGGGAATGACTAGTCCTCCCCCCGTCAGGTAGCGGGCGAGTCAAGGCGAAATGGACTTTCGGTACGTATTGAGTCAGCAGTTCGGCATACCCTTGGACGTGTGCAAGGACAAGGCAAAGTACACGGATCGGTAGTCGTGGTCGGCAACCTGCTGCGCCTCATCGGAGCAGCCGTCGCCGCTGGCGTGCTGACCGCCGCCATCGCTTTGCCCGCCGTGGGCGGTGCCGGCGTGGGCGTCAAGAGCGCCACTGATGTCCTGAACCTGAAGCCGGAAGATCTGGTGGAGTCCGACCTCCCGGAGAAGACCGAGATCCGGGACGCCAAAGGCAAGCTGATCGCACAGTTCTACTACCAGAACCGCGAATCGGTGAAGCTGGACCAGGTCGCCCCCATCATGCGCGAGGCGATCATCTCGATCGAGGACTTCCGCTTCTACCAGCACGGAGCCCTCGACCTGGAAGGCTCCTTCCGCGCGCTGATGAAGAACTTCCAGTCCGGCGGCGTCGCCCAGGGCGGCTCCACGATCACACAGCAGTACGTCAAGCAGGTGCTGCTGAACAAGGCCGAGACCAAGGAAGAGAAACTCGCCGCGATCGCCCCCACGGTCTCCCGCAAGCTGAACGAGCTTCGGTACGCCATGGCCATCGAGCAGAAGCACACGAAGGACGAGATCCTCGAGCGCTACCTCAACATCGCCTACTTCGGCGCCGGCGCGTACGGCATCCAGGCGGCGTCCAAGCGCTTCTTCGACAAGCCGGCCTCGGAACTGACCCTCTGGGAGGCCGCCACGCTGGCGGGCGCCGTCCAGAACCCCAACGCCACCGACCCCAACCTCGGCAAGCAGCACAAGGCCGCCCTGCTGGCCCGGCGCAACGTCGTCCTCGACCGCATGGCCGAACTGAAGAAGATCACCCCCGAGCAGGCCGCCGAGTCCAAGGCCAAGAAGCTCGGCTACAAGGACATCGCCATCCCGGGTGGCTGCGAGGCGAGCCGCTACCCGTACTTCTGCCTCTACGTCCAGAACGAGATCCGCAACGACCCGCAGTTCGGCAAGACCCAGGAAGCCCGCGAGAACTTCCTGAACCGCGGCGGCCTGGTCATCAAGACCACCCTTGACACCAAGATGCAGAAGGCCGCCGAGAAGGCGATCAAGAAGTACGTCTTCGCGTCCGACAAGCCCGTCGCCGCCGAGGCGCTCATCGAGCCCGGAACCGGCGAGATCAAGGCCATGGCCGCCAGCCGCAAGTACGGCCGGAGCAAGAAGAAGAACGAGTCCAACTACAACCTGGTCGCCGACGCCGCGCACGGCGGCGGCACCGGCTTCCAGGCCGGTTCGACGTTCAAGGTCTTCACCCTAACCACCGCGCTCAAAGAGGGCATGAAGTTCCACGACGGCCTCAACTCCGGCAGCAGCTTCACCGCCAACGGATACAGCGACTTCAAGAACTGCAAGGGCGAGAACGTCGGCGACCCCTCGCACACCGCCCACAACGCCGAGGGCGGCGGCGGCTTCAAGACCCTCCAGACCGGCACCTGGGGCTCGGTCAACACCTTCTTCCTCGGACTGGAGCGCAAGGTCGGCCTCTGCGACGTCGTCAAGACCGCCAAGGACCTCGGCATCAAGCGCTCCGACGGCGGCAAGCTCCAGGAGGTCGAGACCTTCACCCTGGGCGTCAACGAGATGGACCCGGTCACCGTGGCCAGCGCCTACGCCACCTTCGGCGCGCGCGGCAAGTACTGCAAGCCGATGGCGATCACCTCCATCACCGACCGCAACGGCAAGACGACCGACTTCAAGCCCGGCTGCAAGCAGGTCCTCGACGAAGAGGTCGCCGACGCGGTCAGCGACATCCTCTCCGGCGTCTTCACCAAGGGCACCATGCGGGAGGTCGGCGGCATCGGCCGCGACGCCGCGGGCAAGACCGGCACCACCGACGGCGAGATGACCGCCTGGTTCGCCGGCTACACCCCCGACCTCGCCGGCGCCGTCAGCCTCGGCGACCCGCGCGGCTCCTACACCCACCCGCTGCGCAGCATCACCATCGGCGGCAGGTACTACTCCGAGGTCTTCGGCGCCACCATCTCCGGCCGGGTCTGGAAGGCGACCTTCCTCGACGCCCTGAAGAACATCGACCCCAGCTCCTTCACCCCGCCGAACATGGACCGCTTCGGCGGCTGCAGCGGCGGCTGCGCGCCCAAGCGTCCCCCGAAGGACAGCATCGAGAACAACGGCAACGCCTTCACCGTCCCGAACGGCAACGATTTCGGCTTCGGAAACGGGAACGGCCGCGGCGGCAACGGCCGGAACGGCAACGGGAACGGGAACCGCGGCACCGGCACCGGGAACGGCGGCACCGGCATCGCCCCCATGCCGATCCTCCCGAGCAACTGACCAACGGCAAGGGCCCTCCACACCGATCTGTGGAGGGCCCTTGCCGTGTCGTACGGGGGCTCACGGGTCGCGCGCAGGCGAGGCGGCGTACGGGGTAAACCGGACCGGGCGTACCTCAGGCGACCGGCATATACCGGGAAGCCGAGGCCCACCCGGGCATGAACCACCCAGCCCCACAGGGGCCGGTTGAACCGCCGGCCAGCCTCAGCCGGCCAGGCGGGCGCGGACGACCAGCCCCACAACCCCGGCCAGCCTCAACCGGCCAGGCGGGCGCGGACGACCAGCCCCACAACCCCGGCCAGGCTCAGCCGGCCAGGCGGGCGCGGACGATTTGGGCGACCCTGCCGCCCTCGGCCCGCCCGGCGACCTTCGGGCCCAGCACCTTCATGACCTGACCCATGGCCTTCGGCCCCTCGGCGCCGCTCTCGGCGATGGCCTCCTGGACGAGCCGGTCGAGCTCCTCGTCGCTCAGCTGCGCGGGAAGGTACTCCTCGATCACCGCCTGCTCGTCCTGCTCCGCCTGCGCCTGCTCGGCGCGCCCGGCGTTGGCGAACGCCTCGGACGCCTCACGCCGCTTCTTGGCCTCCTTCGTCAGCACCTTGACGATCTCGTCGTCGGAGAGCTCGCGGGCCTCCTTGCCCGCCACCTCCTCGGTGCTCACCGCCGCCAGCGCCATGCGCAGGGTGCGGGTGCGGACGTCGTCCCGCGCCTTCATGGCAGTCGTGAGGTCGGCCTTCAGCTTGTCCTTCAAAGCACTCATGGTCACCATCTTGCCGCTTCCCGGCAGCCCTCTCGCCTCCATTTCCCCGCGCCGCTCCCGCCGGGCCGCACGATCCCCGCCTCGCCGTACGTCCCCCTGACGGCCCTCGCCGTACGCTCCCCGGAGCACTTGGAGTCGGAGCGGGCCGCAAACGGCAGATCGCGACCAGAGAATCGGGACATGCGGCTCGTTCCGGGTCTTGGGCGGCGGCAGGGCGTGCCCTCGGGCATCATGAAGAGGTGAGGAAAGCTGCCGCGATACCCCTGTCCCTGCTCGGTCTCGGCGTCGCCGGGATCGGCTACGCCTCGGTGATCGAGCGCAACTGGTTCCGGCTACGCCGCTTCGACGTGCCGGTCCTCGAGCCCGGGCAGCGGCCGGTGCGCGTCCTCCAGATCTCCGACCTCCACCTCACCCCAGGGCGCACCCGCCTGATCAACTGGGTCCGCTCGCTGGACGCGCTGAACCCCGACCTGGTGGTCAACACCGGGGACACCCTCGCCCACCCCGACGCCGTCCCGGCCTACCTGCACGCGGTCGAGCCCCTGCTGTCCCGTCCCGGCCTGTTCGTCTACGGGTCCAACGACCTGTACGCCCCGCGCCCCAAGAACCCCGCCCGCTACCTCTGGAGCACCTCCAAGGGCGACCGGCGCCAGCACACCCCCAACCTGCCGTGGAGCGAGCTCGGCGCGGGCATGACGGCGGCGGGCTGGCTCGACATGAACAACGCCACCGCACGCATCAAGGTGGGCGACCTCGACGTCCACGTGGGCGGCATCCACGACTCCCACATCAACCGCGACCGCTACGACGAGATCGCCGGCCCGGCCCCGGCCGACGCCGATCTCCGGCTCGGCGTCATGCACTCCCCTGAGCCCAGGAACATGTCGCGCTTCGCCGACGACGGCTACCAGCTGCTCCTCGCGGGCCACACCCACGGCGGCCAGCTGTGCATCCCGTTCTACGGCGCCCTGGTGACCAACTGCGGCATCGACCGCGCGCGGGTGAAGGGCCTGCACCGCCACGACTCCGCCTGGCTCCACGTCTCCGCCGGCCTCGGCACCAGCCCGTACGCCCCGGTCCGCTTCTCCTGCCCACCGGAGGCCACCCTCCTCACCCTGGTCCCCCGCCGCCCCACCCGCTCCTGACGCGCCCCCTCCCGCACGAACCCGCGAACCAAGCCGATACCGAGGCCCCATCGGCCTCTCGCCGATGACGCGAGCACCACCAAAGTCCGCTAGACTCATGCGAGCACAAGCAAACCGCAAGTGCACCGGGGTGTAGCGCAGCTTGGCAGCGCGCTTCGTTCGGGACGAAGAGGCCGTGGGTTCAAATCCCGCCACCCCGACCCAGAAGTTACAGATCAAGGGCCTGATCGCTGGAGACAGCGATCAGGCCCTTGATCGTTTGACCGTCGTTCTGGACGCCGCGAGAGGGCACTGACGGGTTCGGCGCCGCCTTCCTGGTCTCGGCCGGCCTGCTCTGGTGGTCATGTCGGCCGGGTCGCCGCGCCGACGAGGACCTGGGTTCCCGCGCCTACGGACCAGTCCATCTCACGCTGGGCCGCGACCGGCGCGGAGCCACGCGATAGGCCACCCGGCTCCGACCGCGGCGGATGATCCGCCCGGAGATGAGGAGGCGGCGCGCGCTGCCATGGCTGGTGGCTGCCGAGAGCTGGACCGGACTAGCCCTCTTCCTGATCATGGATCTGCGGAGACCGCTCACCGGGAGACCCGGCGTACCGCGATCACGAGCAGCACGACCGTGTCGACCGTCATGATCGCATTGCTGGTCAAATCGACCACCAGCTCCGCCTGCTCGGGGCGGCACAGCAGCAGAAACGTGCCCAGGCCCAGCATGTTCGCGGTCGTCTCATGCCCGGCGGTCAGCAGCAGCGTGGCCACGCCGGTGAGCTCGTCGTGGTCGAGCTCACCTCCGGCGGCCAGCTCGCTGAACAGATCGTCGGAAGGTTCTGCTCGCTTGTGTCCGACGAGCTCGGACAGGTAGCGCATCAGCTCGGCGTGTGCGGCGCCCCGCTGTTCGGCGGAGTTGTCGAAGCTCACCGCCTGTGCGGTGGCATCCTGAAATGCGCGCGCTCGCCGCGAACCTGGGCCTTACCCTCGACGGGCGTTACGACGGTCCCGGCGATTTCGCTGTGTTCGCTCCTTACGTGATCAGCGAGATCGCGCGAGACCTCGGCGCTAGTCGTTCGGTTTGATCAAGGTAGGGGTACCCCACACCCCACCCCTATCCGGGTTGAAGGTCGGTCGGCTGGAAGGAATGCTCCTTAGAGGTGGAGCCCGGATCTCCGGGACGTGAGCATTTCCTGTCAGCGACGAGCGGCGGGCAAGCAGACGCCGCGAAGGAGTTCCCCTCATGTTGGTGAACGTCTCGCCCGTCACGATTTCGCGCCTCCGCGGCACCCTGACCGGCAGGGTCATCGAGCCGCATGACGACGGGTACGACAGGGCGCGGACCGTCTACCAGGGCGGATTCGACCGTCGGCCGGCGGCCATCATCCGGGTCGCCGACGCCGCCGACGTGGCGCGGGTCATCGCGTTCGCGCGGGAGACGGGGGCCGAGTTGGCCGTCCGCGGCGGCGGCCACAGCAACGCCGGCCACAGCGTCACCGAGGGCGGCATCGTGCTCGACCTCCGAGATCTGCAGGCGATGGACATCGACGTCGAAGGACGGACCGCGTGGGCGCAGGGCGGGCTGACCGCGGGCGCGTACACGGCTCAGGCGGGCGCCCACGGCCTGGCGACCGGATTCGGCGACACCGGTTCCGTGGGGATCGGGGGGATCACGCTCGGAGGCGGCATCGGTTTCCTCGTCCGCAAGCACGGCCTCAGCATCGACAACCTGCTGGCCGCCGAGCTGGTCACCGCGGACGGTGAGATCCGCCACGTGGACGCGGAGACCCATCCCGACCTGTTCTGGGCCATCCGCGGCGGCGGCGGCAACTTCGGGGTGGCCACCCGGTTGCGGTTCAGGCTGCACCCGTTGGAGTCGTTCATGGGCGGAATCCTGATCCTGCCCGCGACGCCGGAGGTCATCGCCTCGTTCATGGCCGAGGCGGAGGCGGCGCCGGAGGAGCTCTCGACGATCGCCAACGTCATGCCCGCGCCGCCGATGCCGTTCCTGCCGAGTGAGCTCCACGGCCGGCTGATCATCATGGCCTTCATGGCGTACGCCGGCGAGGCCGAGGCCGGCGAGCGGGCCATCGCGCCGTTCCGCGCGCTCGCCACCCCCCTCGCCGACATGGTCCAGGCGATGCCGTACTCCGGGATGTTCCCCCCGGAGGGGGACGTCGAGCCGGTGACCGCGGCGGCGCAGACGATGTTCATGGACAGTGTCGACCGGGACATGGCCGAGACCGTCGTCCGGTACCTCGAATCCTCCGACGCTTCGATGCGCGCCGTGCAACTGCGAATGCTCGGCGGGGCGATGGCCCGTGTGCCGGTCGACGCGACCGCGTTCGCGCACCGCCACAGCCGGATCATGGTGAACGTCGCGGCGTTCTACGAGCGCCCCGAGGACCGGGCCGCCCGCGAGGCCTGGGTCGCCGAGCTCGCGGGCGCCCTGCGGCAGAGCGATGCGGGGGCGTACGTGAACTTCCTGGGAGACGAGAGCGAAGATCGGGTCCGCGCCGCGTACCCGGGCTCGACCTGGCACCGGCTCGCGGCGATCAAGGCGGTGTACGACCCGGCCAATCTCTTCCGCCTCAACCAGAACATCCCCCCGGCGATCGGTTGACCTATTGACCGAGGGACCGGGCCCGCACCTGGACCGAGTCCCACCACCGTGACATCGGTCGACCCACTAGCCGAGGGACCGGGCCCAGACCTGGACCGATACCACCACCGTGACATCGGTCGACCCACTAGCCGAGGGACTGGGCCCACACCTGGACCGAGTCCCACCACCGCGACAGGGGCAGCGGGTCGTTCGCCTGGTAGGCGACCGCGTTGACCACGAAGATCGAGACCAGCACGGTGGCCAGCGTCACCTGGTTGGCGATCTTGGCGGACTTCGACAGCCGGCGCAGCAGCTCCGTCACGCCCTTGTCGGCGATTTCCAGCAGCCCCGCCACCGCCTCGCCGTAGACGTGCGCCCCCGACGGCATCCGCTGCGCCGTCCGCAGCGACCTGGACGTGATGAGGTACTCCGGCAGGAGGACCAGCCACGCGAGGGTTCGCAGCGCGAGACGGCACAGCGGTACGCCCCAGCCCGCCAGCACGGGCAGGGCGTACTTGACGGCCAGCCGCACGGCGACGGCCATCACCAGGATGAAGGACAGTGCCTGGAGCGGGGCCGGCAGCCATCCGGCCAGTCCGTACCACCACTGCCCCAGTCCCTCGATAACGTCCGCGAGCGCGCTCAGCACCGGACCGGCTCATTCGTCATCGTCATTCGTCCTCGTCTTCTTCGTCGTCGGTGTCGCCTTTCCGGTCGGCCGGAGGGGCCTGCAGGGCGAGGTCGCCGGAACGGTCGAAGATCGCCGCGGTGAAGTCCCTGACCGCGCCGTCGCCCTCGCCCAGCTGTCTGGCGAGCTGCTGTGCCAGGCGGTCCCGGACGTGCACCTCGATGGACGGGCTGGTGACCAGCTGCTGGAACAGGTCGATCTTGCGCTGCTCGGTGAGCTGCTGGCTGGCGTGGATCCTGTCGACGACGTCGGGGATCCGGTCGGTGTGCCCGTCGGTGAGCAGCGCCACGATCCCGGCGATGTCCGGCCCGTAGACCGGCTCGTACATCTCCTTGAGGTCTTTGGCCTTCCGGGCCTGCAGCTTCTGCTGGAGCGCGTCCTTGCCGGCCTGCTGGACCGTGGCCTCGTCGGCGTACCGCAGCCGTACCCGCAGCTCCCGCATCGTCATGCCGGGCAGGTCGGGCCGTTTGGTGGTGGTGCGCAGCGAGTCGGCCACGACGGAGGCGAGCCGGGCCAGTTCGTCGCCGGCGTTCGCCACCGTCCCGATGTTGTGCTGGGCGGTGATGCGGCCCGCCAGGTCGAGGCACCAGTTGCGCAGGCGCTCGTTCAGGTCCCCCCGGCGCTCCCGGACCAAGAGGCCGCAGTCCTTCACCTCCAGCTCCACATCGACCTCCCCCTGCAGCTCGATCCCGACGTCGGCCGTCGGCAGCCGGGAGGCGAACGTCCGGGTGTGCGCTCCCACCGAGACGTAGTACGCCTCGATGAAGCCGCCGACCAGTCGCTGCCCGAACGTGGGAGGGGCGCCGCGCGGGAGCTCCACCAGGCGCCCGTCCCGGGAGCGCAGCACCATCGCCTCGTGCAGTTGCGGCCGCAGGTCGGACCGCAGCCGCCCGAACCGCGGTAGGACCTTCGGCCCTCTTACGGGATCGATCGAAGGCATCTCACTCTCCTATGCCGGGGAACGCTCGGGAACGGCGCCGGCGCGGCCGGTGACCACGTGGTACATGCGCGCCGCGGCGCCCTGGGGGTTCTTGCGGGCCCACGCCTCGATGTGGAAGGCCAGCCGGGCCGCCTCGGGCCGGGTGCCGCCCAGCGCCGCGACCAGCGCGGTCAGGGCCGAGTCGAGGTAGGGCCGGGTGTTGGCCCGGAGGAACCACTGCTTCAGCACGTCGAGCGCGAGCTCGGTCCAGTCCGGGTCGTTGAGCGCCCGGCGCGTGAGTTCGAACACCGCGGGCCTGGTGGTCTCCCGTCCGGCCGCGTGCAGGAGGCTCGGCCAGGTCTGTCTCTTCCCCTTGGCGCCGTCCGGGCCGGGAATCTTCTCGTCGATGCCGTCGGCGATGACGATGAAGGCCAGCATCGCGAGCTCCCGCTCGCTCTTCTTCTTCGAGCCCGCCCACCGCCGCAACGAGCCCAGCACCTCGTCGTCGTCGATGAGGTCGCTGAGGTACATCGCCACGATGCCACCGGCCGCCGCCGTGGACCATATGTCGTCCGTCGAGCGCTGCCGCCTGGCGATGCGGACCAGCCCGTTCAGCGCGGCCTTGGGGTTGGCCGGCGCCAGCGCCAGCCCGTACACCATGGCGGCGGCGCCGACCAGGCTGGACTCGTCGGAGGCCACCCAGTCCTCCAGTAACCGCGAGATCCGCGGGGCGATGTCGGGGTCGGCCAGGGGGACGGTCAGCGCCGCGGCGACCAGGTGCCAGACGTACTCGTCGTCGGTGAGCGCCCACGGCAGGACGACCTCGCGCAGCAGCATGTGCAGGCTGTCCTCGGCGAACGTGCCCAGCATCAGCGCGGCTCGGCGCTGCACGTGCGGGTCGGGGTGCCCGGCCAGCTCCCGCAGCCAGGCGATCAGCACGGGCCGTACCGCCGGATAGTCGGTGCGCAGGAGCTCCACCAGGCTGTTCTCCCAGTTGAGATCGGCGAATTCGGCGATCTCCGCCCGGACGGTGCCGTAGGCGTCGTCGTGGTCGACGACCGAGGTGTGCGCCTGTACATCGGCCAGACGCCCCCGGCCCGTCCCGGAGAACAGGTCCCGCGGCGTCTTCTCCCCGGCCTCCTCGCGCAGCAGCACGCACAGCCGGTTCTCCAGCTCCAGCAGGGTCTGCAGGGGCAGGCCGCCGAAGTAGCCGAGGGTGATGATGAGCGGCCGCAGCGCCGTCCGGTCGTGGTCCTCGAACCAGGTCCGGATCTGTTCGGTGTCGACCATGCGCAGGTGCGTGGCCAGCGCCTCGACCCTGATCCGGTCGCGGACGACGTCTCCCACGATCGCGGCGACCTTCTCCAGGTCGGCCAGGGGGTGACCGCCGCGGCACCATTCGGCGAGCTCCTCCCGGGCGAGCACCTCGCGCAGCTGTGGATGCCGGTCGTCCGGCAGCCCCCGGGACGCGTGGCGCAGCAGCAGTCCGGCCAGGCCCGTCTCCGGGGGCGTGACCCGTACGCCGCCGAGCGCGCCGAGGTTCTCACCTGTCCCGATCAGTACCAGGTAGCTGCGGCGTTGGTCGCACATGGCCCGCAGCCGGGTCATCTCGAACTCGGTGACGCGCTCGTCGGGGCGGCTGACCAGGAAGTAGCCGCGGTCCTCGACCAGCTGGGCCTCGGTCAGCTCCGCCACCGGGGTGTGCGGCCGGATCTGCCACACCTCGTCGCCGACGCGCTCGCGCAGCAGCTGGATGCCCAAGGTCATCCGGCCGCTCCCCTCCTGCCCGTACAGGCACAGGAAGCGGTCGCCACCGAGACGGCTGCCGGCGGTGACGGCGCAGCCGGGTGATTCGTAGACCTCGGAGAGCTTCTTGAGGTGGTCGGCCCGGACCTTCGCCACGAAGAGGGAGCTCGCTCCGCCGCCGGCACGGGAGTCACGGCCGTTGAAGCTCTCGGCCTGGATGTCGCAGTACGCGTAGACGACGCCGCCCTCGCCCACCAGGATGCGGTCGCGGTTCTCCCGGTACTCGTTGACGTCCTGCCTGCCGGTCTGGGGGCTCGGCCTGCTCCTCGCCTGCCTGGTCTCGCCCGGCCGCTCGACCTGCCCCGGGTTCGCCTCGGCCGGCCGTCCTTTGCCGGGCCCGCGGTCCTCGGTGGCCTGCTCCGGACGGCCGGACGGCGCGGGCCGCTCCGCCGCCTCCGGCGTGCCGTCCTGTCCGCTCCTGCCGCCGGGCTCGGCCGGCGTGTCGGTGTTCTCCCCGGCGCCGGCGGTCACGACGGCCCCCTGGAGTCGCGGCCGGTGAACCGTTCGGCGCGGATGGAGACGTTGCCGTAGACGACGCTGTCGTTGCCGTGCACCTCGATCGTGCTCGCCGGACGGGGAGAGGCGGCCTCCGGAGGGTCGGCGCCGTCGGGGGGCTGGGGATGCGGGGCTCCCGGGACGTGGACGTACCCGCTCTGGTGGAACTTCTTGGCCGGGATGTCGACCTCCACGCACTCGAACTGCTCCGGCCGGATTCCGGACAGCCCTGACAGCGCCACCTTCCGGAACACCGGAGCGGAGACGATCAGCGCCAGTGGCGCCCCCGGGAAGCGATCGAGGGCGCGGCGTACCGGCGCGCAGTCGAGCAGCCGGCTCAGCACGACGAGCGCCGGGCCGGAGTGCTCCCCGTGGGCGTTGGTCCGGATCGCGTCGGCGTGCATCGCCACGCGGAGCCGGATGCGGGCCCGGGCCACCCGCTTGCCGTTGTAGGTGACCAGCAGGCGGTGCAGCTCGGAGACCAGCCGGTCGACGGGACGGACGAGGTCGACGTCGGCCGGCAGGACCGCGAGCAGGCCGTCGCCCGTCGGGGACACCGCGCAGGCCGAGAAGTCCAGGCCCGAGCGCCGGAACGCGGTTTCGAGCATCCTGCGGAGTTCGGTCTGGATCTCCCCCTGCAGCTCGGTGTCGCGTGAGCTGTAATCCTGCACGTCGCAGCCGAAGACGAATCGGTCGAGAAGCGGCGCGTCGTCGTACATGAATCCCCTCCTGCGACGTGTTCCAGGAATCTCACGCCCAGCTCCCCGCACCGGTTGACACATATCGTTCGGTAGCCGCCCCCGCATCGCTGGATTCGGGGAGACGGGCGGCATATGCCTGGATTATCCGAATAATCAGCATTTAATGAGAATTGGCCGATAAGTAGCACGGTGTCGGCGGGCACGCGGCACCACCGCACCGCACCGTTCTCCTGCTTATCAGCCGGCGGGATCGAGTCATGTCCAGAAGTGGACATGCCACCGGCCGGCAGGTCCTGAAGATCTAGAGGAGCTCCTCGAGCCGTCGAGGATCCACGACGATGGGGGTCCGCGAGTTCACCACCGCCCGCTCGGCCTTCAGCTTCGTGATCTCTTCCGCCACCGTCGATCTCGCCAGGCCCGTCGCCCGGATCAGATCCCCCTGGCCGATCCCGATCTCCACCGTCCCGGCCCACGGGCCCGGCCGCCCCACCGGAGGCTGCGCCAGCCTGATCAGCCACTGCGTGATCCTCGGGCGGGCGGCCAGCGACGCCAGCTCCGCCCGCAGCCGCTCCGCCTCCTGGAGGCGGTGGACGAGATGACGCAGGAGCCGCTCCTGCAGTTTGTTCTCGCGAACGAAGCGCTCGAAATGTGCCGCCGTGAGAACCACGGCATGACAACGGTCGATCGCGGTGACCGTCGCCGAACGGGTTCCGTCCCCGAACAGCGCCATTTCACCGATGAGTTCGGCGCCGCCGCGCACGGCGAGCAGAACGTCGCGGCCCTCCTCGTCGACGAGGGAAACCGTGACCCGCCCGGAAATCAGCGCCAGGACGCTGTCGGCCTTTTCCCCCTGCCGCATGAGCGTCTGCCCGGGCGCGTACGAACGCGGCGCGGCCCCCGAAACCAGCCGTTTCCAGAGCTCCGGAGGCAGGAACCCCTCTAAGCCGCTCACATCTCCTGAATCTACTAAAAGCCCGCCGATCTTCCGAGAAAGAAACCGTTCTCAGTATTTCCACCGGGTGCGCGCCGCGATCTCCTCCGGAGGCGCCCCCTCGAACAGGGCGATCTCGCCGCGGCGGACGGCGGCGACGGTGTCGACGACGGGCTCGCCCAGCGCCTCCTTGAGCACCCCGTCGGCCTCGAAGGCCGCGAGCGCCACGCCGAGCGAGGACGGCAGCGGCGTGACCGAGCCGCCCAGGGTGACCGGATCGACGGAGACCGGCTCGGGGAGTGTCCCGCCGTCGGCGAGCCCGGCACGTCCGGCGGCGAGGACGGCGGCCAGTACGAGATAGGGGTTGGCGGCGGCGTCGAAACACTTGATCTCGAGATTGGCCGCCACGGACCGCTCACCGGCCGACCCGGTCACGAACCGCATCGCCGCCTCGCGGTTCTCCAGCCCCCAGCACGCGAACGCGCCCGCCCAGTGCGACGGGATCAGCCGCAGGTAGCTGGCGACCGACGGGGCGCCCACCGCCAGCAGGGCCGGCAGCCGGGCGAGGATCCCGGCGGCGAACGCCTCCCCGAAGGCGGTGAGCCCGTACGGGCCGTCGCCGCCGGCCATGAGGTTCGCACCGTCCCGCCACAGGCTGAGATGGACGTGCCCGCCGTTGCCGACCCCGTCCGCCAGCACCTTCGGCGCGAACGTCGCGCGCAGCCCGTGGTGCAGGCTCACGGCCCGGATCGTCTCGCGGACCAGGACCGCGGTGTCCGCCGCCCCGACCGGGTCGTCGGCCGCGACCGAGATCTCGTACTGGCCCGCGGCGTACTCCGGGTGGATCTGCTCGACCGGGACACCGGCCGCCGTCAGGGCTCGCACCACGTCGAGCAGGTAGCCGGAACGCTCGGTGAGCCGCGTCATGCCGTACGCCGGGCCGGCGCAGGCAGGGACGAACTCGTCGCCGCCGCCGACCGAGGCGGCCCACTCCACCTCGAAAGAGGCCCGGACGGAGAAGCCCTCGGCCGCCAGCCGCCCGACCTCCCGCCGGGCCAGGTGGCGCGCGTCGAGGGGATGCGGCTCGCCGTCCTGGTCGTACCTGTCGGCGGGCGCCCACGCCCAGCCGGGCAGCGCGGTCAGCACGGCGAGCCGGTCGAGGTCGGGGTACAGGCGCAGGTCGCCGACCGGGCCGCCGGCGAAGCGGCCGCTCACGATCGAGTCGTCGAGGAGGAAGGCGTCGAACACCGGCGAGGCCCCGACGCCCCAGGCCGCAGCGTGGGCGAGGCGCGGGAGCGGCACGGCCTTCACCCTGGTCACACCGCTGGTGTCCACCCAGGTGAGAGCGACGGCGGTCACGTCCGCCGCGGCGAGACGTTCGCACGCCTTCCGGGCGGCCTCGGTACGTCGTTCGCGCTCCTGCCGGTCCATCGCGCTCCCTCCTCCACCGCCGAAAGGCGCCGTGCGGGCATCGTCCACAGCCCAGCATTCATGGTGGCAGAGGTGCGCGGCACGGCATCAAGTCTTCGGAGTACGACGTGCCCGGCCGGCCATCGTTGCGACGGCCGGCCGGGCCGGGCGCTACGGCTGGGAGATCTTCGGGGGAACCTTGTCGCTCCAGCCGGCCTCGAGGGTCGACTCCCACCAGATCGCGGTGCCGGGCTTGGCCCAGGCGTAGTCTCCGGTGGGCTCCACCGCGACGATCTGGTCGGTGAGCAGCACCCCGGTCTCCGGGTCGATGATCAGCTGCCGCTCGAACCTCCCGTTGCCCCACGTCTCGGTTCGCGCGACGCCCTGGCCCCTGCGGCCCTGCGCGTCGGTCACCTCGCCCAGCGAGCGTACGCCGTCGAGCCCGGCGAGCACCTTGTACGCGGCGGCGCGCACGGCGGGCTTCACCGGCATGTCGCGCAGCAGCCCGGAGGTCACCTGGTAGAGCCAGCTGTCGGCGTCCTCCGGCTCGCCGCTCTCGGTTCCGTGGCCCTGGTACCCCGAGAGCAGCCGCTTCTTCAGCTCGTCGGGGGTGGTGGGCAGCGCCTGGAGCTCCGCCACCGAGGTGTTGCGGCCTGCCAGGTCGACGACCTTGTCCCCGAGGTTGATCTGGTTGCCGAACGGCTTGCCGGGCCTGGACTCCAGCTGCATCGGCGCCAGGCGTCCACTCCCGCCGGCCTTCTCCTTGGCCGCGTCCACCTTCCACCGCGTCGGCGAACCGTCCTGCTTCCAGCTCTCCTCGGCGCCCTCGGCGGGCTTGGTGCCGAGGTTCTGGTCCTGGAACCAGCTCGCGGCCTTCGGCGAGCGGGCGATCCACATCTTGTGGGCGGTGGTGGTGTGGACGATGTAGCGCACCTTGTCACCGGCCTCGTCGGCGCTGCCGAGCACGCTCTCGACGTACCAGTACGCGCCGTCCTCGGCTGGGGCCTTCATCGACGAGGCGGCCGCCGTGAGCAGGACCTGCTCGGCCGAGAGGCGGACGGCCGGAGCCGAGGAGACCGGCCCCCCGGCCACAGCCTGGGAGGTGGACGGCGCGCGCGGAGTCGTGCCGCCCGTGCCCGAGACGGCGACGCCCACGACCACGGCGGTCGCGGTGGCCGCGCTCACGAGGCCGAGCCCCCAGACGGGCTTGGTGATCTTGCGCCCGCGCGGCTGCCTGGACTGCGCCATGGCGTACGAAAGCTCGCGATCCCGCGTGTGCCCGTCCACCGGGCTGTCCAGATGGGCCGGACGCGCCGCCCGCAGTCGTTCCATCGGGTTCATGACCACTCCTCGCTGAGATTGCGCACCCGAGGCATCGGACGTACGGCGGGCTGTTCGTTCATCGCCTGGGCGAGCCGCTTGCGTGCGCGGTGCAGCCGCACGCGGAAGGCCGCCGACGAG
Organism: Sphaerisporangium fuscum; assembly: GCF_018531465.1. Taxonomy (GTDB): domain Bacteria; phylum Actinomycetota; class Actinomycetes; order Streptosporangiales; family Streptosporangiaceae; genus Sphaerisporangium; species Sphaerisporangium fuscum. The sequence continues at coordinate 254,423 of NZ_JAHDTF010000005.1, forward strand.
CATCCGACGACGCGCGCGGCGTCACGCGGCGTGAGCCCGTGCCAGGCGACCAGGATCAGCAGTTCCCGGTCGTCCTCGGGCAACGAGACCAGCGCGTTCACGATGGCCAGCCGCTCGGCCACCTGGTCGGCGTGGTCGCCTTCGGTCCAGCCGTACAGCTCGTTCGCCAGCGACTCGCGCCTGATCTCGGCGCGGATGTTGTCGCGCAGCACGTTGCGCGCCACGCCGAGCAGCCACGGCAACGGCCGGTCGGGCACGTCGCCGAACCTGCGCCAGGCGATCGCGAACGTCTCGCTCACCACCTCGTCCGCGATCTGCCGGCCCGCTCGGCTCACCACGTAGGCCCATACGCGTTGCCGGCACTCGTCGTACATAGTGGTGAACCGGTGATGATCGTCCGTCACCGCCTGCCCCCTTGGTCCCGGGTGCTTAGTTCTGACATGAGGTAGTGGTCCGGGAGGCTCCATCGTTACCGGCGGATGCTCATCACGAGCGGTTGTCCTATCCTGCGAAAGCTGCTGAAGCTCGGCGGCGAGGGTACATACGGAAGCCGTGGCATGACTTCAGCACCAGAGGGCACCCCCAACGGAGTGGACCCGTTCCGGCACATCGGACTTTTCTATCGCGACGTGGGCGAATACGCCGCAGCGTGTGCGGAGTTCGTCGAGCAGGCGCTCGACGCCGGTGATCCCGCGCTCGTCGCCGTACCGGGCCGCAACGGTGAGCTGATCCGCGGGCGGCTGGGCGCCGGCGCCGCCACCGTCACGTTCAAGGACATGGCCCGTGACGGCCGCAACCCCGGCCGCATCATCCCCTCCGTGCTCCTCGCCTTCGCGGGGGCCAACCCGGGCCGCCGCGTGTGGATCATCGGCGAGCCGATCTGGGCGGGGCGCGACGACATCGAGTACCCCGCGTGCGTGGTCCACGAGGCATTGATCAACGCGGCCTTCGCCGGTCGTGAGGCGAGCATCCTGTGCCCGTACGACGCCTCGGCGCTCGCCGCGCGGGCCCTCGCCGACGCCGCGCGCACCCACCCTCTCGTCGGTGACGTGAACGCCACCTGGGCCAGCCCGGCGTACCGCGACCCGGTGGAGACGGCCGCGATGTTCGACCTGCCGCTCCCCGACCCGCCGCGCGACGCCGCGCCGTACACCTTCCGCGGCACGATCGCCCTGCCGGCGGTGCGGGCCTTCGTCGCCGAGCACGCGACCGCCGCCGGCCTGCGCGACCAGCGTCTGGAGGAGGTGCTGGTCGCGGTGAACGAGCTCGCCACCAACACCGCCGAGTACACCGACGAGCCGGGCATGATCACGGCGTGGGTCGAGAACGGCTCGTTCGTCTGCCAGCTGGACGACTTCGGCCGCATCACCGACCCGCTCGCCGGCCGTGTCCCGCCCACCGACAGCGCCACGCGGGGGCGGGGGCTGCTCATCGTCAACGAGCTCGCCGACCTGGTACGCCTCCACCACCGCCCGTCCGGCACGAGCATCCGGGTGCACTTCGGCCTCCCGGCGTGCCCGGACGGGCCCGGCGGGGGCGAAGGTCAGGTGGCCGCGGGCGTGTAGGCGACCTCATCGCCGAGTGAGTCGCCGGGCGCCGCCGGGACCACAGGGCCGAGGGTGACGGGCACCCCGTTGAAGACGGCGTTCCCGGACGGCACGTCGACCACCGACGCGTCGGTCAGCGTGTTGGCGTTGACGCCGGGCGCGTCGGTCGACGCCACCCGCTGGGCCGTTCCGGCGTGCCCCCAGCCGTGCGGCAGGCTCACCACCCCCGGCATGATCGCCTCGGTGGGCTCGACCGGGACGACCAGCTCGCCGGCGGCCGACCGCACGACCGCCTGGTCGCCGAGGCCGAGCCGCGCGACGTCGTCCGGGTGGACGTGCAGGGTGCACCGGTTGCTGCCGCCGACCAGGTTGGGGACGTTGTGCAGCCAGCTGTTGAGCGAGCGCAGCTGGCGCCGCCCGATCAGCACCATGTCGGGCGCGGGGGCGGCGAGCCGTTCGCGCAGCCGCGCGGCCTCCTCGGCGAGCCTCGGCGGCGCCAGCTCGACGCGGCCCGAGGCGGTGTTCAGCAACTCGGGCAGGCGGGGCTCGTGCGGGCCCAGGTCGAGGCCGTGCGGGTTGGCCCGCAGGTCGGCCAGCGACAGGCCGTACGGACCGAGCCTGAGCATGGCGTCCAGCATGAGCTCGGGGCCGGAGTCGCCCTCCAGGGAGGCGCGCACCTCCGCCACGTCCCGGCCCTCGACCGGGGAGCCGGGCGTCTGGGTGGCCCAGCCGAGTATCTGCCCCAGGATCATCTCGTCGAGCGCGGAGGGGTCGGCGTCCGGCCCCTGGCCCGAGGCGATCAGCGTCAGCTTCGCCATGATCTCGGCCTCCGAGAGCTGCCCGGGCGCGAGCGGCAGGATCGGCGGGGAGAACCTGGCGTAGTTGCGCACGGTGACCGACAGCAGCAGGAAGTCGTAGTGCGGCATCTGCAGGATGCGCGGCGGCGGCAGGATGACGTGCGCGCGCCGGGTGGTCTCGTTGAGATAGGGGTCGACGCAGACCATGAAGTCGAGCTTCTGGAGGGCGCGGTCGAGCCGGGGGCCGTCCGGGGCCGAGATCACGGGGTTGCCCGCGACCACGACCAGGGCCCTGATCTGCCCCTCGCCGGGGGTCTCGATCTCGTCGGCGAGCGTGGCGACCGGCAGCTCGCCGAGCGACTCCGGCATCCCGCGGACGCGGCTGTGCCACCGTCCCGTGCTGTACGGCTCGGGTGAGCGGCCGAGCTCGACGCAGGCCGTCCTGGTGAACATCACCCCGCCGGGACGGTCGAAGTTGCCGGTCAGGATGTTGACCACGTCGACCAGCCACTGCGCGGCGGTGCCGAACTCCTGCGTGCAGGCGCCGATGCGGGAGTACACCGCCGCCGTCTCCGCCGCCGCCAGCTCGCGCGCCAGCCGTACGATCGCCTCGGCCGGCACTCCGCACACCCGCTCCACCGCCTGCGGGGTGAAGTCGGCGGCCAGGCGCCGCAGGTCGTCCAGGCCGGCCACCTCGACGTCGATGCCGGCGAGGTCCTCGGCCAGCAGCGTGTGGACGATGCCGAACAGCAGGAACGCGTCGGTGCCGGGCCTGATGAAGACGTGCTCGTCGGCCAGGGCGGCCGTGCGGGTGCGGCGCGGGTCGACCACCACCAGCCTGCCGCCGCGTGCGCGCAGCGCCTTCAGCCGTCCGGGGAAGTCGGGGGCGGCGCACAGGGAGCCGTTCGACTCGGCGGGGTTGGCGCCGAGCACCAGGAGGTAGCCGGTGCGGTCGAGGTCGGGCACCGAGATGGCGATCGGGTCGCCGAGCATGTAGCCGCAGGCGACGTGCTTGGGCATCTGGTCGATGGTGCTGGCGGAGAAGATGTTGCGGGTGCCGAGCGCCTGGCTGAGCGGGCCTCTGTACAGGGGGCCGGCCATGGTGTGGAAGGTCGGGTTGCCGAAGTAGGCGCCCAGCGACTCACGGCCGTGGGCCTCGATCACGCCCGACAGGCCCCGGTCGACGGCCTCGAAGGCCTCCTCCCAGGTGACCTGGCGCCACTGGTCGCCCTCGCGGATCATGGGGACGCGCAACCGGTCCGGGTCCTCGTCCAGGGCGCCGAGGCTGGCCCCTTTCGGACAGATGTAGCCCTTGGAGAACGGGTCGTCCGGGTCGCCCTTGACCGAGGTGACGTGCCCGTCGTCGTCGAGCGTGAGCCGCAGCCCGCAGACGGCGTCGCAGAGGGGACAGGTCCGGTGCACGGTTCTCATCGGCGCTCCTGAGATCGTCGGCTGGACCCATGATGAGCAGGCACGCGGGAGCCCGGGAACCCGGAGACGAGGAGTCTGGGGGCGGATACGGGTAGAGCGAGTTTCGTCACAAATATCTTGATCCTCAGGTACGGTGGGAGCTTTTGTCACGTACGGTGGGAGGCCGGGGGTTTTGAGGGCTAGATAACGGGCAGTGCGGTCGAATTCGAGCCGGCCCAATCCAGCCCGTCCGGAAGGGGGCAGGTCCGCCGAGGAGTCGCCGCGCCAGGCGGCCCTCGGACCGAGGACGTGCGTCCGTCCGGTGTCAGGGCTGGGCCACGGGAAGAAGGTCGTTATGACGAACGAGGTCACCGAAGGCAAGACCGCGGCACGCGAGCTGGCGGCACGGTTGCCCGGATGGATGGTGTGGTACGGCGAGCACACCAAGCGGTTCTGGGCCGTACCGCGGGCGGCCACCACGGCCGGTGCCCAGCTCGCCGAGGGGGACAGTGTCCAGGAGCTTGAGGAAGCCGTGCGGCGTATGAGCGGAGGCGCCCCGCAGCAGATGGCCCCCGCCCAGGAGGCGCCGCGTCCCGAGCAGGCGCCCGTGAACGCTCCTCCGATGGGGGCGCACCCGGGGCCCGTTCACCGGCAGCCGGTCACCGCCAACGGCTGAGCCGCGCCGTCCGGCGCAGGTGTGGCGGCCCGCCCCCGGTCGCCGCCGCGCCCCGGCTCATCTCTCCATCTCACCGCGGCACCGTGGACGGTGTCGCGGCTTCGGCCTGCCCCCGGGCACGCTCAGCGGCACTGGGCGAGCATGGCCGCCTTGTCGGCCCTGGTGACGGGCAGGTCGTACTTCACCGCCACCTGGGCGAAGCGGGCGACGTACGCGCAGCGCACCTTGCGCGCGGGCGGGAGCCAGGAGGCGGGGCCCGCGCCGCCCTTGGCCTCGTTGGCCGGGCCGTAGACGGGGATCAGGTTGAGCGGGTCGTTGGCGATGCGCACCCGCTTGGCCTTCGGCCACCGCCAGGCGCCCATGCGCCACTCGTACGACAGCGGGACCACGTGGTCGACCTGGACCCGGGCGGAGTCGCGCTTGCGCCACTGGATGGTCCGGCCCGTGTAGGGGTCGTGGAGCTTCATCGACACCACCACGCAGCGGGAGCCGTGGCGGTACTGGAGCTCCTCGCCGTCCCGTGCCAGCAGGTCGTCGCGGGTACGGCAGCCGTTGCGGGCGTACGGGACGCCTCTCGCGCTGTCGGCCCAGTTCTCGCCGAACCGCAGCCGCGTGTAACCCCGTTTGGACCCTTGGACGCCGACCCGCACCTGCTTGATGAGCCGCACCGCCGCCGCCCTGTCGGCGTGCGCGGTGATGGGCACGAGTCCGGGCCTGGTGCCGGTCGGGTTGCGCAGAGGGTTCACCGCGTGCGCCCGCTCGGCCACAGGGCTGGACGGCGCGTGCGTGCCGCCGCGCGCGGCCAAGGAAACGAGGAGAACGCCTACCGCCACCGCGGCGATCGTCGCGCGTGCGCTCAGCGTCGCCTCCCCTAAGGCAATGCGTGGGCCAAGACTCCCTTTGATGATCCCCATGACGGGCGTGGTTGACACCGGCGACTCCCGAGAAGCGCCCCCACCGGTAGGGTCGGGAGACGTGACGACCCGGTTGGATGAGCTGGCCGCCCGGCTGCGGGAGTTCGCCCGCGAGCGCGACTGGGAGCAGTTCCACACCCCGAAGAACCTCGCCATGGCCCTGGCCGGGGAGGTCGGCGAGCTGGTCGCCGAGTTCCAGTGGCTGACGCCCGCGGAGGCCGCGGCCCTGGACGACGAGACGCTCGGCCGGGTGCGGTCGGAGCTCGCCGACGTCACCAACTACCTGGTCCGGCTGGCCGACGTGCTCGGCGTCGACCTGCTCGCCGCCGCCCACGCCAAGCTGGAGGAGAACGAACGCCGCTACGACGCCGACCACTACCGCGGCTCGGCCCGCAAGGCACCCCCGCTCGCCCCCTGAGACTTCAGAGCGAGACGAAGGACAGCCCGCGGTGCTTCAGGCGGGGGATGACGGTGCGCAGCGCCTTCAGCGTCTCCGAACGGTCGCCCCCGCCGTCGTGGCACAGCAGGATGGCGCCCGGCCGACACGCCAGCATGCTGTCGGCGATGTGCCGTGTCCCCGGCCGCGACCAGTCGCGCGGGTCGATGTCCCAGTCGACGGGGATCATGCCGTGCTCGTCCGCGGTGTGCACCACCTGGCGCGACCAGGCGCCGCCGGGCGACCGGAAGAGCCGGGGGGCGACGCCGGTGGTGTCGGAGATGCGGTGCTGCGCGTCGGCTATCTCGGCGGTGACGCGCCGGGGGGACAGCCGGTCGAACGGCATCGGGTGGTGCATGGTGTGGTTGCACAGTTGGTGGCCGGCCCGGACGATGCGCTCGGCCAGCTTGGGGAACCGCTGCACCTGCCAGCCGATGAGCGAGAACGTCGCCAGCACCTCGTGCTCGGCCAGCAGGTCGAGCATCTTCGGCGTCCACTCGGGGTGGGGCCCGTCGTCGATGGTGAGCGCGACGGCGTTCCCCGGGGCCGCCGGGGCGAGGTCGCGCAGGCTGTGCACGGGCTGGCGGCGCGCCTTGAGCCCCTTGGGTGTCCAGCCGGGCGGGGCGTGCCGGTGGGACGAGCCCGCGGGCGGCCGGTGAAGGGCGCCCGGCGCGTGTGGCGAGGATGCGACCGACGTCGAGGAGGACGTCCGGATGGCATCACCCGCCACCAGGGACGAAAGCGTCAAACCTGCCAGAGCCCACAGAACTCGGCGCCGTCCGACCTCGCTCTCCTCCATGATCTCACGCTACCCAGCGTCCACAAAGATGGTCCTGACCGACAGGAGCGATCTGGGTAACCATGCGGGTCTAAGTCGGTCATGGCAACCACGACACCCGTCCGCGCAGCACGCCGTACCCCACGAAGGCGACGGCGTCGATGAGCGTGTGCGCGACCACGAGCGGCATCGCGCGTCCCCACCTCTGGTAGAGACGGCCGAACAGCACGCCCATCGCCAGGTTGCCGACGAACCCGCCGAACCCCTGGTACAGGTGGTACGACCCGCGCAGCAGCGCCGAGACCGCCACCGCGCGCCACGGCCGTACGCCGAGCCCGGCCAGCCGGTGGAGCAGATAGCCGCTGACGATCACCTCTTCGAGCACGCCGTTCTGCAGGGCGGCGAGGAGCAGGACCGGAACCCGCCACCAGGTGTCGGGGAGCCGGTCCGGCACGACGTCCAGGTTGACGCCGGCGCGGTAGGCGGCGAGGTAGAACGCCAGGCCCGTACCGCCGACCACCGCGGCGAGCACGGCCCCGCGGAGCAGGTCGCGGCCGGGCTGGGTGCGGTCCACGCCGATCGTGCGCGTCGACTCTCCCGACCGCGCGAGCAGGTAGGCGACCAGGCCGACGGGCGCCACGGTGACGGCGATCGCGACCAGTTGGAGCGTGAGGTCGTACCACGGCCGGCCGGGGCCATCGTGCCGACCAGGACGGCGTGCTGACCTTGGAGGGCCTTCGGCGCGGTGAGCGAGCCGATGAGGGAGACCAGCGACTGGAGGGCGCTGGCGCCGAGCGACACCGCGAAGACGGCGATGATCTCGGCCCGGACGAGCCGCGGGGTGAACGCCGTGGCGCCGGTCACCGGGGGCGGCAGGGAGTCGCGCATGCCCGGCAGACTAGACCGGCGCCCGTGTGCCCGCCGTCAGCCGCCGGCTCAGCCGAGGAGGTTGCGGCGGGCGGCGAACAGGCCCGCCTGGAAGCGGGTGCGCGCGCCGAGCTGTTCGCTCAGGTGCCTGACGCGCCGCTGCACCGTGCGCAGGCTGACGTCGAGCTGCCGCGCGATGGCGTCGTCCTTCATCCCTGTCGCCAGCAGCGCCAGGACGTCGGCGTCGAACTCCTCAGGCGGCGCGCCGGAGAAGTCCGGCAGGTCGGCGGGCGCGGACGGCGGGGGCTCCGCCGGGCGCAGCGGCGTCGCCGCGCGCCACAGCACCTCGAACAGGCCGACCAGCGCGTCCAGGAGGGCCGAGGGATGGACGATGAGGGCGCTCTCCACCGCCCGGTCCTCCTCCGAGACGAGCGGCAGGATGGCCGTGCGGCCGTCGGCGATGGCGAGCTTCACCGGGACGTGCCCCAGCCGAGCCTGCTCGCCCTCGGCGATGGCCTGGCGGGTGTGCTCGAACATGCCGGGCCTTTCGAAGGCGCGCGGGCCGTAGATGCCGCGCGTCCTGGCCCGGCGCCGCAGTGCGCGCTGCTGTTCGTCCTGGACCTGGGTGACGTCGACGGCGTACGGCGGATGCACCAGCACGAGCATCTCCTCGACGGCGTTGCGCTGGATCTGGAGGAAGCGCCGGGCGACGGCCTCCTGCCCGATGACGACCTCGAGCACCTCCTCGGGCTGCGGCCCGGTGCGCTCGGCCACCTCGGCGGCGAGCAGGGCGGCGGCCGCCCTGCTGTGGGCGATCTCCTCCTGGCGGCGCGCGGCGAGGGCGTCCACCGCGAAGTGCGGCGGCGTGGCGATGAGCCGGAGGGGGCGGCCCGCGAGGCGGGTGACCAGGCCGAGGTCTTCGAGCCGGGGGAGCATCCGCCGGAGCCCGGCGGCCGAGGTGCCGGCTTCGGCGGCGAGTTCGGCGAGGGTGGCCGGTCCGTGACGCAGCAGCGCCCGGTAGGCCCCTTCTTCGGCGGAGGTGACGCCGAGCCCGTCGAGCAGCCGGCGGTCGGCGAGATCGGCGGCGCTCCGCTGGGGCGCCTTGCCGGGCGAGTCGAGCACGGATCACACATTACGGGCAAGGCATCTGACCGTATGGCGGGTTTGCGACAAGTCGTTATCTAGCCGCCGGGAAAGCATGGACAGCGTCTTTGGACCCCGTTAGGAATTCGGTTGATCTAGTTCTCGGATTCCGGAGGTCCGTTGATGCGTCGATGGGTGGCGGCGGTCGTCGCCGTGGCGGCGGGGTGCGGCATCGGGCCCGCCGCGTCGGCGGCGGCGGAGGTCCAGAATTCCGCCGTAAACGGTTCCAATACGCCCGCCGCGCCCGAACCGTTCGGAGCCGCGAGCACAGGACCTGCCGACGTCACCCTGCTGACCGGCGACCGCGTCCACGTGACGGACCTCGGAGACGGCCACCAGGCGGCCACGGTCACCCCCGCGCCCCGCGCGGACGGATCGGTGCCGAGCTTCCAGGTGCTGGAGACCACGGCCGGGCTCACCGTCGTCCCCGACGACGTCGCCGGCCTCGTCCCCCGCCGCCTGGACCCGGCGCTGTTCAACGTGACCACCCTGATCAAGGAGGGCGACGCCGACGCGGCCAGCGGCAGCGTGCCGCTGATCCTCACCTACACCGGCCCGGCGACCCTGGCGGCGGCCCCCGCCGTCCCGGCCACGCAGGTCACGCGCCGCCTGGAGAGCATCGGCGGCGCCGGGGCGTCGGCCGACAAGAAGCAGGCCGCGCGGCTCGGCGCGGCCCTGGCCGAGCTGGCGCGCGGCGGGAACAGGGCGGCCGCCGGCCCGCTCGCCGGGGTGGACAAGATCTGGCTGGACCGCAAGGTGACGGCCGTCCTGGACCACAGCGTCCCGCAGATCTCCGCCCCCGCCGCGTGGGCCGCGGGGTACGACGGCTCGGGCACGACGGTCGCCGTCCTGGACAGCGGGATCGACGCCGCCCACCCCGACCTCGCCGGAAAGGTCGTGGACGCCCGCGACTTCACCGGCGAGAACGACGTGCGCGACCACCACGGCCACGGGACGCACGTCGCCGACACCATCGCGGGCAGCGGCGCGGCCTCCGGAGGACGGCTGAAGGGCGTCGCGCCCGGCGCCAAGCTGCTCAACGGCCGGGTCCTCGACGCGGACGGATCGGGCAGCCTGTCCGGGATCATCGACGGCATGGAATGGGCGGTCGCCGACAAGCACGCCGACATCGTCAACATGAGCCTCGGCGGCCCCGAGCCCGGCGGCCCGCTCACCGAGGCGGTGGACGAGCTGACGCGGCGGTACGGCGCCCTGTTCGTCGTCGCGGCCGGCAACCGCGGCTGCGACGCGTGCGTGGGGAGCCCGGGCGACGCCGCCTCGGCGCTGACCGTGGGCGCGGTGGACGGCTCGGACCGGCTCGCCGACTTCTCCAGCCGGGGTCCCGCCGCCGACTTCTCCGTCAAGCCCGACGTGACCGCGCCCGGCGTCGGCATCGTGGCCGCGCGGGCGAGCGGCACCTCCCTCGGCGAGCCGGTCGACGCGTCCTACACCAAGCTGTCGGGCACCTCCATGGCGACCCCGCACGTCGCCGGGGCCGCCGCGCTGCTGCGGCAGGCGCGGCCGGGCATCCGGGCCGGCGAGCTGAAGGCCGTGCTGATGGGCTCGGCCGAGCGCCAGGACGACACCACCGTCGACCAGCAGGGCGCCGGACGCGTGGACGTCGCCGCCGCCCTCGCCGACCCGGTGGCGGCCTCCGCCGGATCCCTGGACTTCGGCCGGGTCACCTCCTCCCCCGGTGACCCGGCCGTCCGCAAGCTGACCTACCGCAACCTCGGCGGCTCTCCGGTCCAACTCGCCCTGAGGAGCGGCGACACGTTCGCCGTGTCGCCCGCCACCCTCACGGTGCCGGCCGGGGGCACGGCCGAGGCGACCGTCGCCCTCGACGCGGCGAAGGCCCCGGAAGGCGTGCTGCGCGAGGAACTGGTCGCGACGACGCCGCAGGGCGTGAACGTCCGCACCCTGCTGACCGGCGACGTGGAGGAGCCGCGCGTCCGGCTGCGGGTGCGGGGCATCGCCAGGGACGGCCGCGCGGCCCGGGGCGGGTTCACCGTGCTCGACCTGGACAGGGGCACGCTCGTCGGCCGGGTGCTGCCCGGGGACGCCGACCAGCCGTGCTCGGAGGAGAAGTACGGCACGGGGACCTGCCTGCTCGTACCGCCCGGCACCTACTCGGTCCTCGGCCACATCTTCACCATGCCCGCCTGGCAGGACTCCACGGCGGCCGGGACGCCGCTCAACGAGAGCCTCACCGGTGACCCGGAGATCCGGATCACCAAGGACACCGAGGTCGTGCTGGACGCCCGTAAGGCCGTCGAAGTGAAGATCCAGACCCCGGACCACCGCACCAAGCGCAACCTCGGGGCCGCGGCGAGCCTCATGTGGTACCGCGCCCCGGCGCAGGGTGACGCGGTGCTGCGGGGCGGCACGTACATCGGCCCGGGGTCGCAGATCGAGGAGCGGCTGTTCGTGCAGCCGACCAGGCGCGTCACCAAGGGCACGTTCGCGGTGTCCAGCCGCTGGCTGCTCGACGCGCCGGCCGTCACGATGAACGCCCTCGGCACCGAGCTGAACCCCGAGTACTACGACCCGAAGTGGTTCAGCGACTACTCGACCGACTTCCCGCGCCTGGACGGGGTGAAGCTCCTGCTCGCCGCCGACGCCGGGCTCGGCAGGCCCGAGGACCTCAAGGGGAGGAACCTGCGCGGCAGGCTCGCCCTGATCCGGCGCAGCGACGACATCCCCGTCGCCACCCAGTCCGGCAACGCCGCCGCCGCGGGGGCCGCGATGGTGGCGATCTACAACGACCGCCGCGGCGTCGACCCCTCGCCGGGCGGACCGGCCGCCAAGCTCACCGTCCCGACGGTACGGCTGTCCGGTGAGGAGGGCGAGAAGCTGCTGGGGATGGTGCGGCGCGTCCCGGTGCCCGTCCTGACCACGGGCACCGTGGCGAGCCCCTACCAGTACGACCTGCTGCTGCGCGAGCGGGGACGGGTGCCGGACGAGCTGTCGTACGTGGCGCGGACCCGCTCGCTGGTCAAGGAGGAGACCGACTTCCGCGGCCAGATCGCGGGCGAGGCCACGGTGGACGAGGCCCGCTACGCCTTCGAGCCGTGGGACACCTACTCGATCACGACGAACCGGCCGGTCGCACGGACCCCGCGCACCCAGGTGACCTACGTCATGCCGGACCCGGAGGTGCGGTGGAACAACGGCGTGACCACGCCCGAGGCGCCGTACAACTACGCCTGGCCGCGTCCGGAGACGCCGCACCTGCAGTTCCTGGACCCGGAGTTCCACACCTACACGGCCGCCGGCACGGCGCACCGCTCCTGGCTGCGGCAGCCCATGGTGCCCGGCGTCAACCCGCGAAACCCGCTGCGCCGGGAGGGTGACGTGCTGCGGGTCTCGATGCAGGGCTTCGTGGACCCGGCCCGCAACTTCGCCTCGGCGTACTCCAACTCCTACGACCAGGGGCTGCGCACCGACTTCAAGCTGTACCAGGGCGACAGGCTGCTCACCGAGACCAAGTACCTGCCGAGCGGCAGCGTCCTGCTCCCGGCCGAGGAAGCGGGATACCGCATCGAGTTCGACGTCGAGAACAAGGCGGCGTGGGCCAGGCTCTCCACCAGGACGAGCGCGGTGTGGACGTTCTCCTCGCGGCGCACCGCGGAGGGCGGGAAGACGGTGATCCCGCTGCTGCTCGCCGACTACGACGTGGCGCTGGACGCCGGGAACACGGGCGACCCGTCGTCCATCGGCCTGAAGCTGTACCACCAGCAGGGCGCGGAGGAGAGCAGGGTGAAGGACGTCTCGCTGGAGGTGTCGTACGACGACGGCGCCACCTGGCGGCCGGTGCGGCGGCTGACCTCCACCGGCACGAACGCCTACAAGGCCTCCCTCGACCGGCCCTCCGCGCGGAACGGCTTCGTCTCGCTCCGCCTGCACGCGGCCGACGAGCGCGGCGCCACGCTCCAGCAGGAGGTGATCCGCGCCTACGCCACGAGGTGAGACCGCCCGGGTGACGGCCGTCGCCGCCTGATCGCGGCGGCCGTCACAGGCCGTATTCCTCCAGGAGGCGGAGCCACACCTCGCTCACGGTCGGGAACGCCGGGACCGCGTGCCACAGCCGGTCGAGGGGGACCTCTCCGGTCACCGCGACGGTGGCCGCGTGGAGGTGGTCGACGACCCCGGGCCCGGCGAAGGTGGCGCCGAGGAGGACGCGGCGGTCCTCGTCGACGACGAGTTCGGCCCTGCCGGTGTAGTCCTCGCCCTGGAGGTAGGCACCGGCGACCGCGCCGATGTCGTACTCCACGGCGCGCACCCGGAAGCCGCCGGAACGCGCCTGGGCCTCGGTCCGGCCGACCGCCCAGACCTGCGGATCGGTGAAGATGACCTGGGGGGCGCCCTGGTGGTCGGCGGTGTCGCGCATCGACGGCCGGTCGTCGGGCAATCCCCGCGCGCGGGCGGCGATCACGTCGCCGCACACCCGGGCCTGGTATTTGCCCATGTGGGTGAGCAGGTTGAGCCCGTTGACGTCGCCGACGGCGTAGAGCCACCCGTCCGGGACACCGGTGGCCCGCATGCTCGCGTCCACCTCGATCGGGCCGTGGGTGTCCAGGCCGGCCGTCTCCAGGCCGATGTCGCCCACCGCCGGGCGGCGGCCGGTGCCGACCATGATCTCGTCCGCCTCGATCTCGGCGCCGTCGTCGGTGCGGACGGTGACCGGGCCGTCCGGTAGCGGGCGCTCGACGGCGACGGGCGAGCGGCCGAAACGCAGGTCGATGCCCGACTCGCGGAACGACCTGGCCAGCAGCTCGCCGGCGAACGGCTCGAACCGGGCGAGCAGGCGGTCGCCGCGCACGAGCACGGTCGTCTCCAGGGCGCCGAGGGCGTGTAGCGCCTGGGCCATCTCGCACGCGACGGCCCCGCCGCCGATCACCACCAGCCGCTTCGGCACCTGCTGGACGCCGGTCGCCTCGCGGTTCGTCCACGGGGACGCCTCCCGCAGCCCGGGGACGCCGGGGATCAAGGGGTCGCTGCCGGTCGCCACGACGACGGCGTGCCTGGCGCGCAGCGCCCGCGTGCCGCCGTCCGGCGTCGCCACGTCCACCCGCAGAGGGCCGGCCAGGCGTCCCCGGCCGCGGACGAACGTCGCCGGGAGGTTCTCGATCCAGCGCACCTGGCCGTCGTCGTCGAGGTGGGACACCGCCTCGTCGCGGCGGGCCAGCACCTTGGCGGCGTCGATCGGTCCGCGCAGCTCCAGTCCCGGCACCCGGCGCACCTCGCCCGCCAGGCCCACCGGCCGCAGCAGCGCCTTGCTGGGGATGCACGCGTAGTAGGCGCACTCACCGCCCGCCAGGCGCTCCTCCACGACGGCGGCCGTGAGGCCGCCCCGTACGGCGCGACCGGCGGCGGTCTCCCCGACCGGCCCCGCACCGATCACGATCACGTCGAACACGTCGTCGTCCATGGGCACCTGCACCCCCGTTTTCGCAGGTCATGTCACTGACGCAGTCCTTCCCCGGTTCGGGCGGCGTGGTCACCTTCCGCGCCTCCACACCTTGGCGTGGGCGCGGAAGAGCGCCGGCATCAGCAGGTACACCACGGTGGGGACGACGATGCCCGTCAGGATCAGCGTCCGCAGGGGGAGCGGCAGCGGGGCGATCGACGAGCCGAGCAGCAGCTGAACCGACATGATCATCGCGTAGACGGCCACCCAGGTCAGGAACGCCCGGTGGTGGACGGACGGAGCGGGGGCGGACTGGGGGCGGGCGGGGGTGCTGGGCATGACGGTCCCTTCGTTCGGAGCGATACGGAATCTCCAACTCACTGGTTGGAGTTTGGCACAGATGCCACCCAAACTCCAACCATTTAGTTGGAATCTGCCGTATGCTGAGGTCATGGCATGGGACACAGCGCGCACGAAGCAACTTCTCCTCGACGCGGCGGTCGACGAGTTCGCCGAACACGGGTTGCAGGGCGCGCGCGTCGACCGTGTGGCCGCCAAGGCCGGGGTGAACAAGGAGCGCATCTACCAGTACTTCGGCAACAAGCAGCAGTTGTTCGGCGCCGTGCTCCACCAGGAGCTCGAACGGCTCGCGGCCGCCGTCCCGCTGGACGCCGGCCAGGCCGCCGACCTCGGCGAATACGCCGGTCGGGTCTTCGACTACCACCGCACCCACCCTCAGTTGGTACGCCTGCTGCACTGGGAGGGCCTCCAGAGCCGGGAAGACGACGAAGTCCCCGCCGAGGCGGCCCGCAGCGCCCATTACGCCGAGAAGGTCGCCGCGCTCGCCGCGGCCCAGCAGGCCGGCACCCTCACCGGCGCGATCCCGCCCGCCGACCTGGTGTACGCCGTGATCGCCCTGGCCGGCTGGTGGTTCTCCACCCCCCAGCTCGCCCGCATGATCAGGAGGGACGTCCCCGGTGACGGCCCCGCCGCCCGCCGCGAAGCCCTGGTCCGCCTCGTCCGCGCCCTGATCGCCTGACGCTTCGGCCAAGGTCATCTCCCTGACCAGCCGGAGGAATTGCCCAGGTAGGCTGATTCCACTCAATGTGGAAGGTCTCGTGATGACACGAGCACGACCAGCCGGGAGCCCACCGGACTCCATCCACCAGCTCACCGGCGATCACGAGGAGAACAGCAAGAAGGATCTCCCGCGCAAGGCGTACGCCTCGCCTGGTCCGTCCGAGGACTCGGGCGACCACACCCGGGCGTACGAGCGCGGCGGCCCCTTCTGGGATCGGCGGCACGCCGAATTCCTGATCGAGGCGGGCCGACGGTTGTCGGCCTCGCTCAACACACGCCGCTGCGCACGGGCGACGGCCGAACTCGCGACCTCACTGCTCGCCGACTTCGCCATGGTGGTGCTGCCCCATGGCCCCCGTCCGGCGTTCTGGCTACGCGCCTGGGCCGGCCGCGTCGAGGAGGGCACGATCCCGGCGGCGGCGACCGCCGAGGTCTCCGGCCTCGCCGACGCCCTGGCCGGGTTCCCAACCGCGCCCAGTAGCCGGCTCGACCCCGGGCGGATCCCCTGTTGGGTCCTGCCGGACGGGTTCGGGGAGGTGGGGCATGTGCTCGTGACGCCGCTGCCCGGTAACGAGGGCCCGGCGGGCGCCCTCCTGCTCGTCCGTGGCCAGGGCGCCCCGCCGTTCGACGAGGAGACCGAGATCCTGGTCCGGGTCTTCGCGGCCCGGGCAGGGGCGGCCGTCGCCGCCGCCGTGCTGTACCAGGAGCAGAGCGCCGTCAACCGCGTCCTCACGGAGGGGTTGCTGCCACCCCGGCTCCCCGAGATCGACCAGGTCGAGCTGGCGGGATCGCTGCACGCCTCCCAGCACGCAGGACTGATCGGCGGCGACTTCTACGACGTGTACCTGCCCGGAGGGGGCGGCACGGACACCGCCGGGCACGCGCCGTTGGTGATCCTGGGCGACGTGTGCGGCAAGGGAGCGCGGGCCGCCGTGCTCGCCGGGCAGATCCGTCACTCCATGCGGACGCTGCTCCTCCTCGAAGACGACCCGGAGCGGCTCGTCGAGCTGCTCAACCGCTCCCTGCTGGCCTCGCCCGCGCCCGATTCGTACGCCACGCTGGTGCTGGCCGCTGTGCGCCCCGACCCCGGCGACGGGCACGTCGAGGTGGACCTGAGCGTGGCCGGGCATCCCGAGCCGTTGATCCTCCGCGCCGACGGCCGCGTGGAGGTGGTGACCGCCCGGGGCACCATGCTCGGGGCGCTGCCGCGGATCGACCTCACCTCCGTCACCGTCCGCCTGGCCCCCGGCGAGCTCTGCCTGCTGTACAGCGACGGCATCACCGAGGCACTGGGCGGCCCCACCCGGGAGGAGCGGTACGAGCTGGAGCGGCTGCGATCCGCCCTGGCCACCTGCGCCGGGATGCCGGCCGCCGCCGTCGTGCAGCGGCTCGAACAGATCACCACCGAGTGGATCGCCCGCGGTGACCAGGACGACCGCGCGCTGCTGGCCATCCAGGCCAGGCCGCGTGGCGGAAGGGCGACATGAGCGACCCCACCGTCACCACCGATCTCAGGGCCGACGTCGAACGGTACCTGGAGCGCATCGGCGCGGCCGACGAGTACGGCGCCATCGACCTGGCACTGGAACTGCTGGACCACGGCGTACCCGCCGAGCGCCTCCTGCTGGAACTCGTCGCGCCCGCCCAGCATCGCGTGGGCGAACTGTGGGCGGCCAACGAGTGGTCGGTGGCCCGGGAGCACGGGGCGACGGCGGTCAGCGAGCGCGTGGTCGCCGCCATCGCCTCCAGGGCGCGCACCACCCCACGGCACGGGCGGGTCACGGTCGCCTGCGCCGACGGCGAGTACCACCAGCTGCCCAC
The DNA here is from genome assembly GCF_018531465.1 of Sphaerisporangium fuscum. Lineage (GTDB taxonomy): Bacteria > Actinomycetota > Actinomycetes > Streptosporangiales > Streptosporangiaceae > Sphaerisporangium > Sphaerisporangium fuscum. The sequence continues at coordinate 271,302 of NZ_JAHDTF010000005.1, forward strand.
CCGTCTGCTCGCCGAGGTGCTGCGGCTGCGCGGCTGGCAGGTGGACTTCCTCGGCGCCAGCGTCCCCGGTTCGCATCTGGTCACCCACCTGCACCAGACGGGACCGGACGCCGTGGCGCTCGGCTGCGCGCTGCCCACACGGCTGCCCCGCGCGCACGCCACGATCATCGCCTGCCAGAGCGCCGGGACACCGGTGCTGGCGGGCGGGGCGGGATTCGGACCGGACGGCCGGTACGCCCGGCTGCTCGGCGCCGACGGTTGGGCGCCCACCGCGGACGCCGCCGCCGACCACCTCCAGGCCGGACTGCTGCCGTCCTTCCCGGCCTCGCCGCACCCCGTCTCCCATGTGGCCTGCGAGGAGTACTCCCACCTGCTGCGGCGCCGCGCCGATCTCACCGTCGGCACGATGGGGGCGCTGGCCGACGCCTACCCGCCCATGGCCTCCTACAGCCCACAGCAGCTGGAATCCACGGCCGACGACCTGGGGCACATCGTCGATTTCCTCGCGGCCGCGCTGTATGTGGACGACACCGCGCTGTTCACGGACTTCGTCCACTGGACCTGCGACATTCTTGCGGCCCGCCACGTCCCGGCCGACTCGGTGGCCCTGGGCCTGCGTCTCCTCCACGACGCCCTGCCCGACCTCCCCCGGGCCCGCACCCTGCTGACCGCGGGTGTTCAGGCCGCCCACCGCTGAGGGCGTAGGCTGCTGGGGCACACGAAAACGCGGCCCGGTCGGTAGCCCGGGCGGCCACCGGCACGCTCGGCGGGCCGGTGGTCCTGTATCCGCCCTTCCAGGGATGTCCGGTGTGCCGGAAAGCGGCTTCGCCAAGCCGCCGGTCGGCATGCCTCTGGGAGGGCGTCATGGTGTCTTTGTCGGTGTACTTCGACGGCTCGTTCTGGGTCGGTGTCCTGGAGCTTCATGAGGGCGGCGAGCTGCGCGCGACGCGGTTCGCCTTCGGGCCCGAGCCCACCGATCCCGAGCTGTACGAGTTCCTGATGCGGCACGGCGTCGCCTTGCTCGAACGCGCCGCGGCCGCCCCCGCCGTGAGCGTGGACGCCCCGGCCGAGCGCAGGATCAACCCCAAACGCGCCGCCAAGCTGGCCGCCCGCGCGGCGGCCCAGGTGTCCCGGCGTGGCACGGCGTCGCAGGAGGCCCTGCGGCTGGAGTTCGAGACCCACAAGAAGGAGGCCGCGACCGGCCGCAAGGAGCGCAGGAAGGCGCTGGCGGAGCACAAACGCGAGGTCGCCCGCCGCAAGCGCCTCGAACGCCGCCGCGACCGCTGAGCTCGACGGGCCAGGGCGGTCCCTCGACAGGCTACGGGGTTTCCCTCGGCGGGCTACGGGGTTTCCTGAGCACACCTCTGCCGGTGTTCGTACAGCAGGCCGAGCCGGTCGATCCGCCACAGCTGCGCGAGCACGACGAGTGTCGCGCCGAAGACGGTCGGCCAGACCATGAGGGCGACCAGCCCCCATGCCAGCAGGGCGAACCCGGCGAGCCCGACGGGGATCAGCCACCGCAGGAAGGCCCCGTACTCGTGGGGCACCTGGGCCCGCTGGAGCAGCCACAGCTTCTCGCCGTAGATGCCCTTGGCCGCCCAGTCGCGGGGCTCGTCGACCGGGCGGAAGACGTGAGGATTGAGCCACAGCCAGACGACCACCGCGGCGACGGGGACCAGTGACCACCAGCCGATCCAGGTCCGGCTCCAGATGGCGACGATCATGCCGGGGATCGCGGCGAAGCGCGTGTAGACGCTCCAGGGGTTGGCGTGCCGCTTCCAGGCCTCGTCGGTCATGCGGAAGGCCTGGGCGACCGCGGCGAAGGACTTCATGCCCGGCACCTTCCACGCTGTGAACAAAAATCCAATCTGTTCATATGGAGATAGTATGCCTTCGGCGCCCCCGCAGGAAGAGCGGGAACGAATCACCGGCCCGCCTCCTCGACGCGGCCACCGAAGGGATCACCTCATGCTGAACGACCTGCCCCACCTGTCCGCCGGCGAGGGACCGCCCCTGGTCGTCCTGCTCTACACCCCACAGGCGGCCAACCCGACGGGGGTGGCCCGCTGGTCCACCATGCGGCTGGTACGACCGTTCACCGGACACTTCAGCGTCCACGTCGTCAACCGCCCGCCCGGCCTGCCGCCGACGACGACGATGGCCGACCTCGCCGCCGTCTACGCCGACGCGATCAGGACCACCTTCGAGCACCCGGTGGCCGTGCTGGCCATCTCCACCGGCGGATCGATCGCCCTGCAACTCGCCGCCGACCATCCCGACCTGGTGGACCGTCTCGTCCTGGCCGGGGCCGCCTGCACCCTCGGCCCCGTGGGCAGGCGCGCCCAGCGCGCGTACATCGAACGGGCACGCCAGGGCAGGCACCCCAGCCCGGCCCTGGCCGAGGTCGTCACGGAATCGAGGATCGGCCGGACACTGCTCAAAGGCCTGCTGTGGCTGTCGGACGCCGGCCGGCAAGATCACAGTGATGCCGTGACCGTGCTCAACGCCGAGGACGGCTTCGACCTGCGCGGACGGCTGGGCGACATCACGGCGGCCACCCTGCTGATCCAGGGCGACAGGGACGTCGTCTACCCGCTGGAGCTGGCCCGGCAGACGGTGGCAGGCATCCCGGACGCCCGGCTCGTCATCTACCCGGGCCGCACTCACAGCGCCACGTTCACCGACAAGCGCTTCGCACCCGACGCCCTGGCCTTCCTGACGGGCGGGTGACCGGTCCCGCCCGGAACGGCAAAGGGAGCGGCACATCTCGAACGCATATTCGAAGAATCGGCCGAGGGTGCGTGGAGTCCGTTGCGAACACGTCCGAGATGTTGATATTGCTTGCGCTAGCGAGCCCGCCCGAGGGATCTCAGATCCTTTTGCTGGGAGGTGGGTCGCGTGGCGAGGTCGAGACAGCGCAGGCTGGTCCGGGGGCTGGAGGACGCCTCCACGGTGGTCAGGGCCACGACCGGCCTGCTCCGGCAGACGTCGAGCCTGCTCCGCCAGCTCGTCATGATCGTGGGATGGCTGGTCCTGCTGGCCGGCTCGGTACGACTGCTGCTCACCCCTACCGCGACACTCTCCCCCGAACACTTCCTGACCCCCGGCGCCGGCGCCGCCGCCGTCGCCCAGGGCCTGCTCCGGATGCCCGCACGCAAAGGACGATCGACTTCGGATCATTGATACCTACGACCCCGCCGGCCTGCCACGCCGATAGCTCCGGCCACTTGTTGAGCAAGATGACGGAACTTGGAGTTTATAACCGTTTTAACGGAAATGACTTCGCCACCCATGCGACCGATATTGTTATATCGGACTTAACATTATCGCAGGAGGGCACATGCGGCCCCTCTCCATGCTTTGATCAAGAACCTCGGCGATGAAAAAGTTTCAGCCGGTGAGTCGATGGGATGATTCGAAGCATGAGCGGCGCCGTCGTCGATCTCCTGGAACGGCCGACCTACACGATGTCACAGGTCGACCGGCTGATCGGTCTACCCTTGGGCACCGCGCGACGCTGGGTCGACGGATATTCCCGTAATGGCCGCACTTACGAGCCAGTCGTCCGGCAAAGCCGCACAGGCGACATGATGGCGACATGGGGCGAATTCGTGGAAGCCCGGCTGCTCGCCGAGTACCGCAACGCAGGCGTCCCCATGATCAACATGCGGCCGGCCATCACCAAGCTCAGAGCCGAGACCGGCGCCCGGTATCCCCTCGCACACCTGGCCAATTTCGTGACACCACACGGCAAAGAGCTTGTGTGGCGGGTGCAGGAGCAGGTGCGCCTGCAGGCGGAGCTTCTTCTCGTCATACCACGCAACGGGCAGTTGGTCATGGCCGAAGCCGTCGAGATCTTCGTCAATGCCGTGGAGTTCGACGACGACACCGTGGTGCGCATGCTTCCCGACCTCAGAACTCCGGAGGTCAAGATCGACCCACTGCGCGCCTTCGGCGAGCCCGCGGTCCGGTCGGTGCCCACCGAAGTGATCGCCGAGCAGGTTCGGGCGGGCGACTCCGAGGAATTGATCGCAGATCTCTACGAGCTGCCGCTGGAACAGGTGCGGCAAGCAGTTTTGTTCGAGAAGCTCCGCAGCGCCTGACCTACCCGGACCACCATGCCCCCCATAGATCCGCGAGGTCTGCGCTTCTTCGTCGACGAGACCTCCCTCGGCGTCGGCCGCGCGCTTGCTCTCCTACGCCGGGACGTCATCCACACCAGCCATCCGCTGATCCCAGAGGTACCGCTCGGCACTTTGGACGACGAGTGGATCCCCAAGGTCGCCGCCAGAGATCTCGTCGTCATCACACGAGACAAGCGCATCCGTACCAAGCACGCCAAGGCGATGCTCTACGCCGAGCACAAAGCGCGAGTCTTCTGGATCGCCGGCAAGAGAGATCTGTCCAACTGGGACACGATGTGCCTGCTCACCCGCCGATGGGACGACATCGAGCGCGAGATCAAGGAACACGGCCCGGGACCGTGGTTCATGGCGATCAATGAGTCGAGGCTCAGTGAGATGTGCATACATGGAGATCGGCGCTAGGACGGAGCCCTGGTGCTGCCCACCCAACGACGAACCCCCACCCTTCCGCGGCGGAAGGGGCGCGTCATCCGCCCGTGGCGTCCTCGGCCTCCCAGCGCAGCAGGTCGCCTGGCTGGCACTCGAGCACCTCACAGAGGGCGGCGAGAGTCGTGAAGCGCACGGCCTTGGCGCGGCCGTTCTTGAGTACCGCCAGGTTGGCGGGCGTGATCCCTACGCGGTCCGCGAGTTCGCCCACGGACATCTTCCGTTTGGCCAGCATCACGTCGATGTCGACGGCGATCGGCATCAGATCACCTCGTCCAGCTCGGCCTGCATCTGCGCCGCTTCGGCGTCGCGCGCGACGGCCTGGGCGAGCAGCATCCGCAGCACGAGCACGATGAGCGCGACCCCCAGGATGGCCACGCCGATCCCGCCCATGATGACGGTGACGCCCGGGTCGTCCCGCTGGCCCGGCGCATTGAGGGCCGTGACCGCGAACCACACGAGCGCAGCCGCCACGATGGCGCCAATGATGACATCCACGTACCGGAAGGCGGCGTGGGAGAACACGGTTCCGCGTCGCACCATCGTCACCAGCCGCCACACGCAGACCCCGATGACCTGGATCGTCCCGATACCCAGGATCGTGATCACGCGCAGCGAGGTCAGCGGGAGCGACCCGTCCTCCGGGTCGTTTCCGCTGATCAACGTCCACACCATCAATGCCTGTACGGACACGGTGCCGACGAGCATCACCACGAGCACGGCGCGCAGCGCGCGCACTGTCAGCTTCCCCATGGCCCACCCTTCCATCGATTTGCGATGGAAATCTATCGAATTTCGATAGGTGAAGCAAGAGCTGACCCGGAGGGGCGGGCCGCCCTGGCCGCAAGCAGCGCAGGGGCTGGAGGACGCCTCCACGGTGGTCAGGGCGACGACCGGCCTGCTCCGGCAGACGTCGAGCCTGCTCCGCCAGCTCGTCATGATCGTGGGATGGCTGGTCCTGCTGGCCGGCTCGGTACGACTGCTGCTCACCCCTCCCGCGACACTCTCCCCCGAACACTTCCTGACCCCCGGCCCCGGCGCCGCCGCCGTCGCCGTCGCCCAGGGCCTCCTCCGGATGCCCGCACGCAAACAGAGACCCGACGCGGTCAGTCCTCGCCCACCACGGTGAGGTCGTCGCCCAGAGCCGCCGCGATCTCGGCCGCGCGGGAGTGGTCGCCCAGGCGGCGGGTCAGGTACGCGGCGCCGTGGCGATGCCGGCGCGACCACCAGGCGGCGGAGCCGCCGATGCCGCCCTTGGCGATCTTGCCATGGTCGCGGACGAAGCCCAGCGTCCACGTGATCCGGGTGCCGAAGACCTCATCGAAGTCCGTGACCTGCGGCTCCAGCAGCTCAGCGTGCAGCTCCGGCCCGAGCAGCCGGCGTACGGGACCGTCCTCGGCGGTGAGCTCCGCGAAGAAGCGGGCCATGGCGGTGGCGGTGGCGTGCAGGTTGACCGCGCCGAAGACCGACTGCCGCCAGGCCCGGGAGTTGGCCCGCTCGACGTCGAGCACGCCGCCAGGGATCTGCAGCCACGGGGCCGCGTGCAGCAGGCGCGGCCAAGCCGGATCGGCGTACTCCAGGTCGGCGACGCGGCCCAGCTCGTCGTCCGGCACTCCGAACCAGGCGTCCAGGCCCAGCGCGGGGCGCACCACCCCGTCGTACACCTCGTGCAACGTGGTGCCGGCCGCCGCGCGCAGGATGCCGTCGACGAGGTGGCCGTAGGTCAGCGCGTGCTCGCCGAGCGAGCTGCCGGGTGGGTACTCCGGAGCCGCCGCCACCAGGCTCTCGCGCAGCGCGGCGTCGTCCAGCAGGTCCACCTCCGCCGCCGCGACCGGGAAGCGGGGCTGGCCGGCCCGGTGGGTGAGCACCTGCCGCAGCGTGGTCGCCTCCTTGCCGTTGAGACCGTACGCGGGCCAGTGGCGGGCGATCGGCTCGTCCAGCGTCAGTGCGCCATCGCGCACCGCCACCAGGGCGGCGAGCGTGACGAACGACTTCGAGAGCGAGTAGGGCTGGACCAGCGTGCCCGCCTGCCAGGGACGGGTCCGCGCCGCATCGGCCCACCCCGCGTCGAGCCGGACGACCTCGCGCTCGTCCTTCCACACCGACACGCCCGCCCCGGTCTCCCTGCCCTCGTCCACCAGCTTCCGGAAGACCTCGCGTACCGGCTCGTACCCATCCGCGACGAACCCTTCGACCTTCACCCACGCTCTCCCTTCGCCGGAAGCCACAATAGTACCGCTACGGGGTATGGGTAGTACCGGCGTGGCTATTGTGGCGGTTGTGTCGTCACATCCTGAGCCCCTTCGCCAACAGCCCGTGTTCCGCGCTCATGGTGATCTTGACGGAGGCGCTCGGACCGGTCCACCGGCGTCAGGTATGAACACCCCGCAGCTCACATCGGCGCTACAGGGGCGTTTCAGTCCCCTGCGCTTCGATCCGAACCACCAGCTGTCCGACGCGGACGTCGTGACCGTGCTGGAGGCAGCCAGGTGGGCCCCCTCTGCCGGGAACGCTCAGCCCTGGTCGTTCCATGTGCGCCGGCGAGGAGAGGAGGGGCACGATCAACTTGTCGAACACCTCGCCGCGAGCTCACGCCGATGGGCACCCGCCGCCAGCGCGCTGGTCGTCAACATGGCTCGTCGCGAAGTCGACGACAGCGGCATGACCTACTCCGAGTTCGCCGACTACGACCTCGGCCAGGCGGTGGCCCACATGACTGTGCAGGCCCACGCGATGGGCCTGGCCTGCCGGCAGTTCCGCGCCTTCGATCTCGAAGGACTGCACGACACGCTCGGAGTCAGGCCCGGTTGGCACATCCTCACGATGACGGCCATCGGAGTTCCGCCCCGAGGCGACACGACACCGCCTGCACGAGAGCGCCGGAGCATCGTGGACCTACGAACCGCAGGAGTGTCGTCTCCACCACACAGGCGTCTACAGGGGTGAGCAGGACGGGTCTGCGGTGAACACGCCCGATCCGCCCTCGGGGCCGGAGTCCTCCACCGCGATCAAGTCCTCCGGCCCTGCCACCGCCGAGGCCGGCAGCGGGTTTCGTGGATCGGTCGCCGCGGGACGGCGGGTTCCTCCGCTGCCGGCGGAGGAACCCCCGAATGCGCGGGGACGCGGATCAGAAGTCGAACTCGCCCTTCTTGGCGCCGTCGATGAACGCACTCCACACACTCGCGCTCAACACGAACGGCTCCTTCTCCGGAGCCTCGGTATCCCTCACCCCCACCCGCCCACCGGCCAGCGGAGCCACCTCCAGGCAGTTCCCCTGGTCCGACCCACTCTTGGTCGCCTTGCGCCAGGCAGCCGTCCTCAGCTCATCGTTCAGGTCCACTGCTTCTCCGCCTCTCTGATCAACTCGATGGATGCATGCTGGGGCTGCGCCTCGGCACGCAGTCTGTCGTATCGGGCATGGATAGCTTCGACGTCTTCTGGACGATTCGAGACATGACCATGGATAGCGGATTGGATATACACCGTATCTGGGCTTCCAGGAAGCTGCGCGATCACGAAGCCGCCAAGGATGCCCGTGGTCACCCCTGCCGCCATTGGGACTACCTGGATGCCGATGCGGGGCGAATCTACAGCTTGCAGGAGGCTTGCGATCTGGCGTCGCATGATCTCCTTACTACCTATCAAGCGGTATAGAACGCCTTCGTCTAGCAGCGCGCGCAGAAGTGGCGGATTGGCCCGAGAGAATATGCCCTGTCGCTCCATCCGGGCGGCGACCGCCTTCTCCACCTGTTCGTCGGTAATGCCAGGTTCTCCCCGGATAACCGCTCTTGCTTACTCCTCCGTTTGCAGCAGGCCAGGTACCACAAGGGGTTCCCAGGTATGAAGCGTATGGGCCTCTCGTTCAATACCGAGCCACCCGCGAAACCAGTGAGGGCTCACCTCCCCGATCAATTGGTGCCACAGGTTGACGAGCTCTCCCCCTGCGCCCAGGGCGTCGTCGCAGCGGTGGACCAAGGCAGGACTGGGGGTTCGCTGTCCTCGCTCGATGAAACCCAGGAGGCTACGACTGAAGCGGGCGGCCTTGGCCAACTGCTCTTGGGTCAAATTCGCCCTTCGTCGGTATCTGCGAAGTTCGCCCCCAAAGAGGTCCAGCGAGCCCGCTGACGGTTTTTTCTGATAAGAGACCATCTTCTTCGTCCCGTCCGACCAGTGATGCTACAGCGGCACAGGGATGACACAGGTCGCCACGAACTGTCCCCAGAGTGTGCCCCGATTTGCGATGCAAAAAGTATCGGACCCAAGGCACCCTGTGAAGGGCTGCGGAATACACGCAGATCAAGCGCCCATCACTTATCCATCTCTCCACTCATAGCCAAGCGCGGCTCACATAGCCACCAGATATATCCGGATAAATGATGCGCGATATGTCCAAGAAAGAGGCTTCAGTATGCGCCTTTAGGCGAATGATCGCCGTACCGGGCCGATAGAGAGTTGTCGCTAATCGGTAAGCCCCACATGTCACCATCCGCCGAACGACGGCACGGGATTGACCTGGCGACGACCCGCCACAGCGGTACCGAGCAAGGGCCCGCACAACGAGCGGGTCAGGGCGACCCGCTGACCGGCCGGTAGCCGTTGGCCGTGGCCGGGCGGTCGAGCGGCGGCAGCCGTCGGGTGGGCCACCACATATCGCGATCTGGACCCAACTCGACCCATCGAGGAGGTGGCGGCGTGATGAGAAAGGAGCGTTCAAGTGCACGAACACGAGGCCGGCACCGCCGCGGAACGGCGGCTGCTCACGTCCGTGCTCGGCAGTGGGACAGGGCCGAGCGGGCAGCCGCTCGGCAGTTGGACCAGATGGAGCCGGTCGCCCGTCCCCGAACCCCTGCTCGTCCAGGCGCGCACCGCCGCCCAGCTACACGAACTGATAAGTGCGGCCGAACAAATCATGCCGTACCGCCCCTCCCCGGCTCCGCCCCCGCACCGACCGATCGACCTGCCCGATGCGACACCGGCCGACCCCATTGTGCCCCCGCCCCCGCGTCGACCGGCCGACCTGCTGCAACCGGTCATCCATCCGACCGTCCCACCACCCACCCCACCCCATGGAGCACCGATGCCTGAGACACCGGACGGCGGTCTACGTACCGTCTGCTGGGACCTGCCCGGCGACCTGTCGATGATCGGTAAGGCGCGCGGAATGGTGAAAGAGATTCTCGCCGCCTGGGCCTTGCCTGATCATCTGGCCGACGACGTGGTTCTCGCTGTCGGGGAACTGCTCGCCAACGCCATGACCTACGGGAAGCCACCGGTGAGGCTGTCACTGTGGCAGCGCGGAGGTGAGCTGTGTGTCCGTGTCTCCGACCACGGCCCGGAGCAGCCGCGTCATCTGGACCTCGGCATCGAGGCCGTACACGGCCGAGGCCTGGCCATCGTGGCCGCCCTCGCCCACGAACACGGCATCACGCCGCTTCCTGACGGGCCGGGGAAGACGGTCTGGGCGCTGTGGCGCGTCTAGGGAGCACCGCGAGGTCCACCGGTTGCCCGCCGTACGGCGGCGCCGGCTTCGCCGCACTTCCTCCCGCCGCCCCGGCGCCGAGGGAAAGCACCAGACACAGCGCCGGAGGAAGGACGCCGGCCGGCTCAGGCCGGCGTCCTTCCCCCGGAAATCCGGTTGGCCCGCCACCTAGGTAAACGGCCAGACAGTCGGCCCGGGACCGGCGTGAACGGGTGGGTGGTTGGCTCGGGGGCTTCTGGAGCAGGCGGACGGTTGGCCTCGGGCCGGCGTGAACGGGTGGGTGGTTGGCTCGGGGGGTTCGGGAGCGGATAGAACTGAGCGGTAATCACATTCTGGTCATCTCGGTCGGTCACGTGAAGGAGAAGCGGCTCCATGCGATTACCTCGGGTGAAGGCGGAACACCGTCCGCACCGGTATGGCGACGGGGTGATACGCATCGGAGGCGAGATCTACGGGCTCGCCGCCGAAATCAGTGATCCGAATGGATGGGCGTGGGCCGCGCTCGACCTGATGGACGGAACACGCGAGACGCACGACATCATCGCCATTCTGTGCGATTCGCTGCCCGGGATTTCCCGCGGGCAGGCGCAGGTCGTCGTGGAGACCCTTGTGGCGTCCGGATACGTCGAAAGCGGCGACGACGCCGTACCTCCCGGGCTCCACGAGGACGAGGTGGAGAGGTACAGCCGCAACCGCGCCTTCTTCCGGCGGGCCGATCTCACTCCGGGCGAGCACGGGTGGGAGGCACAGCTGCGGCTGAAGTCCGCGCGGGTGCTCGTCCTCGGTCTGGGCGGCACGGGAGGGCACGCGGTCTGGGCGCTGGCCGCCGCCGGAGTCGGAGCGCTGCACTGCGTCGATCCCGACGTCGTGGAGTTGTCCAACCTGAGCCGCCAGGTGCTGTACGACGAGGAGGACGTGGGCAGGCCGAAGGTCGAGGCCGCGCTGGACCGGCTCCGGCGGACGAACTCGGCGATCGAGGTGACCGGCGAGCGGCGCCGGATCTGCTCGCGGGACGACCTGGCCGCGCTGGTCGGCGGCTTCGACGTGCTCGCGCTCTGCGCCGACGAGCCGCGCGGCACCGACGGCGTCCGTATCTGGGCCGACCAGGTGTGCGCGGCGGCCGGCATTCCCTGGGTGGGCGGCGGCTACAACGGGCCTCTGGTCACCGTGGGCGTCTTCGGGCCCGGTGGCACCTGCTACGAGTGCCTGAGCGCGGCAGAGCAGGCCCGTCTGCGGCCCGGCACACCCGTGGACCTGGGAGGGCCGGGGGCGCTGGCCACCACTGCCGGGATATCGGGCCAGCTCACCGCGCACGCGGTGATCGCGCTCCTCACCGGCGTGCCGCGCCTGACCCCCGGCTACGTCACCGGGGTCAACCTGATCGCGCCCGAGCACCACGTGTACGTACGCCACCCACCGCGCCCCGGCTGCCCCACCTGCGGGCCGGGCGAGAGGTCCTGACACCCGGCGGGCGGCCGGACCGTCGAGATCTTGTGGGGGAACGTTCACGTCTCGACCCGCCCTCGACGTGCGATGACAGGTTCCTTGACCCTGGGTTGTCATTGCATGGATCATCCAATACGTCCTTTCCCCTCCGCAGAAAGGCACGACATGGAAGAGCCGAAGTACGACGACGAGCCGGCGCCGGTCGTAGAGATCAGCATTCGGCTTCTGGACCGGGCCGAGACCACCGCGGTCAGCGGTTCCATCGGTAATTGAAAGCCGTGGCGGGCGGGCCCCTCGGGGCTCGCCCGCTCGACCGTTCCCGGAGGCCGGATGGCCCGGATCGAGGTCCGGGCCACCTCCCGTGGAGCGCGGCGTCAGGAGGTGAAGGCGGCCAGGCCGATGGTCTGGAGAAGGGCGGAGTCGCCCTTGGTGGTGGAGTTGACCGAGGCGACGATGCGGCGCTGGAGGTCGCGGGTGGCGAACATCCCGGTGCTGTAGCCGTAACGGCTGCCCGTCTTTCCGTAGATGGTGGCGCCGCCGGTGAGCTTCATGACGGTCATGCCCATGGTGTAGGCGGCCGGCTTGTCGTTCCCGGGGTCGTCGTCTCCGTCGTACATGACCACGCCATCCCGGACGGTGAACATCTTCTCCAGTTGGGCGGGAGGGAGGAGGCGGCCCCGGAAGAGGGCGGTCATGAAGCGGTCCAGGTCGTCAGTGGTCGAGATCATCTCACCGGCGGCCCAGGTGATGCTCTGGCTCATCTCCGTCACGTCCACCAGTTCGGTCTTCCCGTCCTCGCCCCTGACGGCCATGTACCCCTTGGCGTGCGGCCCGGGGATGCGGATGCCGTCGCCGGGCAGGGTGGTGTGCTTCAGGCCGAGCGGGCGGACGACCCGCTCGCGCACCACGTCCTCGTACGACCTGCCGGTGATCTTCTCGATGAGCATGCCGAGCAGGATGTAGTTGGTGTTCAGGTAGTGCTGCTTGGTACCGGGCGTGAACTCCATCGGGTTCTTCGCGACGCCCGCCATCCACTGCTCCGGCGTCCACTTGTCGTAGCGGTGGTCGAGGATCCACTTGTCGTCGTCGGGGAAGGTCGGGGCGGGCAGGCCACTGGTGTGGTCGAGGAGCTGCCCGACCGTGACGGGCGGGAAGGCGGCGGGCAGCAGGCCGGGGAGGTACTCCTGGACGGTGCCCTCCAGGTCGACCTTCTTCTCGGCGACCAGCTGGAGGACGACGGTGGCGGTGAAGACCTTGGTCACGCTGCCGATCCGGAACCTGGCGCCGTCCGGCACCGGCCGCCCGGTCTTCAGGTCGCCGACACCCGACTTGCCGGTCCAGGAACCGGCGGTGCCGCGCACCTGGACGAGGGCGCCGGTCGTCTGCGCGTTCGGGAGACCGGCGATGGAGGCGCACATCGCCTCGGCGTTCAGCGGAGGGAGCGAGGTCGCGCCGACGGCGCTCGTGGCCGCCGAGCACACGGGCCTCGGCGCCGGCGTGGCGGACGCCGCCAGTGCGGGAGAGAGGGACCCCGCCACCACGGTGGCGGCCAGGGCGAGGGTCACGACCGGCTTGTACATATCTGCTCCTCGATGGGATCTTCGTCGGTGATCCCATCGTTGCTTCGGCCGCCCTCGCGGCGGATCGCCTGTGCGAGCGGTCTTCCGACTCACCCGGCGGAGGGATCCGGCGGCCGACGGCCTCGCGCCACTCCCCCGGAAGGACGAGGCCCGGACCCGTGCGTATCGGCGGCTTCGATGGTCAACGGGCGGGCGGGAACGGCAGGGGGTGGGTGTGGAGGATGTCGAGGCGGGAGACGGCGCGGGTGAGGGCGACGTAGAGGCGGTTGAGGCCGCGGGGTTCGGCCTCGGCGATGGCGGCGGGCTCGGCGACGATGACGTGGTCGAACTCCAGGCCTTTGGCGAGGGTGGCGGGGACGATGGCCACCCGGGTGGCGGCGCCGAGCGTGGCGGGGCCGGTGACGGGGACGCCCTCCTTCTCCAGGGCGGTGGTCAGGTCGTCGGTGTGGGTGTCGGCGGCGATGACGGCGATCGAACCCTCGTACTCCAGGGCCTCCCGTACCGCGGCGACGACGGCGGCCTGCGGATCGGGCACCTGCCGGACGCGGAGCCTGCCGTCGGCGCGGAACGAACGCGTCAGGGGGACCTCCACGTCGAGCGCGGGAAGGAGGCGGTTGGCCAGCTCGACCACGGCGGCGGGGACGCGGAAGCCTGTGGTCAGCGCGACGACCTGCCCCTCCGGCTTGCCGAGGTGCGCCAGGTGCTCGCGCCAGTCGCGGGCGGCCCACGGTGTCGTGCCCTGGGCGAGGTCACCGAGCACGGTGATCGAGCCATGGGCGCTCCTGCGGGCGACGGCGCGGCACTGCATGGGCGACAGGTCCTGCGCCTCGTCGACGATCACGTGACCGTAGCGCGCCGGGCGCTCCAGCAGGCCCGCCACCTCGTCGATCAGCACCAGGTCGGCCGCCGACCACTTGGCGCTCCGATAGCTACGCGGCGGCCTCGTCCACAGGATCGCCGCCTGCTCCTCCTCGGTGAGGACCCCGGCGGCGGCCCTGGCGAGCACGGCCGGGTCGCCGAGCAGGCCGGCCACCACCTCCTCGGGGCGCGCCGCCGGCCACACCTCGTCCACGAACGGCGTGACCGCCCTGCCCATCTTGCGGGTCCAGACGGCGTTCGGCGTGGCGCCGCGCGCTTCGGCGTGCCGCCGCAGCGCCTCCACAGTGCGCGAGATCACGCGTTCGCGCCCGACGGCGTACGGCAGGGCCTCGCGGCGGGTGTCGTCCACGATGCGGCGCAGGTCCTCCTCCGGGACGCGCCAGCGGTAGGAGCCGTCGGGGACGCTGATCGGCCGGGTGGGCTTGCGGACGCGCTCGTACAGCGCCCGGCGGAGGACGACCGCCATGCGCGCGTCGTGCTTGATCGCGGCCGCGGTGCCGGTGTCCGCGGCGAGCCTCACGACTGCGCCGTCGCCGGCCCGCTTCCCGGTCGTGGCGAGCGGTGCGCGAGCGAGCAGTTCGTCCACGGTGGTCTGCTCGACGTCGACCTCGCCGAGCGCGGGGAGCACGGCCGAGATGTACCCGAGGAACGCGCGGTTCGGGCCGAGGACCAGGACTCCCGCCCGCTGCAGCCGGTCGCGGTGGGCGTACAGGAGGTACGCCGCCCGGTGCAGGCCGACGGCCGTCTTGCCGGTGCCCGGCGCGCCCTGCACGCAGATCGACTCCTCCAGCCCGGCGCGTACGAGCCGGTCCTGCTCGGGCTGGATGGTGGCGACGATGTCACGCATGGGGCCGACGCGGGGACGCTCGATCTCGGCCGCCATGATGCGGCTGGCGGAGCCGAGGTCCTCGCCCAGCTCCAGCCGTTCGTCCTCGAAACCGGTGAGCGTGGTGCCGGCCCAGCCGAAGCGGCGGCGCACGGACACGCCCTGCGGGTCGGCGGCACCGGCCTGGTAGAAGATCCGGGAGACGGGGGCGCGCCAGTCGATCACCACGGGCGGTTCGCCGGAGTCGCCGGAGATGTGCCGCCGGCCGATGTAGTAGCGCTGACCTCCGTGGTCGCCGGCGTCGGCGCCCCTGCCGAAGTCGAGCCGGCCGAAGAACGGCGGGCCGTCGGGGAGTTCGCCCAGCTCCTTGGCGAGGCTCTTGAGGTGGCGTCCGAGCCGCTCCGCGCTGTACCGGTCGCCCGCCACCTGCTCCCCCACGATGACGTTCAGCCGGGCGCCGTCGAGCATGCGGCGCAGACCCGTCCGGCACCGCTCGACGTACGCCCGCTCCTCCTCCAGTCCCGTCATGTCCGCACCCACTCCGCTCTCTTAACTCGGTCAACTTTTTGACCAGGTTAACAGGGTTGCTAGGGTGACCGCATGACAGGACTCCGGACTCTCAAGAAGCAGCGGACCCACGAGGCGATCTCCTCGGCCGCGATCTCGCTGTTCCTCGAACGGGGCTTCGACGAGGTCTCCGTCGCCGAGGTGGCGGCGGCGGCCGAGGTGTCCAAACCCACCCTGTTCAAGTACTTCGCCAGCAAGGAAGACCTGGTCCTGCACCGGATCGCCGACCATCTCGGCGAGGCGGCACGCGTCGTACGGCAGCGGGATCCAGGCGAGGATCCCCTGGCGGCGCTGCACCGCCACTTCCTGACCGGGCTGGAGCGGCGCGACCCGGTCACCGGCCTGAACGACCACGAAGAGGTGCTCGGCTACCACCGCATGGTGTTCTCCACACCGAGCCTGGCGGCCCGGCTGTTCCAGCACATGGCGGCCGACGAAGAGGCGCTGGCCGAGGCGCTCGCGGAGACCATGGACGCTCTCCCGGCGGCCCTGCTGGCAGGCGAGGTGATCGCGGTGCAGCGCGTGCTGGCGCGGAGGAACTGGTCGGAGCTGGCCGCGGGCACGCCGATCGCCGATCTCCACCCGGCGGCGGTCGCCGCCGCCGACCGGGCCTTCGCCCTGCTACGACACGGCGTCGCCGGCTCCGGTGACGGCGGCCCGCCGACCGGCCGCCGAGAGGCCGGGTGAACCGCCGGGACCGCAGGCGAAGGAACGGCGCCCCAGGCGCGGGCGGCTCGACAAGGGCGTCCCCTCCGGCGGCGGACCTTCGCGACCGGAGGGGAACGTGGCTGCTATCGGGTGACGGCGGCCGCGGAGGGCGGCGGGTCGTTGGCGGGGACCAGGCTCGCGTCATCGGTGACGAGCACCCGGTCGAGCTTGGCGCCGTCCTCGCGGTAGGCGACCGTCAGGGTGTGCGAGCCCGCGGACAGGTTCGCGGTCACCACGGCGTCGGAGGAGGCGTCGTCGGTGACCCGCGCCCAGTGCCACGACGAGCCGGGCGTGATGTCGTTCCAGTCGACCCACGAGCCGCCGTCGATCCGGACCCAGAACGAGTCGTCGGTGTCCGCCGGCGCGATGACCCTGCCCCACAGCCGGTAGGTGCCGGCGGTGGGGACGGTGAACGGGATCACCGAGGAGCCGTTGGAGGGGGCGGAGGAGTTGCTGTTGTTCCCCGCCGCCACCGTGATGTACCCGCCACCCCAGGCCGCCGAGTCGCTCCGCACCTGCATGGGCGCGGTGACCGTACCGCTCTCGGCCTCCACCGTGACGGTCGACGAGCCACCTGACGGGCAGTTCCGGGTCGAGCCGCTGGAGTTGGTACGCAGCGCTCCGCCGCTGGTGTTCCCGCCGGTGACGCAGTACCCGGTGACCGACTGGAACCCCAGGTCGAACGGGCTGTCGCCGCCCTTTTCCGCGGTGAAGTCGTTGAACCTCAGGTTGCTGCCGGAGTTGGCGATGACCGCCGGGCGACCGTCGTTCGAGGCGAACTCCACCGAGCTGTCGTTGAAGGTGATGTCGTTGGCGTTGTGGATGTACCAGCCGTACGCCGGGCGGGTGCCGATGCTCTTGGGGTTGTAGTCGGTGGAGTCGTTGCTCGGCACGCCGGTGCCCATGGTGCCGTTGCCGCCGGCGACGGTCAGGTGGACGTTGGTGAAGGTCACGTCACTGATCCGGTTGCCGCCGGACTCGCCCCAGAGAGTCGGGCTGAAGGACGGCGTCGTGCCGGTGCCGGTGACGTTCTCGTAGGTGATGCCGCTGATGTGCCCGACGCCCGGGCTGTTGCCGCACCGTCGCCGCGTCCCGATCTTCTCCATGATCGGCGACCTGACGTTGGACATCGTGATGTCGCGGTAGTGCACGTCGGAGATGTCGGAACCGTCCATGGACACCATGCCGAGGCCGGACTTCTGCGCACCGGTGATGCTGATGCGGGAGAACTGGTAGTCGGAGAAGTCTCCGCAGGTCTCCGAACCGAACATCAGCGCGTTGCAGCAGACCGCCGACAGGTGGGAGTCGGTGACGGTGACGTGCCCGTTGGAGAACTTCTGCCCGAGCGCCCAGTCGGACTTGAAGACCAGGGCGTCGTCGTTGCCGTTGATGTCCGCGTGGCTGATCGTGACGTTCCGGGTGTTGATGATGTTCCAGGCGTCACGATCGCCGGAGGTGTTGATCGTCAGGTGGTCGGAGGTGACGTGGTCGCAGCCGTTGATCAGCATCGCGAAGTGGCCGCCGCGCCGCAGCGTGATGCCGTCGACCGTCAGGCCGTCGCACCGGGTCAGCGAGATGATCTTGTCGGCCTCGCCCGAGGACGGGTTACCGGTGATCAGGTTGCCGCCGCCGTCGATCGTGCCGGAGCCCACGAAGCCGATGTTCGTCAGCCGGTCACCGTAGATCATGGCGTTGTGGAAGTGGCTGTGGCCGTAGTCCTGGTAGTCGTCGTTGGGGTTCGACTCGGGCGGGTCGTAGGTGTCGTTCGGCGAGCCGATGATGGTGGAGCCGGAGTCGAGCTGGAACGTCACGTTGCTCTTCATGTGGATCGTGCCGGCGGACCGGTAGGTCCCCGAGGGGAACCGTACGATGCCGCCACCCGCGCCGTTCGCGGCGGTGACCGCGCTGTTGATCGCGGCCGTGTCGTTCGCCGAGCCGTTCCCCTTGGCGCCGTAGTCGCGGACGTCGAACACCGCGGCGGCGACCGTGCGGGCCTTCAGCACGACGGGCGCGGCCGGCGCCGCCGGTGCGGCCGGTGCGGCCGTGCCGGTCCGCCTGGGGACGGCTGACGCCGTGCCCAGGAGCGCCAGTACGGCCAGCCAGGTGGTCGCGGCCCTCACAGCCCTTTTTCGCACGCTTTCTCGCACATGCCTCTCCGTTCACGCGGGTGGGCGCGGAGGGATGCGCCCACCTTGCCGTTCCCGAACGGACGCGTACCGCCAGCCCGTGATCGCCGGCCTCCGGAGGAGGCGCGATCTCCCGCTACGGTCGTCGGGCGTGCCGTGCCACACGGGGTTCCGAGTGATCTGCCTCACACCCCATGACGAGCTCAGGTTAAGATCAGAGATCGGATGAGTCAACGGGCAGATATGGAAATAGCCTGACTTTCCGTTTATGGCGTCGACAGCGACTGCACCTCATCGTTCAACGCACGGCAGCCCCGACTTCGCCGTACACCTGGCCATACTCGAGTCGTCGGCAGGAGAAGCCGTGCCGAACGGGGCCCGGACAACGGACGCAGAGGCCTGATTATCACCTCGACCGATACACACATCCGATGTATGTGGCTCGAGATATTCCAGCTCATCCCGAAAGAACGAGATCGAACGAACCCGAGTCCTGCCGGGTCACTCGACGTACGGCGGCGCCGATTTCACCGCACACCACCCCACCGACCCGGCGCCGAGGGGAGGGCCTCATGGCGGACGAGGCGCGGGTGGGCGCACGAGTGGCGGCGGGGGAGATCGGCGAAGGCGGGAGGGGGTTCGGAGGTGGCACCGCGAGGAGGTTTGGAGGTGGGGCCGGAGGGGGTCGGAGATGGCAGCCGGAGGGAGTTGGGGTGCGGCGGGAAGGGTTCGGCGGTGGCGCCAAGAGGGGGTTCAGAGGTGGCACCGCGAGGAGGTTTGAAGGTGGGGCCGGAGGGGGTTGGGAGGGGGCAGTCGGAGGGAGTTGGGGTGCGGGGGGAGGGGGGCTCTGGGGTGGGGGAGATTTGGTGATAAATGAGCGTCGACGGCTACTTAGCGTGACAAAGTTCAAGATTCACGCCTTTCTACCTCGACATATGCGCAAAGCAGCGTTTGAGAGCCGCTTCTCTCGGTAACCAGACCACCGCGGCCCTACGGAGGTGAGCCGATGCGGTTTCTCGGGATCAACGCCATATTCCACGACCCGGCAGCGGCCTTGGTGGTGGACGGTGAAGTCGTGGCGGCCGCGGAAGAGGAGCGGTTCAGCCGCCGCAAGCACGGCAAGCGCCCGGTGCCCTTCTCGGCCTGGGAGCTGCCCGAGCAGGCCGCCGCCTGGTGCCTGGAGCAGGCGGGCCTGCGTCCCGAGGACCTCGACGGCGTCGCCTACTCCTACGATCCCGAACTGGTCCGCCCCGAGCGTCCCCCGGCGCCGTACGCCCGGCGGCGCCTGCCGACGTCCGTCGAGCGTGCCGCGGCCCCCTCGTCGTACACCGCCGGAATCGGGGCGCCCACGACCGGGCTCGGCCCCGACGGCTGGGAGGAACTGCGGACCACCTACGCCCGCCGCGCCCCCGCCTTCCTCGCCACCGCGCTGCCCGGCCTGGACACGGCGCAGGTCAAGTTCGTGCCCCACCACATCGCGCACGCCGCCTCCGCCGCGCTCGCCGCCCCGTACCGGGACTCGGCCGTGCTGGTCTGCGACGGCCGCGGCGAGGCCGTGTCGCACCTGGCGGGCCACTACCGCGACGGCCGGCTGACCGTCCTCGCCACCCAGGACCTCCCCCACTCCCTCGGCCTGATGTACGAGGAGGTCACCGCGCATCTCGGCTTCCTCAGGTCGAGTGACGAGTACAAGGTCATGGCCCTGGCGGCGTACGGCCGGCCCCGGCACCTGGGCGAGCTGCGTGAGCTGATCTACACCACCGGCGACGGTGGCTTCCGCGTGGAGCAGATCGACTGGAGCGGGTACGCCAAGGCGCTGCGCCGGGACGAGGCCTGGACGGCCGACCACGCCGACCTCGCGGCGAGCGTCCAGGCCCGGCTGGAGGAGGTGCTGCTGGAGCTCGCCGACTGGCTGCGGGAGCGCACCGGGGAGCGGTGCCTGACGATGGCGGGCGGTGTCGCGCTCAACTGCGTCGCCAACACGCGACTGGCGGCCGAGGGGCCGTTCGACCGGGTCTGGGTGCAGCCGGCCGCGGGCGACGCGGGGACCGCCCTCGGCGGCGCGCTCCACCTGGCCCGTCTGCACGGTGAGCGGGTGGCGCCGATGCGGGGCGCGGTTCTCGGCCGGGGCTGGACCGACGACGAGCTGGCCGCCTGGCTGGTCTCGGCGGGGATCCCCCACCGCAGGCCCGCCGACCTGGCCGAGGCCGTGGCCGCCGAACTGGCCGCCGACAGGATCGTCGCCTGGTTCCAGGGACGCGCCGAGTACGGTCCCCGCGCCCTCGGGCACCGCTCGCTGCTCGCCCACCCGGGCCGGGCGACCAACACCGACAGGATCAACGCCGTGAAGGGACGCGAGCAGTTCCGCCCGGTCGCGCCGATGGTCCTCGCCGGGCACGCCCATCAGATCTTCGAACGCGGCCCGCTGCCGAGCCCGTACATGCTGTTCGTGCATGACGTGCGGCCCGAGTGGCGTGAGCGCATCCCCGCGGTCGTCCACGTCGACGGGACGGCCCGCGTGCAGACCATCGACCGGGAGTCAGAGCCGCTGCTCGCCCGGCTGCTGGAGGCGTTCCACGCCCGCACCGGGCTGCCCGTCCTGGTCAACACCAGCCTCAACACCGCCGGCCGTCCCATCGTGGACGATCCGCGCGACGCCCTGGAGTGCTTCGGCTCGGCCCCGGTCGACGTGCTCGCCATCGGCCCGTACCTCGTCACCCGGGGGGAGGTGTTCGCAGCGTGATCACCGTCGTCATCCCGACCATCGGCCGGCGCAGTCTGCACCGGCTGCTGGACGCGCTCGAACCGGACCTTCCGGTCATCGTGGTCGACGACCGGCCGCGGTTCTGCCCGGCGCTGAAGGTGCCCGAGCACGTGCGGGTGCTGCGCACGGGCGGGCGCGGGCCCGCCACCGCGCGGAACGCGGGCTGGCGGGCGGCCGCCACGCCCTGGATCGCCTTCCTGGACGACGACGTGGTCCCGCCGCCGGGCTGGAAGGACGCCCTTCTCGCCGACCTGCGCGACCTCGGCGAGGACGTGGCCGGCTCCCAGGGGCGCCTGGAGGTGCGCCTGCCCGCCGACCGGCGGCCCACGGACGCCGAGCGGAACACCGCCGCGCTGACGGAGGCGGGCTGGGCCACCGCCGACATGGCCTACCGGCGTTCGGCGCTGGAGGGCGTGGGCGGTTTCGACGAGCGCTTCCCCCGGGCGTACCGGGAGGACGCCGACCTCGCGCTGCGGCTGCTGAAGGCGGGCCACCGGCTGGTCAAGGGGCGGCGCGTCACCTGGCACCCGGTGCGCGACGACGGGTTCTGGACGAGCGTGCGGGCCCAGCGCGGCAACGCCGACGACGCGCTCATGCGCCGCCTGCACGGGGCGGGCTGGCGGGCGGCGGTCGGCGGGGTCCCCGGCAGGTTCGCGCGCCACGCCATGACGACCTTCATGGGCGTGGCCTCGATCGCCCTGCTGCTGGCGGCCGGGGCCCGGCGGGAGGCGGGCCGGAGACCCGGGCGCCTGGTCCAGTCCCGCGTCCGGAACACCACCGCCCTCGGAGCCGCTGCGGCCGGGCTGGCGTGGCTGGGTCTGACCGCCGAGTTCGCCTGGGCGAGGCTCGCCCCCGGGCCCCGCACCCCTGAGGAGATCGTGCGCATGGCCGTGACGAGCGTGGTCATCCCGCCCGTGGCGTGCGCGCACCGCCTCCGGGGAGAACTGCGGGCACGCCGGTGACGGGCCGGGGGACGGTGCTGGCGGCCCGCCTCGACAACGCCGGGGACGTCCTGATGGCCGGGCCCGCCATCCGCGCGATCGCCGCCGGGGCGCGGGAGGTCGTGCTGCTGACCGGCCCCAACGGCTGTGCCGCCGCGGAGCTGCTGCCCGGCGTCGACCGGGTGCTGGAGTGGCGGGCCCCGTGGATCGACCCCGAGCCGCGTCCGCTCACCCGCGCGCACGTGGAGGAGCTCGTCTCGCTGGTGGAGGCGACGGGACCGGAGGAGGCGGTGATCTTCACGTCGTTCCACCAGTCGTCGCTGCCGCTCGCCATGCTCCTGCGCCTGGCGGGCGTCCCGCGGATCGCGGCGATCAGCGAGGACTACCCCGGCTCGCTCGTCGACGTCCGGCACATCGTGGACGAGAACGTCGACGTGCCCGAGGCGCTGCGCATGCTGGAGCTGGCCCGCGCCGCCGGTTTCGAGCTGCCCGCCGACGACGACGGGGCGCTCGCCGTACGGCGGCCCCTGCGCTCGGTGGACCGGTTCACCGGCCCGCCCGGGTACGTGGTGGTGCACCCCGGCACCTCGGCGTCCGCGCGGTCGTGGCCGGCGGAGTCGCACGCCAAGACGGTGCGTGAGCTCGTGCTCTCCGGGATGCGGGTGGTGGTGACCGGCGGGCCGGACGAGCAGGCGCTGACCGCCCAGGTGGCGGGGGCGTACGGCTGCGACCTCGGCGGGGTGACGACCTTCCCCGAACTGGCGGCCGTGCTGGCGGGGGCGGCGGCGGTCGTGGTGGCCAACACCGGGCCCGCGCACCTCGCGGCGGCGGTCGGCACTCCCGTGGTCAGCCTGTTCGCCCCCGTCGTGCCGGCGGCGCGCTGGGCGCCGTACCGGGTGCCGGTCGTGCTGCTCGGCGACCAGCACGCCACCTGCCGGGGTACCAGGGCGCGCGTCTGCCCCGTCCCCGGCCATCCGTGCCTTTCCTCGGTCACCGGTGAGGAGGTCGTGGCGGCCGTCCTCGGCCTGGTGGCCGCGACGGCGCCCGGCGCCAGGGACGGCGTCAAGGAAGGAGCGCGATGAAGGTCGCCATGGTGTCCGAGCATGCGAACCCGCTGGCCGCGGTCGGCGGAGTGGACGCGGGCGGGCAGAACGTCCACGTCGCGGGCCTGGCCACGGCGCTCGGCGCGCTCGGGCACACCGTGACCGTCTACACGCGCCGCACCGGCCCCGAGCAGCCGCCCGCGCTGCCGTTGGCCCCCGGGGTGGTCGTCGAACACGTGCCCGCCGGGCCGGCCGAGCCGCTGCCCAAGGACGAGCTGCCGCCCCACATGCCGGCCTTCGCCGCCCATCTGGCCCGCCGCTGGCGGTCGGAGGCGCCGGACGTGGCGCACGCGCACTTCTGGATGAGCGGCACGGCGGCCCTCACGGCCGCCGCGGAGCTCGGCATCCCGGTCGTCCAGACGTTCCACGCGCTCGGCAGCGTCAAGCGGCGGTGGCAGGGGGCGGCCGACACCAGCCCGCCGAACCGGGTCGCCGTCGAGCGGGACATCGGCCGCCGCGCCGCGGCGATCATCGCGTCCTGCACCGACGAGGTGACCGAACTGTCGGACATGGGCGTGCCGGTGGGACGCGTCGTGGTCGTGCCCTGCGGCGTCGACCTGACGCTTTTCCGCCCGGACGGACCGGCGATGCCGCACGAGGACCGGAACGGGTACGCCCGGGTGCTGAGCATCGGCAGGATCGTCCCGCGCAAGGGCATCGACACCATCATCGAGGCGCTGCGCCACGTGCCCGGCGCCCAGTTGGTCATCGCGGGCGGCGAACCGGGCGACGGCGAACCGCTGCGGCTGCGCGCGAGCGCGTGCGGCGTCGGCGCCCGGGTGCGGCTGATCGGCAGCGTCGCCCGCGCCGACGTGCCCGCCCTCATGCGGTCGGCACAGGTCGTGGTCACGGTGCCCTGGTACGAGCCGTTCGGCATGGTGCCGCTCGAGGCGATGGCGTGCGGGGTCCCGGTGGTCGCCTCGGCCGTCGGCGGGCACCTGGACACCGTGGCCGGCTGCGGCGTCCTGGTGCCGCCGCGCCGCCCCCGTGTCCTCGCCAAGGTGCTCCGCGACCTGCTCGCCCACCCCGGCCTGCGCGCCTCGCTCGCCGCCGAGGGGGTGCGCCGGGCCCGGTCGCGGTACGGCTGGGCGCAGGTGGCGACCCAGACGGAGTCGGTGTACCGCAGCCTGATCGGCGGCCGCCTGGACAGGTACGCCGCGGCGGGAGGTTGACCATGCATCCTCATCTCTCGCGCCTGGCCGCGACGCTGTCCGCGATCGACGCCGACAGCCGCAAGATCCGCCTGTGGGGCCGCCGGCTGGCCAAGGTGCTGGCGGGAGGCGGACGACTGCTCGCCTGCGGCAACGGCGGCTCGGCGGCCGAGGCGCAGCACCTGACCGCCGAACTGGTGGGCCGGTTCCGCACCGACCGCCGCCCGTACGCGGCGATCGCGCTGCACGCCGACACCTCGGCCGCCACGGCGATCGCCAACGACTACGGCGCCGAGGAGGTGTACGCCCGGCAGGTACGGGCGCACGGCCGGCCCGGCGACGTCCTGCTCTGCCTGTCCACCAGCGGGGCCAGCAAGAACGTGCTGGAGGCCGCCGACGCCGGACGGGTGGTGGGGCTGGTCACCTGGGCGCTGACCGGCCCGGCGCCGAACCCGCTGGCCGACCTGTGCCAGGAGGCCATCGCCGTCCCCTCCGGCGACACCGCCACCGTCCAGGAAGTGCACCTCGCGCTCATCCACATGATCTGCGACGCGTTCGAGGAGTCGGCGGCATGACGGACGGCCCGCTCGTCGTCATCGGCGACTCGCTCCTCGACGTGGACATCGAGGGCGAGGCGGACCGGTTGTGCCCGGACGCGCCGGTGCCCGTGGTGTGCGGGCGCGCGGAACACCGCAGACCGGGAGGGGCGGGCCTTTCGGCCCTGCTCGCCGCCCGCGAGGGCGCGGAGGTCGTGCTGGTCACGGCCCTCGGCGAGGACCCCTCCGGTCAGCGGCTGCGCGCCCTGCTGTCCGGGTTCGCGGAGGTCGTGCGGCTGCCGCTGCGGGGGACCACCTCGCGCAAGACCCGGATCCGCGCGCGGGGCCAGACGCTGCTGCGGGTCGACACCGGCGACGGCCGGGCCTGGCGCGGCCGGGAGGGTGAACGCGTGGCCAGGGCGCTGCGCGGGGCGGGCGCGGTGCTGGTGTCCGACTACGGGCGCGGGACCGTGGGCGCCGTACGCGATCTGCTGGGTGACCTCGCCGTGCCGGTCGTGTGGGACCCGCACCCGTCGGGCGAGGCGCCCGTGCCCGGCTGCGCGCTGGTCACCCCCAGCGAGGCGGAGGCTGCGGCGCTGTGCGGGCAACGGTACGCGCGGCCGGAGGCGGGGGTCCGCCGGTTGATCGCCGACCTCGGGGCGGAGGCCGTCGCCGTCACGCTCGGGCCGGGCGGGGCCGTGCTGTGCCGCCGGGGCGGCCGGACGGTCCGGGTGCCGTCGCCCGCGCCCGTCGCGGCGGGAGACACCTGCGGGGCCGGGGACCGGTTCGCCTCGGCGGCGGCGCTGGCCCTGCGCGGCGGGGCCCCGGTCGAGGAGGCGGTGACCGCCGCCGTCGCCGAGGCGACGCGCTTCGTGGAGGCGGGCGGGGCGGCGGCCGTCCGCGTACCGGAGCCGGCGGTGGGCGAGCGTCCCCGTACGGCCGTGGAGCTGGCCGCGCTGGTGCGGGCGGGCGGCGGCAGGCTGATCGCCACGGGGGGCTGCTTCGACCTGCTCCACGCCGGTCACGTCAGCCTGCTGCGGCAGGCCAGGGCGATCGGCGACGCGTTGATCGTGTGCGTCAACTCCGACGAGTCGGTCCGCCGGCTGAAGGGCTCGGGCCGTCCTGTCGTCGCCGAACGCGACCGGGTCGAGATCCTGCGGGCGCTGGGCTGCGTCGACGCGGTCATGATCTTCGACGAGGACACGCCCTGCGCGGTCATCGAGCATCTTCGTCCCGACGTCTGGGTGAAGGGCGGCGACTACACCGGCCTGGAGCTGCCGGAGGCGGAGGCGGTGCGGCGTACCGGCGGCGAGATCGTCGTCCTGCCCACCGTGCCGGGCTACTCCACCACCGGGCTGATCGCCGCCGCGCAGGGGGTGATGTGAAGCCCCCTCCCCCTGATCACGGCCCCACACCGAAGCCCCCTTCAACCTAGGAGTGAACATCATGGTCGGGAACATCCTGGTCACCGGTGGGGCGTCGGGCCTGGGGAAGGCCACGGTCGCCGCGATCACCAAGGTCGGCGGCAGGCCACTGGTGATCGACGTCAACACGCCCGAGAACGGGGTCGACCACGTCGCCGCCGACATCGCCGACTACGAGGAGGCGGAGCGGGCCGTACACGAGCTCGCCGAACGGGCGGGCGGCCTCGACGGCGTCGTGACCGCGGCCGGGATCGACAGGTGCGGGCCGCTCGCCAACGTCCCCGTGCCCGACTGGGAGCGGGTGATCCAGGTCAACCTGCTCGGCACCGTGGCCGTGGTCCGCGCCGCGCTGCCGTACCTGATGCGCTCGCAGGGCCGCGTGGTGACCTGCGCCTCGACGCTCGGCCTGCGGGCGGTGAGCGACGCCACGGCGTACTGCGCGGCGAAGTTCGGCGTCGTGGGGTTCACCCGCGCGCTGGCGGCCGAGCTGGCCGGGCGGGTCGGGGTGACGCTGCTGGTGCCGGGCGGGATGCGGACGCGCTTCTTCGACGGGCGGGAGGAGAAGTACCGGCCGGGGCCGGACGCGCGGCTGAACCAGCCCGAGGACGTCGCCGCGGCGGTGATCTTCGCGCTGAGCCAGCCCAAGGGGTGCGAGGTGCGCGAACTGGTCGTGTGCCCTTCCACCGAACCGTCATGGCCGTGAGACCGGCGGCGCGCGGGCCGGTGGTGCTCGCGCTGCGCGCGCTCGGGCTGGGGGACCTGCTCACCGGGGTCCCCGCGCTGAGGGCGCTGCGCGCGGCCTTCCCCGGTCACCGGCTCGTGCTGGCCGCGCCCGCCGCCCTGGCCGGCCTGGTGCCGCTGATCGGGGCGGTGGACGAACTGCTGGAGGTGTCCGGCCCCGGACCGGTGCCGTTCGACCGGCCGGACGTCGCGGTCAACCTGCACGGACGCGGCCCGGAGAGCATCGCCGCGCTGTGCCGCACCCGCCCCGGGCGGCTGCTCACGCACGCCCATCCCGAGTTTCCCGCGATCAAGGGCCCGGGCTGGCGGCAGGAGGCGCACGAGGTGCGCCGGTGGTGCGACCTGCTGGAGTGGTACGGCATCCCGGCCCACCCCGGCGATCTTCTCCTCCACGGCGTTCGAACCGAGTCGCGCCGGGGCGGCCTCGGGGGACATGTCGTCATCCACCCTGGTGCGACCTCCGGGGCCCGCCGCTGGCCGCCGGACCGGTTCGCCCAGGTGGCGGCCGCGCTGCGCGAGGCCGGCCACCGGGTGCTGGTCACGGGGGACACCGACGAGCGTTCCCTGGCGTTCCGCGTGGCCGCCCTCGCGGACCTGCCCGTCGAGGACGTGCTCGCCGGCCGTACCGGCCTGCGCGACCTGGCGCGGGTGGTCGCGGGGGCACGGCTGGTGATCTGCGGGGACACGGGCGTCGCCCATCTCGCGACGGCCTTCGCGACGCCCTCGGTGGTGCTGTTCGGCCCGGTGTCCCCCGAGCAGTGGGGGCCGCCGCCCACCGGGCCCCATGTCGCCCTGTGGGCGGGCCGCCGGGATGACGCGCACGCGCCCCGGCCGGATCCCGGGCTGCTGGAGATCGGCGCCGAGGCGGTGCTCGACGCGGCCCTGGGCCTGCTCGCCGGTGCCGCCGAGGCGGGCGCCCGATGAGCGCGCGCCGGGTGGTGGTGACCGGAGGGGCGGGATTCCTCGGCTCCCACCTGTGCGAACGGCTGCTCGCCGAAGGCGCGTCGGTCGTCTGCATGGACAACTTCCTCACCGGCGGCCCCGGCAACGTCGAGCACCTGCTGGGACGTCCGAGGTTCCGGCTCGTGGAGTGCGACCTGACCGGGTTCGTCCACGTGCCGGGCGCGGTGGACCTGGTGCTGCACTTCGCCTCGGCCGCCTCGCCCGCCGACTACCTGCGCCATCCGATCGCCACGTTGAAGGTGGGCAGCCTCGGCACCCTGCACGCGCTGGGGCTGGCGCGGGAGAAGGGCGCGCGGTTCGTGCTGGCCTCGACGAGCGAGGTGTACGGGGACCCCCTGGAGCACCCCCAGCGCGAGACGTACTGGGGGAACGTCAACCCGGTGGGGCCGCGCAGCGTGTACGACGAGGCCAAGCGGTTCGCCGAGTCGCTGACGACCGCCTACCGGGCCTCACACGGCCTCGACACGGCCATCGTGCGGATCTTCAACACCTACGGCCCGCGCATGCGCCCGTACGACGGCCGGGCGGTCCCGACGTTCGTCCGCCAGGCCGTCACCGGTGAGCCGATAACCGTGACCGGGGACGGCAGCCAGACCCGATCCATCTGCTACGTCGACGACACCGTGGGCGGCGTGCTCAAACTGGCCGCGAGCGGCTTCGCGGGGCCGGTCAACATCGGGAACCCCGCCGAGATGTCGATGCTGCGGCTGGCCACGCTGATCCGCGACCTCACCGGGTCCTCCTCGCCGATCCGGTTCGTGGAACGGCCGGTGGACGACCCCGCCGTACGCCGCCCGGACACCTCGCTCGCCGCCCGCGCGCTCGGCTGGCGTCCCGAGGTGGACGTGGCCACCGGGCTGCGCCGTACCATCGCCTGGTTCGAGGGCGAGTTGCTGCGCAAGGACCGTCCGGCCTCGTGAGCGGCGGTCAGCGGTGCGGGATCTCGGGCGTTCCGCCGGTGAGGTAGAAGGTCGTCCCGTCGTTTCGGGCCGCGATGGCCGCGCGCAACCGCGTGACCAGGTACGACGGCATCCGGGTCTCCGCCTGCGCGACGTCGAGGAAGGCGAACTCGTCGAGTTCCTCCTCCTGCAGCACGATCGCCTCGCCGTCGCGCAGGGTGCCGCAGTCGAACAGGAAGTGGACCAGGGGCAGCGGGCGGTCGCGGAACGGCGGCACCCAGTGCACGCCGAGCAGCCTGCCGACCGGCAGCGTCAACCCGAGCTCCTCGGTCACCTCGCGGGCGCATGCCTGCTCGGGAAACTCCCCTTCGTCCACGTGGCCGCCGGGCCAGAGCCAGTGGTCGCGGTAGTTCGGCTTCACGAACAGCACCCGGCCCTCGGGGTCGGTGATGAACGCGCCTGCCCCCGCGAGGGTCTTGTTGATCCGGGCGTAGAACTCGTCCGGCGGGATCGGTGCCATGCAGGCGACGATAGTGCGATCTACCCGCGGTACCCCCTGTAACGGTTTGGAAACGGTCAAAGCGTAAAATCGCCGTCATGGCGGCGGAAAGAACACCTGGTCGTGTCTGGATCATCTGGGCGGCAGGGGTCTTCGCCTACGCGGTCGCGGTCTTCCACCGCCAGTCGCTCGGCGTCGCCGGCATCGAGGCCGGCGCCCGGCTCGGCATCGGGGCGACGGGGCTTTCCATGCTCGCCATGCTGCAGCTCCTCGTCTACGCCGCGATGCAGATCCCCGTCGGGATCCTCGTCGACCGGCTCGGCTCCAAGCGGATGCTGCTCATCGGCGCCGGCGTGATGGGCTGCGGGCAGCTCGTGTTCGCGCTGTCCGGCGGCCTCCTCGACGCCATCGGCGGCCGGGTACTGGTCGGGTGCGGCGACGCGATGACCTTCATCAGCGTCATCCGCCTGGTCAACATCTGGTTCCCCGCCCGGCGCAACCCGCTGATCGTGCAGCTCACGGGCCTGCTCGGCCAGCTCGGCGCGATCGCCTCGGCCGTCCCTCTCATCCAGGGTCTCCACCGCTACGGCTGGACGCCCACCTTCCTCACCGCCGCCGCCCTCGGCGGCCTGTCCCTCGTGCTCGTGGCGGCCGTGCTGCGGGAGTCCCGTCCGGTGTCCGGGACGACGGAACGGCCGCGGCTGCGCGAGGCCTGGGCGGAACCCGGGACGCGCCTCGGCATGTGGACGCACGCCGC
The DNA here is from genome assembly GCF_018531465.1 of Sphaerisporangium fuscum. Lineage (GTDB taxonomy): Bacteria > Actinomycetota > Actinomycetes > Streptosporangiales > Streptosporangiaceae > Sphaerisporangium > Sphaerisporangium fuscum. The sequence goes on from NZ_JAHDTF010000005.1 coordinate 301,262, forward strand.
CACCCAGTCGTCCTCGGCGGCGTTCCTCCTGTTGTGGGGGTATCCGTTCCTGGTCGAGGGGCAGGGGCTGGCGCCGGCGACGGCGGGGGTGCTGCTGACGACGCTGACGATGCTCGGCATCGTCTGCGGACCGGTGCTCGGGTACCTCGCGGGACGCTTCCCGTTCCACCGCTCGCGGATGGTGCTGATCGTGATCTGCTCGACGGCCGCGGCCTGGACGGCCGTGCTGCTGTGGCCGGGCAGGGCGCCACTCTGGCTGCTGTTCGTACTGGTCGCCGTGCTGGCCTGGAACGGGCCGGGGTCGATGATCGGCTTCGACTACGCGCGGACCCTCAACCCCGCCGCCCGCATCGGCATGGCCACCGGCATCGTGAACGGCGGCGGGTTCACCGCCACCATGTCGGTGATCGCCCTCATCGGGATCGCCCTCGACCTGCGCGGCGGCACCGATCTGGCCGCCTACCGCTGGGCGCTCGCCGTGCAGTACCCCCTCTGGATCCTCGGCGCGGTGCAGGTGCTGCGCTACCGGGGCAAGGCGCGCAGGCTAATCGCCCTGCTCGACCAGGATCTCGGTGAAGGGCTCGGGAAAGTGGGCGGTGCCGATCAGGCCGCCCTCGGCGCGCAGCCTGCGCAGTAGCGCCTGCCGGGTGGCCGCGGCCCGGTCGGGGTCCTCGTCGTGGGCGTAGCGGATCGCGGGGTTGGCGAGCTGGACGGGGTGGAGCACCAGGTCGCCGGTCAGCGTCAGCCGCCCGATCTCGACCACCTGGTGGCCGGGGGTGTGCCCGGGGGCCAGGATGGCGCGAACCCCGGGGATCACCTCGGCCTCGCCGTCGACGGCGTCGACCATGCCGGTGAGCGGGCGCAGGACGCGCTCCAGGATGGGATTCGGGCCGCCGCTCCCGACCCACTCGACCTCGGCGCGCTGGATGACGTGGCGGGCGTTCGGGAACGCCGGCACCCCGTCGACGACGGCGCCTCCGGCGTGGTCGCTGTGCAGGTGCGTGAGGACGACGGTGTCGACGTCACCGGGCGCGACGCCCACCCGGGCCAGCTCGCCCAGCAGCGTCCCGGGGACCGGCGCCCACGTCGAGGCGGGCGAGTCGGTCGCGCCGACCCCTGTGTCGACCAGGACGGTACGCCCCGTACGGCCGCGCAGCAGGTAGCAGCGGAAGTGGAGCACCCACTCGTCCGGCGAGAGCCCGGCCCAGTCGCCGGGCGACCCTCCGGTGAGGATCTCCGAGGGCGCCTGCTTGAGCTCCCCGCCCATCGGCCCCACCGCGTCGCGTAGCGGGATCACCTCGACCCCATCGACCGACCTGGCCGCGTACGACATCCGGTTCCCCTCACCCACGACATTCCCGCCCAGACTAGCCTGCCTGCCCCAACAGCGAGGGGCTTGTGGGTGGGGCGGGGAGTGCTGTTATAGTGAAAGTGGCTCCATAGGGCGATTGGTTGATCCATCGCGTGGTCTGAGCCTTCTTCTTTCGCCGCCTCGTCGTAGGCAGGCATTTCCGTTCGGGCCCTGAGCCCGTGTTCATCGGGTTGTCGTGGCGTTTTCGAGCGCGTTTCCGGCGCTCCCGCCTTCCGGCGATTCCCGCATCTCACCGTTCCCGGATTCCACCGTTCGGCGGCTCGGCGCACCTCGTGCGCCGCCGCGCACCTCCCTCAAGGAAGAACCATGACCGTAACCATCGACAGACCCCAGACAAAAGCCCAGAAGGCCGCCGAGCAGCACGTCGTGACTGTTTCCGGGATTCTCGACATCCGGGACAAAGGCGCCTTCATCAGAACCGAGGGCTACCTGCCCGGCGACGACGACGTCCGGCTTTCACCTTCGCAGGTCAGGCAGTTCGGGCTCCGGCCCGGCGACCTCGTGGTCGCGACCGCGCGAAGGCCCGCCACCGGCGCGCGGAAGGCGTACGACGGGCCCGTCGAGCTCGTGTCCGTCAACGGCGCCGACCCGGGGCGTCCCCGGCCGCGCTTCGCCGACCTGACCCCCGTCCACCCGCACGACCGCCTCACTCTGGAGAACGGGTCGCCCGTCACCCGGGTGATCGATCTCCTCGCCCCGATCGGCAAGGGCCAGCGCGGGCTGATCGTCTCACCGCCCAAGGCAGGGAAGACGACCGTGCTCAAGGCGGTCGCCGAGGCGGTCACCACGAACCACCCCGGCGTCCACCTCATGGTGGTGCTGGTCGGCGAACGCCCCGAGGAGGTGACCGACTTCCACCGGTCCGTCCGGGGCGAGGTGATCGCCTCGACGTTCGACCGTCCGGAACGCGACCACACGGCGCTCGCCGAGCTGGCCGTCGAGCGGGCCAGGCGGCTCGCCGAGGGCGGCACGGACGTCGTCCTGCTCCTCGACTCGCTCACCCGGCTCGGCCGCGCCTACAACGCCTCGGCGCCGAGCAGCGGCAGGACCCTCTCGGGCGGTGTGGACGCCCAGGCCGTCTACCTGCCGAAACGCTTCTTCGGCGCCGCTCGCGCGCTGGAGGAGGGCGGATCGCTCACCATCATCGCGACCGCGCTCGCCGAGACCGGTTCCCGGATGGACGACTATCTGTACGAGGAGTACAAGAGCACCGGGAACATGGAGCTGCGTCTCAGCCGGGCCCTGTCCGAACACCGGCTCTTCCCCGCGGTGGACGTCGACGCCTCCGGCACCCGGCGGGAGGAACTGCTGCTGACCCCCGCCGAACGGGAGGTCGTCTGGAAGCTCCGCCGCGCGCTGTCCGGACTGGAGCGCGAGCAGGCGCTCACCGCACTGCTCGACCGGCTCCGCGACACCCCTTCCAACGCCGCCTTCCTCCGGCAGGTCGCGGCGTCCTCGTAGGCGGGGTCAGTACCCGACGCCGACCACCTGCTTGATCGTCGCCGGGTCGTCGATGACCGCCAGCAGGGCGTGGGCCAGGTCGGCGCGGGAGATGACGTGGCCGCGCGGCACGTTCCCTCCCACGAGCCTTCGGTAGGTGCCCGTGAGCGGCTTGTCGGTCAGCCGAGGCGGGCGCACGATCGTCCACTCCGTGGTGCTGCGGCTGACCTCCTTCTCCATCGCGGCCAGATCGGCATAGCCGTCCCGGAGGATCCTGCGCAACAGCGGGAGCAGGACGGAACGGTAGAGGAAACTCTCCCCGTCGGGGACGGGCCCGACCGGGACGGCGCTGATGACGGCGAGGCGCCGTACGTCGGCGGCGTCCATCGCCTGCATGATCGCCCGCACGCCCGCGCTCGTGATGCCGACCCCCTGGCGGCCGTTCGGGCCGAGCGCCGAGACGACCGCCTCGCGGCCGGCGAGGGCCGGGCGAAGGGTGGAGGCACGCGTGACGTCGGCGACCACCACCTCCAGCGCGGAGTGGCTGATGGGCAGGCGGGCGGGGTCGCGCACCACCGCGGTGACCTGGTGGCCCGCGTCGAGCGCCTGCCGGACGACTTCCTTGCCTGTACGGCCGGTGGCGCCGAAGACCGTGAGTCTCATGAGACATCTCCCCCACAAAGTTGGTGAGTACTCACTCACATCATAGGATGAACTACCCGCTCTCCGGCGGCCCGAAGCCAGAAGGAAGGGAGTACCGCCTCCGATGCCCCAGCCGCGCACGCCCGCCGGTGCCCGCACCCGCGACCGCATCCTCGAGGCCGCCGAGCACCTCATGCGCACGATGGGCCTCGCCCGCGTCACCACGAAGGAGATCGCCCGCGCGGCCGGATGTTCGGAGGCCGCCCTCTACCGGCACTTCTCCGGCAAGGAGGAGCTTTTCGTCTGCGTCCTGCAGGAGCGGCTTCCCTCGCTCAACTCACTGATCAGGCGGCTCGCCGAGGACCCCGGAGACCGTACGGCCGAGGAGTGCCTCGCCGAGATCATCCGCAGCGCGGCACTGTTCTACGAGGCCAGCATGCCGATCGGTTCGTCGCTCTTCGCCGAGCCGTCCCTGCTCCAGCGCCACCGGGAGGGGCTGCGCAAGATCGACGCCGGGCCGCACAAGCCGTTGCACCACCTCGCCGACTACCTGCGGCACCTGCGCGAGAGCGGCCGTATCCGCCGGGACGCCGATCCGGACGCCGCCGCCGCGCTGCTCCTCGGCGCCTGCTACCAGCGGGCGTTCCTGCGGCTGTTCGTGGGCGAGGAGGGCTCGCCGCAGCCACTCGACGCCTTCGCCGCGGCCCTCGCCCGCACGATCGTCGCCGGAATCGGCTGAGAAACGGCTGAACGCCCCCGCCGCGGGCGCGGCGGAGGCGTTCTCGGTACGGCGGGGCCGGCGGCCTCAGCGGTCGGCGATCCAGGAGCCGTGGAAGCCGGCGGGGACGCGGCGCGGCAGCCGTACGGAGGCCACGAACTCGAGCATGGACGCGTCGAGGACCAGCAGCTCGGAGCCCGTGCCGGCCTCGTCGGTGACGATGGACATCAGCCAGCCGTCGTCCTCCGCCCGCGCGTCCGAGGCGGGCACGAAGATCGCCTCACCCGGGTGGGCGCCGAGGTCGCGGACCTGCCCGGCACCGGTCTCGGTGTCGTACTTCACCACGGCGCCCTCGCTCACCGCGTACAGGTACCTGCTGGACCGGCCGAGCAGGTCCTCGTTGAAGGTCGGGAACTCCACGTTGCGGTCGTCGAGGGGCTCTTCCTTCACGGTGCCGCTCGCGGGGTCGATCAGCCAGCGGTGCAGGGCCGTGCCGCCCGTCTCGGCGGCGGGGTCGGCGGCGCCGCCGATGCGCGGCCACAGTGCCTGGAAGGCGGAGCGGGAGTAGCGGACGGCGTCCAGCACGATGCGGCCGTGCGCGTCCTCGCGGGCGTTGCCGACGTGGAAGACATAGCAGGGGTCGACGTCGTACCAGCTCACCCGGCCGTCGCGGTCCATCACGCCGAGGCGGGCGCCGTAGGAGTCGTCCCAGCGGTACGGCATGCCGCGCCCGACGAGGTCCATGTCGAAGACGACGGGCAGGTCGAGCCAGATCACGTGGTGCTCGGTGATCGCGAAGTCGTGGACCATCGTGGGCCCGGGGACGTCGACGACGCGGCTCTCCACGAGCTCGCCGGACGCCGAGAGGCGGTGGTAGGTCAGGTAGGGGGCGAAGAAGCCGTACCCGAAGAAGTGCAGCTCCCCGGTGACCGGGTCCTGCTTGGGGTGGGCCGTCATGGCGGTGGTCAGCCGGCCGCCGAAGTCGCAGGGGCCGACCGTTTCGAGCTCGGGGGTCATCTCGTACGGCAGGCCGTTCTCGACCAGGGCGAGGATCCTGTCGGCGTGCCGGATGACGCTGGTGTTGGCGGTGACGGCGGTCAGATCAATGGTGCCGTCCGGGCCGATGAAGCGGGCGTCCTCGGTGAAGGAGCGGGTGCGCACCCACCGGTTGCGGTACCACTCGGCGCGGCCGTCGCGGAGCCGGATCCCGTGGATCATGCCGGGGCCGGTGAACCAGTGGCCCGGGTCCTGGCCGGGGAGCGGGTTCGGGCCGTTGCGGAAGTATCTGCCGTTCAGCTCCGCCGGAAGGGTGCCGGTCACCTTCAGGTCGACGGCGCCGATCTCGTCGGGAACGGGGGCCATGGTGCCGGAGAGGTAGGCGGGGACGGACATCGCGGGGCTCCTTCGGATGGCGCGGACGGGGTCAGGCGGCGTAACGGGCGCGGACGATCTTGGGGTACCGGACGGTGAAGATCGCCGGGAGGACGAAGCTCGCGACCTTGATCGTGATGACGGCGGTGGTGGCGTGCGGGGCGGAGTGCAGCAGGAAGGCCAGCGCGATGGCGGCCACGGTGAAGCTGACGCCCCAGACCGCGGTGATGACGGCGTTCACCCGGTAGAACTGCGGCGTCTTCCACAGCTCCTCGGGCGTCATGGTGCGGGCGATGCCGAGGGTGAAGGGCTTGCGGATGGCGAGGGAGCCCCAGGTGGTGGCGGCGAGCCAGGCGTTGACCAGCGCCGGGCCGTACAGCACCAGCGAGGAGCCGAAGGGGGCGAAGGAGATCGCCGTGATCAGCGCGAAGAAGATCAGGCCGCTGGTCTCGATGACCATCTGGTCCCACTGCTTGCCGCTCCGCCGGTCGATCACGACGAGCACCAGGGCGATCGCGAGGCCGACCAGGGCTCCGTAGCGCCAGTTGTCGCTGGTGGCGACGAAACCGTAGGCGATCCAGGGGACGAATCCGATGACGCTGCGGATCATTGGGGGCTCCCTCCACATTCCAACTTAGACATGTCGAAAGTAGAACTTCCACCATCGACATGTCAACTTTGGAATGTAAGCTTGCGGCATGAGTCTTCGACACGCGCTGCTCGGACTGCTGGCCCAGGGCCCCGCCAGCGGCTACGACCTGATGAAGCTGTTCGAGATCTCCCTGGCCAACGTCTGGCCCGCCACCCAGAGCCAGGTGTACGCCGAGTTGGGCCGCCTCGCCGAGGCCGGCCTGATCAAGGTGTCGGCCGAAGGCCCAAGGGGGCGCAAGGAGTACGCCATCGAGGAAGGCGGGCTGGCCGAGCTCCGCCACTGGGTGACGGAGGTGGAGCCCACCGCGATCCGGCGCAGCGACATGCTGCTGCGCGTGTTCTTCCTGGGCCAGGTGCACCGTGAGCAGGCGCGCGCGTTCATGCGGCGCCGGGCGGAGGCCTCGGGCGAGCTGCACGAGCGCCTGAAGTCGTTGCAGGACATCGTGGCCCGAGGGGACGACGACCTCTCGGTCTACGGCCGGATCGCGATGGAGTGGGGGCTGCGGTTCAGCGCCATGCAGCGCGAGTGGGCCGAGTGGGCGGAGAACGAGATCGCCCGGGGCCAGGAGGGCAGGATCTCGTCGTGACCGTGTGACCTACGTCAACACACCCGGAGTGCGATCGGCTCGCGGCGGCGTGGCATCATGTTACTCACGAGTAGCCTATAGCCGGGCCGCCATCCAGCAGCGAGGAGCCAGCCGTGCCTTCGTCCCGTGACGTAGTTTTCGTCGACGGCGTGCGCACGCCGTTCGGCAAGTCAGGGCCCAAGGGCCTGTACGCCGAGACGCGCGCCGACGACCTGGTCGTCCGTGTCATCCGTGAACTCATGCGGCGCAACCCCAACCTGCCGCCCGAGCGCGTCGACGAGGTGGCCATCGCCGCCACCACCCAGATCGGCGACCAGGGCCTGACCATCGGCCGCTCCGCCGCGGTGCTCGCGGGGCTGCCGAAGTCCGTGCCGGGCTACGCGATCGACCGTATGTGCGCGGGCGCGATGACGGCGGTGACCACCGTCGCCGGCGGCATCGCCTTCGGCGCCTACGACGTCGCCATCGCCGGCGGCGTCGAGCACATGGGCCGCCACCCGATGGGCGAGGGCGTCGACCCCAACCCGCGCTTCCTGTCGGAGAAGCTCGTGGACGGCTCCGCGCTGGTCATGGGCATGACGGCCGAGAACCTCCACGACCGCTACCCGACGATCACCAAGGAGCGCGCCGACGCCTACGCCGTCGCCTCCCAGGAGAAGGTCGCCAAGGCGTACGCCAACGGCAGGATCCAGCCCGACCTGGTGCCGATGGCCACCCGCAAGGCCGCAGAGGGCTGGGGCCTCGCCACCGAGGACGAGCCGCCCCGGCCCGGCACCACCATGGAGGGCCTGGCCTCGCTCAAGACGCCGTTCCGTCCGCACGGCCACGTGACCGCGGGCAACTCGGCGGGCCTGAACGACGGCGCGACCGGCTGCGTCGTCGCCGCCGCCGACGTCGCCGCCGAGCTCGGCCTCGCGCCGAAGATGAAGCTGGTGTCCTACGGCTTCGCCGGCGTCGACCCCGAGGTGATGGGCGTCGGCCCGATCCCCTCGACCGAGCGGGCGCTGCGCCTGGCCGGGCTGTCCATCGAGGACATCGGCCTCATCGAGATCAACGAGGCCTTCGCCGTACAGGTGCTGGCCTTCCTGGAGCACTTCGGCATCGCCGACGACGACCCGCGGGTCAACCCGTACGGCGGCGCCATCGCCTTCGGCCACCCGCTGGCCTCGTCCGGCGTGCGGCTGATGACGCAGCTCGCGCGCGAGTTCGGCGAGCGCCCCGACGTGCGCTACGGCATCACCACGATGTGCGTCGGCATGGGCATGGGCGGAACCGTCATCTGGGAGAACCTCGCCTGGGAGGGCGCCAAGTGAGCGACATCACCGAGATCTTCGACGACGAGGTCGTCACCCACGCGCTGGTCCGCGACGTCCGGCTTCCCGGCGGCGCGGGCACGATGGCGCTGATCACGCTCGACAACGGCTTCGACCACACCAAGCCGAACACCTTCGGCCCGCGGGGCCTCACCGAGCTCGGCCAGGCCCTCGACGCGATCTGCGACCGGGACGACATCGCCGCGGTCGGCGTGACCGGCAAGCCGTTCATCTTCGCCGTCGGCGCCGACCTCAAGGGCGCGGCGCTGGTCCGCACGCGCGAGCAGGCCGAGAGCCTCGGCCGCTTGGGGCACGAGGTGTTCCGCCGCCTCGGCGAGCTGGACATCCCGTCGTTCGCCTTCGTCAACGGCGCCGCCATGGGCGGCGGCCTGGAGATCGCGCTGCACTGCACCTACCGCACGATCTCCTCCGGCGTCCCGGCGGTCGCGCTCCCCGAGTGCTTCCTCGGCCTGGTGCCCGGCTGGGGCGGCACCCAGCTGCTCCCCCGGCTGATCGGCCCGGCGAACGCCCTGAAGCTGATCATCGAGAACCCGCTGTCCCAGAACCGGATGATCAAGGGGACGGACGCCTACAAGCTCGGCGTCGCCGACGCGATCTTCGAGCCCGCCGACTTCCTGGAGGAGTCCCTGCGCTGGGCGGCCCGCGTGCTCACCGGCGAGGCCGCGGTGTCCCGCCACCCGTTCACCGAGGACGCCGACGCGTGGAACGCGGCCGTCTCCGGCGCGCGTGCGCTGGTCGACCTCAAGCTGCGCGGCGCCTCACCCGCGCCGTACCGCGCCCTGGACCTGGTCGAGCAGGCCCGCACCGCCGGCCGCGACGCGGGCTTCGACGCCGAGACCCAGGCCCTGGCCGACCTGCTGATGGGCGACGAACTGCGCGCCGGGCTCTACTCCTTCGACCTGGTGCAGCGGCGCGCCAAGCGGCCCGCCGGGGCCCCGGACAGGGCGCTGGCGCGCAAGGTCACCAAGGTCGGCGTCGTGGGCGCGGGCCTGATGGCCTCGCAGCTCGCGCTGCTGTTCGCCCGCCGCCTGGAGGTGCCGGTCGTCCTCACCGACCTCGACCAGGCGCGGCTCGACAAGGGTGTGTCGTACGTCCACGCCGAGGTCGACAAGCTGCTCGGCAAGGGACGGGTGAGCGCCGACCAGGCCAACCGCCTGAAGAGCCTGGTGACCGGGTCGCTCACCAAGGACGCCTTCGCCGACGCCGACTTCGTCATCGAGGCGGTCTTCGAGGACCTCAAGGTCAAGAAGCAGGTGTTCGCCGAGGTGGAGGCCGTGGTCGGCCCCGAGTGCGTGCTCGCGACCAACACCTCCTCCCTGTCGGTCACCGCGATGGCGGCCGAGCTGAAGCACCCCGAGCGGGTCGTGGGCTTCCACTTCTTCAACCCGGTGGCGGTGCTCCCGCTGCTGGAGATCGTCCGCGGGGAGCGCACCGACGACGCCACGCTGGCCACGGCCTTCGCGGTCGGCAAGTCGCTGAAGAAGTCGAGCGTGCTGGTGAAGGACGCCCCGGCGTTCGTGGTCAACCGGCTGCTCACCCGCTTCATGGGCGAGGTCATCGGCGCCGTCGACGAGGGCACCCCGATCGAGGTCGCCGACCACGCGCTCGACGGGCTCGGGCTGCCGATGACGCCGTTCACGCTGCTCCAGCTGGTCGGCCCGGCCGTCGCCCTGCACGTCTCGGAGACCCTGCACGAGGCCTTCCCCGGCCGCTTCGGCGTGTCGGCCAACCTCGCCACGCTCGTGGAGGCCGGGAAGCCGGGCGTCTACGCCCCCGACTTCTCGATCGACCCGGAGGCGCGGCAGATCTTCGAGGGCGCGGGCAAGACCGGCCCGAGCGGCGAGGAGGTACGCGACCGGGCGCTGCGCGCGATGGCCGAGGAGGTGCGGCTGATGCTCGACGAGGGCGTCGTCGCCGCCGCCGAGGACATCGACCTGTGCATGATCCTCGGGGCGGGCTGGCCGTTCCACACCGGCGGCATCACGCCGTACCTCGACCGCACGGGCGTGTCGGCCGAGGTCAACGGGCAGCCGTTCCTGACGCCCGGCGTGGCCTCCGTGCCGGCCTGACACCTCACCTGGCGGCCGGCGCCGTCGCGCCCAGGTAGTCCTTGAGCGTGATGGCGTCGGCCTGCCGGAGCTTCTTGGCGATCAGGCCCTTCCACGGCATGTACGGAACGGTCCTGATCATCGTGTTGCGCAGCCAGATGTGCGCGTTGCTCTTCGGGAACAGGAACCCGGACTCGCCGCCCTCGGCCCGCGCCTGGGCCAGCCGGACGTACTCCCGCATCTCGCGCTCGTAGCCGGCGAACCCGGCGCGGTGGTCGCCGCCGGCGGCCGCCAGCTCGCCCGCCAGGACGTACGCGCCGACCAGCGCCAGGCTGGTGCCGAGGCCGGTCATCAGCGAAGGGCAGTAGGCGGCGTCGCCGAGCAGCACCGCGCGGCCGTTCGACCAGCGCTCCATGCGGATCTGGGCGACGACGTCGAAGTAGAAGTCGGGCGCGTCCCACATGGCCGCCAGCAGGCGCGGGACCTCCCATCCGACCCCGGCGAACCTCTCGGCGAGGAGCCGCTTCTGGCCGTCCATGTCCTGCCTGTCGTAGGGCAGCGGCGGCGAGGTGAACCCGAACAGCGCCTTGGCCTCCTGTTCCCGCGCCGTCGGCCGGATCGCCACCACGCGGCCGCCCAGCGGCGTGTGGTAGCGGTCCCACAGCTCGTGCCGCACCGGGAAGGGGATGGTGAAGTACGAGGTGTAGGAGCCGAGGTGATGGCTGAACCGGGACTCCTCGCCGAACGCCAGCGCGCGGACCGTCGAGTGGACGCCGTCCGCGCCCACCACCAGGTCGAACCGGCGCCTCGCGCCGCTCTCGAAGGTGACCCGCACGCCGTCGCCGTCGTCGGCGAGGGTGGCGATCGAGTCACCGAACACGTACTCGGCGTCGGCGCGGGTGGCGTCGTACAGGACGCGCGCGAGGTCCCCTCTGAGGATCTCGATCTCCGCGACCGGCCCCTCGCCGCCGAAGAGCTCGGCGGGCATGCTCGCCTTCCGCCTGCCGGCGTCGTCGACGAATGACATCCCGCGGGTGCCGATCGCGGCCCGGCGGACGTCCGCCATCAGCCCCATGCGCTCCACCACCTCCCGTGCCACCCCGCGCAGGTCGATGGAGTGGCCGCCGTCGCGGAAACGCGGGGCCCGCTCGACCACCACCGGGTCGAACCCGTGGCGGCGCAGCCAGAAGGCCAGGGCGGGGCCGGCGATGCCGGCGCCGGAGATCAGGACGCTGCGGTTTCCCATCTTCAACTCCAACGTGTCAGGGCCGTATGTACACCGTACGAGCCAATGCGTACACGGTAAGGCGTACACCGTACAGACGCAATATGCACAGATAAACTGACACGGAATGCATGCGGAGTACTAGTGCACTACCTTCGCCGACCGGCGCTATGCAGCACGCCCGAGCACGGGAAACGTGCGGAACGGCGGCCGGCGGGCTACGCTCCGCCCAGCCGGTGCACTAGTACGGCCGTCGGCCCCGACACCGAGGAGAACCACGTGGACCGTCCCGCCCCGCAGTCCGAACCGCCCTACCTGCGGATCGTGCGGGAGATCCGGCGGCGCATCGCCACCGGCGAGCTGCGCGCCGGCGACCGGGTGCCCTCGACCCGCCAGATCACCCAGGAATGGGGCGTGGCGATGGCGACCGCGACCAAGGCGCTGAACACCCTCCGGCAGGAGGGCCTGGTGCACGCCGTGCCCGGCGTCGGCACCGTGGTGCACGCCCCCGAGCCGCCACGGCCCGCCGCCCGGAGCCGCGAGAGCCGCGAGAGCGACCACGACCTCACGCGGGAGAGGATCGTGCGCACCGGCGTCGAGATCGCGGACGGCGAGGGGCTGGCGGCCCTCTCGATGCGGAGGATCGCCACGGAGCTCGGCGCCGCCACCATGTCCCTCTACCGGCACGTGGCGGGCAAGAACGAGCTGGTGGCGCTGATGGCCGACGCCGTCTTCGGGGATGAGCCCCTGGTGGAGGCCCGCCCCGGGAACTGGCGCGAGGGGCTGGAGTCGACCGCCCGGACGCACTGGAGGATGTACCGCCGGCATCCCTGGCTGGCCCAGGTCATGTCGTTCACGCGCCCCCTGATGGCGCCCAAGGGACTCGCCCACACCGAACGGGCCCTTCGCCACCTGGACGGCCTGGGCCTGCCCCCGAACACCCTCCTGCACCTCGCCGTCACGACGTTCAGCTACGTGCGGGGGGTGGCGGTGAACCTCGAGCAGGAGGCCCAGGCGCGGCAGGACACCGGGGTCAGCGACGACGAGTGGATGGAGTCGCAGGAGCAGGCCTTCGCGCGGGTGTTCGCCACCGGCGACTTCCCGGCGGTCGCCGCCGTCTTCGGCGCGCCCGGCGTCGACTTCGACCTCGACAGCCTCTTCGAGTTCGGCCTGCGGAGCCTCCTCGACGGCTTCGCCGTACTCGTCGAGACCGCGGCCTCCGCAGGTCCGGGATGATGGGAGGCATGCTGGCCGACGTCATCGACTACCTCCTATGCCCCGTCTGCCGCGGCGATCTGACCCTCGGCGGCGGCGCGGTGCGGTGCGCGAGCGGCCACTCCTTCGACGTCGCCCGCCAGGGGTACGTCAGCCTCCTCACCGGGTCCGGAGTGCCGGGCACCGCCGACACCCCGGCCATGGTGGCCGCGCGGGAGGCCTTCCTCGGCGCCGGCCACTACGCTTCCCTCGCCGGCCGTCTGCGCGAGCTCGTGGCGGACCGCACGGGGGGCGGTGGCGTCGTCCTCGACGCGGGCGCGGGCACCGGCCACTACCTCGCCCGGGCGCTCGGGCCGCGAGACACGGGCATCGCCCTCGACATCTCCAAGCACGCCCTCAAGCGCGCCGCCCGGGCCCATCCGCGCGTCGGAGCCGTCGTGGCCGACATCTGGCGCCCGCTGCCGCTGCGGGACGCCTGCGCCGACGTCGTCCTCGACGTGTTCGCCCCGCGCAACGGGCCGGAGTTCGCCCGCGTGCTACGGCCGGGCGGCACGCTGATCGTGGTCACTCCCACGCCCGGTCACCTGGCACCGCTCGTCGAGACCCTCGGCCTGCTCTCGGTGGACGAATCCAAGGGCCGGCGGGTGGAGGAGGCGCTCGGGGCCCACTTCGCCGAGACCGGCCACCTGGTCGAGGAGTCGGAGATGACGCTCGGTCACCAGGCCGTCGAGACGGTGGTCGGCATGGGCCCGAGCGCCTGGCACACCGACCCGGCCAAGCTCAGAGCGGACATCTCACGCCTCCCGGAGCCGATTGGCGTGAAAATGTCGTGCAGGATCTCCCTCTTCCGTAAGATCACCTAGACGGGCCGGAATTGCGAATTTCCCCGACTTTGTAGGCCATCTTCCGTATTGAAGCGACATACTTGACGGCAACCCGCCGATCCCGGTCCGGGAGAGCGTGAGGGAGGGGCACGCCCATGAAGGCCGAGGAACGCTGGCAGGCCAGGTTCCGCGCGGCACGGATGACACTGCCCACCTGGGCACGGCTGGCCCCCGCCAGAGCCGTGTATCGGTGCAACATCTCCGGCGTCTGGGAGATCCACGCCTGGGACCGCTCGAACGGCGCCACCCGTCAGGTCACCAGCCGCCCGAGGGGCACGTCCCACGCCGCCATCGACCCCACCGGCCAGTGGATCTGGTGGTTCTCCGACACCTACGGCGACGAGTACGGCATCTGGATGCGCCAGCCGTTCAACGGCGGCCCCGAGATGCCCGCCCACCCCGACCTCGCGCCGGGCCACCCGACCGGCCTCGCCCTGTCCGCCACCGGCACCGCCGCCGTCGGGCGCAGCAGCCGCCACGGCTTCCAGGTGCTCCACGTGCGCGTCGGCAGCGACGAGAAGCCCACCGTGATCTACGAGTCGCGCGAGTTCGCGCAGGTGTCGGGCATGTCACTCGACGGCTCGCTGATCGCCGTCAGCCACAGCGAGCACGGCGACTCCCGCCACCCCGCCCTGCGCGTGATCAGGCCGAACGGCCAGGTCGTCGGCGACCTGCACGACGGGCCGGGCAAGGGCTTCAGCGGGGTTCGCTTCGCGCCGACGGTCAACGACCGGCGCATCCTCACCCTCCACGAACGGCGCGGGCGCCGCGAACCGCTGGTCTGGGACCCGGCCACGGGCGAGCAGCGTGAGATCTGGCTCCGGGTGCCGGGCGAGATCACCGCCGACTGGTACCACGACGGCCGGGCCCTGCTGATCGGCCACAACAACCGCGCGCGGACCGAGCTGTTCCGGTACGACCTCGGCGGCGGGGCCCTCACGCCGATCAAGACCCTGCACGGCGTCATCCACGACGCGATGCCGCGGCCCGACGGCGCCGTCGAATACTCCTGGTCCAGCGCCGCGCACCCGCCGGTGATCAGGTCGAGCGACGGCCACGTGGTGATGAACCAGTCGGGCCCGTCGGCTCCGCCGTCCGTCCCCCTGGAGGACGTCTTCGTCGAAGGTCCGGGCGGGCGGATCCACGCGCTGGTGTCCCGCCCCGAGACCGGCACCGGGCCGCACCCCACGGTGTTCCTGCTGCACGGCGGCCCGGCCTCCCAGGACGACGACTCGTTCCTGCCCAACGTCGCCGCCTGGGTCGAGGTCGGCTTCGTGGTCGTCCGGGTCAACTACCGGGGCTCCACCGGGTACGGCTCGGCGTGGCGCGACGCGCTGCGCGGTGACGTGGGGCACATCGAGCTGGCCGACGTGGCGGCCGTGCGCGACTGGGCGGTCAAGCAGGGCCTGGCCGACCCCGACCGGCTGGTGCTCGCCGGCGCGTCCTGGGGCGGCTACCTCACGCTGCTCGGCCTCGGCACCCAGCCCAAGGCCTGGGCGGCCGGCATCGCCGCCGTCCCCATCGCCGACCACGCCGCGGCCTACCGCGACGAGACCGAGGGCCTGCGCGCCTACCACCGGGCGCTGTTCGGCGGCTCGCCGGACGAGGTCCCCGAGCTGTACGCGGCGTCGTCCCCGCTCACCTACCTGGACGCGGTGGAGGCACCGCTCCTGGTGCTGGCCGGCGAGAACGACCCTCGTTCCCCCATCGGGCAGATCGAGAAGTACCTGGAGAAGCTGGCCGAGCGGGGCCGGGAGTTCGAGGTCTACCGCTACAACGCCGGTCACGGCACCCTGGTCGTCGAGGAGCGCATCCGCCAGATGGCGGCCCAGCTCGACTTCGCCCGCAAACACGTCGGAATCGCCGCGCCCCTCGCCACCGAGCGCAGCGAGGCGATCCAGCACGGACACGGCGCCTAGTCTGCTCTGAGCACCAGGATCGCCAGGTCGTCGGCGCTCGGCTCGATGGCGAAGTCCTGGACGGCGCGGCGGATGCGCTCGGCCACGGCCCGGGCGGACAGGTCGACGCACTCGGCCAGGAGCTTGGCCAGGCCGCCGTCGTCGTCGAGCAGCCGTGACCCGCTGCGGCGCTCGGTCACCCCGTCGGTGACGCCCAGCAGGACGTCCCCGGGCGCCAGGTGGACCTCGTCGGCGACGAACTCGGCCTCGGGGAAGACGCCGAGCAGCGCCTGGGAGGTGACCACGGCCTCCACCACCCCGCTCGGCCGCAGACGCAGCGCCTCGGGGTGCCCGGCGGAGATCAGCGAAAGGTCGAGGCCGTCGTCGGTGCGCCTGATCTCGCCGTGGAGCAGGGTCAGGAACCTCGCCCGCTCGCCCTCGTCGAGGATCGCCCTGTTGAGCCGCGACAGCACCGCGGCGATGTCGTACCCCTCGCGGGCCAGCAGGCGCAGCGTGTGGCGGGCGAGGCCGGTGACGGCGGCCGCCTGCGGGCCGGTGCCGCAGACGTCGCCGATGGCGAACCTCCAGGTGCCCTCGCCGGTGGCGAACAGGTCGTAGAAGTCGCCGCCGACCTCGTTGGTCTCGCCCGCGGGCTCGTACACCACCGAGTAGTCGAGGCCGGGCGTCTCGGCCGGGGTGCCGGTGGGCAGCAGGCTGCGCTGCAGGGCCCGGTTGGCGTCGGCCTGCTGGGCGTACAGCCTGGCGTTGTCCATCGCCAGCGCGGCACGCCGCCCGAGGTCCTCGGCGAGCTGCGCGACATCGTCGGAGAAGCGGCCGTGGCGGCCCAGGCACAGCACGCCCAGGCTGCGCCCGCGGGCGATCAGCGGAAAGGCCAGCGCCTGCCACTCGGCCACCTGGAGCTGCACGGGGGTCAGGTTGTCGATGGTGGGCACCGCGGCGTCCTCGAGCTGCTCGCGCAGCGCGTCGATCTGGGACTCGTCGGCGTGCCAGAGATAGACGGGGGCCAGCGTGCCGAGGCCGGCGGCGTCGGTGTAGACGGCGCACCAGGCGGCGAGCCGGGGCACCACGATCTGCGCGATGAGGGCGGGCACCATGTCGGAGTCGAGAGTGCCGGCGAGCAGGTCGCTGGCGTCGGCGAGATATCCGAGCCAGCCGGCCCCCTGCGCGGCCGGCGGCGGCGTGATGTAGTCGTCCTCGGACACGCGGCCGCCGCTGTCGGGCAGCGGAAGCCGCGCCCAGTGGGTGCGGAGCTCCCCCTCGAAGCTCACGCCCCAGACGGTGACCGGCGAGGACGGGACGACCGGAGGCGGGGCGACGGTCTCCCCCAGCTCCTTCTGCCGCACCTCGAGCTGGAGCGCATCACCCAGATGACGCCATATGATGTCAAATGGGACTTTGCCTACCCCCGAGAGAAGCTCCCCGGTCAACCGCAGCGCCGCCGCGCTGACCGAGGTCGCGGCCCATGCCGTCATGACCTCGTGCGTGAATTGCCTAGCTGCGGGTAGGGCCGAACCGCCGGCAGCGAAAGACGCCGCCAGCACACCCCGGGAAGAACTTGTCATTGCACCGTGCTTACCACAGTCGTCTCTTCCATGCGGTCAATCGACAGGGCGACCACATGGCGTCCTTCATGCCAGACTGGCACTACCCCGAGTCCCGCCCGAACAGCGTGAAGGAGGCTTCATGAAGGGTACCCCGACCAAGGGGACCGGTTCGGAGCGGTCCTATACCGAATCAGATCTCGCGCCGTTCCTGGAGACCCTCGTCGCCTGGCGCGACGGCGACTTCAGGCGGCGGGTGCCCCACGCCTTGCCCGGCGTCCTCAGCGAGGTGCGGCTGCTGCTGAACGAGGTCGCCGACCGCCGCGAGCACCTGGCCAACGAGCTCATCCGCGTGAGCCGCGAGGTGGTCTCCGAAGGGCGTTTCGGCGTACGACTGGTGCCGGGGCCGGGTGTGGGCCTGTGGGCCGAGAGCGTCCATTCGGTGAACGATCTCATCGACGCGCTGGTCGCCCCCGTGAGCAGCGCGGCCGACGTGCTCGACGCCGTCGCCCAGGGCGACCTGTCCCGCCGCGTCGACATGGAGAGCGCCCGGGGCGAGGTGCGCCGGCTGGGCCGCGCCATCAACGGCATGGTCGACCAGCTGTCGCTGTTCACCTCCGAGGTCACCCGGGTCGCGCGCGAGGTCGGCTCGGAGGGCCAGCTCGGCGGCCGGGCCAACCTGCGCGGCATGTCCGGAAGCTGGCGCGACCTCACCGAGGCCGTGAACACCATGTCGAGCCGCGTGTCGGCCCAGGTTCGCGACATCGCGGTGGTCACCACCGCCGTGGCCCGCGGCGACCTCAGCCGCAAGGTCACCGTCGACGCGGTCGGCGAGATGCTCGAGCTGAAGAACACCGTCAACACCATGGTCGACCAGCTGTCGGCCTTCGCCGAAGAGGTCACCCGCGTCGCCCGCGAGGTCGGCACCGAGGGCGAGCTCGGCGGCCAGGCGCGCGTGCGCGGCGTGTCGGGCGTCTGGAAGGACCTCACCGACAACGTCAACGTCATGGCGAGCAACCTCACCAGCCAGGTCCGCAACATCGCGACCGTGGCGACCGCCGTGGCCCAGGGCGACCTCTCCAAGAAGATCACTGCGGACGCGCAGGGCGAGATCCTGCAGCTCAAGGAGACCCTCAACACGATGGTCGACCAGCTGTCGCTGTTCGCCGACGAGGTCACCCGCGTCGCCCGCGAGGTCGGCACCGAGGGCCAGCTGGGCGGCCGCGCCGAGGTGAAGGGCGTGTCGGGCGTCTGGAAGGACCTCACCGACAACGTCAACTCCATGGCCAACAACCTCACCTACCAGGTGCGCAACATCGCCCAGGTGACCAAGGCCGTGGCCGGCGGCGACCTGTCGAAGAAGATCGACGTCGACGCCCAGGGCGAGATCCTGGAGCTCAAGTCCACGATCAACACCATGGTCGATCAGCTGTCGCTGGTGGCCTCCGAGGTGAGCCGCGTCGCCCGCGAGGTGGGCTCCGAGGGGCAGCTGGGCGGGCAGGCCCAGGTCCACGGCGTGTCGGGCGTCTGGAAGGACCTCACCGACAACGTCAACTTCATGGCCAACAACCTGACCTCGCAGGTGCGGCAGATCGCGGCCGTCTCCACCGCCGTCGTCCAGGGAAACCTCTCCCGCAAGATCACCGTCGACGCGCAGGGCGAGATCCTGCAGCTCAAGGACACCGTCAACACGATGGTCGACCAGCTGTCGCTGTTCGCCGACGAGGTCACCCGCGTCGCCCGCGAGGTCGGCACCATGGGCCAGCTCGGCGGCCAGGCCCGCGTACGCGGCGTGTCGGGCGTCTGGAAGGACCTCACCGACAACGTCAACCTGATGGCCACCAACCTGACCTACCAGGTCCGCAACATCGGCGAGGTCACCACGGCGGTCGCCCGGGGCGACCTGTCCAAGAAGATCGACGTCGACGCCCAGGGCGAGATCCTCGTCCTGAAGACCACCATCAACCGCATGGTCGACCAGCTGTCGTCGTTCGCCTCCGAGGTCACCCGTGTGGCCCGCGAGGTCGCCTCCGAGGGCCGGCTCGGCGGCCAGGCGCGCGTCGAGGGCGTCGAGGGCACCTGGAAGCAGCTCACCCAGAGCGTGAACGAGCTGGCCAGCAACCTCACCACCCAGGTCCGCGCCATCGCCGAGGTCACCAGCGCCGTCGCCCGGGGCGACCTCACCCGCTCGATCACCGTGCAGGCGCAGGGCGAGCTGGCCGACCTCAAGGACAACATCAACACGATGGTGTCCAACCTGGTGGCAACCACCAACGCCAACCAGGAGCAGGACTGGCTCAAGAGCAACCTGGCGCGCGTCTCGCGCCTCATGCAGGGCCACCGCGACCTCATGGAGGTCGCCAAGCTCATCATGAGCGAGCTCACGCCGCTGGTCTCCGCCCAGTACGGCGCCTTCTACCTCGTGCAGAACCCCAGCGACGAGGAGCTCCACCTGATCGCCGGGTACGGCGTGCGTCCCGAGTGCAGCCCGCGGCCGAGCTTCGTCTTCGGCGACGGCGTCATCGGGCAGGCGGCGGCCGAGGGCCGTCCCGTCGTGCTCGACGCGGTGCCGGCCGGGTATCTCACGGTCGACTCGGGCCTGAGCAGCTCCACCCCCGCCCAGATCGTCGTGCTGCCGGTGCTGTTCGAGGACCAGGTGCTCGGCGTGATGGAGCTGGCGTCCCTGAGCCCCTTCGGCGAGGTGCACCTGGCGTTCCTCAACCAGCTCGTCGAGACCATCGGCGTGACGATGAACACCATCATCGCCAACTCCCGCACCGAGGACCTCCTCACCCAGTCGCAGCGGCTCACCACCGAGCTGCGTGAGCGCTCCGACGAGCTCCAGCGCCAGCAGGAGGAGCTGCGCCGGTCGAACGCCGAGCTCGAGGACAAGGCGGCGCTGCTCGCCAAGCAGAACCGCGCCATCGAGATCCAGAACTTCCAGATCGAGCAGGCCCGCCGCACCCTCGAGGAGCGCGCCGAGCAGCTCGCCGTCTCCTCGCACTACAAGTCCGAGTTCCTGGCGAACATGTCGCACGAGCTGCGCACCCCGCTCAACAGCCTGCTGGTGCTCGCCAAGCTGCTCACCGAGAACAGCGAGGGCAACCTCACCCCGAAGCAGGTGGAGTTCGCCAAGACCATCCACGGCGCCGGGTCGGCCCTCCTGCAGCTGATCAACGACATCCTCGACCTCGCCAAGGTCGAGGCGGGCCGCATGGACGTCCACCCGCAGCAGCTCTCGCTGCCCAAGCTGGTCGACTACGTCGAGGCGACGTTCGCGCCGCTCGCGCAGGACAAGGGGCTGTCCTTCTCGGTCACGGTCGACCCGTCGGTGCCCGACGAGCTGCAGACCGACGAGCAGCGCCTGCAGCAGGTGCTGCGCAACCTGCTCTCCAACGCCGTCAAGTTCACCCCCAAGGGCGAGGTGCGCCTGCACATCACCCGGCCGGACGGCGTCGCGCCGTACGTCGACGAGTCGCTGAAGACCGGCGCCGAGATCGTGTCGTTCGCCGTGGTCGACACCGGCATCGGCATCCCGTCCGACAAGCTCGAGGTGATATTCGAGCAGTTCCGCCAGGCCGACGGCACCACCAGCCGCAAGTACGGCGGCACGGGCCTCGGCCTGTCGATCTGCCGCGAGCTCGCCCGGCTCCTCGGCGGCGAGATCCACGCCGAGAGCGAGCCCGGGCGCGGCAGCGCGTTCACCCTGTATCTGCCGGTCAGCTACACCGGCCCGCTCATCGGCGACGACGGCGGTGCCACGGTGGTGACCTCGTCCACCGTCGAGTCGCAGGCCCCCGAGCTCGGCGTTCCCGAGACGCCGGCCGAGATCCCGCAGCTCAGCCAGGAGCTCCACCTGCACCAGCTCGCGCCGCCCGCCGAAACCGCGACCTGGCAGGGCGACGATCCACTGGACGGTGCGAAGATCCTCATCGTGGACGACGACATCCGTAACGTCTTCGCCCTGACCAGTGTGCTGGAACGGCACGGCGCGACCGTGGTGTACGCCGAGAACGGCCGTGAGGGCATCGAGCAGCTCGAGCGCAACGAAGATGTCGCGCTGGTGCTGATGGACATTATGATGCCCGAGATGGACGGCTGGGCGACGACGTCGGCGATCCGCCGTATGCCGCAGTTCGCCGACCTGCCGATCATCGCGCTCACCGCCAAGGTCATGCGCGGTGACCGGGAGAAGAGCATCGCCTCGGGCGCGTCCGACTACGTCCCCAAGCCGGTGGACGTCGATCATCTGCTCGAGCGCCTGCGCGGGTGGCTCACGCGCGGCCGGGTCGCCTCGGGCGACGGCACGGAAGGACGCGGTTGATGCCGGACCGAGCGAAGATCCTCCTCGTCGACGATCGAGAGGAGAACCTCATCGCGCTTGAGGCCATCCTCAGCTCGCTCGACGTGGTCGCCGTGCGCGCGAAGTCCGGCGAGGAGGCTCTGAAGGCCCTGCTCAGCACGGAGTTCGCCCTCATCCTCCTCGACGTGCGCATGCCCGGCATGGACGGCTTCGAGACGGCCGCCCACATCAAGCGGCGCGAGCGCACCCGCAACATCCCGATCATCTTCCTGACCGTGGTCGACAGCGCGCCCGACTACGCCTTCCGAGGGTACGCCGCGGGCGCCGTCGACTACCTCACCAAGCCCTTCGACCCGTGGGTCCTGCGGGCGAAGGTGTCAGTGTTCGTCGAGCTCTACACCATGAACCGCAGGCTCGCCGAGCAGGCGGCCCTGCTGCGTGAGCGGCTCAGCGTGGAACTCCCCGAGGGCACGGCCGCCGAGGTCCTGCCCGAGCTGTCGCGCCGCCTGACCGCCGTCGAGGAAGACCTCTCCCGGGTCAAGGAGATCGCCGCCAAGAGCAACGGCGGCAACACCATCACCGGCCCCCTGAACGACCTCACCGACCGCGTGACCCACCTCCGCGCCGGCTTCGACGCCCTCTCCTGACCCCACCCCACCCCCTCCCCAGCCACACCGAAACGACCTGCACTTCAACGCCCTCCCCCGGACGCCCCTCCGATGCCGCCCTCCCACTGCGGCGGCCCGCTTGCTGCGGGCGGAACAGGGATGTGTAATATCCCTGATTGTGAACATGGGTGAGGGAGTCGAGTGGGCCCTGCACTGCTGTGTGACGCTGGCCTGGTTGCGGGACGAGGGACCGGTGTCCATCCGCAAGCTCGCCACGTGGTTCGACCTGCCGCAGGAGTACCTCAAGAAGCGGCTACAGGCGCTGACCCGCGCCGGCATCCTGAACTCGACACCCGGCGTCCGGGGCGGCTTCTCGCTGGCGCGCCCACCCGAGCGGATCACGCTGATGGACGTCGTCACCGCCCTCGAGGGGCCCGCGGAGGCGTTCCGCTGCGCCGAGATCCGGCAGCGGGGCGAAGGGGCCGTCGGCGCCGGTGAGGAGTTCAGCCGCCCCTGCGGTATCTCCGTGGCGATGCGCCGCGCCGAGCTCGCCTGGCGACGCGAACTGGCCGCCCAGACCATCGCCGACCTGATGGCCGGGGCACAGGCGAGCGCGGAACGCACCCGCAGAAACTACGCCCGTATGCGCACCTGACCCCCGCCACCCGCACCGCCCTCCATCCCAGACCACCCGCATCGCCTTCCTTCCCAGACCACCCGCATCGCCCTCCTTCCAGACCACCCGCACCGTCCCCCTTCCCGGCCCACCCACCGGACGGGCGCGAATGTCGGTGGGGGTGTATCAGATGCCAGAAACACGTAGACCTATGAAGGGAACAGGGATGTCCAATATCCCGTTTACTGATGGGCTCGACACCGGAGCCGCTCCCCCGGCCCAGCGAGGGCTCGGGGGGACTCTTGTGCTCGCGGTCGGCACCTTCGCCGTCGGCACGGACGCGTACGTGGTGGCGGGGTTCCTGCCCGCCATGGCGCACTCCCTCGAGGTCACCGAGGCCGTGGCCGGCCAGTCCGCGACCCTCTTCGCCGTCGTCTACGCCGTGCTCGCCCCGGTCCTCGCCACCGTCACCGCCCGGGTGCCCCGCCGAGCGCTGCTGGTGACGGCCCTGCTGGTCCTCGCCCTGGCCAACCTGGGGGCGGCCCTGGCTCCGAACTACCCCGCGCTGATGGTCGCCCGTGCCGTGGCGGCCGTGGGCGCGGCGGCCTTCACCCCCAACGCGGGCGCCGTCGCCTCCTCGCTGGTCGCCCCCGCACAGCGCGCCCGCGCGCTCGCCGTGGTGGTGGGCGGCCTCACCGTCGCGACCGCGCTCGGCGTGCCGCTGGGCAACCTCACCGAGAAGGTCCTGACCTGGCGGGCCGCGCTCGGCCTGGTCGCGGCGCTCTGCGTGCTCTGCGCCGCGGGCGTGACCGCCGTCATGCCGGCGCTGCCGGGCAACCCCCGCGTCCCCCTGCGCGACCGCCTCGCCGCCCTGCGCCGCCCCGGCGTGGTGGCGGTGCTGCCGCTGACCGTGATCGGCCTCGCCGCGAGCTACGGTCTGTACGCCTACGCCGTCCCTGTCCTGCACGCGGTGGGCGCCGGACCCGCGACGGAGACGTGGCTGCTCTTCCTGTACGGCGTCGGGGCCGTCACCGGCAACCTCGCCGCCGGCTCCGCCGCTGACCGGCGCGGGCCCGTCCGTGTCCTGGCCATCGGGTACGTGGCACTCGCCGTTACGCTGGCGCTCTTCGCCTGGGCGGCCGGCGCGGGCGTCCACTGGCTGCCGTTGGCCGGCCTTCTGATGGTGGCCTGGGGCGCGAGCACCTGGTTCCAGACGCCGGCCCAGCAACTGAGGCTGATCTCCGCCGCGCCGGATGAGACGGCCGTGGTCGTCGGCCTCAACGCCTCGGCGCTCTACATCGGCATCGCGCTCGGGACGGCCCTCGGGGGGCTGCTGCTCCCCATCGGCCCGCCCGTCGCCCTCGCCGCCTGCGCCGCGCTGGCGCTCGTGTGCCTCCTCTACCTCGCGGCCACCCGCCACCACCACTAGGAGGACCGCGAGCGGGTCACCCGCCGTGGAACGGCGCCGGCTTCACCGCACCTCGTCCCGCCGCCCCGGCGCCGACGAGATGACCGGACTCGACGCAGGCGAAGGACAGCGAGCGAAGGTGACCCAACCCCATTACCAGGGACCTGCTCGCGGGTGCCCCGGAAGCCGCAGGAGATAGCACACCCGTCGACGTCGCCGTTACCGGCGGGCGCGTTCCAGGGCGTCCCAGAAGCCGCGGCGCAGGGCGTGCCGTACCTCGTCGTGGAGCAGGAAGTCGATGGGGAGCGACGAACCCTGCAGGAGCCGGGCCTCGAGGTCCGAAGGCATGCGGGGCTTGCGGGCCAGCACCGCTTCGAGCCACAGGGCGGGGGCGTCCCTGGCGACCGACTCGCCGAAGTCGTGCCCCTCCTTGTGGGCGGCCTTCACCGCGTCGGCGAGCGTGGTCGTGCCGGGGGAGCTCGCCTGCGGGGGCACCGGCGCGGGCTGCGGGCCGGTGTACGGGCCGAGCTGGGGCGCCGGGAAGCCCTGCGTCAGGCTGGAGCCCCCTCCCATGGTGTACTGGGCCGGCACGGGCGGGGCCGCCTGCGGAGGCACGGGCGCCGCCATGGGCGGAGACGGCGGCGGGCCGGCCTGCTCACGCTGCTGCGGCTCGGAGGCGTACGCCCCGTACGACGGTGGCAGCGCCGGCTGAGCCATGCGCGGCGGGCTGGGCGGCTGCGAGCCGGAAGTGTGGGACGTCTGCGCATGGGAGGCGGTCCCGTGGCTCATCGGGGACGGGGCCCCGTGAGCAGCGGCGGAGGTGTCGGGCCCATGGGAGGACGCGGCGGTGGCGGCCGGGGTGTGAGCGCCGATGGCGCTGTGGGCTCCGGGACCGGAGCCGCGGGAACCCGCCTCCTGGTGCCCGGCCCCGGACATACCAGGCTCGTGTGAGCCGAGGCCGGGCGAGGAGGAATCGTGGGCCCGGGAGGTCGGCGCGCCGGACTCGTCGCGGGCGAGCTGCCGCGTCTCCGCGTCCTGGCCACCCGACCGGAGCAGGCCCGCCTCCCCGGAGCGGCCGAGCGGACCGCCCTCCTGCCCACCGACGCCGAGAAGCCCCGACTGGTCGGCACGGCCGGCCCCCGAAGACCCGGAATCGGAACGACCGGCGCCGGGCAGCCCGGAATCGGAACGGCCGGTTCCCAGAGAGCCGGAACCAGTGCGGCCGGCGCCCAGCAGAGCGGAGTCAGAACGACCAGTCTCCGAGGACCCGGACTCGGCACGGGCGGCCCCTAACGAGCCGGCCCCGGTACGGCTGGAGCCGAGCAGGCCGGGATCCGAAGGGCCGGGCCCGAGAGAACCGGAGTCGGACCTGCCCGCCCCCGGGAAACCGGACTCGGAACGGGGGGATCCCAGGTATCGGGAGTCGGAACGGCCGGAGCCGCCCAGCAGCCCCGTCTCCGAGCGGCCGGCCTCCAGAGAACCGGACTCCGAGTGGACGGGCCCCAGAGAACCCGACTCCGAGCGGCTGAGGCCGAGCGCGCCCGGCTCGGTACCACTGGAGCCCAGTGCACTCTGGTGGGCGCTCCGGGAGCCGAGAGGACCGTGCTCCTGATGGCCGGACCCGGGCGAGCCGGAGTCGCCGTGGCCGGACCTGAGGGGGTCCGCCTCACCACGCGGTGCGAGCAGGCCGGACTCGTGGACGTTCGAAGGGAGCAGGCCGGACGCCTGAGCGCCGGCGGCCTGCGCCGACGGTTCGGCCCCCTGGGAAGTGCCATGGGAGGAAGTGCCGTGAGGAGGAGTGCCGAGGGACGCCGCCGAGGGACCGACCGCTCCCGAGGAGCTCAGCGGTCCCGACGAGGCCAGTGAAGCCGGGGACCCCAGCGGTCCCGACGACCCTCGGGAAGCGGCCTCCTCCGCGGTGGCCCCGTACGTCGACCCGCTGGCCATGCCTGTAGCGGAAGACCCCGTGTCCTGGGAGGCGAGAGGCTGCCCCGACGAGGGCGCGAAACGCGGCGCGGTGGACTCAAGGTCGGTGGACGCCGCCGAACCACCCTCCCCCGCCCCCTGGGAACCATAAGAGGACGCGCTGGACGAACCGCCACTCACCGGGCCTTGGGCGCCGTAAGAAGACCCGGCGGAAGAACCACCACCCACCGAACCCTGGGAACCGTAAGAAGACCCGGCGGAAGAACCACCACCCACCGAACCCTGGGAACCGTAAGAAGACCCGGCGGAAGAACCACCACCCACCGGACCCTGGGAGCCGTACGGGGAGCCGGCGGCTGGGGGTGGGGCCGATGAGGAGGCGCGTCGTCCGCTGTAGGCGTGGTCACGCCCGTTGCTCAGTGGCTGTGACGCGCGCCGGCCGTTCCCGGACGGGGAGCCGGGCTGGGCGCCGGTCGCGATGTTGCCGGTCACCAGGCTGACGTACGGCCGCAGATGACCCGCCCCGATCTCGATCAGGTCGTCGCACTCCTGCTGGAGCGTGCGCGAGACCGCCCAGCCCCCCTCGGCCACGATGTTGATCACGGTCACCCGGATGCCGAGGTCCTGGGCGTCGCTCACCACCTGGGCGAGGTCCTCGTCGCCGCTGACCACGACGGCGTCGCAGATGGCGTTGTTACGGGCCAGGGTCATGAGGTCGCGGTGGACCTGGGCGTCGACCCCTTCTCTGCGCCCGGGCCTGATGCGCGCCAGGCGGAGTTTGAGCCCGGGGATGTCGGCCAGCGCGTCGTGCTCGGGGGTGCGCCTGCCCTCGACCGTCGCCTCGTACCAGTAGCAGCGCAGCAACGGCAGGTCGGTGCGCTCGCGGGAGAGCGTGGAGAGCAGCTGGAGCAGCCCTGGATAGTCCCAGGCGACGGCTTCGCGATGGCGGGTGCCATGGACGGCCATCGCGCCGTCGGCCAGCAAATAGCCGGCGTCCACGAACAGCGCGCAGCGATCCACGCGACACCGCCCTTTCGCACGTGGCCCAAGCCCGGTGGCAGCCGAAGCCCGGCCCTATCTCAGGGTAATGAAGCCTCTGATCGCGCGAGGGTGAATCCCGGCGATTCGGCCCGCGCATGACCATGTTCAAGAACATTCATCCAGACCGTACCAGTTGCTCTTCTATCACCGTCCTGGGGTGATAAACGAGTGGCCAGTAGGACCATCCGGATGCGCTATCTCTAGGCTGGGCACGTGACATATCGGGACAATCTGCTAGACGAGATCAAGAAAAAGGGCGTCGTGCACGGACGCGTCGTGCTCTCCTCCGGTCAGGAGGCCGACTGGTACGTGGACCTGCGGCGTATCACGCTGGACGCCGTCGCGGCCCCGATGGTGGGCCAGGTGATGCTCGACCTCACCGAGGACCTCGGCTACGACGCGGTGGGAGGCCTGACTCTGGGGGCCGACCCGGTGGCGACCGCCATGCTGCACGCGGCGGCCGCCCGCGGCCGGCGACTGGACGCGTTCGTCGTCCGCAAGGCGGGCAAGGCCCACGGCCTTCAGCGCCGCATCGAGGGGCCGGACGTCGCCGGCCGGCGGGTGCTGGCCGTGGAGGACACCTCGACCACCGGCGGGTCCGTCCTCACGGCGGTGGAGGCGCTGCGGGAGGCCGGCGCCGAGATCGTGGGCGTGGCGACGATCGTCGACCGGGGCGCGAAGTCCAGGATCGAGGAGACGGGCCTGCCCTACCGCTCGGCCTACAGCCTGGACGACCTCGGGCTCGCCTGAGCGCCGCCGTGCCACGCGCGGCGACGCGGCCGGTCACTGCTCCGGTGCGCGCTTGACCGTGAAGCTCTGCCGCTCCCCCGGTTTGCCGGGGGAGCGCGCCTTGCCGTTCACCTCGACGTAGACGGTGGAGGCGTCGCCGAGCACGACGTCGAGGGCCGGCTGGGTGTAGATCGCCTGCTGGCCCTGGGCGAGGTCACGGTCTTCGATGACGTCGCCGCCGGTGGCCCGGACGAAGATCGGGCACCGGTCGGCCCGGCACTCCACGAACAGGGTGGGCACGGTGCGGCCGGAATCCTGAGCGGACGGCGAGGGCGAGGGGCCACCGCTCGACGCGCTCGCGCTGGGGGAGGGCGAAGCGCCGCTCGAGTCGAGCGAGCCGATGAGGGAGATCACGCCGACGACGACGAGCCCGAGCACCGCGAGGATCGCCACGCCGACGAGCAGCAGGCGGGCGATTCCCATCGGGTCGGTCCGGTGACGTCCCACATACCGGAGAGTAGCGGTTGGACCCCGTTCCGAACGACCGCTCGGCAGGACTCGTCAGCCCGGCTTTCACCGCCCGGACGGGGGCTAGAACGGCGAGGTGGTGTCCCGGTGGTGCCGGCCGCGCGGCTCGGGGACGGCCTGCTTGCCCTCCTTGCGCCCCTTCAGCACCTCGCGGATGATGGGGATCACCGACAGGACGATGATGACCGCGGCGCCGGGCAGGATGTAGCGGTCGACGTTCGGAATGCTCCTGCCCGCGAAGTAGCCGATGAGCAGCATCGACTCTGTCCACAGGATGCCGCCGACGACGTTCCACAGGAAGAACCGCGCGGCGGGCATGCCGAGGATGCCGGCGACGGGGTTGAGGAACGTGCGGACGATCGGGATGAACCTCGCCAGCACCACGGCCCTGGAGGGGCCGAACTTCTGGAAGTAGTGCTCGGCCTTCTCGACGTACTCCTGCTTGAAAAGGCGGGAGTCGGGCCGGGAGAACAGCCGGGGCCCCGTTTTGGCGCCGATGAGATGGCCCAGTTGCGCCCCCGCGATGGCGCACAGGGGGGCGGCGACCAGCAGGACGCCCAGCGGGAACGGCGATTCGAGGCCGACGGAATGGGCGACCGCCGCCGAGGCCCCCATGCCGGCGACCACCAGCAGCGAGTCACCCGGCAGGAAGAAACCGATCAGCAGACCGGTCTCGGCGAAGATGATCGCGAGAATGCCGATGAGCCCGAAGGTGACGATCCACCATTGGGCGTCCAGAAGATTAGTGAGGTCCATCACCGATGAGGGTACAGCCGAAAGGCGGGTTCGCGGCGCGACCGGGGGTAGGACCAGCTGTGTCAAAAGCACAGGGCGAGCCGGGCGGTCGAGAAGAGGGTGCGAGGGCGAGGTGAACACGTGCGCCGCTACTTCTTCCTCGTCCGTCACTCCTTCGCGATACTGACCCCCGGGGCTCCTCCTCGCGCAGCGAGGATGAGCCGATCTGTCCTCCGCGCCCGAACAGGGGAGAGATCCAGCCCCGCGCCCGCCATTCGTTCCATCTAGGGAGATGACTTCCGATGCCTATCGCTACCCCAGAGGTCTATGCCGAGATGCTGGACCGGGCCAAGGCCAACGGTTTCGCATACCCCGCGATCAACGTGACGTCGACGCAGACGTTGAACGCCGCGTTGCGCGGTTTCGCGGAGGCCGAGAGCGACGGCATCATCCAGGTGTCGACCGGTGGCGCCGAATACCTGTCCGGCAGCACGGTGAAGGACATGGTGACCGGCTCGGTGGCGCTGGCGGAGTTCGCCCACGTCGTGGCCGACAAGTACCCCGTCAACATCGCCTTGCACACCGACCACTGCCCCAAGGACAAGCTCGACGGCTTCGTGCGCCCGCTGCTCGAGATCTCCAAGCGGCGGGTGGCCGAGGGCGGGAACCCCCTGTTCCAGTCCCACATGTGGGACGGCTCGGCCTGCCCGCTGGACGAGAACCTCGAGATCGCCCAAGACCTCCTCCAGAAGGCGAAGGAGGCGAACGTCGTCCTGGAGCTGGAGATCGGCGTCGTCGGCGGCGAGGAGGACGGCATCGTCGGCGAGATGAACGAGAAGCTGTACAGCACGCCGGGGGACGCGCTCGCCACCGCCGAGGCCCTCGGCCTGGGGGAGAACGGCCGTTACATCCTGGCCGCGACCTTCGGCAACGTGCACGGCGTCTACAAGCCGGGCCACGTCAAGCTCCGCCCGAGCGTGCTGAAGGACATCCAGGAGGCCGTCGGCGCCAAGTACGGCAACGAGAAGCCGTTCTACCTGGTGTTCCACGGTGGCTCCGGCTCCTCCCTGGACGAGATCCGCGAGGCGATCTCCTACGGCGTGGTGAAGATGAACATCGACACCGACACCCAGTACGCCTTCACCCGCCCGGTGGCCGACCACATGTTCCGCAAGTACGACGGCGTGCTGAAGGTGGACGGCGACGTGGGCAACAAGAAGGACTACGACCCCCGCTCCTGGGGCAAGTCGGCCGAGGCCGGCATGGCGGCCCGGGTCTCCCAGGCCTGTGACGACCTGCTGTCGGCCGGTAACAAGCTGAGCTGAGCGGAGAAAGATCGGCCAGTCACGAAGTGTGACATCTCTCATGGAACGGGCGGATTCGCGGATCTGCCCGTTCCATGGGAATTTCCTGAGAGAAAGCGTAAAAAGAGTTGCATGAGAGGTTGGTGTAACAAATACGTCGTTAGCATGAGCTAAATGTTCATCTCCTACCGAGCGCGACCATATGTGTGCGGTGCCATCGGAAAGTGGGATGCACGGACGGCGGAGCGGCTGCTGTCGGCCTCGCCGCGAGGTCTCGACGAGGTGCACCGTTCTCCGCTCGCCGCCCTGTGGTCGACGGGTGAGCCAGAGAACTGGTCGGCGGGGCCGAACTCCGGCCACCTGTGGTGGCCCGCGGCGGGAGGACCACCTCAGCCGCACTCCTGGCAGGACGCCGCCGAGCGCCGCCTGGCCGCCGGGCTGGCGGTCGAGCGTGGCGCGGCCGTCCTCCACACCGACGCCCTCGGCCTGAACGATCTGTACGTCCGCCGCCTCGGAGACGCCCTGTACTTCTCCGCCCGGATCGACCCTCTCGTCCGCCTCGACGACGCACCCCTCCACGTGGACTGGTCCGCCTGGGCGAACCTGCTGGTGATGACGACGCCGGTCGGCGACGAGACGCCGTTCCGCGAGATCAGGCACCTGGAGGGCGGCACCGCGTGGCGGTCGGACGACCGGGGACTCCGGTTGGAGCGTTTCGAGCCCGCCTGGTACGCCGCCGAGCCGGACGAGCCACCCGCGCCGGAGGAAATGGTCGACCTGATCGCCGACCGCATCCCGCACCGATCGGGGCCCGTCGCGATCGGCCTCAGCGGCGGCTGGGACTCCCGGTTGCTCGCCGCGCTGGCCGCCGGCCGTCCCGGCACCCAGTTGGAGGCGTGGACCACCAGCACCGACGACGGGCTGGACCTCGACATCACCTGCGCCCGCACCGTGGCCGCGACGCTGGGCGTCCCCCACCACGTGGTGCGGCCGGGGCCGGAGTCGTGGCTGGAGGAGCACCGGACGGTGTGGCGGCGGATCCAGTACCAGAGCCTGCACCACGGCTGGGCGATGCCGTACGCCAGGGCGGCGCACCGGCTGCGGGCGCCGCTGATCGACGGATGCCTGGGCGACGGGCTGCTGCGGACCCGCGACGACCACCCGCGGGCGTCCCGCGCGGCGAGTCACGAGCAGGCGCGGACGATCACCTGGCAGGCCCTGACGACCCATTTCCCCCACCATCCCGAGGTGTGGGCCCCGAAGGTGGGCGACACCCTCGCCGAGCTCAGCCTGACGGCGTTCCACCGGGTGATGCGCCCGGCCGAGGGCCACCACGCGATGCCCGTCCTCGCGCGGCTGCTGACCCGCTACCGGGGCATCTACGCCGCGCCGAACTGGATGCTCGGGCCGGAGGCCGAGGTCTGGCTGCCCTTCGCCGACCCGGACGTGGTCACCGCCGCGCTGCGGGTGCCGCTCGCGGCCCGGGAGGATCACGCGTATTACCGGGCGATGCTGGGGTACGGGGCACCGCATGTGGCATGGCTGCCCTCGACGAACGACCCCGGCGACAGGCCTGAGCCGGGCCCGCAGCGCAAGACGAGCCCCGCGGCGCTGGCCGCGCTCGCGCAGAGCATCGCGGACTGTGACGAGGTACGGGCGCTCCTCGGTCCGCGGCTGCTGGCGGCGCTGAGCGATTCCGAGCTGCGCGCGCGGCAGGCCAAGTGGTCCGGCCCCCTTTACGTCCTCCAGTGGGCGAGCATGCTCGCCGACTGGCGTACGCAGTACGGCTCCCGTCTGACCTGGGAGTCCATCCCCTGACCACGCGTAATCTGGAACCCCCTGCCTGACAAACGTCCAGAAAGGGTACGAATGCGGACACTACCCCCACGGTTATTGCTGATCATCGGCGCCGCCTGCACGGGCGTCGCCGTGGTCGCCCTGGTGATGCTGTCCGCTGCGGGAATCCTGGAACCGGTCCCGGCGGTCCAGATCGCCCTCGCCGTCGTCACGCTGGCCGCCGCGGCCGTGATCGTCATGAGCGGGCGCAGGACCGACGGCAAGGCTCTGCGGATCGACGCGCGGACCAAGCGGCACGAGGCCGCTCTCGCCAGGACCGAGCAGAGCCTGGCGAAGCTGGCCGGCTCGCTCGACGAGTTCACCGGGCGCCTTGAGGAGGCCGGCCGCCTGCAGGCGCGTGGCGTGCTGGCCGCGCTCGGCGAGGACCGCATGGAGCTCGCCGCGCAGGCCGAGCGGCTCGAACTGCTCGCCGGCACCGTCGCCCGGATCGACACCACGGTCCGGGAGAGCGCCGCCGACCTCGACGAACTGCGCAAGCTCCGCCACGACCACGAGCAGCTCGCCACGGTCACCGGCGGGGCCGCCGCGGCCGTACGGCACCTGGGCGAGCGGCTCGACACGCTGGAGACCACGCTGCGCGAGGGTCAGGCCGACCTCGCCGGATCGGTGCGGCAGACCTACGCGCAACTGGAGGCGCTGGTCGACCTCAGGGCGCTCCTCCAGCCACGCGCCCCGCTGCCCCGGCTGCGCGGCTGGGCGGCCTCACCCGACGTCCTTCGCCTGCTCATCGAGCGGATAGCGGTGGATCGCCCCGGTCTCGTCGTCGAATGCGGCAGCGGTTCGTCCAGCGTGTGGCTGGGGTACGCCGTGCAGCGTTCCGGCGGCGGGCGCGTCGTCGCGCTGGAGCACGACGAGCGGTTCGCCGAGACGTCCAGGGACCTGGTCGCCGCCCACGGCCTTCAGGACGTCGTGGAGATCCGCCACGCTCCTCTGACCCCGTGGACGTCCGAAGAGGCGGAGACGATCCCCTGGTACGACACCTCGGCCGTGAGCGACCTGACCGAGATCGGCCTGGTCTTCGTGGACGGGCCTCCCGGGGCCACCGACCCGCTGGTGCGCTACCCCGCCGTGCCCGTGCTGCTCCCGCGCTGCGCGGACGGCGCGTGGATCGTCCTGGACGACACCGCCCGCCCGGCCGAGCGCGAGGTGGCCGACCGCTGGCTCCGGGAGCGCCCCGAGCTCGCGGGCACGTCGTACCCGGCCGAGAAGGGCGCCATGGTGTTCAGGCGGACCCCCCGATGAAGTCCGCAGGGATGACGGCCGAGCTGACCAGGGCGGGCGGCAAGGTCGCGGTCGCCGTCGCCGGGGTCGACGCCGCGGACCTCGACGGCCTGCTCCCCGGCGTGCCGTTCGAGGCGGCCGACGTCGACAGCATGAGCCCGCAGGCGTGGGCCACCTCCGACCCTTCCGCCGTGGTCGTCGTCGCCCGGACCCCCACCGACCTGCGCCGCGCCGTCACGCTCGGCGGGGCCCTCCCCGCCGCCCCCATGGTGGGGGTGATCGTGGTGGAGACCCCGCCCTGGTGCGACGCCCCCGGCGTGCCGCTGTCGCCCGGCCTCGGCCGCAGGTTCCTGCGCGACGTCGGCGTCTCGCGGTACGGCCACACCGGCTGGCGCGTCAAGGCGCGCTTCTCCCACCCCCGTCCGGCGGGCGAGGTCGCGGCGGCCGTGGCCAGGAGCTTCGGCGGGCACCACCTGAACGGCTATCCCCTGCCCATGGCCGGGCTCGCCGGGGCGGGGCTCGCCGGCTGGCGCCCCGGGGACCCCAACGTGACCTTCGCCGACGAGAGCGGACCGGCCCCCGACCGCTCCGGTGTCCAGGGCGCCGACCTCGCCGTCCGGGCCGTGCGGCTGACGGAACCGGACAGCGCCCCGGCCGGCTGGGCGGACGACCGGATTGCCGTCGTGGAGCACGCCACCGACCTCACCTGGGAGCGTTTCGGCTCTCCCGGCGGGTACGGCGCGGTGCGGCTCGCCGCGCTCGAACCCGACGACGTGCCGCCGGTCGACGAACGCTCGGTCAACCCGCGCGGCTTCCTGCGGACCCCCGAACGACCGGTCGCCGACCTCGTGCAGCACGACGGACGTTGGGAGGTCCGCCTCGACGGCGAGACCCTCGTCCGCCTGGCCGCCTCCGGAGGCGTGACGGACGCCGACGTCGGCCGCCTGCGCCCCCTGCGCGGGCTGCGGGTCTCCTGGCGGCCCGCCCACACCGGGCCGGTCGCCGCCGCGCACGCCCTGGCGGGCCTGGCCGCCGCCGGGGTCCCCCTGCTGTCCGAACGCCCCCCGGTCTGGGCCGCCCGCGCGCTCGGGCGCGAGCTGGCCGCGCGGCTCACCGCCGCGACCGAGCAAGAACTGGCCGACGACCTGCGCCGGGAGGAGCACAGCGTACGGCTGCGCCGCCTCGCGCTGCGCGGCCACGGCGCCACGGCCCGGTGGCGGGCCCTCTCCGCGCGCGCCGGGATCGCCCTGCCGCCCGACCCCACCATCTCGGTGATCATGTGCACGCGCCGCCCGGACTTCGTGCCGTTCGCCCTCGGCCAGATCGCCCGGCAGCGGGGGGTGGAGCTGGAACTGATCCTGACCCTGCACGGGGTACCGGCGAGCACCCCGCAGATCGCACGGGCGGTGGAGGAGTTCGGCCGTCCCGTCACGGTGGTCGAGGCGGAGGCGTCCCTGCCGTTCGGCGTCGTGCTGAACCAGGCGGCCGCCCGGGCGACCGGCTCGTTCATCAGCAAGTGGGACGACGACGACTGGTACGGCCCCGACCACCTGGCCGACATGATGCTCGCCCACTCGTACTCGGGGGCGGAGCTGGTGGGCGCCGCCTCGGAGTTCTTCTACCTGCAGCAGATCGACCTCACCGTCCGGCGGGAGTGGGTCGCGGAGACGATGTCGAACCACGTGGCGGGCGGCACGTTCGTGGTGTCGCGGTCGGCCTTCGAGGCGCTCGGCGGCTTCCGGCCGGTGGCGCGCTCGGTCGACGTCCAGTTCTTCCAGGACCTGCTGTGCGCCGGCGGCGCGATCTACCGCACGCACGGCCTGGGTTTCGTCGCGCGCAGGGCGGCAAGAGGGCGGCACACCTGGCAGGAGCCGGTCGGGTACTTCCTGGCCCGGGCGAAGCAGCAGTGGCGTGGATTCCGGCCGAGCCGGTTGGTGGAGTGGGAGCGGTGAACAGATGAGAAGGCAGCCGAGGATCCGGCACAACGACTACGGCGTGCTGGAGCCGCCGGAGCCGGGGGCCTGGGAACCGCGGCTGTCGGTCAGCGTGGTGATCGCCGCCTACGGCCACCAGGACAAACTCGACCTGACCCTGGCCGCCCTCGCCGCCCAGAGCTATCCCGGGCACCTGATGGAGGTCGTGGTCGTCGACGACGGGACGGCCCCGGCCCTGCGCCTGCCGGAGATCGTTCCGGAGAACACCCGCCTGGTCACCACCGAGCCGGGCTCGCGGGGCAGGTCCAACGCCCGCAACGCCGCGCTGGCCCTGGCGGACGGCGACGTGATCCACTGGCTGGACGCCGACATGGTGACCTTCCATGACGAGGTGGAGGCGCACATGCGCTGGCACCACCTGGCCGACTACCTCGTGGTCATGGGTTATGTCCGCTATGTCGACTACGAGCGGGGTACTCCGACGGCGGCCCAGGTGCACGCGGCGGTGGCGGCGCGCGCCACCGAGACGCTCTTCGACGAGGCCGCGAGCGAGCCGCACGCCTGGATCGTCGACCTCGCCGAGCGCACCGACGGCCTGCGCACCGCGGGCGACTCCGCCTACCGCGTCCACGTCACCAACGCGGCCTCGGTGAACGCCCGGCTGCTGCGCGAGGCCGGGCCGCTCGACACCCGGCTCGTGCTCGGCGAGGACAGCGAGCTCGGCTACCGGCTGGCCCAGTGCGGCGCGGCGTTCGTGCTCGCCCCCGAGGCGCGCAGCCGCCACCTCGGCCACTCGATGATGATGCGCGACGGCGAGCAGGTCAGGCGGTACAACCAGGTCTTCGTCCCCGACCACATCCCGCACATGCGGTGGCTGCGCACCCACCCGCGCCGCCAGTGGCTGGTGCCATACGTCGAGGTGGTCGTGGAGGCCGCCGGGGCGTCGTACGAGGACGTCCGGGCCACCGTGGACGGCTTCCTGGCCGGCAGCCTGAACGACATCCAGGTCACCCTGGCCGGGCCGTGGGACTCCCTGCGGGAGGACCGCCGCAACCCGCTCGACAGCCCGCAGCTCGACCTGCTGCTCGTCCGGGGGCTCTACCGCGGCGATCCGAGGGTCCGGTACGTCGAGGAGGTGCCGGCGACGGCGGCCCCGGTGCCGTACCGCATGCTGTGCCCGGCCGGATGGGTGCCGGGCCCGGAGACGCTCCGGCGGCTGGTCGACGAGGCCGCCGGGCACGGGCACGGGCTGGTCAGCGTCGCCCTCGACGAGACGGACGAGGTGATCGCCGCCCGCCTGGAGCACACCGGCGCGTTCGCCCGGGCCGCCCTGGTCCGCGAGGAGGGCGAGCCGCTGGACGCCGCCGTCCACGAGGTGCACGGCACGCACTGGCTGGACGGCCGGACGTTCGGCTTCCTCCCGGCGGCCGAGGCCGAGCCGCCGAAGCGGGGCAAGATCGAGGACCCGGCGCTCAAGCGGGAGGTCACGCGGCTGCGCGCCGAGAACGCGCGGCTCGCCGAGCAGGTCGCGGCCCTCACCCGGGAGGCGGCCGCCCGCGACGAGGACCCGGCGTCCGTACCGAGGCAGAGAGGGCCGAGGTCGCTGCTCAGGCGCCTGCGCTGAGGCGCGGAGCGGGCCCCGCCCCGGTGTGAGCGGGCGGGGCCGGTCGGAAGGGGCCGCCGACGACGTCCCCGAACAGCCGTACCTGGACCCCGCTCGCCGCCAGCCATCCCAGCAGCCCGTCGAGCACCCGTGGGCTGACGCCGAACGGGTCGCAGCCGTCGCACACGTTGTGGAACTGGTAGGTCACAAGGCCTCCGCCGCGCTTCTCGGCCTGCGTGACGTACTCCTTGAGGGTGTCCAGGGTGACGGTGGCGCGTACGGCGGGCAGGCTGCGCAGGCGGTAGTGGTCGGTCCTGGTGACGTCCTCCGAGCGGGCGCACTTCGGGCACGGGTCGCTCGGCGGCGCGATGCCGCCCGACCGCCGGGCGCTGTCATACCCGCACTCGCGGGCGAGGGTCATCGTCGTGGCGTCGAACATGCCGTACGGGTAGGCGAACGAACGCGGCTTGTACCCCATGTCGATCAAGGCGCGGCGGTCGTCGCAGATCTCCCGCCGCTGGGCCGCCTCCGGGAGCGTCGGCAGGCGCGGGTGGGTGAGGGTGTGCCCGCCGATCTCGTTCCCGGCGGCCACCAGACCGTCCACCTGCGCCTTGGTCAGGCGCTTGGGACGGCCGAGGAAGCCGCTGTTGATGTAGAAGGTGCCGGTCAGGTGGTGCTTCCGCAGGAGCTCCGCGGCGGTCGACTGGGTGGCCCAGCCGTCGTCGAAGGTCAGCGCGACCACCGTCCTGGCGGCGCCGGGCGGCCGTTCGCCCGCCTTCTCGCCACCGCAGGCCGTGGTCACCAGGGTCAGCAGCGCGGCCAGCGTCACGGCGACGCACCGGGAGACGGAGAGGGACACTTCTCTGCTCCTTCGTGGTCTTACGTGAGTCTTCGCACGAGCAACCACGTCACCGTATCCGACGATTCTCGGCTTTCTTCCCCATCGCTTCGCCTGTCGGCGAAGGGCTATGCCGCTTCGGGCCGATCACAGGGTAAGACTGTGCCATGGAAACGCACGAGAACCTTCTCGCCGGGCCGCCGCCGACCTACCTACCGGACACCCCGGAAGCGAGGCAGGCCCTCGAATCCGGGGCCAAGGCCAGCGACGTCGCGGCCCGCTTCCCCGCCCACTCCGCGGCCTGGGCGGCGCTCGCCGACGAATACTTCACCGCCGGGCACGCCGTCACCTCCTACGCCTTCGCCCGTACCGGCTACCACCGGGGGCTCGACCAGCTGCGCCGCGCCGGTTGGAAGGGTCACGGGCCGATCCCGTGGGAGCACGAGCCCAACCGTGGTTTCCTGCGCTGCCTGCACGCCCTCAGCCGCGCCGCCCAGGCGATCGGTGAGAAGGACGAGGCCGAGCGGTGCGCGCAGTTCCTGCGCGACAGCAGCCCGGAGGCGGCCAAGGCGCTCAACTCGCAGTGACCCCGTCCGGGCGCCACAGCGGCGAGCCGGCCTTGTGGCGCCCGGCGGTCCCTGGGGAAATTTGACCGGAACACGGGATTTCTCTGGTACGTACTAGACCACATAAGGCGTTGTCGTCTCTTGTCGGGGAAACAGGAGATACGACGACAGGCATCGATGTGGACGGAGAACGCGCCCCAGAAATCCAGCGGCCGACCGGGTGCCCGCAGGCGGAACGTTTGCGAGCGCTCGAGGCCATGGACGACGACCTGACGGCGACCGAGGTGCTGCTGGCCGCGCTGCACCACGCCGTGGCCACCCTCGGAGGGCTGGGCGGCATGGCCCACCTGGCCGGGCCCCGCGGCGACCACACCCTGCGCCTGGTCGCGATCACCGGGTTGCCCCGATCCCTCACCCGGACCTTCGAGAGCATCAAGCAGGACGGACCCGCCGTCCCCGCCCGCGCCGTCCGTGACGAGGCGCTGGTGTGGTCCTCGGCGGCCGACACCCCCTCGCCTCGGCCCGACGGCACCGGAACGGTGGCCGTCCCGCTGCCCGGCGCCGACGGCCCGCTCGGCGTGCTCACGGTCCTGACCCTCACGCCCGGCGAGCCCTCCGAGGAACAACAGGTGTTCCTCCGCACCGTGTCCCGCTGGGCGTCCGACCGTCTGCGCGGGACGTCCCCACTCTGGGATGCCGCGCAGGCCCGCGCCGCGCTCGACCGCGTCGCCGGGGCCGTCCGGTACATGAGCGACGGCTTCGTCGTCATGGACGCCGACGGCCGGATCACCTTCCTCAACCTGGAGGCCGAGCGGCTCCTCGGCCCCTCCCGGCGGCTGCTCGGGGCCGTCCTGTGGGAGCTTCCCGCCATCACCGCGCCCGACCTGGAGAACCGCTGCCGCCGCGCGCTCCGGGAAGGGACACCGAACGGCTTCGACGTCGAGTGGCCCTCCGACGGAAGGTGCTACCACCTGCGCCTGGTGCCGGTGCCCGACGGGCTGACCCTGTTCATCACCGACGTCACCGAGAAGCGGAGGCGGGAGGCCGAGGAGCTGGAGGAGGCGCGCATGGTCGCCGAGCGCGCCGCCCACATGGGGGACCTCACCCGCGCGCTCGCCTCGGCGCTGACCCTGCACGACGTGGTCACCGTCGCCGCCGACCGCCTGGGGCCGCTGTTCGACGCGACCGGGCTGACCGTCCACCTCCTCGAAGAGGGCCGCCCGCGCCTCATCGGCCTCTCCGGTTACCCCGAGGAGGCGGTCGACCTGCTGGACGCGCGATACCCGCCGAAAATCAACGCCGTCAGCCGCACCCTCGAAACCCGCGCGCCCATCTTCGTCAGCTCTCCTGAGGAGTACCTCCGCCTGTTCCCCGAGCTGACCGAACTCCTCTCCGTCTCCGGGAAGCAGGCCTGGGTGTACCTTCCCCTGATCGCCTCCGACCGCCCGATCGGCTGCTGGTGCATCTCCTTCAGCCGGCCGCGCCGTTTCCCGGAGGAGGAGCGCACCCTCCTGAACGCGCTCAGCGGCATGATCGCCCACGCTCTGGAGCGCGCCCGCCTCTACGAGGCCGAGCACGCACGCGCGCAGGAGCTGCAGCGCGGCCTGCTCCCCCGCGAGCTCCCCGCCCTGCCCGCGCTCGCCGCCGCCGCCCGCTACCTGCCCGCCGGGAAGGAGATGGAGGTCGGCGGCGACTGGTACGACATCATCCCTCTGTCGTCTGAAAGGGTGGCGGTCGTCATCGGCGACGTGATGGGCCACGGCGTGCCGGAGGCGGTCACCATGGGACGCCTGCGCACCGCCGTCCACACCCTGGCCGATCTGGAGCTTCCTCCCGAGGAGATCCTCTACCACCTGAACGACCTCGTGACGAACCTGGGGGACGACTCCTTCGCCACCTGCCTCTACGCCCTGTACGACCCCAGCACGCGCGGGTGCACGATCGCGTCGGCCGGGCACCCGCCGCCCGCCGTCGTCCACCCCGACGGCACCGCGCACTTCCCGGACATACCGGTCAACCCGCCGCTCGGCGCCGCCCAGCCGCCCTTCGAGACCTTCGACATGCGGCTGCCCGACGACGCCCTGCTCGTTCTCTACACCGACGGGCTGGTGGAATCCGCCGTCCGCGACATCGACGAGGGGATGACCCTGCTCGTCCGCACCCTCGCCGCGGCGTGGCGGCAGAGCGCCCTCCGGCCCGGCGACGAGGAGCTGGACCGCGTGTGCGACCACGTCACCTCGGCCCTGCTCCCCGCCGAGCAGCAGACCACCGACGACGCGGCGCTGCTCGTCGCGCGCATCGGATCGCTCGCCCGCGAGGACGTCGCCGCCTGGTCGCTGCCCGAACACCCCACGGCCGCCTCCCTCGGCCGCGAACACGTCCGCGAGGCGCTTTCGGCCTGGGGCCTCGACGATCTCACGATGACCACCGAGCTGCTGGTCAGCGAGCTGATCGGCAACGTCGTCCGCCACGCGAAGGGCCCCATCGAGCTCCGCCTGCTGCGCGGCCGCAGCCTGATCTGCGAGGTGACCGACGGCAGCCTCACCACTCCCCGCATCCGCCGCGCCTCCCCGACCGACGAGGGAGGACGGGGCCTGCAGCTCGTGGCGGCCCTGTCGCAGCGCTGGGGGACCCGCTACACCACCGAGGGCAAATGCATCTGGACCGAGCAGCCCCTGCCCGGGGACCCGTCCGACCTGGACTTCGCGATGTCACGCTTGGGCCCATTAGCCATGCTCGGGTAGTCTCTCAACGCAAGAGCCCCTGTCGCGCTTGCGCCAGGGGTTTCGTTATTGTGCGCGGGAGTAACCATGCCGGCTGTCGTTCTCGTGGGCGCCCAGTGGGGCGATGAGGGCAAGGGTAAGGCCACCGACCTTCTGGGCGGCGAGGTCGACTACGTCGTCCGCTACCAGGGCGGCAACAACGCGGGGCACACCGTCGTCATCGGCGACCAGAAATACGCGCTGCACCTGCTGCCCACCGGCGTGCTCTCGCCGGACGTGGTCCCGGTGATCGGCAACGGCGTCGTCATCGACCCCGGGGTGCTCCTGTCGGAGATCGACGGGCTGAAGGAGCGCGGCATCACCTGCGAACGGCTGCTCATCTCGGCCAACGCGCACCTGATCATGCCCCACCACAAGGCCCTCGACAAGGTCACCGAGCGCTACCTCGGCAAGTCCCGTATCGGCACCACCGGCCGCGGCATCGGCCCGGCGTACGGCGACAAGATCGCCCGCATGGGTGTCCGCGTGCAGGACCTCCTCGACCCCGGCATCCTGGGCAAGAAGATCGAGGTCGCGCTCAACGAGAAGAACCAGGTGCTCACCAAGGTCTACAACCGCAGGGGCATCGACGCGGCCAAGGTCCTGGAGGAGTACCTCGGGTACGCCGAGCGGCTCAAGCCGCACATCGCCGACACCTCGCTCATCCTGAACAAGGCCCTCGACGACGGCAAGGTCGTCCTGCTGGAGGGCGGCCAGGGCAACCTGCTCGACATCGACCACGGCACCTACCCGTTCGTCACCTCGTCCTCGCCCACCTCGGGCGGGGCGTGCATCGGCTCGGGCATCCCGCCGACGCGGCTCACCCGCGTGATCGGCATCCTCAAGGCGTACACCACGCGCGTCGGCTCCGGGCCGTTCCCGACCGAGCTGACCGACGAGATGGGCGACTGGCTGCGCACCACCGGCGGAGAGTACGGCGTGACCACCGGCCGCAACCGCCGCTGCGGCTGGTTCGACGCGATCATCGCCCGGTACGCCACCCGGGTCAACGGCGTGACCGACTTCTTCCTCACCAAGCTCGACGTGCTGTCCGGGCTGGAGCGCATCCCCGTCTGCGTGGCCTACGAGGTCGACGGCGTGCGCCACGACGAGATCCCGATGACCCAGACCGACTTCCACCACGCCAAGCCGATCTACGAGGAGTTCCCCGGCTGGCAGGAGGACATCACCGAGGCCAAGTCCTTCGACGACCTGCCGAAGAACGCCCAGGACTACGTCCGCGCCCTGGAGGAGCTGAGCGGCGCGCCCATCTCCGCCATCGGCGTCGGCCCCGGCCGCACCCAGACCCTCTCCATCCGTCCCCTGGTCTGACCCACCACGGCGGCCGCCTCCGCAGGCGGCCGCCCCTGGTCTACCTCAGGCCGAGCGAGCGGCGGGTCTCCAGGTCGGCGAGGAGTTCGTCCCATTGGGCGCCGACCGCGTCCAGGTCGTACCGCGTGACGGTGCGCAGCGCGTTCTCGCCGAGCTTGTGGCGCAGTTCCTCGTCCTCGATGAGGCGGCAGATGCCCGCTCCCAGGTCCGCGGCCTTCTTCGAGGTGATCAGCAGGCCGTCGTGGCCGTCGGTGATGATCTCGCGGGGGCCGTTGGGGCAGTCGAAGCTGACGACGGGCAGGCCCTTGCTCATCGCCTCCAGGATCGTCATGCCGAACCCCTCGTAGCGGGAACTCACGACGTAGATCGACGACTTGGCCAGTTGGACGCCGACGTTGGCCGTACTGCCCATGAGGAAGATCTTGCCGGACAGGCCGGCGTCGTCGATGCGGGCCTGCAGCCGCTCGCGCCGCTCCTGGGTGCCGTCCCCGTAGATCCGCAGGACCCAGTCCGGGTGGGCCTCGGCCACGACCTTCCAGGCGTTGACCAGCCGGTCGAACCCCTTGGCGTACACCAGGCGGCCGATGCTCACCGCCGTCTTCTCCTCCAGCATCGAAACGCCGCCGTCGAGCTCGTGGATGGCGTTGGGCATCCGCAGCAGGCGCGCCGGCGGGTCGTTCCTCAGCAGCTTGGCGTACTGTTCGCGGTCGGCCTCGGTGAGCGTCAGGAACGCGTCGAACCGGCCGTACCGCCTCTTGAACAGCGCACGCATGGCGGGCGAGTGCACCTTCAGCGTCACGTGCTCCTGCCCGATCGTGATCACCTCGGGAGGGGCGAAAAGGCTCGTGATCAGGGTGAACGCGGGACGGGTGGCGATGACGACCCCGCCGCGCATCGACCGCAGGCAGGCGATCAGCCGCAGCTCGGTCCAGAGTGTGAACGAGTGCCTGGCGTTCTCGTCGTCCGGGACGAACCGGCTGGGGAAGCGGGAGAGCAGGCGGCCGAGCCACCCGGCGGGCCGGGTCCTGTCGTCCAGGAACCTCACCCGCACGCCCGGCGGGACCTCGAAGAACGGCTGCTCGGCGGTGCGCACGGCACTGATGATCTCCACGTCCCGCTCCCGGGCCAGGTACCCGGCGAGGTTGAAGACGGTACGGATTGTGCCGCCCATGCCGTAGGCGTGCAGCAGCAGGATGCGGACCGTCCTTGTGTCGGGGGCGGGCGCCCGGCGGGCCCGGGCCGCGTTGACCAGGGCGAGCAGCCGGAACGCGGCGCGCGCCGGGGCCGTTCGCACCTTGGCGAGCAGCTTTCCGAGAGGTCGAGCAAACAAGCGATAGCTCCGTCCTGAGGTGCGTGACATGAAGTCGCGGTGGGGCGGGGTTCCACGCTCCGCACAAGGAAGGAGGGCCGTCACGGACGCGACGGCCCCCGTGGGCCTGTGCGTGCACTACGCCTTAAGAGTGGAGAAGCGGACCGAAAGGTTGCCTCGGCGGGACGCCGAAGGCGGATGGAATCGGAAGTGGCCGGTCAGGCGCGCTCGGGCGGAAGGTCCAAGGACGTCCTCCGCTCCGAGCTCAGGCCGGGCACCCCGTGCCTGCCCATTTGGAACCAGCCCCATCGGAGGTCGTCGACTTTCATCATCTTTCCCCCAAATCCGTAGACATGGCATTCGATCCACTTCCCTCCCAGCGGGTTTGTAACGATTCGATCTCCACGAACCACATCCGGCCAGGTCCGCGCCACCGTTCACGAGAGCTTGGGCGGATACCCCGCGGGGATGTCGGGAACCTGTGGCTCGACGCCCGTCCAGCCGACCTCGAGGTAGGTCGTGGTCCGGGTCTTCCCCAGGACCGGCTCGCCTTTGTCCCTGACCGTCTCCTCCGCGGACAGGACCTGCCCCGTGCGGGGATCGATGATCAGATTCGTGACGTTCCCGTCCTGGGATTCGACGATGGAGAACTCCACCCCCGCCCTTCCCTGTTCGTCCCGGGCGTCGCCGACGTACCGGACGTTCGGCAGTCCGGCGAGAGCCCGGTACGCGGCGGCGCGCACCTTCGGCGGCGCGGGCACGTCCAGCACAAGCGTCTGGGACAGCGTGATCGCGAGGTGGTATTCCCGGGCGGAAGGATCCGTCGTCCTCCCGAGCGTCTCCCGTACCCAGGCCGTCAGGGCGGCCGGATCCTCCGGCAGCGCCCGCACCTGCGCGTACGTCAGCTCCCGGCCGGCGATCAGGAAGTCGACCTTCGGGTCACCCCCCGTCACCATGTACTTCCCGTCGGGACGGTAGCTGACCTCCCCCCTGCGCATCTGCGTCAGCGCCCCCTTGTCGGGCGCGAGGGAGAGATGCTCGACGAGCTTCGGCTCCATCGTCCTGTCCCACTGTGACGGCGACCCGTCGCGGCGCCAGGCCTCCAGGTCGGCCGGGGTCTTCGGCACCACCCCGAGCTTCCGTTCGCCCACCCACGACTCGCCGTCGCGCGTGGTCCAGTGCTCCCGGAGCTCCGACGCCTCCACCCAGTACTTGTTCGCCCCCTCGCCCAGCTGCTTGCCGAAGGTGTAGTGGCCGAACTCCCTGACGTGCCAGTACTCGCCCGTGGTCTCCGGAGTCGACTCCGCCTGGTCGGCTATGCGCAGCAGCACGTCCTTGCCCGTGAGGGACGCCGTCG
The DNA here is from genome assembly GCF_018531465.1 of Sphaerisporangium fuscum. Taxonomy (GTDB): domain Bacteria; phylum Actinomycetota; class Actinomycetes; order Streptosporangiales; family Streptosporangiaceae; genus Sphaerisporangium; species Sphaerisporangium fuscum. Next base: position 346,186 of record NZ_JAHDTF010000005.1, read on the forward strand.
CCGTCGTGTCCCGGGAAGCGTCGAGACGGGCGGACAGCTCCGGTACGGCCACGGTGACCGTCGCCACGGCCGCCACCACGGCGAGACCGGCCGCCACCGCCTTCCACGGCGACCGGCGCCGCCCTTCTCCTCGCGCCCCCATCTCCTGGTCCAGGCGCACGCGGACCCGCGACTGGAGGAACGGGTCGAGCGGGGGGTTGCCATACAGATCCCGTACGGCCGAGATCTCATCCATGACCCGTCTCCCTCAGGTCGAGCAGCGGATTGGTGTCCCCCAGCACCTGGCGTAACTTCTTCCTCGCCCTGTTCAGGCGCGACCCCACCGTCCCGTACGGGATCCCGAGCGCCGTCGCGATCTCGTCGTGGCTGAGCCCGGCGAGCGCCACCAGGAGCACCACGTCCCGGTCCCCCCGGCTCAGGCCCGCCATCGCCCGCGCGAGTTTCGGCCGCATGGTCTCCGCGCTCACCTGCGCGGCCACCCGATCCTCGTGCCCCTCGGTGTCGCGCTCCGGGGCGAACCGGCCGAGGGCCCGCAGCGCTCGCATCTCCGAGCGCCGCTGCCGCCCGATCAGCTTCGTCGCGATGCCGTACAGCCAGGCCCGCACGCTCGCGCGCGACGGGTCGTACCGGTCACGCTTGCGGAACGCGGTCAGGAACGTCTCGGCCACCACGTCCTCGGCGTTGTCCGGGCCCAGCCGCCGGGCCACGTAGCTGTGGATCTCCCCGCCGTAGGTGTCGAACACCGCGCCGAAGCTCTCGGGCTCGCCCCAGGACAGCCGGACGAGATAGGCGTCCGCGGGGGCCGGGTCCCTGGCCCTGGCCGCGGCGCTCACCGCCGGTTCCTCGTCATGTGGTCCTCCGTCGCTCGGGACGGCCGCCCGCCGGGGACGACCGTCATCCATGTCTCTCCCGATGTCCCGATCCGCTTTCACGCCTGCCGCATGGGGCCCCGGCTCCTCCCGCACGGCCCCGCCTGAACATGACCGAGCAGAGCGGACGATAGGGTGCGCCATTGTGCAGGTGGAGATTCACGGCCATCGGGGGGCACGGGGCCTGCGCCCGGAGAACACCCTCCCCGGTATGGCCCACACGCTGGAGCTCGGCGTCCACGCGATCGAGCTCGACGTCGCGCTGACCGCCGACCGGCAGCTCGTGCTCACCCATGATCTGACCGTCTCGGCCGTGACCAGCGTCGACACGGCGCCCGCGACCCCCGCCGACCCGGCGTTCCCCTACGTCGGCAAGCCGATCCGTTCCCTTTCGCTGGCCCAGCTGCGCACCCTCGACGTCGGGGTACGCCGGCCGAAGACCAGGGCCGACCGTTTCGTCGGCACCCAGCTCCCGATCCCCGGCACGCGCATGCCCACTCTCGGGGCCGTGCTCGGCCTTCTTGCGGCATACGGCGCCGACGGCGTGCGGCTGAACGTCGAGATCAAGTCCGACCCGACCCGGCCCGACCTGTCGGGGGACCCACGGCAGGCGACCGAGCTGGTGGTGGCCGAGCTCGACCGGCACGACCGGCTCGGCGACGCCGCGATCCTCAGCTTCGACTGGCGCGTCCTGCGGGCCGCGCAGGATCTGGCGGCACGGCGCTACGCCCTGGTCGAGAAGGCCACGCTGAAGTCGTCGTGGCTCGGGCTGAGCTACAAGAAGGACTTCGGCGGAGACATCGCGGCGGCGGCCGCCTCGATCGGGGCCACCACGCTCTCGCCCGACAAGGTGCTGGTGGACGAGCTGCTCATGTCCCAGGCGTCCGCCGCCGGGCTCCCGGTCGCGGTGTGGACGGTCAACGACCCCGACGAGGCGTCGCGGATGATCGACCTCGGCGTGGCGGCCGTCGTCACCGACTACCCCGACCGCATGCGCGAACTGTGGGCACAGCGCGGCCTGTCCCTGCCGCTGCCGGTGCCCGCCCCGCGTCCCGTCTCCGCCTGACCGGCGCGTCACAACATCAACTGGAGCGCTCGCGGGAGTATCGTGCGAGGAACTGAAGTGGCGGGCTCGACCGGCCGCCGCCCGCACATCCCCCACCGGAGGTCGCCAATGCACGGGGAGCCGTCCATCTCCAGCTGGGCCGTCGAACGCTTCGGCGACCGGGCGGCGACGGTGAGACGGCGGCTCGCCGCGTCCCTCCTGGAGGCCGCCGGCAACGCCCAGGACGCCCAGAAGTGGTCCAGGAGCGACAAACGGTACGCCTATGGGTACACGCTGATGGCCCGCCGGTACGAGGCGCTGGTGACCGGGCTGCGGGACGAGCCGGGGTTCCAGGTGGTCCGGCCGTACCGCTCGCCCCACTACCTCGTGGTGCTGAACGGCAACCTGCTGCTGCCCTTCCGGTACGCCGAGGACGAGACCACCCCCATCGGCGAGGCCCGCATCGGCGACGGCCGCATCTCCGCGCTGGTGCGCGAGCTGTTCGCCCGGTTCGGCGCGCGCACCACGTTCCACCAGGAGGAGCTCGACCTCGGCGTCGAGGAGGAGCCCGAGCTCGGCGACGTGCGTCCCCTGATCACCGAGCTGCCCGGGGACACCCGGCTGATCCCCGTCGCGTACGCCGCCAACGCCCAGGTCAGCCTGCTCAAGCTCTACTGGGGCGAGGCCGAGCTGGTCGACGAGATGGGCCGCATCCACTGGACCCACTGCGAGCAGATCCCCCTGGCGGCGTCCTCGCCGTGGGTGCCGCAGGCCCTCCCGGCGGCGGAGCCGGGCGCGCGCTTCGACCAGGGCGCCGAGCCGGGTCTCCCGCTGGGCGCGCGTCCCGCGGTCGAGCGGGCCAATGGCAAGATCTTCCCTGTGAACAGCGAGAGCGCCCCCGAGGTCACGCAGGTCGCCTACGCCGATGAGCGACCGTAACCGGAGCCGTCCGTTCGGCGGTTCCACGTACGGCACGCCCACCCCGCAGGCGGTGGCCGACGCCTTCGACCAGGCCCGGCTCACGCAGGCGCGACGGCTCGCCGGCATGACCAAGAAGGATCTCGCCGAGCGCGTCGGCGTCACCCCGGCCGCCGTCGGACAGTACGAGACGGGCATGACGCATCCCCGTCCCGACCTGATCCCCCGCCTGGCCGACGCCCTGGGCGTCCCCCTGGCGTTCTTCCTGTCGGGACGGCCGCACGCCAAGCTCGACGGGTCCATGGCCCACTTCCGGAGCCTGCGCTCCACCCGGGTGTACCAGCGGGTCAAGGCCGTGGCGTTCGTCGAACAGGTCTGGGAGCTGACCCACGCCCTGGAGAAGCGCGTACGGCTGCCCCGCGTCGACCTTCCCGGCTTCTCGGGGGGCGAGGTGCACTCGGGGGTCGAGCTGCCCGGTGACCCGGCCGCCGCCGCCCGTGAGCTGCGCCGCCACTGGGGGCTCGGCGCCGGGCCGATCGCCCACCTCGTGCGGCACATGGAGGCCCACGGCATCGTCGTGGTGCTGCCCCCGCCCGACGAGGACGCCACCACGGTCGACGCCTTCTCGACCTCGCAGCTGCCCCGGCCCATCATCGTCCTCACGGCCAACCGCTTCGACGACATCCACCGCTACCGTTTCACCGCGGCCCACGAGCTCGGGCACCTCGTCCTGCACGGCGACACGGCGGCCGGGGACGTCCAGCAGGAACGCGAGGCCGACACCTTCGCGGCCGAGTTCCTGACGCCGCGCGAGAGCATCCTCCCGGAGTTGCCGCGCCGCCTCGACCTGCGCCGGCTGGCCGAGCTGAAGAACACCTGGGGCGTCTCGGTCGACTCCCTGCTCTACCGCTGCCGGGAGGTCGGCCTGATCTCCGACTCCTCGGCCGGCCGGGCCTACCAGCGGCTGGCCGCCCTGCGCGACCAGCCGGGCTTCGCCAACGAGCCCATCACCGGCTATCCCGGCGAGCACCCCGTCATGCTCCGCCAGGCCTTCGACCTGGCCGTGGCCGAAACCGGCCTCACCATGCCCGCGCTGGCCGCCCAGCTCGCCTGGCCCGTCCCCCGCGTCCGTGAACTGCTCGGCCTCCAGGACACGCGCCCCAAACTCCACCTCGTCCCGTAAGGTGGTGATCATGGTGAGTGCTGAGCGGATGGCCGAAGCGTTCGACGAGCTGGCCGGCGGCTACGACGACGATCACCATGACGAGATCGCTCATGCCTTGCTCGAACTCGTGGCGCCCGGCGAGGACGGCGAGATCGCCGACGTCGCGTGCGGGACCGGGGCCGTCGCTCTGGCGGTCGCCGGGAACCGGCGTCCGGGGGCCTCGCCGATCCTCGCCGTCGACCTCTCCGAGGGGATGGTCGCGGCCGGCAGAGCGCGCGCCGTACGGCTCGGCCGCGCTCAGGCGATCGACTGGCGCGTCGGGCCGGCGGTGCCGCTGCCCGTCGCCGACGGCAGCCTCGACCTGGTCCTCTGCGCCTCGTCTCTCCACTTCCTGGGCATGCGCGCTCTGACCGACTGGCGACGCGCCCTCCGGCCCGGGGGGCGCGTGGGCTTCACCCTGCCGGTGGCCTCGCAGTTCCGCCCCTCGGGCACGTTCGCCGCCCTCGTCGCCACCGACCTCCCTCTGCCGCGGACCTCCGAGGACGCGGTCGCCCTCGCGACGGCGGCCGGCTTCACGGAGGCCGACGCCCGCGAGATCACCGTCGGCTCCCGCTCGGTCGTCCTGACGGTCGCGACCAGCCGGACGCCCCTCGCCCTGAGCTAGAAGCCGCCCCAGGCATCTCCGGCGCGGACGGTCAGGCGACGGGGACCCAGGTGAACCGGCCGTCGGGCCGGCGCTCGGCGTGTCCGAAGACCACGTCGGCGAAGTGACCGCCGTAGCCGATGGTGTCGGGGCGGCTCAGCTCTTCGACCAGGCGGCGGCGATGACCGGCGGATTCCGAGGGGTCATGGTCGATCCCGCACGACCATTCGGGGTGGGTGACCTGGACCGGCGCGTGCAGTGCGTCGCCGAACGCGACGAGCCGCCGGCCACCGCCGGTGATGACGTAGGCCGTGTGGCCGACGGTGTGGCCGGCAGCGAACGACGCCCGCACGCCGGGGAAGATCTCCTCACCGTCCTCGGCCGTGCGGACGCGGGGAGCGAAGGCCGCCAGACGTTCCTCGGTCGCGCCGCCCTCGGCGGCCAGGTCGCGCCGCTCCCACTCGGGCGCCGCGAGGAAGTGGGTGGCGTGCGCGAACGGCGGCGTGCCGGTGCCGGGCGCGGGGCTCCACGCCCAGCCCAGGTGGTCGGTGTGCAGGTGGGTGAGGGCGACGGCCTCGATCCGGTGTGGCTCGCGCCCCAGCCGCCGCAGGTTCTCCAGCAGTTCACCGCCGTACAGGCGCCCCAGGAGCGGGTTGGCCGGGTCGTCGGGGTAGGACTCGGGCCCGAACCCGGTGTCGATGAGCAGCGCCCGGTCACCCCGCTCGACGAGCAGCGCGCCGATGCCCGCGACCAGGAGACCGTCGTCGTCGAGGTGGTCGCGGTAGGCCGCCCAGTCGGCGGCCGTGGCGGCCGGCAGCCAGCCCCGAGGCTTGAGCCTGACCAGCCCGTCCGGGACGTAGGTGATCGTCAGGTCGCCCAGGCGGAGCGAACGAATCCTCGGTGCGCTGGTCAGCCGCTTGTGGTCGAAATCGGTGATCGTGGCCATGGTCATGTCTCCGTCCTCGTAAGGATGCCGCCGGGCGGCTGCACGGAGCAAAAGTTACAACTAGAAGAGTTCTAGTTGCAATCATTCAAGTTGCAGTAGACTTGGCCCGTGAGCACCGAGCGTGAGACACGGACCGAGGGCGACCGCCTGCTGTGCGGGCTGGTCACCGGCCTGGCCAAGCAGATCGAGGCCCATCTTCGAGGTCACGCGTCCACCCTCGGCCTGACCGCCTCACAGGGGGTCGCGCTGCGAGAGCTGAACCGCCCCCTGACCCTGCGCGAGCTGGCCGATCGGATGAGCTGCGAGCCTTCCAACGCCACCTTCGTCGCCGACCGCCTCGAAGAGCAGGGTTACCTCGAACGCCACCCCCACCCCGGCAACCGCCGCGCCAAGCAGCTCGTCCTCACCCCTGAGGGCGCCGCACTCCGCGAACGCCTCCTCGAGCTGCTCTCCGAAGATTCCCCCCTGGACCCCCTGTCCTCCGAAGAACAGGACGTCCTGCAGCGCCTTCTCGCCCGCGCCGTCACGCGCTGACCCGCTCCGGCGGCGCCCACCAGCCGCTCCTTCTGACGGCTACTCGGCGGCGGCCTTCGCGATGCGCCTGCGGACGAACCTGCGCGCGACGGACGCGAACGGGGCGGTGAGGCCCCAGAGGATCATGGTGTAGGGCACCCACCAGACGAAAGCGATCGTGACCACCCAGTACGCGGTGACGACCCACGAGAGGGTGGCCTCCGTATCATGCTCCCCCACGTCCACGTGCGGCAGCAGCAGTCCGTCCCGCCCTACGGCCGTCAGGATCACCGAGCGGCAGAGCAGCAGGGCGGCCACTGTCACGGCGTACAGCAGGGCGGCGAACGGGTTGCCGGAGTGGTGGCCGAGCACGGTCGTCGGGTACGGCAGGAAGCCGATCAGCAGCAGGAGCGGGAAGTGCCACCCGACCACCGCGGGCGACAGCCGCCCGATGCGGTCGAAGACGGTGTGATGAGCACGCCAGACGATCCACAGCACGAAGAACGCCAGAAGGTAGGCGACGAAGGCGCCGCTCTGGTCTGCCACGAAGCGCCAGAGGTTCAGGGCGGCGTCGAGCTTGCCGACACCGTCACCGACGTCGAACCCCTTGTCGGTCTCCGGCGGCCGGGGGATCTCGATCACCAGCAGCGTCATGGCGATCGCGAAGACGGCGTCAGTGAAGAATCCAACCCGTTCCGGGGTGAACCCGGCAGGGACGGGGGCCTCATGCGTCATTGTGCGGTTCCAGAGTACGGGGGGGTGGGAAGCGATCCTATCGCCACGTCTCCTCGTGAACGGCCGGCCGGCGGTCCCGGAACCTCGTCCCCGCCCCCTGATCGGCCGGCTCACCCGAGCCACGCAAGGTGCCGGCTCGGCCTCGGCAGGCCGTCGCCGCCCCGAGAGCGCGGCCTCGGCAGCCCGTCGCCGCCCCGAGAGCGGTACGCGGTCAGGAGGTCGGTTCGTCCGTCGCGAGCGGTGACGGGTCGGTGCGGAGGCGGCCGTAGAAGTAGCCGTCGCGCCACTGGCCGGCGCGGAACTCCACCGAGCGCAGCACGCCCTCCAGCCGGAAGCCGGCCTTCTCCAGGGATTTCTGTTCCGCGATGTTCTCGGGGTGGGTGGCGGCCTGGATGCGTGGGGTCGGGGTGTGGGTGAAGAGGTAGTCGCACAGCATCGCCTGGGCGCGCCAGCCGATGCCGCGGCCGCGCCATTCGGGCAGCAGGGCGATCCCGATCTCCCAGTACTTGGCCACGCCGACGCCGGTGGCGATCCAGCTGACGACCCCGGCCGCGGCCTTCTCGTCCTCCCCGACCTCGACGATCAGGCGGCTGTCCTCCGCACCGAGGTAGCCGTCGGTGGCGAAGCGCCGGGCAGGGGCCTGGGCGTCCCGGAAGCCGGTCCAGTCGAGCCCGATCAGACCCGGCTCGGTGGCGAACCGCCGGAACATCTCCAGATCATCCTCGGCCACGGGCCGCAACCGCACCGAGAGCTCGGTCATGCCATCGCCTCCGTTCACGTGGACGAACCGGGACACCGCAACTCTACCTCCAGTTGATCTTCACGACATCGGCCCGCGACGGGGCCGGAGGCCGAGCCCGCCTCCCGGCATCACGACTCCCCTTTCGCGCCCCACGGGTGCTCGATGGTTTTCGGGGTCTCCGCCATAGCGTTCACGCTCAATTCATTGCAACGAGTCGGCGAAGAGCGTTGCATTAATCTCGAAGACCGTTGCAACACTTTTCGTGGTTCTACCTGCATAGATACAGGTTTCGAGCAACGCGAATGTTGCGGTGAACTGGAAAGCAACGTAGCGTTTCCGATGTCAGAAACAACAGGGACCACACCAGAAGCACACGGAGCACACCATGCAGAAGTTCGACACCCCCACCCCGATCACCACCGTCCTGGACATCCCCGCCGGACGCGTCCAGCTCATCACCGCCGACCGCACCGACACCACCGTCCAGATCCAGCCCGCCACCGCCTCCAAGAGCCGCGACGTCAAAGCAGCCGAACAGACCACCGTCGAATACACCGACGGCGTCCTGCGCATCACCACCCCGATGAACAACCAGTACCTCGGCCCCACCGGAGCCATCGAAGTCACCGTCAAACTGCCCACCGGCTCCCACATCCAAGCCA
>NZ_JAHDTF010000053.1 GCF_018531465.1 Sphaerisporangium fuscum
TGCCGCAGCGCCGCCGTCAGACGCCACGCGCGGCCGACCCCCGCCGGACCGGCGGCGCGGGCGGCTCCGGCCCCGGTGGCAGGGCGCTCACCACTCCGGAGGAGGCCCAGAAGCGGTGGGGCGACTTCCAGGCCGGTGCCGAGGCCGGGCGCCGCGAGGCGATCCCGTCCCAGCCGCACGACATCACCGAAGGGAACTGACCGCTCCATGGACTCCCACAGCGCTGCAGCCGGCCGTGTCCAGACCAAGGGCCGCCCCCTCGCCCTCGACGTGTCGTGGGTCCTTTCGCCGCTGCTCGCACTCCCCGGCGTCGCCCGTGGCGTCGTGCTGAGCCGTGACGGGCTCATCCTCGGCGGCTCGGCCGACGTGAACGCCGAGACCGGCGAGCGGGCGGCCGCCATGACGAGCTCCGTCCTGGGTGCCGCCCGCGCCCTGTGCGAGGGCCTCAGCGACGGCGGGGACGGCGAGGTCGTGGACATCGTGATCTCCGCGGGCAGCGGCTACTACTACATCGCCCCGGCCGGCGACCGCGCCGCCATCGTGGTGGCGGCCACCCACGCGGTCAACATGGGCGCGCTGGCCTACGAGGTCCAGCTCCAGGTGCAGAAGCTCATCAAAGCCCTCGACGAGGCCAGCGCGGCCAGGACACCGGGCACCAGGGCATGACGTCCGGACGGGAGCGGCGGCGCGTCGTCCCGGACTACATGGCCGCCGCGCGGTTGACCGTGCCCGAGCACGTCAGCGTCGAGCGCACCACCCTGGTCTACATCGCCGACGACGCCGAGACCCGCGGGCTTGACCCGCCCGGCTCGCACCTGCTGGCCCTGCTGCGGGACGGGCCGTTGTCGGTGTACGAGTGCGCCGCGCACCTGGGCCTGCCGTACTGCGTGGTGCGGCTGCTGGTCGCCGGGCTGGTCGGCAACGGAACTCTGCTGGCCCGCGAGCCGTTCGTCGCCGACATGCCCGACATCGAGATCTTGGAGTTGGTGCTCAGTGGCCTTCGCGCGCTCTGACAGCCGTATCAGTACCGACCACATACCGGTCAAGCTGGTGATCGCAGGGCCGTTCGGCGTCGGCAAGACGACCATCGTGGGCGCGCTCTCGGAGATCAAGCCCCTCAACACCGAGGAAGTGCTCACCCAGGCGGGCACACTGGTCGACGACCTCACCGGCGTGAACGAGAAGACGACCACCACCACCGCGATCGACTTCGGCCGCCTCACGCTGCCGGGCGTGGTGCTGTACCTGTTCGGGGCGCCGGGGCAGACGCGGTTCCAGGTGCTGTGGGACGAACTGGTCCGCGGCGCGCTGGGGGTGCTGGTCCTGGCCGACACCCGCCGCATCGACGAGAGCTTCGCCGTCCTCGACCTGGTGGAGAGCGCCGGGATCCGGTACGCGGTCGCGGTCAACCACTTCCCCGACTCCCCGGAGTACCCGCCCGAGGTCCTGCGCAAGGCGCTGGACCTGGACCCGCGCACGCCGCTGGTGGTGTGCGACGCCCGCGACCCCGTCTCCGCCCGCGCCTCGCTGATCGCGCTGGTGGAGCACATCAGAGAGCTGGTGCTGTCATGACCCTGCGCTACCTGCCCAACGCCGGGCGCCTGTACGGGCCCGACTTCGCCAGGGATCCGCAGGCGGTCTACGCGGCGCTGCGCCGGCAGCACGGCGCGGTCGCGCCCGTGGAGATCGCCCCCGGCATCGAGGCCCACCTGGTGATCGGCTACCAGGCGGCCGTGGACGTGCTGACCAACGCGGGCGGCGTCTGGAGCAAGAACACCAGCGACTGGAAGGTGCGGCTCCCCGACACCCCGGAGGCCGCCGCGATGATCGGGATGCTCGGCTACCGGCCCAACGCGCTGTTCTCCGACGGGGCCGAGCACGCCCGCTACCGCAGGGTGATCTCCGACTGCTTCGGCCTGATCCAGCCGCACAAGCTGCGCCAGATGGTGATCGAGATCTCCGACTCGCTCATCGCCCGGTTCGCCGCGAAGGGCGAGGCCGACCTGGCCGGCGACTTCGCCCGGCCGATCCCGTTGCGGATCTTCAACCTCCTGTTCGGGCGGCCGGACTCCGACAGCGCCGACCTGATCGAGGCCCTGTCCGCCATGATGGAGGCCGACGGCGAGGCCGGCGCGCGGGGCACCGAGGCGTACGGCCGCTACATCGGCGAGCTGATCCAGGCCAAGTACGCCCGGCGCGGCGACGACCTCACCTCCTGGTTCATCGACCACCCGGCCGGACTCGACCACGAGGAGCTGGTGCAGACCTTCGTCCTGGTGATCGCCGCCGCCTACGAGCCCACGTCCAGCCTGATCTCCAACACCATCTCCCGGATGGTCAGCGACGACCGCTACTACAGCTCGCTCACCAACGGCGCGCTCAGCACCTACGACGCCCTGATGGAAGCGGTGCGCGTCGAGCCCGCCATGGCCAACTACGGGCCGTACGTCGTGCGCCACCCCGTGCACTTCCACGGGACCTGGATCCAGCCGGCCGAGCTGGTCCTCGTCTCCTACGCCGCGGCCAACACCGAGCCCGCCCACGTGCCCGAGGAACTGCGCTCCGACGGGGGCGCCTACCTGGGCTTCGGCGCCGGGCCGCACCGCTGCCCGGCCAGTGACCCGGCCATGCTCATCGCGATGACCGCGATCGAGCGCCTGACCTCCCACCTGTGCGACCTGGAACTGACCGTGCCGCGCGAGGAGCTGGTGTGGCGGCCCGGGCCGTTCCACCGGTCGCTGGCGCACCTGCCGGTGCGCTTCACTCCCATCCGTCCCGACCAGCCAGGAGAATCCCCTTGGGCAGTGCAGCCCCCGTCGTCCTCGACCCTTTCGGCTCCGATCTCCCCGGCGAGGTCCGCCGGTTACGTGACCTCGGCCCCCTGGTCCTCGTAGAGCTGGCGGGAGGCATCCCGGCCTGGGCCGTCACCCGGCACGACCTGCTCAAGCAGCTCATCCTCGACCCCATGGTCAGCAAGGACAAGCGGCACTGGCGGCTGCTGCCGAAGGCGCTCTCGGAGCCCGGCTGGACCTGGATCATGACCTGGATCGGCGTGTCCAACATGCTCAGCGCCTACGGCGAGGAGCACCGGCGGCTGCGCAAGCTCATCGCGCCCAGCTTCACCGCCCGCCGCACCAAGGCGATGCAGCCGATCGTCGAGGGGATCGTCGCCGAGCTGCTGGACGCCATGGCCGCGCTGCCCCCGGGCCAGGTCGTGGACCTGCGCGGCGCCTACGCGCATCCGCTGCCGATGCGGGTGATCTGCGAGCTGTTCGGCGTCCCCGCGGAGATGCGGGTGGAGATGGCCCGGATGATGGAGGCCATCATGGACACCACCGCCACCCCCGAGGAGGCGGCGGCCACGGCGGCCCAGATCGGCACCGTGCTGCCGGCCCTGGTCGCCCACAAACGCGAGCACCCCGGCGACGACCTCACCACGGAGCTGATCGACGTCCGCGACAGCGGCGACTCGCTCAGTGACGACGAACTGCGCGACACCCTGCTGCTGCTCATCGCGGCCGGGCACGAGACCACCGTCAACCTGATCGGCAACGCCGTACACGCCCTGCTCACCCACCCCGACGAGCTCCGGCGGGTCCTCTCGGGAGAGATCTCCTGGGAGGCGGTGGTCGAGGAGACGCTCCGCTGGGCCCCGTCGATCGCCAACCTGCCGCTGCGGTTCGCCATCGAGCCGATCGAGATCGGCGGCGTGCGGATCGAGGCGGGCGACGCGATCATCACCAGCTACCTGGCCGCCGGGCACGACCCCGACCGGCACGGTCCCGGCGCCGACCGGTTCGACCCCACGCAGGAACGCGACGAGCACCTGGCGTTCGGCATCGGGGTGCACCGCTGCATCGGCGCCCCGCTCGCCCGGCAGGAGGCGCTCACCGCCCTGCCCGCGCTGTTCGACCGCTTCCCGGATCTGCGCCTGGCCGTGGGGGAGGCCGAGCTCACCCACGTCCCGTCGTTCATCGCGCACGGCTGGAGCCGGCTGCCCCTGCTCCTGCACCGCTGACGAGGTCTTCCGGGGGCCGCGGCGTTCAGGTCTCCTCGAACGCCGCGGCCGCGGCGCCCTTCACCCCGCCCTCCGCTCCGAGGGCCGCGCGGCGCACGGGGCCCGGTCGGTGCCCGCCGCGCCCGCACGAGCAGGCGCTGCCCCGTCTCGCGTGATGTCCGGCGGGTGACACCGGGCAGCCCGGGGCCGACGAGCAGGCGACTGCTTAGCTAGCGGGTATGGAGCTGCGTCAACTTCGCTATTTCGTGGCGGTGGCCGAGGAGTTGCACTTCGGGCGTGCCGCTGAACGGCTGCTGATCGTGCCGTCGGCCGTCAGCCAACAGGTGCGGCGGCTGGAACGAGAGCTCGGCGCCGACCTTTTCGACCGGTCGCCGCGGCGGGTACGGCTGACGGAGGCCGGGCAGCGGCTTCTGCCGGAGGCGCGAGAGATGCTGGCGGCCGAGCAGCGGGCGCGTGCGGCGGTGACCGGCTGCGCCGCTGCTCGTGGTGATCGCCTGCGGGTGGGCACCAGCACGGGGATGGGGGACCGGTTGGATCGGGTGCTTGAGGTGCTGACCGGGCTGGCCCCTGATCTGCGGGTGGAACTGGCCTCGGTCTCCACAGCGGTGCGGCTGGAGCAGGTCGCCCGTGGGGAGCTGGACGCCGCTTTCGTGCGTGGGGTGGAGGAAGGCCCCGACGGAGTGCGGCTGGTTCCGGTGTGGCGGGACCGGCTACTGGTGGTCATCGCTGCCCGGCACGCACTTGCGCGGCGTGCCGATCTGGAGCTGGCCGAGCTGGCCGGCCTGCCGCTGTATCTGACAGCACGGCGCAACAATCCGCCACTGGTGGATCTCGTCGTGGGCGCGTGCCGGGACGCCGGCTTCGAGCCCGTACCCGGTCCACCGCACAGCTCGCTCCAGGACACCCTGGCTGCTTTGGGGGCGGGCAGTCCCGGCTGGAGTGTGGTGTACGCGGCGCACGCCGCGCAGCTGGCCACCGAGCGGGTCGCCTTTCTACCGGTGCGCGATGTCAGTGGGCACGGCACACCCCTGGTACTGCCGACCGCAGTCGCCGTGCACCGTGACTCACCCCCAGCGCGCCTGGGGTCTTTCCTGGAGGCCTGCCGTGCGGTCGGCGCGAGCGATCGCGAATCGTGAACACTGCGTGCGCGAAGTGGCCCTAGGTCCCGGGCTCCGGATGGGGTGGACTGGTGGTCGAACAGGCGCGGCCGCGAAATCCGCGGCCGCGCCCGGCACGTCGATCTCAGGAGATGACCATGCCCGTCGTCACCGTCCAGCAGGGTCCGCGCAGCATCGAGCTCAAGCGCGAACTGGTCGCCCGCATCACGGACGCGTTCGTGGACGCCTACAAGATCCCCGCGGACACCGTCCAGGTGTGGATCAACGAGACCCCGGCTGACAGCTGGGGCGCCGCCGGCAAGCTCACTGCCGACAAGTAGCCGTCCTGACCACCGTTGTCACGAGAGGAACCGATGCCGTCATGACCACCACTGAACGCACCGAGCCGGACGAGCCCAGGGGCGTGGTGCTGCGCTACTTCGAGGCGCTCGCCGCCGGGGACCAGGAGACCATCTGGAACTGCTGGGCCGAAGACGGCACCTGTTGGTACGGGGGCGACCTGCCCATCTCCGGCACCTGGCAGGGCCGGGACCAGGTCGTGAACGGATTCCTGGCAACCGCCTTCGCTCACTTGGACCCCGACCGCGAGATCGGCCTGAAGGTCACCAACGTCTTCGGCGAGGGCGAGCAGGTGCTGGTCGAGTGGGATTCCTGGGCGACCGGCAAGACCGGCAGGCCCTATCACGAGCAGAACATCGGCGTCTTCGTCGTCCGCGACGGGAAGATCGTCAGCATGCGCGAGTACGCCGACACCCAGCACTGGGAACGCGCACTCGTCGCCCCGTAGGACTGAAGCCGGCATACCGGCATCCACGCCCCCTCGGGACGGGCCGGCAGTGGCCGTACGCGCGGGCCGGTGTTCGTCATGCACGATCGGCGCGGCCTGGGACGGCCGTCAGCCCCCGCGACACCTAATGATCGACTGTTTTCCGGTCCGCCATAAGCGGATTTATTGGTCGCTGTCGGGTTGCGCCTCTACTGTTTGAGGCCATGAAGACAACGTTGATCACCGGAGGGGCGAGCGGCATCGGCCTGGCGCTCGCCGAGCGGCTGGTGGCCGACGGGCAGGCGGTCGCGGTCACCGGGCGCGACGAGGCCAAGCTCGCCCGGGTGCCCGGCGTGTTACGTCTGCCCGGCGACGCCACCGACTACGACGCCGTGCGGGACGCCGTGGAGGCGACCGTCAAGGAGTACGGCAGGCTCGACCATGTCGTCGCCAACGCCGGTTTCTCCACCCACGGCCCGCTCACCGAGACCTCCCCGGACCGGTTGCGCGACATGGTCCTCACCAACGTGCTCGGCCCCGCCCTGCTCGTGAAGGCCGCGCTGCCCGCGCTGCGCGAGACCCGCGGCCGGATCGTGCTGGTCGGCAGCGTCGCCGGATTCATCCACTCGCCGGGCAACATGTACTCGGTGACGAAGTGGGCGGTGACCGCGCTCGCCGAGAACACCCGCATGCTCGTGACCGGCGACGGCGTCGGCGTGACGCTGATCGCGCCCGGCCGCGTCGACACCGCGTTCTGGCCGGAGGGACGCCCCGCGGGGCCGCTGCTCAGCGCGGACAACATCGCCGACGCCATCGCCTGGGCGCTGGCCCAGCCCGAAGGCGTGGACGTCAACACGGTCGTCGTGCGTCCCACCGGTCAGCCCACCTGATGCCCGCCTCCTACTCCCGCTTCTCGGGCGGCAACATCGGCAGGCTGGCCGGACTGAGCGACGGCGTGTTCGCCATCGCCATGACGCTGCTGGTCCTGGAGTTGCACGCGCCGGTGCTCGAGGCCGTGCACCACCAGAGCCCGGTCTGGGAGAGCGGCGCCCTCGACGCGGAGCGGGGGTTGTGGCAGGCGCTGGTGCTGCTGGCGCCGAAACTGCTCACCTACTTCATGAGCTTCCTGACTCTCGGCATCTTCTGGGTGGGGCAGCAGACGCAGCTCAACCAGTTCGAGCGGGCCAACCGGCACCTGACGTGGATCCACCTGGCGTTCCTGGCCGCGGTCTCGCTGATGCCGTTCTCCACGGCGCTGCTCGGCGAGTACATCGACTACCGGCTCGCGCTGGTCATCTACTGGCTGAACCTGCTGCTACTCGGCGCGATGCTGCTGGCGAGCATCACCTACGGGCACCGGGCCGGGCTGCTGAAGGCGGAGGTGGACCACGACACGCGCCGGGCGCACCGGCGCCGGATCGTCGTCTACCAGCTGATGTACGCGGTGGCCACGGCGCTGTCGGCGGTCAACACCTACGTCAGCATCCTGCTGATCGTCCTTTTCCAGCTGAACTCCGCGATCGCGCCCAGGATCTGGCGGCTCAGCAGCTTCTGATCCACCCGCCCGCGGATGGCGGTCGTCGTCATCCGGCCTGACGCAGGCCGGTGCCGAGGGCGACGGCGGCGACCCGGCGGGCCAGCAGACGGGCGGGGTCGATGACCGGGACGGGGACGAGGGAGTCGTCCAGGGCCAGGACGATCTCGGTGCACGCGGTGACGATCCGTTCCGCGCCCCGCGCCGCCAGGGAACGGGCGACCTCCGCCAGTGCCCGCCTGTGGGCCGGGCCGGCGCCGCCGCTCTTGACGGCGCCGATGGCCGCCATGACCTCCCGCTGGCCTGGCTCGTCCGGCTCGGCCACCTCCACGCCGCGGCGGCGGAGGGCCTCCGCGTAGAGGCCCGCGCGCAGGGTGCCGGACGTGGCCAGCACGCCGGCCGTCCGGACACCGCCGGCGGTGAGGGCGTCGGCCGTGACGTCGATGATGCTCACCAGCGTCAGCCCCGCCTCCTCGGCCAGGCGGGGGACGAAGGCGTGGGCGGTGTTGCAGGGGACGGCGAGCACCTCGCACCCCGCCCGCTTCAGCCCCTCGATGCCGCGCCGCAGGTACGGGGTCGGATCCTCCCCGCGGCCGAGCAGGTTCAGGGAACGGTCGGGGACGCGAGGGTCGCCCCAGATGACGACGGGGACGTGGCCCTGGTCGCAGGTGGCGGCCGTCTCCTCCATGAGCTTGCCGTAGAAGTCGACGGTGGCCGCCGGGCCCATGCCGCCCAGAACACCGACCAGCCGGGGCGGCCCGCCCGGCCGGGCGCCATCGTGGCCGGCCATCGCAGTCATCGGCGGGTGTCCTCTCCCTCGCGGCGAACCTGAGGCGGGGCCGGGCGCGAGGACGACCGGGCGACCGCCCGAAGAAAGGATCCCGGTATAAGGTGAGCCCGGTGTCCAAATGCAGCAAAGCGACACCAAGGGAGCGAATGTGCTGGAATCCGGCATCGAGTCCCCGCGGTTGCTGTCGGAGACCGACCTGGAACTCATCGACGCCCTCCAGATCGACCCGCGCGCGAGCTGGATCGACGTCGCGGCGGTGACCGGCGCGGACCCGGCGACGGCGGCGCGGCGCTGGCGGCGGCTGAACAGCCGCGGGGAGGCGTGGACCACCGTGGCGCTGGGGCAGCGCCAGATGCACGCGATGAGCATGGCGTTCCTGGAGATCGACTGCGAGGCGGGCGCGGCGGCCGAGGTCGGCGGCACCCTCGCGCGGGCGGGGCACCTCATCACCGTGCAGCACGTCGCCTCCGGTCACGACCTGTTCGTGATCGCCGTCGCCGCCTCGATGCCGGCGCTGGCGGACTACCTGCTCATGGACCTGCCGCGGGTGCCCGGCGTGGTGAAGGTGCGCCCCCATGTCGCGACCCGTGTCTTCGACGCCTCGCGCCGCTGGCGGCTGCGCGTGCTGCCGCCCCGGTCCGCGGGCGCGCTGGCCAGGCGGCAGCGGCCGCCGGAGAGCACCAGGCAGATGGACGAGATCGACCGGCTGCTGTTCAAGGCCCTGCTGGCGGACGGCCGCACCGCCTACTCCGAGCTCGCCGCGGTCGTCGGCGTGTCCGAGCGCACGGTGCAGCGCAGGCTGTCGCGCCTGGTCGCGGCCGGTGACATCGATTTCCGGTGTGACGTGGCGCGGCCGCACGCGGGCTGGCACTCCTCGGCGGTGCTGTGGCTGCGCATGCCGGACGGGCTGCTGGAGGAGACGGGCAGGGCCCTGCTGGAGTGGCCGGAGACGCGCACGTGCGCGGCGCTCGCGGGGAAGCGCAACATGCTCCTCACCGTCGGCCTGCACGCCGTCGGCGACCTGCACCCGCTCGTGGTCCGCCTGGAGGAGCGGTTCCCGTACGTGAGCGTCGCCGACCGGCAGATCGTCCTTCGGCAGTCGAAGCTCTACGGGCGGCTGCTCGACCGCTTCGGCCGTTGCGCCGGCGTCGTCCCGGTGGACCCGTGGAGCCTGTCGCCGCGGGGGTGAGGAGTGTCACGAGACCGCCGGTCAGAGCGCCAGCGCGTCCAGCACGGACCGCAGGCGGGTGGTCTCGCGGTCGGGGCGGATGAGCGTGAAGATGCTGCGGCTGGTGTTCAGCCACGGCACGTCGGCGACCACGACGTCCGGGCCGTGCCCGCGCAACGCGAGGTCGGGGACGAGGGCGGCGCCCACCCCCGCCTCGACCATCGACATTATGATCTTGAAGTCGTCGGCGTGGCAGGCCACGCGGGGACGCAGGCCCCAGCGGGCGAACACGCCGTCCAGGAAGGAGGCGTCGCTGCTGGCGGGGTGGTGCATGATCCACGGCAGGTCGACGAGCTGCTCGACCCGGTAGGGCGCCAGGTGGGACCACTCGCGCGGGAGGACGACCTTGTAGCGGTCCTCGGCGATCCAGCGCCGGCTCAGCGCCGACGGCCAGGACAGGCCGGAGTTCCCCACCTGGTAGACGATCGCCGCGTCCATCTCGCCACCGGCGCTCAGGCGCGGGATGAGCTGGGAGGGCTCGGCCACGGAGATCTTGACGCCGGCCCGTTCCTCGGGGGACGTCCGCCGCAGGACGTCGGCCAGCACCTGGGCGAAGCTGGGGAAGATGCCCAGGTGGATCCGCCGTCCGCTGCTGCTGTGCACGGCCTGGACGGTGGCCACCATGCGCTCGATGTCCATGAGCACGGTCTCGGCCTGCCTGGCCAGCACCTCGGCGGCGGCGGTCGGCAGCGCGCTGCGGGCCGAGCGCTCGAACAGCTTCACGCCCGTCGCCCGCTCCAGCGCGACCATCTGCTGGGAGACGGCTGAAGAGGTGTATCCGAGCCGGTTGGCGGCGGCGGCGAAGGACCCCAGCTGCACGACCTCCCGGAGAGTGCGCAGGTGTTCGGGTTTGAGCATCAGAGTTCCTTGCCCTCAGGGCGGCTAAATGTCGTGTTTATAGCGCTTCCTACTTCTTTGCGCCACTCCTACAGTGAGTGGCCATCATCACTTCGACGTCCTGAGAGTCACATGAGCATGCGCGTTTACCGCAACGCCGCCATCCACACCGGGGACAGCGGCAACCCCACCGCCCAGGCCATGGCCGTGGACGGCGAGCGCCTGCTCGCCGTCGGCACCGAGGCCGAGGTGCGCGAGGTCGCGGGCGGGGGAGCGGAGCTGATCGACCTCGACGGCGCCGCGGTGCTCCCCGGTCTCTACGACGCCCACATCCACACCGCGCAGTACGCCCAGAGCCTGGACGCGGTCGACCTGCGCGACGTGCGCACCCTGGACGAGGCCCTGGCGATGGTGGCCGCGCACGCGAAGCGGCTGCGGCCGGGCGCCTGGCTGTTCGGCGGCCGATGGAACAGCAACGCTTGGGATCCGCCTGCGCAGCCGGACAGGTACACCCTGGACTCGGTCTGCCCGGACCTGCCGGTCGCGCTGCCCAGCGTGGACGGCCACACGGTGTGGGCGAACTCCGCCGCGCTGCGGCTGGCCGGCATCGACGCCGGCACGCCCGACCCGGTCGGCGGTGAGATCGTCAGGGACGCGAGCGGGGAACCCACCGGCATCCTGCGCGAGTCCGCCTCCTACCCCCTGCGCGACCTCATGGTCTCCGCCGACCTGCGCGACCAGCTCCGCGCCGCCCAGGAGGAACTCCTGGCGCTCGGCCTGACCAGCGTGCACGACATCGACGGCGAGGACTGCCGCGCCGCCTACCTGGAGCTGCGCGAGGCGGGCGAGCTGAAGCTGCGTGTGCACAAGGCGATCCCCATGATCCACCTGGAGGCGGCCATCGCCGAAGGCCGCCGGACCGGCCAGGGCGACGACTGGTTCCGTACCGGCCCCGTCAAGATCTTCAGCGACGGCGCGCTGGGCTCGCACACCTGCCACATGAGCGAGCACTTCGCCGGCGAGCCGGACAACGCGGGCATCGCGGTCACGCCGTATGACGACTTGGTCGCGCTGTTCGGCAAGGCCGCCAGGGCCGGGATCGCGGTGGCCACGCACGCCATCGGCGACCAGGCCAACCACCTGGTCATCGACGCCTACGAGGCCATCGGCCACACGCCGGGGCTGCGGCACCGCATCGAGCACGCCCAGCACCTGCGGCCCGCCGACCTGGCCAGGATGGCCAGGCTCGGCATCGTCGCCTCGATGCAGCCCGTGCACTGCACCAGCGACATCGACCTGGTCGACTCCCTGCTCGCCGGGCACGATCTGGCCTCCTACGCCTGGCGCGGGATGCTGAACGTCGGCGTCCCGCTGGCCTTCGGGTCCGACGCCCCGGTCGAGCACCCGAACCCCTTCGCCGCGCTGTACGCGGCGGTCACCCGCACCCGTCCCGACGGTTCGCCCGCCGGCGGCTGGCAGCCCGAGCAGCGGCTGAGCATGGGCGAGGCCCTCGCCGCCCACACGCTCGGGGCGGCCTACGCCGCAGGCGAGGACGACCGCAAGGGTGTCCTCGCGCCCGGCAGACTCGCCGACTTCATCGCGGTGGACACCGACCCCTTCGCGGAGTCGCCGGACGCGGTGCTGCGGACCAAGGTCATGACCACCGTGGTCGGCGGCGAAGTCCGCTGGCAGCGTTGATAAGGAGCACCCCCGTGAACACCCGCACTCTCCCCACGCTCGCAGCCGGCGTGCTGCTGGCCGCGACCGCCGCCTGCGGCGCCCAGTCCCTGGACGGCGGCTCGTCCGGCACCACCTCCGCGCCGTCGGCCGCCGCCGCGCCGTCCGTCGTCCTCGACCAGGCCCCCGCCGAGGAGAAGGCGGCCGACGTCATCAACGCGATCCAGCCCGACAAGGAACTGGCGGCCAAGGCGTCGGCGAGCCTGAAGTCCGGCGTCCTGAAGGTCGTCTCCTCCATGGGCTACCCGCCCATGGAGATCTTCGCCAGCGACGGCACGACCGCCATCGGGTTCGACCCCGCCCTGGCCAGGGCCATCGCCAGGAAGCTCGGCGTCAAGGTCACCATCACCGACGAGGAGTTCAACTCACAGATCCCCGGCGTGCTCACCGGCCGCTACGACTTCGTCATCTCGTCCATGACCGACAACGCCGAGCGGCAGGGCCAGGTCAGCTTCGTCGACTACGTGCGGGCCGGCGCCGGTCTGATCGTCAAGAAGGGCAACCCCGCGGGCATCGCCGGGCCGAAGGACCTGTGCGGCAAGACGGTCTCCGTCGTCGACAACGGCTCCTCGATGGACCTGGCCGAGAGCTACGACGCCGCCTGCCGCAAGGACGGCGGGCACGGGGTGAACGTCCTGAAGTTCCCCGGCGACCAGGAGGCGCTGATCCAGGTCACCGGCGGCCGCGCGCAGGCCTCCGTCACCGACTACGTCGTGGCCGCCAGCAAGGCCGCCGACCCCAAGCTGGCGGTCGAGGCGGTCGCGCTCGACGGCACCGAGGCCCCGTGGGGGATCGGGATGAAGCCCGACAACAAGGTGCTCATCGACTCCGTCAAGGGCGCACTGGACTCCCTCATCCAGAGCGGTGAGTACGCCAAGATCCTCAAGGCGTGGAACCTGGAGAAGCTCGCCGTCACCTCCGCTGTGGTCAACGGCGGTAAGTGACCGTGCGAACCGAACCGATCGCCGACGCCTCGGGCACCCCGGTGCCCGTCGCGCGGACCTGGCACTGGGGCCGCTTGGTGGGCGCCGCCGTCGCGCTGGCGGTCGTCGGCTGGCTCGTCTACCTGGTCGTGGTCAACCCGCGGCTGGACTGGGGCAAGGTCGCGGAGTACCTGTTCAACGGCCGCATCCTGGACGGCGTCCTGGTCACCGTCGAGATCTCCGTGCTCGCGACGGCCCTCGGGCTGGTCCTGGGGGTCATCATCGCGATCATGAGGTTGTCGCACAACCCGGTGCTGAGCGGGCTGGCCACGCTCTACATCTGGTTCTTCCGCGGCACCCCGGTCCTGGTGCAGCTCATCTTCTGGTACAACCTGGCCTTCCTGTTCCCCGAGCTCGTGCTCAAGATCCCGTTCACGATGATCGGCCTCAAGTGGGACACCAACCAGGTGATGACCGGCTTCACCTCGGCCATGCTGGGGCTCGGGCTGAACCTGGCGGCCTACTTCGCCGAGACCGTGCGCGCCGGCATCCAGGCCGTCGACAAGGGCCAGACCGAGGCGGCGTACGCGCTGGGCATGACCCCCGGCAAGCGGATGCGGGTCATCGTGCTGCCGCAGGCGCTGCGCATCATCATCCCCCCGACCGGCAACGAGTTCATCTCCATGCTGAAGACCACTTCGCTGGTCTACGTGGTCGCCGGGCACGACCTGATGACCAACGCCAGCCAGATCTACAAGGCCAACAACCTGATCATGGAGCTGCTGATCGTGGCGAGCCTGTGGTACATGCTCATGACCGCCGTGGCGACCTTCCTGCAGGGCAGGCTGGAGCGCCGCTTCGGCTCCGACGCCGTACGGCTGGTGCGCGGCGGCGGCCTGGCCGCCAGGATCCTGCCGAAGGTGACCGCGTGAACCCCGTCGTCCAGGCCGCCGGGGTGCGGATGAGCTACGGCGACGTGCAGGTGCTCAACGGCGTCGACTTCACCGTCGCCCCGGGCGAGGTGAGCTGCGTCATCGGGCCGTCCGGCTCGGGCAAGTCCACCTTCCTGCGCTGCATGAACGGCCTGGAACCGGTGCTCGGCGGCAGCCTGCGCGTCCTCGGCGAGGAGGTCGGCCACACCCTGCGCGACGGCCGGTACCACCCCTGGACGCCCAAGGAGTTCGCCGCCTTCCGCAGGAACATCGGCATGGTGTTCCAGCGCTTCAACCTGTTCGCCCACCACAGCGCGCTGGAGAACGTCGCCTGCGGCCCGGTCCACGTCCTCGGCACCCCGGCCGAGCGCGCGCGGAAGCTGGCCATGGAACACCTGGACCGAGTGGGCCTCGCCGGCCACGCCCACAAGCGGCCCCACCAGCTCTCCGGCGGCCAGCAGCAGCGGGTGGCCATCGCCAGGGCGCTCGCCATGAACCCGGCGCTGATGCTCTTCGACGAGCCGACCTCCGCGCTGGACCCGGAGCTGGTCGACGAGGTCCTGGAGGTCATGAAGGGCCTGGCCGCCGACGGGATGACGATGGTCGTGGTGACCCACGAGATCGCCTTCGCCAGGGAGGTCGGCGACTGGCTGACCTTCTTCGCCGACGGCGTGGCCGTCGAGCGGGGCCGCCCGCGTGAGCTCCTGGCGGCGCCGCGGCACGAACGGACCAGGGCCTTCCTGTCCAGCGTGCTGGGCGCGAAGGACCGTCAGGAGTCCTAGCGGGCCGGGTCACCAGCCGGAGGGGCGGTCCTCGTACGGCCACTCGTCGAAGGGGTACCACCAGTGGTCGGCGGCCGGGCGGTGCCAGTGGCGGTTGAGGCGGTCGCCCCGGCCCCGCTCGCCCGGATCGCGGCCCTGCCCCCACCACTCGTCCGGGGCGCCCGGCTCGTGGCCCGGCGCCCCGTCCTCGGGGCTCCCCGGGCGGGCGGGGACGGCCTGGTCCTCGGGCTTCAGCCCGGGAGTCGAGCCGCCGCCGAACCGCTGCATGTCCGGGGAGCTGAACGACTTCGCCGGCACGTCGCGCAGCGCCTCCTCCATGGACTTCACCCAGATCGGCCCCGGCAGGGTCGCGCCCTGGATGTTCCCGTAGGACTGCCCGCCGATCTCCACCCCCGTCAGCGGATGCTTGTAGGCCCCCCTGATGTCGCCCAGGCTGACGGCGGCGGCCAGGTCCGGGGTGTACCCGGCGAACCACGCCGAGGTGTAGCCGTTGTTGGTGCCCGTCTTGCCGCCCGCGTCCCGGCCGATGCCCTGACCGCGCATGGTGCCCCTGGTGAACACCCCGGACAGCACCCAGTTGACCGCGTCGGCGACCTCCTGCTCGATCGCCTGCCGGCAGCTCGGCGCGACGGTCGTGTGCCTGCCGTCGTGCTCGACGATCTCGCTGATGGCCATCGGGTGGCAGAAGCGGCCGCGCGCGCCGAACGTCGCGAAGGCGCTCGCGACCGTCACCGGGTCCATCTCGTTGACTCCGAGGGTGAAGGTCGGCACCTCCTTCAGCGGCTTGCCGTCGGCCCTGGCGACGCCGAGGGAGCGGGCGGTGCGCACCACGTCGCACAGTCCCACCTCGCGCTCCAGCATCATGTAGAAGATGTTGACCGACTGCCAGGTGCCCGTGGCCAGGCTGTACGGGCCGCCCTTGCCCTCGCCGCTGGCGTTGTAGATCACCGTGCCGGGGGAGTTGACCTTGTGGCCGGCGCAGTCCTCGTACCCCGACGACGGCTCGAAGCCGCCCGGCGTGTCGAAGCCCTGGTCGAACCGCCAGCCCTTCGCCAGCGCCGTCGCCAGGGTGAACACCTTGAACGTCGAGCCGGCCTGGAACCCCAGCCCGCCGCCGTGCGCCACGTCCGCGGGCAGGTTGTAGGTGGTGCTCGGGCCGTTGTTGCTGTCGCCGGGGTTGATGCCGTACTTCTTGCTCGCCGCCAGGGCGCGGATGCGGCCCGTGCCGGGTTCGACCATGGCCTCGGCGGCCACCTCGTTGTCCTTGGGGTGCACGTACGCCGCGATGGCGCGCTCGGCGGCGCGCTGCGCCACCGGGTCCAGGCTCGTCCTGATCGTCAGACCGTCGCGGTACAGCCGCCGTTCCCGTTCCGCCCGCGTCCGCCCGAAGGCCGGATTGGCGGCGATCTCCTTCTGCACGTAGAGGCAGAAGAACGGGTACCGGCTCTCGGAGCAGCCGCCCGGCTCGGGGCGCAGGTTGAGGGCCAGCGGTTCGGCCCGGGCGGCGTCGGCCCGCGCCTGCGGGACCATGCCGAGCTTCCCCATGCGTTCGAGGACGAGGTCGCGCCGCTCCAGCAGCCGCTTCTGGTGCTCGGCGCCGAGCGCCGGGTCGGTGAAGTACGGCGTGCGCACCGCGCCGGCGAGGGTGGCGGCCTGGGCCAGGGTGAGGTCGGCCGCCGAGGTGCCGAAGAACCGCTTGGCGGCCGCCTGGACGCCGAAGGCGCCGCCGCCGAAGTAGGTGATGTTGAGGTAGCGCACCAGGATCTGGTCCTTGGTGTACTTCCTCTCCAGGCCCATGGCGTACCGCAGTTCCTGGATCTTCCTGCGGATGCTCGGCGCCCGAGCCTGGCTGCGCTCGCCCTCGGAGCGGGCGTTCTGCAACAGGATGTTCTTGACGAGCTGCTGCGTCAGCGACGACCCGCCCTGCTGGATGCTCCTGGCCCTGGCGTTGGTGATCAGCGCCCGGATCGTGCCCTTGATGTCGAGGCCGGCGTGCTCGTAGAAGCGGGCGTCCTCGATGGCGACGATCGCCTTGAGCATGAGCGGCGAGATCTTGTCGATGCTCACCGACTGCCGGTTCTGCAGGTAGAACTGGGCGAACTGCTTGCCGTTCTTGTCGAGCAGCCGTGTGCGCTCGGGCAGCGGCAGCTCGCGCAGCATGGTGGGCACCTCGAAGAAGTCGTGCGTGGCGTCCCTGGTGAGGATGCCGGCTCCGCCCACGGCCGGGAGGGCCAGGGCCGCGACGAGAAGGCCCCCGGCCACGCCCGCCCCGCCGAGGGCGACGACGCCGGCGAGCACCGGACGCTCCCGCGCCCAGCGCGGCGCGGACCCGCCGAGCGGTGCCCGGCGGCCGTCGGTTCCCGTGCTCACGGGATTAGAAGTGCGACCGCCAGAACCTCCGCAAACGCCCTAGCGAGGAATCTTTAAGCTTCCCGGCTGATCTTCAACCCAAGTGACGTGAATTGGTCAAAAACGCGATGATAGCCGCGTTCGATGTGGTTGACACCGCGCAGGGTGGAGTTCCCGTCGGCGACCGACGCGGCGAGCACCGCGGAGAAGCCGGCCCGGATGTCGGGCAGCGTGACGTCCGCGCCGCGCAGCTTGGACACCCCCCGCACGACCGCGGAGTGCTTGGCGTTGGTGTCGTGGTAGCGGCAGGCGGGCCCGCCCAGGCACACGTCGAAGATCTCGATCTCGCAGCCCATCTTCTGCAGCGCCGGCACGTACACCAGGCGGTTCTCGAAGACGGTCTCGTGCAGGACCGACATGCCCTCGGCCTGCGTGAACAGGACCATCAGCGGCGTCTGCCAGTCGGTCATGAAGCCGGGGTGGGTGTCGGTCTGGACGGCGGCGGCGCGCAGGCCGTCCGGCGCGGAGGCCGTCAGCCAGTCGTCGGTGATGTCGAACTGCGCGCCCATGCGGGCCAGGGTGGTGATGGCGGTGACCAGGCGGTCCTGCGGGCAGCCGTGCACCCGGACCTCGCCCCCGGTGATCAGCCCGGCCACCAGGTAGGAGAACGCCTCGATGCGGTCGCCGGCGAGCCAGGTGGACGCGCCGCGCAGGCGCTCGACGCCCTCGATCACGATGCGGCGGTCGGGGCTGAGCTCGATGCGGGCGCCCATGCGCTGCAGGAACAGCGCCAGCTCGACGACCTCCGGCTCGGTGGCCGCGCCCTTGATCACCGTCTTGCCCTCGGCGAGCACGGCCGACAGCAGGATCGTCTCGGTGGCGCCGACGCTGGGGTAGGGCAGCTCGATGCGGGTGCCGCGCAGGCGGCGGGCCTTGGCGAAGATGCCGGTGTCGCCGACCTCGACCTCGGCGCCCATCGCGCGCAGCGCCTCGACGTGGAAGTTCACCGGCCGCCGCCCGATCGGGTCGCCGCCCACCAGCGGGACGAACGCCTCGCCCGCCAGGTGCAGCAGCGGGCCGAGCATCAGGATCGGGATGCGGTTGAGCCCGGTGAAGGCCTCCGGCACCCGCGGCCGGATCTCGGGGCCGCGCTCCAGGTGGATCTCACGTCCCTCGACCCGGACCTCGATGCCGAGGGCGTCCAGCATCGCGGCGGTGATGCCGACCTCGCCGACCTCCGGCGCGTTGTGCAGAGTGCTCGGGCCGCTGCCCAGCATGGCGGCCACCATGTGCTTGGACACGGCGTTCTTGGAACCCCGTACTTCGACGTCCCCCCGCAGAGGTCCGGAAGGTTCGATCAGCCATACCTCATCGCTCACGGGGGACAGCCTAACCGTGGCCCGCGCGCGGCCGAAGGCGTGGCGGCCGGAGGGGTGGGTAGCATATGCGGATCCACACGAGCGAGACTCAGGGCGAGGTGATCGGGTGCGGCATCTGCGAGACTTCGGCCTGACCGTCGTGGTCCTCGGCCTCCTCGGCGTCGCGGCGGGTCTCGCCTGGTCGGCGCTGGCTCCCCGCACGCCGTACATCGTCACCCAGGGCGGACCGGAGCTGGCCGACCCGACCACCCAGTCGCTGATCGCCGCCGACGGCTGGTTCGCCGTGATCACCGGGGTCGCGGGCCTGGCCTGCGGCGTGGGCGCCTACCTGCTCTCCCGCAAGGGCCGTCCGCTCGCCCTGCTGTCCGGCCTCGCGGTCGGCGGCCTGCTGGCGGGCTTCCTCGCCCTCAGCGTGGGCAGCTCGCTCGGCGGGCCGATGGTGCAGGCGGCGGCGCCGGGGGCGGCGGCCGTCGGCTCGACGGTCGACGTGCTGGCCATCACCGCGCACGGCGTGCTGCTGTGCTGGGCCCTGGTGGCGGTCGCGATCTTCGGTCTCCTGGAGTCCATCGACGGCTACCGCGACTCGCCGCTGCGCCAGCCCTACGCCGGCGAGCCCCCGCACACGGGCTCCTGACGCCCTCGGGGGCGCTGAGCGCCTCCCGCGCGGGGAAAGGCTTCAGGTGAGAGGGGTTCCGCGGCCACGCTTGGCGAACATTGCCGTCGCCACCCGGCGTTCCCGCTGAACACACTGGCGTCATCTGCCGGAACACGCCCGGCCGGCGAGCGGACCTCACGCCCCCAAGGAGCCACAGTGACCGAGTTGTTCTACCTGTCCGCCACCGAGATGCTCGCCCTGCTGCGCGCCAAGGAGATCAGCGCGGTGGAGCTGGCCGAGGCCCACCTGCGGCGGATCGACGAGGTGAACGGCGAGGTCAACGCGATCGTCACGCTGGTGGCCGACCAGGCGCTGGAACAGGCCCGAGCGCTCGACGACGGTCTCGCCCGCGGTCACTGGCAGGGCCCCCTGCACGGCCTTCCCATCGCCTACAAGGACCTGACCGACACCGCCGGCATCCGCACGACGTACGGGTCGCCGCTGTTCGCCGGCAACGTGCCCGGACAGGACGAACCGCTGGTGCGGCGCGCCAGGGCGGCCGGGGCGGTCACCGTCGGCAAGACCAACACCCCCGAGTTCGGCACCGGCTCCCACACCGTCAACGAGGTGTTCGGCGCGACCCGCAACCCCTACGACCTCACCAGGAGCGCCGGCGGCAGCAGCGGCGGGGCCGCCGCCGCGCTCGCCTCCGGCATGGTGCCGCTGGCCGACGGGTCCGACATGGGCGGCTCGCTGCGCAACCCCGCGTCGTTCTGCAACGTCGTGGGGCTGCGGCCGACCCCGGGCCGCGTGCCGGACGACTCCGCCACCGCGGCGTGGTACACCCTGTCGGTCGCCGGGCCGATGGCCAGGACGGTGAGCGACGCGGCGCTGCTGATGAGCGTCATCGCCGGTTTCGCCCCCACCTCGCCGTTCGCGATCCGCGAGGACGGTTCGATCTTCGCCGGGCCGCTGGAGCCGGACGTCGCCGGGCTGCGGGTGGCGTGGAGCCCCGACCTGGGCGGGCTGCCGGTGGACCCGGAGACGGCCGAGGTGACCGCGCGCGCCCCCGGCGTGCTCGCGGGGCTCGGGGCGAAGGTCGAGCGGGTCGACCTCGACCTGTCCGACGCCGAGGACGCCTTCCGCATCTACCGCGCCTGGTACTACGCCGCCACCTTCGGCGACCTCCCACAGGAACGGCTCGGCGCGAACGTGGCCTGGAACGTCGAGCAGGGCCGCAAGGTGACCGGCGCCGACCTGGCCCGCGCCGAGCGGCTGCGCAGCGGCCTGTTCCAGCGCATGAACGCCTTCTTCGACGACCACGACGTGCTGCTGGCCCCGGTGAGCCAGGTGCCGCCCTTCCCCGTGGAGCAGCCGTACGTCACGGAGGTGGCGGGCGTGGCGATGCCCGACTACCTGGCCTGGATGCGCTCGGCGTACTGGATCAGCGTCCTGCACGCCCCGGCGGCCTCGGTGCCGTGCGGCTTCACCCCGGGCGGCCTCCCGGTGGGCGTCCAGATCGTGGCCCGCCCCTGGGCCGACCGGACCGTCCTGAAGACCGCCTACGCCTTCGAACAGGCCACCGGCGAGGGCGCCGTCCGCCCCGCGTTCAGAGGCCGGTAGGCGCGGATCAGGACGCCTTGCCGATGGGGGCGGTGGTGGCCTTGGTGAGGCGGATGAGCTCGGCCGGGGCGGTCTCGATCTGGAGGCCGCGGCGGCCGGCCGAGAAGAAGATCGTCTCGAAGCCGAGGGCGGACTCGTCGATCACCGTCGGCAGGGCCTTGCGCTGGCCGAGAGGGCTGATGCCGCCGACGACGTAGCCGGTGACCCGCTCGACCTTGGACGCGTCGGCCATCGCCGCCCGCTTGCCGCCGAGGGCGGCGGCGAACGCCTTGAGGTCGAGCTTGCCGGAGACGGGCACGACCGCGACGGCGAGCCCGGTCTCGACCTCGGCGACCAGCGTCTTGAAGATGCGGTCGTGCGGCACGCCGAGCGCGTCGGCGGCCTCCTCGCCGTAGGCCTGGGCCGCGGGGTCGTGGTCGTAGGGGTGGAGTGTGAACGTGGCCCCGGCCTTGGCCAGGGCCACGGTGGCGGGAGTGCCCTGGCCTGTCTTGTTCTTCGTCTTGCTCACGGCGCCAGCTTAACGACAAGTTAAAATCTACAATGTAAAGGCGCCGTCCGAATGGCGGACGGGGGCCGGGTCCGGGTGGCGACCTCCGTAGACTGGACCGGTGATATCCCGTATCGACCTGCGCGGGTCCCTTCCGGGCAACCTGCGCGACGTGCTGCCCCGCGCCGAACTCGACGTCGAGGCCGCCCTTTCGAAGGTGCGGCCGATCTGCGACGAGGTGCGCCATAGGGGCGTGGCGGCGGTACGGGAGCTGACCGCCCGGTTCGACGGCGTGGAGCTCGACTCCACCCGCGTCCCGGCGGAGGCGATCGGCGCCGCGCTCGACGCCCTCGACCCCGCCGTGCGCGCCGCCCTCGAGGAGTCGATCCGCCGGGCCCGGCTGGTCCACCGCGACCAGCGCCGCACCGACACCGTCACCCAGGTCGTGCCCGGCGGCACGGTCACCGAGCGGTGGGTGCCCGTCGAACGGGTCGGCCTGTACGTCCCGGGCGGGCGCGCGGTCTATCCGTCCAGCGTGGTGATGAACGTCGTGCCGGCGCAGGAGGCCGGGGTGCCGTCCCTGGCGGTCACCTCCCCGCCGCAGGCCGAGTTCGGCGGGCTTCCGCACCCGACGATCCTCGCCGCGTGCGCGCTGCTCGGCGTCGACGAGGTGTACGCCGTCGGCGGCGCCCAGGCCGTGGCGATGTTCGCCTACGGCACCGAGGAATGCCCGTCGGTCAGCATGGTCACCGGCCCTGGCAACATCTGGGTCGCCGCCGCGAAGCGCCTGCTCAAGGGCCACATCGGCATCGACTCCGAGGCGGGGCCCACCGAGATCGCCATCCTCGCCGACGACACCGCCGACCCCGTCCACGTCGCGGCCGACCTCATCAGCCAGGCCGAGCACGACGTGATCGCCGCCGCCGTGCTGGTCACCGACAGCGAGGCGCTGGCCGAGGCCGTCGAGAAGGAGCTGCCGGTCCAGGTCGCGGCCACCAAGCACTCCGAGCGCATCTCCGAGGCCCTGGCGGGCAGCCAGTCGGGCATCGTGCTGGTCTCCGGCCTCGACGACGGGCTGAAGGTCGTCGACGCCTACGCCGCCGAGCACCTGGAGATCCAGACCGCCGACGCCCACGCCGTGGCGGCCCGGGTGCGCAACGCCGGTGCGATCTTCATCGGGCCGTACGCCCCGGTGTCCCTCGGTGACTACCTCGCCGGGTCCAACCACGTGCTGCCCACGGGCGGCTGCGCCTGCCACTCCTCGGGCCTTTCGGTGCAGACGTTCCTGCGCGGCATCCACGTCGTCGACTACAGCCGCGAGGCCCTGGCCGAGGCGGCCGGGCACGTCTACGCGCTCTCGGGCGCCGAGGACCTGCCCGCCCACGGCGCCGCGGTCCGCGTGCGGTTCGAGGGGAGCCCCCGATGAGCGGCGTACGGCTCGACGACCTGCCGATCCGCGACGACCTGCGCGGGCGCACCCCGTACGGCGCGCCCCAGATCGACGTGCCGGTTCGGCTGAACACCAACGAGAACCCCTACCCGCCCTCGCCCGGCCTGGTCGCCGACCTGGCCGAGGCGGTGCGGCGCGACGCCTCCGAGCTCAACCGCTACCCCGACCGCGACGCCGTCGCCCTGCGCGAGGACCTCGCCGCCTACCTCGGCCACGGCCTGACCTCCCGCCAGGTGTGGGCGGCCAACGGCTCCAACGAGGTGCTGCAGCAGATCCTGCAGGCGTTCGGCGGCCCCGGGCGGTCGGCGATGGGGTTCGAGCCGTCCTACTCCATGCACCCGATCATCACCACCGGCTCCGCCACCCGCTGGATCCCCGGCGCCCGCGAGGACGACTTCGGCCTCGATCCGGAGAAGGCGGTGGCGGCGATCGAGGAGCACCGGCCCGACATCGTGTTCCTGACCAGCCCGAACAACCCGACGGGCACGGCCCTGCCGATGGAGGCCATCCAGCGCGTGGTGGCGGCCGCGCCCGGCATGGTGGTCGTCGACGAGGCCTACTTCGAGTTCGCCCGCACCGGCACGCCGAGCTCGCTCACCCTGCTGCCCGGCAACCCGCGGCTGATCGTCACCCGCACCATGTCGAAAGCGTTCGCCATGGCCGGCACACGGCTCGGCTACCTCGCCACCGATCCGGCCGTGATCGACGCGCTGCTGCTGGTGCGCCTGCCGTACCACCTGTCCACGCTGACCCAGGCCGCCGCGCGGGTCGCCCTGGCGCACACCGGCGAGCTGCTCGGCACCGTCGACCGGCTGCGGGCCGAGCGCGACGCGTGCGTGGCCTGGCTGCGCGGCCAGGGTCTGGAGGTCGCCGACTCCGACGCCAACTTCGTGCTGTTCGGCCGGTTCGCCGACCGCCGCGCGGTGTGGGAGGGGCTGCTGGAGCGCGGGGTGCTGATCCGTGAGGTGGGCCCGCCCGAGTGGCTGCGCGTCTCCGTCGGCACCGCCGAGGAGATGGCGGCCTTCCGCGAGGCGATGTCCGCCGTGCTGTCCGTCGCAAGACCCGCGTCCGCCCCCGCCGGACGCGACGATCTGGAGGAAGTCCTGTGAGCACTGCCGTCGAGAGGCCGCGCACCGGCCGCGTCGAGCGCACGACCAAGGAGACCTCGGTGCTCGTCGAGGTCGACCTGGACGGCACCGGCCGGGTCGACGTCGCGACGGGCGTCGGCTTCTTCGACCACATGCTCGCCCAGCTCGGCAAGCACGGCCTGTTCGACCTGACCGTCAAGACCGACGGCGACCTGCACATCGACTCCCACCACACCATCGAGGACACCGCCCTCGCGCTGGGCGCGGCCTTCCGCGAGGCGCTGGGCGACAAGTCGGGCATCCGGCGGTTCGGCAGCGCGTCCTGCCCGCTGGACGAGTCGCTCGCGGAGGTCACCGTCGACCTGTCCGGCCGGCCGTACCTCGTGCACACCGAGCCCGAGGGCATGGCCCCGATGATCGGCCCCGACTACGACACCACGCTGACCCGGCACATCCTGGAGTCGTTCGTGGCGCAGGCCGCGATCTGCCTGCACGTGCGGGTGCCGTACGGGCGCAACGCCCACCACATCGTGGAGGCGCAGTTCAAGGCCCTGGCCCGCGCGCTGCGCGCGGCCACCGAGCGCGACCCGCGCGCGACGGGCGTGCCGAGCACCAAGGGAGTCCTATGAGCTCCAACTGGACGGCCGTCGCCATGATCTTCGTGGGGCTGTTCCTGATCGGCGGGGTCGTGTCGTTCTACAAGCAGGGCATCAAGGTCGGTGCCGTCGTCCTCGGCGTCGGCGCCGTCATGGCGATCACGGCGGGGGTGTTGTGGTGGTGAACGTCGTCGTCCTCGACTACGGGTCCGGCAACCTCCGCTCGGCCGAGCGGGCGCTCGCCCGCGCCGGCGCCGAGGTGACCGTGACCGCCGACTTCGACGCGGCCCTGAACGCCGACGGCCTCGTGGTGCCCGGCGTCGGGGCGTTCTCGGCCTGCATAAGCGGGCTGAAGAGCGTGCGCGGCGACCAGATCATCGGCCGCCGCCTGGCCGGCGGCCGCCCGGTCCTCGGCATCTGCGTCGGCATGCAGATCCTCTTCGCCGAGGGCGTCGAGCACGGCGAGCGCACCGAGGGGTGCGGCGAGTGGCCCGGCGTCGTCGAACGGCTGGAGGCACCCGTCCTGCCGCACATGGGCTGGAACACCGTGCAGGCGCCTGAGGGGTCGGTGCTGTTCTCCGGGATCGACCCGGCGACCCGGTTCTACTTCGTCCACTCCTACGGAGTGCGCAAGTTCGAGCTGGTGGCCGGGGACGGCTTCGTCCAGCCGCTGGTCACCTGGGCCGAGCACGGCGTGCCGTTCGTCGCGGCGGTGGAGAACGGGCCGCTCATGGCCACCCAGTTCCACCCGGAGAAGTCCGGCGAGGCCGGAGCCGTGCTGCTTTCGAACTGGCTGGGCACGCTGTGACCGCCCGCGTCCCCACCGTCACCCCGCCCGCGCCGCGGGCTCCCCGCTAGCGGGGTCCCGTGAGCAAGGAGCGGGCCCGCCGCCGCGCCGAACGGGAGGCCGAGCAGGCGCGGCAGGCCGCGCTGCGCGCCGAGCGGGAGGCCCGGCGGGCCAGGCGGCGTGAGCTGCGCGCCCGGCTGGCCGCCCTGGTGCCGAAGCCGGTCAGGGTCGCCCGGCAGGGCGGGTTGATCGCCCGGCGGCGGCGCATGCAGAACGCCGTGGTCGTGGTGCTGTTCGTGCTGGTCCAGGCGATGAGCTGGCTCCTGCTCAGCGGGTGGGCCGCCCGCGTGGGCGTGCTCGTGTTGTCCCTTTTGCTTGTCCCGGTGCTCGTCACCGTCGTATTCGACCGGAGGTCGTAACAATGTCGCTGGTGCTGTTGCCCGCAGTGGACGTCGCGGACGGCCAGGCCGTGCGCCTCGTTCAGGGGGAGGCGGGTACGGAGACCTCGTACGGCGACCCGCTCGCCGCCGCGCTCGCCTGGCAGGAGGCCGGCGCCGAGTGGATCCATCTGGTCGACCTGGACGCGGCGTTCGGCCGGGGCTCCAACCGCGAGCTGCTGGCCTCCGTCGTCGGCGCGCTCGACGTGCAGGTGGAGCTGTCCGGCGGCATCCGCGACGACGAGTCGCTCGTGGCGGCCCTGGCCACCGGCTGCAGGCGGGTCAACATCGGCACCGCCGCCCTGGAGGACCCGGCCTGGTGCTCCAAGATCATCGCCGAGTACGGCGACCGCGTCGCGGTCGGCCTCGACGTGCGGGGCACCACGCTCGCCGCGCGGGGCTGGACCAAGGAGGGCGGCGACCTGTGGGAAGTGCTCGACCGCCTCGAGGCCGACGGCTGCCCCCGCTACGTCGTCACCGACGTCACCAAGGACGGCACGCTGCGCGGTCCGAACCTCGACCTGCTCCGCCAGGTGTGCTCCCGCACCGACAAGCCCGTGATCGCCAGCGGCGGCGTCTCCTCGCTCGACGACCTGCGCGCGCTCGCCACCCTGGTCCCCGACGGCGTCGAGGGCGCCATCGTGGGCAAGGCGCTGTACGCGCAGGCGTTCACGCTGGAGGAGGCCCTGGCGGCCGTGAAGTCATGACTGTCATCGTGCGCCCGGCGGGCATGTGCGCCCGTGCGAGCGCCTGCGTGAAGGAGGTGCGGCCGTGACCGTCGCCGTGCGCGTGATCCCCTGCCTGGACGTCGACGCCGGGCGGGTGGTCAAGGGCGTCAACTTCGAGAACCTCAGAGACGCCGGCGACCCCGTCGAGCTGGCCCGGCGCTACGACGCCGAGGGGGCCGACGAGCTGACCTTCCTCGACATCACCGCCTCCTCCGGCGACCGGGAGACCATGTACGACGTGGTCCGCCGCACCGCCGAGCAGGTGTTCATCCCGCTGACGGTCGGCGGGGGAGTGCGGGCCGTGGAGGACGTCGACCGCCTGCTGCGCGCGGGCGCCGACAAGGTCGCCCTGAACACCGCCGCCATCGCGCGGCCGGAGCTGCTCACCGAGGCGTCCCGCCGGTTCGGCGCGCAGTGCGTCGTGCTGTCGGTGGACGCCCGGCGGGTCGTCGACGGGCCGCCCACCCCGTCGGGCTTCGAGGTGACCACCCACGGCGGGCGCCGGGGCACGGGCATCGACGCCGTCGAGTGGGCCCGGCGCGGCGAGGAGCTCGGCGTGGGCGAGATCCTGCTGAACTCCATGGACGGCGACGGCACCAAGGACGGCTACGACCTGGAGATGATCCGGGCGGTCCGCAAGGTCGTCACCGTGCCGGTCATCGCCAGCGGCGGGGCGGGGGAGCTCGCCCACTTCCCGCCGGCGGTGGAGGCGGGCGCCGACGCGGTCCTCGCGGCGAGCGTCTTCCACTTCGGTCACCTCGCCATCGGCGAGGTCAAGGACACCCTGCGCCGGGCGGGCCACCCGGTGAGATGAACGACGGGCGGGCGGCGCGGCGCGATCGCGCGGCCCGGCCGCGGTCAGGTGACGAATCGATCACTTTACCCATGGCGGGATCGGTCCAAACGCTCCCGAATGATGAAACATCATCGCAATCGCGGCGATGATCCGCTACGGTCTTGCGGGTGCTTCTACGGTCCCGCTGACCCCAAGGATCTTCCGTGACAACTCCATCCACCCCGCAACCGGGTTCCCCATATCAGCCGAACCAGGGATACGCGCCCAACGCGGGGCCCGCCGGGCAGGACGCCTACCAGAGCGCCTACCCCCAGCAGCCCGCCTCGCCGTACGGCGCCCAGCAGGACGGCTACCCCCAGCAGGGGGCGTACGGCGGCCAGGGCCACCCCGGCGACGGTTACGGTCAGGCGGCGGGCGGGCAGACCTACCCCGGCCCGGCCGGTGCCCAGACGTACCCCGGCCAGGGCACGGGCGCGCAGACCTACCCCGGCCAGGGCACGGGCGCGCAGACCTACCCCGGCCAGGGCGGGCAGGCCTACCCGGGCCAGGCCGCCGGGCAGCCCCAGCCCGGCCAGGGATACCCGGGCCAGGGGTACGGCGACACCGCCCAGAACCCCTACCAGCAGCAGGCGCCGTACGGCGGCCAGCCGCAGAGCCCCTACGGCAACCAGGCGGCCTACCCGGGCCAGCAGGCCCCGGGACAGAGCGCCTACCAGCAGCCGGGCGCCCACGACCCGTTCCAGCAGCAGGCCGGCCCGCAGGCGAACGATCCCTACCAGCAGGCCCAGGACCCCTACCAGCAGCAGCACGGCGCGAAGGACCTTTTCGCCCAGCCGGGCGCGGGCGGCCAGTGGCAGGGCGACGAGGCGGCCTCCGGGGGCCGGGGCAAGCCGAAGAAGGGCAAGCTGATCGGTGTGCTCGGCGCGGTGGGCGCCGTCGTCCTGATCCTCGCGGTGAAGTTCGCCGTCAGCTGGGGAGTGCGCACGGGCGTGAACGCGGTGGGCGACGAGGTGACCGGTGCGCCACGCATCGCGAGCGTCGGTGACTGCATGTCGGGGCAGAGCAAGGACACCCTCAAGGTCGTCGACTGCAAGGACGCCTCGGTCGAGTGGAAGATCGCCAAGAAGGTCGAGGGCAAGACCGAGTCGCAGTTCCAGGCCGACGAGGAACTCGCCATGTGCAAGAACAAGAACGTCACATCGGCGTACTGGGAGGGCGACAAGTCGGGCGGTCTCGGCTGGGTCCTGTGCCTGGTCCCGGTCGACAAGAAGAAGTAGCACCGGTTCCGGTGCCGCCCGACCCGGTCGTCGCGTCCGGCGAAAGGCAGTGGTCCTCGTCGCCGTCGCCCGCGAGCATGGACGACGACGGGGACGCCCGTTACTTGACGAGCTGGGAGACGAACGTCGCGAGCTGGCCGGCGCCTGAGCTGATGCCGTCGACGGCGCTCCTGACCGCGGTCGCCGACTCGGTCGGGCGCGAGTACAGGTAGAAGACGGCGAAGGCGATGGCCCCGTACGTCAGCACCTTCTTCATCTTCATCGGACATTTCCTTCCACGATTCCGGTGACGTGGTCCTACCCGGGGGGTAAGCCGCCGGATCTCCGGTTTCGGTCAGGTCGTCACCCTGTGGTGCTCAGAGATCGGCCATGATCCGGCCATGTCGGGAAGGTCGTGCCACGCCGGGAACGTGAAGGAACGGGCGGATGATTCCGTCGCGGGTCAGAGGCCGAGCCTGGCGGTGCGCAGGCGTTCGACGGCGGCCGGGTCGCCGTCGTACGTCACCCGCGCGTGGTCCTGCCTGCCGAAGGCGAACAGCAGCAGCTCGCCCGGCTCGCCGGTCACGACGACGTGTGGTTCGGCCTTCCTGGCACCGATCTTGCGGCCGTCGGGGCGGCGGAGCACCACGCCGACGGGGGACCTGCGGAACATCAGCCGCGCGCCGCTGGACAGCCTGGACCACATCACCTCGGCCAGGTCGCGGGGGACGGCGCGCGGCTCCCAGCCGTCCTGCGCCCGGCGCACGTCCTCGTGGTGGACGTAGAGCTCCAGGGTGTTGACCAGCGCGTCCACGCCCGGCAGCAGCCCGTACGGCGACCATCGCGGCGGCCCCTGGCGCACCGTGTCGACCAGGTCGCGGAAGCTCCCGGCGTTCTTGATCTTGTTCTGCACGGACTCGGTGTAGCCCGCCAGGGCCTTGATGGCGATGCCGCCGGCGGCGTCGAGCCGGCGCTCGCGCAGGACCAGGTGGGCGGCGAGGTCGGCGGTCGTCCATCCCTCGCACAGCGTCGGCGCGTCGGGGCCGAGACGGTCGAGGAGGTCACAGAGTGCTGCGCGCTCGGCGCGTGCGTGCGTCACCTGATCAACCCTACAAGGACGGCCGCCAGGGCCGCCGTCCGAGGGTGGCCGGGCGCTTGGCGAGGTTGATCGGGGGATGACCCCATTAGGACGGGATGAGGGTGACCGGCTGCGGTAGGGGCGGGAATAAACGAGTTGCGGCGGATGATAGGGATTGAGGCGGCACACCCCATGCCCGCCTATTCGGACAGCCCATAACCGCTGCCGAACATCCTGCATACCGTCCCCGTGGAGAGGATCCCCCGCGTGCCGAGCGAGCGCGATACCAGTCCGTCCGTCATGCGCCAGGGACTCCAGGTCATCGGCCATGCGGTGAAGACCGAGCCGCGGATCTTCACGGGCGCGGTGCTGGCGAGCTCCGTCTACGGAGTCATGACCGTGGGGTCGTCCTGGGCGCTCGGCTGGGCCACCGAGCACGCCATGCTCCCGGCCTTCCGCGAGGGAAAGGCGACCACCGGAGTCCTGGTGGCCGCGGCACTGCTGATCGTCGGCGTCTCGGTGGTGAAGGCGGCCGGGGTGATCGGCCGCCGGGTGCTCGCGGGCGTCATGCAGTACCGCATGCAGGCCCGCTCGCGGCGCGAGGTCACCCGCCAGTACCTCCGCCTGCCGCTCGCCTGGCACCACCGCCACCCGACCGGGCAGCTGCTGTCGAACGCCAGCTCCGACGCCGAGGCCGCCTGGGCCCCGCTCGCCCCGCTGCCCATGGCCGTCGGCGTGGTGGTGATGCTCGTGACCGCCGCCGTGGCGATCCTGCTCACCGACCCGGTGCTCGCCCTCGTCGGCTTCCTGATCTTCCCGGCCATCGCCGTGCTGAACTTCGTCTACCAGCGCAAGCTCTCCCCGCGCGTCATGCGGGCCCAGCAGCTGCGCGCCGAGGTCAGTGAGATCGCGCACGAGAGCTTCGACGGGGCCCTGGTCGTCAAGACCCTCGGCAGGGAGGACTCCGAGGCGGCTCGCTTCGCGGCCAAGGCGGGCGAGCTGCGCGACGCCAACGTCGAGGTGGGACGGCTGCGCGGCCTGTTCGACCCGCTGCTGGAGGCCCTGCCCACGCTCGGTGTGCTGGCGGTGCTGCTGTTCGGCGCCGGCCGGCTGGCCGCCGGGGCGGTCACGGCCGGCGAGCTGATCGAGGTGTCGTACCTGTTCACGCTGCTCGCCTTCCCGATCCGCGCGCTCGGCTGGGTGCTCGCCGAGCTGCCGCGCAGCGTCGTCGGCTGGACGCGCGTGCGTGAGGTGCTGGAGGCGTCCGGCTCCATGGAGTACGGCGCGGCGCGCCTCCCGGCCGCCGGCCCCGCCGGCGTCGAGGTGCGCGAGCTGGACTACGGCTACGCGCCGGAGACGCCGGTGCTGTCCGGGGTCGCCCTGTCGGCCGCGCCCGGCCGTACGGTGGCGCTGGTCGGCCCCACCGGCTCCGGGAAGTCCACGCTGACGCAGCTGCTCGTCCGGCTGGTCGACCCCGACCGGGGGCAGGTGCTGATCGACGGGGTCGACCTGCGCGAGGTCGCCAGGGGTGAGGTGAGCACGGCGGCGGCCCTGGTCCCGCAGCAGACCTTCCTGTTCGACGACACGGTGCGCGGCAACCTGACGCTGGGCGCCGACGGCGGCGAGCCGGTGCCGGACGAGAAGATCTGGGCGGCGCTGCGGCTGGCGCAGGCGGAGGGTTTCGTCAGCGCCCTGCCGAAGGGGCTCGACACCCGCATCGGCGAGCGCGGCGCGACGCTGTCCGGCGGCCAGCGGCAGCGGCTCGCGCTGGCCAGGGCGCTGGTGCGCTCGCCTCGGCTGCTCATCCTCGACGACGCGACCTCCAGCGTGGACGCGCAGGTCGAGAGCAGGATCCTGCGTGGCCTGCGGGAGGGGTCGCCCGAGTCCACGGTGATCGTGGTGGCCTACCGGATGGCGACGATCGCGCTGGCGGACGAGGTCGTCTACCTGGAGCACGGCCGCGTCGCCGACCGCGGGACCCACGACGAGCTGCTCGCCCGCTGCGCCGGGTACCGCAACCTGGTCACCGCCTACGAACGTGAAGAAGCCGAGCGCGCGGCGCTCGACGCCGACGAGGAGATCGTGGCTTGACGACGCTACAGACGGAAGAACGCTCGGCGCTGGCGACCTTCCGCAAGGGGTTCGC
Source organism: Sphaerisporangium fuscum (assembly GCF_018531465.1). GTDB lineage: Bacteria > Actinomycetota > Actinomycetes > Streptosporangiales > Streptosporangiaceae > Sphaerisporangium > Sphaerisporangium fuscum. The sequence continues at coordinate 31,461 of NZ_JAHDTF010000053.1, forward strand.
CCTGTCACCGGAGTTCCGGGTCGGCCTGCCGGTGACGCTGCTGCTCGCGGTGCTCGCCACGGTCGGCAAGGTGATCGTCCCCATCGCGATCCAGCAGGTCATCGACCAGGGGCTGAAGGGGAGCACTCCGGACCTGCCGTTCATCAGGGGGGCGGTCCTGCTGTGCGCGGTCGCGGTGCTGCTGACCGCGCTGTGCGGATACCTCATGAACGTCCGGCTCTACCGCTCCACCGAGTCGGGGCTGGCCGCCCTCAGGGGCAGGGCGTTCCGGCACGTCCACGACCTGTCGGTGCTCACCCAGAACACCGAGCGGCGGGGCGCCCTGGTCTCCCGGGTGACCAGCGACGTCGACCAGATCAGCACGTTCATGCAGTGGGGCGGGCTGATGATCATCGTCGCGGCCGGGCAGCTCCTCATCGCGAGCGTGCTGATGGCGGTCTACTCCTGGCCGCTCGCCCTGCTCGTCTGGGCGTGCTTCCTGCCGCTGGCGTTCGCGCTGCCGAGATTCCAGCGCTGGGTGGCCCGCGCCTACACCGAGGTCCGTGAGCGTACGGGCGACATGCTCGCGGCGGTCAGCGAGTCGGTGGTCGGCAGCGCGGTGATCCGGGCGTACGGCTCGGAGGACCGCACGGCGCGGCGCATCGACGCGGCCGTCGACGCCCACCAGAAGGCGCAGACGCGCGCCCAGAAGATCATCGCGTTCACGTTCCCGACCACCGAGCTGGTCGGGGCGGTCGCGATCGCCGGAGTGGTGCTGCTGGGCGTCCACCTCGGGATCGGCGGCTCGATCAGCGCGGGACGGCTGGTGGCGTTCCTGTTCCTGATCACCCTGTTCATCAGCCCGCTGCAGACCGCGACCGAGGTGCTCAACGACGCGCAGAACGCCATCGCCGGCTGGCGGCGGGTGCTCGGCGTCCTCGACACCGCGGCCGACGTCGCCGACCCCGGCGAGGCCGGGGTGAGCCTGCCGCGCGGCTCCATCACCGTGACGTTCGAGAACGTCGGCTTCGCCTACCCCGGCGGCTCGCCGGTGCTGCGCGACGTCTCGGTCGACATCGCCCCGCGCACACGCGTGGCGATCGTCGGCGAGACCGGCTCGGGCAAGACCACCTTCGCCAAGCTGCTGACCCGCCTGATGGACCCGACGGAGGGACGCGTGCTGGTCGACGGCGTCGACCTGCGCAAGGTGCGGTTCTCCTCGCTGCGCGAGCGCATCGTCATGGTGCCGCAGGACGGCTTCCTGTTCGACGGCTCGCTCGCCGACAACATCCGCTACGGCCGCCCCTCCGCCACCGACGAGGAGATCACCCTCGCCATGACCGAGCTCGGCCTGACCGACTGGCTCGACGGCCTGCCCGCGGGCCTCGACACGCCGGTGGGGCAGCGCGGCGAATCGCTGTCGGCGGGGGAGCGGCAGCTGGTCGCCCTGGCCCGGGCCTATCTCGCCGACCCCGACCTGCTGCTGCTGGACGAGGCCACCAGCGCCGTCGACCCGGCGACCGAAGTGCGGATCGGGCGGGCGCTCGACGGGGTGACGCGCGGTCGTACCGCCGTGTCGATCGCGCACCGCCTGTCGACGGCCGAGGCCGCCGACGAGGTGCTGGTCTTCGAGCACGGCCGCATCGTGCAGCGCGGCCCGCACGCCGAACTGGTCCGCCAGGACGGCGTCTACGCCGACCTGTACGCCTCCTGGACCTCGGCGGCCCGGGTGTCGTGACCCGGTTCCGCCGCCGGCGCCGTCAGGCCATGAGTGAGCCACGAGGTGGGACGGGCGGGCCGTGTGCCGGCCGCTCTCACAGGAGCTTCTCGAACGGCAGTGGGCCGATGCTCTCGGGGTCGGCGGTGACGTCGAACAGGGGGCGGTAGCCCGCGGCGAGGTACAGCCCGGCGGCCTCCGGCTGGCGGGGGCCGGTGGTGAGGTAGACGCGCCGGTATCCCCGGCGGGCGGCCTCCTTCTCCAGTTCCCTGACCACCAGCAGGCCGAGCCCGCGCCTGCGGTGGTCGCGGTGGGTCCAGATGCGCTTGAGCTCGGCGGTGGTGTCGTCGTACCGGCGGAACGCGCCGCCCGCCACCGTGTGCCCGTCCTCCACCAGGACCAGGAAGGTGCCGCCGGGCGCGGTGAACTCCTCGTCGGGGTAGCGGTTGAGCTCCTGGTTGGGCCCGTACCGGGCGTGGTACTCCACGTGGAGGTCGGCCAGCAGCGGCTCGGCGGCGGGGTCGCGGACCTCCACGTGGCGTACTTCGATCGATTCGACGGTCATCGCTTCGTTGCTCACTTCTTCTGGCGGGGCAGGCCCGGCGGGTTGACCTGGGAGGCGGGGATGGCCTCGTTCGACAGCCCCCAACGCTTGAGCACCTCGGCGTACTTCCCGTTCTCGATCACGGTGTTGAGGGCGTCGCTGACCGGCTGGACCAGGCCGTCGCCCTTCTGGGTCATGGCGGCGATGAGCCCCTGGATGCTCTCGCCGCCGCCCGACACCGTACCGACGATCTTGGTGTCGCCGCTGACCGCCGCGTGGTAGGCCGAGGTGGGGTTCGGGCCGAAGTGGACGTCGATGCGGCCGGACTTCAGGGCCAGGTAGTAGTCGGCGGGACGCTGGTAGTACTGCACCTCGACGGGCTTGAGGCCGGCCTTGCGGTTGCGCGCGTCCCAGTCGAGCAGGATCTTCTCCTGGTTGGTGCCCGAGCCGACCGACACCTTCAGCCCGGCGATGTCGGCGGGCCGGGCGATCTTGGTGATCTTGCTGTCCTTGGCGGTCTCCCAGGCCAGCTGGTCGACGCGGTAGGTCGCGAAGTCGTAGATGTCCTTGCGTTCCTCGGTGACGGTGATGTTGGAGAATCCGACGTGGTCCTTGCCGGACTTCACCGCGAGGAAGAGGTTCTCCCAGGAGGTGCGGTCCAGGCGCAGCTTCAGCCCGAGCACGTCGGCGACCAGTTGCGCGATGTCGGATTCGACGCCGATGACGGTGGAGTCGTCGTCGGCGAGGAACGACAGCGGTGGGATGCCGTCGCCGGTGATGCCGACCACCAGCTCACCGCCCCCGCGGATGCCGGCGGGCACCTTCGCCGCGATGGCGTCGACCTTGCCGGCCCGGACGCGGTTCTGCTCCGGGCTGGTGTTGATCTTCAATGTGGAGTCGCCGACGGCCTGCGCGCCGACCGCTCCCGAGCCGGAGCCCGCCCGCGGGCCCGTCCCGGTGCCGCAGGCGGCCAGGAACAGCAGGGGGAGGAGTCCGAGCAAGGCGGCACGGCGGGATGGAGAGGGCATTTCGGGTTCCTTTGCGGGTTCAGAGCACTTTGCTCAGGAAGGCGCGGGTGCGTTCGTGCCGGGGGTCGTCCAGCACCTGGGACGGCGGTCCCTGCTCCACGACGCGGCCGTCGTCCATGAAGACCACGGTGTCGGCGGCCTCGCGGGCGAAGCCGATCTCGTGGGTGACGACGATCATGGTGGTGCCGCTGCGCGCGAGGTCCTTCATGACGTCCAGCACCTCGCCGACCAGCTCGGGGTCGAGGGCGGAGGTCGGCTCGTCGAACAGCACGACCTTCGGCTCGAGCGCGAGGGCACGCGCGATGGCGACCCGCTGCTGCTGGCCGCCGGACAGGCGGCGCGGGTACTCCCCGGCCTTGTCGGCGAGCCCCACGCGCTCCAGCAGCCGCGCCGCGAGCTCCTCGGCCTCGGCCCTCGGGCGGCGCTGGGCGGAGACCGGCGCCTCGGTGACGTTCTGGCGCACGGTCAGATGCGGGAAGAGGTTGAAGTTCTGGAAGACGAACCCGATGCGGCTGCGCTGCCGGAGGATCTCCCGCTCGGGGAGCTCGTGCAGCCGGTCGCCCGAGCGCCGGTAGCCGACCAGCTCGCCGTCGATGAGCACCGACCCCCGGTCGACCTTCTCCAGGTGGTTGACGCTGCGCAGCAGCGTCGACTTGCCCGATCCGGACGGGCCGACGATCACCGCCACCTCGCCGCCGTCCACCCGCAGGTTCACATCGCGCAGCACCTTCAGCGGGCCGAAGCTCTTGTGGACGCCGCGCAGCTCCACCATCGGCCGGCTCACGGCGTCCTCCGCGCGGCGGCGAGGGCGTGGCGCAGGCGCCGCAGCGGTGCCGGCGTCAGGTGCCGGGTGGCGCCCTTGGCGTAGTGGCGCTCCAGGTAGTACTGGAAGACCGACAGCACCGTGGTCAGCGCCAGGTACCAGATGGCCGCCACCAGCAGCAGCGCGATCACCCGCCCGCTGCGGTTGTAGATCACCTGCGCCTGGTAGAACAGCTCGGGCAGCGCCATGATGTAGACCACGGAGGTGCCCTTCACCAGGCCGATGATCTCGTTGCCGGCCGTGGGCACGATCGTCCGCATGGCCTGCGGCAGCAGGATCCGGAAGATCTGGCGCCTGCGCGGGATGCCGAGCGCGGCGGCGGCCTCCAGCTGGCCCGGATCGACCGACAGGAACCCCGAGCGTACGATCTCCGCGGCGTAGGCGCCCTGGTGGAGCGCGAGGCCGAGCGCCGCGGCGGTGACCGGGCCGATCAGGTCCATCGTGCCGACGGAGAAGAACGACGGGCCGAACGGCACGCCGAAGGAGATCCGCTTGTACAGCAGGGCCAGGTTGTACCAGAACAGCAGCTGCAGGATCAGCGGCACCGAGCGGAACAGCCAGGTGTAGCCCCAGGCGACGGAGCTGAGCAGCGGGTTCCTCGACAGCCGCATCAGCGCCAGCACGGTGCCGAGCACGAAACCGAGGACGATGCCGAGCGCGGTGAGCTGCAGCGTGAAGGCGACCGCGCGCAGGATCGAGGGGTAGAAGAGGTATTCGCCCACCGTGGGCCAGTCCCAGGCGGGGTTGGTGACCAGGGCGCTGGCCGCCATGGCCAGCAGGACGAGCACCACGGCCGCCGCCGCCCAGCGCCACGGATGCCGGGCGGTGACGACCGCGAGCGGCTCCCCTGCGCTGGTCTCCACGGAGGTGTGGGTGTCACTGACCGGTGCGGATGCCGGAAGGGCGCCGGTGTGCGGGGCCGCGGTCCCGGGGGGTACTGCCATGACCGTGTACGCTCCCCGTCCTCACCGGCCGGACGCGCCGGCGACCCGGCGCGCGGGGACGTCCCGGCCGTACTCCTGGTGGGCTCGCGCGAGCCGCGGGGTGTGGTGCTTGTCGAACGACGGGCCGGACCGGGAGATGCTCTCCGTCCCGTCGTTGGTGCCACCGATTCCGAGAAACTCGACGGGCATGGCAGAGGCCTTTCTGACAGTGCGGCTGTGAGCTCCGGAGATGCCTCCACTCCAGCACACCCGGATATTTCCCGTCAAGTCCTACTTGTTTAGTGGGTTTTATTCGCGCGAGTCGGACTCTTGACGCGTGTCTTCGCAGGCGAGTACATTCCCGGAAACTGTCTGGGAAGTTCCCAGACAGTAAGGAGGACGGCTGTGGAACAACGGGCGGGAAGCCCCCAGTTGCTGCGCCGGCTCAACGACCGCGCCGCTCTGCTGGCTCTGCTCGAACGGGGGCCGCTGACCCGGCTAGAGCTGGAGTCGCACATCGGGCTGTCGAAGCCCGCGACCGCCGACCTGCTGCTGCGCCTGGAGGAGAGCGGCCAGGTGCTGCGCGCGGGGTTCCGCGAGGGCGGCAAGGGACCGCGCGCGCAACTGTGGTCGGTCAACGGCTCGCTGGCCTACGTGGCCGCGGTCGACCTCACCCCGAAGACGCTGGACGTCGCCGTGTCCGACATCTGCGGACAGGTCGTCGCCGAGTACCGCCACCGCGCCGAGGAGAACGTGGACCTCGGCATGGAGCACCTGCGCCAGGCGGTGGCCGTCCCCGCAGGCGAGGTGGGCCTGGCCACCGAGCGGTTGCAGCGGGTCGTCGTCGGCCTGCCCGGCTCGGTCGACAGGCGCACCGGGCACCTGGGCTTCGCCCCGCACCTGCCCGCCTGGCAGGGCTTCGACGTCCTGGAAGGGCTGGCCGGCACGCTCGGCACGTCGGTGGCGGTCGAGAACGACGTCAACCTGGTCGCGCTCGACGAGATGGCGGCCGGCCGGGCGGTCGGGGTCGACGACTTCGTGCTGATCTGGATCGGGCGCGGCATCGGCGCCGCCGTGGTGTCGGAGGGGCGTCTGCTGCGCGGCGCGTCCGGTGGCGCCGGCGAGATCCACTGGATGCCCTCCCCGCACCCCGCGGCCGACCAGGCCGCCCCCCACCCGCAGCGCGCCGGCGACATGCTCGGCAAGCAGGCGGTACGGGAACTGGCCCGGGCCCACGGCCTGGCCGGGGACGACCTGGACGAGCTCCTGGCGGACGACGCCGCCGGCCCGGCCCGGACGGGCTTCCTGCGCGACCTGGCCCGCCGCGTCGCGCTGGCGGTGGCCGGGGTGGTGTCCGTGGTCGATCCCGAACTGGTGGTCCTCGCCGGCGACGTCGGCAGGGCCGGAGGTGACGCCCTGTGCGACCTGGTCGCCGAGGAACTGGGTGAACTCGTCCTGCCCCGGCCGGAGATCCGGCCAAGCCTGGTGACCGGCAACCCGGTCCGCTCAGGCGCGCTGCGGCTGGCCTTGGCCGGAGCGCGTGAAGAGGCGTTCGCCATCCCCTCCTGATGGCGGCCTCCCTTACTTGACCCGGCCACGGTGGCGGGTCGGCAGTTCCCCCCTTGGAGGGTTTCGATGCGACGAATCGGTGCCGCGACGGCATGTCTGGCGGTCACGCTGGTCGCGGGCGCGTGTGGCGCGGACTCGGCGGAGACGGCGGGCGCCCCCGCCGCCGACGAGAAGGTGTCCCTCAGCGTGTGGAGCAAGTTCAGCGGCCGCGAGCTGGGAATCCTGCAGAAGGCGCTGGACGGCTTCCACGCGAAGCATCCCAACATCACCATCCGCAACCAGGGGAGCCAGGACGACGACAAGATCGCTCAGTCGATCAGGGGCGGGAACCCGCCGGACGTCGCCATCTCCTTCTCCACCGACAACATGGGCCAGTTCTGCTCCAGCGGCGCCTGGCAGGACCTCAAGCCGTACATCACCCGCGACAAGCTGGACCTGAGCCAGATCCCCGCCGCCACCCGGACCTACACCGAGTTCAAGGGGGTGCGGTGCGCCATGCCGCTCCTCGCCGACGTGTACGGCCTGTACTACAACAAGGAGATGTTCGCCAAGGCGGGCATCAGCGCCCCGCCGAAGACCATGTCGGAGCTGTTCGAGGACGCCAAGAAGCTGACGGTCCTCAACCCCGACGGGTCGATCAAGGTCGCCGGGTTCGTCCCCACGATCGGGTTCTACTCCAACCACGTGCAGATGTGGGCGGCCAACTGGGGCGTGCAGTGGAGGTCGCAGGACGGGAAGTCCGCCCTCGGCACCGACCCCCAGTGGCAGGCCATGCTCGACTGGGCGAAGAAGTTCACCGACTTCTACGGCCGCGACAAGCTGGCCAAGTTCACCGCCGGTCTCGGCCAGGAGTACTCACCGGACCACGGCTTCGAGAAGGGCAAGATCGCCATGGCGATGGACGGTGAGTACCGCACCGCGTTCATCGCCGCCGAGGCGCCGGAGCTGTCCTACGCCACCGCGCCGTTCCCCGTCGCCGACGACAGGCCGCAGCTGTACGGCGGCGGCTACACCACCGGCACGATCATCGGCATCCCCAAGGGCGCCAAGAACGCCGGCGCGGCGTGGGAGCTGGTCAAGTACCTCTCCACGGACACCGCCCCCCTGCAGGAGATCGCCCGCGGCCTGAAGAACGTCCCCTCCACCGTTCCCGCCCTGCAGGACGAGACGCTGCGCAAGGACGAGCACTTCAGGACCTTCCTCGACATCTTCGCCAACCCGAACCTGGCCACGAACCCGGCCAGCTCCAACGGCGGCGCCTACCTCAAGACCGCCGAGGACTTCGCCATCTCCTACCAGAGCGGCGGCGTACCGGACCTGAAGGGCGGCCTGGCGAAGACCGCCGCGCAGATCGACGCCGACGCGCAACTCGGCGGCTGACCCTCCATGACCGCCAAGACACACGCCGTGCGCGTGGCCGGGACCGCCCTCGCCCGAGGCGCCCGGCCACGGCCGGGAAGCCTGATACGGCCGCTGGCCTTCATGGCCCCCGCGCTGGTCGGCTTCGCGGTGTTCTTCGCCTACCCCCTCGGCGCGCTCCTGTATTACTCCTTCACCCGCTACGACATGCTCAACACGCCGACCTGGGTGGGGCTGCGCAACTACGCCTTCCTGGTCGCGCAGGACCCCCTGGCCCGCAAGGCCGCCTACAACACGGTGTGGCTGGTCGTCGTCATCACCGTCCTCCGGCTGGTCTTCGCGACCGGTGTCGCCGCCGTCATGGCCCGGATCAGGCGCGGCGCGGGACTGCTCAGGACCCTGGTCTACCTGCCCGCGCTGGCCCCTCCGGTCGCGGCCACCCTGGTGTTCACCTTCCTGTTCAACCCCGGCACCGGGCCGGTGAACACGACGCTGGCCAGGCTCGGCATCCAGGGGCCGCTGTGGTTCAGCGACCCCGCCTGGGCCAAGCCCGCCCTGACCCTGCTCACCCTGTGGGTCTCCGGCGAGCTGATCATCATCCTGATGGCGGGGATGCTCGACGTGCCCGAGGAACTGTACGAGGCCGCGGGGCTCGACGGCGCCGGATCACTGCGGCGGTTCTGGCACATCACCCTGCCGTCGATCGCGCCGGTGCTCGTCTTCGGGGTGATCAACTCCATCATCCTGGGGCTGCAGTACTTCACCCAGGCGGTGGTGGCGGCCTCGGTGGCCTCCGGGTCGGCCGACATCGCCGGCAGCCAGCGGGTCATCGGCTACCCCGACAACTCCACGCTCACCTTCCCCGTCTGGCTCTACCAGCAGGGATTCCACTACTACAACATGGGTTACGCATCCGCCATGTCGATCGTCCTGTTCGTGGTGTCGACGGTGTTCACGCTCTACTTCGTGCAGCGCCTGCGCCGCGCGTCCCACGCCGAGGGGACGGCGTGATGGCCGGGCTCACCGCCGGCCGTTCGCGCCGGTCCGGCCGCGGCGAGGTCATGCGCTGGATCGCCACGCACAGCATCGGGCTGGCGATCGGCGTCATGTTCGTCCTGCCCCTGGTCTTCGTCGTGCTCACCGCGTTCATGTCCGACCGGCAGGCGCTGACATCGGACCTGTGGCCGCGCTCGTGGCACCCGGAGAACCTCGCCGAGGTGTTCCACCGGGCCCCGCTGCTGAGGTACCTCGGCAACAGCCTGCTGTACTCGCTGCTGGCCACGGCCGGGATGCTGCTGTCGAGCGTGCCGGCGGCGTACGCCCTGGCCCGCATGCGCTGGCGGGGCCGCCAGGCGGCGTTCCTGGTCGTGATCGCCGCCATGATGCTGCCGCCGCAGGTGCTGTCGGTCCCGCTGTACGTCCTGTGGGCGCGGCTGCACCTCACCGGCACCCTGTGGCCGCTGATCCTGCCGTACTTCCTGGTCGACGCGTTCAGCATCTTCCTGCTGCGGCAGTTCTTCCTCACGATCCCGCAGTCCTACCTCGACGCCGCGCGTGTGGACGGCTGCGGTGACCTGCGCGCGCTGCTGCGCGTGCTGGTCCCGATGGCCCGCCCCGGCATCGCCGCGGTGTCCCTGTTCTGCTTCATGTACACCTGGAACGACTATTTCGGGCCGCTGCTGTACGCCGGGGAGGACCCCGACCAGTGGACGTTGTCCCTGGCGCTGGCGTCGTTCCGCGGCGCGCACCAGGTGCAGTGGAACCTCACGATGGCGGCGACCGTGGTGGTCATGCTGCCCGTCATCCTTCTGTTCCTCTTCGCGCAGAAGTCCTTCGTCCGAGGCATCACATTCACAGGAGTCAAGGGTTGAAACTCACCGTCATCGGGGGCGGCTCCACCTACACCCCTGAACTGGTCAGCGGCATCGCCGATCGTCACGCCGCCCTCGACATCGAGGAGATCGCGCTGGTCGACCCCGACACCGAGCGGCTGGAGGTCGTGGGCGCCTTCGCGCGCCGCCTGCTCGACCACGCGGGCCACCCGGCGAAGCTGCGCCTGACCTCCGACCTCGAAGCCGGGGCCGAGGGCGCCGCGGCCGTGCTGCTGCAGTTGCGCGTCGGCGGTCAGGCCGCCCGGGCGACGGACGAGACGGTTCCGCTGGAGTGCGGGTGCGTCGGCCAGGAGACGACGGGCGCCGGAGGCCTGGCCAAGGCGCTGCGCACGGTGCCGGTGGTCCTCGACGTCGCCGAACGCGTGCGGCGGGTCGCCGGCGACCAGGCCTGGATCGTCGACTTCACCAACCCCGTCGGGATCGTCACCCGGGCCCTGCTGGAGGCGGGGCACCGCGCGGTGGGGCTCTGCAACGTCGCCATCACCTTCCAGCGCTGGGTGGCCGGGCTGCTCGGTGTCGCCCCGGACACGGTCGCCCTGGACCACGTCGGCCTCAACCACCTGACCTGGGTGCGCGGCGTGCGGGTCGACGGGGTGGACGTGCTGCCGCGGCTGCTGGCCGACCACGCCGACCGGCTCGCCGAGCACGTCGGGCTCCCGGCCTCGGTGATGCGCCGGCTCGGCGCGGTGCCGTCGTACTACCTGAAGTACTACTACAAGCACGACGAGGTCGTGACCGAGGAGCTGTCCCGCCCGTCGCGGGCCCAGACGGTGGCCGGCATCGAGCGCGAGCTGCTGGAGCTGTACCGCGATCCGAGCCTGGTCACCAAGCCGGAGCTGCTGGAGCGGCGGGGCGGCGCCTACTACTCCGAGGCGGCGGTGCAGCTGGTGGCGTCGCTGCTGAGCGGCCGGGGGGACGTGCAGGTCGTGAACACCCGCAACGGCGGCACCCTGCCCTTCCTGCCCGCCGACGCCGTCGTCGAGGTCCCCGCGCGGATCACCGCCGCCGGCGCGGAGCCGCTGCCGGTCGCCCCGCTGCCGCCGTCGATCGCGGGCCTGGTCGCCCACGTGACCGCCTACGAGAACCTCGCCCTCGAGGCGGCCCTGCACGGCGGACGCGACCGGGTGTTCGACGCCCTGATGGCCCACCCGCTGATCGGCCAGATCGAGCAGGCCGACACCCTGGCCGACCGGCTGGTCGAGGTCAACCGCGAGTTCCTCCCCTGGGCCGCCGCGTGAACGACGCGGTACTGGCGCTCGACGGCGGCAACTCCAAGACCGACGTGCTGCTGGTCGCCTCCGACGGCACGCTGCTGGGGCAGGTCCGCGGCGCCGGGGTGTCGGCGCAGCGGGTGGGGGTCGCCGCGAGCGCCGCCGCCCTGGACGAGATGGTCCGCGAGACGGTACGGCAGGCCGATCCCGCGGCCCGGCCCCCCTACGCCCGCCACACCGCCGCCTACCTGGCCGGGGTCGACTTCGGCCGGGAGCAGGAGGCGCTGACGCGGGCGCTGGCCGAGCTGGGCTGGTCACCGACCCTGACCGTCGACAACGACACCTTCGCGCTGCTGCACGCGGGCACCCGCCGCGGGTACGGCGTCGCGGTGGTCTGCGGAGCGGGCATCAACTGCGTCGGCGTCGCGCCGGACGGGACGACCCTGCGGTTCCCCGCCATCGGCCGGCTGTCGGGCGACTGGGGCGGAGGTCTGTTCCTCGGCGACGAGACGCTGTGGCGGGCGGTGCGCGCCGAGGACGGCCGCGGGCCCGGCACCGCGTTGCGGGACGTCGTCACCGCGCACTTCGGCGTGTCGTCGGTGGCGGAGCTGGTCGAGCGGCTGCACTTCGAGGAGGTGCCCCGCACCAGGCTGCAGGAGCTCAACCCGGCGCTGCTGGCGACCGCGCGGGCGGGGGACGCCGTCGCGCTGAAGGTGGTCGACCGGCTCGCCGAGGAGGTGGTCCTGCTGGCGTCGGCGGCGCTGCGCCGGTTGGACCTGCTCGACGTCCCGGTCGACGTGGTGCTGGGCGGCGGGATCCTGGCGGCCGGCGACGAATACCTGCTCGACCGGATCCGCGCCGGGTGCGCCGAGATCGCCCCGAAGGCGGAGACGCTGGTGGCGGACGTGCCTCCCGCCGTGGGGGCGGCGCTGCTCGGCCTGCGGGAGATCGGCGCGGCGGCCGAGGCCGAGGACCGCCTGCGCGTCGGCTACCGGCCGCCGTCGGCCCGCTGGTCCTCCACGGGAGGCTGAAGAGCGGAACCCCGGTTCAGCGGTCGCGGTCGCCGGCCGGGGTGAGCGCCCGGCAGATCTGTGTCACCGCGGTGGCCATGTCGTCGATCGGGGCGATGCGCTCGGCCCACGACCACCAGAACCACCAGCGTCCGTCGCGCTGAGCGGCGAGGATCACCTCCGACAGCGTGGGCACCGCGGTGCTGATCACGATGAGCTGGGGCAGGCCGCCCGCGGTGGCGCCGACGCGGACGTGCAGGCCCCGCGACTGGAGCACCTCGCCGAGGGCCTGCAGGTGGGCGGTGGCCGTCGTGGCGTTGGCGACCTTGTCCGTGGTGGTCATCGTCGGCTCCGTGAGGTCACTCGGGGTGGGCGAACAGGACGGGCAGGGTGCGGGCGCGCAGTGCCGTGTAGTGCTCGGCCAGGCGGGCGGCGGCGGTGACGGGGGAGAAGGCGAAGGTCCGCAGCACGCCGCCCCGGTGGCTGGGGTAGGGGCTGGTCCACCAGATGACGCGGCCGTCGACGACCGCGAGAAGGCCCTGCCACAGGGAGACGGCGGCCTGGCCGTCCTCCAGGAAGTAGATGTAGGTCGGGATGTTCCTGCGGGCGAGGAACGTCTGGAGGTCCCCGGCGATCTGCCGGACGGCGGCCGTGGGGCGGCGGCCGGCGAGGGGCGCGGCTTCGACGTGGAGGGCGGGCACGAGATGGCTCCTCAACAAGCGGTGCGGCGGCTGCTTCGCCAGGGTCATCGTGGCCGTGGGAGGCGGGTGGCCCGCCTGGCACGGAGTGCGTCGCCCGCGACGTTAGGCGCGCGCCGCCGGCGAGATCAACGATGTTGCTTCATGTTCCTCCGAACACCCGCGACGTCGCGACGATGATCTCGCGTGCCGCCTGACCATAGACGGCGGTCTCGGCGAGCCGGCTGAAGGCCTTCTCGTACAGCGCCACGTCGGTCGGGGTCTTGATGCGGAACTGGCCGGGGATCGTGTCGATCCTGACCTGGTTGTCGTCATATATCCAGAAATTTTCGGGCGGCATGATGGGCGGCCGCGCCGTCGACGGGATCACGCCGAAGCTGAGTTGCGGCATGTTGGAGGTCAGCTCGGCCAGCCGGCCGAGCTGGACGACCATCTCCTCCGGCGCGCAGATCGCGGTGCGCAGCGCCTGCTCGCCGACGACGAACATGAACCGCTTGCCCCCGGCCGTGAGGACCTCCTGCTGGGCGAGGCGGGCGGCCACGGCCGCGTCCAGGTCGTCGGGGATGCCGCGGAAGCCGATGACCGCCCGCAGGTGCGCCCGGGCGTACCCGGCGGTCTGGATCAGCCCGGGCACCGCCGAGTGCTGGAACACCCGCAGGTGCCGGGTGTCGCGGTAGAGCTGCTGGAAGGACTCCTGGACGTGCCGCAGTCCCGTGCTCTCCAGGCGCCGCCACTCGGTGTACATGGAATCGATGTTGCGGACCGCGGCGATCAGGTCGACGACGTACTCCTCGGCGTCGCAGACCCGGCACCACACCCGGATGTCGTTCTCGTTCGGCATCTGCGCCGCGTGCTCGATCTTGGAGACCTTCGAGTAGTGCCAGCCCGCCTGGGACGCCAGGGTCCGGCCGGTCAGCCTCGCCTCGCTGCGGATCTCGCGGAGGCGGGCGGCCAGGATTCCCTTGGCCTCGGTGATGCGCGACGAAGGCATGGGGGCCACCTTTGACTTGCGTGACGTCGCCGACATCCCCGACCGTAGCGTCAGATTTTCTCCATTTCCCTGATGTTGCGCGATGTTGCGTGATACGGGCGGGTCAGTGGGTGCCCGCGGTGCCCGAGAGACGCTGGGCCAGGTAGATCGGCACCACCGACACCACGATCAGCGCCGCCGCGACGACGTTGACCACCGGCGCCTGGTTCGGGCGGAAGAGGTTCTCGAAGATCCAGATCGGCAGCGTCCGGACCCCCGCGCCCGCCGTGAACGTCGTCACGATGATCTCGTCGAACGACAGCGCGAACGCCAGCAGCCCGCCCGCCAGCAGCGCCGAGCGCATCATCGGGAACGTCACCAGGCGGAAGGTCGTGAAGGTGTCCGCGCCGAGGTCGGCCGAGGCCTCCTCGAGGTTCGAGCCCATCCGGCGCAGCCGCGCCAGCACGTTGTTGTGCACGGTCACCACGCAGAACGTCGCGTGGCCGACGATCACGGTGAACATGCCGAGGCCGACGCCGAACGGCTCCAGCACCACGCGGAAGGCGTTGTTGAGCGCGATGCCCGTCACGATGCCCGGCAGCGCGATGGGCAGCACGATGAGCAGCGAGACGGCGTCCCGGCCGAAGAACCGGTACCGCTGCACGGCGAAGGCCGCCATCGTGCCGAGCACCAGCGCGATCGCCGTGGCGCCCACGCCCGCCTGCACCGAGGCCCACAGGGCGTCGCGCACGCCGGAGGAGTTCCACGCCGCGCCCCACCAGCGGGTGGTGAGCCCGGTGGGCGGCCAGGCGAAGGTGCGGTCGGCGTTGAAGGAGTTCAGCAGCACCACGGCCAGCGGCACGTAGATCACGCCGAGGCCGAGCGCCAGCGCCAGGCGCAGCGTCCACCGCGCGGTCCGAGAGAGGTTCACAGGTTCTCCAGCGCTCCGGTGCGGCGTACGGCGGCGAGGTACACCAGCATGATCAGCACGGGGACCGTCGCCACCGCGGCGGCGAACGGCAGGTTGTTGGCGGCGCCGATGTTGTCGTAGACCACGTTGCCGATCAGCTGGCTCTTCCCGCCCACGATCTTCACCGCGATGTAGTCCCCGAGCGACAGGGAGAAGGTGAAGACCGAGCCCGCCACGATCGCGGGGAACGTCAGCGGCCACACCACCGTGCGGAAGGTGCGCCAGCCGCGCGCGCCGAGGTCGCCTGCCGCGTCCAGCAGCGAGTCCGGCAGGCGCTCCAGCCCGGCGTAGATCGGCAGGATCATGTACGGCAGCCACAGGTACGACAGGGTGAGGATCGTCGCGGTGAGGCCGTACCCCCAGCCGAGCAGGCCGTCCGACGACAGCATCACCCGCCAGGCGTACGCCTTGACCAGGTACGACGCCCACAGCGGGGTCAGCACCGCGATGACCAGCCAGCGCTGCGCGCGCGGCGAGGCCAGCTTGGCCATCGCGAACGCCATGGGAAAGGCGATCACCACGTCGATCAGCGTCACGGCCGCCGCGACGCCGACCGAGCGCAGCGCCACCGTCCGGTAGACCTCGACGGTCACCACATCGTGGAAGTTCGCCCAGGTGAACGTCCTGACCAGGTCACCGGTGAAGGAATCGGTGGTCCAGAAGGCCGTGACGAACAGGGCGGCGAGCGCGCCCAGGTAGGCCAGGCCGAGCCAGGCCAGCGGCGCCGACAGCAGCAGCGCCAGCCGTACCCTCGCGTGGCGGTGCAGCGCGGCGGCGAGCCGGCGCCGCGGACCGGGACGGCCCGCCGGCCCGC
>NZ_JAHDTF010000054.1 GCF_018531465.1 Sphaerisporangium fuscum
GGCCGCGGATGCTCGGCCAGTGCGGGGCGGGCAGCCGCCGGCGCGACGGTGGCCGCGGGGCGGCCGGCCCGGTCACGACGCCACCCGCAGGTGCGCGGCGTCGGCGCGGCGGACCTGGAGGGCGACCACGGCGGTCACCGCGAGCGTGCATCCCGCCAGCAGCAGGATGAGCAGGACGGCCTCGGTGGCCCACGGCCAGTCCGGCAGGGCGGCCGGGATGGGCGCGGCGCCGGTGTCGGAGCGGACGAGCAGGGGCGCGACGACACGGGTGGCGAGCGCGCCGACGGCCGCGCCCGCCGCGTGCAGGGGCAGCAGGATGCCGGCGTGCTGGCCGAGCAGTACGGCACGGATCTCGCGCCGGGACATCCCGAGGCCCCGCAGCCGCGCCACCTCCAGGGCGCGGACCTGGAGGTCGCAGGTCACATGCAGGACGACGCCGGCGAGCAGCAGCAGGGCGGCCGCCGGGACGAGCAGCCGGAGCGCGGCCGGCAGTCCGGCGCGCAGGGGGCCGCCGGTGAGGCGGGCGGTCTTCCCGCCGCGAGTGGTGACGGTGCCGAGGTGGAGGGCGGTGGCGCGCCCGGCGGCGTCGGCGTGGGCGGGGTGGCCGACCCACCAGCCGTCCACCGGGAACTCCAGATCGCCGCTGACGACGAGCGCGCGGGAGAGGGTGTCGAGGTCGGCCAGGACGGCCGCGGCGCCGGGGGCGGACGGGACGGCGGGCAGCACCTCGGTCACCCTGACCGGGACCGGTGTGGTGCCGACGGTGAGGCTGAGCCGGGAGCCGCGCCTGGCGCCGACCTCGCCGGCGAAACGCGCGGAGACGGCGACGGGTACCGGTCCGGGGGCGGGGAAGGCCGTGGCGACGAGGTTGCGGGCGGCGTCCGGAGCACCCTTGAGCTGGACGGTCGTCGTCATCCTCAGCTGGGTGCCCTCGGGGGTGCCGGCGAGGGCGACGGCCGGATCGCCGAGTTGCCCGGGGGCGGGTGCGGCGGAGGTGACGGTCCAGGACGACCCGGCCGCCGCCCCCGCGGAGGTTCCGGGCACCGTGAGCGTGACGGCGACGCGGTCGTCACCGGCACCGGCGGCGTTCCCGGGTGCGTTCACGTCGGCCGCGAACGGCAGGGACACCGCGACCAGCCGCAGTCCCTCGGCCGTCGCGCAGGCCGGCAGCGGGTGCGCCTTCCCGTCGAGCGGGACGGGCGCGCCGCCGCAGGGGATCCGCAGCCCCGTGGCGTCCTGCAGCAGCAGCCGAGGGGTCATGATGAGCGGGGTCGCGCCGGTCGCCGACCCGGTCACAGTGAGCGCGGCGCCGGCCGGGACGGGGACACCGGTGGCGGGGGCCGCCGGCGCGAGGGCGGCGCCCACGTCCCTCCAGCCGCGACCGCCGTCCAGCCGGCCGCGCAGCAGGGCCTCGGCGCGGGCGGCGTCGACGGCGACCAGCCGTGGTGTCTCGCCGGCGTTGCCGAGCCACTGCCCGACCGCGACGCCACGCCCGGTGGCCGGGCTCACCGTTCCCCCTGTAGCGGCGCTGACCGCCGCGCCCTGCCCGGCGTCCGGCGGGGCGGTGAGGGTGAGAGCGAGGTCGGTCCCGACGGACAGGTCGGCCTGGTCGTGTTGTGAGCGTTCCCATGTGGTGTCGAAGGCGATCCCGAACGTGCCGGCCGCGCACGCCAGGGCGATCAGCAACCCCGCGGCGACCGCCTGCGGCCGGCGGGCGGCCTCGAACGCGGCCAGCGGGACGACCAGCCCGCGGGCGCGGCGCGCCAGCCGGTCGGCGCCGCGCAGCGCCGGCGGCACCAGGCGCAGCGCCAGCGCGGAACCCGCGGTGAGGAGCAGCGCGGGGGCGAGCACCCGGACGGCGTCGGCACCGGAGCCGGAACCGGTGGGCTGCGCCCGCAACTGCCACCAGCCGGCCGCGGCGAACGCCACGAGCAGCAGGTCGGCACCGGAGCGGGCCAGCAGTTCGCGCCGGTGACGACGCTCGCCGGCCGTGGGGGCGGGCCGTACCGCGAGGACGACGAGCACCGCCGCGAGCGTCAGCGCGCCGCCGGCGACGGCGAGCACCTGGACTCCGGTCACAGCCGGCCGGACGGCGAGCCCGGCGCCCGCCATCGGTGGCAGGTGGGTCAGGACGGCGTGCAGGGCGGACGAGGCGGGTATCGCGAGCGCGGTGGCGAGGACGGCGAGTGCGCCGGCCTCGACGGTGGCGGCGGCGGCGAACTGGCCGCGGCCGATCCCCAAGGCGGACAGCAGGGCGGTCTCGTCCGTGCGCACACCGGCGGTGAGCCGGCCGGCGAGGGCGAGGGCGGTCGCGGTCAGGACGCCGCCGAGGACGGCGACGGCGAGCACGACGGCGGCGGTCACCTGCTGCTGGTCCCGGGCGGCCAGAAGGGTCGACGGCAACCGGGAGGCGACGCGTTCGATCTGCACCCGGTCGCCGAGGGTGCGCGCCAGCCGGCGGTCGGCGCCGAGCAGGGCCCCGGCGACGGTGTCGAGGCCACGAAGGGTGGGCCTGGACAGGTCGGGATGGGCGGTGATCTCCAGCCGGTCGATGGTGGATCCCCCGGCGAGCAGGTCGGCGAGGTCGACGACGAACGGCCCGTAGGCGTGGACCGGCTGCGCGGAACGGCCGTCGTGGTAGGCGAGGTCGTAGCCGGCGGCGGCGAGAGGGTCGCGGTCCCAGCCGGTCCCCCGCAGCGGGCGTACGACGCCGACGACGGTCACCTCGAGCGGCGGGGCGGAGTCACTGGACAGCTCCCGGCCGAGGTGGACACGGCTGCCGAGGGTGAGGCCGAGCAGCCGCGCGGTGGGTTCGATCACGACCGCCTCCAGCGGCACGCCGGGCCGCCGCGCATCGGCCGCCGCACGCGGCCAGCGTCCGGAGATCATCTGGGCGCGGGCCGGCAGACCCTCCACACCGGACAGGTAGGCCTCAGCCGGGACGCCCTCCCCCGCGGCACCGGTGGGCGGCATCGTCCGCATCACCGACGACGCGCGCGCCGCCGTCGTCGCGGCGAACGGCGCGAGCGCCGAGGTCAGGACGCCGCGGGTGTCGCCGGCGACGGACCGCGCGTCCCGGCCGCGGACGGTGACGGCGTAGGCGGTGACGTCGACGTCGGCGGTGCCGGCGCGGGACATGGCGGCCTCGAGTGCCTGCTCGGCGGTGCGGGTGATGAGAAGGGCGCAGGCGCCCAGCAGGGTGGGGCCGACCATGACGACCGCCAGCAGGGCCGCCAGCAGTGACCACTGCGCGCGGGCCCGGTGGGCGAGCAGCCTCAGCACGGGCGACACCTGGTGATCACGGGGCCGCCTGCCCGTCGAGCCGTCCGTCGTTGATCCGGATGACCCGGTCGGCCAGCGCCATCATCACCGGGTCGTGCGTGGACACCAGCGCCGTGACGCCCTCGGACTCCACCACGCCCCGCAGCAGCGCCATCACCGACAGGCCCGTCTCGGCGTCCAGCTGCCCGGTCGGCTCGTCGGCGATCAGCAGCCGGGGCGAGGCGGCCAGGGCCCGGGCGATCGCGACCCGCTGCTGCTGACCGCCGGACAGCTCGCCCGGACGCTGCTGGGCGTGGTCGGCCAGGCCCACCAGCTCCAGCAGCAGCTCGACCCGGCGCTCGCGTTCCGCCGCCGGGACGCGAGCCAGCCGTAACGGCGCGCCGACGTTCTCCGCGGCCGACAGCACCGGGATCAGCCCGAAAGTTTGGAACACGTAGGCGACCTTCTCGCGCCGGAGCAGGGACAGGCCGTCCTCGTCGAGGGCCGTGACGTCGGTGCCGTCGACGAGGACGGTGCCGGCGTCCGGGCGGTCCAGGCCGCCGATGACGTTGAGCAGGGTGGTCTTGCCGGAGCCGGACCGGCCCACGAGGGCGGTCATCGTGCCGGCGGCGAGATCGAACGACACCTCCCGCAAGGCGTGGACGGCGGTCGCCCCGGCGCCGAAGCGCCGGTGGACGCCGCGGACGGTGAGCAGCGGCTCGCCTGCCGGACGGGCGCTCACGCATGCCCGCCGAG
Organism: Sphaerisporangium fuscum; assembly: GCF_018531465.1. GTDB lineage: Bacteria > Actinomycetota > Actinomycetes > Streptosporangiales > Streptosporangiaceae > Sphaerisporangium > Sphaerisporangium fuscum. The sequence continues at coordinate 4,018 of NZ_JAHDTF010000054.1, forward strand.
GTCGGGACGGATCGCGACGTGGTCGGCCTCCAGCGCCAGCCGGACCCGTCTTGTTAGCGCTAACGCCTCGCGGTAGTCGCGCGGTACCTGGACCCGCCCGGCGCGGTCCATGACGGCGTACTCCTCGGCGATCACCTGCGTGTCGCCGTCGGCGCCGGTGGCGGTACGGCGCAGCACCTCGCTGCTGGTGCGCCCGTCGCGGATCGCCACCGTTCGCGCGACCTGCCCGCTGACCTCGGGATCGTGGGTCACGATGACGACGGTGACACCGAACCGGCGGTTGACGTCCCGCAACGTCGCGAAGACCTCCGCGGAGGTGGCGGTGTCCAGCTCGCCGGTCGGTTCGTCGGCCAGCAGGACGCGAGGCTCGTTGGCGAGGGCCACCGCGATGGCGACCCGCATCTGCTGCCCGCCGGACAGCTGCGCGGGACGTCGATCGGCGCAGTGGGCGATCCCGAGGGTCTCCAGCAGCTCGGCGGTGCGCGCACGGCGGGCGCGGGCCGGCGTGCGGGCCGCCGTCATGGGCAGGTCGATCATCTGCCGCGCGGTCAGGTAGGGCACGAGGTTCGCGGCCGTCTGCTGCCGGACGAACCCGACGGTGTGCCGCCGGTAGTGCACGCGGTCGGCACGGGACATCTCCAGCAGGTTCCACCGGTCGACACGAGCCCGCCCGGCGGTGGGGGCGTCGATCCCGGCCAGGATGGACAGCAACGTCGACTTGCCCGACCCGGACGCCCCGACGACGGCGATCATCTCGCCGCCCTCCACGACCAGGTCCAGACCCTGCAGCGCCTGCACCTCGACCGACCCGGACTGGTAGATCCGCACCAGGCTCTCACAGACGATCAGCGCGTCCCGCCCGAACTCCGGCGCACGCTGAGGCGGCTGCGGCAAGGACAGCGGCCTGATCGACATTCCCCCTCCTTCGCCCCGGCCGTCGCGCTGATCTCGGGCCAGACTCTATAGCCCGCACCCGAGCCGGGAGAAGGAGGAGATCGACATCGCCGGCCAGGGATCGATGGGGCGCGCCTCTGCGCCTGGTGGTGCCGTCGCGGGGGGCGACGGGTTGATTTCTCGCGGTACAGTCGGCCCCTTCGGGGCCCGTTCAGCGACCTTTGAAAGTGCCGGTTCGCGTGGGATGCGGCCCCACTTGTCGATCGTGGACATCTCGAGCTGACCCGGGCCGCTGCGCACCTCGCCAGTACTCCTTCGGCTGGGACACACCAGCCGAAGGAGTAGTAGGGTCTCAACCGTTTCGACAAGCCGTGTTGCCTCGCCCCCTTGAATCCGCCCGCAGGAGGACGGGGCGCTCGCATTTAAGGTCAGGCAGGTGCCACAGGTCAGGGTCGCCCGCGTACGGCCTGGCCGGTTTGGCAGGTCTCTGAGCCAACAAGGCCGTCAGGGGTGATGTGCTGCTGCTGGAACTGATGGTCACCGTCACGGTGACCGGGCCAAACCACCGGTCGGCGGCATCACCGAATCGGTGATCTTTCGGGGGACCGCGAAGCTGCACGGCCTGACGACCAGCCGGGAGGACTTCGAACGGTGCGCCGAGGCGCTCGCCGACGCGCGCGTCGAACGGATGGCCGGGCTCCGCGAGATGGCTGCCGCTCCCGACAACCACACCTCCGTCGCGCACATCCACGTCGACCATGTCTTCCTGGCATGGGCCGCTGACGGCGCCCTTACGAGTGAACCGGCGCATCAGGTGCGCTGGTGCACCGCTGTCGACCTCGCGCAGGCGCCTGACGTTGCGGAGGACTCCCGATCGCAGGCCGTCGACCTCATGCAGCGGTGACTTCAGGGCAGATCGCTCAACCAGGGGTGCCGGTAAAAATCATGTCATGAGCCCCAAACGGCGTTGTTTTTTAGAGAGCTTCACAGGCCGAGGTTGGCCTGAAGGCCAACACAGGCGTCCTTCCCAAGTCGGAGATCGTCGGTGTGGAATCAGGGTTTTCGTAGGGGATGACTCCGACGCCGTACCGCCCTCTCGTGTCGGATCTTGATACGGCGGAGGCCGAGAGCCGGACTCCGTGAATCGGAGGAGCAACGTGAAGGGAAGATGCACCAGCGCGCCCGTCGTGGCGTGCTTGACCGTGTCGTTGCTGGCAACGCCTGTCGTGACCGCCACGGCGGCGGCAGACGCGAGCCCGGGCGGTCGGCCGAGTTTGCAGGCGATGCTGGACAAGGTCGTCGCAGGCGGTGCGGTCGCCGCGATCGCCGAGGTTCGCGACGGGGACAAGACCTGGCGAGCCGCCAGCGGCAAAGCGAAGATGAACAATGCCCAGCCGGCCCCGGTGGACGGGCGCTTCCGGGCCGGGAGCGTGACCAAGTCGTTCACGGCGACCGCGGTGCTTCAACTGGTGGGAGAGGGAAAGCTGCACCTGTCCGACAGTGTGGAGCAGTGGCTGCCGGAGCTCGTGGACAGGGGCGCCGACATCACGATCAGGCACCTCCTCCAGAACACCAGCGGCCTTCCCGAGTACTCGACGGGCATGATGGACGAGGCGGGCATCCCCAAGGAGCGCTACCGCACCTGGTCGGCACGCGAACTGGTGGAAAGAGCGGAAAAGCTTCCGCGGGACTTCCCACCCGGGTCTGAGTACAGGTACTCCAACACCAACTACATCGTGCTCGGCATGCTGATCGAGAGGGTCACCGGCAGGCCGTACGCGACAGAGATCAGGGAGCGGATCCTGCGACCGCTCGGCCTGCGGCACACCCGCGTGCCGGGAGCCTCACCGGAGGTGTACGGCCCGCACGCCCACGCATATGTGCCGGTCACCAGGGTGGCAAGGTCGTCCCCGTTGACGTCACACGGTTCAATCCCACGATGGCCGGTGCGGCGGGCGAGATCATCTCCACCACCGGGGACATCAACCGGTTCTACCGCGCCCTGTTCCAGGGCAAGCTGCTCCGCCCTGGTCTGCTGAAGGAGATGAAGGATCCCGGCACGACCGAGGGATATGGGCTGGGGCTGGAGCTGGCGCCTCTTCCCTGCGGCACTGCGTTTGGCCATGGCGGCGGCGCCCCGGGCTCCCTCACGGTGGCGTTCAACTCAGCCGACGGTTCGCGACAGGTCACATTGTCGATCACCCCGTTCTCCGGTGACCCTCATCAGGCGGCCATGACCCTGTTGACCTCTGCGCTGTGCCCTTAGAGGGCGCCTGCCTTGGTGGGAACGGGTTCGGCAGGAGGTGGGCTGCAGTAGGCCGCGTCGACCTCCTTGGTCAGAGTGTCGGCGTCGGCTTTGACCACGGACACCTCCTGGGGGCGGCACCGCCCGCGGCGCGGATGGGGTGCGCCGGTTGTCCAGGTCCATGTCCTGGAGGTTCAGGGGAGGATCCTCGCGGCGAGCGAGCCTCACCAGAGCAGGGCCTCTTCTCGTTCGGCGTGTACCCTCCACGAGCGGCGGGTGACCTCTACTCGAGCGGCAGGGCATTGGCCCACCTACGGCCCGGGGACGCGGCTGCTGACCCGGCGCGTCACGGACGTCTCCAAGCTGCGCAGAGACGATGTCGTGGTCCTGAAGCCACCGGAGGAGGAACGGCCGGTTTTCCCCCGGCTACTGGCCGGCGACGCAAGCACGGTCATCGGAGATCCGGTGACCGACCTGGTCGTCAAGCGGGTGCACGCGCTGCCCGGCGATCGGGTACCGCGCGCCCGCGTCTCCGCACTCACCCACGTCGACGAGGAAGCCGTACCTCCGGGACGTCTCGTGGTCCTCGGCGACAATCCGGAGGACTCGGTGGACTCTCGCAGGTACGGCTACCTCTCGGAGAGTGCGCTGGTCGCGGTGGTCATCCGCCCGCTGGAGGGCGGCCCGGACTCCAGGAAATGAGACTCGAGGGCGGGACAAGGGACCGACGGACCCCTGCTCGGCGGCGCCTCGCCCTCGTCTCCGCCCGCCGTCCCCGCTGCGGGACGGCGGGCGGTTGGCGCCTGTGGACCCCGGTCATGTGCAGGACGCGGGTGACGAACGCGCGGTCTTGTACGGTCAGTCAGTGTCTCGACCGCCGTTGAAGATCGGCCGGCTCATTCTCCGCGCCGGTGTGCTCGAGGATGAGCTCGGCGACGCGGTGCGGCAGACCGGGAGAGAAGAACCCGTGCCCCATACCGGGGACGGTCCGCAGCCGTGCCCCCGGGATCCCCGCGGCGACGGCCTCGCCGTGGGCCGGCGGGCGGAGGGGGTCCGCTGTGCCGTGGATGACGAGCGTCGGTGCCGTGATGCCGGACAGGGACACGAGCCGGTCCTCGGTCATGCGCTTGGCGGCCAGGTCATGGTTGGCGGCGGTGGCCTGGTCGGGGTCCCGTTCGTAGGAGAGTTCGACGTTGCGCCGCGCGGCGTCCTCGTCGAAGGCGAGGACGCCGCCGTTCAGTACGCGCCATGTCTCCAGGGCCGCCGCGACGCGCTCCTCGGGTGTCGAGGGCGGTGACCCGGCCAGGCCGGCGAGGTGCGCCAGCACCGTCGGCGCCGGAGGCGGGAGGTCGTCGGGGTCGGGGGACCGTCCGGACATGGCGCGCACCCACGCGTCCCTGGCGTCGTGGCCCATCGGGCCGGTCATGATGGCGGTGAGGGTCATGACGCGCTCAGGGCGGTGCACCGCCAGCCACTGGGCGATCGCACCGCCGAGTGAGGCGCCGACGACGTGCGCGGCGGTGACACCGTGGCCGTCGAGCACGGCCGTGGCGTCGGCCGCCATGTCCGCGAGCGTGTACGGCCGGTCGGTGAAGTCCACGTGCGTCGACCTGCCGGTGTCGCGGTGGTCGAACCGGATGACCTGCCGCCTCCCCTTCACCAGACCTTCCACCAGTTCGTCGGGCCATCCGATGCCCTGGGCGGAGGTGCCCATGATGAGCAGCACGACCGGATCGTCACCGTTGCCGAAGCGCTCGGTCCACAGGTGAATGTCTCCCGACGTGACGAATTTCCCCTCGACCAATTCCACGACGATGAATATAGCGCGACAAGGCTATTTAGTTCGAAATGTAAATAATGGCGAAAAGGCGATATAATTGCATCGTTGAATACGAGGGAGCGAGGTCGGCAAGGGCCTACATCGGACGCGACTCGTGTCACCTCCGTCTCCGCGAAACAGTCCCTGTAAGCGGACCAGGGGAGGTCGGGAATGGCACGGCGTGCGCCATCGGTCGCGGCTTCAGGAGAGTCACGGGACGCCTTGGGCGTACGGGCTCCGGCCGGAGAGGCCCATGCCTGGTATCCGGGGACGAACCAGACCCTGTGCGGGCTCGCCCTGAGCCGGTCCGGCCTGCGCCGCTTCCACCACGTGCCCTGGCCGGAGGTGTTCCCCGAGTCGGGCGGGGCGGCCGAGGAGGTCCGGGTGGTTTGCCCAAGATGCCGCGCCGCGTCGGGACGGCGCTCCGCCCGGGGCTGGAGCAGGACCTGGGTCAGGAACTCCCCGCGCCCGTGACCCTACCGGCCTGGAGAAGGCGGCCGGCCCGGCGGCTCGACCAGGTCCGCGCCGAGGCGAGTCTCGCCCCGCTCCCCTCGATGCGGCGACGGAAGCTTGTGGCCCGCGTCTTCGACGAGCGTCTGGCCGCCGCCCCGGACCCGGAGGCGGCGGTCGAGGCCGTCATCACGCTGGTGTCGGACGACCTGCTCGGCGGACGGCGCTGATCGCCCGTGAGCGAAGGCAGGCCGGTATCACCTACTCGGGTCAGAGTGGTCCGGGCTCGGTTCGGAGTCGGCGGATGGCTGTTCGACCGGGAAAAAGATCGGGCTGAGCAGGTGTTGTGCGCGGTCCGGCGTTGGCTGGTTGGCCAACAGGGGCAGGATCACGCGACGGAGCTCGTTGATCATCTGTTCCAGCTCGCCGCGGGTGAGCCAGAGGGCGTGCTGCCGGTAGCCGACGAGATCCGCCACCGGGTCGGCATCGTCGCGGTCGAGGTAGGCGTTGAACTCAGTTACCAGGACGGCCATCGAGGTGGCGAAGACGCGCCGGTGGTCGTCGGGCGTCATGGCCGCGAGCGCATCGGCGTCGAGGACGGCTCGGTCGTGGCGTAGCCGGTAACGGCGCTCCACCGCGCCGCGCACCCGCCTCTCCCCCGCCACTTCCAAGATTCCGCCGGTCACGAGCAGGTCGACGTGCCGGTAGACCATGGCCTTCGAGGTGTCGGGGATCCGTGCGCACAGCTGGCCGGTGGTGAGTTCCCGGTCTCCGCGCATCGCGTGCACGATCCGCAGCCGCACCGGATGCGCCAGCAGCTCCAAAGTGTCCACGGTGCAACAGTCTCATGTCGTGCTACCGTTCGCAAAACAGTAGAAAGGATGGTGTCGGGATGACCACGGGAGTGGATCCGGTGGCGATCGCCATGGCGGTCGTCGAGATGGCGCGCAGTGGACGCTTTGCTGACGTCGAGACATTGTTCGCCCCGCCGCTGCGAGCGGTGGTCTCCGCCGAGACGCTGCGAGTCGCCTGGGAGAGTCAGCTCTCCAGGATCGGGGCGATCTCCGCGGTCGGGACGCCGATCAGCGAGCCGGCCCCCGAGAGCTCGGTGACCGCATCGGGGAAGGCGGAGCTGGTCAAGGTGAGCGTCCCGGTGACGTACGAGCGTGGCGGCCTGACGGTGGTCATGTCGGTCGACGAGACCGGCCTGGTGCAGGGCCTGCAGCTCGCGCCCGCGCTCACCGGGCAATGGACGCCGCCGCCGTACGTCCGCCGCAAGAGGTTCGACGAGCATGAGGTCACCGTCGGCTCCGGCGCGCGGGCCGTGCCCGGCACGCTGAGCCTGCCGCGCGGGCAAGGTCCGTGGCCCGGAGTGGTGCTGCTCAGCGGCGGCGGGCCGTTCGACCGGGACGCCACCAGCGGCCCCAACAAGCCCCTCAAGGACTTGGCCTGGGGGCTGGCCGGCCGCGGCGTGGCCGTGCTGCGCTTCGACAAGGTGACCCACACCCACGCCGCCCAGGTGGCCGCCATGCGCGACTTCACGATGGGCGACGAGTACGTCCCGCACGCCGTCGCGGCCGTCCACCTGCTCCAGCGCCACCATGCCGTCGACGCCGCGCGCGTGTACGTCGCCGGCCACAGCATGGGCGGCAAGGTGGCCCCGAGGGTGGCCGCCGCCGAGCCGTCCGTGGCCGGGCTGGTGATCCTGGCCGGTGACACCCAGCCCATGCATCAGGCCGCCGTCCGCGTCGTCCGCCACCTCGCCGCGCTCGATCCCGGCGCGCAGGCCGCGGTCGAGGCGATCACGCGGCAGGCCGCGCTGGTCGACAGCCCGCACCTGTCGGCCGAGACACCCGCCACGGAGCTGCCGTTCGGCTACTCCGGGGCGTACTGGCTGGACCTGCGCGACTACGACCCGGTCGCGACCGCGGCCGCGCTGGACAAGCCGATGCTCATCCTGCAGGGCGGCCGCGACTATCAGGTGACCGTCGCCGACGACCTCACGGGCTGGCAGGAGGGCCTCGCCCACCGCACGGACGTCACCATCCGCGTCTACGACGCCGACGACCACCTGTTCTTCCCGGGCTCCGGCCCGTCCACGCCCGCGGACTACGACAGGCCCCAGCACGTCGACGCGGCCGTGATCACCGACATCGCCGACTGGCTGGCACCGCGCCGATCGGCGGTCGCCCGGCTCATCTCCGGCTTCAAACGCTGACTCCCGGCTCGCCACCCCCTTGCAGGAAGGGCACCGCAGTGATCGACGAAACCTCCTCCACTCCCGCACGACGTCAGCTGGACTGGCTGCTGGACGCGTCGCTCCGGGGTCCGCTGCCGGACGGCGAGATCCGCCGGCACCTGGCCCCGTCCCTGCTGGAGGCGAGCGGCGGACCGGACGGATTCAACGCCGCGCTGGCCGCAGTGGGCCCGCTCACGCTCCGGGAGACCCTCACGACGCGACCGGACCAGGTGCAGGCAGCCGTGCACGGCCACACCACCGGCTACCGCGTCACGGTGCACGTGGAGGCGGCGGGGCGCGTGGACAACCTGCACCTGACCCCCGACGAACCTGCGCCGACCTCGTGGACCGAGATCGACGCACGGCTGGCCGGGCTGGGAGCACGCGTGTCCTTCGCCGCGGCGCAGATCGAGGCGGACGGACAGTGCCGCATCGCGCACGGCCTCGACGCCGACACGCCACGCCCGATCGGCTCGGCGTTCAAGCTGTACGTGCTGGGCGCGCTCGCCCAGGCGGTCGCCGAAGGGCGGCTCTCCTGGAACGAGGAACTGGCCATCCGCGACGACCACAAGAGCCTGCCCTCGGGCACCCTGCAGAATCGCCCGGCCGGCACCACGCTCCCGCTGTCGGAATACGCCGACCACATGATCTCGATCAGCGACAACACCGCCACCGACCACCTCATCCACCGGCTCGGCCGGGACGCGGTGCGACGGCAGCTGTCGCTGTTCGGCCACCGGCAGCCCGATGCGAACGTCCCGATCCTCACCACCAAGGCGTTCTTCCAGCTCAAGGCCACCTCGGACCAGGACCGGGCACGGCGGTACCTGGCCCTGCCGGCCCACCAGCGCATCGCCGCGGTGCTGGAGCTGGAACGGTCACCGCTGCCCGGAATACGCCAGACCTGGTCCCGGCCCAGATACATCGACCAGATCGAGTATTTCGCCTCGCCGGTCGACATCTGCCACGCCTACGCAGGCCTGCTGCGGCTCGACCAGCCCGAGATCCACCACGCTCTCTCGCTCAACGACGACGGACTTCACCTCGACGCTCTGCGATTCCCGGCAGTCTGGTACAAAGGCGGCAGCGAGCCCGGCGTCGTGACCCTGCACTACCTCGCCCGCACCGCCGACGGCCGCGCCCTCGCCACCAGTCTCATGGTGTCCGACCCCACCACCGCACCCGACACGACCGACGTGGCGGCCAGAAGCCTGTCCATCCTCCGGCAAGCGTTCCACCTCCTGGCCCGGCAACGGTGACCGGCCGAACGCTCACCTGGTCGGACGTAGTGGCGGTGCTCGATCGTCCGCGGCAGGGGTCAGACGGCCGCGCGCGGATATCCGGCGAGGCCGTCCTTGTCGCGTAGCTCCCGCAGTTCGTGGCGCGGCAACGACGCGGTGACCAGGCCAGGGGATGTTCCGGCCTGGACCAGTCGCGTGCCGTCCGGGTGCCAGGCGCCGCTTCCCCCGCATGACTCCCAGCCCGGCCCGGTGCCGGCGAAGTTGGCCACGACGGCGAACATCCGGTGGTCCATGGCCCGCGCCGCGAAGTGGACGTCCATGCGCCGGGCCTCCCGCATCGTGTACAGGGCCGACGCGGCGTAGACCTCGGCACCCTCTCGGGCCGCCGCCTCGGCGTGGCCGGGCACCCCGGCGTCGTAGCAGATGGCAAGGGCGACACGCCAACCGTCGATGTCGAGGAGACCGCTCGTCCGGCCGGGCTGGAACAGATCGCGCTCCCGGCCGTGCAGGTGGCGCTTGCCGTAGACGTGGAGCTTTCCGTCGGGGCACATGACGAGGGAGGCGATCGGACCCGTGCCGTCGGGCCCGCGGTACGCGGCGCCCACCACCGCGGTCACGTCGTTGTCCACGGCGGCACGACGGGCGACGTCGAGCCGGGGATCATCCTCGGTCACCCAGGCCGACGGGTCGCCGAAGAGGTCGAGGTCGTAGCCCACGAGGGAAAGCTCGGGAAACACGAGGAGTCTCGCCCCCGCTTCGGCGGCGGCGCCGATCAGAGCGGCCGCGGAGACGGCGTTCGCTCTCACATCCCCTCGCTCCGGCACGATCTGGGCAAGGGCCACGGTGAGCATCTCAGTGGACACCCGGGCATCCTATCGGCCGCGTCGATTCGCCAGGGGCACGGCCGGCCCGCCGGGACATTTGGACGCGTGCTGAGGCTCGCGTCCTGACCCGGTTCCTCCCGGCGGGTGACGCGGTTCCCCCTGGCGGGGGATACGCGGGCTCGGAATGGTCGCGATCTTAGGAACAGAGCGGGCCGGGATCGCCTGCCCGATCGCAGGTCGCGATGACCATCCGGGCCGATCGCGCGTCTGGACGAGGAGAGTTCCCATGACCGTTCGTGCCATCCCGGCGAAGCTGCACGGCCGGACGGCGGCGGGCGTGCCCCGCTGGGCCGCGTGGACCGCCTACGCCGCCGCCCTGACCCCACTGCCCTCCAGCATCTGGCGGATCGCGGCCGTCAACTTGGGCGCACCGCTGCTGGCGCAGATGCCGGGGGCGACGGCCGTGATGGAGCCCGGCGCTCCGGAGATGCACACCACCGACAGCCTCGACTACGTCCTGGTCGTCTCAGGCGAGGCCACGCTGGAACTCGACGACGGCGACCAGACGGTGTTGCGGGCAGGTGACGTGGTCATCCAGAACGGCACCCGGCACGCCTGGCGCAACCACGGCGCGGGGCCCTGCACGATCGTCGGCGTCGCCATCGGCGCGGAGCGCACCCGGCCCGCATAGTCCAGGCCCTCCTTCCCTGGCCACCGTGATCCGGCTGCGCGGGGGCCGTCACGTTCCGGCGGATTCGCGGGAGGAGTCAGGCGTGGGGCGGCGGACGCGGGGGGCGGGCTGGCCACGGCGGGCGGCCTCGGCCTTCAGTCGCTTCCTCAGTATCCTGCCCTGGCCGAGGAACGAGCGGTTCCGCTCGCGGCGGTCTCCGGAGAGGCTCCAGTCGTTCAGGGCCCGCTCGACCCGCACGCTCAGCCGGTCGCCCTCTCCGGTCGCGGTGCCGACGAGCACCACGTTCTCCTGCCACTCCATGGCCGGGCCGTGCCGGTGGAAGGTCAGGCACACCGGCCCCTCGGCCGTCTGGACGCCCACGGGCAGCCGCAGGTCGAAGCCGGCCTCGGTGCGTACGGCGGAGCGGGTGCGCACGGCCAGCGGCAGGCCGTCGGCGACCATGGTGACGACGGGCTCGCCCAGGCGGGCCGCGCGGTCGGCGAAGGGCCGCCAGTCCGCCGGCGGGGCCACGCGGCCCGGCAGCCGGGGGCCCGTGGGGGCGGGATCGGAGGCGGGTACCGAGACGTCCCCCGGGCCCGTCCAGACCTCGGGCGTCCTGGACAGGTCGCCCTCGGGCCACCAGACGATCCTGTCGGGGGTGACCTCGACCCAGATGCGGGCGAAATACCACCCCAGCCGCTTCACCAGGAACCACGGCATCCCGGCGAACCCGGCGCCGGTCTTGGCGAGCGACTCCCGGACGTACCGGTCGGTGTTGGCCTGCAGATCCGCGTCGCGTACGGTCGCCCGGCCCTGCACGAGGACGATGGGCGCCCGGTCCGGTCCGGTGCCCTCCGCGCTGGAGTGGAGCAGCGCGACGCGCGGGTCGCGCCGGGCACGCTCGGCCTTGTCGGGGTAGGTGAGCCCGGTGCTCACGTCGAGCGTGCCGCCCGCGCCGACGTACGGTGTGACGGGCCAGGTGACGGGCCGGCCGTCGCGGGTGAGCGAGGCGTACTCGCAGACCAGGGCGCGGCCGAAGATCTCGGCCGCCTCGCGCGGCCACGTGGCCGAGAGACCGGCGTGCGTCATCAGGAAGCCGGTCAGATGTCGTGGTGTGGTCATCAGTCTGTCCCCTCACTTGTCGGGAACAGAGTGCGCGACCCGCCTCTACGTGCACTTGCCGAGGGCTTGTCGGGCCCTTGTCAGCCAGTAGGCCGCGCCCGCCCGCTCGAGCAGGCGCACCGCCTCCCGCAGGTGGGCCCGTGCCCCCTCGCGGTCCCCGAGTGCCAGCAGCGCCTCCCCCATGTGGCCGTCGTACGCCCCGCTGACGGTGGTGCACGTGTCGTTCACGAGCAGCAGCCCGGCGAAGGGACGGAACGCGTCGTAGACCTCCCGCGCGACGTCCAGGTCGCCGAGCCGGATCGCCGCGTGCAGCCGGCACGTGGCGGCTATCGCCCAGTGGTAGTCGCGCGGCGGGGGAGGGGTCTCCCGCAGGAGCCGCCGGGCGCGCTCGTGCTCGCCCAGGCCCGCCAGCGCGTACGCCAGCGCGTAGCCGACCCCTGCCAGGCCGGTACGCCGGAACATCTCCTCGACCCATGCCGCCTCCTCGCCGAGGCGGTCCTCGTGGATGAGCGTCTCGGCCCGTACGGCGATCATGGTCGCCTCGAAGTAGGCGAGATCGGCGAACGACAGCGTCGCCCTGACGGGCTCGAAGTGGCGGGCCGGTTCCGGCACGCCCTGGAACAGGTCGAGTCCCCCGTGCGCCACCGCCGCCTGCAGCGCCAGCATGGGATTGTGCAGCTCGCGCAGCAGCGTGTCGATCTCGGCCAGCAGCGCGCGGGCCTGCGGCACCCTGCCGTGCTCGACGAGATGGACGACGAGGTGGAGCTGTGCGATCACCCTGAGCTGGGACGACAGGTCCGGCTCCGCCAGCAGGCGCCGCGCGGTCTCGGCGCGCTGCTCGATGAAGTCCTGTCCCTGCATGGCGAGCAGCCGCAGGTGGAGCACGCGCCGCAGCAGGGCGGGGTCGCCCAGGCGCCCGGCCGCCGCTACGGCCTGCGACGAGACCGGGTCGACCTCGTCCTCGCGACCGGTCTGGGCGAGCACGACGGCCCGGACGGCCTGTGCCGTCGCCCAGGCCGGCGTGGACGGCGGGACCTCTCGCACGGCCCGGTCCATCGAGTCCCGCACGGCGGCCACGTCAAGGCCGTACCGGAAGGGCACCCAGATGCCGTGTCCCATCGCGATGTCGGCGGCCCTGACGGCCCTGTCCAGGTCGGCGCCGGCCAGGGCGAGCGCCTGCTCGACCGCCTCGTAGCCCTCGTCGAACCGCCCGGCGGCGTAGCGGCTCTCGGCCAGCCCGACGGCGAGCTCGAACCGCTCGGCCGCGCCGGCCCCGGCCGGTTCGGCCGCCGCCAGCGCCTCCTGCCACGACACGGCCGCGTCGTCGGGCGCGTGCCGCCGCAGGGCCGCCCGCGCGGCGCGGGCGGAGTAGTCCATCGCCATGCGGGCGGGCTCGGCGCCCAGCTCCGCCGCCGCCAGCCAGTGCCGGGCGATCACCGCCGCGCGGTCGTCCCGGTCGCCGTGGACGCGGGTGAGGACGCCCGCGACCTGTTCGTGCACGCGCGCCCGCCACAGCCGCGACCGTCGCGACAGCAACGCGTCGGTCACCAGGGCGTGCGCGAACTCGTACACGCCCAGCCGGTACGACGACTCCCGGACCAACCCCGCGTCGAGGGCCGCGTCGAGCGGCGGCAGCAGGTCGCCGACCGTGCCGCCGGCGACCTGGGCCAGGACGCCCGCCTCGAACTCGTCGCCCATCACGGCGGCGAGTTCCAGCACACGGCCCGCCTCCTCCCCCAGGCCCGCCACCCGGTGCAGCACGACGTCCAGCACACCCTGCGGCAGTTCCTCGCCCGCCCGGGCCAGCTCCCCGAGGAAGAACGGGTTCCCGGCGGTGCGCCCGCGCAGTTCCTCGGCCCTGCGGCCGCCCGGGTCGCGGCCGGACAACTCCCGGACGAGCGCGCGGACCTCCTCGGTGGCGAGCCCGTCGAGCCCGAGCCTGCGCGCGCCGAGCCGCGACAGCGCCGACAGCGTGGCGGTGAGCGCCGACGCCTCGTGCCGCCGGAAGGTCGCCACCAGCAGCAGGCCCGGACGGGCGGTGGACGCCACGTGGACCAGCAGCCGCAGCGTCGCGTCGTCGGCCGCGTGGATGTCCTCCAGCACGACGATCACCGGGCCGACGCCGGCCAGGAACGTGCCGACCGCCTCGAAGAACCGCAGCCGCGCCCCCTGCGCGTCGGACGCCGGGATCGCCTCCAGCCCGCCCGACAGGAACGTGCCCACCTCGTCGGGCAGGGCGGCCTCCGGGGCCGCGGCGGCGAGGTCGCGCAGGACCCGTTCCCAGGGCCACAGGGCGGGCGCGGTCTCGTGGTCGGGACTGGCCCCCCAGCCGACCGGCACTTGGGCGGTCGAGCGGAACCGCCGCAGCAGGCTCGTCTTGCCGACGCCCGGCTCGCCGTCCACCAGCACGACCTGCCCGGCGGCGGACGACGCCTTCGCCGCCTCGTCCAGGAACTGCAGCGCGCTCTCGCGGCCGACGAAGACCGGCTGGTCCGCCGTGGGCTCGGGAGCCCTGCGTGCCGTCGTCGGCGCCGGAGGCCGCCGCGCGGGCGACGGCGTGGCGGGCCGCTCCGGCGGGAGCAGCGTGGCGTCCTGGCGCAGCACCGCGCCTTCGAGCTCCCGCAGCCGTGGCCCGGGGTCGATGCCCAGCTCTCCGGCGAGCACCTCCCGCACCTTGCGCAGGCATTCGAGGGCCGCCGCCTGCCGGCCCGCCCGGTAGTGGGCCAGCACCAGCAGCTCCCAGGCACGCTCCCGCAGGGGATGTTCGCGGACGAACGGGTCCAGCCGCGCGACCACGTCCGTGTGGCGGCCCAGCTCCAGCAGGGCCGCGGCCAGTCCCTCCACCGCGTCCAGCCGCACCTGTCCCAGACGGCCGATCTCCGGCTGCGCCCACTCCTCGGAACGCACGTCCGCGTACGGGTCGCCCCGCCACAGGTCGAGCGCCTCGGCGAGGGCGGCCGCCGTCTCCTCGTGCCGTCCCCCGGCCAGATGGCCGGACCCGGCCGACACGAGCGTCTCGAAGTCCCTGGTGTCGAGGCCGAGCCCGCCGGTCATCAGGCCGTACCCGTCGGCGGCGCTGACCAGGACGGTCGGGGTCGTGCCCGGCCGCCGATCGGGCTCCAGCCGGCGGCGCAGGTTGGAGACATAGACCTGCAGGCTGCCCTGTGCGCTGGCCGGCGGGTTGCCGGACCACAGCCGATCGGCCAGGAGGTCCGCGGGGAGCACGCGGTCGGCGTGCATCGCGAGGAGGGCCAGGAGGGCTCGCTCCTTCGGCGGTCCGGCCGGTACGACATGCCCGGCCACGACGAGTTCAATGGGCCCGAGGACGTTCAGCCGCACGGGCCAATAGTAGGGATGCACCTTTGAAACGGTCCAGATGTCCGGCCCGCGGGTGCACCCGCCCACCGCGCCAGGGCGTCGGCGAGGCCGGAGACGTCGGCGGCGGAACCGGCCCAGCAGACATAGCCGTCGGGCCGTACCAGCACGGCGTCCGCACCGAGCTCGGCCCGCACGTGCGCCCGGCCGATCCTGGCCGACCACGGCTCGGCGACCTCCGCGAACGCGGCCTCGTCGGCGGTCGTCAGCAGCAGGCCGCGGCCGTCGCGCAGCAGCCGCGCCACGCGGCCGGGCCCGGACGGCGTCACCAGGTCGAGGTCGGGGACGTGGCGCCCCAGCAGGTGGTGGCGGCGGCCAGGCAGGTCGTAGCGGATGTCCAGCCCCGAGATCATTCCGGCGACGATCCGGTTGGCCTCCGGTACCCGTAGGAGCTCCTCGACGATGTCGCGCAGGGCCAGGTTCTCCTCGTCGTGGACGAGCAGGACGGCTTGGGCGCGGGTGTTGGCGAGGACGCGTGCGGCGACCGGATGCCGTTCGGAGTGGTAGGTGTCGAGCAGCCCATGGTGCGCCCACCCGCCGATCTCCCCCGCGAGCTTCCACCCCAGGTTGAACGCGTCCTGCAGACCGAGGTTGAGTCCCTGCCCGCCCACGGGCGAGTGGATGTGCGCGGCGTCTCCGGCGAGCAGGACCCGCCCGTGACGGTACCGCTCGACCTGACGTGAGGCGTCGGTGAACCGGGAGGCCCATCGGACGCCCGTGAGCCGGACCCCCGGGCCGAACTCGTTGCGCAGGGCCCGCTGCACCTCCCCCTCGGTGATCGGGGTGTCGCGGGAGAGCCCCTGCTGCTCGGCCCCGTAGAACAGGAACCGGTGGACACCGTCGCCGATGGGAGCGATGTAGCCCTTGCCGGTCTTGTCGGGCGTCATGACGGGCAGGGTCCAGGTCTCCGGCACGACGCCGTCCGGGTCGGAGATCGTGATGTCGGCGACCACCGAGAGCAGTTTCCCGTCCAGGCCGGGAAAGCCGATGCCCAGCAGCGCGCGGACGGTGCTGCGCCCGCCGTCGCAGCCCACCAGGTAACGAGCCGTGAGCCGTGACTCGCCCCCGGGTCCGAGGAGAGTCGCCTCGACCCCGTCGGCATCCTGCGACAGCGCGGTCACCTGGTGTCCGCGCATCACCTGAACGCCCAGCTCGCCGAGCCGTTCCTCGAGCAGCGCCTCGACGCGCCCCTGGGGATGCCGATCGCGTACGGGTGCCGGGTGTCCCAGGCGGTGTGATCCAGGCGGAGCCCGGCGAAGTGCCCACCGGGCACCCGCTGGATCGCCCGGTCCATGAGGGGCTCCAGCAGGCCTCGTAGTTCGAGCGCCTCCGCGGAGCGGGGCTGGATGCCGAGCGCCTTGGACTGCCCGCTGCGCCGTGTCAGCCGTTCGACGACCACGGCGTGCACTCCGGCGAGGCCCAGCTCTGCGGCGAGCATGAGCCCGGTCGGCCCGGCTCCGACGACGATCACATCGACGCTCATCACGGATGCTCCGTTCGACAGGGGCCGGCGATGAGGTCGCCGACCGCTGCGCAGACGGTAGCTGCGGGGGTGCCGGTTTCCGCAACGATACTTGCCCGCGATGGACGGTGATCCGGCCACAGGACCCCGCCCTCGCCGTACCACGGCGCCGGCTTGGCCGTACCGCCTTCCCACCGCCGCGGCGCCGGAGAGGCCCGGCTCGGGCGGAGCGAGGGGACGGCGCTCCGCCGGCCGACAGGAGGGACCCGTGGTGTCGGCCGGCGCTGGAGACCGCGGAGCCACGCACCGAACGGCGCGGGGCCGGCGGTGGTGTCAGCCGGCGCTGGAGACCGCGGAGCCGATGGTGTGGACGCGGAGGGCGTTGGTGGAGCCGGGGTTGCCGGGAGGGGAGCCGGCGACGATGACGACCTTGTCGCCCTTCTCGGCCCGGCCGGCCGACAGCAGGGCCGACTCGACCTGGCGCACCATGTCGTCGGTGTGGTGAACGAACGGCACCTCGAACGTCTCGACACCCCAGGTGAGGGCGAGCTGGCCGCGCACCTGCGGGGCCGAGGTGAACGCCAGCAGCGGGATCGGGGACCGGTAGCGGGCCAGCCGGCGCGCGGTCTCGCCCGACATCGTGAACGCGCACAGCGCCTTGGCCCCGACGATGGCGCCGACCTCGGCCGCCGCGCGGGCGATGGCGCCGCCGGTGGTCTCGGGAAGCCGCTCGAAGGTGTGCGTGGAGCGCAGCGCGTCGGCCTCGGCGGCCTGGGCGATGCGGTCCATGGTGGCGACGGACTCGATGGGATAGTTGCCGACCGAGGTCTCGCCGGAGAGCATGACGGCGTCGGCGCCGTCCATGACGGCGTAGGCGACGTCGGAGGCCTCGGCGCGGGTGGGCCGGGGCGCGCTCATCATCGAGTCGAGCATCTGCGTGGCGACGATGACCGGGTGGGCCTTCTCGCGGCACACTTCGATGATGCGGCGCTGGACGATCGGCACCTGCTCCAGCGGCAGCTCGACGCCGAGGTCGCCGCGGGCGACCATGATGCCGTCGAACGCGTCGACGATCTCTTCGAGGCGCTCCACGGCCTGCGGCTTCTCGATCTTGGCGAGCAGGGGCAGGTGGACGCCCTCCTCGTCCATGATGGCGCGGACGAGGGCGGCGTCGTCGGGGCTGCGCACGAACGACAGGGCGATCAGGTCGAAGCCGGTGCGCAGGGCCCAGCGCAGGTCTTCTTCGTCCTTCTCGGTCAGGGCGGGGGCCGAGACGGCGACGCCCGGCAGGTTGAGGCCCTTGTTGTCGGAGATCATGCCGCCGACGAGGACCTTGGTGACGACGCGGGGGCCGTCGACCTCGGTGGCCTCGAGCACGAGGCGGCCGTCGTCGACGAGGATCTTGTCGCCGGGGTGGACGTCGGCGGGCAGGCCCTCGTAGGTGGTGGAGACCATGGCGCGGTCACCGGGGACGTCTTCGGTGGTGATGGTGAAGACGTCGCCGAAGCCGAGGCGCACGGGGCCTTCGGCGAAACGGCCTACACGGATCTTGGGCCCCTGGAGGTCGGCGAGGACGCCGACGGCCTTGCCGAGCTCGGCGGCGGCCTCCCTCACCCTGGTGTGGACCTCCTTGTGGAGCTCGTGGCTCCCGTGGCTGAGGTTGAACCGGGCGACGTTCATTCCGGCGGCGATCAGCTCGCGCAGGCGCTCCGGGGAGGAGGTGGCGGGCCCCAGTGTGCAGACAATCTTCGCTCGACGACTCACAAGTCCTACCCTAATTGGTACAGACCACTTGGGGATGACGAAGTGCGCAGCGCCTGGCGAAATCCAGGTGACGCGACCCCGGCCATCTGGCGCCCTCAGGCCCGTCGTCGCAGGTGGCCCTCGGTGAAGCGGGGACGCGGTCACGACGAACGCGACCCGGCGCTCGAGGTCCGTGTACGTGTTCGTGCGCCACTCAGGATAGTTGCCCGGGGCCACAGGAGCGTCCCGGCCGTCCGGCCCTCCCTCTCCGCGGCCCCGGAAAGCCGGCGGCCCGCACGCCGTCGGAGGCGTGCGGGCCGTCGGTCGATCGCCTGGAGCGCGGTGTCAGCCCTTGGCGGTGGCGGCGCGGAAGGCGTCGACGATGCCGTGGCCGTAGAAGCCGTTCTTGGTCTTGCCGCCCTCGCAGGCGTGGGTCTGCTCGACGGCGGAGTAGGTCGTGGAGCCGGAGGACGGGCAGGCCGTCTGGTCGGCCGTCGCGTACAGCAGCTGCTCGACCCTGGCGGGGCTGAGCTGGACCCCGCCCTTGCCGGGCTTGCCGAACCGGTCGATCAGGATCGCGGCGACGCCCGCGGCGTGCGGGGAGGCCATCGAGGTGCCCGAGAGGTACTGGTAGTACGAGCAGGTGCCGCGGTGGCAGTCACGGACGACCGAGGAGCTGGTGGGCTTGCCCTTGGCGTCGATCAGCTTCTGCGCCCGCAGGGCCTTCTCCGGAGCCGCGGCGAGGATCTCACGGGCCGCCCCCTTCAGGGAGGAGCCGGTGTCGGACGGGTCGCCACCGGGAGCGGCGACGTCGGTCTGCTCGATGCCGTAGTCGGAGTACCAGGCCTTGCGCTTGCTCGGGCCGACGGCGGAGACGGAGATGACGCCGTTCGACTCGGCCGGCACGTTGACGCAGGAGTTGTCGATGGTGCGGTCGCGCTCCTTGCCCAGCGGGTAGCCGGGGCTCTCCTTGTCCTCGGTCGGGTTGCCGAGGTCGGTGGAGCCGTTGCCCAGGGCGCTGATCAGGGTGACGCCGCGGCTGCGGGCGTAGTCGAGCGCGCGCTGCACGCCGGTGACGATGCCCGCCTGCTGGAGCTGGTCGGCGCGGGAGTCGGCGGAGTTGTGGGCGCAGTTGAACGTCCACGGGTCGACGAAGAAGCTCATGTTGACGACGTCGATGCCGGCGTCACCGGCGTAGGTGAGCGCGTCCATGACGGGCTTGAGGAAGAAGAAGCCCGAGTCCGTGCCGGCGCGGATGTTGACCAGCGAGACGTTGGGGGCGACGCCCGCGACGCCGATGCCGTTGAGCGGCGAGCCGATGGTGCTCGCCACGTGCGTGCCGTGGCCGTCGTCGTCCTCGTCGACCGGGTCCTTGCAGCCCTTGACCTCGCACGGCCCGTCGAGGACCTTGCCGTTGGGGTCCTTGGGGTGGTCGGTGACGAAGTTGCGGCTGAGCGCCCGGTTGAAGTTCGGGGCGATGTCGGGGTGCTTGCCGTCGACCCCGGTGTCGATGATGCCGACCAGGACCTTGTGGCTGCCGCGGTCCTTGGCGTACGACCCGCTGGGCGTGGCGCCGATCATCTTCATGTCCCACTGGCGGGCCGACAGCGGGTCGCCGCCGCGGGCGCCGGCCGCCGTGGAGATCTCCTGTGAGGGGACGGCGGTGGAGGCGGCGCGGCCGGTGAGGGCGGTGGCGGTGCCGATCCTGCGGTTGTCGGTCACGCCGACGACGGCCGGGCTGTCGCCGAGCCGCTCGGCGAAGGCCGCTCCGGGCCCGTGGGCCATGACGTAACCGAGTTTGGTGTCGACGGCCCCCGCCGTGCCCCCGCTCGCCTTGACGGCCGCCACGGCGGCCGCCTGGCCGCCCTTGGCGTAGAAGACGAGGTATTCGCCGGGCGTGCTCGAGGCGGGCCGGGCTGTGGCGCCTGCGCCCGTCGCCAAAGTGCTCGCGGCGAGCGTCGCCGCCACCGTGATCGAAACGGCGGCGCCGAACAGGCGTCTGTACCCCTGAACCATTGACCCTCTCCTCAAGACCTCTCACAGAACGAGGCAGCATCTTTCAGCGGATCGAGGATCAAAGCAAGTCGTCGACCAAATCCCCCAACAATCCACCCACTACTGCTCTTTTGACTACAAATAACTCTATTCACCACAAAAAGGGACGGCGTCCCTCGGCGAGGGACGCCGTCCCCGCAGGTCGTCAGACCAGCGGTCGCGCCGTCGGCGGGATCGCGACGGGCAGGGCGGTCTCGCCGCTGAGGTAGCGGTCGACGGCCGCCGCCGCCGAACGGCCCTCCGCGATCGCCCAGACGATGAGCGACTGGCCACGGCCCATGTCACCGGCGACGAAGACGCCCTCCACGCCGGACATGTACGACTTGTCGCGCGCCACGTTGCCCCGCGCGTCGAAGAACGCCTCGGGGTCGCCGGCGGCCGCCGCCAGGTCGGTCAGCAGGGCGCCCTTCTCCGGGCCCACGAAGCCCATCGCCAGGGTGACCAGCTCGGCCGGGATCTCGCGCTCGGTGCCCGGGATCGGCTTGAAGCCGTTCGCCGGCCCCTCCACGTCCACCAGGCGCAGCGCCCTGACCCGCCCCTGCTCGTCCCCGACGAACTCGGTCGTCGACGCGGCGTACACCCGCGCGCCGCCCTCGACCTCGAGCTCCTCGTGGGCGCTCTCCATCTTGAACAGCAGAGGGTAGGTCGGCCACGGCTGGGTGCCGGGCCGGGCCGCCGGAGGCCGCGGCATGATCTCCAGCTGGGTGACCGAGGCCGCGCCCTGGCGCAGCGCCGTGCCGATGCAGTCGGCGCCGGTGTCGCCGCCGCCGATCACCACGACGTGCTTGCCCTCCGCCGACACCGGAGAGGTCTCGAAGTCGCCCTCCTGCACCTTGTTGGACAGCGGGAGATACTCCATCGCCTGGTAGATGCCGTCGAGCTCGCGGCCCGCCACCGGCAGGTCACGCCAGGCGGTCGCTCCGCCGGCCAGCACGACCGCGTCGAACTCCTCGCGCAGCCGCGCGGCCGTGACGTCCACCCCGACGTCCACGCCGGTGCGGAACTCGGTGCCCTCGGCGCGCATCTGCTCGAGGCGCCGCTCGACGTGCCGCTTCTCCATCTTGAACTCGGGGATGCCGTAGCGCAGCAGGCCGCCGGCGCGGTCGGCGCGCTCGAACACCACCACGTCGTGGCCGGCGCGGGTGAGCTGCTGCGCGGCGGCCAGCCCGGCCGGGCCGGACCCGACCACCGCGACCTTCCTGCCGGTCCTGGCGGCCGGCGGCTGCGGCGTCACCCAGCCCTCGGCGAAGGCGCGGTCGATGATCTCGACCTCGACGCGCTTGATCGCCACCGGGTCGGAGTTGATGCCGAGCACGCACGCCGACTCGCACGGCGCCGGGCACAGCCGCCCGGTGAACTCCGGGAAGTTGTTGGTGGCGTGCAGCCGCTCGATCGCCTCGTGCCAGTCGTCGCGGTACACGAGGTCGTTCCACTCGGGGATGAGGTTCCCGAGCGGGCACCCGTTGTGGCAGAACGGGATGCCGCAGTCCATGCACCGCGCGGCCTGCTTGGTCAGCGCGGGCTTGGGGAAGTCCTCGTAGACCTCCCGCCAGTCGCGGATGCGGACGTCGACCGGGCGGCGCGCCGGCAGCTCACGCTCGTGCGTCAGGAAACCCTTGGGGTCAGCCATCGGTGAACCTCCCTTAACCGTGTACGGCGGCGGCCATGACCGCCTCGTCGATGTCCCTGCCCTCGGCCCGCGCGGTCTCGGCGGCCGTGAGCACCCTCTTGTAGTCGACCGGCATGATCTTGCCGAACCGGGTCAGCGTGGCGTCCCAGTCGTCCAGCAGGTTCTTGGCGACCGTGGAGCCGGTCTCCGCCAGGTGCCGCTCGACGATGTCGCGCAGGAACTCCGAGTCGTCCTCGGTGAGCTCCTCGATCTCGACCATCTCGCGGTTCACCCGCACCGGGTCGAGGTCGAGCACGTAGGCGACGCCGCCCGACATGCCCGCCGCGAAGTTGCGCCCGGTCGGCCCGAGGACGACGGCACGGCCGCCGGTCATGTACTCGCAGCCGTGGTCGCCCACGCCCTCGACGACGGCGGTGGCGCCGGAGTTGCGGACGCAGAACCGCTCGCCCACCACGCCCCGGACGAACACCTCGCCGGAGGTGGCGCCGTACAGGCCGACGTTGCCCGCGATCACCTGCTCCTCGGCGCTGAACGGCGCGTCGGGGTGCGGCCGTACCGTCACCCGCCCGCCCGACAGGCCCTTGGCGAGGTAGTCGTTGGCGTCGCCGGTGAGCCGCAGGGTGACGCCCCTCGGCACGAACGCGCCGAAGGAGTTGCCCGCCGACCCGGAGAAGCTCACGTCGATGGTGTTGTCGGGCAGGCCCTCCCCGCCGTACCGCCGGGTGACCTCGTGGCCGAGCATCGTGCCGACCGTGCGGTTGACGTTGCGGATCGGCAGCTCCAGGGTCACCCGGTCGCCGTACTGCAGGGCGCCCTCGGCGAGCTGGATCAGCGTGTTGTCCAGCGCCTTGTCCAGGCCGTGGTCCTGCTCGACCGTCCGGCGCAGCGGCGTGCCCTCGGGCAGGGCGGGCACGTGCAGGATCGGGGACAGGTCGAGACCCGCCGCCTTCCAGTGCTCCTCCGCGGCCGCGGTGTCGAGGACCTCGGCGTGGCCGACCGCCTCTTCGATCGAGCGGAAGCCGAGCGCCGCGAGGTACTCGCGCACCTCCTGGGCGATGAACTCGAAGAAGTTGACCACGAACTCCGGCTTGCCGGAGAACCGCTTGCGCAGCTCGGGGTTCTGCGTCGCGACGCCCACCGGGCAGGTGTCGAGGTGGCAGACGCGCATCATCACGCAGCCCGACACCACCAGCGGCGCGGTGGCGAAGCCGAACTCCTCGGCGCCGAGCAGCGCCGCGATGATCACGTCGCGGCCCGTCTTCAGCTGGCCGTCGGCCTGGACGACGATGCGGTCGCGCAGGCCGTTGAGCAGCAGCGTCTGCTGGGTCTCGGCCAGGCCGAGCTCCCAGGGCGCGCCCGCGTGCTTGATCGAGGTCAGCGGGGAAGCGCCGGTGCCGCCGTCGTGGCCCGAGATGAGCACGACGTCGGCGTGGGCCTTGCTCACGCCCGCCGCCACGGTGCCGACCCCGACCTCGGCGACGAGCTTGACGTGCACGCGCGCCTTGGGGTTGGAGTTCTTCAGGTCGTGGATCAGCTGGGCGAGGTCCTCGATCGAGTAGATGTCGTGGTGCGGCGGCGGCGAGATGAGGCCGACGCCGGGCGTGGAGTGCCGGGTCTTGGCGATCCACGGGTACACCTTGTGGCCGGGCAGCTGGCCGCCCTCGCCGGGCTTGGCGCCCTGCGCCATCTTGATCTGCAGGTCGTCGGCGTTGACGAGGTACTCGCTGGTGACGCCGAAGCGGCCGGAGGCCACCTGCTTGATCGCCGAGCGCCGCACGGGGTCGTGCAGCCGCTCGGGGTCCTCGCCGCCCTCACCGGTGTTGGACTTGGCGCCCAGCCGGTTCATGGCGATCGCGATGGTCTCGTGCGCCTCCTGGGAGATGGAGCCGTAGGACATCGCGCCGGTGGAGAAGCGCCTGACGATGCTCTCGACCGGCTCGACCTCCTCGATCGGCACCGGCGGGCGCACGCCCTCGCGGAGCTTGAACAGCCCGCGCAGGGTCATGAGCTTCTCGGACTGGCCGTCGACCAGGTCGGTGTACTGCTTGAAGATCTCGTACCGGCGGGTTCGGGTGGCGTGCTGCAGCCTGAACACCGTCTCGGGGTTGAACAGGTGCGGCTCGCCCTCGCGGCGCCACTGGTACTCGCCGCCGACCTCCAGCCGGCGGTGGGCGTTCTCGGCGCGCGGGTAGGCCCGCCGGTGACGCAGCTCGACCTCCCGGGCGAGCACGTCGAAGCCGATGCCGCCGAGCCTGGAGGTGGTGCCCGCGAAGCAGGCGTCGATGACCTCCTGGCCGAGGCCGAGCGCCTCGAAGATCTGCGCGCCGGTGTAGGACGCCACCGTCGACACGCCCATCTTCGACATGATCTTCAGCACGCCCTTGCCGTACGCCTTGATCAGGTTGCGCACGGCCTTACGCGGCTCCAGGTCGAGCGCGCCGGCGGCGATCATGTCCTCGACGGTCTCGAGCGCGAGGTAGGGGTTGACGGCGGAGGCGCCGTACCCGATCAGCAGCGCCATGTGGTGGCACTCGCGGGCCTCGCCGGTCTCCACCACGAGGCCGACGCGGGTGCGCGACTTCTCGCTGATCAGGTGGTGGTGCACCGCGCCGGTCAGCATCAGCGACGGGATCGGCGCCATGCGGCCGTCGGAGCCCCGGTCGGAGAGCACGATGATGCGCGCCCCGCCCGCGATGGCCTCCGAGACCTCGGCGCGGATCTCCTCAAGACGCCGCAGCAGGCCCTCGCCGCCGCTCGCGACCTCGTAGAGGCCGGAGACGACGTGCGGCTGGAAGCCGGGCAGCGCGCCCTCGTCGTTGATGTGGATGATCTTGGCGAGCTCTTCGTTGTCGATCACCGGGTACGGCAGCACGAGCCTGCGGCAGGACGCCGCGCCGGGGGCGAGCAGGTTGCCCTCCGGGCCGATGGTCGTCTGCAGGGAGGTGACGAGCTCCTCGCGGATCGCGTCCAGCGGCGGGTTGGTGACCTGCGCGAACAGCTGGCTGAAGTAGTCGAACAGCAGCCGGGGCTTCTCGCTCAGCACGGCGACGGGCGAGTCGGTGCCCATCGAGCCGATCGGCTCGGCGCCCGTCCTGGCCATCGGGGCCAGGATGACGCGCAGCTCCTCCTCGGTGTAGCCGAAGGTCTGCTGGCGCTTGACCAGGGCCTCGTGGGTGACGATCGGGCGCTCGCGGGCGGGCAGCTCCTCGAAGCGGACCAGGCCCGCGTGCAGCCACTCGTCGTACGGGTGGTCGGCGGCGAGCTCGGCCTTGATCTCGTCGTCCTCGATGATCTTGCCGCGCTCGGTGTCGACGAGGAACATCCTGCCGGGCTGCAGGCGGCCCTTGCGGACGACCTTGGCGGGCTCGATGTCGAGCACACCGGCCTCGGAGGCGAGGACCACCAGGCCGTCCTCGGTCACCCAGAAGCGGCCGGGACGCAGGCCGTTGCGGTCGAGGACCGCGCCGACCAGCGTGCCGTCGCTGAAGGTGATCGACGCCGGACCGTCCCACGCCTCCATCGAGGTGGAGTGGTACTCGTAGAACGCCCGCCGCGCGGGGTCCATCTCGGTGTGGTTCTCCCACGCCTCGGGGATCATCATCAGCACCGCGTGCGGCAGGCTGCGCCCGCCGAGGTGGAGCAGCTCCAGGCACTCGTCGAACGACGCGGTGTCCGAACCGTCCGGGTCGCAGATGGGGAAGAGCCGGGAGAGGTCGCCGGGGATCAGGTCGGTCGCCAGCATCGCCTCTCGGGCCCGCATCCAGTTGCGGTTGCCCTTGACGGTGTTGATCTCACCGTTGTGGGCGACGTACCGGTACGGGTGCGCCAGCGGCCACGACGGGAAGGTGTTGGTGGAGAAGCGCGAGTGCACCAGCGCGATCGCGCTCTCGAACCGCTCGTCCGACAGGTCGGGGAAGAACGGCTCCAGCTGCGGGGTCGTCAGCATGCCCTTGTAGACGATCGTCCGCGAGGACAGCGAGGGGAAGTACACGTCCACTTCGTGCTCGGCGCGCTTGCGCAGGCAGAAGGCGAGCCGGTCGAGCTCGATCCCGCTCCGGCCGTCCGGCGAGGACACGAACAGCTGGTGGAAGGACGGCATGGCGGCGCGGGCGCTCGGACCGGCGTACGCCGGGTCGATCGGCACCTCGCGCCAGCCGAGGACCGTGAGGCCCTCTTCGGCGGCGATCTCCTCGATCGCCCGCACGGCGGTCGCGCGCGCCTGCTCGTCCAGCGGCAGGAACGCGATGCCGGCGGCGTAGGAGCCGGCCGGGGGAAGCGGGAACGTGACGTTCCCACGGAGGAAAGCATCGGGAATCTGCGTCAGGATGCCGGCGCCGTCGCCGGTGTCCGGTTCGCTACCCTTGGCTCCCCGGTGGTCAAGGTTGCACAGCGCCGTCAGAGCCTTCGCGACGATGTCGTGGCTACGGCGTCCGGCGACATCGGCGACCATGGCCACACCGCAGGCATCGTGCTCCTGCGAGGGGTGATAGAGGCCCTGGGGCTCGGGGAGACCGAGGCGGGCAGCAGGCATTGAATCCCTCCCGTCGTCTTCGTCTGCTTCGTCTGGTATGGCGAGTGCAGGCAAGAGGGACGACGTTGGCCCTGCTGCAGTTAGGTGTGTAGAGACTACCTCACCCTGCCGGAATAGTGCCCGCCAGGTCTGAATCGCGAACATTCACCGTCCACGCGAGGACATCTTGGTGTCGTATGTCGTACGTCCCAGGCCGCACCGATGCAACAAGCCGAAATAGGGCGTTATTCCAGGTCAGAGGGCATGTGGCGGCTCCGGGGAAGGTCAATTTCAGGTCAAGAAAAGCCCTCCCACAACCCCGGCCGCCCCCACCCTTATGGCGGACCCGGCAGACGATCACGGCATCGACCGCCGAGTGATGTAACCCACAAACACCACCTGTCTCCTGGACCGCTTCCCCTTCCGGCGGCGCCGACGCGGCGGGAGGCGGGTCAGCCGGCAGCGGCCAGGACGCGCTGCTGGACGAAGGCGCCGAGCGTCTCCAGGGCGAGTTGCGGGGAGATCAGGTCCGCGGACCCGCCCTCGTCCGCCACGGGGCCGACCCAGTTCACGACCACGAAGTGGCCGACCGCCCGGACGTCCGCCCGGCTGTGGCCGGCGTCGAAGGACCGCGGCTGCCCCGGGGCGAGCCGCAGGAAACCGTCGCCGCGCCGGGGGTCGAGCGCCGCGACCAGCTTGTCGGCGGCGGCGCCGTCGGGCAGGTCGAAGACGGCGTACTGCCCGGAGACCCCGCCGTCCTCGCTGATGAACCCCGCACGGACGACCTGCGCGCATCCCGCCACCGCGGCGGAGGGGCCCTCCCCCCACAGCGCCTCGGCGCAGTCACGCGACACCGTCACCTGGCGGCGGACCATCGTCACCCCCGACGAGGCGAGCCTGGCCGTCGCCCCGAAGACCTCCTGCTCGCTGAGCGGGCGTGGATCGCCGCGCCGGGTGGCGATCGGCTCGTACAGCGCGGAGGTGGGCTCCCCCCGGAACACCGCCGGTCTCGGGCCCGTCTCCGGACGGGTGAAGGCGAACGCCGCCGCCCCCGCCGCAACGAGCACCCCGGCCAGGGCCACGGCCATCCACCTACGGCTGAGCATGGCCCCTGAGCCTAGTGGCCCCGGGCGGCGCCGTGCCCACGCTCACGACAGCGTCACCGGCCGTGAGCTCACTTGGCGGGCGGCGTGGCGCCCGTGCCGGTGACGGCCACGACGCGGCGGTAGATGGCCTTCTCGGCGCCCCTGGCGGCGAGGGCCAGCGAGACGAAGTCGTCCTTGGCCCCGGGCTCGTGGCCGTCCGCCCGGGCGACCCAGACGAACCCGGCGTAGTGCCCCATCGCGTGGCCGCTGCCCTCGCTGTAGCCGTCGGGGCCGAACGTCGCGGCGCTGGACTGCAGCGCGCGCACCCACCCACCCCCGCGGTATTCGGTGGACATCGCCTGCACGAACCCCTCGGCCGCCGAACCGCTGGCCATGTTGAACAGGGTGTACTGGGCGACGTACCGGCGGTCGGCGCTGAGGTAGAGGCCCCGCACGGCCTGCGTGCAGCCGGTCCCGGTCAGCTTGGCGACCGTGCTGCCTCCCCACATGACCTGCGCGCAGGAGCCGTCGAGGCGGCGGTCGAGCAGCTTCAGGGTCACCTTGTCGCTGGTGAGCGACTTGGCGGAGAAGACCTCCTCCGCCTTCAGGGGGGCGGCGTCGGCCTTCCGGTCGGCGATCGGGCCGAACAGCTTGGGCGAGGGCCAGGCCTCGTACTCTTCGGGTACGGGCAGTC
This sequence comes from Sphaerisporangium fuscum, assembly GCF_018531465.1. Classification (GTDB taxonomy): domain Bacteria; phylum Actinomycetota; class Actinomycetes; order Streptosporangiales; family Streptosporangiaceae; genus Sphaerisporangium; species Sphaerisporangium fuscum. The sequence goes on from NZ_JAHDTF010000054.1 coordinate 32,076, forward strand.
CGATGCCGTCGGCGGCCGCTCCCTGCCGCGAAGGGGGAGCGTCGACGCCGAGCGTGCTGATCACGTACGTCAGGCCGGCCCCTCCGAGCAGCACCACGAGGACGGTGCCCACCGCGATCAGCAGGCGCTGCCGGCCCGGGCTCATCCCGCTCTCGCTGAGGGCCTCCACCTCGAAGGAGGATCGGCGCCTCTTGCTGCCCTTGGCCTTCTTGCCGCCGTCGTCGGGCTGGGCGGGCTGGGGCCGCTCGGCGGGCGGGGCGTAGCCGGTGCCCTCCATGTGGTCGGCGACCTCGGCCCACGAGGGACGATGAGGCGCGTCCGCATGCTCGGCGCGCCGGGGATACGGCCCTTCAGGAGGCTGGACGTGGCCCGGCTGCTGGGGATATGCCCCGTAGGCGTTGCCAGGAGATTGGACGTGGCCGGCGCCGCCCGGCTGCTGGGGATACGCCCCATAGCCGCCCTCGGGAGGCCGGACGTGCCCGGGATACGCGCCGTAGCCGCCCTCCGGAGGCTGGGCGTGGCCGGCGCCGCCCGGCTGCTCGGGGTACGCCCCGTAGCCGCCGTCGTCGCGCTGGGGGACCGCCGAGCGGCCGGCGCCGTCCCCGCGCCCCGCGCGACGGTCCGGATCGTCCGTGCGCTCGGCGCCTTCGGGGCTCCTGGCGCGCCTGGGGCGGTTCGCGCCCCTGGCGCCCCGGTTTCTCCTCGGGCTGTTGGTGTCGTTCGGGCGGCCGGTCACAGGGCACCCGCTCCCAGCAGCGACCCCAGGGCGAACGTCAGCCCGGCGGCGACGGCGCCCACGACGAGCTGACGCAGGCCGGAATACCACCAGCTCCGCGCCGTGACGCGCGACACCAGCGCCCCCGCCGCGAACAGCGCGGCCGTCGACAGGGCCGCCGACACCCACAGCACCGTGGCCCCGAGCAGGTAGGGCAGCAGCGGGATGGCCGCACCGACGCTGAAGGAGAGGAACGAGGAGACGGCGGCCAGCTTCGGCGAGGGAAGATCGCCGGGGGCGACGCCCAGTTCGGCCCGCGCGTGGACCTCCAGCGCCTTGGCCGGGTCGCGGGAGATCTGCCGGGCGACCTCGGCGGCCAGATCGGGGTCGACGCCGCGCATCTCGTACAGGCGCGCCAGCTCTCTCTCCTCCGCCTCGGCGTTTCCGGCGAGCTCGCCGCGCTCCACCTCGAGCTCGGCCAGCGCGAGCTCGCGCTGACTGGCGACCGAGACGTACTCGCCGCCCGCCATCGAGAACGCGCCCGCCGCCAGGCCCGCGACACCCGCCAGCGAGACGACCCTGATGTTGGACGTGCCTCCGGCGACGCCGGCGATCAAGGCGAAGTTCGACACCAGACCGTCCATGGCACCGAACACCGCCGGGCGGAGCCAGCCGCCCGTCACGTCGCGGTGCTGGTGGTGGACTTCGGCGCGCCCCCCCGAGGAGCCGCCCTGGGTCATCGTGTATTCGCCTCCGAGTCGGGTACGGCCGTGGGCGGCGTCTGCGTCTTCCCGGGGGCGTCGCCGCCCTTCGGGGCCGCGTCGGCGGCCTCGGCCCCGGCGCCGCCGTCCGTGGCCCCCTTGTCTTCGGCATTGTCCCCCGAGCCCGGCGCCGTCGTCTCACCGGATGCCTCGGAAGGCTCGGGCTCCGCGGCGGCCTCGGCGCTCTCCGTCCGCCCGGTGGGCTCGGACGCGGCGGCTCTTTCCTCGGGGTCGGCCTCTTTCGCGCCGTGGGCCGGGTCGGCGTCCTCCGTGCCTCCGGCACGCTCGGCGCCGGCCGAAGGCTCCTCGCTCTCCGCGGCGTCCGTCGTGGCGAGGGGGCGCACCGCCTCCGCCGCGTCGCCGGCGGTCTCGTGCTCGTCGGCCTGGTCGGCCGGATGGGCCGGGTCGGAGGCCGCTCCCCCGCCGGGCGACACGATCTCCTCGCCGGTCTTGTTCCTGGTCAGCCACATGTACAGCAGCGCGCCGACGAAGATGATGAGCGAGGTCCACTGGTTGAGCCGCAGGCCGAGGATGTGGTGGGCGGGGTCGACCCGCATGCCCTCGATCCAGAAGCGGCCGAGGGTGTAGCCGGCGACGTACAGCGCGAACAGCCGGGCGTGACGCAGCCCGTACCGCTTGCCGGCCCAGATCAGCACGCCTGCCAGCGCCAGGTCCCACAGCGACTCGTACAGGAAGGCGGGGTGGTAGGTCGACACGCCGGGGATCGTGCCGGGCCGCCCCGGGTCGATCTCCAGACCCCACGGCAGGTCGGTGGGGCCGCCGAACAACTCCTGGTTGAAGTAGTTGCCCCAGCGGCCGATGGCCTGTGCCACGGCGATGCCGGGGGCGACGGTGTCGGCGACGGCCGCCAGCGAGATACCGCGGCGGCGGCAGGCGATCCACACCCCGACGGCGCCGAGCGCGATCGCCCCCCAGATGCCGAGGCCTCCGTGCCAGATGTACAGCGCGTCGATGGGCCGGTTGGGCGCGTTCTCGGCGAAGTAGAGCTGCCAGTCGGTGATGACGTGGTAGAGCCGGCCGCCGACCAGGCCGAACGGGACGGCCCAGACGGCGAGGTCGGTGATCGTGCCGGGCTCGCCGCCGCGGGCACGCCAGCGGCGCTCGCCGATCCAGACGGCGGCGATGACACCGAGCACGATGCAGAAAGCATAGGCCCGCAGAGGGATCGGTCCGAGGTGCCAGACCCCTTCTGGCGGACTGGGAATGGAGGCCAGGGGCATGTCAGGTGACGTTACCGCTTCCGGGCCTACTTCGCGGCATCAAGGATGGCCTGGCGCAGCGAAGCGGGGGTGAACGCCACCTTGTTGTCGAGCTCGGTGCCGTTGAGCCGCAGCGTCGGCGTGCCCTTGGGCGCCATCTTGGAGGCCGTCTGGCTGTACTGCGTCTGGGCCTGGACGTGCTTCTGGGACTTGACGCACGCCTCGAAGCCCGGGTCGGTGACCCCGGCGTCCTTGCCCCACTTGACCAGGTCGTCGAGCGCGAAGCCCTGCTTGTCCTCGGGCGGCTGCTGCTTGAACAGCTTGTCGTGGAAGGCCATCCACTGGCTGCCGCCGGGGACGCAGCGCGCGGCCGCGGAGGCGCGCATGGAGTTACTGGAAGTGGGCTCCATGGTGAAGATGTTGATGGGGTGGTACTGCACCTTGACCTGGCCCGCCGCCGCCATGTTCTTGACCGTGGCGGAGCTGGTCTCCTCGAACATCTTGCAGGCCGGGCACTGGAAGTCCTCGTAGACGTCGAGCACGGGCTTCTCGACGCCCGGCTTCGCCATGACGATCGTGCCGTCGGACTGCACGGTGATCGGCGCGAGCTGACCGCTCAGGGTCTCGGACTTGCCCGACTGGACGTACCACCAGCCGCCGCCGACGGCGACCAGCGCGACCACCACGACCGTGATGATCGTGGCCAGGCGCCTGCGCTGCTCCTGCTTGCGCTCCAGCTCGCGCTGCGCCTTGATCCGCTCGCGCGCGGAGACGTCCCGCGCGGCCTTTCCCATCAGAGGATCTCCTTCGTTAGACGTCGTCCCCGCGGCCCGGGGCCGGGGAGGCATGCGACCGGCGGCCGCGGGAGGCTCCGGACGCCGGTGGGTCAGGCGGCCTCGGGCTCGCCGCCTTCGGGCTCGTCGTCCCCGTGCTCGTCGCCGGCGAGCGGCGCCCGGCCGGGGACCAGACCGAGGGCGGAGTCGAGGGAAAGGCGACCGGGGCCGTACAGGGTGATCCAGGCGCCCAGCAGGAACAGCCCGGCGTCCCTGAGGATCTCCCAGAAGTAGTTGGGACTCTGCCCGGCCGCCAGGGCACCGCCGCCCCCGAAGCAGCCGCAGTCGATGCGCAGGCCGCGCGCCCAGGCCGACCCGATGCCGACCACGAAGGCCAGCATGAGCAGCGCCGAAACGCCGCCCGCCGCACGCGTGAGCAGCCCGACAACCAGCAACACCCCAACGACGATCTCAAGGATCGGCAGGCCGTAGCCCACCGCCGTGGCGACCCCCTCCGGCAGCAGCTCATAGGCCTTGACGGCCTGGACGGACAGAGCCGGAGTGCCGATCTTGAGCCAACCGGCGGCGATGAGCACGCCGGCGACCACGAGCCTGGCGACGGTCGTCACCCAGGGTACCGCCGGATGCGCGTTGAGCGACCTCATGGTCGCAGCCTCCTGTCAAAGCCACCGGCGCCGCCCTTCCGGGGGACCGGCCGCAGGCTATCGGATCATGGACATGGTGGGGCCACCGGCGTCGCACGCGGCGGCGGCCCGGCCGCGCCCCTGCCGAGGGTACCGGCTGACCACCCCATCATGGGTGCGATAAGAGTCGGATAAGCGGCCTGGAGTCCCGGCCTGACCTGCGGAAAGGCTACCTCAGCCGCGGACGCCGGCGGCCAGCTCGGCGGCGAGGGCGCGCACCGACGCCAGGCCGGAGGCCTCGTCGGGGGCGTCGAGGAGGCCGCGGATGAACGCCGAACCCACGATCACGCCGTCGGCGTACCCGGCGACCTCGGCGGCCTGGGCGCCGGTGCCGACGCCGAGCCCCACGCAGACCGGAAGGTCGGTGTGGGCGCGGCAGCGCTTGACCAGGCCCTCGGCGGCGGAGCTGACGCTCGCGCGGGCGCCGGTGACGCCCATCAGGGAGGCGGCGTACACGAACCCGGTGCAGCAGTCGGCGACGGCCTGGATGCGCTCGTCGGTGGAGCTGGGCGCGACCAGGAAGACGGTGTCGATGCCGGCCTGCGCGCTGTACTCGCGCCAGGGCCCGGCCTCCTCGGGCGTGAGGTCGGGGGTGATGGTGCCGGTGCCGCCGGCGCTCGCCAGGCTGCGGGCGAAGCGCTCGGCGCCGTAGCGGTCGATGGGGTTCCAGTAGGTCATGACGAGGACGGCGGCGCCGCTCTTGGCCACTCCCTCGACGGTGCGGAGCACGTCGGCGATACGGGTGCCGTTGGTCAGCGCGCGGTGCACGGCGTCCTGGATGGTGGGACCGTCCATGAGCGGATCGGAGTAGGGCAGGCCGATCTCGATGACGTCACAGCCGGCCTCCACCATGGCCGTCGCTGCGGCGATGGCGCCGTCCTTGGTGGGGAAGCCGGCCGGGAGGTATCCGACGAGGGCGGCACGCTTGTCGGCGCGTGCCTTCTCGAACACCGTCTGAAGAGTCGTCATGTCTGGAAGTCCCGCTCAGGTCACGATTACAGGTTGAAGTACTTCATGGCGGTGCCCATGTCCTTGTCGCCGCGGCCCGAGAGGTTGACCAGGATCGTCGCCTCGGGGCCGAGCTCGCGGCCGAGCTTGATCGCGCCCGCGAGCGCGTGGGCCGACTCGATCGCCGGGATGATGCCCTCGGTGCGGGCGAGGATGGAGAACGCCTCCATGGCCTCGTCGTCGGTGATGCCGTGGTAGGTGGCGCGGCCGGAGTCCTTGAGCCAGGCGTGCTCGGGGCCGACGCCGGGGTAGTCGAGCCCCGCGGAGATGGAGTGGGACTCGATGGTCTGGCCCTCGTCGTCCTGCAGGACGTAGGTGCGCGAGCCGTGCAGGACGCCCACCGAGCCCTCGGTGAGGGTGCAGGCGTGCTCGCCGCTCTCGACGCCGTGCCCGGCGGCCTCGTAGCCGTGGAGCGCGACGCCCTCGTCGCCGATGAAGGCGTGGAAGATGCCGATGGCGTTGGACCCGCCGCCGACGGCCGCGGCGACGGCGTCGGGCAGCCGGCCGGTGAGCTCGAGGACCTGGCGGCGCGCCTCGACGCCGATGATGCGCGCGAAGTCGCGGACGATCTCGGGGAAGGGGTGGGGCCCGGCGACCGTGCCGAAGAGGTAGTGGGTGGTGTCGACGTTGGTCACCCAGTCGCGGAAGGCCTCGTTGATGGCGTCCTTGAGGGTGCGGCTGCCGTTGCCGACCGGGACGACCTTCGCGCCGAGGAGCTTCATGCGGGCGACGTTGAGCGCCTGGCGCTCGCAGTCGACCTCGCCCATGTAGATGACGCACTCGAGGCCGAGCAGCGCGCAGGCGGTGGCGGTGGCCACGCCGTGCTGGCCCGCGCCGGTCTCGGCGATGACGCGGGTCTTGCCCAGGCGCTTGGTGAGCAGGGCCTGGCCGAGCACATTGTTGATCTTGTGGGCGCCGGTGTGCGTGAGGTCCTCGCGCTTGAGCAGGACCCGGGCTCCCCCGGCCACCTGGCCGAACCGCCGCACCTCGGTGACGGCGGTCGGGCGGCCGGCGTAGGTGCGCAGCAGGTGGTCGAACTCGCGCAGGAACTCGGGGTCGGCCTTGGCCTCTTCGTAGACCTTGGCGACCTCGTCGAGCGCCGGGATCAGCGCCTCGGGCACGAAGCGGCCGCCGAAGACGCCGAAGCGGCCCCGCGCGTCGGGGTCGTCACCGGCCGGGCCGTTGCCCGCGAAGTCGGCCGCGGTGATCAGGGTGCCTTCTGCGGTGCTCACTGGTGCCTCTCGGGTCCGTTGTCGAGTCGCGATGCCGGGTGGGCTCCGGCCGTGACGAGGTCGACCACGGCCGCCCTCGGGTCCTTGCCGGTGACCAGGCTCTCGCCGACGAGAACGGCGTCGGCGCCCGCCCGGGCGTAGGCCAGCAGGTCGTGCGGGCCGCGCACACCCGACTCGGCGATCTTGATAACGCCGTCGGGGATCTTGGGTGCGATGCGGGAGAAGACGTCGCGGTCGACCTCCAGGGTCTTGAGGTTCCGCGCGTTCACCCCGATGATCTTCGCACCGGCGTCGAGAGCTCGATCGAGCTCCTCCTCAGTATGCACCTCGACGAGCGGCGCGAGGCCGATCGACTCGGCCCGTTCGATGAGCGACACCAGGGCGTTCTGGTCGAGGGCCGCCACGATGAGCAGCGCCAGGTCGGCGCCGTAGGCCCGGGCCTCCCACAGCTGGTAGCTGGTGACGACGAAGTCTTTGCGCAGGATCGGGATGTCGACCGCCGCGCGCACCGCGGCGAGGTCGTCGAGGCTGCCGCCGAAGCGGCGGCGCTCGGTCAGCACGCTGATGACGTGCGCGCCGCCGGCCTCGTAGTCGCCGGCGAGCGCGGCGGGGTCGGCGATCGCCGCCAGCGCGCCCTTGGACGGGCTCGACCGCTTCACCTCGGCGATGACCGACACCTTGTCGCCGCCCAGCGCGGCGTAGGCGTCCTTGGTGGCGGGCGCCCGCTGGGCGCGTTCCTTGAGCTCCGCCAGCGACACGGCCCGCTGCCGGTCGGCGAGGTCGGCCCGAACGCCGTCCAGGATCTCGTCGAGCACGCTCACTTGATCTCCTCGCTTGGCTTGCTCACCCGATCAGGGTCCCTCCGGTCGACTGTGCTCGCGGGCGGAGCCGCCGCGCCCGCAGCTGGGACCGCGGAACCGGCTTCCTCCCCCGACCTTGCCCTGCCGATGGTATCGGGCTTAACGCGGTCGCCTCGCCACAGGGGGTGCCGATCTCGCTGGGTCAGGGCGCCAGGAACCGGCCGAACGGGAGATTGCGCACGATCCAGAAGACGATGACGAGCGCCAGGAAGCCCCAGATGTAGGCCGGGTGGGCGAGGGTCGTCCGCACCGGCCGCCCCTGCCAGGTGCGCAGGGCCCACCGCCCCCACCAGAACAGCAGGAACGGAACCGTGGCCACCGCGAGAGGGTTCAGCCCGAGGGCCGCCACGACGTCGGCGTGGGCCAGGGCGTGGATCGCCCGCAGGGTGCCGCACCCCGGGCAGTAGAGCCCGGTGAGGAACAGGAACGGGCAGGTCGGGTAGTGACCCGGCTGGTTGGGGTCGACGGCGCCGACGTAGGCGACCACCGCCCCCGCCAGCGCCGCGGCGCCGAGGGGCGCGAGCAGCGGCCTCAGCCGGCCGCCCCCGCGCCTCCCGGTGTGCTCCGCGTGAGAGGCCATCAGTAGCTGGAGTAGCTCGAGGCCGACAGCAGCAACGCCACGAGGACGAAGTAGCCCACGATGGCCACGACCTCCACGACGATGCCCCAGATCAGCGCGCGCTTCCACCAGGTCTTGGCCTCTTCGGAGGCGGCGATGGCGCCCTGGTAGTCGCCGGCGGCCCACTTGGTGTTGACCTGGGACGACTTGACGATCGAGACGATGCCGAAGGGCAGACAGCAGAACAGCGTGGTGAGGATCGCCGGGACGAGGTGGTTGTCGGGCGCCTGCGGCGGCGGGCCGCCGTAGCCCCCCTGCCCGTAGCCGTAACCCCCCTGGGGAGGGTAGCCGCCCTGCTGGCCGTAACCGCCGTCCTGCGCGCCGTACCCCTGCTGGCCGTAGCCCCCGCCCTGGCCGTAGCCGCCGGGCTGCTGACCGTAGCCGCCCTGCTGGCCGTACCCCCCGGGAGGCTGGCCGCCGCCCTGCTGGCCGTACCCCCCGCCGGGCTGCTGAGGGTCGTACCCCTCAGGGTTGCCCGGCTGATTCCCGTAGCTCATTCGATGACTCCTGTGACGTCATTGCGCATCTCGCGCTGCGGCAGCATAGCGACGAGCACCGACCGAAAGGGCCGATCGTTCCGCTTTGTGGGCAACTTGTGTCCTGCGGCCGGGCCCGGCGTGCAGCCCAGGACACCTCCCCGCCCCGGGATGTCAGCCCCTCTGGTCGTCGGTGGGGTCGACCCCGCGGTCGAGGGCGTCCCAGAGCGACCGGTCGCCGGCGCCGGGCCGCTCGCCTCCGGGACCGCCCCGCCCCGTCCCGGAGGCGCCCGGACGGTCGTACCGCTCGGACATGCCGGGCCAGCGGGCGCCGCGCGCCACGGCGGTCAGGCCCGCGGCCAGCAGGACGACCCCGCCCGCGACGGCCGTCGCGGGCCAGGCCCAGGTGACGGACGCGGTGGCGTGGCCGGCTCCGGTGAGGGTGCTGTGCTCCAGGGCGGCGCGCACCACGTGGGAGGACGAGGCGCCCTGCCAGGCGGCGAAGCCGATCGCGGCGCCGAACAGGGCCATCAGCGCGCCGATCACCCGGCGCCAGACTCCCCGGGTGGCCAGCACCGCCACCACGGCGGCCAGCGAGGCCAGCGCCAGCGGGCTCAGCACCGGGACGAGATCGCCGCCGGCCTGCGTGACCGGCGCCATGTGCGGGGCGCCGGGGTCGGCGGAGAAGGTGACCCGGGCCCAGGTGCGGCCGGCGGCGACGAGCGGGAGCACGGCTCCGGCCGCGCCGGCGGCCACCCAGGCGAGCAGGACGCGCCGCGCCCCGCTGCGCGTGGGCCCGGCCTCCGCCGTGAGAGTCATGCCGGCACCTCGAGCACGTCGGCGTCGAAGCAGGTGCGGTCGCCGGTGTGGCAGGCCGCCCCGACCTGGTCGACCTTGAGCAGGATCGTGTCGCCGTCGCAGTCGAGGGCGACGTGCTTGACCCACTGGACGTGGCCGGAGGTGTCGCCCTTCACCCAGTAGGAGCCCCGGCTGCGCGACCAGTAGGTGGCGCGGCCGGTGGTGAGGGTGCGGTGCAGCGCCTCGTCGTCCATCCAGGCGAGCATGAGCACCTCGCCGGTGTCGTGCTGCTGGACGACCGCGGGCACCAGGCCGTCGGAGGTGCGCTTCAGGCGTTCCGCGATCTTCGGATCAAGAGGCATGTGGCAATTGTGCCGCAACCAGGCGCAGGGGCAGGTCACCGCATGGGTATGTCGCCAGCTCCCCGCCGCCGCGGTACACCGACCCGGCGAGCCACTTGGCCGTGGTGGAGGCGACCACCCGGCCGGAGGCGTTGACCAGGAACGCCGGCCCCGGGATCGCGCGGAGCGCCGGGACGACGGCGGCCTCGAAGGCGCCCACCAGCACGTCGGCGGCCGCCACCCCGACGAAGACCCCCTCGGCGAGCACGGGGACCGAGAGGGTGAGGCTGTAGTCGTCGGTGCACAGGTAGTCGACGTAGGGGCCGCAGACCGTGCGCTCGGCCCCCGAGCGAGGCCCGGCGAACCAGTCCCAGTGGGTGTAGTCGTAGAACGCGCTGCTGGCGGGGTCGAGGTCGCGAAGGAGCTGGGCGGGGGCGCCGTCCGGGCGGTACTGCCACCATTCGAGGTACCACGGCGCGTCGGCGAGCAGGCCGGGCGCGGCGATGAAGCCGATGCCCGCCACCAGCGCGCCGAGGTGCCCGAACAGCAGCGGCCGCAGCGCGGCCAGCTCGGCGGTGACCGGGTCGCGCCCGTTCCGGCGGGCGGTGGTGATCAGCTCGGCGGCGACGGCGCGCACCTCGGCGAGGGCGCGGAACACCATCTCGGCGGTGTCGGTCACGGCGAGGCGCGCCCGGGTGAGGCTCGCGCGGGCCTCGTCCTCAACCTTCGTGGTCATGGTTCCGTTCACGTTTCGAGGAGCCGGAGCTCGATGAGATGCTCGACGGCGTCGAGCACGTGCCGCTCGGCGAGGTCGCGGGCCTCGCCGGCGTCGCCCCTCCGGACGGCCTCGGCGATGGCGCGGTGCTGCGCGGTCACCTCATCGTGCCTGGTGGCACCCGATCGGGGAAGCCACAGCAACGGTCCGATGTCGGTCTGTAACCGGATCTCCTCCTGGGTGAGGCGCGCCGACTGGGACGCGGCGGCGACCTCGATGTGGAAGCGTCCCTCGACGCGTCCCCTGCGGCTCTCGGGCGCGGCGGCCATCTCCTCGATCGAGCGCCACAGCGGCGCGAGGTCCTCGGGGAGCGACCGCTGCGCGGCCAGCCGGGCGGCGGCGCCGGCGATGGCGGCGTAGTGGTCGCCGAGGTCGCGCAGCTCGGCGACCGAGAACGCCCGCAGCCGCGCCTCGAACTCCCCGCCGCGCGGGTCGGGCGGGACGCGGACGAAGCTGCCGCCGCCCCGCCCCCGGCGGGTCTCGACCAGCTCGCGCTGCCGCAGCGCCACCAGGGCCTCCCGCAGGGTCACGGTGGAGACCCCCAGCCGTCCGGCGAGCTCGGTCTCGCTCGGCAGCTGCTCGCCGTCGGCCAGCAGCCCTAGGGCGATCGCGTCGGCGAGGCGGCGTACGACGGCGTCCACGCGGGCGGCGCCGCCGACCGGGGCGAACACGGCCAGGCGGGCGGTGTCCATGCTGGTGACTTCTCCCTCTGCCGCAACGGTTTACCCCATTGATACCGGACCGTGCATTGCCGGGAAACCTTTGAAACCATATGTTTCAGCTCATGCCAGAGAACAACGTGGCGGTACGGCTGCGCGGCCTGCGCAAGAACTTCGGGGCCGTGGAGGCCGTCGCGGGCGTCGACCTCGAGATCGCCGACGGGGAGTTCTTCGCGATGCTCGGCCCGTCGGGGTCCGGCAAGACCACCGTGCTGCGGATGATCGCCGGGTTCGAGTCGCCCACGGCGGGCACGGTCGAGCTCGGCGGGCGCGACGTCACGCGCCTCGCCCCCTTCGAGCGCGACGTCAACACCGTCTTCCAGGACTACGCGCTCTTCCCCCACATGACGGTGCTGAACAACGTCGAGTACGGCCTGCGCGTCAAGAAGGTCGCCAGGGCCGAGCGCCGCGAGCGCGCCCTGGAGGCCCTGCGCTCGGTGCGGCTCTCGGGCTTCGAGAACCGGCGGCCGGCGCAGCTGTCCGGCGGCCAGCGCCAGCGCGTCGCCCTGGCCAGGGCGCTGGTCAACCGGCCGCGCGTGCTGCTGCTGGACGAGCCGCTCGGCGCGCTGGACCTGAAGCTGCGCGAGGAGATGCAGGTCGAGCTGAAGGAGATCCAGCGCCAGGCCGGCATCACGTTCCTGTTCGTCACCCACGACCAGGAAGAGGCGCTGACCATGAGCGACCGGGTCGCGGTCTTCAACGGCGGTCTGGTCGAGCAGGTCGGCACCCCGGCCGAGGTGTACGAGAGGCCGGCGACGCCGTTCGTGGCGGGCTTCGTCGGCACCTCCAACCTGATCTCCGGCGAGGCGGCGCGGACCGTCCTGGGCAAGGAGGGCACCTTCAGCGTGCGGCCGGAGAAGCTGCGCCTGGTGCTCGACCTCTCGGCCCCGGTCGGGGACGAGGAGCACAGCGCCACCGGCACCGTCGCCGAGGTGGTGTACGCCGGGGCCGCGACGCGGTTCGTCGTGGACCTGGACGCGGGCGGGCGGCTCATCGTCCTGCAGCAGAACCTCGAGGTGTCGTCCATGGACGTGACGGGGCTGCGCGGCGGGCGGGTGCGGCTCGCCTGGAACCGCCGCCACGAGTTCGCCATCGCCTCCTGACGCCCTCCCCTCCTTCCCCCTCGACTCCCGTTCAGCGTCCCCTCGCCAAGGAGGAACACATGCGGTCCACCCGACTCGCCATGGCCGTCGCAGCGCTCGCGCTGGCCGCCGCCGCGTGCGGCGGTTCCGGCGGTTCGAGCGGTTCCGGCGGCACGGCCGCCGCCCCCGGCCGGAGCGGCTTCACCCCGCCCGAGATCGAGGCGCTGAAGAGCCTCGGCGCGGGCGAGGGCCAGGTCAACCTGGTGGCCTGGGCCGGTTACGCCGAGGACGGCTCCAACGACCCCAAGGTCGACTGGGTCCACCCCTTCGAGCAGGCCACCGGGTGCAAGGTCAACACCAAGACCGCCGGCACGTCCGACGAGATGGTCAATCTGATGAAGACCGGCGAGTACGACGCTGTGTCGGCCTCCGGCGACGCCTCGCTGCGCCTGATCGCCTCCGGGACGGTCGCGCCGGTCAACACCGACCTGGTCCCCAACTACAAGAACGTCTTCGACGGGCTGAAGCTCAAGCCGTGGAACTCCGTCAACGGCGTCGCCTACGGCGTGCCGCACGGCCGGGGCGCCAACCTGCTGATGTGGCGCACCGACAAGGTCACGCCCGCGCCCGACTCCTGGAGCGTGGTCTTCGACCCGGGCTCCCCCTACAAGGGCAGGCTGACGGCCTACGACTCCCCCATCTACATCGCCGACGCCGCCCTCTACCTGATGGGCACCAAGCCCGAGCTCGGCATCAAGGACCCCTACGCGCTGGACGACAAGCAGTTCCAGGCGGCCGTCGACCTGCTCAAGCAGCAGAAGCAGAACATCGGCGAGTACTGGTCGGACTACACCAAGGCGGTGCAGGCCTTCAAGAGCGGCGACACGGTGGCGGGCACCACCTGGCAGGTGATCGCCAACCTGGTCAAGGCCGACAAGGCGCCCGTCGAGGCGATCCTGCCCAAGGAGGGCTCCACCGGCTGGTCGGACACCTGGATGGTCGCGGCCAGGGCCCAGCACCCCAACTGCGCCTACAAATGGCTCGACTGGATCATCTCGCCCAAGCCGAACGCCCAGGTCGCCGAGTGGTTCGGCGAGGCGCCGTCGAACAGGGAGGCCTGCGCGCAGACCTCCGACAAGAGCTTCTGCGACACCTTCCACGCCACCGACGAGTCCTACTTCTCCAAGGTGCACTACTGGACGACGCCGATCGCCCAGTGCCTTGACGGCCGCACGGACGTCAAGTGCAAGGACTACTCGGAGTGGACCCGGGCGTGGACGGAGATCAAGGGGTGACGTCCTCCGCATCCGGCGCGCCGGCCGTGTCCCCGCCCCGCCTCGGCGGCGCGCCGGGCGGGCCGGCGGGCCGTCCCGGTCCGCGGC
>NZ_JAHDTF010000055.1 GCF_018531465.1 Sphaerisporangium fuscum
GGTGGGCCGCCGCCCTTGACCCCTATAAGCACAATTCGGCAATCCACGCCCGGCAACCTTGTCCTGTCTCGCTTGATGGCTGACACTCGGTCCTCGCTTGATGCTTGACACCTTGATCGTCTTCTGGCCTTTCTCGTGGCGTTGTCCGCGTTTCGGAGGAGGCCGGGATGGCGCTGGTGGAGTTGAGTGTCGTGGAGCAGCGATATCACGCGGTGATGGAGGTATTGGCGGGCGCACCGGTCACCGAGGTCGCGGGCCGCTATGGCGTGTCGCGGCAGTCGGTGCATACCTGGATGCGCCGGTATCGCGAGGGCGGGCTGGGGGCGCTGGCGGATCGCTCGCATCGGGTGAAGTCGCATCCGATGCAGACCCCGGCGCAGGTGGAGGTGTTGATCTGCGAGCTGCGGCGTGCGCATCCGCGGTGGGGGCCGCAGACGTTGCTGTGGGAGCTGCGCCGGCGCGGGGTGGAGCCGTTGCCGTCCCGTGCGAGTGTCTATCGGGCTCTGGTGCGTAACGGGCTGATCGATCCGATGGCGCGTAAGCGTAAGCGCTCGGATTATGTGCGGTGGGAGCGGCCGGGGCCGATGCAGTTGTGGCAGATGGACATCATGGGCGGGGTGTTCCTGGCGGACGGCACCGAGTGCAAGCTGATCACCGGGATCGACGACCACGCCCGGTTTTGCGTGATCGCCTCTGTGGTGGTGAGGGCGACCGGCCGGGCGGTGTGTGCGGCGTTCGCCGGCGCGATGCGAACGTTCGGGGTGCCGCAGGAGGTGCTCACCGACAACGGCAAGCAGTTCACCTGCCGGTTCGGTGGTCCGCGAGCGGGTGAGGTGCTGTTTGAGCGGATCTGCCGTGAGAACGGCATCACCGCGCGCACCACCAAGCCCCGTTCCCCGACGACCACCGGGAAGATCGAGCGGTTCCATCAGACCGTCCGCCGTGAACTGCTGGACCAGGCCGACCCGTTCGACTCGCTGCAGGCCGCTCAGGCGTCGGTGGACGCGTTCGTGATCCGCTATAACACCGCCCGGCCGCATCAGGCGCTGGACATGGCCTTCCCCGTCGACCGGTTCACCGAGCCCCGGCCACACGTCCAACAGCAGCAGACGGACCAACCGTTGGCGTTGCGGCTGCCCGCCGGTCTTGCCGCGCTCGATGGGCTTCGGCGGCCCCACCCCCGCACCCGCACCGGCCATCCGTCGCCGCCTCGGCTGCGACCGCGGCGCCGACAAGGGCGTTGCCGGCCACCGTGGAAGCCGTCGAGGTGGACCGGATCGTCCCCGCCTCGGGCAACCTGCAGATCGCCGGCCAGCAGGTCTGGCTCGGTCCGGACCGCGCCGGGATGTCCATCACGTTGTGGATCAGCACCGCCCACCTGCATGTGCTCACCACCTCAGGTGCCCGGCTGAAAACCGTGCCCTCCCGGCTCACCGCCGCCGACCTGACCCGCCTGCTCGCCACGGCCGACGCGCGAGTAGCCGGGCCGGCTCCGATCCTCGCGCTGGATGAGGGCTACCCGGCCGTCGAGATCGACCGCCTGGTCAGCACCGCGGGCACGGTCAGCCTGGCCAACCGGGCCCTGTGCATCGGCACCACCCTGGCCGGCCGGCGCGTCACCATCCGGATGGACGGCATCACCGCCCAGATCCTCGACGAGGAACGCAGCCTGCTGCGGACGGTTCGCTGCCCGCTGCCGATCACCGAATGCGGGCGGCTGCAGGGCGCACGAACCGCCGGCTCGCCCCCGTCGCCTGCGTCCGGGCCGGTCACCGTCCAGCGAGTCGTCAGCATCAAAGGCGGAATCATGGTCACCGGCCAGAAGATCAACCTGGGTCGCGTCCACGCCCGGAAGATCGTCACCGTGACGGTCGACGACAGCCACATCGCCATCCACGACGACGCCGAGACCATCAAGGTCGTGACCCGAACCACCACTCAGGAAGTGGCCCGGATCAAATCCGCAGACCATACTAAGCGGAGAAAGATCGTCTAGGCCGTGTCAAGCATCAACCGAAGCCAAAGCGTCAAGTATCAAGTGAGTCACGACAACGCCCGGCAACCTGACGGGCCCCGGGCAACAGACCCGAGGCCCGCGTGAAACGCCGTCGAGCATGACGTGGCGTTCGAGGGCATTCGAGGACCGACAGTAGCGCAGAACATCGGCGATGCGGCGAAGGCTCAACAGCGCGGCGAGTCTTTCGGCAACGGCTTCGCCCGTAGGTCGCGTGCCGACGAAAGCCTTGCAGGTTAGAGCTGCTGTATCCGGCATGGGGTATCGAAAGACGTGCCGTCCCCGAGCGTCAGAAGCGCAGTTCAGGGCTCAGGTCGAACCCCCAGGAGCCGCATCCCCATTCGTGTCGGTCCCGAACACTGTGGCCTGCGTCGCGTAGGCGTGACCGGGCGTGGCGTTGAAGTGCGGTATTTCGTAGTGCCCGGTGGCGCAGGGGAACTGCTGACTCCAGCGCGGCCGTCGTCTACCACTGCGCCGCATCCGCCTACCACCGTTGGGTGCAGGAGCTTCCCGGGCTGACCGCGGCGATCCGCCAGGGCGCAGCCGGCGCGAAGCTGGTCTTCGCCGACAACTTGTACATGTACGGTCCGGTGGACGCGCCCATGACCGAGGACCTGCCGTACGCCGGGCGCACCCCCATGAGCCGAGTTCGCGCCGAGATGGCCGAGTCGCTCCTGGCCGCGCACCGCGCCGGCGACCTGCGCGTCGCCATCGGCAGGGCCTCCGACTATTACGGTGCCGGCGGTGTTAACAGCACGGTCGGCGCCACCGTGTTCGGGCAGGCGACTCGCGGCCGGACCATCCGCTGGACCGGCTCGCTGGACCAGCCGCACTCGTTTAACTACCTGCCTGACATCGCCCGTGCCCTGGTCACGCTAGGGACAGACGAGCGGGCCGACGGCCAGGTCTGGCACCTGCCGGCCGACCGGCCTGTGACCGGGCGAGAGTTCATCGATCTGATCTCCGCCGAGCTCGGGCATCCGGTGAAAGCCGCGGCCCTCGGCCGCCTCATGCAGCGCGTCCTTGGGCTGTTCAACCCCACCATCCGGACCCTCGGCCAGACCTGGTACCAGCGAGACCGCCCATTCGTCGCTGACACCTCCACGTTCACCCACACCTTTGGGCCGCTCTCCATAACCCCGCACCGTGAGGCCATCGCCGCCGCCCTCGACTGGTACCGCACCCACCCCTCGTGACCGGTCGGGGGCCCGAAGCGGTTCGTCGAGGTGCTCACGTGGATCGGTACGCGGCGCACATGCGGTGCCATCGTCGCGGCCGTCGAGGACTGACCTCGGGTGCGTCTGTCTTCGAGGTCACTCGTCCCGGTCCGGTCGCCACAGGTCGCGGCCGACGAGCCAGGCCAGGGTGCCAATGCGGTCGCGGGTGAGCTGGTCGGCGGGGACGCGGCGGTTGCGGGTGGAGAGCGAGATCATAGGAGCTCTCCTCACCACCACCCTCAATCCCGAATTGTTCTTTCGGGTATCAAGAAGGCCAGATCATGCGCAGGTGTCGATGACGTTCCCCTGGCCCAGGAGGTGGAGCAGGCGACGCATGAGCGACGGAACGTTCGCCAGTCGGGCCGAACCATCGCGGCACAGGCCGGCCAGCATGCGCAGACCGGCGACGTCGACGAACTCCAGTCGGGCGACGTCGATGGTCAGGACCCCCTCGCCCGCCCTGACCTCTGTCAGCGTCTTTGCGACTGCCGGGGTGTTGCCGGCGTCGAGTTCGCCGATCAGCCGGACCAGGCCCCCCTGGGAGAGCGGGCTGTAGGTGATGCGAAGCGTGCGATCGAGATGGAGCACCGCCTCGATGAGACCGGCGTCGGGTGCGGACTCGTCGTTGATCGTCACGGGAGCGCCCTCGGTTGTAGCCGGATTCCGGCTGGCGTGGTCGACGGCCGGCGCGCCCAGGGGTGGCGAAGCGGCCCCTGGGGGCCGGTGCTGCGTGAGAGCCATTGACCCCCCTGCCTGCGTGGGCATGTAGGCACAAACCTGGGCATTTCAGTCATACATTGGAACAATGATACACGAAACAATGTTCCTGTATAGTACTTCGTGTAGCGGCGTCTGGCGATGTCCGCTTCGGGAACATGTGTCTACCGATGCCGGGATGACGGGATATGCGACGTGGCCGCTAACAGCATCGACGAGCGTTCGTCGTCCTGGACGTTCCTGACCCACCACGCCCGCGTCCTGCTGGAGATCGCCCGCAACCCGCAGACGCGGCTGCGCGACATCGCCGCCGTCATCGGCATCACCGAGCGCGCGGTGCAGGGCATCGTGAGCGACCTGCACCAGGAGGGCTACCTTTCCCGATCCAAGATCGGCCGCCGCAACCGCTATACGATCAATCCTGATCGGGGCTTCCGCTACCCGACGGAGTCGAACGTGCCCATCGGCGTACTGCTGGACATCTTCACGCGCCACCAGCGAGCACGCGACACCGATCAGACGCCCAGACGGTAGACCGCTGCCCGGACGAGATCGCGCAGGACAGCGCCGACTACCTACGGCACCATCCGGCACGAACGGATAGTCGGCGGCCTGCCCAGGCTGGATGCGGCCCGGCAGCTCATCACTTGCGCGTTGGTCAGGTGCGAGCCAAGTGCAGGCGGATCTGCGTGCCGGGCATCTGGGTGCGGATCTGCATCAGGGTGCACAGCTGGCGGACCACCCACAGGCCATGCCCGGACGAAGCGTCGGGGGCGGGCGCCAGATAGCCGGGGAACGGGGCCGTCATCTGGCCGAGGTCGATGACGTCGCAGATCACCCCATCACCGTCAGCCCACATGCGTACCCGTCCCCGGCCGTCGGCATGCTGAAGGGTGTTGGTGGCCAGCTCGCCGACCGCGAGGATCAGCCGCTGGGTCTGCTCGCTGCTCATCCCCAGCGCGCACGCACCCTCGGCCAGGCGGTGCCGCAGGGCCCTCAGGTCGGCGTCGAATTCGACCTCCATCACACTCCCCGGAAAGCTCGGTGGGGGTGGCAGCGGCAGCTCGTCCCCCGGGTAGGTGAAGGCGGCCGGGGCAGTGTAGGCCTCACTGACGTGCGGGCCGGCGCCGGACAGAAGCTCGGGGTGAGTGCGGCGGGCGTGCGCGACGATGCGTCCGGGCAGTGTCCGCTCGTCGTAGGGGCACACGATCCAGGCGGGGGCCGCGGCGAACGCGGCGTTGATCACCGATTCGTAGCGGGTCCACTCGGCCTCCTCCACGTCGCTGCGGCCATGCCAGACCGGCTCCCCGATGATCCGCACCCGCGGGTGGCCGGTCTTATGGGTGTCGACGTACCTGCCGTAGGCGGCCAGCGTGCGGCCGGGCGCGTGGTACCAGTCGGCCGCCTCGATGAACTCCACCTGGGTTGCCGCCCGGCCGAGAGTGTCCTTAAGCAGGGCGACGTTCGCCCGCGTGGTGACCGCCAGCACCCGGTCGCCCCGCTCCAGCCCCTCGCGGCAGAACGGCGTCATCGCGGCAGCGAACGCCTCGTCGCTGTCGTAGAACAGCGCCTGATGGATCAGCCCCGCCTCGGGTTCCAGGCCGGATGCCAAGATGGTCACGCGCCCACCTCCTGCGGCCTTTTGTCGATCACCAGGCCTGGTGCGTCGTCCCAGCCGACAAGAGTGACGACCTGGGCCAGCATGGGAGCCATGTTCCGCACCCGGACCCTCCCAGGGCGCAGGCACGCGGCCGCGCGGACAAGCACGCGCAGCCCGGCCACGTCGATGAACTCCAGTCCGGACATGTCGATACGGGCCTCACCCCCGGCGCCGACCTGACCGGCCGCCCAGCTGAGAACATCGGCCCAGCCATCGGTGTTGGAGTGGTCGATGGTGCCGGTGACGCGCAGCACCAACCCGCCGTCGGGGTCCAGGGCGGAAACCACGCGCAATGGTCCGTGCTGGAAGATCGCGTTCAGGTGTACTCTCCCTGGATGGCATGCGGCCAGCGTGGTCAACTGGTCGGGCGGGAACCGGCGCGTGTCGTACTGGCAGATCGCCGCCGCGTGCCCCTCCTCGAATAGGGCGGTCGCCCGGCGTTCGTACTCCTCCAGCCGCTCGGCTCCTGGGATCGGGGACAATGCCCAGCTCATCTCGCCGGTCATTCGCAATCCCGTGAACCCGCAGGCCAGGCTCGCGTCGATCTCGCTCCGCAGGGCGACGATCATCTCGGACGGGTCGAACCGGCCCGATGCCAGATAGCTGTCCTCGGCGGATCGGATCCCCAGGGCTCCTCGCTGGACGGCGGCGTCCACGTCCAACCCGGCCTCGGACAGCCAGCCGTGTACCCGCCGCTCGCCCACGCCCTCGGTGAAGTACACAACCCGCTCCCCGGCCGCCAGAGCGCCACCGACGAATTCGGTCACCACTTGACGCTGTTCATCCTCGTGAGCATACGCCAGGCACAGATGATCACCCAAACGGATGTCTTTGACCTCGCGCACCGCATCACCCACAGGAACAAAATTCTTTTCCGCTCGAAGGATAACGTCACGCATTCCTGACTCGATAGCAGGGGACGCTCCGCCCCGCCAGGCCCCGCAGCCCGGGCGCGCAGGTGACCATTGCTGGCGCCCAAGCCCTCTGCTTCTCAAGCGGTGCCCGGGGCTGAGGGAGCAGCGCCGAGCACCACCAGTGAGCCCATCACACCGGATACGCCACGGTCAGCCGCTCCCGGACCCGGCATGCACACCCGGCGCCCTCAACCCGAAGGTCACCCCATCGACGCTGACCACGACGATCCGGGTACACCAAGGGCATCCGTCCCCCGGTGAACATCACCAGCCGGGAGAAGGTGGCGAACGCCCGGTCCTACGGCTACACCGGCCCGCTCCGTGACGCCGAGTACGACCACCTCATCAGCCTGCAACTGGGCGGCGACCCCAACGACCCGCCCAACCTGTGGGGCGAGCCACCCTCCCCCGGCCACAAGCCCGGCGCCGGCCCCAACAACCCCAAAGACGCCGTAGAGAGCCGGCTGCACTCCGCCATCTGCAAGGGAACCGTCACCCTGGCGGCGGCGCAGCAGGCCATCGCCACCGACTGGAGCACCGCCGAATCGGTCCTGCACCTGACCTGACAGCTATCCCGGCTGGCGTCCGGCCGGTGACGTTCGAGCGTGGCGCGCCCCGCCTCGAGGGGGACGGGGCCGCCACGGCCGCCGATCAGGCCAGCGTCAGCGTGATGGTGACGCCGAACCGCACCAGCACGACGACGGTCACCACGCCGAGCGCGACGTAGGCGGCGGCGCGGCCGAACTTCCCGCGCCACTCCGGCTGCCCGTCACCCGGCCGACGCGGCAGGTCACGACCGTTCCCGCTCCCGCTCCCTTAGGACAAGATCGTCCTGGACGGCATCGGCCTGCGCCGCACGCTGTGGGGCCTGCCGGCCCGCTACGACGTCATGTTTGGGAGCCTCGTGGCCATCGGAATCATCGTTGCACCGGCCGGAAAGCCTGCTTGCCTTCGAGCGCGCTCGAATGTCTATCTTCGCCGTCATGACTACAACAAACGGGACCAAGACCTGGATCATCACCGGTGCGAGCTCCGGCCTCGGCCTGGCGTTGGCCGAGGCGGCGCTGGCCGCGGGCGAGCAGGTGGTCGGCACGGCGCGGCGGGCCGGCCGGTTCGACGCGCTCCGGGCTCAGTACGGTGACCGGCTGCTGCCGGTCGAGCACGACGTGCGCGACACGGACGCGGCCGCGGCGGTCGTACGGCGCGCGCTCGACGCATTCGGGCACGTCGACGTACTTGTCAACAATGCCGGAGTCGGGCAGGTGGGCGCCGCGGAGGAGGTCACGGACGCGCAGTTGCGCGACATGCTCGAGCAGCACCTCTTTGGCCCGGCCGCCTACGTGCGCGCGGTGCTGCCGCACATGCGTGCGCGTCGTTCCGGTGCGATCGTGCAGATGAGCAGTCAAGGCGGGCGGATGTCCTTCCCCGCCGTCGGCAGCTACTCGGCTGGCAAGTTCGCGCTCGAAGGCTGGTCGGAGGCGCTGGCGGGCGAGGTCGCGCCGTTCGGCGTCCGCGTCCTCATCGCCGAGCCCAGCCGCTTCCGCACCGCCTTCAATTCCGCCGAGGTACTCAACACCGTGGACCAGAACCCGATCTATGACGAGGTGCTCGGTGCCGTCCGCGCGAACATGGCCGAGGCCGACGGCATCCAGGAGGGCGACCCGGCACGCGCCGCCTCGGCCATCCGCGACATGCTCGACACGCCCGACGCGCCGCTCAGGCTTCCGCTCGGCGCCGAGGCCGTGCGCAATCTCACCCGCACTTACAGGAACGCACTCAGCGACGTCGAGAAGTGGGCGCATGTAAGCCAATCGGCCGACTTTCCCGGCATGCCGCCAGCGCTACGCGCGTTCTGAGCTCCGTACCATGTCGAACATGGCCACCGAAGACCTGATCGAACGCATCCTCGCCGCCGGCGACGAACCGTCCGCATCGGTCATCGATGCGCTGCACGAACTCCTCGACGACACCACGATCGAGACCTCGGCGACGCCCAAGAGTGTCGCCGAGGCCGCCCGCCTGATCGGCCTGTCCCCCCACACCCTCCGCTACTACGAGCAGGAGGGACTCCTGCGGCCGGCACGCAACGCCTCCGGTTACCGCGAATACTCGGCGTTCGACCTGCGCCGCCTCATCTTCCTCACCCGGATGCGGCTGTCGGGAATGACCATGCAGGATCTCAAGCGCTACATCGCCCTCGTCGAGCATGGCCCGAGCACCATCCCGGAACGCCGGCGCATCATGCTCGACCAGCGCGACCGCATCGTGCGACAGATCCGCGAACTCACTCTCGCCCTGGAGACGACCGAATACAAGATCCGCGTCTACGACGGGCACCCAGAAGGCTGACCGGCGGCCGGGGTGACCGCGCAACAAGCCCTGACGAGCCTTCTCAGGCGCTCCTAGACCGGTCCAGTCCCTTCACAACAGGTCCACAGGACCCGGATCCCGCCGTGGCGAACGTGCCTGACAACCCTAGATAACGTGTCAGGCACGTCTGTTGGAGCGCATTTGCCTGACGTGCCTGACGCTTCAAAAAGACCCAAGATAACTCGCGCACCTGCCCTAAGGCGCGTCGGCGACCGCGCGTGCATGCTCACGTCCGACGCGAAGGAGCACGCGGCCAGAACGCCAATCCCGAGGAGCGTCACGCTGGTGGCCTGCAGCACCGGTGACCGTCGTCGACGCTGCGCTGTTCGCCGAGATCCTCGCCGAGCGGAACCCGGGACCAATCTCGACCACGAGCGCGACAACCGGCGGAGCGATGAACGCGCCCGCTGGCGAGGTGAGGCGCATGACGCTGTTCGCGTAGGTCACGCTGCGGAGCTGTTCGACCTGGCGGGGAAGCCCGCGCCGTGGCGCGCTCGATCGGGGGCGGTGCTAACGCGGCGGGTGACTGACCGGTCGTCCCGCCGCGTCATCGAGCGTAGCAATCCCCTGACACAGACTCCTGCTGCCCCGGCCGCGCCCTTCTGACCTGCACTTCAACCCACCTCTGTGGCGTAGAAAGGAATCAGCTCCCGTGCACAACCTGCCTTCCCCACCGTCGGAGGTCGCGGCAACTCCCAAGGCCGAACGAGCCGCTCGCGTCCGCCGGCGTTCCCACCGGATGGAACATGCTTGTAACCGGGACACCACTCTGCGACATCATTTAGAGCCTGCGCAGATAGGCGGGGGGACCCAGGCAGCGAGGCGGGGACCGGTCTCCGTGATCATAGAGGTGCGACGCTCGGTGATCACTGGGGAGTCCTGTGCCCGTCCTTCCGCATGGCTGACCGCCCCGCTGTGGGACCGATTCGCGGCCCTGCTGCCCGAGCCTCCCGCGGTCGATCCGGCCCATCCGTTGGGGTGTCACCGGCCCCGCTCGGCGACCGGATCGTGTTCGACAAGCTACTGCAACTGCTGCGGTTCGGCTGCTCGTACCGGGCGATCGCCGACACCACCTGCTCGGCGACCATCATCCGCAACCGCCGCGACGAGTAGATCTCCCTCCGCGTCTTCGTCCCGCTCAAGCAGATCGCGTCGCCGGGCGCTCACCGGTCGACCGCGGCGAGCAAGGCCTCAAACGCTCGGGCATGACCGATGGTTACGGAATCCCGCTCGGTAGGGTCCTCGCCGGAGCGAACCGCCACGACTCCCCACTGCTCGCCCCGATCCTGGACTTGCTGGAGCACCTGGGACCGCTGCCCGACGACATCACCGTGCACCTGGACGCCGGCTACGACTCGGACAAGACCCGCACCGAACTCGCCGCCCGCCACCTGCACGGCCGCATCGCGCACAAGGGCGAGAAGGCGCCGATCCAGGCCAGCGAGCGGTGGCACGTCGAGCGCACCCACGCCTGGCAGAACGCCTTCCACCGCCTTGCCCGCTGCTACGAGCGTCGTGCGACCGTCGCCAACGCCTTCTTCGACCTCGCAGACACGATCATCACCGTCCGTAGCCTGATCCGCCGAGCCTGGACCACCCATCGCTGGGACGACCGCCCCAAGCGACGTCCTTGAGCCCCGTCCATCTGCCCGGCCTCTTGCGCACACGTTCGGCGCTGATGAGCAACCCTGGTGTGGTTCAGGCGACGCGGGTGTCGTAGGTCTCGCGGTTGGCGAGCACATCGTCCATGTGCGTCTCGGCCCAGGCCTTGATGCCCCGCATCATCTCGTACAGCGACAGGCCGAGATCGGTCAGCTCGTAGGAGACCGTGACCGGTACGGTCGGCACCACAGTGCGGGACACCAGGCCGTCGCGCTCCAGGGAGCGCAGCGTCTGGGTGAGCATCTTCTGGCTGACGCCGGCCAGCAGGCGCTGCAGCTCCGAGTAGCGCATCACCCGGGGCCCGCCGGCGCAGTCGGCGCCGGGCTGATGCGCGCTGTCGCTGCCGAGCGCGGCCAGGATCAGCGTAACCCACTTGTCCGAGATCCGGTCGAGCAGCTTGCGGCTGGGGCAGGCCGCCACGAAGGCGTCGTACTCCACCTTGGCCTGTGCCCTTTGCTGGGCTGCCGTCATCGTCGCCATGGACCATTCCTCTCATCCGAGGTGCCTTACGCACTTCGAAGTGCCTACTTCCCGACAAGAAGCTACGCCCCAATAGTGGTGCAAGGCGCCGTCAGGCACCACCCCCTGGCTCAACACGAAAGGCACACCATGGGCACCCCCTCCGCCTCGCTTCCCGGCGGCACCTGGACCCTGGGCGACCTGATTGTCACCCGGTTCGGCTACGGCGCCATGCAGCTCGCCGGCCCCTGGGTCTTGGGTCCGCCTGCCGACCGCGAGGGCGCACTCGCCGTTCTCCGTGAGGCCGTCGGCCTCGGCATCACCCACATCGACACCGCCGACGCCTACGGGCCACACATCACCAACCAGCTGATCCGCGAAGCGCTGCACCCGTACTCCGACTCGCTGCACATCGTGACCAAGGTCGGGGCGACCCGCGACGAAGAGGGAGGCTGGCCCCCGGCACGCAGGCCTGAAGAGCTGCGCCGGGCCGTCACCGAGAACCTTGAGAACCTCGGCCTCGACACGCTCGACGTGGTCAACCTCCGGCTCGGCGACGCCCAGGGCCCCGTGCCCGGTTCGCTCGCGGAGGCGTTCGGGGCGCTCGTCGACCTCCAGCGGCAGGGCCTCATCCGGCATCTCGGCGTGAGCAACGCGACGGCGGAACAGGTCGCCGAGGCACGCTCGATCGCGCCGATCGTGTGCGTGCAGAACATGTACAACCTCGCCCACCGCCACGACGACGACCTGATCGACGAACTCGCAGAGCAGGGCATCGCCTACGTGCCCTTCTTCCCCCTCGGAGGCTTCAGCCCGCTGCAGTCCTCGGCACTCACGGCCGTGGCCACCCGGTTAAACGCGACGCCCATGTCGGTGGCCCTGGCCTGGCTCCTGCAGCGGTCGCCGAACATCCTGCTGATCCCCGGCACCTCATCGGTGGCACACCTGCGCGAGAACGCCACCGGCGCGGGCCTCCCGCTGTCCGAGGACGATCTCGCCGAGCTCGACAAGATCGGCCGCTAACCCTGCGGCGCTCTCCAGCGGCTGGGCCGGATCGACCGCGGGACGCTCGGGCACCAGCGCCGCGAATTGATCCGCGGGCCGGTCAGTGGCGTTCCGCGGCACGGTCGGCGGGGAGCATGGGGGTATGGCACGAAATGTGGACCTGAGTGAGTTTCTGCGTCGCTGCCGTGCCCGGATCAGCCCGGAATCGGCGGGCCTGCCCGAGCGGGGCGCCTACCGGCGGGTGCCGGGCCTGCGGCGCGAGGAGGTCGCCCAACTGGCCGGGGTGAGCACCGACTACTACACGCGGCTGGAGCAGGGGCGGCAGATCAGCCCCACGCCCGGGGTGCTGGAGGCGATCGCGGGCGCGCTGCGCATGGACGACGCCGAACGAGCCCATCTGTTCGACCTCGTGCGGCCCCAGCCCGCCGCCCGCCGGAGCCCACTGCGGGTGCAGAAGGTCCGCTCCGGGCTGCATCGGTTCCTGGGCTCCTTCACCGACCAGGCCGCCTTCGTCCTGGGGCGGCGCGGCGACGGCCTGGCCGCCAATCGCCTGGCCAAGGCGCTGCTGGCCGACTTCGACGCCATGCCCTACCGGGAGCGGAATGCCCGGCGAGAACGACCAGACCCTCCTAATCTACCTGCCGGCCACCGACCGGTCCTCCCAGGACGCCTGGCGCCTTCTGGCCAGCTGGGCCGCAGATCCCCTCCCCCGGCCGACAGCCGATCAGGCCGCTTCCGATTCCGCCGGTCGCGCACACGACCCCAGGAGCACCTCATGAGCACCACCCACCGCAATTCCGTCCGCCCTCTCGCCCTGGTGACCGGCGCGTCCGCGGGTATCGGCTACCAGCTGGCCCTGCTGTTCGCCCGCAACGGCTACGACCTGGTCGCCACCGGCCGCAGCGACACCATCGACCGCGTCGCCGCCGACTTCGAACGGCACGGCGCCCACGTAGTTCCCGTACGGGCCGACCTGTCGGAACGCGACGGCGTCCAAGCGGTGTGGCGGGCGGTCCAAGACACCGGCCGACCGCTGGAGGCGGCCGTGCTCAACGCCGGGCGCAGCATCGGCGGCGCGTTCCTCGACACCGATCTGGACGACGAACTCGACCTGCTCGCCCTCAACGTCACCTCCGTTGTCGCGCTCGCCAAACCCGTCGTCCGGCACATGGCCGATCACGGCAACGGCAGAATCCTCATCACCTCGTCCCTGTCGGCGACGCTGCCCACCCCGTACGAGACCGTCTATGGCCCCTCCCGCGCGTTCACGTACATGTTCGCCGAGGCACTGCGCCAGGAGATGAAGGACCGCGCGCCCGGTGTCACCGTCACCGCGCTGCTGCCCGGCGCCACCGACAGCGACTTCCACGCCCGTGCCGGAATGAGCAAGACCGCCTTCGGCCCCGGCGCCAAGAAGAACAGCCGCGTTCAGGTCGCCGCCCAGGGTTACCGCGCCCTCATGGCCGGCAAAGACCATGTCATCGGCGGAGACCTGCGCACGAAACTCACCGCACTGACCAACCGTCTGCTCCCCGAACCGTTCAAAGCCGCCCGTCACGCCCGTAAGGCGCGGCCCCGCAACACCGCGCCCCGGCAACGCCGGGGCTGAGGATCCGGCTCCGGGACGCCATCACATGATCACGGTACATGGCGTATCTGATGACCGCCGAGGTCATCTTCCGTGGTTCGAGCGGCCCCCAGAAGATCGCGCTCGACGCGGGTCGCATCCCACATACACGGGTGCTCCCTCCTTGATCTGCTCGGCTATCGTCTCGTCGATGCAGTCGGCGAGATGTAGCTCGTAGACCTGTACAAGCTCGCCGTTCTCCTCGTACGTGCTGGGGCCGTCGCCGAAGCGGCGCCGCACCGCCTCCAGCGCCGGTCCCACCTCGCGGGAGGCCGCCAGCCGTGGACGGCATGCCCACCAACACCTCGAGCAGGAGGCTGAAGCCTTCCGACTCGTCGTCCTCGCCGTTCTCGTCGTGGACGAGGTCCGCCCTCCGCCGGATCTCGGCGGCGATCGTGTCGGCCGTCTCCGGGAGGCCGATCGCCTGTAAGGTCACCTTCGCCTGATGTCGGGTGTCCCGGTAGATCTCCGCGTCCTCGAGCACCGCCAGCAGAGTCGGCGTCGTGGACGCCGCGGCGGCACCGAGCCGCCTGAGGGCGTCCAGCAGCCGGTACTTGGTCGTCTCGTCACGCC
The DNA here is from genome assembly GCF_018531465.1 of Sphaerisporangium fuscum. Taxonomy (GTDB): domain Bacteria; phylum Actinomycetota; class Actinomycetes; order Streptosporangiales; family Streptosporangiaceae; genus Sphaerisporangium; species Sphaerisporangium fuscum. The sequence goes on from NZ_JAHDTF010000055.1 coordinate 14,219, forward strand.
ACCAGCCGTCGGCGTCCTCCTGGGTCGGGAAGGGGAACGCGCGCAGCGCCGCATGCACCACCGGGACCGCGGTGGCGCCTCGTTCGCCCAGGGTGGCCGAGGTGAGTATCCCGAGGAAGTCGCCGATCGTGGGCAGGCCGGCGACGAGGTCCTCCGTCGTGGGATCGTCCTCGCCGGTGAAGTAGGCCAGCAACCTCCCGGCGGAACCGTCCCCGTCGTAGCGGCGGAACATCTGGGACAGGGCGGTGGTGGCCTGGCCTTCGTCGATTCCTGCCAGCGCGATCACGGCCGCCTCCCGGGCCGCCGGGTCCGCACCGTTCACGATCAGGTCCGCCAGCGCGTCCGCCGCTGTCCCGCGCCAGGCTTCGTCGAGGTCGCCCGAAGCCAGTTCCCCGACCGCGGCCACGCTCGCCGGGCCGTCGTCCCAGTGGTGGCGGATGTCGTCGAGCAGGGTTTCCACGTCACCACCGTCCATCATCCTGGAAGGGCGGCCGATGCGTTTCGGTATGAGCCCGGCATGGCCGGACCATTGGAGAACGTGGACCTGGCCTCCGCGCCCGCCGATCAGCCAGCACCGCCCGTCCGGCGTGCCGGCCACGTGAGTCAGCTCTCGGGGGACGGCGGGCGTGGGAGGCGTGAAGCGGCCGACGGGCCCGCGGCCGTGTAGTCGCCAGAGCGCGGCCGTCCCGTCCTGGGACGCCGACATCACCAGGTCCGTGCCGGTGGCGAGTGCCAACGCCCGGACGCGGCCGGCATGCGCCTGAACCCGTCCGAGGCAATGGCCGGAGCGGGTATCCCACCACGACAGCGAACCGTCCCGCCCGCCGAGCACCACCAGCGGCCGGTCCGGATGCGCGGCGATCGCCGTGGGCCGGGCGGGCGGGGTGAACGCGGTCACGACCATCCCGGTCTCCGCATCGAGAACGACCATCCGGCCACGCCGCGGGGACACCACGAGCCGCCACAGGTCGCAACAGCGCGTCAGCCGCTGATCCACCGCGTCGTCTTCGCCGCCGAAGGCCCACACGACCTCGGCATCGGCGTACGGTCTTTCCCTGGGAGGCCGGCGCCAGGCCTCGATCAGTCCTCTGTCACCGCTCACGACGATCAGACCGGAGCCGGTACGTCCCAGCGCCGCCAGATCATGCCGACCACTCAAGCCGAAGACGCCCAGCCATCGAAAGTCTCCGCACTGCCTGAGCACCGCCTCCCGGTCCGCGGATGTGAGGAGCCGCCCGCCGTCCCAAGGAAGCCGTCGCCATTCCAGGGCCTCGGCCGCCACCGTCCACAGCGAGGCCGGTCCGTCCGTGGTGAGCAGTTGGGGCCGCCTGGCGTCGCCGATGAAGGCGGCGTTCTCCACAGGTCCGTCCTGCAACCCTCCCACATAGGCGGTGAGCAGGCCATGGCTCAGATCCCACAGCCGGATCTCGCCGGAGCGCGCGCCGGTCGCCCCCATCCGTCCGTCTGCGGAGACCGCGACCGCGGTGACGGCGGCGCCATGGTCCTCGGACGGCCTTGAACAAGATTCATCGTCGCCGGGCATCTCCGAGAGGTAGCACGTTGCCGGCATTTCTGGCGACTCGAAATCCGGCTGGCCCGGCGCGAATTCTCAAGGGTTCAGACACCGTCCTCGTCCACGACGGCCGACGACACGTCCCGAGACAGCGCGCCGTCTGCAGCGGCCGCAGGCCACCACCCCGGGCTCCGGCTACGGCGGGGGCGACGCCGAGCCCGCTGCCGGCGTCGGTGGTCGGGGCGGAGCGGGCCGGCCAGGTGGTGCCGATTCAGAACCGCAGGGGTTTCAGGCTCCGTGCGGTGAGTTCGATGAGCGTCGTTGTTCTGGCAGGGGAGCCTCCCAGGTGGCGGTGATGTCGTGGGCGACATCATGTAGGAGGTCGATGAGCATGTCCGCGAGTGGTGTGAGGCTGGCGTCGGTTCTGGTCAGGGCGTAGAGCCGGCGGTAGGGCCTGGGGTGGGCCAGTTCGCGATGGGTGGTGCCAGGCGCGTGGGTCAGGGCCAGGCGCGAGACCAGGGCCACTGCGATGCCTGTGCCGACGAGGGCCTGGGCGACGTCGTAGGACCCGGTCTCGAACCGCACGGTGGGAGTGAAGCCGGCCTCGCGGGCAGCGTCGTGGAACTGTTCGCGGGCGGCATGGCCGGCCAGGATGGAAACCCATGATTCGTCGCGCAGTTGTTCCAGGTGAAGCTCGGTGTCCGCGGGCTGCCCGGTGGCCAGTGGGTGGTCATCGGGGAGAACCACGACCATCGGGTCCACCAGGAGCGGGTGGGCCCGTAGGTGTGGGGGCGGCGCGAGCGGTGTGCCCCAGGACGCGACGATGGCGAGGTCAAGGCGCCCCGCGCTGATCTCGTCCGCTCCGCGCCCGGACACCACGTCGACGACCGAGACGTCGGCGTTCGGATGGCGGTGCCGCAGGGCCGTCAGGGCAGGTGGCAGCAGGTGCAGGGCGGCCGCCTGGAACGTTCCGATGCGCAGACGGAGCGAGAGGTGGCCGAGCAGCGCGGCCAGTTGCGCCTCGGCCTTGTCCGATGCCTCCTCCACGGTTCGGCCATGGGAGGCGAGGAGCGCGCCGGCCGCGGTGAGCGTTGCTCCGCGAGGACCACGGATGACCAGGGGCACCTGCCAGTCGCGTTCGGCCTTGACCACCTGCTGTGTGACCGCCGCGGGTGTGAGTCGGAGCGCGTGAGCCGCCGCCGTCAAGGAGCCGTGGCGCTCGATCAACGCGAGAAGCCGCAGCTGTCCCGGATCCACCACCATTCAATAATCCTAACGCTGTCCCCTTCTCTTTTAACTTCTCTTACGAGTACGGGAGAGGAAGACTGGTGGGACACCATCGGCCGCAATCCCCGGAAGGGGCTCTTTCCCATGCCCACGCATGTGCCCGTTTTCATCGTCACCACCTTGCTGCTGGCGATGCTGCCAGGCGCGAGTCAGGCCCTGATGATCCGGCAGGTTCTGGAAGGCGGGCAACGCACAGTCCGAGGCACGCTCGCGGGCAACGCCACCGGCTTCCTGCTGTGGTCCACGGCCGCCGCGGCCGGACTGTCCGCCGTCCTGCTGGCCAGCCCCACCGCGTACGCGATGGTCCGGATCGCAGGCGGCATCGTGCTGGTGATCCTCGGGGTGAACACGCTGCGGACCGCGCTCACCACCGTCTCCACTCGCCCGCCCCGCCAGGGCGGGCGCCGCACCGGCTTCGCGGGCGGATATCTCACCGGCCTGATCACCAACCTCGGCAACCCCAAGGCGGGCGTGTTCGCCGTCTCGGTGCTGCCCCAGTTCGTGACCGCGAAAGGCCCGGTGTTCCTGTCGACCGTCGCATTGGGAGCCCTGTGGGCGCTCATCAGCGCCTCCTGGTACACGTTGCTCACCTGGGCCGTCAGCCGAGGACGTGCCCTGGTATCGCGGCCGACCGTCCTGCGGGGACTCCGCGTGACCACCGGCATCGTCCTGGTGGGGCTGGGCGCCGCGGTGGCGGCAGGCGCCTGAGGGCCAGGCCGGTGCTGGCGGGCCAGGCCGACATCGACCGGGCCGGCGTCCACGGCACGCCCATGGGCGGACGAGTGGCCCAGTAGATCGCCCCGGCGTAGCCGCTCTCACTCGTGGCACATCGCTCGGACGACCTCTCGCAGGTAGGCGTGCAGTTCGTCCTCATCGCCATCCCCGAGGGCCGCCATGGCGGCGGGGAAGGCGTCGGTCAGATCGACCATGACGTCGAGCACGACCTCGTCCATGAACTCGCTGAAGGACCCCGGTCCCGTCTTGGATCGCGCGCTGTCCAGCCGTGGTTTGTTCACCATGGTTCTGGCGAGCCGGCCTAAGTCGTAGGAGGAAAGCTGCGTGTGCCGGTTCCAGGGCCGGCTCTCGTCGAAGCGCTGCTCGTCGAACTCCTCGATCTTCATCTTGATGATCGGCCGATGTCCCGCCGGCGCGGAGATGTCAGGACGCATGACGATCCCTTCCGCGAAGTTGCCCGGGATGTCCGGCAGACCGTGCAGGCGTGGCACTCGGGTGGGGAACCGCAGCGGCAGGGCGTCCAACTCCTGCCTGGTGCCCCTGCCGAGCAGGGGCACGACGTCGAGTCCGGCGGACGCCGCCAGGGCAGCCACGTCGGCGTAGGGCAGCAAGAGGCCGGCGTCGTCCGGATGGTCGTGTCGGAGCACGTCGAAGAGCGCGAAGCGCAGGCCCGGGCTGTACCAGACCCCGGTCTGCACCGCGCTGACCCCGGGCACCGGCGCGACGTCGGCGTGTGGGTAGTGGCCGCCGTACAACTCTCCATAGACGCGCACGACCGCGCCGCCTGACGACAGTGCCGCCCTGGTCACCTGCTCCAGTTCGCCGCGCAGCAGTTGCCAGCCGAAGAACGCCTCCTCCCCGTGCAGCCACGCCTTGCGCTTACCGATGCGGAACTCCCGGCCGTCGTAGGCGATGACCAGCTGCGCTCCGTGGATCTTCTCAGTCGCGATCCAGTCGCCGTCGGCGGCGACGGCGGCACTCGACGCAAGGGGGATCTTGGGGAAGGGCACATGACGCATGGCGGAATTCTCGGTCTCCCCACTTCTGATGTCACCTCAGCCGCCTTCCCACCACGGGGTCGTGCCCTCCTCGGCGACGAACTCGTAGAAGTCCATGTTGGCGAGACTCAGGTTGCACTCCATCGGTCCGACCTGGGCGCAGGGAAGGACGGCGGGTTGCCCCGGGGTGTCGTAAAGGTCGACGACGGTCAGTGGCCGGTCGGGCTCGGCGAAGGTCCTCGCGTCGGCGAGCGCGACCAGCGTGGTGTGCTCTTCGGGCGGGACCAGCGCCGGGACCTGACCCGGTAGGAGGCCCTCGAAGGCCGGGTCGTCGACGACGAGCGCTGCCAAAGGGATGTTCTCCACGTCGCTCTCGCCGGGGTTCAGGCCTGCGCCGATCCAACCGTCCTCGCCGACTCCGCCCAGCTCGTCGATCAGGCCGCGCCAGCCCTCCTCGTCGTCGAAGGAGGTCCGGACCAGCAAGGCCGCGTCGGAAGAGGGTAGCGCCGGGAAGGACCGGCCGGGCGACGCCGTCGGCGCGGGGAAGGCCGGTCGGCCACCGTCCCCCTGGTATATGCCGCATATGTCCATGTCGCGTATCAGGTCGTCGAATGCGAGTGCGCCGTCCTGCAAGGCGGTCAGGATCTCGCCGAGCCGGACCGGTGGTACCCGGACGCCGCGCCCGGGTACCACCGCCAGGTCCACCAGCAACGGCGCGTCCCCGCCGTACACCACCAAACCGTCCGACAGGACGGCGACGGGCGGCACAGGGCCGCCGGTCGGGACGAGCGCCGGGATGTTGCCGCCGTGCAGGCCGTCCAGGCCGGGGTCCTCGATCGGGCACAGCCGCACGCCCCTGCCTCCGAGGACGAGGACCTCGCCTTCCCGGCGGCCTCCGATCTCGTCAAGCAGCTCGCCCCACCGTGCGGTGCCGTGCTCGTAGCACGTACAGACCAACAGCACTTCACCAGGCTCTGCCTGGGGAAGCTTGGGTAAGGACATGGCTCTCCTCCGTGTCGTCTCATCGTCAGCAGTCCCGATCATGGTGACTTCCTGCAGGACATCCTGGTTGATCACAGCCGTCTGCGCTCGTTTCCCCGCAGGTCGCCGACCGGGAGTAATCCGGCGCGCGACGCTATGCAGGAGAGCCGAGGGCCGCCCAGGCGGTGAGGCCCTCTTCGGTGAGGAAGTGGTCGAGCGCGGTCACCACCGCCCCGTACAGTGCCCCGTCGCGGCCAAGGGCGGCGGCGACGACGGGAGGTGGGTGCGGGCGGCGGAAGCGCATGAGGCCGTCGGCCAGGGCGGCGGCGAACTCCGGCTCGGCGGCGGCCCGGAGTGACTCCGCGAGGGCGCCCAGTGTGACGACGGCGGGGTCGAGGGCGTTGATCAGCCCGGCGAGGCCACGGGCCAGTCCGGTCGCGGTGTGGCCGACGGCCGCCCGGACGGCCGGATCCGCCGGGATGCGGGTGAGGGCCTGCTCCGCGTACGTGCGGGGGTCGCGGGGCGGGGGCTCGCCGAGATGGCGGGCGATGGCGCGGCCGTCGACCATGAGGTCCCAGCAGCCCCGCGCGCCGCAGGGGCAGCGCAGGCCGTGATCGCCGAATGGAAGGTGACCGAACTCCCCGCCGGCGCCTGTCGCGCCGTCCACCGGCCGGCCGTCGACGACCAGGGTGCCGCCGACGCCCACCTCCACGGTGATGTGCAGGACGGTCGTGGCTCCGGCGGCGGCGCCCTGCCGGGCCTCGGCGAGTCCCGCGAGGGTCGCGTCGTTGCCGATCAGCAGCGGCATGCGCGGATCGGCCGCCAGCGCTGTCAGATCCACCGCGTCCCAGCCGAGCGCGGAGGACTGGACGACGCTGCCGTGCCGCACGGTCGCGGCGATCGCCACGGAGACCGCCCGGACGCGTTCTCCGAGCCGGTGGTGGAGGCGACGCACCGCCTGGGCGACCGTGCCGACCACATGCGCGGGATCACGGCTTCGGTGAGTGCCGGTTTCCGCGATGCCGGGCCTCCCGTCGAGCGGCGCGACCGCGCACCGCCAGTCCTCCTGCCGCAGGTCCACGGCGATCACGACGGGACCGTCCGGATGAGGGGTGAGCACGGTCGTCCGACGCCCTCGGCTCGCCGTGGCGACAGGAGTCTCGGCGAGAAGGCACAGGTCGCGCAACCGGGCGGTGATCTCGGTGGCCGAGCCGGTGCTGAGACCGAGCCGGCGCGCAACGGCGGCCCTGGTCACGCCCGGCTCCCGGCGCATCTGGTCGAGCACCGCGAGCGCGCCGCGCCAGCGGACATCCCTGGCACGCACGGACCACGGTCGGCTTCCGGGGCTTGCCATGCGTAACCTCCCCTCCTTTATGCTCGTTGCACGAGTTTATTCAAAGGGGGCGCTGTGCGGAGGCGACGACCGGACCTCGGGACGATCGAATCGCTCCCCAGCAGGCGCTCCTCCCGGCCGCGCGGACGCCGAGCACATGTTCACCACCGACGCTCCGACGAGGAGGGCGGCATGACCGACGATGTGACCCCTTTCCATCTCGACGTCTCCGAGTCCGTACTGGACGACCTGCGGGAACGCCTGACGCGCACGCGGTGGCCGGAGGAGGAGACCGTCGAGGACTGGTCGCAGGGCGTCCCACTGGGCTACCTGCGCGAGCTGTGCCGGTACTGGGCCGAGGACTACGACTGGCGGGCCACCGAGCGACGCCTGAACGCCCTGCCGCAGTTCCGGACGTCCATCGACGGGCTTGGGATCCACTTCCTCCACGCCCGCTCGCCGCACGAGGACGCGCTGCCGCTCATCCTCACCCACGGCTGGCCGGGTTCTATCGTGGAGTTCCTCAAGGTCATCGGACCACTCACCGACCCGACGGCGTACGGCGGCGACGCCCGCGACGCGTTCCACGTCGTCTGCCCGTCGCTGCCCGGCTACGGATTCAGCGACAAACCGGCCCGCCGCGGCTGGGGCGTCGAACGGATCGCCGACGCCTGGATCCGGCTCATGGCGCGCCTGGGCTACGAGCGCTACGGTGCGCAGGGCGCCGACTGGGGCACCACCATCACCACCCTGATCGGCCGGAACGATCCGGGCCACGTGGCCGGCATCCACCTCACCCCGCCGCTCGCGGCCCCGGACCCGGCGACGTTCGGCGACCTCACCGGCGCGGAGCGGGCCGCCCTGTCCTCGCTGGAGGAGGCCCAGCGGTGGGAGGACGGGTACTCGCTGGAACAGTCCACCAGGCCGCAGACCATCGGATACGGGCTCGTCGACTCCCCATCGCTGCTGTGCGCCTGGATCATCGAGAAGTTCCGCTCCTGGACCGACTGCGACGGCCACCCCGAGAACGCGCTCACCCGCGACGAACTCCTCGACAACCTCATGTTCTACTGGCTGCCCGGGACCGGCGCGTCCGCCGCCCGCCTCTACTGGGAGAGCTTCAAACAGGTCCAGCGGCTCTTCACCGCCGAGACGACGGACCTGGTGACCGTCCCGACCGGATGCTCGATCTTCCCCAAGGAGAACCCCCGCCCCTCCCGGCGGTGGGCCGAGAAGCGCTTCACCGACATCCGCCACTGGAACGAGCCCGACAAGGGCGGTCACTTCGCCGCGTTCGAGCAACCCGAACTCTTCGTCGAGGAGCTTCGCGCCTTCTTTCGCCTCGTCCGCTGACCTCAGGGCGCGCCGGGTGGGCTCATCTGCGGGTCGCGGGTGTGGACCACGGTGTAGGTGCTGCGCAGCGCGTTCATCGATTCGTCGTAGGAGGCTTGGGCGACGGCGGTGAACAGGCAGTCGACGACCATGAGCTGGGCGATGCGGCTGCCGAACGCGCCGGAGCGGAACCGTGTCTCCCGTGCGGCGGTGGTCAGCACCACGTCGGCGGCGGCGGCCAGCGGGGATCGGGGGAAGTTGGTGATCGCGATGGTCGCCGCTCCCGCCTTGCGGGCGACGGTGAGGAAGTGCACGGTGTCGACGGTGGCGCCGCTGTGGGAGATGGCGACGGCGACGCAGTGCTCGTCCAGAGTGGCCGCCGACGTCCAGGCCGAGTGCGGGTCGGGCCAGTTGATCACGGTGCTGCCGATGCGGGTCAGCTTCTGCTGCAGGTCCAGCCCGACCAGTGAGCCGGCGCCGGCCCCGAAGCTGTCGACCCGCCGGGCGGCGCGCACCAGGGCGACCGCCCGGCCGAGTGCGTGGGTGTCCAGCGTGCGCGCGGTGTCGGCGATGGACAGCTTCTCGTTCATCGCCACCTTCGCCACGATCTCCTCCAGGGTGTCGTTGCGGTCGATGTCCCCGGACATCTCCGTCAGGTCGGAGGTCGCAATCTCCTCCCGGGTCACCTCCCGGGTCAGGTCGATCTGGAAGTCCTTGTAGTGCGCGTAGCCCATGCGCTTGTAGAAGCGCACCACCGAGGTGGTGGAGGTGTCGCACACGGCCGCGACCTGCGCGATCGACAGGTTGGCCGCCTGGGCGGGCGAATCGAGGAAGGTCTGCGCGATCCGCTTCTCCGCCGGTCGTAACCAGGGCATCGCCGAACGTATGCGGATGAGCACCGTCCCCGCCTCCGCACCGGACACGTCGGCCCCGCCTCCGCTCATATCTACTCCTCAGCTCGTGCAGCTCGTGCGCCGTGCGGGACCCCGCCTAGGTAATGAAAGTACACAAAACCGAGTAACAGGTGTACTTTTATGCCCACTTTGGATCCCGGTGCTTCCTGGGGACCGCGCGACTTCGCGCGCCGGCAGCGCAGCACCGAAGTCGCTCGAGGGAGACCTTATGTGGCGCACATCGCGCTCGATTCCCGGCGTCGTCTCGGCCATGGGCCTGACCGCCTGCCTCACCCTCGCCGGATGCTCGGCCGCGCCGCAACCAGCCAAGCCCGCGGCCGGCGGCGCAGGCGGCGGCACCCTGGTCGTCGGCGTGACCTCCGACCCCGACACGCTGTTCCCCTGGAAGGCCACCCAGTTCCAGGCGGTCAACGTGCTGCAGAACATCTACGGCACCCTCACCGAGTTCGACAAGGACCTCACCGTCGTCCCCGGGCTCGCCACCTCGTGGAAGACCGCCAAGGACGGCCGGACCCTCACCTTCACCCTGCGCGACGGCGTGAAGTTCGCCGACGGCAGCGCCTTCGACTCCAAGGACGTCAAGTTCTCCCTCGACAAGATCAAGGATGAGGCCACCGCCGCCGTGGCCAGCGCCTCGCTGGCGTCGGTGAAGTCGGTCGACGCGCCCGACTCCCACACCGTCGTCCTGCACCTCACCACGCCCGACGCCGCGCTGCCGGCCAACCTCGCCACGGTCAACATGGCCATGCTCTCCTCCGACGACACCGAGGCCGCCCTCAACACCAAGCCCAACGGCACCGGGCCGTTCACCCTCAAGACCCGCGTCCCCAGCCAGTCGCTCACCCTGGCCAGGAACGACACCTACTGGGGCTCCGAGAAGCCGAGCCTCGCCGCCGTGGAGTTCCGGGTGATCCCCGACGAGTCCTCCATCGTCTCGGCCATGCAGTCGGGCAACGTGCAACTCGCCGTCTTCGACGACTCCCTGGTCGCCAGGACCGCGGAGTCCGGCGGTCTCGCCGTCGCCAAGACCCCGCAGCTCAGCTACCACGTCCTGCAGCTGAACGGACGCCACGGCGACCTGGCCGACCTCAACGTCCGCCTGGCCGTCCAGTGCGCCGTCGACCGCAAGCAGGTGCTGGACACCGCCGCCCTGGGCGAGGGCACCGTCACCGGCCCGATCACCGCCCCGGCCTTCAAATCCGACCCCGCCCGGCGGCCCTGCCCCACCCGCGACCTGGCCAAAGCCGCCCAATACCTGGCCAAGGCCGGCAAGAGCAGCGGCGTGACGATCAAGACGATCGTCTCCCAGGGCGAATACGCGACCTCCGTCAACGAGGCGCAGAACCTCAAGGCGCAACTCGCCGAAGCCAAGATCAACCTCGCTCTGGAGGTGCTGGAGTCCGGCGCGTTCGTCGACCGGTGGATCGCCGGGGACTTCGACGCCGCCGTCGCCCTCAACGGCGGCCGCCCCGACCCCGACGGCATGTACAGCCGTTACTTCACCAGCACCGGCAACCTCAACAAGGTCGCCGGCTACAGCTCCCCCGAGCTCGACCGGCTCTTCGCCGCCGGCAAGGCCACGACCGACCAGGCCCAGCGCAAGACGATCTACGACAAGGTGTCGGCGCAACTGGAGGACAATGCGCCGTGGATCTGGCTGTTCACCGGCTACACCTACACCGCCACCACCACCGGCGTCCACGGCTTCACGCCCATGGCCAACGGCTCCCTGCAGTACCTGCGCACCACGACCGTCAACTAGCCCCCCTTACGGGCCGGTGAGGAACCAGACATGCTGCAGACAATCCTCCACAACCGCCTCGCGCGGCGCGTGGTGAGCATCGCCGGCACGCTCCTCGGAGTGGCCGTCGTGGTGTTCGTCATGCTCCGCGCCATCCCCGGCAACCAGATCACCGCCAACCTGGGCACCGAGGCGGCCGCGCTCACCCCCGCCCAGCAAGAAGCCCTCCAGCGCTACTACGGGCTCGACCAGCCGCTGTTCACCCAGTTCTTCTCCTGGCTGGGCAACCTCGCCACCGGCAACCTCGGCTACTCGGCCCGCGCCCAGCAAAGCGTGCTCGACCTCACCCTGCGCTCGCTGCCCGTCACCTTCGAACTGGCCATGCTGTCGATCATCCTGGCCCTGCTGATCGGCGTCCCGCTCGGCACGCTGGCGGCGTCCAGACGCGACTCCGCCCGCGACGCCCTCGGCCAGCTGGTCAGTCTCGCCGGCCTGTCCATTCCCGCCTTCCTGCTCGCCACCGCCCTGCTGTCGGTCGCCGCCTCCTCCCTCGGGTTCAACCCCAACGGCCAGGGGTTCGCCCCCCTCACCCAGGATCCGCTGCTCAACCTGGAACAGATGCTCATGCCCGCGCTCGTGCTCGGCTTCGGCATCGCGGCCCCCATCCTCCGCACCACCCGGACCGCCATCCTGGAGGTCCGGTCGGAGGACTTCGTCCGCACCGCCCGCGCCAAAGGCGTCCCGCCTCGCCGCCTGCAGGTGCGGCACGTGCTCGGCAACGCCCTGGTGCCCATCGTCACCATGACCGGCCTGCAGTTCGGCTACCTGCTCGGCGGCGCCGTCGTCGTCGAGCAGATCTTCTCCATCCCCGGTATCGGCCGGCAGGTGCTGCTCGGCATCCAGCAGAAGGAGTACGCGGTCGTGCAGAGCACCGTCTTGGTGATCGCGCTGGCGTTCGTGATCGTCAACGTGGTGACCGACGCCCTCTACCGGGTGATCGACCCCCGGGTGCGCGCCTCATGAACACCGCCCCGCACGGCCCAGCCGCCTCCAACCGCCTGCGGGTGCTGCTCGGCAGCCGCACCGGCCTGATCGGCCTGCTCATCGTGGCGGCGCTGACGCTGCTCTCCTTGGCGTCATTCCTCCACCTGCTTCCCTACGACCCGATCGCGCAGAACCCTCCCGCGCGGCTGCTCGCCCCCTCCGGGCGGCACCTGCTCGGCACCGACCAGTTCGGCCGCGACGTGTTCTCCCGCGTCGCCGCCGGCGTGGCGAGCTCGGCGCTCATCTCGGTCGTCGCCGTGGCCTTCGCCGCCGTGGCCGGCACCCTGTGCGGGCTGGTGGCGGGCTTCTACCGGGGCGTCGCCGACGGCGTCGTCGGCGCGGTGACCAACGTGCTGTTCGCCTTCCCGCCGCTGCTGCTGGCCCTGTCGCTGGTGTCGGTGTTCGACCGCGACTGGTTCACCGTCGCCCTGGCCATCGCGATCGTCTATGTGCCCATCTTCATCCGCGTCACTCGCGGCCCCGTCCTGTCGCTGCGCGAGATCGAGTACGTCAGGGCCGCCACCAGCACCGGCCAGACCCGCATGTCGATCATGTTCCGGCACGTGCTGCCGAACATCACCTCGATCATCGTCATCCAGGTGGCGCTGTCGCTGTCGTGGGCGGTCCTCACCGAGGCCTCGCTCAGCTTCCTCGGCCTGGGCACGCCACCGCCCGCCCCCTCACTCGGCTCCATGATCTTCGAAGCCCGCACCCTCATCCAGATCGCCCCGTGGACCCTGATCGCCCCGGGCGTCGTCGTCGTGCTGTTCGTCGTGGGGCTCAACCTGCTCGGCGACGGGCTGCGCGACAGTCTCGATCCCAGAAACCGAGGCACGCGTTGACCGCCGACCCCCGCGACCCCGCCGGACTCGGCGACCTCACCACCGAGACCGCCGACCCCCGTTACGCCCACATCGACACCATGACGGTGGCCGAGCTGGCCGCCACCATGAACGCCGCCGACGCCGGCGTCCCCGCCGCCGTCGGCCGCGCGCTGCCGGAGATCTCCAGCGCCCTCGAGGCCACCGCCGAACGCATGAAAGCCGGCGGCCGCCTGGTCTACGTCGGCGCGGGCACCCCCGGACGGCTCGGCGTGCTCGACGCCTCCGAGTGCCCGCCCACCTACGGCACCCCACCCGGACAGGTCTTCGCGATCGTCGCGGGCGGCCCGGAAGCGATCGCCTCCTCCTCGGAGGGGGCCGAGGACGACGCCGACGCCGCCGTCGCCGCGATCGACGCCGCCGCCATCGGCCCGCTGGACACCGTGGTCGGCATCACCTCCAGCGGCCGGACCCCCTTCGTGCTGTCGGCGATCCGCCGCGCCCGCCGCCGCGGCGCCCTCACCGTGGGCCTGTCGTGCAACGCCGGCACCCCGCTCAGCCGCGCCGCCGACCACGCCATCGAGGTGCTGGTCGGCCCCGAAGTGGTCAGCGGCAGCACCCGCCTCAAGGCCGGCACCGCCCAGAAAATGGTGCTCAACATGTTCTCGACCGTCGTCATGGTGCAACTGGGCAAGACATACGGCAACCTGATGGTGGACGTCAAAGCCGGCAACCAGAAGCTGCGCGAACGGGCGATCCGCATCATGCGCGCCATCACCGGCGCCGGCCGTGAGGAAGCCATCACGGCCCTGGGCAGCAACTCAGACTCGGCCTGAGCCCGCAGGACGCCGTGGCCCGCCTGGCCGCGAACGGCGGCGAACTGCGGGCAGCACTCGGAGAGCGATCATGAGAATCCTCGGCATGATTTCCGGAACCTCCCACGACGGCATCGACGTGGCGCTGGTCGACTTCGCCCCGACCGGTGACACTCTCACCGGGGTCGTCGAACACACCGCGACCACCCCCTACCCGCCCGCGCTGCGCGCCCGCCTGGTCAAAGCGCTTCCCCCCGCGGCCACCACCCTCGCCGAAGTGTGCGAACTGGACACCCTCATCGGCCAGAGCTTCGCCCAGGCCGCCGCCACGGCGATCCAGCAGGCCGGCCCGGTCGACCTGATCGTCTCCCACGGCCAGACCGTCTACCACTGGGTCGAAGGCGCCCACGCCCTGGGCACCCTGCAGATCGGCCAGCCCGCCTGGATCGCCGAACGCACCCGGACCCCCGTGCTGTCCGACGTCCGCATCCGCGACATCACCGCCGGCGGGCACGGCGCCCCGCTGGTCAGCCTGCTCGACGCCCTCCTGCTCGCCGCCCACCCCAGCACCGCCGCCGCGCTCAACCTCGGCGGGATCTCCAACATGACCGTCGTACGCGGCCCGGACGACCTGGTCGCCTACGACATCGGCCCCGCCGGCGCGCTCGTCGACGCCGTCGTCACCAGCCGCGGCCTCAACCCCCGCGGATTCGACGAGGACGGCCGCATCGCCGCCGCCGGCACCCTCGACCAGCGCCTCCTGGACGTGCTGCTCGACGACCCCTACTACCGGCTGCCCGCCCCCAAGAGCACCGGCAAAGAACATTTCAACCTCGCCTACCTCGACGACGTCATCGCCAAGGCCGGCCTGCGGCCCGGCGACGCCGACCTCGTCGCCACCCTCACCGAACTCACCGTGCGAACCGTCGCACGCGAGGTCACCGCCGCCGGCGCCGACCTGCTCGTCGCCTCCGGCGGCGGATCCCGCAACCCTGTGCTCATGGACGGCCTGCGCCGCGCCCTGCCGGGCGTCACCGTCACCTTCTCCGACGCCTACGGCGCACCCGCCGACGACAAGGAGGCGATCGCCTTCGCCCTCATCGGCTGGCACACCATGCACGGCCTGCCCGGCGCCGTACCCGCCGGCACCGGCGCCCGCGCTCCACGCATGCTCGGCACCCTCACCCCCGGCGGGGGGCCGCTCACCCTGCCGGCCGCGCGCACCGAACCGCCCCGCGCCCTCACCCTCACCCGGCGCCGGCCGGAAGGGCACGACATAACCCTGCGGCCGGCGACCCTCGCCGACCTGGACGGTGTCGTCGAGGTCTTCCTGGCCTGCTGGCATCGCAGCTACACGGGTGTCATGCCCGCTTCACTGGTGGCCGCCATGACCCCGGGGCGGGCTCGGGAACTGTGGGCACGCGTGCTCGCCGAGAGCGGCCCGTCCGAGATCGTCGCCGTCCGTTCCGGGGGAGACGCCCCCTCCGTTCTCGGCATCACACGGTACGGCCTGGACGAACACGGCGACGGCACCGTGTACTCGCTGTACGTGCACCCCGACGCCCAGGGGGGCGGCCTGGGCGCCCGGCTGCTGCGCGGCGCCCAGGACGCCCTCGCCACCGCCGGCGCCTCGCGGGCCTCGCTGTGGGTGTTCGCCGACAACGCCCCCTCGATCGGCTTCTACCGCAGCCAGGGCTGGGCACCCGACGGGACCACCCGCGTCCAGGCAGAGTTCGGTGAGCCCGAACTGCGCCTGGTGAAGACCCTCCACCCCGGCCGGCGCACGTGAACCCCTTCGACTCAGCGGCCCGGCGCCTGGTCAGCGGCGCACCGCCCGGTTCCCCGCCCCAGGTGCGCCCGCCGGCCGGCGTCGTCCTGGCCGCGCGCACCCCCTGGTTCGACCTGGCCGGCTGCGCCGGGCACCGCACCGTGCGCCGGCAGGACGGCCAGAGGGTGGGCGTCGATCGCATGACGCTCGGCACCCACCACGACCTCGCCTCCGTCACCAAGATCATCGCCACCACGACGGCGTTGATGCGCCTGGTCTCCGACGGGCTCGTCGACCTGGACACGCGGGTACACCGGCACCTGCCCCGCTTCGCCGGCCACGGACGCGACGACGTCACCGTCCGTGACCTGCTGCTGCACCGTGCAGGACTGTGGGAATGGCACCCGCTCTACATCGCCGCCGACGACCCCGAGGCGGCCCACCGCTTCGCCGAGGAACTCCCACCCCGCTACCGGCCCCGCACCGAGCGCCACTACTCCGACCTCGGCTTCATCCTCCTGGGCCGCGTCATCGCCACCGCCTGCGGCGTCGAACTCGACCAGGCGATCGCCGAACTGGTCACCATCCCCTTCGGCCTCCACGCGACCCGGTACGCCGCCCCCGCCGGGGACGACGTCGCCACCGGCGCCTTCGACGACCGCATCGAGATGACCATGCTGGACACGGGGCACCCGTATCCCGTCCCCCACCGCAGCGCCGACTTCACCCGCTGGCGCCGCCACTCCGTACACGGGCAGGTCGCCGACGGCAACGCCTTCCACGCCCTCGGCGGGACCAGCGGCCACGCCGGACTGTTCTCCACCGTCCCCGACCTGCTGCGATACGCCGAAACGCTGTCCCGCTACCGCGAACACGACCAGCTGGTACGACCGGAGATCGCCGAGGAGTTCTTCGCAGCCGGCCCCGACGACCAGCAGGCCCTCGGGTTCCGCCGCTACCCCCTGCGGGTCGCCGGCCGGACCCTCACCGTGCTCGGCCATCCCGGCTACGTCGGATGCGCCGTCGGCTTCGTCCCCGGACACGGCATCGCCCTCGCCCTGGCCGCGAACCGTCTCCTGGTGGACGGCGACCCCGTCCCCGGCGACGCGCTCTGGCAGGAACTGCTGACGGTCACCGCCGCCCACATCCGCCACACCCGAGGGTGACCCCGCCCCAGCCCCCGCCCCGCCGGGCCGTATCCGAGACCACCGAGGTGACCATGACCAGCCCCAGTCCCCTTCTGGCCATCCGCAACCTGTCGGTGACGTTCCGCGCCGGCGGCCGGGACGTCGCCGCCGTCAAAGACGTCTCGCTGGACATCCTGCCCGGCCAGACCGTGGCCGTCGTCGGCGAATCCGGCTCCGGCAAATCCACCACCGCCGCCGCGGTCAACCGGCTCCTGCCCGACAACGGCCGCATCACCGGCGGCGAGGTGCTCTTCGACGGGCGCGACCTCGTCAAGGCCCGCGAGCGGGAGATGCTCGCCATCCGGGGCGCCGGCATCGGCCTGGTCCCCCAGGACCCCATGTCCAACCTGAACCCGCTCATGCGCATCGGCGACCAGATCGCCGAAGCCCTGGAAGTGCACGGCCGCGTCACCGGCAAGCACGCCCGCGCCCGTGTGACCGAGCTGCTGGAAATGGTCGGCATCCCCGACCCCGCCCGGCGCGCCGAGCAGTACCCCCACGAGTTCTCCGGGGGCATGCGCCAGCGCGCCCTCATCGCCATGGGCCTGGCCTGCCGTCCCAAACTGCTCATCGCCGACGAACCGACCTCCGCCCTCGACGTCACCGTGCAACGGCGCATTCTCGACCAGCTCGAACGTCTCACCACCGAGATGGGCACGGCCGTCCTCCTCATCACCCACGACCTCGCCCTGGCCGCCGAACGCGCCGACACGGTCGTGGTCATGTACCGAGGCGAGATCGTCGAGACCGGCGACGCCGCCGAACTGCTCACCCGGCCGCGGCACGAATACACCCGGCGTCTGCTCGACGCCGTACCCAGCCTGACCTCCAGCACCCTGGTCGCCCCGCCCGACCCCGCCCCCTCCCCCGCCGGCGGCACCCCGGAACCGGCGACCGGCCCTGCCGGCGGCCCGATGTCCGCACGCGACCGCACCGAACCGAACCCACCCGCCACCGGCCGGGCCCTGGTCGACGTCCGGGACCTGCGGAAAGTCTTCACCCTGCGCGCCGCCCGCACCGGTGCCGCCACACGATTCACCGCCGTCGACGGCATCGCCTTCACCATCCCGCGGGGCCGCACCGTCTCCATCGTCGGCGAATCCGGCTCCGGCAAGTCCACCACGGCCAACCTGCTGCTCGGCCTGGACGACGCCACCTCCGGACACATCCTGTTCGACGGCACCGACCTGGCCTCCCTCGGCCGGCGCGAACTGTTCGCCTTCCGCCGCCGCGTCCAGCCGGTCTTCCAGAATCCCTACGCCTCACTCGATCCCCGCTACACCGTCGAGGAATCCATCACCGAGCCGCTGCGCGTGCACCGCGTCGGGACCAAGGCCGAGCGCAGGCAGATGTGCGCCCGCCTGCTCGACCAGGTGTCACTGCCTTCCACCACCGCCGGACGGCTGCCACACGAGTTGTCCGGCGGGCAACGCCAGCGCGTCGCCATCGCCAGAGCCCTCGCCCTATCCCCCGAACTCGTCGTGCTGGACGAGGCCGTCTCAGCGCTCGACGTGCTCGTCCAGGCGCAGATCCTGGAACTGCTCGCCGAACTCCAGCGGGAACTCGGCCTCAGCTACCTGTTCATCAGCCACGACCTCGCCGTCGTCCACATGATCTCCCACCATGTTCACGTCATGCGACACGGGAAGATCGTGGAAAGCGGTACCCCCCGGCAGATCTTCGACCACCCCCAGGACCCGTACACCCGCGAACTCCTCGCCGCCATCCCCGGCGCCCGGCGCGCCGCATGAACACCACCGCACCGAGGACCGGCCGTGCCAGTGCTCGTCACCGCCTCCGCCCCCGTCCGAGGCCGCTCGATGAAGCCCTCCACCTGCGAGTTGAGCGGGAGGTGCGTGGTTCGTCCAGGTTGATCGGTTGGGCATAGGCTAGGCGGCATGGCGCTACGGCTCGTTCAGGTGAATTTCAAGGCCCGGGATGACTCGGCGCTCGGCCGGTTCTGGGCCGAGGCACTCGGCTGGGGTGTCTCCAGCGAGGGACCCGGTGTGACCAATGTCGAACCCGTGGGCTTCGTCTGGCCGGATCCCGCCGCCGTCTGCGTCGACATCGTCACCGTCCCGGACCCGGAAACGGTGAAGTACCGTGTGCACCTCGATCTCGCGACCACCTCCGCGGCCCATCAGGCGGAGTTGGTCGAGCGCCTGAAGGGGCTCGGCGCGACCCCCGCCGATGTGGGCCAGGGCGACGTCCCGTGGACGGTTCTGGCCGACCCGGAGGGCAACGTGTTCTGCGTGCTGGAGCCCCGGGAGATCTACCGGGATACCGGGCCGATCGCCGCGGTGGTGGTCGACTGCGCCGACCCGCGGGCCATGGCCCGGTTCTGGGGCGAGGCGACGGACTGGACCGTGCACGAGGTGACCGACGATCACGCGCGGCTGCGCTCCGCCAAGGGTGTCGGGCCGTATCTCGAGTTCCTCCGCACAACGCCCGGCGTGAACACCGTATGGAACCGTGTCCATCTCGACCTGCTGCCGTACGGCGGTGACGATCAGGCGGCGGAGGTGGCCCGCTTGCAGACCCTCGGCGCGACGCTCGCCGACGTCGGCCAGGGCGACGTCTCGTGGGTCGTCCTCGCCGACCCCGAGGGCAACGAGTTCTGCGTCCTCGCCGCCCCGCGCTGACGCGGAGCCTCCGCCGCCTGAGCGCGAAACGAAGATCACATACCTAGCGCCAATTTCTGCACTCAGACTCCAACTAGTCGCTATTGCAGCTGGTGGAATCTCCGATCACCTGACACGTCGCCTGCCGCCCGGCTGGGATTGCGATCAGGGAGTGGAAGCCGCCTCGCGTTCGGCGAGGTACTCGTCGAGGAGGTTGAACAGGGTGTCGATGACAAGTTCTTCCTGATCGGCGGAGAGCTCCCAGTGGTCCCAGGTGGCGAGAGCGATGTGGCGCACCTGTCCTGACCAGTGGTGACTGCAGGTCTCACCACGGCGGGCGATGAGCCATTCTGTCCATCCCTGCAGGCCGGGTCCACCGTGGCGCTTGGCGTGCTGGTCATAGCCTTCAAGGAAGGCCTCCAGGCCTGCCAGTCGACCGCCGATGACGAACATCCCTGGGCGGCGTCTGATGGTGGCGAAGTACTCGCGCTCGCTCATCTGGGTCAGGGGCGTGGTCATGATCGATGTTCTCACCTGCGTACTTGCCAGGCGATTACTTCTGATGAAAGATTCCTTCGTTTGATGTAACCGGACGGAGGGTGACGAAGCGTGAGCCGGGACGGAGCAGTACCGGGATCGGCGAGCTTGCAGCTTGTGGCTGGAACGGTGCTGCTGCGCCCGCAAGAGCAGGTGGCCGACGCCATGCTGGGCGGGTGGCGCAACCAGCAGCTGGCGCGCAACCTCGCCTTCTCCACGATCGAGGGACGGCTGAACGCGGTGAGAGCTTTCAGCCGTCATGCCGACGCTCATCCATGGGAGTGGACGCCGAAAATGGTCGACGACTGGCTCGGTGACCTGCGCGCGGTCCGTCATCTGAAGCAGTCGACCCTACGCAATTACGCTGAGGCTATTCGGTCGTTCTGCGCCTTCATCACCGACGCGGCCTATGGGTGGGCCGCCGAATGTGAGCGCCGGTTCGGCACGCACCCCATCCAGGTCTGCCACGAGTGGAACACCGCCACCCATCTGCAGGAGTCCGAAGCCGATCCGGCCAAGCGGGCGTTCACCCGCGAGGAACTGCAAGTTTTCTTCGACCATGCCGACGAGCAAGTCGAGCGGATCAGCGGAGCCGGCCGCAAAGGCTGGCTGCCTGCCTTCCGAGACGCCACCTTGTTCAAGACCGCCTACGCCTACGGGCTGCGCCGGCGCGAGACGCGGATGCTCGACCTGGTCGACTTCGGCCCCAATCCTCACGCTCGCATGTTCGGCGATTTCGGGGTCTGTTACGTCCGCTTCGGCAAGGCCATGAAGGGCTCTCCACCCAAGCGCCGCAGCGTGCTGACCGTCGGCCCGCGCGACGGTGTCGGCGGCCTGGACTGGATCGTGGAGATCCTCTCCCAGTGGATCGAAGAGGTCCGCCCGGCCTTCGCCCACGCACATGGGCTCGCACTCTGGCCCTCCGAACGCAGCCTGCGCATCGGGTTCTCCCAGATGAACACCCGCTTCGCCACCTACCGTGACGCGCTGGGACTCGATCAAGGCCTGGACTTTCATTCCTTCCGCCGCTCCTACGTCACCCACCTGATCGAGGACGGCTGGGATCCCCGCTTCGTCCAGGAGCAGGTCGGCCATGAACACGCCTCCACCACCTCGATCTACACCTGCGTCTCCTCCGACTTCCGCACCCGCACTCTGCGCAAGGCGATGGAGAGCACGGTCGACGCGGCCCTGCGCACCGGAAGGAAGAACCGATGAAACGCCAGGTCAGCTACCAATGGCGGCTGCGCGAGGTCATGGCCGCCCACGGGATGTTCAACGCCACCGATCTCGCCCAGCCGCTGGCCGACCGAAGCATCACCCTGTCGTCGGTGCAGATCTGGCGCCTGGTCACCCAAAGCCCCGAACGCCTGTCGCTCCCGGTCCTGGCAGCACTCTGTGACATCTTCGACTGCACCCCGGCCGACCTCATCGCCACCAGAGCCGAGGACGCTAGGCCACGCCGCACCGCCACCGGTGAAGGCGGAGGCCCAGTGACCGATCTGGCGGCCATCCGGCCCAAGCGCGCCCGAATCCGGCCCCAGGAATGAGCAGATCCCGTGCACAAGAGAACTACGAGCGGTGGCACATGGGCGAGTGCGTCCGTTGCGGCCGGCGGGCGTCCAAGGCCGCCACTTGGGAAGGGCTGATCTGCCGGACCTGCTGCGAGAAGGCGGCGCGCACCTACGGCATCTGCCCCGGCTGCGGCGCCGACCGGCTGCTGCCGGGCCGCCGCGACGGCATACCGACCTGCCGGGATTGCTCAGGCATCACCCGCGACTTCCGCTGCGCTCGTTGCGGCATTGAAGCCCACCTTCTCGGCGGCCGCCTCTGCGAACGCTGCACCCTGCATGACCGGCTCGACACACTCCTCGAGGACGGCACCGGACGCGTCAGCCCCGCACTCATCCCGCTGCATCACCTACTCACCGACATGCCGCGGGCGAAGAGCGGGCTGGCCTGGCTCAGAAGCACGAAGGTCCAGAACCTGCTGACCGCATTGGCGACCGGAGTCATGCCGCTCTGCCACCAGGCGTTCCACGAACATCCCGATTGGCGCACCGCGGCGCATCTGCGTGACCTGCTGATGTCCTGCCGTCTGCTTCCGACAGTCGACAAACACCTGCTGCACGTCGAAAGCTGGCTGCAACGGCGCCTGGCCGAACTCGCCGGTCACGAGCACCTACCGATCCTGCAGCGGTCTGCGACCTGGCACCAGCTAGCCAGACTCCGAGAACGAGCCGCCCGCCACCCGCTGACCGCGAGCACCGTTCCCCTGGCGACGCACGAGTTCAACCGAGCCCATGAATTCCTCCTCTGGCTCGCACGGCGCCAGTGCCCGCTGGACCGGTTGAGCCAAGTGGACGTCGACCTCTGGCACGCCACTCACAAACCTCACGAGCATCGTTCCCTGCGCGCGTTTCTCACCTGGGCGATACGCACCGGACGCGCGCCTCGAGCGGGTGCCACCGGAATACGGCAGAAACGGGCCTCGGGCTTGATCACCGGTCGTAGGATCTGATGGTTCGCGCTGATTGGTGACGGTTTCCGGGGGTTCGGGTGGCGTCGATCGATCGGACGGCCTATCCGAGGTTCGCGCGGGCGGTGTCTGCTCGGGAGTTGGCGGAGGTGTTCACGCCGTCGCTGGCTGAGGTGGAGTGGGCGCGTGGCAAGACGCAGGACGATCAGCATCTGCTGGCGCTGCTGGTGTGGTTGAAGGTCTACCAGCGGCTGGGATACTTCCCGAAGCTCGTAGACGTTCCCGGGGTGGTGGCCGAGCACATCCGCGGCGTGACCGGATTGGCAGACCAAGTCGTGCTGACCGATGCCGCGGAGCGCTCGGCCAAGCGGCATCGGAGCTTCGTACGCCAGCGCATGGGCGTGGTGTACGACGCGGCCGGGGTGCGGGCGGTGGCGGCCGAGGCGATCCGCAAGGCGGTGCAGGCGAAGGACAACCCGGCCGATTTGATCAACGTGGCGTTGGAGGAGCTGGTCCGGGCGCAGTGTGAGCTGCCCGGTTACACGACGTTGGACGAGCTGACCAAGAAGATCCGTACCGAGGTCAATCGCGGCTTCTTCACGCTCGTGGCGGGCCGGGTTGATGCGGTCTCTCGTGCCAGGCTGGCCCGACTGCTGGTGGTCGATCCGGTCACCCGGCGCAGCGAGTACGACGGGCTGAAGGACGTGGCGCAGGCCGCGTCCCTGGGCAAGTTCAAGGCACGCCTGGCGTTCTTGCAGAACCTGGACGCGCTCGGGCCGACGGAGAAGTGGCTGGAGGCGATCCCGCCGGGGAAGATCGCGCATTTCGCGGGCGAAGCGCGGGTGACCGACGTCGCCGACCTGCGCAAGGTACTGGATGAAGACAAGCGGCTCACCCTGATCGTCAGCCTGCTGCACACGGTACGGACCGGAGTCCGCGACGACGTGGTGACGATGTTCTGCAAGCGGATGGCCGCGATCCACAAGAAGGGCCGCGAGCAGCTGGAGACGCTGCGGGAGATGCACCGAGCCGAGTCCGAACGACTCTTGGGCGTGTTCGGCGACGTCCTGGACGGCGTCCGCGAGGCCATGGCCCCCAGGGCCGGGCAGAGCAGTGAGGATGGCGCCGACGCCGCGGCGAGCACACCGGACAGCGGCGATGACCCGGAGGCGGTGACCGAGCGGGCGGGCCGGCTGGTGCTCAAGGCCCTCGACCAGGCCGGAGGTCTGGAGGCGCTCGCGGCCGCGCACGAGGCGGTCTCAGCCCATCACGGCAACAACTACCTGCCGCTGCTGGACCAGCACTACCGCTCGCACCGCTCAGCGTTGTTCACCCTGGTGGAGTCGATCGACCTGGAGTCGACCAACGCCGAACGCAGCGTTCTGGACGCGGTGGAGTACGTGATGGCCCAGCGCGGCGCCCGTTCCGCCTTCGTCCCCGAACGCCTCACCGTGCAGCGGCAAAGCCTCGATGGTGCCCCGGTGACCGTGACACTGTCGGTGGCCGTCGACGCGTTCGTCTCGGCGATGTGGCGGAAGATCCTCAAGGATCCGGCCCGGCCGGGCATGCTGGTGCGCCGGCATCTGGAGGTGTGCGTGTTCTCCTACCTCGCCGCCGAGCTGCGATCAGGCGATATCGCGGTGGCCGGGTCGGACTCCTACGCCAACCTGCACGACCAGCTCATGTCCTGGGAGGAGTGCGCGCCACTGGTCGAAGAGTTCTGCACCGAGGCCGGGCTGCCGACCGAGGCCCGCGAGCTGACCGGCCACTACAAGAAGCTCCTGGCCGACACCGCGGCGAGCGTTGACACCGGCTACCCGGGCAACACCGACCTCGTTCTGGAGGGCGGCCGGCCCGTCCTGCGCCGCCGCAAAGGTGCCGAGCGGAGCGCGGAGGCGCTCAAGCTGGAGGAGGCGGTGCATGATCGGCTGCCGCAGCGCGACCTGCTGGACATCCTCACCCGCACCGCCTACCGGCTGGGATGGCACCATCACTTCGGGCCTGCCTCCGGCTCCGACCCGAAGATCAAGGAAGCGCTCGGCCGGTATGTGCTCACGGTGTTCACCTACGGCACCCTGCTCGGTCCGGCCCAGGTCGCCGCGCACATGCGGGGCAAGGTCAGCCCGGCTGAGCTTGCCCTGGCCGCGAACAAGCACGCCACCTGCGAGAAGATCGCCAAAGCATCCACCACGGTGATCAACGCGTTCAACCAGCTCGACATCGCCTCGGTGTGGGGTGACGGCAAGACCGTGGCCGCGGACGGCTCCCAAGTCGAGACGTGGGAGAACAACCTGCTCGCCGAGTCCCACATCCGGTACGGAGGCTACGGAGGTCTGGCGTACCGGCACATCTCGAACACCTACGTCGCCTTGTTCAGCCACTTCATACCCTGTGGGGTGTGGGAGGCGGTCTACATCATCGAGGGCCTGCTGAAGAACGCCTCGGAGATCCAGCCGGACACCATCCATGCAGACACGCAAGGCCAGTCGTTGCCGGTCTTCGGCCTGGCCGCGCTCCTGGGGTTCGATCTGCTGCCCCGCATCCGCAACTGGCACGACCTGATCTTCTACCGGCCCGCCGCCGAGACCCGCTATGAGCACATCGACTCGCTGTTCGGCGACGAGGCGATCGACTGGCGGCTGATCGAAACTCACTGGAGCGACCTGCTGCGCACCGCGATCTCCATCCGCCAGAATCGGATCTCCTCGGTCACCCTGCTGCGCAGGCTCGGCAACAACTCCCGCAAGAACCGCCTCTACCGGGCCTTTCGAGAACTCGGCCGCGCGGTGCGCACCGTCACGCTGCTGCGCTATCTGTCGGATCCAGACCTGCGTGAGCAGATCACCCAGGTCACCAACCGCAACGAGGCCTTCCACGGCTTCGCCGACTGGCTCATGTTCGGCGGCAAGCTGATCGGCCACAACGACCCCGACTATCACGAGAAGATCATCAAGTTCAACGAGCTGCTCGCCAACTGTGTGATCTACTCCACCGCTTGCGACATCACCGACGCTGCCAACGCCATCGCAGCCGAAGGCCGCCCCGTCGACCCTGACGACCTGGCTACCGTCTCGCCCTACATCACCCACGTCATCCGCCGGTTCGGCAACTGGATCCTCAACCTCACCCCGCCGGCGATGGAGCCCACTACCCACCTCGACCTCGAATCCCGCGTCCTGTTCGCTCCATGAGGTTGCGAGATAACAACTTCTTGGGCCGCTACGCCTCCCCTCGCGCTGGCATAGACATGGGTCTGCGGCCCTGCCACGAGTCGGCCGATCCTACGCTGCTGCGTGCCCGGCTCCCGGCCGCTGCTCCGGGAAGTGTGTCCGGGCAGCGCCTACGTCACTGGCGACCTGCGCCGCCAGCCCGACCCCTTCGACCCACTGCCGAACTTCAGGCCGTCGATCCGACTACCTGAATCTCAGGCGTGCAGTGAAGGGGGCCGGAGGCCGGGGGGACAGAGTCTGGATGTTCAGGTCCATCCCGCAATCCCTACGTACCGCTCGTTAGACGTTTGCCGGACTTGAGGCGGTGGTGCCGGTTCTGGCCAGCCACGCCGTGACAGCCAACACCGCCACCGAGAGCGCAGCCACCACCGGAAGGTTCGCCGGATCCTCTACCCAGCGCAGCCAGCCGA
This sequence comes from Sphaerisporangium fuscum, assembly GCF_018531465.1. Classification (GTDB taxonomy): domain Bacteria; phylum Actinomycetota; class Actinomycetes; order Streptosporangiales; family Streptosporangiaceae; genus Sphaerisporangium; species Sphaerisporangium fuscum. The sequence goes on from NZ_JAHDTF010000055.1 coordinate 39,965, forward strand.
GGGTGACGCTCATGAGCGGCGACACGATGAACACGGCCCGCCGCCCTACAGGGGAGCGCACTGCCACTACCGCCGCCACCGCGAACACGAGAAGGGGGAGGTAGCCCGCCCATGGCAAGGGAATCTGAGTACTCGCCACGACGCCCGCGAGCATAACGGCCGTCCATCCGACCAGCCGCCGGGCACCCAAAGGCGCAGGACCGGATGATGGAGTGAACGTAAGCATCACGGCGGTCAGGCAGGCGGGCAAGACGAACCGCACCACGCTTTCGAATCCCGACCCAACGAGGAGCACACCGTCCCACATCACGTAGATGGGAGAAAGGCCAAGATCGGGCGGGCTGGCGACGAGCCCGGCGTACAGCACGGTCCAGCCCCATGCCACGGCGGCCGCGACCATTCGCGAGTTCCGCCATGCCAGGAAGGCGATGACTCCGTAAGGCAGGGCGATAGCGAGTGTTTTTAGCGCCATCCCGGGGCCCATTTCCGCGTTTCGCAGCGCATGTCCGGCGTAGGCGGCGGCTCGGCCGAGCTCGGTGATGAGCAGCCAGATCGGTGCGAGGAGCGCCGCGAGGTTGAAGGCGGCATGCCAGTGCCGGCGGGAGACGGGCCCCACGGCACGGCGCAACCGGATGGCGAAGGCTCCTTGCAGCAGGTCGAACATCTCGCGGATGCTTGGCCGGTCGCGGCCGGTCGCGGCTGCCGCGAGGAGCACCGCGACCATTTCCTCCTCATGCAACGCGCGGTGTTCCCTCGGATACCACGCCAGCAACCGCCGGTAACGATCCTCTAAGTTCACGTGGCGCTCCCGAAGGATGTGGCGAGGCCTGCTTCCCAACGAGGCGGCGCCGGTTTCATGCTGAACGCCGGGCGTAGTCCGCCGCGCAGACGAGAGGCGGCAGTGTCGGCGTTGCGACGCAGGTGCCCGGCTTCGACGGCCAGCCGGGCTTCACCCTCGGAGGTGAGACGGTAGTAACGCCGCGCGCGGCCGTCGACGACTTCCTCGCGGTCGGTCTCGACCAGCCCCTCTCCCTGCAGACGGTCGAGCGCGGCGTACAGCGTGCCGGCTTGCAGCCGTATCCGCTCACCCGAGATCTGCACAACGTCCGTGATGATGCCGTAGCCGTGCTGAGGCCCGGCCGCGAGCGCCGTAAGGATCAGGAACGTCGGTTCCTGCATAGATCTTCGACTCATACGATCTATATATAGAGATAAATTGACTGAGTCGCAAGTCATGCCTGGAAGCCACTTCCGGAATGACTCAATTCCGGAAGTAGACTCCGGGAGTGCCTTCCGGAAACACAACGCCAGAGATCTCCCAGGGCCCCGGAACAGCTTCTGGAAACACAAGCCGGTCGCGAGTGGTCGCGCTCCCCGGCCGCTACGCGGCGATCCTCACCGACTATGCCGCCGCGCTCGAGCGATCACCGCTGGCCGACTCCAGCAAGACCAAGTACCAATCGCGGCTGCGCGGCTACCTCGCCTGGCTAGCCGACCAAGCCGAAGCCGGCGCGCTCGACGGCGACCCGCTTACCAACCCCATCGCCGCCACCGGCGCCGTGCGCGACTTCCGCCGCCACCTGAAGAACGGCCGCCGCGCCCCCAACACCATCGACACCTACCTGTCGGCCATCGACGACTTCTACACCCGCCGCGGCCTCGGCAAACCCCAGGCCCGGCGCGAACGCGACTCCCGCCGTACCGCGCCCCGCGCGCTCGACACCCGCCGCGCCCGCCGGTTCGTCCGCCACGTCCAGCTCACCGCTGGCCCGCGCGACAAGGCCATCGCACTGCTGCCCTACTTCGCCGGGCTGCGCATCTCCGAAGTCGTCGGCCTCGACCTGGCCGACGTCCGTCTGTCGGCCCGCAAGGGCGAGCTACGCGTCCGTGGCAAGGGGCGCGACGGCGGCAAGATCCGCCACCTGCCCGTCCACCCTGACCTGCGCCAGGCCCTCACCGACTGGCTCCAGGCGCGCGCCACCTGGAAAGGCGCCGACACCACTGCAGTGTTCCTCAACCAGCGCGGCGGCCGCCTGACCGACCGCGCCGCCCGCGACATCATCACCGGCCTCGGCGAAGCCTGCGGCATCCACGACGACCCCACCGAACCCTTCGGCCCCCACGTCCTACGCCACACCTTCGCCACCCAGCTCATCCGCGATGGCAAAGACCCCATCCTGGTCGCCGAACTCCTCGGCCACGGCTCCCTCGACACCACCCGCCGCTACGCCCTACCCACCGAGGCCGACAAAGCTTTCGCTCTGGACGCCCTCATCACCGATCACTAACAGGCGAAGAAGTCACAGGTCGCTACCGCCAATTTCTGCACTCAGCCTCGAAGGCCGTACGGGCCGCCCGACGGCCGCCGAGACCGCCGCTAACCAGCAACTTCCTCAGCACGCGGCCCGTTTCTGCCGTATTCCGGTGGCACCCGCTGATCTCTCAGAGTTCACGCGAACTGAAGGTTCATCAGGCCGAACCGAGAGGTCTTCACGCATCATGGATGGTTTCAGCCCTTGGGTTCGGCTGAATGCGCGGGGTCTTGTTCCTCTGCGCGCGTGGT
>NZ_JAHDTF010000056.1 GCF_018531465.1 Sphaerisporangium fuscum
TCGTGCGGCGCGCCGGCGGGCCGCGCCGGGGCCGCGGTGGCCGGGACGGCGGGGGCCGCCGCCACGACCGACCCGACGGCGCCGAGCCCGGCCAGCCTGCCGAAGCCCCGCCGATCGATGAGTGTCACGATGTCCTCCTCGAGGTCGAACACGAAGGGTCAGGTAATGACCACGCAAAGTGTCGGCATGGAGGAGGCGTCCGTCATGGCGGCGCGCCATGGGCGGATCAGCTGGCGTCCCAACTGAAGGCGGCGGGCCGGCCTCGATACAGGGTGAAGATCGCGTCCGGCGGGCCGAGCCGGGCGGGACGGCGATGCCGGCCGCCGGCGTGGAGGGCCGCCCCGTCCGCACCGGCCCGGCCCGATGCCCCTCACGGTCGCGTCGCGGCCCGGCCCGCGGGGACGGCGTCCGCCGCGCCGAGCCTGCCGTCGGCCATCGTCAGGACGGTGCCGACCAGGCCGAGGGTGGCGAGGTCGTGGGTGACCATGACGGTGGCCAGCCCGTTGTCCCTGGTCAGGCCGGCCAGCAGCGAGACGATCAGCTCTCCCCGCCGGTGGTCCAGGGCGCTGGTCGGCTCGTCGACGAGCAGCACCCCGGGCCGGTTCATCAGGGCGCGGGCGATGTTGACGCGCTGCCGCTCGCCCCCCGAGAGCTGGTGGGGCCGCTTGTGCTCCTTGCCCGACAGGTCCACGGCCGCCAGCAGCTCGCGGGCCCGCGCGGCGGCCTCGCGCGGGGAGCGTCCCGCCAGATGCGCCATCACCACGAGCTGGTCCAGGGCGGTCAGCGAGGCCGGGAGGCTGGGCTGCTGGAAGACGATGCCGATGTGCTCCCGGCGGACCCGGGTCCGGACGGCGGGGCTCGCGGCGCTCACCTCGTGCCCGGCCACGACGACCCTTCCCGACGCGGGCGTGATCAGGGTGGCGGCGACGGCGAGCAGGCTGGACTTGCCGGACCCCGACGGGCCGACGACGGCGGTGAACTCCCCCGGCGCGACGGTGAGGCCGACGTGGTCGAGGGCGGTCAGCGTGCGCTCGCCGTCGGGATAGGTCAGGACGACGTCGGTGAGTTCGAGGCTCATCGGGAGGCTCCCAGCGCGGTCAGCGGGTCGACGGAGGTGATCTTGCGAATGGCCAGCGCCGCCCCGGCCGTCCCGAGGAGGATCATCACGGCGACGGGGACGAGCGTGGTGGCGGCCGACAGGACGAACGGGACGGCGCCCTCGGCCAGGGCGCCGAGCCCCGCCCCGATGGCGCCGCCCGCGCCGGCCCCGGCGAGCAGCACGATCACGGCCTGGGCGAGCGCGTCGCGCAGCAGGTAGCCGGTGCCGGCGCCCAGCGCCTTGAGCACCGCGACGTCCCCCCGCCGCTGGATCGTCCACACGGCGAAGAACGCGCCGATGACCAGGGCGGAGATGGCGAACAGCAGACCCCGCATGAGCTGCAGGGACCCGTTCTCGGACGAGAAGGAGCCGATGGCGGTCAGTGCGGCGTCGCGGGTCACGGTGGTGGTGCCCAGGCGGGCGTCGGTGGAGGCCAGGCCGGGATCGCCCTCGACGCGCAGGGCGAGGACGGTGGCGGCGACGTCCCCGTCCTGCGGCGCGGCGATCCGCCGCCAGTCGCCGATGGTGATCCAGACGACCGGGGCGTGGCTGTAGGACGCCGCGGTCCCGGCCCCGGCGACGGTGAACTCGCGGCCGAGGAGGTTCACCCGCGCACCGGCGGCCAGCCCGGTCTCCTCGGCCACCGCGGCCGACAGGACCACCTTGCCGTCCTCCACGGCGGCCCCCGCCCCGCGGGCCGACGCGCCGCCGGGTTCGACGCCGAACACGGCCACCGCCGTGCCCCGCTGGTCGCCGGTGCCCAGGGTGAGCCGTCCCATGCCGACGCCGAGCCGTTCGGCGACGACGCCGTCCACTTCCTTCCATGCCTGCCAGGTGTGCTCGGCGATCCGGCTGTCGGAGAAGGACGGCTCGGCGGGCTCGCCGTCCGGCCCCTTCCCCGTGGAGAAGACGACGCGGTCGGCCGACAGGTCGGCGACGGCCGAGACGTTCTCCCGGGCGAGGCCGGCGGTCAACCCCGACAGCATGGTCACCAGCAGGGTGATGAGCAGGACGACGGCGCCCATCAGGGCGAAGCGTCCCTTGGCGAAACGTAGTTCTCTGAGCGCCACGAACACGGCGCGACTCTCCTTGAGGATGGGGTGGTTGCGGACGGACTCAGCCTGGGCCCGCCGGCCCTCGTCGCGCGTCGTCGGCAGGCTCCGTCCCGCACCGCTCCTTCGGTCGGCCCGGAATCAACCTTTTGAAGGATTCCTCGGCGTCGACGGCCGACTACCCTGAGCGAGAAATGCTTGATTTTCCGTTTCCTCCCGCTCTTCGGCTGCTGCGATGGGCGATCCACGGCACCTTCGCCGTCCTGCTCGTCATCGCCGTCGTCCAGGTCGCCTACGAGGACCGCCCGGCGGTCGCCGCGACCGGCGCGCTGCTCGGCCTCGCCTACGCCGTCGGGCTGGGGATCGAACGCCGGATGCCGGACTTCGGCGGGCCCGTCCACCTGGTCCTCGGACGGATCTGGCTGTCGGCGATCACTCTCGGCTGGGTGGCGCTGGCCCTGTTCGCGCAGGAGTTCGTGTGGCTGGCCTTCCCGCTGTTCTTCGCCTACCTGCACCTGCTGCCGCTGCGGGCCGCGCTGCCCGGCCTGGTCGTGCTCACCGCCTTCGCGATCGGCTCGGCCGGCTGGCACACGGGCGGCCTGTCGCCCGCGGTGGTGGTCGGGCCGACGATCGGGGCGATCGTGGCCACCTTGCTGGCCCTGGTGTACAAGACGCTCTACTCGGAGAGCGAGCAGCGCCGCCGCCTCATCGACGACCTGGTCAGCACCCGGGAGAAGCTGGTGCTGGCCGAGCGTGACGCCGCCCGGCTGGCCGAGCGGGAACGGCTCGCCAGGGAGATCCACGACACCCTGGCCCAGGGGATGTCGAGCATCATCCTGCTGCTGCGCGCGGCCGGGCGCGACCTGACCGTCCACCCCGACGCGGCGCGGGCCCACATCCGCGAGGCCGAGCAGGCCGCGCAGGAGAACCTGGAGGAGGCACGCGACTTCGTGCGGGCGCTGGCGCCGCCCGCCCTCCAGCACTCCTCCCTCGTCGCCGCCCTGTCTAGGATCAGCGAGTCCGCGGCGGCGCGCACCCCCACCAAGGTCCGTTTCGAGGTCTCCGGTGACCCGGTGGAGCTGCCGTCCGACTACGACCTCGCGCTCCTGCGCGTCGCCCAGGGGGCCCTGGGCAACGTCGGCAGGCACTCCGGGGCCGCGAACGCCAGGGTGACCCTGAGCTACCTCGGCGACGCGGTGGTGCTGGACGTGGTGGACGACGGCCGCGGCTTCGACCCGGACACCCCGCCGGGGACCGGGTACGGGCTGCGGGCCATGCGGGAGCGGGCGTCGGCCCTCGGCGGCGGCCTCGACGTGGAGTCCGTCCCCGGCGAGGGGACCGCCGTCGCGCTCACCCTGCCCCTGGCGCGGCCGGAGGTGACCCGTTGAGGGCGCCGATCCGGATCCTGCTGGCCGACGACCATCCCGTGGTCCGCTCCGGGCTGCGCGCCATGCTGGCCGGCCAGGACGACCTGGAACTGGTGGGGGAGGCGGCCACCGGCGAGGAGGCCGTCGCCCGGGCCGCCGAGCTGACGCCCGACGTCGTGCTGATGGACCTGCAACTGGGGGCGGGCATCCACGGCAGCGAGGCGACGCGCCGGATCGTCGCCGAGGGCGCCTCGCGGGTCCTGGTGCTGACCACCTTCGACACCGACGCCGACATCCTGACCGCGCTGGAGGCGGGCGCGATCGGCTACCTGCTCAAGGACGCCCCGCCCGCGGACCTGCACGCGGCGATCAGGTCGGCCGCGGTGGGGGAGAGCACCCTCGCGCCCGGCGTGGCCTCCCGCCTGGTCGACCGGGTGCGCGCCCCCGCCACGACGCTCAGCACCCGGGAGCTGCAGGTGCTGCGGTACGTCGCGGACGGGCTGAGCAACCGGCAGATCAGCAGGGCCATGTTCCTGAGCGAGACCACGGTCAAGACCCACCTCGTGCACATCTACGGCAAGCTCGGGGTGGACTCCCGCACCGCCGCCGTCGCCGCGGCCGTCCGCAAGGGCCTGATCCGCTCCCACTGACACACCCCGGACGCGCACGGCCTCCGGCCGGGCGGCCGGAGGCCGTGGCGGCGGCGGTCACCACGGGTCGTCGTAGCTGAAGTCGTCGTCGTCCGGCCGTCCGGGGTAGCCGTGCAGCGGGTTGTCGAACCAGGTGACCAGGTATTTCTCCAGGCCCAGGCCGAAGTAGAGGACTTCGGTCTCCTTGCTGGAAAGCTCGTTGAAGCGGCTGGGGAAGTAGAGCTTGGTGACGGGGACCCTGAACAGGCCCAGGTGCGGGGCATTGCGGACGATGTTCTTCAGGTCCGGGTCCGGCGAGTAGGAGGCCACGGTGAAGCTTTCGGCCAGGGATATGAACGGGGAACGGTCGAGGCCACGTCCGGTCATGTGCTGTTGCCCCCGCCACTCCAGGTAGGCGGTGTCACCGTTCCCCCGGAAGAACCGCAGTTCTTCCTGCAGGACATCGGCCGGCCCCAGCCACAGCTTCGGCACCACGGCCTCGAAGGTGCGCTTGTCGGCGAAGCGCCACAGCGTGACCCATTCGGCGTCCTCCTCGCCCACACGCCACTGGCCGTAGCCGCCGCCGTACCGCGCGGCCTCCGGATCCAGTTCGTCCTCCCCGCAGGAGGCGCCGACACCGGTCACCCCACGGCAGGGGTCCAGCTGCACCTCGGGGTCGGGCGGTACGCCCGGTCCCGGGTCGACGCGGCACTCCTGCATCGCGTCCGCACCGAACACTCCCGAGCATCCGCCGACGACGTGCGGGGCCGGGTCGAGGCCGCCGTTGGGTTGCCCGTCACCCGCTCCGGCCTCGATCGGCGTGAAGGCCACGCCGACCCTGTCCAGGATCTTGCCGATGGCGTTGTCGACGCTGTGGTTGAGCCCCTTGTCGAGCGCGTCGGTCAGCGAGGTGCCCGCCGGGCCGGGCAGCCGGTCGTGGTCGATGGGACCCGGCCTGGTCGCGCGCGTCTTCGCGGCCTTGTCGGCCAGCTGCTGCGGCGTGGGCGGCGGAGGCGGCGGGAGCTTTACCCGCACCGGCTCCTCCGACAGGCTGAACCCGCCCGCGAACCTCGCCTTGCCCGGATTCCTCGGTGAGGAGGTGCCGGTGCCGCAGTCGCACGGTGCGGACCAGGGGCTGGTGTCGAAGTCGTTGCCGATGTCGGTGGAAGTGGCCGGCCGTCCCCCCAGCATCATCAGGAGCGCCCCGGCCACGATGCAGGAGATCATGAAACGGCCGCAGACCCTCATGCTGCGCGCGGCCGCGGCCGCCTCCCCGGCGGACGCTTCGCCGCCGTTCAGGAGCACTTCTCCCAAGAGCCGGATCTCGCACTCGACGTTGCAGTACAAGTGGCCGGTCGGGTCCACGTGGTCGACCGGGTCGCCGCCCGCGTACGCGAAGCGGTTGCCGTTCGCCGACGGCACCGGATTCACCTCGAGGGTGTCCCTGCTGGAGAACGCGCCGGTGCCGGGGTCGTACCAGCGGGCGGCCATGTTGACCTTGCCGGTGCCCGGGTCGGTCCAGCCGCCCTGGTAGCCGATGCCCCGTTTGGTGCCCGAGCTGGCGACGACCTTCCCGTACGGGTCGTAGGCGGCCGAATCGGCCAGCGCGCCGGCGCCGGTGAAGGTGGCGGTGAGGTCGCCGTGCCGGTCGGTGTAGGCGTACAGGCCCGCGACGGAGACGACGCCGCCCGCCGGGTCCCTGCCGTAGGTCTCCGCGCCCGCCGCGGCCGGGGTGTTGCCCAGGCCCGAGTAGCTGAACGCGGTGCCCGCGGCCGAGGCGAGCCTGTCCAGCCCGTCGTAGGCGTAGGTGGCGGCACCATCGGTGATCATCCGGTCGAACGCGTCGTAGCTCGTCGCGCTCGCGCTCCCGCCGGCCGGCGTCCTGGATCTCAGGGTGCCGCGAGCCGAGTAGGCGTAGGAGGCCGACCCGTCGGAGACCAGCTGGTCACGGGCGTCGTAGACGGCGACGGTCGTGCCGGCCTTCGTGCGGTTGCCCGCGTCGTCGTACTCGTAGCCGACCGAGTTCCACGACGTCAGCCTGCCCGCGAGGTCGTAGCCGTAGGTGTTGGCCGCGGCGCCCGCCGTACCGGTCGTGGTCTTGCCGGCGAGCCGGCCGGCGTCGTCGTAGCCGTAGGCGATGGCGGCCGGTACCACGCCCGCGGTGGTCCTCAGCGTGTCGGAGGTCGGCCGGTGCAGCGCGTCGTATTCGAACGAGCGCGTGATGCCGCCGTAGTCCACCGTCTTGAGCTGGTCCATCGTGTCGTAGGAGTAGGTCGCGGTCCCGCCGGTGAGCGGGTCGCGGACCGTGGACAGCCGGCCGCCTCCGTCGTAGCCGTAGGTGGCCGTGCCCGCCCTGTCGGTGCGGGTGCGCATGCGGCCGTCGGCGTCGTAGGTGAAGGACGCCGTGCCGGACGGCCCCGCCGTGCTGACGAGATGGTCGCGGTCGTCATAGCCGAAGGTGTCGTCACCGGCCGAGGTGAGCCGGCCGACGGCGTCGTAGCCGAAGCTGTGGGCGGTCGTGGCGGTCTCGGCGCCCGCGCCGGTCTCCCCGGTGAGCCGGTTCAGCTCGTCGAAGGCGCGGACGACGGTGACCCCGCCGGGCCTGGTGACCTTGACGGGACGGCCGGCCGCGTCGTAGTCGGTGATCGTCCGCCGGTCGGCGACCGAGGTGTACGACGCCGTCGCCGGGACGAGCATCGCCACCTGGAGGTTCCACGGGTTGTAGGCGTAGACGGTCGCCTCGCCGTCGCCGTCGGTGAAGCGGGTGCGGTTGCCGGCGGCGTCGTAGCCGAACGACGTGGTGATCGTGTGCGTCGAGGTGGTCTTCTCGTGCTGGCCGGTCAGCCGGTTCAGCGCGTCGTACTCGTAGGTGGTCACCCCGCCGCCGGGGGTGTCCACGGTGATCGGGTTGCCCCCGGCGTCGTATTCGACCGTCGTCGACCGCAGCCGCCCGCCCGACGCGTCGAGGTCGGCCGCCGCGGTCGCCCGCCCGGCTCCGTCGAACGTGAGCGTGCGGCTGGTGCCGTCCGGGTTGAGGACCTTGGTCACCCGGCCGGCGTGGTCGCGGGTGTACCAGTGGGCGCGGGTCAGCGGGTCCACGTCGGCCACGACCTCGCCCGCCGCGTTGTAGCCGAACTGGGTCCGCGCGCCCGACGGCATGGTGACGTAGGTCAGGTTGCCCGCGTCGTCGTACTCGTAGCCCGTGGTGTACCCGGCGGAGGCCGGTGTGCGGTCGATGACGGTACTGGAGACGCGGCGGCCGAGGTCGTCGTACGTCGCCCCGGTCACCCGGCCCGCCTGGTCCCGGGTCCAGATCCACTCCCCGGCCGCGTCGAAGCCCGACCGCGACCGTCCGCCCGCCGCGTCGGTGGCGGCGACCACGTCGCCCAGCTGGTCGTAGGTGTAGGTCTCGCCGTGGCCGAGCGCGTCCGTGACGCTCGTCACCCGGCCCAGCTCGTCGTACTTCGTGGTGGAGCTCCCGGTGACCGTGGCACCGGCGCCGAGCTGCGTGTACGGCGGCAAGGTGACGACGAGCGGCCGGCTCATGCCGTCGTAGGTGGTCGTGGTCCGGTAACCCTCGGTGTCCTCGCTCGTCACGGCGTCGCCGAAGCTGTTGTAGCCGGTGCGCGTCGTCGGTCTCACGTCGTACGGTGCGCCGCCCAGGTGCTCGACGGACACCGCCGGCGCCTTGGTCGTGGTGAGCCGGCCCGCCTCGTCATAGGTGTAGTCGGTCACCTTGCCGCGGGGATCGGTCATCGTCAGGGGGAGGCCGCGCTGGTCCCTGGTCCACGAGGTGGCGAGCCACCCGTCGCCGTTCAAGACCTTCCGCGAGAGGGGCCGGCCCATCGCGTCGAGACCGAACGTGGTCCACGAGTAGGCGCCGTCCTGCGCCTGGACCAGCGAGATCAGGTGGTCGTCGTCGTCATAGCCGTAGGTGGTCTTGCGCTTGATGCCGGACGGGTCCAGCAGGGCCTCGGTGATCCGGCCGGCGGCGTCGACGGTGTAGGCGGTCGTGCTCTTGCCGTTGCCCGTGACCCGCTGGACGAGGTCGCCCGCGCCGTCGTAGGTGTTCCGCTGGAGCGGGATGTCCCGGGTGGTTCCGTCGGCGTTGTGGAAGCCCTCGGCCCAGGCCGATTCGAGCAGGTCGTCGTCGTAGTAGTGGTACCGGGTGGTGCGCCCCATGGCGTCGGTGACCGTGGCCAGCCGCCCGGCGGGGTCGTAGGCGCGGGATTCGAGGACCAGTTCCTTGGGGGACTCGCCGTCCAGCGGGTCGCCCACCCAGTTGGCCAGGCTGGTGGTCAGCAGCAGTCCGGTCGGCCCGTAGACGCGCCGGTGATCGGCGCCGGTGGCGTCCACGGTTCTGCTGAGGTTGCCGTAGGCGTCGTACCCGTAGACGGTGGTGTTGCCGGCGGCGTCCTTGACGGACGAGACGCGGTCGGCGGAGTCGTAGGTGTAGACCGTGGTGCGGGTGACGTCCTTGCCGGCGGGGTCCGTCCGGTCGACCTGGGTGACGTTGCCGTCGGCGTCGTAGGTGTAGATGACCCACGGCAGGTGCTTGACGCCGCCGATCACGTCCGTGGTGGCGGGGCCGACGGTTGCGGTGAGGTGGTTGAGGGCGTCGTACCCCATGGAGGTGGTGACGCCGTTCGGGAAGGCGTCGGAGACCTGGGTCGAGGAGGTGGGCCGGCCGGCGCCGTCGTAGTCGTACCTGGTGGTGAGCCCGGCCGGGTCCACGACCTGGGCGAGGTCGCCGTTCTGGCGGTACCCGTACCTGGTGGTCCTGCCGCCGGGGGTGGTCACGGAGGCGAGGAGCCCGCCGGGGACGGTGCCGCCGTCGACGGCGGCCTCGGTGCCGTCGGTGTAGGCGTACTTGGTGGTGCGACCGGTGGCGGAGCCGGCGACGGGTGGTGTGGTGACACTGAGCAGGTCGCCCGAGCTGTCGTAGGTGTAACCGGTGCGGTGCGCCGCGTCGTTCCCGGCGGTGGCCCGCGCGTCGAACGCGCCGGTGAGCTTGTCGTTCCGGGCGTCCAGCGGGTCCTTGGAGTTCAGGTAGTAGGTGAAGTAGGAGGTCTGGCAGGAGCGCGGTCCCCGGCAGGTCACCTTCATGACCGGGTTGCCCCGGTCGTCGTTGAACAGCTGGGTGGTGTGCCCGTCCGGGTCGGTCACCGAGGCCAGGTTGCCGTTGAGGTCGTAGCCGTAGCGCGTGGTGCCGCCCGAGGCGTCGTACAGCGAGGTCGGACGGCCGCCGTGCAGGGGGTCGAAGGTGTAGACGATGGGTTTGGTGCCGGGGTCGGTCGCGAGCACGGTGGTGGCGGGGATGCCGAACGTCGCGACGTCGTGGTAGTGCGCCTCGATCGCGTCCGTGTTCAGGCCGCTCCAGTAGATCGCCACCTCGTCGAGGGTGCCGTTGAAGTGGCCCAGGATGTCCGAGGGCTTGGCGGGCCAGGCGCCCGCGATGAAGCCGGCGCCGGCGTAGACGTGGGTCTGCGCGATCGTGGACACCGGCCCCTTGGACCTGACCCCGACCTGGGAGCCGTCCAGCCAGAGCCACTGGGTGTCGCCGGAGGCCGTCAGGACGACGTGGTGCCAGCTCGCGTCGGTCACGGCCGAGCTCGTGGTGATCGGCGCGATCGCGGCGCCGTCCCAGAACTGGCCGCGCAGCCGGCCGTCCGTCCCGATGTACAGCGCGGGGGTGTAGTTCGCCTGCGGCCCGGCCGGGTCGGTGATGGCCTGGGCCTGGTAGGCGAGCAGGACGCCGGGCTTGGCGGTCTTGAACCACAGTTCCGCCGACAGGTCGCCGCCCCCCTTGATCTCGCCGTCGGGGAGTTCCAGGTAGGAGGTGGAGCCGTTGAACCCGGCCGCGGTGTCGCCGGTGGCCAGGAACATGGGCGCGGTCTGGTTCAGGGTGACGTTGTGGTAGGTCGCGTCGGTGTCGCGCCCGTCGCCGTACGCCGCGCTGGCCGCCCGGGTGCCGGAGTACTCGGCCAGGCGGTAGTACTCGCGCGGCCGGGCGCCCAGGACCGCGTTCGGGTAGTACGCGGCGTCGGCCTGCGTCTGGGCGAGGTGGACCCGCCACTGGCCGCCGCCCGCGTCGGTCACCGAGGCGACGCGGTCGTTCTGGGTGTCGTAGGCGAGTGTGGTCTGCAGCTTGCCCGAGGGCAGGTTGACCGTCTCGAGGCCGGCCGTGGGCTGCCCGGCGGCGTACTGGGCGGCGACGGCCGTGGGACCGAGCGGGTGGGTGTAGAAGGCGGGGTCGTCGATCTGGCCGGTGAAGTGGCCGCGCGCGTCGGCGGGCGCGGCGGGGCACCAGCCCGAGGTGGTCACGTAGCCCGCCCCGACGCTGGCGTACGGCAGGCGCGTCGCCATGATCTGCTTGGAGCGACTGGCCACGGGTGACCCGTCCACGTACAGGACCTGCCAGGTTCCGCTCGAGGTCAGCACCACGTGGTGCCAGGTCCCGTCGTTCACCGCCGCGGTCGACTTCATGGATCCGCAGCTGCCGTCGTCGGCCATCTGGCCGTACAGCCGCCCGTCGGTCCCGACGTAGAGCATCGGCAGGAAGCCCCAGGGGAGCGGGCCCCGGGAGTCCTCGAGCGTGTCCGACTGCGCGCCGTACAGCACGCCGGCCTTGGTGGTCTTGAACCACATCCCGACGGCCGCGTAGGTGGTGTCGTCGGTGATGCTGTACGGCATGCGGAGGTAGGAGCTCGTGCCGTTGAACGTCGCCGAGCCGTCGGTGGTCCCGGCCGGGGCGCCCGCCGCGCCGTAGGCCAGGTTGACCGCCACGCCGTCGTCCTGGCCGGTGAACAGCCGCACCTCGTTGGCCGCGTCCTGGTGGAGCCGGTAGTACATCGCGGGGGCGGCGTCCACGACGGCCGTCCGGTAGTGCGACACCGATTTGTAGGTGTACTTCGTGCAGGACGTCGTCGTGCCCGGGGGACAGACACGGGCGAGCAGGCCGTAGAGGTAGGTGTAGGTCCAGGCGGGCGCTCCCTGCGCCGGGTCGGTGGCGACCGAGGTCACCAGCCCGCCGCTCCAGGTGAAGTAGAGGCCGCGGCCGCTGACCTTGTTCACGACCTTGGCGAGGGTGCCGTCGCCGTTGTAGGTGAGGTACTCGCCGTGCTGGTCGTCGTCGTAGATCGCGGTCAACCGGCCGTTCGGGTCGAACACGTACGCGCCGCCGGACCTGTCGCGGAGGAACCAGGCCAGGTCGGTCTTCACCAGACTGACCGACCGGCCCTCGGGCGGCGCGTACGTGCCGTCGGGGTTGCGGCCGAAGCGCGCCTGCCGCCCGTCGGGGTAGGTGACCACGACGCTGCCCGTGAGGTCCTGGTCGGTGACGACCTTCATGTCGTAGGCGGTGGTCCAGCCCACGCCGAACATCCCCGGGCGGGAGTTCAGGCTGCTGTACGAGCGGGTGACCGCCAGCGCGGGACCGGCGGTGGTGAGGCTCGCGTCGGTGGTGGTGGCCGAGTACTGGCCGGTCAGCGGGTCGATGCCCTTGACGGCGGACGTGCCCGCGCCGTCGGAGACGTGCGAGGAGACCAGGGGCTGCGGCACGACGGTGCGGAACGTGCTCCAGGCGGTCGCCGGGCTGGAGCTCTTGCCGTCGGTGACCAGGGCGTCCCACATGTACTGCTCGCCCCACTTGAGCTTGCCCTGCGGCACCGTCCAGCTCGCGGTCTGCTCACCGGTGTTGGAATCGCCCTTCACCAGGCCGGTCGCAGGGCAGGTCCCGGGGGCGGACACCAGGCAGACGTTGAAGATGAAGTTCAGCGAACCGCCGGGCCACTCGTCCTGGTCATGGCCGGTGACCGTGAACTCCGGCGTCAGTGTGGACTCCACGTACCCGCTGCCCGGCCACATCGAGTCGATCTGGGGCGGCACGTCGGCCACGGTCAGGCTCACGCACCAGACGGGCACCCCCCAGTCGGAGAAGTATTGCCCGTTCGTCACCATGTCCCAGCAGATCTCGTACGAGCCTGGGTTCAGCGGGTCGATCGTGGCGCTCAGCTTCGCCGAGCCGTTGTTGCCGATCGTGCCGGGCAGGCCGGCGGCCGCGGTGGAGCCGCCCACGAAGGCGCCGCCGGTCGTGTACACCTTGTAGCCCAGCTTCACCGTGCCGGCGGGCCAGGAGTTCATCCCGTTGTTGATCACCGTGACGGGGAGCCTGCCGAAGCCGTTGGCCGTCACAGGCGGGTCGATCGCGGCGCCGGAGTCGATCACGTAGAGCGCCCGCCAGGGGGTGTAGTCCACCTGGAGGTACGGCGGATTGGCCGAGTCGGCGCTGGCGAACTCCTTGAAGCCGTCGGCGGTCAGCGCCAGGCCGAAATTGCCCGCGCCGTTTGCCCAGTCCGACAGGGTGGACAGGCCCGTGCTGTTGATCCCGATCCACGCCCAGGCGGCGCCGCCGCAGGTGACGCCGCCGGTGAAGGCGGCCGAACCCCAGGTGTCGCCGAGCGTCACGCCGGGATAGGAGGCGATCGTGCCGACGTTCCAGCTGCTGGTGATGGCCTTCACCGTGACGGGGTTGGCCGAGCAGGAGTTCGACAGGGTGTTGTAGAGGAAGAGCGCCGCGCCCGTCACGTAGGCATGGGGGATCTGGGAGGCGAGGTTGAAGTTGATGTAGGCGTTGTTGCGCTTGGTGCCGTCCTGGGAGCCGACCAGGAGCTGGTCGCTGCCGGAATGGTTGGCGCCGGAGTGATTGTCGACGTAGGTGTCGGAGGCGGCGTTGCTGGTGGTGCGCACGTAGGAGGACGGGTCGACGACGACCGGGAACGCGCGGTCCTTCGCGTGGAGCCACTTCTGGTCGGCGCTGACGCGCAGGACGCCGCCGGCGAGGGTGTAGCGGACCGCGTCGGAGCGGGCGCCCTTGGCGTCGCGCATGAATCCGGGGGGGACGGTGATCCGGGCGGCGCCGTGCTCGTCGGCGAACTCCACCCCCTGGGCCGAGCTCCGCGGGGTCAGGCCCTCGGCCTGGAAGGAGAAGTCCCAGGGGCCGGTCGCGGCCTGGCGCGAGGTCAGGACGAGCGACTCCTTGAAGCCGTTCCAGGTGGTCTCGACCTCGACATCCGTCCCGGGCAGCGCTCCGCTGTATTTAGCGATATTTCCGGAGATATTGGCTTTGGCGCTTTTTGTCGCCGGGAGGGCGAAGGACAGGCTGTGTTCCCCGTCCAGGGTGAGCGATTCGAACCTGGGGTCGGCGGCGTCGTCGGCCACCTCGATCCCCACGTCGTTGGCCGCCTGGCGCCAGCGCCCGCCCGCGCTGGTCAGGTTCAGGTCGATGTCCGCCCACTCCCCGGCGGCCGTCCGGTAGCGCACCGGCCTGGAGTACGTGCGCACCGTGTAGGTGTGGTCGGCATTCTGGAAGACCCTGGACGTCGCGTCACCCAGCTTGGGCGCCACCCGGCTCTGCCCGGCGTCGAACCCCCGCACCTCCCCGTTGCCGGGTCTGCCGCTCGCCGCGCCCACCTTCTGCGGTGGGTTCGACAGACGGGAGACGGGCCTGGGCGGCTTCGGCTCCTCCCGGGGCGCGGTCCCCTTGGGCGGCTTGGCGGCGGCCCGTTCCGGCGTCTCGGCCCGCGCCCGGGTCGCGTCCGCCGTCACCTGGTGGGCGCGGCCGGCCGCCGAGCCCAGCCGTTGCCCGGGGAGCGTGGCCTCCTTGGGGGCCGCGTAGGCTCCCTGGCCCGCGACGTTGATGACAAGGGTGACCACCGTCAGTGCCGCGCACAGACGGGTGCCCCAGCGATTCCTCATGCCGACCTCCGGCGGCGACCGTAACCGCGGCCCCGTCCGTCCCACATCCGTACGGATGACGTGGATCATGGGCGTCCGGCGGCTCCCGGATAGGTATGAGATCCACTACGAGTCAGGTACTGTCGCCTCGTGCTGCACGGACGCATCGCGGAGCAGGCAAGGATCACACGACTTCTCGCTGGTGAGAGCGGCGCCCTGGTGGTACGCGGGGAAGCCGGGGCGGGCAAGAGCGCGTTGCTCGACTTCGCGGCCGAGATCGCGGGTGATCGAATCGTGCTCCGCGCCTGCGGCGTCCCGGACGAGACCCACCTCCCGTACAGCGGCCTGCACATGCTGCTGGCCACCACCCGCCCGCACTGGAGGCACCTGCCCGCCCCGCAGCGCGACGTCCTCGGCCACCTGGGCGAGCAGCCGGACGGCCCACCGGCCCCGGTGCCCGGCGACCGCGCGTCCGGCGAACCCGCCCGGCCGCCCTCGCCGCACCTGCCCGTCTGGGACCTCCTGCGCCACCTGGCAGGGAGGCGGCCCGTGCTCTGCCTGATCGACGACGCGCACTGGCTGGACCGGGAGAGCTCGGCCGTCCTGTCCTTCTGCGTCCGCCGCCTCGCCGCCGCCCGCGTGGTGATCCTCTCGGCCGCCGAGGGCGAACTTCCCGCCCTGCAGGGGGGCGACGAGATGGATCTGCCGGGTGTCGACAGGCAGGCGGCGCTGGACATCGTCGCCGAGTGCGGGCCGGGGATCGTCCCGCAGGTGCGTGAGCGGATCGTCGGCGACGCCTGCGGCAATCCGCTGGCGCTGCGCGAGCTGGCCGCGGGGGCCGGCCCCGCGCAGGCCGAGGGCAGGCTGTCGCCTCTGGGCCTCTACACCGGCTGGCGCGCACGGTCGCGGCGGGCCGACCAGCTGTACGGCGAGCGCTTACGCTCGCTGCCCGAGCGGACCCGCGTCCTCCTCCTGCTGGCCGCCGCCGACCCGGCGGCCTCCCTGCCCGAACTTCTCACCGCCGCCGGGTCGATCCCGGCCTCTCGCCCGGCGCTTCCCGCCGCCGGGTCGGTCCCGGTCTGTTGGCCGGAGCTTCCCGTCGCCGGGTCGGTCCCGGCCTCCCGGCCTCTCGCCGCCGGCGGGGCGACGCTGGCCGATCTGGAGCCCGCCGAGACCGCACAGCTGGTCGAGGTGCGGCCCGCCGGGCTCATCCCCCGGCACTTGCTGGTCCTCGTCGCCGCCTACCAGTCCGCGCCGGTCTTCGCCCGTGCCGCCGCGCACCGGGCCCTGGCCGAGGCGTCGCCCGAGCGGCGGGCCTGGCATCTCGCCGCCGCCGCACTGGCGCCGGACGAGGAGATCGCGCGCGAGCTGGAGGCCATCGCGACGGCGTCGGCGCTGGAACGCGCTGCCGAGCTGACCGCCGCCCCCGAACCCCGGGCCCGGCGCTACGCCGCCGCCGCGCTCGCCGCATCCGACGCCGGCCAGCTGCGCCGGGCGGCGGACCTGGCGGTCCGCGCCACGGAGCTGAGCGCGGAACCCGCGACCCTGGCCTCGGCCGCCCGCGTGCTGGCCACCGTGGAGTCCGAGGTCGGCTCGCCGGCCAGGGCCGCGCGGATGCTGCTGGACTCGGCGGCCGGGATAGGGGAGGACGACCCCGCCACCGCCATCGCGATGATCGCCGACGCGGTCCGCCTGTCCGGCTACAGCGGCGACAAGGGGCTCGCCGCTCAGATCGCCGCCGCCGTCCGGCCGGCGCCGGAGGGTTCACCGGTACTTTCGCAGCCGGCGCCGGAGGCTTCGCGCGTTCTCTCGCCCCAGGTGGAGCCGGGGGGTCCGCCGGACCCTCGGCAGGCGGCGCCGGAGGGTGCGCCGTTCCCTCGCGGGGGGCGGGGCCAGGGGGCCAGGTCACGTGGCCGGCTCCGCTGGCCCGGTCGCTGCCCACGCTGGCGAAGATCATGGCCGGTGGCCCGTTCAGCGGCTTCGCCGCCATCGGCGAGCTGGTCGAGCACACACCGTCCCTGGCCACCCGGCAAGCCATCACCGCCATCTCGCTGGGCCTGGTGGCCGCCGACGCCGACGCGGCGCTGCGCCTGACCTCCTCCTTGGTGGCCGGCTGCCGCCACCGGGACCTGATGGGACTCCTGCCGTACGCCCTGCAGCTCCGGGCCCAGGCCCTCCTGCTGGGCGGCCGCAGCGCGGAAGCGCTCAGGCGGGCCACCGAAGGGCTGAAGCTCGCGGGTGACCTTGGCCAGGCCCACCGCGTCGGGCACCTGAGCGGCCTTGTCGCGCTGATCGCGGCGATGAGCGGCGACGAGGAGCGCTGCCGGGCCCACGCGCAGTCGAGCCTGGCCGGATGCGCCGGCCAGGACGCGGCGGCCAGCGCGGCGCTGGCCACCTGGGCGCTCGGCCTGCTGGAGCTGGAGCGGGGGCGGGGCCGGGCGGCCGCCGCCATGGACCACCTCGAGCGCGTCGTCGCCGGCCCCGCGCACCACCCGGTGATCGCGGTCTACTGCGCGGCCGACCTGGTCGACGCGGCCGTCCAGGCGGACCTGCCCGGCGCCGCCGTCGAGCCGCTCGCCCTGCTGGAGCGGTGGGCGGAGGACACGCGCCGGCCCTGGGTGCGCGCGGTGACGCTGCGGTGCCGGGCGCTGGTCGCGGCGAACGGCGAGGCGGAGGCGCTGTTCACCGGCGCGCTCGACCTGCACGGCCCCTCCCCGGCGACCTTCCAGCGGGCCAGGACCGAGCTCGCCTACGGGCAGTGGCTCCGCCGTACCAGGCGCAGGTCCGATGCCCGCGCCCACCTGCGGGCCGCGCGTGCCGCGTTCGAGCAACTGGGCGCGACCCCCTGGGCGGAGCGCGCCGCGACCGAACTGAGCGCGGCAGGGGAGGCGAGCCCGGGTGAGCCGCTGCCGGAAGCGCTGCGCGGGCTGACGCCGCAGGAGCGGCACGTGGTGTTCCTCGCCGCGCGGGGATCGTCCAACCGGGAGATCGCCGCCCAGCTCTTCCTCAGCCCGCGCACCGTCGGCTACCACCTCTACCGCGCCTTCCCCAAACTGGGTATCGCCTCCCGTACCGAGCTGGCGGATCTGCTGCGGCAGGGCGAACCGATCTGACCGCACCCCGCTCGCAGGCCCGGCCGCCTCGCCCGTGGCCGGCTCAGCCGGTGGGCAGGGAGCAGGTGTTGGCGAGGTCGCCGGTGGCGGGACGGGGGAGGGTGGCGTCGGCGGGCGGGGCCTCACCCCGGGTGGTCCAGGACTCCAGGGCGGTGAAGGCGCTGCGGAAGCAGGGAAGGATCGGGCGCAGCAGGTCCGGGTGGGCGTCGTAGAGGCCGTCGACGTGGTTGCCGCCCTCGACGCGGTAGTACCGGTGCAGCCGGTCGCGCCCCCGTGAGCGGATCAGCTTGTCGTACACGTCGGAGTCCTCGCCGATGGGCAGCAGCGTGTCCAGCGTGCCGTGCAGGGTGATCAGCGGCCGGCCGATGCGCCCGGTGAGGGCGATCCGGCCGACGGCGTCGTGCACCGCCTTCGGGCGGGCGGCGTAGTCGTAGTCGGCGTCGCAGGCCGGGGTCCCCGGCGCGCAGAACGGTGTGCCGGCCTCGGCCGCCCCGTCGTAGGACGGGTCGAGCTCCTCGCGGTAGATCCGCTGGGTGAGGTCCCAGTACACCTTGTAGTGGTAGTCCCACAGCGGTTCGGAGCCGGGGGCGAAGCCCGCCGCGATGATCGCGTCGTGCGCGGCGGCGTCGCCGGTGGCGGCGTACTTCGGGTACTCCCGCAGCGTCGCCGGCAGTGACGTCAGCAGGTTCGGGCCGTCCTCGCGCCACAGGGTGCCCTCCCAGTCGACGCCGCCGCTGTACAGCTCGGGGTGGTTCTCCAGCTGCCAGCGCACCAGGTAGCCGCCGTTGGAGATGCCCGCGGCGTAGGTCCGGCGGGGCGGGCGGCCGTAGCGCTGGGCGACCACGGCCTTGGCGGCGCGGGTGAGCTGGGTGACGCGCTCGTTCCACTCCACCAGCGCGTCCCCCGGCCTGACGCCGTCCTTGTAGAACTGCGCGCCGCTGTTGCCCTTGTCGGTCGCCGCGTACGCGTAGCCGCGCGCCAGGACCCAGTCGGAGATCGCGTAGTCGTTGGCGTACTGCCGCCTGACCCCCGGCGTCCCCGCGACCACCAGGCCGCCGTTCCAGTGCTCGGGAAGCCGGATCACGAACTGGCTGTCGTGGTTCCAGCCATGGGCGGTGTTGAACGTCGAGGTGTCGGGGAAGTAGCCGTCGAGCTGCGCGCCCGGTACGCCGGTGGGGTTCTTCGCGCCGGCGGAGGTGAGCCCGGCGAAGTCGGCGGCCACCGAGTGCCCGGAGGCGACGGTCCCGGCCGTGGTGAGGTCGTCCAGGCACGCGGCGATCTGCTTCTCCGCCCCGGGCACCCTGATCCGATCGAGACCGGGGCAGGGGGCGGGGGCCGCCTGCGCGGCGGGCACGGGCCCGAGCAGTGACGTGCCGGCCAGGACGGCCGCGGCCAGGCCCGGCAGCCGGCCCGGGCGTCGTCGGATGGATCGCATGGGGACTCCTCAGGGATGACGGGCGACGCGGTGAATGCCGCAATGGTGCTCACCGGCTGTGAGCTGGGCCACGTTCCCGGCGCCCACAATTCGTCCCGCCGATATGTCCTCCCCGGACACCATGGCGGGCGCGCCGTGCCCGCGGGGACGTCCGGGGCGCTCCGCCGAAGCCCGCCCCGGCGCGTCCGGTCGTACGTGGCCGGGCCACACAACCGGCGGCCCGCGGGCGTGGACCCCGCTCCGACCTGCGGAAGATGTGGAGACCCTCCGCCCGTGCCCCGGCGAATGTGTGTCAGGGCCACATGGAACGGCCCTGACGGCTCGCCTAGTGTTCCGCGTCACAGCGACTTCGCCCGGCGACGCGGCGGAGACCTGAAGGAAACCTTCGCGGGAGAGGAGGCGGGATGGACGGTCCGGTGCTGCGCGCCCGGGGACTGGCCAAGGAGTTCCGGGGGTTCCGCGCCGTCGACGGCGTCGACCTCGACGTGGCCGAAGGCAGCGTCCACGCCCTGGTCGGCCCTAACGGCGCGGGCAAGACGACGCTGTTCAACCTGCTGACCGGCTTCCTCGCGCCGAGCGCGGGCAGCATCATGTTCGGCTCCCGCGACCTGGCCGGCCTGAGCCCCGAGCGGGTCGCCCGCCTGGGGGTGGCCCGGTCGTTCCAGATCACCAGCCTGTTCCCGCAGATGTCCCCGCGCGAGCACCTCGAGCTGGCCCTCGCCGGCGCCACCCGGCTGACCTGGCGGTTCTGGCGCTCGGAGCGGCTGCTCGACCGGTTCCGCGACCGGGCGCTGGAGCTGCTGGAGCACGTCGGCCTCGGCGCGCACGCGGGCACTCCGGCGGGCGTCCTCGCCTACGGCCACAAGCGCGCCCTGGAACTCGCCCTCGCCCTCGCGCTGGACCCCAAGGTGCTGCTGCTCGACGAGCCGACGGCCGGCATGGGCGTGGAGGACGTCGACCGGACCGTCGAGCTGGTCAAGAAGATCCGCGCCGGCCGCACCGTCGTGATGGTCGAGCACAACATGAACGTCGTGTCCACCCTGGCGGACCGGGTGACGGTCCTGCAGAGCGGCCGCGTGCTCGCCGAGGGCCCGTACGCCGAGATCCGCCACGACCCCCGCGTCGTCAGCGCCTACCTCGGAGACGCCCATGCCGGCCACTGACCCCCTGATCGACACGGCTCCGGTCCTCGGCGTGCGCGGCCTGTCCGCCTGGTACGGCGAGGCGCAGGTCCTGCGGGAGGTGTCCCTCGACGTCGGCCAGGGAGAGATCGTCACGCTCGTCGGACGCAACGGCGCCGGGAAGACGACCCTGCTGCGCTGCCTGATGGGACTCCAGGGCCGCTACAGGGGCGAGATCTCGCTGCTCGGCGCCGACATCACCAAGCTGCCCGCCCACCGGAGGGTGCGGCGGGGCCTCGGCTACGTCCCCGACGACCGCGGCATCTACTCCACGCTCACCGTGGAGGAGAACCTGACGCTGCCGCCCGTCGCGGGCCCGGACCCCTGGCCGCTGTCGCGGGTGTACGAGACCTTCCCGCGGCTGCGGGAGCGGCGCTCGTTCCCCGGCACGAAGCTGTCGGGCGGCGAGCAGCAGATGCTGGCCCTGGCCCGCGTGCTGCGGATGGGCGCCCGGCTGCTGCTGTGCGACGAGCCGACCGAGGGCCTGTCCCCGCTGATCGTCCAGCAGATCGGCGAGATCCTCCGCGAGGTGAAGCGCCAGGGGACGACGGTGCTGCTGATCGAGCAGAACGTCCACTTCGCCGCGACCGTCGCCGACCGCCACTACCTGCTCGCCGAGGGCCGGATCGTCGAGTCCCTGGACAACGACGAGATGCGCGGCCGCGAACACGAACTCCTCGAGTACCTCGGTATCTGAGACCCCCCAGCAAGGAGCGTTGGATGAAGGCTTTTGGGCGAGCGGCCGCTCTGGTGGCCGCGGGAGCGACGGTGGCCGGATGCGCCGGTGGGCCCGGCGGCGGGGGGAGCGGGCAGAAGATCAGTGATGGCAAGGTCGTGCTCGCCGTCCTGAACGACCAGTCGGCGATCTACGCCGACCTGTCCGGCAAGAACAGCGTCGAGGCCGTGAGGATGGCCGTCGACGACTACAAGGCGAAGTACGGCGACAAGGCGGTCGTCAAGGACATCGAGGTGGTGTCCGCCGACCACCAGAACAAGCCGGAGGTCGCCAACTCCAAGGCTCAGGAACTGTACGACCGGCAGCACGCCGACATCGTCCTCGACGTGCCCTCCTCGGCGGCGGCGCTCGCCGTCGCGGGCGTCGCCAAGGCCAAGAAGAGGCTCTTCATGGACATCGGCGCCGCCACCACCGCGCTCGACGGCGCGCAGTGCAACAAGTACACCTTCCACTACGGCTACAACACCTACATGCTCGCCCACGGCACCGGCGACACGGTGACCAAGGACGGCGCGAAGAACTGGTACATCGTCTACCCCGACTACGCCTTCGGGCAGGACATGCAGAAGAGCTTCACCACGGCGGTGACCGGCGCGGGCGGCAAGGTGATCCAGAGCGACCCGGCGCCGTTCCCCAACGACAACTTCTCGACGTTCCTGCTCAAGGCCCCCGGCCTCAGCCCCAAGCCCGAGGTGCTCGGCACCATGCAGGCGGGCGGCGACCTGGTGAACCTCGTGAAGCAGTACAACGAGTACAAGCTTCGCGACAAGGGCATCGGCCTGGCGGTCGGGCTCATGTTCATCACCGACATCCACTCGCTCGGCTCCGACGCCCTCGCCGGCACCAAGTTCACCGACGCCTGGTACTGGAACGCCACGCCCGAGAACCGCGCCTGGGCCGACAAGTTCCAGGCCAAGACCGGCAAGCGGCCGACCTTCCCGCACGCCGCCAACTACTCGGCCGCCGCGCAGTACCTGGAGGCCGTGCAGCGCGCGGGCACCGACGACGCCGACGCCGTGGTCAAGCAGCTCGAGGGCTACAAGTTCCAGGACGCCTTCGCGCACAACGCCACCATCCGGGCGCAGGACCACCTGCTGCTCCACGACGTCTGGCTCGCCCAGGTCAAGCCGTCGAGCGAGGTGAAGGAGCCCTGGGACTACGAGAAGGTGCTGAAGACGATCCCGGCCGACCAGGCCTTCCAGCCCGCCGATCCCGCCTGCAAGCTCTGATCCCCCTCCGGAGACCCCCGTGCTGCAACAGGCGTTCAACGGCCTGGTGGGCGGCGCCTTCTACGCCCTGCTCGCCCTCGGGCTCGCCGTCATCTTCGGCATGCTGGGCGTGGTCAACTTCGCCCACGGCGCGTTCTACATGCTCGGCGCGTTCGGCTCCTATGTGCTGCTGGACTCGTTCGGCGTGAACTTCTGGGTCGCGCTGGTCGCGGTGCCCGTCGTGCTCGGCCTGGTGGGCGCCCTGCTGGAGCGGCTGTTCGTCCGCAGGCTCGCCCCGCTGGACCCGCTGTACAACTTCCTGTTCACCTTCGGGCTCGCGCTGGTCCTGCAGGACCTCGTCAAGCGGGAGTACGGCGTGCAGTCCCAGCCCTACCCCCGCCCGGCCCTGCTGTCCGGCACGGTCGACCTCGGCCTGTTCGGCTACCCGGCCTACCAGGTGTTCGTGCTGGTGTTCTCGCTGGTCGTCTGCGCGGTGGTGTGGCTGGTGCTGACCCGCACCCGCGTCGGGGTGATCGTCCGGGCCGCGACCGAGCGGCCCGAGCTGACCCGCGCGCTCGGCATCGACGTCGGCCGCTGGGTGACCCCGGTGTTCGGCTTCGGCATCGCGCTCGCCGGGCTCGCCGGAGTGCTGGCGGCCCCGATGCGCGCGGTGAACCCGCTGATGGGCGCCGACCTGATCATCACGGTGTTCGCCGTCGTGGTCATCGGCGGGCTGGGGTCGATCTTCGGCTCGGTGGCGGCGGGGTTCGGCATCGGGATCGTGTCGGCCCTCGGCAACCTGTACGTGCCCGCCCTGTCGCAGACGCTGGTGTTCATCCTGATGGCCGCCGTGCTGCTGTGGCGGCCGGCGGGGCTGTTCGGACGCGAGGAGTCGCTGTCGTGATCCTTTCCCGGCTGGCCGCGCGCCCGGTCCTGCTCGTCGCCGGGCTGTTCGCCGCCCTGGCGCTGCCCTGGATGATCTACCCGCCGGTCGCGCTCGACATCGCCTGCTGGGCGTTGTTCGCCGCCGCGCTCGACCTGCTGCTCGGCTTCACGGGGCTGCTGTCGTTCGGGCACGCGGCCTTCTGGGGCGGCGCCTCGTACGTCGCGGGGCTGCTCGCGATGAGGGCGGGCCTGCCGTTCCCGGTCGCGGTGCTCGGTGGCGCGCTCTTCGCCGCGGTGCTCGCGCTGCCCATCGGCTACCTGTCGGTGCGGCTGCGCGGCATCTACTTCGCGATGGTCACCCTGGCCTTCGCCCAGATGGTCTACTTCGTGGTCAACCAGTGGCGCGACCTGACCGGAGGCGAGAACGGCCTGCAGGGCGTGCCCCGGGAGCTGTTCGGGCTCGACCTGTCGGACGCGTTCTTCTTCTACTACGCCGGGCTGCCCCTGGTGCTGGCCGGGTTCGCGGTGGTGTGGCGGATCGTCCGCTCGCCGTTCGGGCGGGTCCTGGTCGCCATCAGGGACAACCCGGCGCGGGCGCGGGCGCTCGGGTACCCGGTCGAGCGCTACAAGCTGGCCGCGTTCGTCCTGTCGGCCGCGCTGTCCGGGCTGGCCGGCGGGCTGTTCGCGATCGGCCACGGGTTCGCCTCGCTGGAGAACGTCTACTGGACCACCTCCGGGCAGGTCGTGATGATGGTCGTCCTCGGCGGCATCGGCACCCTGTGGGGCGGCGCCGTCGGCGCGGCCCTGGTCGTCGAGCTCAACGATTACCTCGTCACCACCGGTTTCGAGGGCATCGGCATCGTCACGGGCGCGATCTTCGTGGTCATCGTGCTCGTGTTCCGGAGGGGAGTCTGGGGCACCGCCCGCGACCTGCTGCGGGTGCGCCCCGGTGGCCGGGGGGCGGCCCCGGCGGAGGACGGCGCGCCGGCCCCGTCCTCCGGTGTCGGCTCGCCGGTATAGCGGGGGAGGAGATGGCTGTGAGTTCGACGAGCGTGATCCCAGGGAAGGTTGCCGAGGTGGATCTGACCGGCCGGCGTGCACTGGTGACGGGCGCGGCGAGCGGCATCGGCAGGGCCTGCGCCCGGCGGCTCGCCGGCGCGGGGGCCCGGGTCGTGGTCCTCGACGTCCGCGAGGAGGCGGCGCGGGAGGTCGCCGGCGAGATCGGCGGCACCGCCCTGGCCGCCGACCTGACCGATCTGGCCGCCGTGGACGCCCTCGACTGCGGCGAGGTGGACATCCTGGTCAACAACGCGGGGTTCCAGCACGTCGCGCCGATCACCGAGTTCCCTCCCGAGGTCTTCTCCGCGATCATGAAGATCATGGTGGAGACGCCGTTCCGCCTGGCCCGGCGGGCGCTGCCCGGCATGTACGAGCGGGGCTGGGGGCGGGTGGTCAACATCTCCTCGGTGCACGGCCTGCGCGCCTCGCCGTACAAGGTCGCCTACGTCACCGCCAAGCACGCCCTGGAGGGGCTCTCCAAGGTGATCGCCCTGGAGGGGGCCGGGCACGGGGTGACGTCCAACTGCGTCAACCCCGCCTACGTGCGCACCCCCCTGGTCGAGGAGCAGATCGCCGACCAGGCCCGCCTCCACGGCCTCTCGCCGGAGGAGGTGGTCGAGCAGGTGATGCTGGCCCCGGCCGCCGTCCGGCGCCTGATCGAACCGGACGAGGTCGCCGAGGCGGTGGCCTATCTCTGCTCGCCGCAGGCCTCCATGATCACCGGGACGTCCCTCGTCATGGACGGCGGCTGGACGGCGCACTGAGCGCACCGAAGGGACGGCATTCGGGGGCGAACGTGATCAAGGGGACAATGAACCCCATGTCCTGCACCGCCTTTCTCGAACTCCTCGCCAGGGAGGCCCCGGCCGTGGAGTTCGAGGCGCCGCTGGTCGAGGCCCGCGCGGCGGGCGCGCCGCCCGAGGTCCTCGCCGAGCTCGACCGCGCCAAGCTCGCCGCGCTGCGCGTGCGCGCCCTGCTCGAACGGCGGGCCCGCCGCGAGGCGGAGCTGTCGGCGCTGTTCGAGACCGCCGGCGACCTCGCCGGGCTGCGCGACGTGAACGCCGTGCTGGAGGCCATCGTCCGGCGGGCACGCAGGCTGCTCAACGCCGACGTCTCCTACATGACCCTGCACGACGCCGAGCGGGGCGACACCTACATGCGGGTCACCGACGGCTCGGTGTCGGCGGCCTTCCGCACCCTCCGGCTCCCCATGGGCGCGGGGCTGGGCGGGCTCGTCGCCCAGACAGGCACCCCCTACGCCAGCGCCGACTACTTCGCCGACGAGCGGTTCCGCCACCAGAGGCACATCGACGTCGCCGTGCAGGAGGAGGCCCTGGTCGCCATCCTCGGCGTGCCGATGCGCCTGGGCGCCGAGATCATCGGCGTGCTGTTCGCGGCCAACCGCGGCGCCCGGCCGTTCGCCCAGGAGGAGATCGCGCTGCTCGGCTCCCTCGCCGCGCACGCCGCCGTCGCCCTGGACAACGCGCGGCTGCTGGAGGAGACCCGGACGGCGCTCGGCGAGCTGAGCTCGGCCAACCGGCTCATGCAGGCGCGCAGCGCCGCCGTCGAGCGCGCCGCCCAGGCCCACGACCGGATGACCGAGCTCGTCGTCCGGGGCGGCGGTGTGGAGGACGTCGCGGCCGTCGTCACCGACATCCTCGGCGGCGCCCTCATCGTCCTGGACGCCGGCGGCCGCCGCCTGGCCGCCGTCGGCAACGCCGGCGACCTCGACGAGGCGGAGGTGGCCGGGGCCGCCGCGGCGTCCCGGGGGCTCGGCCGTACCGTGCGGCGCGGTGACCTGTGGGTGACCTCGGTGGCCTCCGGCCCGGAGATCCTCGGCACCCTCGTCCACCGCACCGGTGCCGCGGCCGACGGCGGGCGCCATCCCGGCGAGGGGGCCGCCGACCACCGGGCGCCGGAACGCGCGCCCGACGGCGCCTCCGGCACCGACCAGCGCATCCTGGAGCGCGCCGCCGTGGTCACCGCGCTGCTCCTGCTCTTCCGCCGCACGGCCGCCGCCGCCGAGGGGAGGGTGCGCGGGGAACTGCTGGACGACCTGCTCACCGGCAGGGCCGTCGACTCCGACGCCCTGTACGGCCGGGCACGCCTCCTCGGGGTGGACCTCGACGCCCCGCACGTCCTCGTGGTGGCCAAGCACGGGGATCCGGCCCGGCGGGGACGCCCCGACTTCCCGGCGCACGGCCGGGCGGCCACGTGGGAGTCGCCCGACGCCGGCTCCGTGAACGGGCGCGCGGCGTTCTGGGCGTCCTCCGACGCGGCCGCCCGGCACGGCCTGGTGGCGGCGCGGGGCGAGGAGACGATCCTGCTCCTGCCCGGCGCCGACCCGGGCGCCGCCGCCCAGCGGGTCGCCAGGGAGCTCGGGGCGTCGCTGGGAGCGCCGGTCACGGCGGGCGCGGCGGGTCCCGTCCAGGGCCCGGCCACCGTCGCCGGGGCCTACGCCGAGGCGCGGCGCTGCGCCGATGCCCTGGTCGCGCTCGGACGCGCCGGGGAGGGGGCCGGCTCCGGCGAGCTCGGCTTCGTCGGCCTGCTCATCGGCCGCGACCGGGACGTCGAGGGCTTCCTCGACTCGGTCCTCGGCCCCGTCCTGGGGTACGACCGGCGGCGCGGCACCGCGCTCGTGCAGACGCTGGAGGCGTACTTCGGCACCGGCTCCAATCTGTCGCGAACCGCCGAGCGCCTGCACATCCACGTCAACACCGTCACCCAGCGCCTGGACCGTGTGGGCAGGCTCCTGGGCGAAGGCTGGCAGTCCCCGGAACGGGCCCTGGAGATCCAGCTCGCCCTCCGCCTCAACCGGCTGCGTCCCGGATCCGAAGGGCGGTGAACGTACTCCGGCGCGGGCCGGGGCACGGCCCACGCCGGAGGACGGGATCAACGCCGATAGGGCGACAGGAGGCCGACCCCGAGGCCGGCCAGACCGCACACGGTGATGATGGCGCCGATTGTGGCGTTGCTGACGGTCTGCGCAGTGGTCGCTCCATGTTCCGGCAGCACCCAGGGCGCGACGATCGTCCAGACCCCGATGATCGGCGTCACCCAGCTGAAGCCGTGGGTGCGGCCGAACGCGGATGCGAACCCGGCGGCGAGAAGCGCCAGGGCGACCCCGAGGACCAAGTTGTTGACGGTCAGCGTCGTACGCCCGAAGAAACCGACGACCCACGGCGAGATGGCCAGATACAGGCCGCTTAGGAATGTCAGGCCACTGACGACCCGCGCGACCGGCATCTCGGCCGCCAGGTCGTAGTGGGCGCGCATCGCGGCGATGTCCGGGTGCCGCTCAAGGTCCATCGGCGAGCGAGTAGCCATCTCGTTCACCACCTTTCTCATCCAGAGAATTGGACAATTTCCCCCTTCCCTCTATAAGTCAGGCTGATTCCGGCACAGTGCAATAGTTTGGGAAAGGCGGTGTCCGGAACAGTCTCCGGCGACCTGCGCCGGAGGCTGAACCATACGGCGACGGGTATGACGAGCTCCGGCACGACCTCGGCGTCGGCGACACGCCATGCTGGGGGTGCTGTCGGGGGGACGCGGTACGGCCGGTCCGGGGAGGGTGGCGGTGACCTCAGGGTTCGGGCCAGCCCAGCGGGAAGGGCGTCCGCGCGGAGGCCTCGCCGCCCGCCTCGCTGAACGCCTGCATGGCGGTGATCAGGGCCTGCCGCTGCGAGACCGGGATGCGGGCGACTATGCCGGCGATCTCGTTCCTGCGCCGGGCCATCACCTCCTCGGTGATGCGCAGCCCCTGACCGGTCAGCCGCAGCAGGCTCTCACGCCGGTTGTGGGGGTTGACGACCCGGCTCACGAGCTCCGCGGCGGCCAGGCGGTCGACCATCCGCATGGCGGTGGAGGGATTGACGCCCAGCCGCTCGGCCAGCGCGACCAGATTGGTCTCGCCCCGGCCGATGACCATGAGCATGCGGAACTGCGGCAGGGTCACCTTGTCCTCCACCGAGGCCAGCGAACGCGCCGAGACGGCGACCAGCACCCGTGAGGCCGTCAGCAGCGCGGAGGTGATCGCCTCAAGATCGTTTCCAGGGCCGATGTGGTCGGCATGCCGCGTCATCGAGACCGTTCCCAACCGCCGAGTGCGTCAAAGAGTGACATAACCTCCCGAGGGCTTGGTCATGCCATCGGGATGCCCGGCGCCTCCCTCCCCGCGGTGCCGGGCCCGGTGTCCTGCGACGGCGATGCTGAGCCCGGCCCCTACGCGGACGGCAGATCCTTCCACGCCGGGGCGTCGAGCAGATCGGTGAGCTGGCTCTTGAGCTGCTGGGCCACGGGGGCGTCCATCTTGTCGGTCAGGGCGACCGCGTGGGAGATCGCGTCCTGGGCGGCCGCCTCGTCCCCGGCCGCTCGATGGGACTCGGCGAGCATGATCAGGGTGCGTGCCTCGTGGAGCGGCATGTGCATCTGGCGGAACAGCGACAGCGCCTGCTCGAAGTGGATCACCCCCTCGAGGGAGTCCTGCTTGGCCAGGGCGAGCTCGCCGAGCCCGAGCTGCACCCGCGCCTCCACCAGTTGCTCGCTGGAGGTGCTCGCCAGCAGCAGGGCCCCCCGCAGCGCGCTGTCGGCCTCGTCCAGCTCCCCTCGCCGGAGCCGGGCGATGCCGAGACCGTGCAGTGTGTAGGCCTCGCCGGTCGGATCGCCGCTGTTCCTGACGACGGTCAGCGCCTCGTCGAACACCTCCGCCGCCAGGGCGGGCTGGTCCGACTGCAGGTAGGTGTGGCCGATCCGGTGCAGCACCTGCGCCTCCACCCGCCGGGAGCCGCTCCTGTGGCTCAGCTCCAGCGCCTCCGTCAGGAGCCGCTGCGCGCCCGGCAGATCGTCGAACTCCAGGCGGAGCTGGGCCAGGTTGTGCAGCACGTACGCCGACGCCACCTGGTCGCCGGTATCTCGGAAGATCTGCAGCGCCCGTTTGTAGTGCGCCTCCGCGTCGGAGAAGTGGCCGCTGAGACGGTCCAGGAACCCCATGATCTTGATGACGAGCCCCTCGCCCTGGCTGTCTCCGACCTCGCCGAACAGCTGGACCGCCGCCTCGAAGTCGCACCGCGCGTCGCCGTACCGCTGTTCGGTGGTGTACAGCGTGCCCCGGGAGTACAGCATCGCGGCCTGCCCGCGTTTGTCCTGGGCCTGCCGGGCGGCGGTCAGCGCGATCTGGTGCGTCTCGCGCCAGTCGTCGAGGTACACACGCGACTCGAACAACGTCACCGAGCTGATCGCCAGATCCCAGCACAGGTCGACGAAGCCCGCCTGCGCGGCCTGGCGGATGCCGGACACGAGCATGATGCGCTCCCGCTCGTACCACTGCAGGGGCGAGGCGACGAGCTGGTCGACCAGCCGGCCCGGGAGCGGCCAGCGCTCGGCCTCGCTGTGGATCTGCACGTAGTCGCCGCCGTACTCCCGGCGGTGCGCCGCCTCGGCGAGGAACAGCAGCCCGCCGAGGACACGCCTGAGCGCGGCGTTGCGCTCGGCGGGGGACTCCTCGGCGGCGAGGCGTTCGCGCGCGAACACGCGGATCAGGTCGTGGAAGCGGTACTGGCTGTGCACGCCGTGCCCGGGGCCGGTGGTCTCGATGAGCTGCGCGTCGGCGAGGTCGTCCAGCAGGTCCTCGGCGTCGGCGAGAGGCTGGTCGAGCAGGGCGGCGCTCACCCAGCCGGAGAAGATCTGGGAGTCGAGGAGCGTCAGGCGGCGGAACAGCCGGCGCGCGTCCTCACCGACGCTGTCGTAGGTCAGCGAGATGCTCGCCCGGATGCCCATCTCGCCGTGCTTGAGCTCGTCCAGCCGGCGCGTCTCGTCCTCCAGGCGGCTGACCAGCTGCTCGACGCTCCAGTGCGGGCGGGCCGACAGCCGCGCGCCCGCGATGCGCAGGGCCAGCGGCAGGTGCCCGCACAGCTCCGCGAGCGCCTCGGCGGCCTCGATCTCCGACTGCACCCGTTCGATGCCGGCGATGCGGGACAACAGGTTGACCGACTGGTCGGAGTCCAGAACGTCCACATCGACGTGGACGGCCCCGGCGAGCCCGGCCAGGCGGCTGCGGCTGGTGATGACGACGGCGGAGGCGGGATTGCCGGGCAGCAGGGGGAGCACCTGGCTCTCGCTGCCCGCGTCGTCGAGGACGATCAGGATCCGCCGGTCGGCCAGCAGGGCGCGGTACATCTCCGCGCGCTCCTCCAGATCGTCCGGTATCGCGGTTCCGGACACGCCGAGCACGCGTAAGAAGCGCTCCAGCACCTGCATGGTGCTGGCGGGGCGGGGCGCCCCGCCGTGCAGGTCGGCGAAGAGCTGCCCGTGGGGGAAGCGGTCGGCCACGGTGTGGGAGGCGTGGACGGCGATGGCCGTCTTGCCGATGCCGGGCTTGCCGACGATCACGATGACGGGCACGGCGAACCGGGAGTGGTCCTCGGTGACCAGCATCAGCCGCTGCCGGATGTCCTCGATCTGCTTGGTGCGGCCGGTGAAGTCGGCGATGTCGGTGGGCAGCATCCCGGGCACGCTCGGCACGCTGACCGGGGCCGGGATCTCCACCTTGCCGGGCGGCGCGGGCGGGTCGAGGCTCTCGTCGGAGGTCAGGATCGCGTGCTCGAGCTGCTGGAGCCGCTCGTTGGGCTCGATGCCGAGCTCCTCGATCATGGTACGGCGGGCGTTGCGGTACACCTGCAGCGCCTCCGCCTGCCTGCCCGAGCGGTACAGGGCGGTCATCAGCTGGCCGCGCAGCCGTTCGCGCAGCGGGTACTCCTCGGTCAGCTCGGTGAGCTCGCCGACCAGCTCGTGGTGCCGGCCGAGGTCGAGTTCCAGCTGGATGCAGTCCTCGTTGGCGGTGATGCGGTCCTCGGTGAGCCTGCTCGCCGCCGCCTGCACGAGCCTGCTGTCGATGCCGTCCAGGGCCGGCCCCCGCCACAGGGCCAGCGCCTCGCGATAGTGCCGTATCGCCTCGTTGACGTTGCGGGCCTCGCGCGCGGTGCGGGCCCGCTGCACGAGACTTTCGAACCGCTGGGCGTCGATCTGGCCGGCCGCCACCCTGATGGAATAACCCAGCGACTGGGTGGAGATCATGTCGGGACTTCCGTTGGCGGCGAACAGGCGCCGCAGCGAGGAAATGCAGATCTGAACCTGGGCGCGTGCCGTGGTGGGCGGCTCGTCGCCGTAGATCGCCTCCATGAGCCTGCCGATGGTGACGACCCTGTTGGCGTCGAGGAGAAGGACCGCGAGCACGATCTGCTGCCTGATTCCGCCGAGGTCGAGCCGATGATTGCCGGCGGACGCCTCAAGGGACCCCAGAATTCCGAATTCCACCTGCTTCTCCTCGCAAAAAGCTCGCGGGCCGTCCGGAAGTTTGCTCAATCCTCCGATGCGAGAGGCAACAGATGCGCGGTTCCAGGAGAGATCCGCCCCGTATGGCATTCCGCTGTACCATGACACACGACCGCCCGCGTGTACTTTCGGCCGCAGCCCGGTCACATATAGCGATGTCACTTATGTCTGGATAGTACTACTATAAGTGGTTCCGAGCTATATAGAGTCTACGAATACTTCCTGTGACCGGCATAGTCAATCGCCTGTGACCTCTGGTGATGGCGGCCGGGCTGCCTGATTGGTGATATGTCGCTTTTGGCGTAGTTCGGCGAGAGATGTTCTGCGGTATTAGCGGGAGCGGGAGAGGAACGAGCGGGACCGGCGGCAGGGGGCGGCGGCTTTCCGCTCACGGGACGGCGAGGGCTCGGCTTTCGGGCGGGAGGGCGAGGAGGCTTTCCGGCCGGAGGACCGGCTTTCGGGTCGGAGGGCGGCCGGGTCGGGCTTTCCGGCGGCGCGAGGGACGAGAGAGGTTTCCGCCGGGACGGGTGCCGTTCTCCGGGATGGCGGCTTTCGCCGAGGGTGCGCTATCGGCCGGCCGTCAGCCCCACGGCGTGCCCGCCGACCGTCCCGCGCGGGGGGCCGCGATGTCGGTGGCGGCGCGGAGGACGGCCCGGAAGACGCTGCTGGCGGCGGGAGCGATCATTTCTCGACCTCTTCTTGCGTCGGGGCTTTCTTCGGCCGATCGGCTGAAGCACCGTCAACGTAGAAAGCGCCGCCATTCACTCCTTATCGGATCTCTTCTGGCCTGCCATCTTCCCAGCTCATCCCGCTATTCCCTGGCATTTGCTCACTTGTCGATATTCCAGCGGTGAAGGGTTCGCCTCCGCGCGCCATACTCGGTGAAAAGCGGTCTGACCTGCGAAGACGTGCTTCCGTCAGGGCCGCGGGACGGCCGGCGATAGGCGTGCGAAAGCGGATCGATAGCGGGGTCCGGCACTCTGGCGCGCAAGCCGGGACCGGGCGTGCGTCGGCACCCTTGCCCCGGTCCCGTACGCGTCGGTGCAGGGACGGAAGGACGCCGGACCGCGTGCGCGTCGCGCGGGGAGGGCGGAGGCGACCGGCGCGTTCGTTCACAGGGATGCGTGGAGCTGTCCGTTACGGCGGGCCCGGCAGATGGGTTTCAACGAGATGAGCATTACGGCGCAGGCACTTGACGGCGTTTACGGCCGATCGGCCGCGGGTGTGCGGGCGCGCCTGGAACGCGACGGCATCGGCGGATGGCAGGATCTCGCCGACGCGGAGACCGACAGCGAGGGCCGGATCAGCGAGTGGCGGGACAAGAAGCTTGAACGCGGTCTATATCGGATCGTTTTCGACAGTGACTACTACTTCGTCGGTCTGGGCCTGACCGCCGCCTATCCCGAGATAATCGTCACTTTTCGGATGCAGGACGAGACCGACGCCTATCAGATCCAGGTAATGCTCTCCCCGTACTCCTATTCGACCCATTTCCGGATCTCATGATCCGCAGGACTGGGTACGCCTGTTCTCCGCACGAGCCGGCCCGGACATTCCCTGGCCGGACGCTGTATGCGTGTACGGCCCGGATCGATGAGGGCGACGCGCGGAGAACAGGCGGAGTGGGGACGCCCGGTCCGTACCCCGGCCCGCGGGAGGTGTCCCGCCGGCCGGGCACAGAAGGGAACCGACAGTGAGAACCGCGAACCCCGCGCCGCGGGGCCCCCACACCGCCGCCGGCTCGCCGGCCTCCCGGTACCGCCCGCCCGCGCCCGTCACCCTCGCCGGCCGGCGCTGGCCCGACAACGCCGTCACGGCGTCGCCGCGCTGGCTGTCCACCGACCTGCGCGACGGCAACCAGTCCCTCGCCCGGCCGATGAGCCCCGACCGCAAGCTGGAGATGTTCGAGCTGCTGGTGCGCATGGGGTACCGGGAGATCGAGGTCGGCTTCCCGGTCGCCAGCCAGGACGACTTCACGTTCGTGCGCACGCTCGTCGAGCGCGACCTGATCCCCGACGACGTGCGCGTCTCCGTTCTCGTCCAGGCCCGCGACGAGCTGATCAGGCGCACGGTGGAGAGCCTCGAGGGCGCCCCGCGTGCCACGATCCACCTCTACAACGCGACCTCCCCGCTGTTCCGGCGGCTGGTGTTCGGGACGAGCCGGGACGAGTGCAAGGACCTGGCGGTGCAGGGCGCGCACCTTGTCATGAAATATGCAGACAAACTGCTCGGTGACTGCGATCTCGGTTTCCAGTACTCCCCGGAGCTGTTCAACGAGACCGAGCTCGACTTCTCGCTGGAGGTCTGCGAGGCGGTGATGGACGTCTGGCAGCCGGAGGCCGGGCGCGAGATCATCCTCAACTTCCCGACCACCGTCGAGCGGGCGCTGCCGAACGTCTTCGCCGACCAGATCGAGTGGCTGGACCGCAACCTCTCGCGCCGGGAGCACCTCTGCCTTTCCGTCCACCCCCACAACGACCGGGGGACGGGCGTCGCGGCGGCCGAGCTCGCGCTGCTGGCCGGGGCCGAGCGCGTCGAGGGCTGCCTGTTCGGCAACGGGGAGCGGGCCGGCAACGTCTGCCTGGTCACCCTCGGGCTCAACCTGCTCACCCACGGGGTGGACCCCGGAGTCGACTTCTCCGACCTCGACGCCGTCCGCCGGACCGTCGAGCGCTGCAACGGCATCGCCGTCCACCCCCGCCACCCCTACGGCGGCGACCTCGTCCACACCGCCTTCTCCGGGTCGCACCAGGACGCGATCAAGAAGGGCTTCGACGCCCGCGACCGGGCGGGAGCCGAGGCCACCGGCCTCCCCTGGGACGTGCCCTACCTCCCCATCGACCCGCGCGACGTCGGACGCGCCTACGAGGCGGTGGTGCGCATCACCAGCCAGTCGGGCAAGGGCGGCGTCGCGTACGTCCTGAGCGCGCGGCACGGCATGAACCCGCCGCGCGCGATGCAGGCCGAGTTCGCCCGCGTGGTGCAGGCGCGGGCGGACGCCGAGGGCGGCGAGATCGCGCCGGAGGAGATCGGCGGCCTGTTCGCCCGGGAGTACTTCGAGTACCCCGCCCTGCCCGTCCCGCTGGTGTTCGCGGGGCGGCTGGTCACGGCCGAGCTCCACGTCGACGGCGAGCCGTTCGACCTGGGCGAGGCCAGAGCCGCCCTGGTGCGCGGAGTGGCGGACGCGCTCGCCGACTGGGGGGTGGAGGTGCGGGCCGTCCACCACGCCGCGGGTGCCCCGGCGGCCGCCGGCCGCGAGGCGGACGAGCGCGTGGTCGTGTACGCCGAGTGCCGCGTGGACGGCGAGACGGCGTGGGGGGCGGGCGCCGGGCCCGACGCGGCGGCGGCCTGCCTGCCGGCCGTGCGCGCCGCCGTCACCCGCGTGTACCTCGCGACGGCGACGTGCGGCGTGCCCGCGCCCCGCCCGTCCGGCACGCCGGCGATAGCCGCGCGATAAAGAGCCGAAGGTGGCGCGGATTAGCGTGACGATCGTCAAAGCGGACAAGTCCGGCTAATGGGAAAGGCGCCACGATCGTGCGGCGAGCTCAGCTCAGAAAACGGTGGACGGGACCCGATTCATCGGGCCCGTGCCCCTCGGCTGGCTATCGGCCGCTTTTCTGATCCGCGGCGGCATGGGTTTTTCGTCGGGAAAAAGGGAGGCTCGTGATGAGCCTGATCGATCGGCATGAGGCGTTGGCCTCCTTGGAGGGATTACTAGCCAGCGCGATCATGGGCAAGGGCCGGGTCGCCCTGGTCAGCGGACCCGTCGCGACCGGCAAGAGCAGGCTGCTGCACTCCTTCGCCGAGCAGGCCGCCGAGCTCGGCGCCCTGCCCATCTCAGCCACCGGCTCGCTCGCCGAGCGCGACCTGCCGCTCGGCGTCCTCGGCCAGCTGATCCAGGACGCCCCGCTGGTGATGGAGGAGCGCGACCGCGCCATGGCGCTCCTCAGCGAAGGCGCCCGCACCACCATCTCGGCCGGCCCCGACGCCGACACCCTGCGGCAGGTCGACGCCCAGATCGTGCACGCCCTGTGCACCGTGCTCCTGGAGCTCTCCGAGCGCTACCCCCTGATGATCGTCGTCGACGACGTCCACCACGCCGACCGCGCCTCCCTGCTCTGCCTGGCCTATCTCGCCCGGCGGGTGCGGTTCGCGTCCATCGTCGCGGTGTTCAGCCACTCCACGCACGCCCGTCACGCCGAGGCGTCGTTCCTGACCGAGCTGGTCAGGCAGCCCCACTGCCGCCGCGTCCAGCTCTCCCCGCTCTCGCAGGCCGGCGTGATGAGCGTCGTGGCCGCCCAGCTCGGCAACGAGCCCGCCGAGCGGTTCGCCGGCGAGTGGTACTCCTACAGCGGCGGCAACCCGCTGCTCGTCAGCGGGCTCGTCGAGGACTACCAGACGGCCATGCGGGCGCTGGGCGAGCCGCCGTCCGAGCTCGTCCCCGGCGAGGGGTACGGCCAGGCGGTCCTGTCCTGCCTGTACCGGGCCGACCCCAAGGTCCTGCGGGTGGCCTGCGGGCTCGGGGTGCTCGGCCGTCCCGACTCGCTCGACCGGCTGCTCGGCGTCACCCCCGAGCACGTCTCCCGCGAACTGCAGTCCCTCGCAGCGGCCGGGGTCCTCGCCGCGGGCCGCTTCCGTCACGAGGCCGCGCGCGCCGCCGTGCTCGCCGAACTGGACGCCGATCAGCGCACCGAACTGCACCGCCGCGCGGCCCTGCTGGCCTACGAGGGCGGCGGCCAGGCCGGCGTCATCGCCGACCACCTCCTGCACGCCGGCCCCGTCGAGGAGCCGTGGGCCGTCGACGTGCTGGAGGAGGCCGCCAGGCACGCGCTGCGGGAGGGCCGGGTCGAGCCCGCCGTGGAGTACCTCCGCCTGGCCCGCAGGGTCTGCCCCGACGAGCAGCAGCGAGTGAGGATCACCACCGCGCTCATGCGGGCGGAGTGGCGCATCAACCCCAGCACGCCGGCCGGGCGCTTCCCCGAGCTGACCGACGCGCTGCACCGCGGGCACCTGCGCGGCGCCGACGCCGTCGTGCTGTCCAAGGCGCTGCTGTGGCACGGCAGGTTCGAGGAGGCCCAGGAGGTGCTCAAGCACCTCGGCAAGCCCGCCGACAAGCTGGACGCCGACACCGTCACCGAGCTGGTGGTCACCCGCCCGTGGCTGCGCTGCTCGTACGCGCCGTTCCTCGCCCACCTGCCCCAGGTCACCGCCGAGCAGTCACGCGCCGCCATCCTCACCGTCGCCGCCTACCGGCGCCTGGAGTCGGCGATCACTCTGGCCGCCGTGCTGACCCGCGGCCCGCGCGAGGAGATCGTCACGGTCGTCGAGCGGATCCTGCGCACCGCCCGGCTCGACGAGATGTCGATGGACACCGTCGAGAGCGCCCTGCTCGCGCTCACCTACGGCGGGCGGCCCGACAAGGCGGCCCCCTGGTGCGACATGTTCATCGACGAGGCCTCCTCCCGGCACGCGCCGAGCAGGAAGGCCCGGCTGTCGGCCATCCGGGCGGAGATCGCGCTGCGCCAGGGCGACATGCTCGGCGCCGAGTTCCACGGCCGCCTCGCGCTCGACACCATCCCGCTGAGCGGCTGGGGGGTCGCCGTCGGCGGACCGCTGTCGAGCCTGGTGATCGCCTCCACCGCGATGGGCAACCACGACGCGGTCAACGAGCTGCTCGACCAGCCCGTGCCCGAGGCGATGTTCCAGACCCGCTGGGGCCTGCACTACCTGCACGCCAGGGGCCGCTACAGCCTGGCCACCGACCACCCCCAGCTCGCCCTGCGGGACTTCCAGCGCTGCGGTGAGCTGATGGGACGCTGGGACCTCGACGTGCCGTGGCTGATCCCGTGGCGGACCGAGGCCGCCGAGGCGTGCCTGCGCCTGGGCAGGCCCGACCAGGCCCGCCGGCTGGTGGAGGACCAGATCAGGCGCTGCGGGAACGGCGCGCCGCGCGTGCACGGCATCGCCATGCGGCTGCTCGCCGCCATCAGCGAGCCCCGGCACCGTCCCATGCTGCTGCGCCAGGCCGGCGACCTGCTGCAGGCGGGCGGCGACCGGTACGAGCTGGCGCGCGTGCTGGTCGACCTCACCGAGGCCTTCCACGCGCTCGGCGAGTACCGGCGCGCCGGGATGATCGGCGGGCGGGCCCGCGCGGTCGCCCAGGAGTGCCACGCCGAACCGCTCGCCCGCACGCTCAGCCGCAACAGCGACACCGCCGCCGCGCCACCCGCCGCGTCCGACACCGCCGACGTCACCGCCGTCCTCAGCGACGCCGAACGGCGGGTCGCGGTGCTGGCGGCCGCCGGGTACACCAACCGCGAGATCGCCGACAAACTGTACGTCACGGTGAGCACGGTCGAGCAGCACCTGACCCGCACCTACCGCAAGCTGGACATCACCAGCCGCGCGGAGCTCCCGTCCACGCTGGAACTCGGCAGCTCCACCACGCCGGCCTGAGACCGCCCCGGCGGCCTCAGGCCACCGAGCGCGGCCCCCACGGCGCCCTCGCCATCACAGTGCGGGGGCGGTGACCCGACAGCAGGCCGCTTCGCGTGAGGCGGAGCTCGCGCAGGGCCCGCGCCGCGCCGGTCTGCCTGGCCAGACCGAGGGCCCGCCGCGCGACCTGCGCCGAACGCTCGCTCTCATGGGCGTCGGCGTAGGCGTGGGCGAGGCGGGCGAGGTCGTAGGCCGTGGCGCGGCCCCACCGGGCCGCGCCCAGCTCGCGCTCCAGGATCTCGATCGCGTCCTCCAGGTGACCGAGGTCGAGCATGCATTCGGCGGCCAGCACGTCGTGCAGGGAGGGGGAGTAGTCGAAGGCGCACCTGCCGCCCTCCTCCGGCTCGGCCCCCGGCGGCTCGGCGGACTCCTCCAGGCGGCGGTGGCACATGTCCTCCTCGCCGGCCAGCGCGTGGCCCTGCGCCTCCCGCAGCCGGGTGATCGCCTCCAGCCGGGGGGACGGCGCGGCGTGCTCGCGCACCGGCCGCTCGCGCGCGGCCACCGCGATCTCGACGACCTCCTCCGGGTCGCTGCCCGGCCCGGTGAGGCCCGCCCGGCCGGCGAGGGTGTACGCCACCAGCCGCTCCTCCTGCGCCCGCTCCGCCTCCCGCCGGGCCCGGTCCGACCAGCGCAGCGCCTCATCCAGGTCGCCCGACTCGTACTCCATGCGGCTGATGGCCTCGGCGTCCTCCGAGGAGAGCATGACCAGCGCCCGGCGCACGGCCGGCCGGGCGTCGGCGCGGAAGCTCTGCAGGACCTCGAACACCGGCGACAGGGCGCGCACCAGGTGCGCCGGCGGACGGTCGGACAGGCCGCAGGCGTCGAGGACGGCGCCGAAGTAGTCAACGGTCCGCTCGTCGGCCCGCGCCGGGTTCTCGATCGCCCGGCCGGTGCTCTCCTCCTCCTCGGGGGTGAACCGGCCCGGGATCAGCGGCACGCCCGTCACGTGGTGCCACAGCGCCGTGCCGGCCGGCTCGCCGGTGTCCCCGAACAGCTCCGCCTCACCCGTCTCGAAGACGCGGCACAACAGCTCCGAGCACCGCTCGTCGGGCCGCCGCTCGCCCGCCTCCCACCGGCGGACCGTCTCGGCCAGATCGGCGCCGGACGGCAGGCGGTCGCGGGTGTCCTCGTCCGCGGCGGCGGTGAGCCTCTCGCCCAGATCCTGCCGGGTCCACAACTTGCCCCGCCGCAACGCCCGCAGCCGCGCGGCCCACAGCGGGATCTCTATGTCGATCATCGCCCCTCCTTCGGGCACGCGGGTGAGCCTCAGGCCTTCCCGCCCGCCTTTCATCCTTCGCCGCCGCCGGCGTCCTCGATATCCCCCAGATGAATAGGGGAGGAAGAAGTCATGACGCCGCTCTTCCGACGCGCCGGGCGCGACCCGCTGCCCCCGGCGCTCCTGGTCATGACCGTGCTGAGCGGCGCGATCGACGCGGTCAGCTACCTCGCGCTGGGGCACGTCTTCACCGTGAACATGACCGGGAACGTGCTCGTCCTCGGGTTCGCCGCCGCCGGAGCCCCCGGGTTCTCCGCCGTCGCCTCGCTGGTGTCGCTGGGCTGCTTCCTCGCCGGGGCCGTCCTCGCCGGCCGCGTCCACCTGCGCCTGCGCTCGC
This sequence comes from Sphaerisporangium fuscum, assembly GCF_018531465.1. Lineage (GTDB taxonomy): Bacteria > Actinomycetota > Actinomycetes > Streptosporangiales > Streptosporangiaceae > Sphaerisporangium > Sphaerisporangium fuscum. The sequence continues at coordinate 38,937 of NZ_JAHDTF010000056.1, forward strand.
GCCGGGCCCGGTTCGTGGTGGCGGCGTCGGGCGAGGGCGCGGCGCTCGGCGTGGCGGCGGTGGTCGCGGCCGTGGCGGGTCTCGCCACCGCGCCGGAGCGCTACGCGGTGATCGCGCTGCTGGCGGCGGCGATGGGGTCGCGCAACGCCACCGTGCGGCTGCTGGAGGTGCCGGAGCTGACGACCACCGTGATGACGCGCACCCTGGCGTCCCTGGCCGCCGAGTCGCCCCTGGCCGGGGGAGCGGCCCGGGGAGAGGCCCGCCGGGCCGTGTCGGTGCTGTGCCTGATACTCGGCGCCTGCCTGGGGGCCCTGCTCCTGGGCCCCGCCGGGGTCCCGTGGGTGCTCCTCCTCGTCGCCGCCTGCGCCACCCTGACCGCCGTCGCCTACGCCGCCCATCCGGCCGCATAGCCCCCTCTACCTGCGATGACGTCACCGGCGACTCGTTCCGTGACGAGGGCGTGATCGGTATGTGATCGAATACCCGCCATACCGGGCCCGCCGGGCGGCACGCGAGTCCCTGAAATGTGGAAAGAATGTGTATGTAGACGGTCTGGTCCGCACAGGGGAGGCGTGGAGGGGTTGGGCATGCGTGGGGCCGCCGGGCCGATGAGCCTCGAGGGCATCGACCACGCCCTGCGCCGCCGCATGGAGGAACGCGACCGCATCTCGGGCGACCTCCTCGACCTCGAGGGCCACCAGGCCCACCGGCTCCTGTCCGGCATGACCCCCACGGGCGAGACCGGCCGCCGCTGGGAACGGGCGCAGGCCAGGCTGGCCGCCCTGTGGTGGCTCTTCGACGCCTACCGGCGCGTGCTCGACCACGCCCAGGAGCTGCGCGCCGCCTCCCGGCCCGACCTCGGGCGGCTCACCGACCTGATCGCCGGGCCGTCGGTGGAGCTGAAGCCCGACGACGTCCCCGTCGAGAAGCGCTCCCTGCTGCGGCCCGTCGGCGAGTGGGTCACCCTCGACACGGTCCTCGCCCGCATGGACGAGGCGTACCGCGAGGTCGCAGAGACCGTCGCCGCGGCCGACGCCGCGTGGAGCGCCCTGCTGCCGCCGCTCGACGAGGCCGACGCCGGCCGCCGCGCCGCGCGCGCCCTCGCCGCCGACCTCGGCATGTCCGACCCCGAGCTCGACCGCCTCGACGGGGAGGCCGAACGGCTGCGCCGCGCCGTCACCGCCGACCCCCTCGGCTCCGGCGGGCTCGGCGGCGAGCTGGAGGCCCTCTCCCGGGCGGTCGCCGCGCGCCGCGGCGTCCTGGAGCAGGCCGGGCGGATCAGGCAGGAGTACGCCGAGCGCGCCGCCCGTCTGTCCGGGCGCATCGACCAGGTGGCCGAGGCCGAGGAGGAGGCCCGCCGGGTCCGCGACCGCGTCCTCGTCAAGATCGCCTCACCCGTCCTTCCCGATCTCCCCGGCCAGGCGCCCGCCCTGCGCGACCGGCTGGCCGCGCTCGGCACGCTCGACGGCCGCTGGCTGGAGCTGGCCGAGCGCCTGGCCGAGCTGGAGCGCGGCGTCGAGCAGGCGCTGGCGCAGGCGGACGAGGCGGCCCGGTCCATCGGAGGGCTCATCGGCCGCCGCGACGAGCTGCGCGGACGGCTGATCGCCTACCAGGCCAAGGCGGCCCGGCTCGGCCACGCCGAGGACATGGCGCTCGCCGGGCTGTACGGCGCGGCCCGCGACCTGCTCTGGACGGCCCCCTGCGACCTGCGCCGCTCCACCGTGGCGGTGGCGGAGTACCAGAAGGCCGTCGGCCGTATCGAGGAGGCCGGATGAGCGGGGGACGGGGACGCGCGGACGCCGGCGACACGCCGGCCGGTTCCCGCCCGGGCGGCGGAGGCCGCATGAGCGGGCGGGCGCGGCGCCGCGCGAGCGCCGCCGGGGGGT
>NZ_JAHDTF010000057.1 GCF_018531465.1 Sphaerisporangium fuscum
CCTCTGGCCGCCGTACGGCTCGCGCCCGCCGTCCCGCTCACCGCCGCGCGGCCGGCGCGCAGGGTGCCGCGGCCCGCACCGGCCGCCGCACGTCCGGCTCGTGAGAGCGAACCCCGCGCCCTGTCCCAGGCACCCGCCATTCACTTGCGCGCGGACGCGGACGCGGCGCCGGGAACGGCTGCCGGGCGGCCCACGCTTCCTCCCTCTACGCGATAGGTCCCCAGGACTTCGGAGGTCACCAGACGCGGTCGGCCAATTCTTCCCATTGGCCCCATCTTTACTCTTACATGGCGCCTGGTGGAGGACGACCGGCTCGCCACGGGATGGTGGTAACAAGGACGGCCGGATCGCCGCGAGCAGGTGGATAGGCGTGTCGTCCGGTCCCAGCATGGGCGAGAATTGAGGGGTGAGTCGCACCCGTTCCCGCACCTTTGCAGTCGACCAGGCCTGCGCCGCCGCCGTGGAGCTGGCCCGGGCCGCCGCTGAGGAAATCGCGCGCTCCGGCGAGGTGGGCGAGCATCTCGGCTTCGAGAGCGAGGGCGAGCGCGTCGTCACCCATTACTTCGCCTGCCTCGACCGTGCCTACCGCGGCTGGCGCTGGGCCATCACCGTGAGCCGCGCGTCCCGCGCGCGCAACGTCACGGTGAGCGAGACGGTCCTGCTGCCCGGCGGCGACGCGCTGCTCCCTCCGGCGTGGGTGCCGTGGAGCGAGCGGCTGCGTCCAGGCGACCTCGGCGTGGGCGACCTGCTCCCCAGCCCCGAGGACGACGACCGGCTGGCCCCCGGATACACCGAGACCGGTGAAGACGTCGACCAGCAGATGATCTTCGAGTACGGGCTGGGCCGCGCCCGGGTGCTGTCGCCGATCGGGCGCGACCGCGCGGTGCGCCGCTGGCACGCCGGCGAGGCCGGCCCGCACACGCCGATCGCCCACGCCGCGCCGGCGCAGTGCTCCACCTGTGGTTTCTACTGGCCGCTGGCCGGCTCCCTGCGCCTCGGCTTCGGCGTCTGCGCCAACGAGTTCGCCCCCGATGACGGCAGGGTCGTGGCCGCCGACCACGGCTGCGGTGCCCACTCCGAGGCGGCCGTCGTGACGACCTCCGGCGGCGAGCACGCCACGCCGATCCTCGACGACCTCGGCTACGACCTCATGGAGGAGCATGCTCCCGCCGCCGGCCCCGTCGACGAGGCCGGCTCGGTCGACGAAGAGGGAAGCGAGCCTCTCGGCCATTCCTGAGTTCCGCCCGCGCCGTCCGGCCGTCGCGGGGCGGCGTGCGGCCCGTTCCGGCCGTCCGCGCGGCGCGGTACTGATTCCCGGGTCCCGGCCATGAGTGTCGGGCCCAGGCCGTAAGCTCCACGGAGCCTTCCAGCCGGAAGATCTACCGAAGCTTTGGCCGGCGGGCGGCCGGCCGACCTCATCCACCTTTGGGACATGACTGGTGACTGACATCTTTGGCACCGAACGCATGCGCGCCACCGTCCTCGCCGCCTGGACGGCCTCGCCCGCGAGGTTCCGCGAGGACGCCAACGCCGAGGAGGACTTCGCCCTCGGCGGGTACCGCGACCGCCTGATCGTCGAGCTGGCGCAGAACGCCGCCGACGCCGCCCTGCGCGCCGGTGTGCCCGGACGGCTCCGGCTGACGCTGGAGAACGGCGTGCTCAGCGCCGCCAACACCGGAGCCCCGCTCGACGAGGCCGGCGTCGAGGGCCTCGCCACGCTGCGGGTCTCCGGCAAGCGCGACGAGATCGGCTCGATCGGCCGGTTCGGCGTCGGGTTCGCGGCCGTGGTGTCGGTCTGCGACGAGCCGCTGATCGCCTCGCGCGCCACCGGGGCCGTCCGCTGGTCGCGTCCGGAGACCGCCGCGCTCGTCGGCGCCGAGCCCGCGCTGGCCGGCGAGCTCGCCGCCCGCAGCGGGCACGTGCCGATGCTGCGCCTGCCGTTCGAGGCGGGCCCGGTCGACGTGCCGGACGGCTTCGACACCGTCGTCCGCCTGCCGCTGCGCGACAAGGCCGTCGAGCAGGCCGTGCGCCAGATGCTCGCCGAGACCGGGCCCGCGCTGCCGCTGGCCATGCCCGCGCTGGAGTCGATCGAGATCGAGGTCGACGGCGAGACCCGCACGGTCTCCGCCGCCGGCTGGCAGGTGGTCGAGGAGTCCGGGCACTTCTCCCCGGAGCAGGTCGCCGAGCTGTTCGCCGACCGCCCCACCGAAGAGCGCGCCCGGCCGTACTGGCTGGTCCGCTGGGCGGTCCCCGCCGACCACGGGCGGCTCCCCAAGGACGTCGCCCCCGTCGTCCACGCGCCGACCCCGAGCGACGAGCCCCTCGACCTGCCCGCGCTGCTGATCGCGACGTTCCCGCTCGCCACCGACCGGCGGCACGTCGCCACCGGCCCGCTCGCCGGCTTCCTCATCGAGCGCGCCGCCGAGACCTACCTGCGGCTGCTCGCGTCGCTGCCGAAGACGCCCCGCCTGCTCGACCTGGTCCCCGGGCTCATGGGCAAGGGCGAGCTGGACGCCGCCATCCGCCGGGCGATCCTGCGCCGCCTGCCCGACACCCCGCTGCTGCCCGCGATCTCCGCCCCCGCCGACCCGGAGTCCGGCGGGCCTGACGGCTCCCGCGAGCCGGACGCCGACGGCACATACGTGGTGTCCGGCCGGGAGGCGTCGGTGGTGGCCGGGCCCGCCGAGTTCCTCCACACGATCGCCCACGTGGTGCCGGGGCTGCTCCCGGCGGGCTGGGCGGCCAAGCATCCCGCGCTCACCACGCTCGGGGTCACGCGCGTCGAGCTCGCCGACGTGGTCGACATGCTCTCCGGCGAGGCCGTGGACGACAGGCCGCCGGCCTGGTGGCGTTCGATCTACGAGGTGGTGCCCGCCGACGACCGGGAGGCCCTCGGCGCCGTCCCCGTCCCGCTGGCCGACGGCCGTCTCGTCCGGGGCACGCGCGGCACGCTGGTGCTCACCGACAGCTCCTCCCTCGACCCTGCGCTCCTGGCCCCGCTCGGGCTGCGCATCGTCCACCCGGACGCCGCCCACCCCCTCCTGCTCCGGCTCGGCGCCGCCGAGGCCACCCCCAGAAGCGTCCTGGACGACCCGCTCACCCACGCGACCGTCTCGGAGTCCCTCGACAGCGCCGACCCCGAGCCGGTGGCGCAGGCCGTGCTGGCCCTGGTCGACGCGGCCGGCATCACGCCCGGCGAGGCGCCGTGGCTGTCGGCGCTGGCGCTGCGCGGAGCCGACGGCGAGCTCTACCCGGCGGGTGAGCTGCTGCTCGGCGAGGGGTCCCTGGCCAAGCTCATCGACCAGGACGTGCCGTTCGGCGTCGCCGCCCCCGACCTCGTCGAGCGGTACGGCTCGCGGGTGCTGTCGGCCGCCGGAGTGCTCGACGGGTTCGCCGTGGTCAACGACACCGACGTCATGCTCGACCCCGACGAGTGCGACCACGAGCTCGACGCGGAGGACGAGTGGCTGGAGGCCGTGCTCGACCTGCTGCCGGACACGGGGGTGCCTCCGGTGGCGCGGGAGTTCAGCGCGATCCGCGATCTGGAGTACGTCGCCGACTGGCCGGCGGCGCTCGCGCTGCTGTCCCGGCCGCCGCTGCGGGCCGCGCTCCAGCCGCTGCGGGTGCTGTCCGAGGGCGAGATCGTCGAGGTCCCGTCGTACACCGCCTGGTGGCTGTCGCGCCACCCGGTCCTCGACGGGAAGCGGCCCACCTCGCTGCGCCTTCCCGGCGGCGACCCCCTGCTCTACGGCCTGTACGGCGACGCGCCCGTAGGCGTGGACCAGACGGCGCTGGCCATGATCGGGGTACGGACGACCCTCGCCGACCTGCTCGCCTCGCACGGCGGGCCCGACGAGCTGCTCGACCTGCTCGCCGACGCCTCCCTGGAGGTCGACCGGGCCCAGCTGCGCTCGCTGTGGATCGCCCTGGCCGCCGTGGAGCCCTCCCGCGTGGCGCCGCCGACGGCCGTACGGGCGGTGCTTAACGGGCAGATCATCGTGGCCGACGCCGAGGACGGCCATCCCGTCGGCGGCAACGGCGGCACGAGCGTCGAGGGCCTGGTCGCCTCGGGCGGCCCGGTGGTCGTCGAGGCCCCCGACCTGCTGCCGCTGGTCGCCTCGCGCCCGCTGGTGCTCGCGCCGTTCGACCTCGCCGAGGCACTGTCGGAGCTGCTCGACCTGCCGGTGATCGGCGAGGAGGTCGACGGGGAGGTCACCTCGTCGGGCCGGGAACGGCCGGTGCCGGCGCAGGTGCGGTCACTGCTGCCGTCCGCGCCCGCGACGTACGTCGAGCACGACGAGCTGACGGTCGACGGGGTGCCGGTGCCGTGGCGCTTCTACGAGGGCGCCGTCCACGCCTGTGGAGTCGAAGGGCTGGCCAGGGGCCTTGCCTGGGCGAGCGGCCAGTGGGGGGATCGCCTCGCGGTGGCCGCCCTGCTCCGCGACCCCGACGCCGTCCCCCTGCTTCTGGCCGAGGCCGATCTCGACAGCTGACCGGTTCGCGCCGCCCGGGGCCCGCTCAGGAGCCCTGGGCGGCCTCCTCGCGGTCGGTGGACGTCCTCGTGTCGGGCGCCGGGGAATGGCGGTCGCGGCGCCAGATGTAGAAGCAGCCGAACGCGCCCAGACCGATGCCCGCCACACACGTCCAGATCCACCACCGGTGCTCGGGGGACGTACCGACGATCAGCAGGACGACCAGGGCCACGACCCAGAGACCCGTCCCCGTGAGGATCGTGGCGGTGTCGTTCGTCCTCATCGGTGCGGGTTGCAGGGGGCGGGGCTCGTTCACGAAGTCCAGCCTAGGCGACGGCGCTTCGCGTGGTGCTGGCCGGGTCGGGTACCCTCCTCCCCGTCCCAAACAGTACAAGTTGGTCTCATTCGGACCACGAGCAAGTCAGGGGTCTTTCGGACTGTGATACCGCCTGCCACTCTGCCCGCGTGAGCGCGAAAACCACTCCAGCACCTCAGCCGACCACCGGTTTCACCGGCCGGCTCGACCGTTACTTCCACATCTCGGAACGTCGGTCGACGCTCGGTCGTGAGATCCGTGGCGGGCTGGCCACGTTCTTCACGATGGCCTACATCGTCGTCCTCAACCCGCTGATCCTCGGCACCGTGAAGGACGCGGACGGCCAGTACCTCGGCGACGGGGCCACACCCAACCTCGCCATGATCGCCGCCGCCACGGCGCTGACGGCGGGAGTCCTGACGATCCTCATGGGCGTCGTGGCCAAGGTGCCCTTCGCCCTCGCGGCGGGCCTCGGCCTGAACGCGTTCATCGCCTTCGGCGTCGCCAACCGCGTGTCCTGGGAGGACGCGATGGGGCTGATCGTGCTCGAAGGCATCGTCATCACGATCCTCGTGCTGACCGGATTCCGCACGGCCGTGTTCCACGCGATCCCGAGCCAGCTGAAGACCGCGATCAGCGTCGGCATCGGCCTGTTCATCGCCCTGATCGGGTTCGTGGACTCCGGATTCGTCCGCAAGGCCGCCGGCACTCCCCTCGAGCTCGGAATCGGCGGGTCGCTGATCAGCTGGCCGATCTTCGTCTTCGTCGTCGGCCTGCTGGTGACCGCGCTCCTCGTCGCCCGGAAGGTCAAGGGCGCGATCCTCATCGGCATCGTCAGCTCGACGATCCTCGCGATCATCGTTGAGGCGATCGCCAAGGCGGGGTCGTCCGACGGCGGCAAGAACCCGGCCGGCTGGAGCCTGGTCGTCCCCAAGGTCCCTGACAAGATCGTCGGGACGCCCGACCTGGGCCTGCTCGGCCAGTTCAGCCTGTTCGGCTCGTTCGGCAAGATCAGCGTCGTGCTGGCCGTGCTGTTCGTGTTCACCCTGTGCATCACCGACTTCTTCGACACCATGGGCACCGTCGTGGGCGTCGGCGCCCAGGCCGGACTGGTGGCCGAGGACGGCACGCTCCCGCGTACGCGGGAGATCCTGCTGGTCGACTCGGTGGCCGCCGCCGCGGGCGGCGCCGCCTCGGTCTCGTCCAACACCACCTACATCGAGTCGGCCGCCGGCGTCGGCGAGGGCGCCCGCACGGGCTTCGCCAGCGTGGTCACCGGCGTGCTGTTCCTGCTGGCGGTGTTCCTGTCGCCCCTGGTCGACATCGTCCCCTACGAGGCCGCGGCACCCGCCCTGGTCGTCGTGGGCTTCCTCATGATGACCGCGATCCGCGAGATCGACTTCAACGACTACGAGATCGCGATCCCGGCCTTCCTGACGATCGTCCTGATGCCGTTCACCTACAGCATCTCTACCGGAATAGGCAGTGGGTTCATCACGTACGTCCTGATCAAGCTGGTCAAGGGCAAGGCCCGTGAACTGCACCCGCTCCTGTGGGTCGTGACCGTGCTCTTCGTGATCTACTTCGCGATGGGCCCGATCAAGCTCCTGCTCGGGCTGTCCTGACAGGGACCTTCTAGGGCCGTCGTGGTGACTTCAGCAGTCACCGCGACGGCCCTACGTCGCTTCACCGTGGCCTACGACGGAACAGAGCGCTGCTTCAGGCTTGGCTGAAGTAGGAGAACGGGGCTACGGAGACGCCTTCGGACACGGCTCTCTCGTCGTCCTCGGTGGCGTCGGGGTCCAGATCTTGGGCGCACAGGGAGTGCATGGACCACACGGAGAAGCCGGCGTGGAAGTCGAACCCGATGTCCGAGGGGACGCTCGTGTATCCCTTCGCCAAGAGGTCCGCCACGACGTCGTCGAGGAACCGGAAGGTCAGCTGGACGCCGTCGAAGAAGACCTCTTCGCCTCCCTGGCCGTCGTAGGCGAGTTCGACGAGTTCGACGGTGTCGTCCGGCGTGTAGCTGATCACCAGCATGGGCGTGGTGGAGTGGACGGCCTTGGCGCCGCCCGGCCCGTGCACCGGTACCCCGATGCGCCCTTCGACGTCCGCCCGGGCCTCACCGACCTTGACCATGGCCACCCCATGGCCGGGAATGATCTCCATGTCCCGACATGGTGCCAGTAGCGGGGCCGAAGAGAGCGGAGATCACGGGAAACCGATCGCCGGGGGAGCGAAGCCGGAGTTTGCGGTCCCCACTATATGAACGACCGGTCGTTAATGTAGATTGGCGGCCATGGAACAAGACGGGCGGCGGCTGCGTGGGTTGCGTAGTCGCGAGACGATCCTCCAGCAGGCGGTGGAGCTGGCCTCGGTCGAAGGGCTGGACGGGCTTTCCTTGGGGCGGCTGGCGGGGGCGGCCGGCGTCAGCAAGTCCGCGTTCTTCGCGCACTGGCGGGACAAGGAGCAGCTGCAGCTCGATGCCGTGGAGTGGGCCGCCCGGCAGTGGGCCGAACAGGTGGTGGGACCCGCCCTGCGTGCCCCCGCGGGCGTACGACGCCTGTTCGCGCTGCACGAGGCGCGGCTCACGTTCTACGGCGAGGGTGTGCTGCCCGGCGGGTGCTTCTTCTTCGCGGTGCAGGCGGAGTTCGACGACCGTCGCGGACCGGTTCGCGATCGTGTCGCGCGGGCCCTGGGCGAGTGGCAGGGATTCATCCGCCGGCTGGTGGCGGAGGCCATGACGCTGGGGGAGCTGGCCGACAGCGTGGATCCGGCCCAACTGGCCTACGAGATCGACGCGCTCGGCGAGATGGTGATCGTCCATTCCCGGTTGCACGACGGGCCGGCCGTCCTCGTTCACGCCCGTCGTGCCGTGCTCCAGCGCCTGCGTGCGCTCTGCCCTGACCCAACACTTCTCCCGGAGGACTGACATGACCACAGGCGGCGTTTATGAGCCGGTCCAGGTGTATTTCGACGACCTCGACGCGATGGGGCTGTTGCACAACTCGCGCTACGCCTTGCTGGTCGAGCGGGCGATCGGTGCGTACTGGCACCGGCTCGGCTGGGCGTCCGACCCCGGCCGGTCGGCGTTCACGGACGTGTTGCTGGCCGTGCGCGAGTTCAAGGTGACCTACAACGTGCCCATCACCGGGGTGGGCGAGCCGTGGGTGCACTTCTGGATCGAGCGGATGGGACGTACGAGCGGGGTGTACGGCTTCCGCGTGCTGTCGGCGGATCGCGCCGTGGTGCATGCCGAGGGGTATCGGGTCAACGTCAACCTGGACCCGGCCACTCTGCGGCCGGCGTCGTTCAGCGATGGCCTCCGCGCCGCCGCCGCGCCGTTGATGCTCCCGGAGGTGGCGCCGTGCTGAGGTCACGCTGGATCGCGGGACCGGCGGCGGAGCGGCCGGGGCCGCTTGTGGCCGCGCTGACGGACTTCCGGATGAGCCGGGCACTCGATTTCCCCGGCATCGCGCGGCGTGGCCTGTCGCTGAGCCGTCTGTGGCCCACCCTGCCCGGCGCGGTCGGCATGTGGTTGTGGACGGACCTGGCCGACCGGCGGGTCGGCTCGCTGTCGGTATGGAGCAGCGAGGACGATCTTCGAGGGTTCGTACGGCTGCGCCAGCACGTCGAGATCATGCGTGAGTATCGGCACAGGGGGACGCTCCGCTCCCGTACCTGGCAGATCGACACAGTCGACAGAGCCGCCCTGTGGGCCGCTCTGGCCCCCTCCTCCGTTCGAGCTGACCGATAGGCCGCTGATCGGGGGCGCGGGGAGTTCGTGACGCGGAACGCCTCCGCCGTGCTTGCGCTCTGCCCGGAGTTGAGGAGTACAGTTGCCAGTAGTTTCAGCAGTGACTGAAATTGCTAGCAACTAGGAGGCAACCGATGATGCGTCAGATCCGCTTCAGCAGCATGGGCGTCGAGTGCGCCGGTGACCTGTACCTGCCGGAGGACCTCCCGGCGGGTACGGCCGCGCCCGCGCTCGTGCTCGGGCACAGCGGGGTGATGGTGAAGGAGGCGCTGGCCGACTTCGCGCCCCACTTCGCGGCGGCCGGGTTCGTCGCGCTCGCCATCGACTACCGCACCATCGGATCGAGCGACGGCGAGCCCCGGGGCCTGCTGTATCCGGAGCGCCAGGTCGAGGACTTCCGCAGCGCCATCTCCTATCTGCAATCGCTTCCGGAGGTGGACCCGGAACGCATCGGGCTGTGGGGCGTGAGCATGGGCGGCACCGTCGCGATCCAGACGGCCGTGTTCGACCGGCGGGTCAGGGCCGTGGTCGCGCACAGCCCGAGCGTCGTCAACGGCTGGCGGTACATGCTCAAGGGGCGCGGCAGGGAGGCGTTCAAGGCGCTTCGCGACCAACTGGAGCAGGATTGGCAGCGCAGGTACGAGACCGGTGAGAGCGCGCGCGTCCCCTTCCTCGACCTGCGGCACGAGGAGGCCAGGAAGGCACAGGAACTGTCCACACGGATCTACCCGACGTTCCGCAACGAGATCACGCTCGACTCGATGGAGCACATGCTCGCCTTCGCGCCCGAGAACTTCATCGAGTACCTGGCGCCGACGCCGCTTCTCATGGTCGCCAACGGCGGCTACGACCCGTACCACACGCTCGACGAGGTGCAGATCGCCTACCAGAAGGCCGGTGAGCCCAAGCGGCTGGAGGTGCTGCCCTACGATGTTCTCGGGCTGTACACCGGGCCCGGGCTCGAGGAGGCCGTGGGCCTGGCCGTCGACTGGTTCGACCGGTACCTCCGCAGGACCAGGATCGCCGCCACGACGCCCGCACCGATCGTCGAGACCAGCTGAAAGTTGTGACCAGTGCCCCAGGAGAGCGGAGCCGACCACGAGCAGCTGCTGCGCTGGGTCGAACGCGTGGCGGCGTTCTGCGTCGAAGAATGGGGTCTGGCGCCGATCACCGGGCGGATCCTGGGCTGGTTGATGATCTGCGATCCCGCCGACCAGTCCGCGGGCGACATCGCGGACGCCATCGGGGCGAGCCGGGCCTCCCTCACCTCCAACATGCGGCTTCTCATGGCCATCGGCCTGGTACGCCGGCAGAGCCGCCCCGGTGAGCGCACGACCTACTACCGCATCGAGGACGACGCCTGGCAGAAGGTCGTACGGCGGAAGCTGGCCGCGCTCGGCGTCTTCGACGAGATCGCCGAAGAAGGCCTGAAACTGACGGGCGGCGAAGGCCCGCGCTCCAGGCGCATCCACGAAGCCCAGGAGTCCATGGCCTGGCTGGCCAGGGTCGCCACCGAAGGTCCGGGCGGCCGAAGCTAGACCAGGGGCCGCCGACGAACCGGGCGGCCGAAGCCGGATCTGGTGCCGCCGAAGAGCCAGGCGGTCGAAGCCGGACCTGGGACCGCCGAGGCCTACTCACGAACAAACCACGTGAACCGCCACCGGGCAGGGTGACGCGGTGTCGTCCCACGCGCCCGGTGGCTCCGAAGAGGACACGAACCATGAAGATCGAACTCCCTGGCCTCACTCCGGTCCAGGAAACGCTTCTCCTCACCTTGTACTGCAGGGCGCTGGACAGCCGCGCGCCCCGGCCCGTCCTCGGCGACACCACGGCCGACCGGCTGGTCGGAAGCATCGACTACGACTTCGGGAGACTGAAGGTCAACGGCGGCCTCGTCGCACAGAGCGCGCTGCGGGCCAAGAAGCTCGACGAAGTGGTCCGAAACTTCCTTGTCGCCCACCCGGACGCGGTCGTGCTGGACCTCGGGGCCGGGCTGGACACCCGGATCCTCCGTGCCGGCCCTCCGGCCACCGTCGGCTGGTACGACGTCGACTTCCCGAACGTCGCGGAGATCCGGCGGCGGCTGCTCCCGGAACCGGCGGCCGCCCACGCTGTCGGCGCCGCGCTGACCGACCCGGACTGGCTGAAGGAGATCCCCACCGGCCGTCCGGCCGTCATCGTCGCGGACGGCCTGCTGCCGTTCCTTTCCCGCGATGACGTCATCCGCCTGTTCAACCGTCTGACCGGCCATTTCCCGAGCGGCGAGCTGGCCTTCAACGCCTACGGATCGTTCGCCTCCAGGGCCATGAAGTACCAGCCGTCGATCAAGGCCCTCGGGCTCACCGCCTCGGCCGGATTCGACGACGCCCACGAGCCGGAACGCTGGGACTCCCGCCTGAGGCTGGCACAGGACATGCTTCTCGTGCGCTCCCCGGAGGTCAGCGCCTTCCCGCCCGCCGTACGGGCCCTGACCCGCCTGTTCGCCCTCAGCACCACCTTGGCCCGCCAAGCCGTCCGGGTTCTCCACTACCGATTCTGATTTGGATTTTCGGGAAGAGGAAGCGATGTGTGCATGACCTTGTGGCCGGGACCGTCGTCGTCGATGTCGATGCCGGCGGGCCCGGCGGCGGCTCCCGCTATCGGGGCGTGATCGTCGCGGGGGTCATCGTGCTTCTCGCGGCCGGCTTCGTCCTCTGCCTTCTCCCCTGGGACCTGATCACCTGAACCCGGCCGGCTTGTCGTAGACGCCGATCGTCCACTCGCTGGGGTGGTGGCCGACGACCTTCGCCAGGCGGTCCGGTTCCTGGACGACCACGGCCATGTCGAAGAGGCCGTCGTCCGTCCTCCGGCCGATCGGGGCGTCCGCGGGGAAGAGCCAGATCTCCAGGGTCTGCCGCTTGCCGAGCCACCCCGGCCCGGCGGACTGCCAGTCGTACTGGCTGTCGAGGCCGGGGCCATGGCGCCGGCCACAGCGGGCGAGGGCTGCCTCGTTGCCGTGCTTCACCAGGACGAACACCTCCGGGTCGGCGCAGCGGATGGAGTAGCCGGTGTTGTAGGTGGTCGGCTGGAAGGTCACCTTCACTCCTTGGCCGACCGTCGTGTGACGTTCGGAGCGGATCAATCCCAGGGTCTCTCCCTTCATGTCGACGACCGTCGCGGGCGGCGTGATGCCGTTGGTCACCCGTGCCGCCGAGGCGGGGCCCGGTGCGGACCTGCCGTCGTACAGTCCGGAGGCCCCGGCGACGCCGGCGGTCGCGACGGCGGCCCCGGCCAGCACGGCCCCGACCGTCACCCTTCTGCGCCGGCGCGCGGCCCGTCCGCGCCGGGTGATCTCCTCCAGGTACGCGGGCCGCCTCGGTCCCTCGGCGCTGTACTCCTCGAACACCGTTCGCAGGTCGCTTTCGGTGTACTGCGTCATCGGTTCGCCTCCACATTCAGATCGCGCAGGGCCGGATCCACACGAAGCCGTGCCAACGCCCGGCTGAGCTGCTTCTTCACCGTTCCGAGTGAGCATCCGAGGACGTCGGCGATCTGCTCGTGGGGCAGGTCGGCGAAGTAGTGGAGGACGACGACCGCCCGCTGCCTGGCCGGGAGGGCGCCGGTCGCTGTCCACAGGGCGGCGCGGTCGGCGACCGCCGCGGCGATGTCCCGCTGCGCGGGCCCCTCCGGCATCTCCTCGGTGGGCACCTCACCGCGCCATCGCCGCCGCCACCAGGAGGCGTGGGTGTTGACGATGATCCGGTACACGTACGGGTCCGGGTCGCTCTCGATCTTGTGCCAGGCGCCCCATGCCTTGATCAGCGAGGTCTGCACCAGATCTTCCGCCGCCGCCCAATCGCGGGTGAGCAGGAACGCCGTACGGCACAGCCGCTCATGCCGCTGCTCGACGTATCGAGCGAACCCGTCCGCCATCCCGCACTCCCTCTGACGCACTCACATCCAACTACCGTCCGGGAGGGCACTTTGGGTGACAGAGTTCGGGACCCGGTGTCAGAGAGCGTCGAGGTCGAGGGCCGAGGCGATCGCGTGGTAGCCCGCGTCGTCCGGGTGGAGGCCGTCGTGGAAGACGTAGCCGGGGCGGGGACGGTCGGGGTGGGCCGGGTCGGCCATGGCGCGGTCGGCGTCCAGGACGGCGTCGTACGCTCCGCTGGTCCGGATCCACTGGTTGACCGCGCCCCGGGCCTTCTCGACGTCGGGGGTCCAGAACGGGAACAGGGCGCCCCTGAGCGGCGGGATCGTGACACCGATGACCTTCACCCCCCGCGCGTGGGCGGCCTGGATCAGACTCTGGTAGCCCGCAACGAGTTGCCGGACCGTCACCCGCGGGTTGGGCCGTACGCAGGCGTCGTCCAGTTGCGGGTAGCCGATGTCGTTGGCGCCCAGGTGGACGATCACCGCGCTCACCCCCGGCCGGTCGAGCACGTCCCGGCGGAAGCGCGTGCCCGCCTTCTCGCCGAAGCACGAGGAGTCGTTCAGCAGCCGGCTGCCCGCGATGCCGGCGTTGACCACGCTGACGGGACGGCGGGCGGTGACGAGGCGTTCGGCGATCTTGTCGGTGAACCGGGCATCGGCCCCGGCGGTCGAGCCGACGCCGTCGACGAGTGAGTCGCCGAAGGCCACCACGGTCCCCTGGGGAGCGGCGCCCCCGGTGACCTCCACGCCGGCCAGGTAGTACCAGGCGCCGGTCGACTCGGTGTACGCCTCTGCGCCGGGGCCGGACAGGTGGTCGCCCTTGGCGCGGTAGGACGTCGCGGTGGTGAAGCGGTGGAAGGTCGCCGGGCCGGTCGGACGGTTGAGGCGCAGGGTCACCGCCAGCTTCTCCAGTGGCGAGGTGGGCAACGCGACCGCGTCGCTGACGGCTTCCCCGCCGGGCGGGATCACGGTGCCGGGTGCCCCGCCGAACGCCAGCCGCCGCATCGAGTCCGGCCAGACCAGGGCGCCTCCGCCGGACCGTCCGACCGTCGCGGCGGTCACGCGCAACGGCGCGGTGCCGTACGCGTTGGACAGCCGGATGCGGAGCCTGGACCCGCCGGCCGTGACCCGGACCACCTGCCGTACCGACTGGTCGGCGAAGCCCGGCATCGACCAGTTCGGCCCGTTGTCCTCGGTGCCGGGGGTCGGCCGCTGCATGGCCGCCCCCCATGATGCGACCCAGGGGCCGTCCGGCCGGTCGTGCGCCTGTGCCGGGGGCGCCGCCCACAGGACCGCGGCGGCGAGCACCGCCGCCGGCAGTGCCCGGGCGAACCTCGGCGACCGTCCCGAACCCATGATGAACCTCCTGATCGCGGCGATGCCCCGTCGAAGCCGGGGCGATGACGACCAGATCGTCCCGGTGCGCTTCCTTCTCGCGGGTCGGCTGATCGACGGAGATTCCGTCCGGCCGGTCGGCTGTTCGGCCGATTCCATGGGCGGTCAGGCGGTGTGCCGCTGGGTCCGGCGAAGGGGGTTCGACGAACCGCTCGGGCGCCTCGCCCGGTGTCAGCGGTCTCCCGGGTAGACGCTGATCTCGATGAGGTTGCCGTCGGGGTCGCGGACGTAGACGCTGTCGATGGGCCCGACGGCGCCGGTGCGGCGCACCGGCCCCTCCTCGATCGGCACGCCCTCGCGTTCCAGGTGGGAGATCACCTGGTCGAGGGGTTCCACGCTGATCAGACAGAGGTCCGCGCTGCCGGGGACCGCCCGGGCGGCCCTGGGGTCGAACTCGTGGCCCGCCTGGTGAAGGTTGATCTTGGCTCGGCCGAACGCGAGAGCGCGACGGCCGGCGCCGAACGTGAGCGGCTTCATGCCGAGGACGCGGCCGTAGAAGCCGACCGTGGCGTCGATGTCGGCGACGGTCAGCACCAGGTGGTCGAGCCGGTCGATGTGTATCACTGTTCCGTTCCTCCTGCGGCACGGCCCGGGCGTCGCGCGGAGACGAAGGCGCGGCGCAGGGCGAGGATGAGCAGGGGCAGCGTAAGACAGGCCAGGCCGGTGAGCACGAGGGGCAGGACCATGCTCCGCCGCTCGGGCTGGTCGTCCTTCTGCGCCAGGTCGATGGTGCCGGTGGCGGTGTGGGTGACGCGGCCGCTCTGCACGGTCAGGCGGTACTTCCAGGGCCCGTTCGGCAGGTCCCGCCCGAGCGCCACGGTGATCTGCCCACGTTCGGCGGGGGCCAGGGTCGTACCACGGGTGATCGGGAAGGGGCCGGCGTTCAACCGGCTGGGGCCGTCCAGCAGCGACAACCGGCCTTCCAGGTCGATGGCCCGGCGGCCGGTGTTGGCGACGGTCGCCACGATCCGCGGGGCGCCGTCCGGGGCGGTCTGAGGATGGACCTGGCTGATCTCGAAGTCCGTGGGCGGTTCGCCGCCGGGGCCGACGTGCAGGTAGGTGCGGACCCCGACCTGGTTGACCAGGGCGACGTTCGCCTTCGGGCCCGGTCCGCGGGTGGCGACGCGCGCCCAGATCACGGCGTACCGTTCGCCTTCGGTGGCCCAGCGCGGTACGGCGATGGTGGCCCTGACCAGCGCGTTGCTGTTGGGGCGCAGGTCGAGCCTGGTGCGGTCGAGTGTGATCCAGGAGCTCAGCTCGTTGCCCGTGGAGGGCGGCGCGAAGGTGAAGCGGTGGTTCTTGATGGCCGCGCCGCCGGCGTACAGCGTGATGTGCTGGGGGCGGGGCGAGATGTTGTAGACCTTCAGGCGCCTTTTGAAGGTGGTCCCGGGGTTGACGTGGTCGTCGATGTAGACGAGCGCACGCGGATCGTCGACCCGGCTGGCGGGGATCTCGGCCACGCCGATGCCGATCCGGCCGCCTGGGGCGGCCGGATGCGGGGACGAGGCGCCGGCGGGCGCGGCCACCGGCGTTACGGCCAGGAGGACCGGCGTGAACGGCAGCGCCGCGAGGATGCGGCGCCAGGAGGCTGGACTAGGCAACCTGGTGGTTCACCGTGCCCGTGTACGTGCCGGCGACGGCCTGGGCGGGGATGCTGATGATCAGGGTGGGGTTCCAGGAGGCGGAGTTGTTACCCGAGCCCGAGGTCTTGCTGAAGGCGATGCGCGGCTGGTCCAGGGTGACCGCCGCCGCGGCGTTGGGCTGTCCCGGGACGAAGGTGCCGGTTCCGGTGGTGGCGGTGGCCGGACCCGACCAGTACTGGACGCTGCTGGCGGGGATGGTCTCGGACGCGGTGCCGCCACCGGTGGTGAAGCTGGTGGCGGACACGGTCGCCGTCCAGGTGGCGGTGAGGGCCGCCCGCTGGTCGGAGACGGTGACCAGGCCGAGCTGGCCGGTGACCTGGTTGCCCGGGGTGTTGCCGCCGAGGTTGACCGGGCCGTCGGGCACGGTGATGGTGAGCGAGTCCGGCGCCGTGACCGTGAAGGTCACGGTGGTGGGGCAGGTGGTCGAGGCGGGGCAGGTGCCGGCCTGGGCGGGCGTGGCGGCCGGGGCCACCAGGGTGGCCGCGGCGATGGCGACGGCCAGCAGGGCACTTTGACGGATTGTTCCAGGCAACTGCCGATCCCCCTTGATCCAGGCCCATTCGGGCTGTGTCACGTGATCAGTTATTGCGCGATGATCAGCCCCCTGAAACCGGACGAACGGGCTCGTGGAAAGTTTTGATCACCTCTTGAGCGGCCTCATGATCTCCAGGCGGGTAATGGGTGATTTGGGTTGGTGGAGGGGAATGCGAGGTTTCGCCGGGGTGCGAGACGCCCGCCGGGCCGTCATGTCTTCCGAAGTGTTCGGTGGGACTTCCGCGGGCCAGCTCCGCTATACGGACAAATGCACAACGGCCGCCCTCCTCGCGCCGGTCGTGGACGCATCTCGTGTGCTTCTTTACGTCGTATTTGCTGTGCGTGGCGGGCGTGTGCGAAACATCATTCGATCTTGAAGTCCTAAGCTGCCAATACTTTTCGCCGAACCAAGAGAACCGACGTCTAAATAGTGCAGCGCGAACGAGACACTCCCCGAGGGAAACGGATGAGGAAAAGCCACAGCGGTGGCCTGTCGCTGATGGCCTCGATCACCTTGGCAGGCCTGCTGGCCGCACCGGCGCCCGCGTCCGGTACGGCTGTGGCGTCCGGCCGTCCGGGCCCTTTCCCCGCGTGGGCGTGGTCTCCGTCAGGAGAGGACACGCCGGCCCCCTCGCCGGCCGCACCCACGCCGTCCTCGGGCCCGGCGGGCACGCCGTCAATCGCTCCGCCGGCCACGCCCACCGCGCCGGCCGGCACGGGCATCGAGCGAGAGGCGGGCGTCGGTGTCGGTGTCGGGCAAGAGGCCGGCACGGGCATCGGGCGAGAGGCGTCGCCCGGTTCCGTCCCCACGCAGGCCGAGACCCCGGTTCTCGGCGCCGTGGTCACGCCGTGGCCCGTCGACGGCTCGAGGGAGGCGGCGGCACCGGTGGAGTCCGCACCTGCCGGGGTCCCTGCCACGCCAGGGCCGCGGAAGGAGGGCCGGCCACCGCGTGACCGCATGATGGACGGCGAGGCGGAAAGGGGACGGTCCGTCGAGCGCCCTCGCCGGGAACGCCGCCGGACCGCCGCCGCGCAGACCGGGCTGACGATCACCGTGCCCGACACGGCGAGCCTCGGCACCGGCACCACCGGCGGCACGATCAGCGCGAGCCTCGGCACGGTCACGGTGGAGGACGCCCGCAACGGGTCGCTCTCCTGGACGGCGACGGTGTCGGCCACCGATTTCAAGACCGGCCTCGGGTCGGCTTCACAGACCATCGCCAAAGCCAACATCGCTTACTGGTCCGGACCCGTCACCGCCTCTTCCGGCGCGGGCTCCCGCACGCCCGGGCAACAGACCGCGGCCCAGCGCGTCTCGTTGTCCACCCCGCAGACCGCGTTCCGGGGATCCAAGGCGCCGGGCATCCAGATCACCAGCTGGCGTCCGACGATCGTGGTCACCATCCCGTCGTCCATAGCCCTCGGGGTCTACACCGGCAGCATCATCCACTCGGTGGCCTGAGAGCGGCCTTCCCTTTCCGCGACGGCTCTTCATCGGGATCGGTACTCCCGCGGGGCCGGGTCCGGGTGGAGCCCGACCGACGGATTCGCCGATCCCCGCCGGTAGTTGGCGGACTCCTGACCGGCCACAAACGATGGCGCCGGAGGAGGAACGGCGTGGCCGGGAGATATTTGAACGGCTGGGCCGGTCATAAATGATTTCGCCGATTCGGGCCGTGGAGAGCGCTTGTGCCGGTATCGGAGCAGTCCATTCACGGCAGTGGTCCGCCATGCCGCGAAATCGCATGAATCCGTCCAGTTCCGATTTCTTGCTCATATTCCTGGAAGGGATGTCATGCATCGCAGCTCGAAACTCCTGGGCTACCTCCTTATGGCCATGGCGCTGGTCCTGGCGGCGAGTCCACCCGTCTCCGCCTCGGCCGCGCCGCCACCCCACCGTCCCTCGCCCGCGCGTCCGTGGGCGAGACTCTGCCTCAAACTGAAGCTGCAGCCACGGCACAAGAACATCCGGTGCGTCTTCCCGCCCGCGCCACGGGTGGCGAAGCGGGCCATGCTGACGCCGACCATCAACGAGATCTCCATCCCGACCACCCCGTCGACCCCGGTCGGGATCGCCTCCGGACCGGACGGCAACGTGTGGTTCACCGAAAACTACGCCAACAAGATCGGCAAGGTGACCACGGGGGGCGTCTTCACCGAGTACTCCCTGCCCACCGCCGACTCCCAGCCCGCGCACATCACCACCGGCCCCGACGGGGCCGTCTGGTTCACCGAGGCGACCAACAACAAGATCGGGCGCATCACCACCTCGGGCACCATCACGGAGTACGCGCTGCCGACCTCCGCCGCCTATCCCTGGTCGATAACGGTCGGCCCGGACGGCGATCTGTGGTTCACCGAGACGGACGCCAACAAGATCGGCCAGATCGACACCTCGGGCAACATCACCGAATACTCGTTGCCGACCGCCGGCGCCTACCCGCTGTTCATCACCGCCGGTCCGGACGGCAACCTGTGGTTCACCGAGCCTCTGGCGGGCAGCGTCGCACGGATCACCACCGGTGGAACGGTCACCGAATTCGCCGCTCCCTCCGGCGCGATGCCGCTCGGCATCACCACCGGATCGGACGGGAACCTGTGGTACGGCGACGGCAACGGCAAGGTCGGCTCGGTCGACACCTCCGGCAGCACCTTCACCGAGTACTCCCTCAGCGACCCCAACAGCTTCCCGTGGGGGATGACCCTCGGCCTCGACGACAACGTGTGGTTCGTCGAGCAGTCCGCCGGCAACGTCGCCAACGTCACCACGACCGGCACGATCAGCGAGTACGCCCTGCCCACCAGCGTCGCCGGGCCGCTGCAGATCATCGTCGCGTCCGACAACAACTACTGGATCACGGAGGACTACGTCGACCAGCTCGCCATAGTGACTCCCTGACCTGATCGGCAGCCGCCGTCGATCCGGGGCGGCTGCCGTCTTCTTCACCTCGCCGGCCCCGCGGCCGGCGAGGTCATGCGTCGCCGTCCTCCTGGGAGGGAGCGTCCGGGCGCCGGGTGGCGAGCCAGGCGAGGGCGAGCAGGCCGAGCGCGGTCAGGGCGAGCAGCTCGTACCGCGCCTGTCGCCACCACAGGACGGGCATGCCGATCCAGGGAACACGGAGCCGTCCGATGCCGAGGATGTTCCTGGCCGGCGAGGCCGTGGAGTCGGGCCGGGGGTTGGCGTCGCCCGCGGTGACGATCCGGCCGTCCGGCAGGACGCGGTGCACGCGGTGGGTCAGCAGCCGGTCCGGGTCGGCCGGGTCGCGGAGGAGCACCACCTGGCCGGCGACGAGCGTGCGGGCGGGGATGTGGTCGTAGACCACGACGTCGCCAGGGTCGATGGCGGGGCCCATCGACCCGGTGAGGATCACGGTTGCCTGCCAGCCGGGGAGCAGCGTCGGAAGCTGTGACCAGGTGAGCAGGCCGACGAGTACGCCGAGGGTGGCACGCGCCGCAGCGGACCCGGCGACCTGGATCCGCCGCGCTGCCCGGCGGGGCTCGCCGGCGGTGGGTGTGGGGTTCACCTGCCGTTTGAGAGTGATCAGCTGTTCTGCGCTTCCCAGACGAAGTTGACGGTCGGTGTGGAGCCGCTCTCGGTCGACGGTGGAGCGGCGTTGCTGAACGTCCAGGTGAAGCGGTAGGTGAGGTCCTCCGGTGGGGTGCCCGTCAGGGACCACGGGCCGACGCCGGTGGCGAAGTTCGTGTGGTTGGCGGTGAAGTCCGCCAAGGTGCCGTTGTAGGCGGTGCCACCGGTGGGATTGAACGCCGCGCAGCTGGCGAAGGTGCCGCCGGTACCCTCCTCGATCTTCAGGTTGATGTACGGGCTCACGTCGGTGGTCGGCGGGGCCGTGATGTTGGCGTAGAGCTTGACCGCGCTGGGGACGCTGGCGGTCGAGGTGACCTTGATGCAGTGGCTTCCGGTGTTGCCGGGCACCATGTTGGTCACCTGGAACATCGGGACGCCGCCGCTGTCGTTCGTCAGGTTGACGGTTCCGACCGACCAGGTGTTACCGGGGTTGGTGGTGGTCCCGATGAAGCTGGCGTTCGATGCCTGCCATACCAGCACCCCGCTGAGGAGCAGCCCAATTGGCATCGCAAGAAATTGGGACATATTGAGTCTTGTGCGTTGCTTAGCCACGTCAGGTCTCCGGCATCGTGATCCACTTCGGTGTCTGCTTTTTCCCCTGACGAAAAGGACGCCAACATGCACTTCCCGTAAAACACCGATCATCTCCCGCTAAGCAAGCGACAGGGTCATGAAAGCATCGGGTCCCGTGGCGACGAGGCTTCCGGAGAAGCCGGATATCTGAGTAGGGGTCGTCGTGCTCACGGTGTCACCGAGGCCGAGCTGGCCGGAGGAATTGTTCCCCCAGCACCAGACGGTGGCGCCGCCGCGCAGGCCGCAGGTGTGCGTGGAACCCGCGGTGACGGAGGCCCAGGTGCTCACCACGTCGACCTGCGCAGGGCTGAGGCGGTTGGTGGTGTCGCCGAGGCCGAGCTGGCCGAAGGCGTTGTTCCCCCAGCACCACAGGACTCCGTCCTGCAGGCCGCAGCTCTGCGCGCCGCCCAGGGCGGGCGCGCCCTGCCAGGCTTTGGAGGGGCCGACCTGTGCGGGAATGAGGCGGTTGACGGTGTCGCCCACGCCGAGCTGGCCGGAGGAGTTGTTACCCCAGCAGAACAGCAGGCCGTCGGTACGTACCGCGCAGGTGTGCGCAGTGCCCGTGCTCACCGACTTCGCGGGAAGAAGGAGCACCTGCGTCGGGAAGGCGCGATTGGTGGTGCCGCCGACGCCGAGCTGGCCGCTGGAGTTGTCGCCCCAGCACCACACCGTGTTGCCCTGCTGGACGCCGCAGGTGTGCGAGCCTCCGGCCGCGGCCATCTGCCAGCGGGAAAAGGCGCCGACCTGCGTCGGGGTGGAGCGGTTGACGTTGTCACCGAGGCCGAGCTGGCCGGAGGAGTTGTCGCCCCAGCACCACAGGGTGCCGTCGGTGCGAAGGGCGCAGGCATACTTGTTCCCGGTGGTCACCGAATTCCACGTCGTGACCGCGCCGACCTGCACAGGGACCAGCCGGTTGGTGGTGTCGCCGAGGCCGAGCTGGCCGGAGGAGTTGTTCCCCCAGCACCACAGGGTGCCGTCGCTGCGGACGGCACAGCTGAACGCCCCGCCCGTGGCCGGACCGGCCCAGGTCGTGTCGGACCCGACATGCACCGGGCTGACGCTGTCGGCGGTGTTGCCGATCCCGAGCTGCCCCGAGTCGTTCCTGCCCCAGTCGGTCAGATTGCCGGTGGGGTAGACCGAGGCCGCTCTCCAGGTTCCGGTGGTGGACGTCTTGCCGGAGAAAACGGCGAACGCCGTGGTCGCGGGCATGATGCCGGCCAGGGCCGCGAGGGCGGCCGTCCAGCGCCTGCGAAGGACCATTTCCGTATTCTCCATACAGCGGAAACACCATCGTTGATCATCGGACGTCACGCTAGCAGGAGGGTTCAATTGAGATGAGTGAGCGGTCCGTTGGCGTGTCGTGCGGACGAAACCCGATATGTCGCCGCTCGATAATTCATCGGGGCGGTGGGGTCTCTTTAGCCTGCTGCGGAATTGCTGTGGGACGGCGCGGGATCCGGTTCCGTGCTCCTGCGGGCAGAGGCGGCCGGGCGCCGGGCGGGAAATGAATTGCGTTGTGCGGTCGGTGTGGCTAGCCTCGAATGCTCCTTTTCCCTGCCTTGGATCGGATAGATAGTCATGTCGTGGCGCGCTCTCGCCCGTCGCTTCCCCGTTCTCGCGATCCGGGACTTCCGGCTCCTGCTCGCCGACCGTCTGATCGCACCGGGCGCCTTCGCCTTCTCGACGGTCGGCGTGTCGTTCGCGGTGCTGGACATCACCGGGTCCACCGCCGACCTGTCGTACGTGCTCGCCGCCCAGATCGCGCCGTCTCTGGTGTTCACGCTGATCAGCGGGGTCGTGGCCGACCGCTTGCCCCCTCAGCGGGTCATCGTGGCCGCGAACATCATGATCGCGATCGGCGAGGGCGGGCTGGGTCTCCTCGTGCTGACCGGCCAGGCCCTGCTGTGGCAGATGATCCTGCTGGAGATGCTGACCGGTGTCGGCATGGCGGTCTTCTGGCCGGCGTCGCAGGCGTTGCTGCCCAAGATCGTGCCCGACACGCTGCTGCAGCAGGCCAACGCCGTCAGCAGGCTGGCCATGAACGTCGCGACGACCGGCGGGGCCGCGGTCGCCGGCATCGTGGTGGCGGCCATCGGACCGGGGTGGGCCCTGACCATCTGCGGCGCCGGGCTGGTGAGCACCATCCCGCTGCTTCTGTCCATCAGGGCCACCGGCCACGAGCGGGTCGAGAGCGCCGGCATGCTGAGAGAGCTGCGCGACGGCTGGTCGGAGTTCATCTCCCACACCTGGCTGTGGGCGATCACCGCGCAGTTCTGCTTCACCCTGATGGCGTGGTACGGCGGGTTCCAGGTGCTCGGCCCCGTCGTGGCGAAGGCCGAACTCGGCGGCCCCGCGGCGTGGGGGGCGATCACCGCGGCCGAGGCGCTCGGCCTGATCGTCGGCGGTGTGTTGTCGCTGCGGTTCACCCCGCGCAGACCCATGCTCTTCGTGGCGGCCATGGGCGGAGCCATAGCGATCATGCCGCTGTCCCTGGCGATGCACTGGGCACTGCCGGCGGTCTGCGTGGCCGCGGTCGTCCTCAATCTGGCGATGGAGGTCATGATGGTGCAGTGGAGCGTGGCGCTGGCCCGGAACGTTCCGCCGGAGAAGCTGGCGAGGGTCTCGGCCTACGACGCGCTCGGATCGGTGATGGCCATGCCGCTGGGGGCGCTGGTGGCGGGGCCGATGGCGGCCAAGGCGGGGCCGGCGGCCACGCAGTACGGCGCCGCGGCGCTGATCGTCGTGGCGGCGGCGCTGACCCTGCTGTCCCGTGAGGTACGCACCATGCGCTCGTCCCCGGGAGTGTCCTCGGAGGTCGGCGGGCCGTCCGCGTCCGCCACTTCGGCACCGCAGTGACCGGCCCGAAAAGGCGCTCAGCGCATGACGGAAACGACCCCCGCCGACAGGAATCATGACGTGTCGTATATAGTTAGCAAAGGTAATGACTCATGCTAACGAACACTCCAAAGACGGGGCGCCCGGCGGATCTGCGCAGCGACGCCGCCCTGGCGTCCGCGCTGCGCGTCTCGCTGGCGCGGCTGACCAGGCGGCTGCGGCGGCAGGCCGGAGCCCACACACTGACCCCCACACAACTCGCGACGCTCGCCGCCGTCGAGCGGCATTCAGGGATAACCCCTGGCGAGCTGGCCGAGCTCGAAAAGATGCAACCGCCCTCGATGACCAGGGTGATCGCCGCCCTGGAGGAACGGGGACTGCTTGCTCGCACCCCGCATCCGACCGACCGGCGACAGGTGACCGTCAGCGTGACGGAACCCGGCCGGGCGCTGCTGAAAGAGGAACGCCGCGGCAAGGAGGCCTGGCTGGCCCAGCGGCTGAAGGAGCTCACTCCCGAGGAGCGGGCGACGCTGCGGGCCGCGGCGCCGATCCTGGAGAAGCTGTCCCAGATGTGACCCCGGGCGCGGTGGACGACGAGCCGGCCGACCCTCTCGAACGGGACGCGCGTGCCGTACAGGACGCGCCACCCCTGTCGAAGGCCGGCGAGGCGGCGGAGATCGCCGAGGTCCGGGAGGTCGAGGCGGAGGAGACCCGGGGGGCCGAACCGGTCGCCCGGTCGCGGAGCGGCATGTTCCGGTCGCTGCGCAACTACAACTACCGCCTCTTCGTCTCCGGCAGCGTGATCTCCAACGTCGGCACCTGGATGCAGCGCACAGCCCAGGACTGGCTGGTCCTGGAACTGAGCCACGGCAGCTCCGCCGCCCTCGGCGTGACGACGGCCCTGCAGTTCCTGCCGGTCGTGGTCTTCGGCCTCTGGGGCGGCATGCTCGCCGACCGCTACCCCAAGCGGCCGCTGCTGATGGTCGCCCAGTCGCTCATGGGCCTGCTCGCCCTGACGATGGGCCTGCTCACGGTGACGGGCCACGCCCAGATCTGGCATGTGTACGTCATGGCGTTCATGCTCGGCCTGGTCTCCTGCTGGGAGGTGCCGACGCGGCAGTCGTTCGTCGTGGAGATGGTCGGCCGTCAGGACCTCTCCAACGCGATCGCCCTGAACAGCTCCACCTTCAACCTCGCCCGGGTCGTCGGCCCCGCCGTCGCCGGCGTGCTGATCTACGCCATGGGCGGCACCGGGCCGATCTTCCTGCTCAACGCCGCGTCCTTCGCGGCGGTGATCGGCGGGCTGTTCCTGATGCGCAAGTCGGAACTGCGCACGCCCGAGCCCCTCGCCAGGGCCAAGGGACAGCTGCGGGAGGGTCTGCGCTACGTGTGGCGGCGGCCCGAGCTGCTGCTGCCGATCCTGGTCGTGCTCTTCGCGGCCATGTTCGCCACCAGCTTCTCCATGAGCATCGCGCTGATGTCCAAGCAGGTGTTCGGCCAGGACGCCTCGTCGTTCGGGGTGGCGTCCAGCGTCTTCGCGATCGGCGCGCTCGGCGGTGCGCTGCTCGCCGCGCGACGGGCACGGCCGACGCCTCGCCTGCTGATCGGTGGCGGGATCTGCTTCGGCCTCGCCCAGATCGCCGCGGGGCTCGCCCCGGCGTACCCGGTGTTCCTGCTCCTGCTGGTGCCCGCCGGCATGGCCATGATCACCACGAACACGGCGGCCAACTCCTCGGTGCAGCTCGCCGCGTCACCGGAGATGCGGGGCCGGGTCATGGGAATCTATGTCTTGGTGTTCACCGGTGGGGCCCCCATCGGCGCACCACTGATCGGCTGGGTCGGCGAGATGGCCGGGCCACGCCTCGGAGTCGTGATCTGCGGGGTCATGTGCCTGGTCGGTGTCGGCCTCGCGACCCTGCTCACCAGGTTCGCCTCGGGAAGGACGCGCGGTGCGGTTGTTCGTGGCGTTGTCGCCTCCCCCGGAGGTGCTCGCTGAGGTCGGCGCGGCCGTCGGCTCCCACCGGGAGGCGTGGCCCGAGCTGCGCTGGGTGGCGCCGGAGACCTGGCACGTCACGCTGTCGTTCTTCGGAGAGGTCGGGCAGGAGGTCCTGCCCGACCTCTCGGCGCGCCTCGAACGGGCGGCCGCACGCCACGCACCCATGACCCTGTCGTTCGAGGACGCGGGCGCGTTCTCCTCGGCGGCACGGGCGCGGGTGGTCTGGCTCGGCGTGCGGGGAGGAGGCCCCGGCCTCGGCCGGTTGGCCGCCTCGCTGGCCGCCGCCGCACGGCGTGCCGGGGCCGAGCACGTCGACGACAAGCGCTTCCACCCCCACCTGACACTCGCCCGCGCCCGCCCGCGCGGCGGCGTCGACGTCCGTCCACTGGTCGGCTCCCTGGCCTCCTTCGCCGGTACGCCCTGGCACGCCGACGCGGTCCACCTCATCCGGTCCTATCCAGGGCCGGCTCCCCACTACGAGACGGTGGGGTCCTGGCCACTGGCCGGGCGCGGCTAGGCTCAATCTCGTGGACCGTCCCCGTCGCTGGCTGCTGCCGATGGTGCTCGCCCTGCTCGTGATCATCGTCGTGATCGGCGCCCTGCTCACCTGACCGGTCGCGGCGAGAGACGCCACGGCCGTTTCCGCGCTCCTTGCCCAGCTCAGCGGACCGGCGGGTGCTGTTATGGTGACCGGCGTGGCGCACTTTCTCGCTCTTGTGCTCGTGGACGAAACGGAATCGGATCCGATCGCGCGGGCCGAGCGGATGATGATGGCGTTCTGGGCCCCCGACTTCGTCGACGACGAGACGGGCCTGGAGCTCCCGAACGTCAAGTGCGACGGGTTCACGGTCGGCGGCAGGTTCGACGGCGTCATCTGGGGCAAGGAGCAGCACCACGACCTCGCGCCGCAGGAGTACCAGCGCAGGTACGGCCTGGACGTGGTCCGGCCCGAAGACAACCTCAGGCCCGTGCGGGAACTCGTCCCCGACCTTCTTCCCTATGCGCTCGTCACGCCGGACGCGCGATGGTCCGATCGGAGCGGGAAGTCGGAGCAGGCCTGGTCGGAGGAGTTCCGTTCCCTGCTGGCCGACCACCCTGATCGTCTGGCCGTGGCCATCGACTGTCACTGCTGAACGCGTCCCCGCCGGGCCGGGTTCGGGGCGGCGGGGACGCGATCGCGGTGCTGGGCCGGGGTGTTACCAGGCGTACGCCTCGGGGGCGGTGCCGCCGACGCCGGGGAAGATCTCGTCGAGGCGGGCGAGCGCCTTGTCGTCGAGCTTGATCTCCAGGGTCCGGACGGTGTTCTCCAGCTGCGCGAGCGTGCGGGGGCCGATGATCGGGCCGGTGACGGCCTTCTGCGCGAGGAGCCAGGCCAGCGCGACGTTCGCCGGGTCCTCGCCGAGCTCGTCGCAGAACGCCTCGTACCGCTCGATCTTGTCGCGGTGCTTCTCCAGCTCGCCGAGGATCCTCTCGGACGCCGAACGACCCTTGTCGATCTTGCGCAGGATGCCGCCCAGCAGGCCGCCCGCCAGCGGGCTCCACGGGATCACGCCGAGGCCGTAGTCCTCACAGGCGGGCAGGACCTCCAGCTCGGTCGCCCGGACGATCAGGTTGTAGTGCGACTGCTCGGAGACCAGCCCGAGGAAGTTGCGCCGCTTGGCGGCCTCCTGGGCCTTGGCGATGTGCCAGCCGGCGAAGTTCGACGAGCCGACATAGATGATCTTGCCCTGCTGGCGCAGGACCTCCATCGCCTCCCAGATCTCGTCGAACGGGGTGTTCCGGTCGACGTGGTGCATCTGGTAGATGTCGATGTAGTCGGTCTGCAGCCGCTTCAGCGAGGCCTCGCAGGCCCGCCTGATGTTCAGCGCCGAAAGGAACGTCTCGTTCGGCCAGTCACCCATCGAGCCGTACAGCTTGGTCGCGATGACCGTCTTCTCCCGGCGGCCGCCGCCCTTGGCGAACCACCGTCCGATGATCTGCTCGGTGACCCCCTCGCCTTTCTTCCAGCCGTAGACGTTGGCCGTGTCGAAGAAGTTGATCCCCAGCTCGTGAGCCTTGTCCATGATGGCGAAGGAGTCCTCTTCGGAGGTCTCCGGGCCGAAGTTCATGGTGCCGAGGCAGAGACGGCTCACCGAGAGGCCGGAGCGTCCAAGGTGTGCGTATTCCATGTCTTCACCCTAAGCACCTGGAGTGCACTCCAGCCCAGCCCCGTTTCGGGGATTCCTGTCCGCCGGTTCCGAGCGGAGCGTCTCTCGACCAGACTTATCCCAAGTCCAGCCCCGGCCAGGTGTCGTCGCTCCGGCGCGCCGTCGCGTCGATCGGGGCATGATGAGCGAGTGGGGAGCACACGGGTGGGCGCGGTGGCACGGATCCTGACGGCTGCGGGGTTGGTGCTGGGCGGCCCGCTCGCGGCGGCCGCTCCGGCCCGGGCGGACCAGAGCGTGGTCACCGCCGCGAAGCCCCGGGGCGGCGACAAGGAGCGACTGCTGTTCCGCTTCAAGGACCCGCGGATCGACGAGTCGAGCGGCCTGGCCGTCTCCCGGTTGCACAAGGGGGTCGTCTACACCCACAACGACAGCGGGGCGGGGCCGCAGTTCTATGCCGTGGGGCCCGACGGCGCGACGCTGGCGACGTTCACGGTGGCCGGGGCGCAGGCGCGCGACTGGGAGGCCATGGCGGCGTCCGTCGACCCGTCGACCGGCCAGAGCGTGCTGTGGTTCGCCGACATCGGCGACAACCTCAACGGCGCCTGGCCCGACTATTCGATCTACAAGGTGGCCGAGCCCACCACGCTGCGCGACTCCACCCTCCAGGCGACCCGCTACCGCTTCCGCTACAAGGACGGCGGCCGCAACGCCGAGGGCATCATGGTGCACCCGACCACCGGCCGGCTGTACGTCGTGAGCAAGGAATTCTCCGGATCGGTGTACGAGGCGCCCGCGAAGCTGCGCACCGACAAGATCAACATCCTCCGCAGGGTCGGGGACGCGCCCATCATGGCGACCGACGCGGCCTACGCCCCCGACGGGTCGAGCTTCGTGATCCGCACGTACTTCTCGGCGTCGCTCTATCGTGCGCCCGGCGAGCTCATCAGCAAGGTCACCATGCCGGCGCTGGAGCAGGCCGAGTCGATCACCTACACCGCCGACGGCAAGTCCCTGCTGACGGGCAGCGAAGGCCTGCACAGTCCCGTGTACCAGGTGCCGCTCCCGGCCGCCGTCGCGGCGTCCGGCGGCGCCACCGCCACCCCGGCGCCGACGCCGTCGCACGGCGCCCGGCCGTCCCGGGTGTCAGGAGTGCCCGACGCCTCGGCCTCCGGCGCCGCCGCCGGCGACAAGGACGGCGGGGTGCCGGCCGGGCTCATCGCCCTGTGGGTCGGCGTCGCCCTCGGCGCCACCGGCATCATCGCCGCCATCGCCCGCCGCGCCGGCTGACGCGGCGGGCCTGTCACCGTCCGCCGAGGGATCCTCAGTGGGCCGGGCGTGGGAGGGGCTGGTCCGGCAGGGGGTCGAGGGGAGCGTTCTGCGACGGCCGGCCCTGCGCCGGGTGGGCCGGCGCGGGCTGGGGCTGAGCCGGGTGGGCCGGTGTGGGCTGGGGCTGAGCCGGGTGGATCTGCGAGGGACGGGGATGCGAGGGACGGGCCGGCGGGGTGGCCGGGTGCCGGGGTTGCGGGAGTCCAGGGCAGTGGCACGTCGTGCCGGGGAGCTTCACCTTCACTCCGGGGGCGGAGCAGGCGATCTCGACCGAGTCGAGGAAGCCGCCGGCGCTCGGCGAGCCTGAGGCGGCCTCGAGGGAGATGCGGGTGACCTTCTGACCCCGGGGGACGCGGTAGACCCCCGTGTGGTGACCCCACGTGCCGCCGTCGGCGATGTCGCCGCTGATCTGGCCCAGTGGGATCTGGACGGTCCCGGACGCGCCCGGCGCGCCGATCCTGACCTGGATCACGTCCTTCTCGTTCGCGCCGACGGACCGGGCGCGGTGCGCCAGCCGCCACACCAGCACGCTGCGTGGTTCGGTCGCGATGTCCTGGTAGAGGGCGGAGGGCCGGGTGCCGTTGAGCTCGGCGAACTGGCTGCCCGAGTCGGCGACGACCTCACTGCCGGCGGGGCCCGCGTTGCCCGGCGCCCAGATCTCGATGAGGCCGTCCGGGGCGGTGGTGTGCCAGCCGGAGCCGTCCTTTCTGAGGTTGCCCGGCCCCTGAAGGCCGGCCGGCTCCTCGAAGCCTCCGTTGCCGAGGACGCACGAGGCGGGGGCGGCGGGCTGCGGCGACGACCGCACCGTACGGGCCGAGGCGGGCGCCGCGGTGAAGGTGAGGGCCGGAGCCGCGAGGAGCGTGGCGGTGGCCGTCAGGGCCACCGTTCCGGGCAGTGTTCGGGCTTTGGTCATGAACTTCCCCTCGTCGAATGGAACGCCCCGCGAAGGCCGGGGCGGGAGGGCACGCCAGAACACCAGTGCGGATCATGTCCCGGCGTGCCCGTCGAGGTATGCCCTGCCGGAACGTGCGGGCCGAGGGCGGCGGGGGAATCTTGGGCGGCGGCTCCCCAGGGTTTTACCTGGGTGATCTTCTTTGTCGTGAAGTGTCCATGCGGGCGACGAACGGCTCGCCGCGCAGGGCCTGCTCGACCAGCTCGATCGAGGCGGCGAGCTCGACGAGCCGTGGGCCCTCGCGACGGTAGACCGACAGGACCGCTTCGATGGCGTGCGGCGGAAGGTGCTCCTTCAGGTCGACGGCCGCGCGCCGGTAGCCGTTGCGGGCCGCCTCGACCGCCGACTCGACGTGGTGGCGGGCCATGCGCGCGAGCGCCAGCGGGTGGCGCCGCAGCACGCCGTACGCGCGGTAGTCGGGCGGTACGGCGTCGAGCAGCCAGGCCACCGCCGAGGACTCCCACTCGGGACTCCCCGGCGGAAGAACCTCGACCGGCCACCCGGGCGGAACGTACACGTCCACGGCAGCGAGTGTATCCGAATACTTGTTCGACCTCTTTGTCCGGACTGGTGCCCTACCGCCCTCCCGTCGTACGACGGCGCCGATTCCGCCGTACGACAATTCCGCCGCCCCGAGAAGGGGCCCTCATCGTGGCTATTCGGCGTAGGGCTGGTCCTCTCCCTGGGCGCTGTAACCGAGGCTCCAGATGTAGCCGTCCGGATCGGCGAAGGTGCCGCCGTAGCCGCCCCACGGCAGGGCGCCGGCGGGCTTGAGGATCGTGGCGCCGGCCTTCTCGGCCTCTGCGATGATCTCGTCGACCCGCGCCTCACTGCGGACGACGTAGGTGAGGACAAGCCCGCTGAAGCCGCTGCCTTCCGGGCTCGTTCCCACCAGGTCGGCCAAGCCGTCCCGGCCGTAGAAGCCGACGGGCGAGGCTCCGTCGGCTTCGAAGAACACCGAGACGCCGTAGTCGTTCTTGATCTTCCAGCCGAGCCCCTCGGTGTAGAACCGCTTGGCCTGGTCCATGTCGCGGACACCGAGGAGGATCGAGCTGACGTGCGCCTTCATGCCTTGTCTCCTTCGTGCGTAAGGGAACGTGCACATGAAGGTCACGCTACGAAGGGCTCCGGGGTCGGCGCTTCTTGAATCCTGACCGGTTTGGCTGGTTCTGTCCGGGTGCCACCGAGATCCGTGACGCCGGGCGTCGCATATCGGCCTGATCCTCGCGTTCTTCCTTTCTCTTGGCATTGCCAAGCGCTAGCTTGCCTGCATGCGGGTTGTGGTGACCGGGGCGTCGGGGTTCGTGGGCTCTCATACGGTGGTCGCGTTGCGGGCGATGGGGCACGAGCCGGTGCTCCTGGTCCGCGATCCCGGCAAGGCGGTGAAAGTGCTGGCCCGTCTTGGTGTGAACGACGGGCTGGAGACCTTCGAGGCCGACATCCGGGACGCCGACGCCGTACGTGCCGGGCTGGAGCGTGGTGAGGCCGTGGTGCACGCCGCCGCCGAGGTCGGAGTGACCGGGCACGGTGGCGACCTCGCCGGGCCCAACGTGCAGGGGTTGAAGAACGTGCTGGGTCAGGCCGCCGGCCTGGGCCTCGACCCGGTGGTCCACGTCTCCACGATGGCGATCTTCGTCCCGCCGCGCGACCCCGTCATCACCGCCGCCAGCCCGCTGTCGTCCCCCCGCACCGACTACGGCCGGACGAAGGTCGACGGTGAGCGCTACGCGAGGTCGCTGCAGGACGACGGGCACCCGGTCACGATCGTGTACCCGTCGGGGGTCGTCGGACCGCACCAGCCGACCGTGGACTCGCTGGTCGAGGGGTTGCGGGCGGGCCTGGTCCAGGGCTGGCCGATCACCTCCGGCGGCGTCGGCGTGGTCGACGTGCGCGACCTCGCGACGGTGCTCGCCCGGTGCGTGGAGCCCGGCGCGGGGCCGCGCAGGTTCCTGTACGGCGGTCACTTCCTGCGGTGGTCGGAGCTCGCCGACGTGTGCGACGAGGTCACGGGCCTGCGGTGCCGCCGCTTCCCGGCGCCCGCCGCGCTCCTGCGGGCCGCCGCCGCCGTCCTGGACGCCGTGAGGAGGGTCAAGCATCTGGACTACCCTCTGACCAGGGACGCCGCCGAGGTGATGGTGTCGATGGTCCCCTTCGACGACGGCCCCGCGCTGGAAACGTTCGGCGTGCGCCCGAGGCCCGTCAGGGAGAGCGTCGCCGACACGCTGCGCTGGCTGGCCGAGACCGGTCACCTGGCGCCACAGCATGCCGGGCGTCTGGCGCCCTCTCCGTAAAGCGGGGAAGATATCAGCTTGTGAGTGAGCAAATCGGGATCATCGGGGCAGGCATCCTGGGGCTGGCCGTGGCCCGGGAGCTCGCCGCGCGCGGTGCCACGGTGACCGTCCTGGACAAGGAGGACCGCGTCGCCGCCCACCAGACGGGCCGCAACAGCGGCGTCGTCCACGCCGGCATCTACTACACCCCGGGCTCGCTCAAGGCGCGGCTGTGCCGCGACGGCGTCGCGCTGCTGCGCGAATACTGCGCCGAGCACCACATCCCGTACGAAGAGGTCGGCAAGCTCGTCATCGCCTCGACCGGGGCGGAACGGGCCGGGCTCCGGCGCATCGCCCAGCGCGCCCGCGAGAACGGCGTGCCCGGCATCGCCGAGCTCGACGCGCTCGCACTGCGGGAGGTCGAGCCGTACGCCGTCGGCGTGGCCGCCGTCCACAGCCCCCACACGGCGATCGTCGACTTCCCGGCCGTCGCGCGCCGCCTCGCCGAGGACGTCACCGCGCTCGGCGGGTCGGTACGGCTGTCGCACCCCGTCCGGGCGCTACGGGAGACGGCGGGCGGCGTCCAGGTCCTGGCCGGGGACGCGCGGCTGACCTTCGACCGGCTGATCTCCTGCGCCGGCCTCGGCTCGGACGCCATCGCAGCCATGGGCGGACACGCCGGCGACGTACGGATCATCCCGTTCCGCGGTGAGTACTACAAGCTGACCGACTCGGCCAAGGACTTCGTGCGCGGCCTGATCTACCCCGTGCCCGACCCGCGCTACCCCTTCCTCGGCGTCCACCTCACCCGCCGTATCGACGGCGAGGTACTGGTCGGCCCCAACGCCGTGCTCGCCCTCGCCCGCGAGGGCTACTCCTGGCGGGACGTGTCGCCGCGCGACCTGCGCGACATCCTCACCTGGCCCGGCACCCGGCGGATGGCCGCCAAGCACTGGCGCACCGGTGTCGGCGAAGTGTACGGCTCACTGGCCAGGAGCGCGTTCCTCAAGGCCGCCCGCCGCTACGTCCCCATCCTCACCGCGCAGGACCTGGTGCGGACGTCCGGCGGAGTGCGCGCCCAGGCGGTCGGCCGGGACGGCGGCCTGGTCGACGACTTCGTCGTGGACGTCCACGGCCGCGTGATCCTCGTGCGCAACGCCCCTTCGCCGGCCGCCACGTCGAGCATGGCGATCGCCCGGCACATCGTTTCTTTCATCCCTGCTTAAGGAAATCAGGCCACTATAGGGTCGTGACCGAATCGCCTGAAGCCCGATTGCTGATCGTCGAGGACGACCCGAACATCCTCGAACTGCTCTCCGCCAGCCTGCGGTTCGCCGGTTTCGAGGTGACCCCCGCGGCGAGCGGGGCCGCAGCGGTCGAGGCCGCGCAGCGCCGACGTCCCGACCTCATCGTCCTCGACGTCATGCTGCCCGACATGGATGGATTCGACGTCGTACGGCGACTGCGCGGCGGAGGCGCCCACACTCCGGTGGTGTTCCTGACCGCGCGCGACGCCACCGAGGACAAGATCAGAGGGCTCACGCTGGGCGGGGACGACTACGTGACCAAGCCGTTCAGCCTCGAAGAGGTCATCGCGCGTATCCGGGCCGTACTGCGCCGCACGGCGGGTGACCCGATGGCCCCGCCGCCCCGCATGACCTTCGCCGACATCGAGCTCGACGAGGAGAGCCATGAGGTGTGGCGGCGCGGCAAGGTCATCCCGCTGTCGCCCACCGAGTTCAAGCTGCTGCGCTACTTCATGGCGAACGCCGGGCGGGTGCTCTCCAAGGCGCAGATCCTCGACCACGTGTGGGACTACGACTTCCGGGGCGACGCGGGGATCGTCGAGTCGTACGTCTCGGTGCTCCGGCGGAAGATCGACAACTCCACCCCGCGGCTGATCCACACGCTCCGCGGTGTCGGGTACGTCCTGCGCACCCCGCCGACGTGACCCCGTCCTCCCCGCGACGGAGCCCGCGCCGGGTCGTCGCGTCCCTCTCGGCGCGGACGCCGCTCCGGATCAAGCTGATCGCCACGATGCTCACCCTCGTCGCGATCGCGCTCGCCGGCATCGGCGTGAGCAGCGTCTCGATGCTGCGCGGCTACCTCGTCGACCGGGTCGACGCGCAGTTGGCGATGTTCGCCCAGGACACCGTGCGACGCCTCCAGCGCGGCCCCGGCCTCGGCGCCCGCGTGCCGCCCGAAGGGCTCGTCCAGGTGCGCGACACGGCCGGAAGGATCATCACCTCGGTCGCGGGGCTGGAGAGCGAGAACCGTCCGGGGCCCGTCCTGCCCGACCTCACCGCCACGCCCGGCTGGGAGCCGCAGACCGTGCCCGCCGCGTCGGGCGGCGGCGAGTGGCGTGTCCGGCTGCTGCCGGTCCTCGGCGTGGGCAGCGTGCTGATCGCGATCGACCTGTCCACGGTCAACCAGATCACCGGCCGGCTCGTGCTCAGCGAACTGATCGGCGGCGGCGTCGTCATGCTGGTCCTCGCGCTGTTCGGCGTGGTGATCGTGCGCAGGAGCCTGCGCCCGCTGGTCGAGATGGAGCACACCGCCGCCGCCATCGCGGCCGGTGACCTCGGCAGCCGGGTCCCCGACCGCGACCCGCGCACCGAGGTGGGCAGCCTCGCGGCCTCGCTGAACGGCATGCTGGCCCGGATCGAGGCGGCCATCCGCGACCGCGAGATCTCCGCGGCCGCCGCGCGCGCCTCCGAGGAACGCATGCGGCGCTTCGTGGCCGACGCCTCCCACGAGCTGCGCACCCCGCTGACGTCCATCCGGGGATACGCCGAGTTCTACCGGCAGAACCCCGCGGGCGACCCCGTCCGGCTCATGCGCCGGGTGGAGGACGCCGCCGCGCGCATGGGCGTCCTCGTGGAGGACCTGCTGCTGCTCGCCCGCCTCGACCAGCAGCGTCCGCTCACCATGCGGCCCGTCGACCTTCTCGCCCTCGCCGCCGACGCCGTCCAGGACGCGCGCATCCTCGACGGCGACCGCGACATCGCGCTGGAGGTGGCCGGGGACGTGGCGCCGATCGTCTCCGGGGACGAGGTACGGCTGCGGCAGATCGTCGCGAACCTGATGAGCAACGCTCTCGGCCACACCCCTCCGGGCACCCCGATCCGGCTGCGCGCGGGTACGGCGGGCGCCTCCGCGTTCCTCGAAGTGATCGACAAGGGCCCGGGCCTCGCGCCCGACCAGGCCGAACGCGTCTTCGAGCGCTTCTACCGAGCCGACCCGTCGAGATCCCGTTCGGCGCCGGCGAGCCGGTTCGAGCAGGCCGAGGGAGAGCCGGGCGTGACCAAGGCCGGGGGCAGCGGGCTGGGGCTCGCCATCGTGGCCGCGCTGGTCGCCGCCCACGGCGGCACCGTCACCCTGGAGACCGCCCTCGGCGCCGGGGCGACCTTCCGCGTCGCCCTTCCACTGGCCCCGGACGTGCTGCCCTCGTCGGCGTGATCGCCGCCTGACCCGTTCCGGTTGGTGCTGGAGTGTTTCGGGCTGGTGGGAGCCGGTGGTTGCCTGCTCCGGCGGCATGGCCGCTGGTCAGAGGCTGTTGGCGGTGATGTCGCCGTTGGAGGTGGTGGCGTGGATGTGGAGTTCGGGGGTGCCGTTGTTCTTGAGGGTGTTGGTGATGCGGCCGTGGGTGGTGCCGGCGTCGAGGGTGGCTGAGATGCCGGCGGCGGTGGTGACGGTGATGTCGCCG
>NZ_JAHDTF010000058.1 GCF_018531465.1 Sphaerisporangium fuscum
CGGGCGCGCGCCCGGCGGCCTGCCGGACCCGGGCATGCGGCTCGTCGGCCGGTCCCGGGCCGGCGCCACCCGGCGCGCTCCCGCCGACGGACCGAGGCCGCCGTCCTCACCCCAGACGATTGCCGAAAGGCCCGACGCTCGGGTAGCTGCGATGAGCCCCAAAGTAGCTGGGTAACTACGGTTACGTTCGCAGTCGATCGCTCGGAGGAGGGCAGGGCCGCTGCCCCCCACGCGGTGGCTACATCGCCGTCAGTTCTGCCGCGGCTTCGGGGTCGTGCTTGGTGATGGTCTTGATGATCCAGGGCTTGTAATGGGTCACGTCGGTCCAGATGCCCAGGCCGGGGCCGCTCTTGGGGTTGGTGCCGCAGATGCCGCTGCCGTCCTTGCGCACGTTCAGGTCGTCGCCGTCGCGGGAGGTCGCTCCGATGAGTTCCCACCTGCCGGCGATCTTGCGGATCTGCGGGCCGCCGGAGTCGCCGCCGCACGACATGGCCGCCCGGCCCTGGCGTTGGCCGGTGCAGAGCTCGCTGGCGTGGTCGATCATCGTGCAGCGCTTGTCCGGCACCAGGACGGTGTCGAGTTCTCGCAGCCAGCGGGGCATGTTCTTCTCGCAGCTGGGCTTGTGGGGGTCGTCGCAGGTCATGCCCCAGCCGATGACGCGGGTCGGCGTTGAGGCCGGGCCGGCGTGGTCGGCGATGCGGATCGGGGCGAGATCAACGTTCCGCTCCAGCTGCACCAGGGCGATGTCGTTCTTGAGCGGCCGCTTAGGCCCTTGCTCATGTCGGGCAGCTTGAAGCCGGGATGCACCACCAGGCGCTTGTATCCGACGAGCGTTCCGCCCTTGAGACGGTCGGGTGAGCCGATTCTGGCCTTGGTCTTGCCGGGGACCACCAGGCCGGCGCAGTGGGCGGCGGTGACGATCCAGTTCGCCGCGATCAGGGAGCCGCCGCAGTGGCTGGGCAGCCCCTTCTTACGCAGGTAGGCCATGAAGGGATAGGCCTCGGTGGCCGGGCGCCCGCCGATGATGGCCGCCCCGGCGGTGGCGGCGGGCACAGTCGCGGCGGTGGCGGTGGCGGTGGCGGCGGTGGCGGTGGCGGTGGCGGTGGCGGTCAGGGTGAGTCCGATCGTGGTCAGGGAGGCGAAGACGGCGGAGCGCATGCCGATGGCCATGGACACCGGTCTCCTTTTCATGTTGGGGGCGCGGCTGGGGACACACCCAG
Source organism: Sphaerisporangium fuscum (assembly GCF_018531465.1). Classification (GTDB taxonomy): domain Bacteria; phylum Actinomycetota; class Actinomycetes; order Streptosporangiales; family Streptosporangiaceae; genus Sphaerisporangium; species Sphaerisporangium fuscum. The sequence continues at coordinate 1,221 of NZ_JAHDTF010000058.1, forward strand.
AAGTTCCGTAATTTCATTACGGTTGTAATGACACTACAGTGTGCGTCGTAGGAGTGCGCAACCCGGGAGAGGGAGATCACCACGATGCGGCTGAGCCGAGCCGAGGCACGCGAGCGCAGCAGGCGGGCGCTGATCGAAGCGGCCGCCGAGGAGATCAGCGACCGGGGCTATGCCGCGGCCCGGCTTGAGGACATCGCCTCACGCGCCGAGGTGACCACCGGGTCCATCTACTCGATCTTCGGGAGCAAGCTCAACCTGATCGCCGCCGCGATGGCCCATCTCGCCCACGATCTGTACGCGGAGATGGTGCCCGTGATCAGCCCCGGCGAGGACCCCACCATCGAGGAGGTGCTGCGCTCGTGCGCCCGCCGGTTCCAGCAATGCGCCTCCACCCCACAAGCCCAGCGCTACCTGCACCTGGAGCTGGAGCTGGCCTCCCTCGCCCTCACCGACAAGGAGACCTTCGCCCAAGCAGACCTGCCCCAGGACCTGGCCCTCACCATCGCCACGCTTCTAACCGGCCGTCGGCTGGCCGACGACAGCCACGACCGCACCACCCCGGCACAGGGAGCCGACCTGGCCCCAGCCGTACACGCGCTGCTGCTCGGCCTCTTCCAGGCCCGCATCCTGAACGCCGAGGACATGAGCCCCGAATACTACGAGCGGGCCGCCGTCGCACTCCTCGGCATGCTGCACACTTGAACGATGTCCAGCCAGCGGTCCTCGCTTGATGCTTGACACCTTGATCGTCTTCTGACCTTTCTCGTGGCGTTGTCCGCGTTTCGGGGAGGCCGGGATGGCGCTGGTGAAATTGAGTGTCGTGGAGCAGCGATATCACGTGGTGATGGAGGTTTTGGCGGGCGCACCGGTCACCGAGGTCGCAGGCCGCTATGGCGTGTCGCGGCAGTCAGTGAATACCTGGATGCGCCGGTATCGGCCCTCCACTCGGGTCCGTGCGATGAGCCCCAAAGTAGCGAGTCGCCGCCGGTCAGAGCCTTGATCAAACTCGGGCCCCTCGCCCCCGGGAACCCAGTCCCCGCACCCTACCGGCCGGTAGGTCAGGGCTATCGTCCCGTTCTGTCATGGTTCCAGCGTCACGCATAGCACTTTGCGGCTGGTGACGCGGACCCGAGCGGAGGGCCCGAAACCTCGGCCATCAGCCCACCAGGCCCCGGTAGAGCCAGCCGCCACCTCGCCGGCGTCACCATCGGCTCCCTGATGCTCTGGCTCCGCCACGCCGAATTGTCAGACACGCCCTAAGCCGTTCAGCCACATCGCCGAGCACATGGGTGCGGCACGCACCGTCGATGGGGACACGCTGTCGCAGCTGTACCGCTCCATCGCTAAGCAGGAGAGACAAGGCCGAGGAGCACGAGAGCAATGATCAGGCGCTCTCGCCGAGGGCGGTCAGCGGGGCCGAGTGGGCATGGAAGGGACAGGTCGGCCCGTGGCAGGGCCGCGCGGTCAGGCGACGATAGAGCCTCCAGAGAACGACCGCGGACAACAGGTACGTAGGCGCTCGATGAGAACCTTGACTGTTCCCATCGCGTCCAGCGCCACGCACCGCCGCCGCCACGGGACGGCGAGCATGCTCCGACCACCAGCGAGCGCTTCACGCTGGGTGGTGGAGTGGGTGGCTTGATCGGCCGTGAACTCGCTTCGCAGTGCTCGCACTTGACAATCGATCGGAAGTTGAGGCGTGTCAGTGAGGGGTGGGTGTGAGGGTGATGCGTTGATCGGCTGAGCCGGTGTAAGGGCCGTAGAGGATGAACGTGGTCGGCGGGCGTTTGCCGGCGAATTCTTTACCGATCGACAGTGCCATGCCGGTGGGGTTGTTGATCAGGCGGGGCACTCCGTCGGAGAAGCCGGGTGTGCTCCATCGTTGGGTGGAGGCGCTGCTGCAGGAAGTGAGCCTGACCGTTCTCATGCCGCCGCCGTTGAAGGCGGCGCTGTCGTATTTCTCGCCGGCCGACAGGCAGCGGCCGGTGATGACGTTGACGAGCTGGAAGCTGTCGGCCTGGCCCCTGATGTGCCAGGCCGTCCGCGGATCCGCGCAGGGGAGCGGCTCAATCGAGCCACCTGCTGCTGCAATGCATCGGCTCGCGTATTTGATCCGTGCTCCCGCGACGGGCTTCGCCGTCGGGGTCGCGGCACGTTTGAGAGTGGGCTTCGGGGTCCGTTTGGGAGTGGGTCTCCAGGTCCGCTTGGCGGTGGGTTTCGGCGTGTGTTCGCGTGATGGGAGGGGGCTCGGGGCGGGGGCGGTATACGCCGTTGTTGCTGGGGGCGGGGAATCGTCCGGCAGGGTGAGGACGATCGCGAAGGCGGCGCAAACCATCGCCAGCGTCGCCGGGATCGCCCAGCCCGGCATCCGGGCGAGGGCATCCTTCCACACGGTGATCTTCGCGGGGGTCGCCCAGCCCGAAGCCCCGGCGAAGGCTCCATGCGACGCGGTGGCCTTTGCCGTGGCGAGCGGTAGCAACGCGATGGGTAGTCCGGCTCGGAGTGTGGTGTTGAGGTCGCGTAGTTGGTCGTAGGCGCGTGCGCAGTTGGGGCAGGTGTCCAGGTGGGCGCGGAGTGCTCGGGGCATGCGGGCGCCTGGTTTGCGGACGGCTGTTGCCAGCCGGTCGGCGTTCTGCTGGCAGTCGGGTGAGCGGGTGGCGACGTGCGCGGCGAGGTAGGCCTTGCGTAGTCCTTCGCGTGCGCGGAAGGCCAGCACGGCGACGTTGCCTGGGGTGATGCCGAGGATTTCGGCGACCTGGTCGGGGGTTTCGTCCTCGATCAGGGTGTGCCACAGTACGGTCTGCCAGCGCGGTGGTAGCGAGCGGTAGGCGCGCACGATGAGTTCGTCGGGCGGTTGGGGTTCGGCGACCGACAGGTCGGGGTATTCCTCCTCGCTGAATTCGGCGGTGAGGAGCATGCGCTGGTCGTGTCGTGCCCATTCGGTCGCGGTGTTGCGTGCGACGGCGTACAGGTAGGGGCGCCAGGCGCCGGACGGACCGCCCGCTCCGATGCGGACGGTCCGTAGGGTTCGGGCGAACGCCTCGCCGGCCAGGTCCTCCGCGGTCTGGGGGTCCTGGCACAGGCGCCGGGCGAAGGCGAGGACGGCCGGGTGGTGCCGCTTGTAGAGCTCTGCGACGGCGCGGTTGTCACCGGCCCTGACCCTTCGGGTCAGTTCCGCGTCCTCGATCATTGGCCTTCCAAATCAGGTGATCGTGAATCTAAGGGTCTTGTCCGTACGCGGCGCCCCGGCATAGACAGGGATCTTCTTGACAGGGTCACCGGCGTAGACGACGACCTGCTGATAGCCTCGCGCCAGCCGCCCACGTGAGGCCGCCGACGGAGCACTCTTCAGTGTCACGGTGCCGTCCGACTGGGATTCGAGCTCCCAGAGCTGTCCCTTGCCCTGTCGGCTGCACCTGGCGAGAACGACCGAGTATCCTTCACGCCCGCTGGGTCCGATGGAGTAAACGCCGCTGCTGACCGGCCCGAGCGAGGATCCGCCGCGCCTGGCCGGCCCGAGCGCCATGCATCGTCCGTTCAGCTGCAATCGCACTGTCTGACCAGAGACCGGCACGATCCGCCACCGCGCAGTGCACGACCCCAGCCGGACCACTCCGCGGGCACCGGTCAGGCACGAGCCGTACACGCTCTTGATCTGAGCGTCCCGCGGTGCGGGTGAGGTCGGCGAGGTTGGCTCCGATGTCTGCTGACCCTTGACCGATTCGGCCACGAAAGCGCTCCCGCCGCCGCGTACCAGCGGAGCCGCGTCATTCGTCTGCTGCCCCTCAACGGCCAGCGCTGCCTGCGACATGCCACCGGTCCGGTTGATGAAGTTGGTGTGGACGGCGTCCTCCTGCGGCAGCCATTGCTGCGACGCTTCCCCTGTCTTGCAGGGCGAGGTGACGACCGGAGCGGTCTTCTGGTCCGGTGTGGTGGACATCGTCAGGCACTTGCCGGTCCCGAGGTTGCGGATCGTCAGATAGCCGTCACCGTCGATGCTCCGCCGCCAAATCTGAGTCCTACCGCTGGAGCACTCACGCCGCACCACCTCCTGGCCGCTGCCGTCGACGCACTTGTCGCTCTTCTCCACACGCAGCCGGAAATCCAGCTCGGGGCTGGGTTGGTCGGTGATCAGGTACGGGCTGAACGCGACGTTCCTGTTCTTCGCCAGTGGTTCCGGCCGCGGTTGCGACTGAGGCGTCGGCTCGAAGTAGCGGAAGTCGTCGGTCCGGCACGAGTCGAGGTGATAGTTCGACGCTGCGTCGCGTGTGCATTCGGGCCTCTTCCCCCAGTTACGGCACAGCGGGTCGTTGCCGTTCGGGCCACCTCCGCCAGCCTGGTTACAGTGCGAGAGGCCGAAGGTGTGCAGCATTTCGTGGGTGAGCCCGGCCTCCCCCCAGCACCATCGAGGCAGGATGACGCCACCATTGCTGATCCCGGCGTCGGCCCCGCCGCCGGTGCAGGAGTTGGTGATGTCGTTGTCTCTTACGAAATACAGCGGCTTCACCCGCTTGGTCGGCCAGAGTTCACGTACCCGCTCCGGCTGACTGGCAAGGTTCTCCTTGAGCGCTTGATCCATCTCGGCCCGGTTGCGGCCCTTGGTGAAGGGCAGCTTCGCCACCACAGGACGGCACTGATCGTCCTGCAGGATCCTGAGCCGCCGGGACACCCCGAAGCGGTGGGCGCTCATGTCGAAGGTCTGATCGGTCTGCCACATCGCCCGCAGGACTTCGTCGATCTCGGAATCGGAGGCGTCCTGGCCGGGCTGATAGACATAGATCGGCAGCACCCAGCCCTTGTCAGGGGAGTCCTTCGCGTCGCAGGCGAACCCGGGCGCGCCTGCCGTAGTCGGTGCCTGCGCCGCCGCGTCGGCCACGCGCGGTGCCGCCAAGTCCAGTCCGGTCAGCATCGCGGTCACCGCTAACAAGAGGGAGAACAGGCCTCTCGGTATGACCTTGCTCATTCAAGCTCCTTTGCTAATTCGTGAGAAGTCGGTCAACGGCCGTGGATCACGTGAGTTCTCAGATCTTTTGAACTGCCGTCCCGGATGGTGTCACCGGCAGTTGGGTCGCCAGGGCGAGGTCCCCCTCCTGGGGGCTCTCCGCATCGCCTCGCTCGCCTGTCGTCGAGCTGGTCGCTCAGCGCGCACAACCCGGCGGGCCAGGCCGCCGCTCTGGCTGCGGGTGCTCGTCGCGCTTGCGTCTCCTCGTACCGCGCGACCTTCCTGCGACCCGCACGGGGGAGCGGGCCGCAGGAAGGAGACAGTGGGTGGGAGGTAGAGCCCGGCGTCGCCTGATGCGAGGGGGCTCAGTGCGACATTCGGTTCTGGTCACCATCAAGAGGAGACGAACCGCCTGCATGCGGCGGCAGGATTACTTCGCGGCGAAGTCCTGGGTCCAGTAGTTCGTGCCTTTGGAGTTCTTGGCCAGGCCGACACCTATGAGGGTGTAGCCGCAGTTCATGATGTTGGCGCGGTGGCCGGAGCTGTTCATCCAGCTATGGACCACGTCGGCGGCGCTGGTCTGGCCGGCGGCGATGTTCTCCGCCCAGCCGTGTCCTCCGGTGAACCCGGACGCGTTGATGCGGTCCATGAAGCTGCGTCCGTCCTTGGACGCGTGGCTGAAGTAACTGTTCTTGGCCATGTCGTCGGAGTGGCCGAAGGCGGCGGCGCGCAGCTGCGGGTCGTGCTTGAGCGGCTTGCAGCCGCCCTTCTCCCGCTCGGCGTTGGTCAGGCGGACGACCTCGTTCTCCTCCGCCGTACCGACCGTTCCGGATGGCGGCGGTGTCGTGCCGGTGGGGGACGGCTTGGTGGGGCTTGGTGAGGATGTCGTCGGGCTGGGAGATGGCTTGGTGGGGCTCGGCGTCGGGCTCGATGGCTTTGGATTCTTGGGCAGTATGCTGCCGGACCAGACGTTGGCGGCCGTGGCGTAGACGCGGTAGGTCTCTCCATCGAAGAACGGCGAGCCGATGTGATCGTAGCGGCTGTTGCCGTCCGCGTCGATGAAGGTCGAGGTCACACCGTTGACGTAGCCCAGGCGGGTGGTGTTGTTGTACTTGAGCAGCCAGGGGGCTCCGTCGAAGCCTTGGGTGAGTGCGCCCTTGAGAGCGATCTGTCCTTCGATTTTCAGGGCGGAGTCGACCACGGTCTCGCTGGTCGTGCCGTACACCCACTTCTGGGTGAGGCCGTTGTAGGGCTTGTCACCGTCGGGGTGCTCGCCGGCCGGATAGCCGAACGCGTAGACCTTATTGCCCGGCGTGATGTTGTAGGCCAGGCCCTGACCGCCGACGGCGTCGCCCAGACGACCGGCGTCCTCCAGGACGGCGTAGTAGTACTCGCCGTCGTAGGTCCACTTCGGTCCAGGGTAGGCGTCGTACTGGGCCTTGCTGTACTTGCCGACCAGCTTGACGTTGAGGCCGTTGTAGACCGAGACGAAGGCGTAGTCGCGGTCGAAGTCCTCATAGACGTCGAAGTCGTAATGGGTGAAGGCCTGCTTGGCGGCGTACACGCCGAACGGAGCTCTGCCCTGGTAATAGCCGGGGACGAAGACCCAGCGATTCAGGACGTGGGCGTTGTCGTCGGTGTCGTAAGCGCAGTGGCCGGCGGTGGCGACCAGGTTGCGGTACTTGGACTGCACCGAGGTGGCTGAACACCAGTACGGCTTGCCGTCACGCAGGAAGAACACCTTGCCCACAGTCTTGGACAGGTTGACGTTCCTGGGCTTGGCGGCCTTCGACTTCTCGCCGCCGATCGGGGGAATGACCCCCGGCTTGCCATCGCCCGCGAGGGCACCCTGGGTGTTCAGGCGAGCGGTGCGGGTGTCGACCTTGCGGTCCGGGTGGTACTCCACAGCGTCCTTCAACGCCTTGCCGTTGCTCGCCAGCCAGAACGAGACGACGTCCAAGGCGTTCTTGCCGGCCACCGGTTCTCCGGACGCGGTGGTTCCACCGGGAGCGGCCTGAGCCGGGGCGACGAGTGCCGAGGCCAGGAGGCTGCCGGCGGCCAGGACGCCAGCGGCAGCGAAAATGCGCTTCAAAACGAACTCCTTGGGTTTTGCGGGACGCCTCTCCTGTCCCACAGGTCAGCGAAGGGGTCGCCGGAAACATACGTCCCTACCGTTAACTATCGCAAGTCATTCATCCCATGCTTTGATTGCAGGAACGCTCCAAAAGAGCTGCAAAAAGCCGCAAAAGGCATTAATCATCAAGTCGTCCGACTAATTGGTCGGATGACTTGGCTTGCGCATCGTCTCGTGTAGGAGCCTTACCTCCTCATCGCGTGATAGGGCGCAGGTCTGTGGGGATGTCGGGGGAGTGGATGCGTCAGCTGTGGCTCGCTGCCATGGCTCCGGTACGTTTCACCGTCATGCAGGTGAAGCCGGCAACCTGCGCCAACCGATCTGTCCGGGGTCTGGAGCACGCGAGGTCCCGCCGCTACTTACATCAGTGAGAACAAGAGCCGCTGTCATCTTTTTCATCGAGAATCCTTCCCTTCACCAGGAAGGAGCCCGATCGTGCCTGTGGATTACGCGATTTCGGAAGCTTTTGAGTCGGGGAACTCGCCTCACGACCTGGATGCCGTCGCCGACGGCCGTCCATGAGTCGCGGTGAGCGTACGGGGGCGGTGGCCCGCAGGACCATCCGGCGCCGGCGTTACCTACAACGGCCCGGGAGACGAGGAAGTCGGCGGTCTCGATGGACCATGCCGTCACCGGCTCGTTCCGCGCCAGGCTCCCGAAGGCCGGGAGGTCCCAGCCGGAAGCTCGTCCGATCCTGCGGGACAGAGATCGATGAACGCGGAGGAGGTCAAGGAGCAGAGCTGTCCTGGGAAGAGGTACATCGGGACTCCCGACAGGACATGAAGAGAACAATGACGGCGGCAAACCGCGAGGCTTCCGTAGAGCCCTCGCCTCGAACGGGCGCCCGTAATGGGTACGGGCGCCCGGATTATCGGTCAGGTGTGCCGGTCCGGCCTGCCGGTCAGGGCAGGGTCCACTTCTGGTTGGGTGTGTTGTGGCAGGGCCACAGGATGACCGGGGAGTTGTCGGCGGGGTTGGCGCCGCTCACGTCGAGGCATTTGCCGGACTGGGGGTTCTTGAGTGTTCCGTCGGTCTGGGCCTGCCAGTTCTGGGCGCCGGTGTTGTTGCAGGTGTAGATCTGGATCTTGGTTCCGTCGGTGGTGGCGCCGCCGGCGACGTCGAGGCATTTGCCCAGCGCCTTGAGCTGCTGGCCTGACACGGTCCAGGTTTGGGCAGAGGTGTTGTTGCAGGTGTAGAGCTGGACCTGGGTGCCGTCGGCCGCGTTGCCGCCGGCCACGTCGAGGCATTTGCCCGCGAGTCCCTTCACCGGGCCCACCCGGGTGGGCGGGGTGCCGGTTTTGACGAAGGTGAAGTCGTCGACGTCGAAGAGGCCGGTGCCGGTGCCGGTGTAGGTGAGGTAGACATCCGCGGTGCCGGCCGGGACGCCGGTGAGCGGGGTGCTCACGGTGGCGAAAGTGTCCCAGCCGCCGGTGTTCGGCACGTTGACGGTGCCCAGCACGGTTCCGGTAGGTGAGCCGGTGCGGATCTGGATCTGGCCGCCGGGGCCGCCGGAGACGACGCGGGCGCGGAAGGAGGTGGCGCCGCCGACGTTGAGGCCGGCGTAGCCGGACCAGTCGCCCGGGTCGATGTAGCCGAGCGTCCGGCCGTTGTTCGCGCCGGCCTTGGTGAACGGCTGGGCGCCGCTGACGGAGCTGTAGGACTCGGCCTGCGTGGTCACGTCGCTGGTGGCCGTGGTGTCTTTGATGCGGATGTCGCGGAAGGCGACCTGGTCGCCGTCGCCGTGGTTCTGGATGCCGATGTAGCCGTCGAGGTTGCGGTTGGGGTCGGTGCTGGTGAAGTCGTTGATCTTCACGCCGTTGAGGAGGACCTGGATCCGCTGGCCCTCGACGAGGATCTCGAAGGTGTTCCACTCGCCGGGCGGGTTGAGCGCGGCGTCGCGCGCGGCGATGTCGGCGGCCTTGAAGCCGTAGATCGCTCCTGTGGTGCGGTCGGGTGTGTCGGTGGCGTCGATCTGGATCTCGTACCCCTGGTCGACCGCGATGTTCGGGTCGTTGCCGGGATTGGGGAATCCGATGAAGATGCCGGAGTTGCCGTCCCCGGTGATCCGGAAGTCGGCTTTGAGGGAGTAGGAGGTGTATTGCTGGGCGTTGTACCAGTACAGCCCCATGCCGCCCACCGAGGAGAGCGTCGCGTCGCTGTTGGTGAAGCCGCCAGGCCCCGCCTGCGCCCAGCCTGTGGTGGACCCGTTGTACAGGGTGGTGTAGCCGGTCTCGGGACGGCAGTCGGCCTTGGCCAGGCCGGCGGCGTAGCGGATGCCGCCGGCGAGCGTGCGGCGGAAGTCCGGCTCGTCGTAGCTCTCCTGGGTGTGGCCGAAGCCGGTGTACCAGGAGCGTCCTGAGCCGATCGTCTTGCACCAGGTGATCGGGTGGTCGCCGCCCATGTCGCCGCCGCCCGGCGAGTAGCTCGACTCGTCCAGCGTGGCCAGGACGTGCGCGGTGGAGCGGGGGTTGGTGCGGTAGCCGTACCACTCGTCGGTGCGTGTCCAGGGGGTGGACGCCAGGTGCGAGGTGGACGGGTTCGCCCGGTCGGCGAGGTCGACCTTGGCCGTCTGGATCGCGGGATGCCCCTTGAACCAGGCCCCGACCAGATCGCCGTAGAACGGCCAGTAGTACTCGGTGTCCGCCGCGGCGTGGATGCCGGCGTAACCACCGCCGCCGCGGATGTAGTTCTCGAACGCCGTCCGCTGGCCGGCGTCCAGGACGTGGGAGTCGGGATTGTTCGGGTCCGTCGTCGTCAGGGCGAAGACGACGGCCTTGTAGCCGGCCAGGTTCTGCGGGGTGAAGACCGATGGGTCCTCGGTGGCGTCCACGGTGAACCCGTTGGCCGCGCCGAGATCCTTGATCGTCTGTACCGCCTTCGGGATGGAGTCGTGCCGGAAGCCCGCCGTCTTGGAGAAGACCAGAACCTTGTAGGACGGGTCGGCCGAGGCCGGAGCGGAGGCGTAGAGCATGGAGGCGGCGAGGGTGATGGTGGCGCCCAGGCCCGCGAGGATTCTTCGCATGATCCCTCTCTTGGAAGGGCGGGCGCCCGTTTGGGGGGGTACGGGCGCCCGGGCTTTCGGTCAGGTCTGCCGTTCGGGTGTACCGGTCAGGGCAGGGTCCACTTCTGGTTGGGTGCGTTGTGGCAGGGCCACAGGATGACGGGGGTGCTGTCGGCGGGGTTGGCGCCGCTCACGTCGAGGCATTTGCCGGACTGGGGGTTCTTGAGTGTTCCGTCGGTCTGGGCCTGCCAGTTCTGGGCGCCGGTGTCGTTGCAGGTGTAGATCTGGATCTTGGTTCCGTCGGTGGTGGCCCCGCCGGCGACGTCGAGGCACTTGCCCAGCGCCTTGAGCTGCTGGCCTGACACGGTCCAGTTCTGCGCCGAGGTGTTGTTGCAGGTGTAGAGCTGCACTTGGGTGCCGTCGGCGGGGTTGGCGCCGGCCACGTCGAGGCACTTACCGGCCAGGCCCTTCACCGGCCCGGTCCCGTCGCCGGTGGTGAACGTGAAGCTGTCCACGTCGAACAGCGCGGCGGTCGTCGATCCGGCGAAGGTGAGGTAGAGCGAGGTGGTGCCGGCCGGGGCGCCGGTGACGGGGCCGCTCACCGTGGTGAACGTCTCCCAGGAACCGGTCACCGGGACCGTCGCCGAGCCGATGACCGTGCCGGTGGGCGAACCGGTGCGCAGTTGCAGGGTGCCGCCCGCGCCGCCGGAGGAGACCCGCGCGGTGAACGAGGTCGCGTTGTTCAGCTTGTAGGGGTCGAACGCGATCCAGTCGCCGTTGTTGATGTCCCCGACGGTCTTGCCGCCCTCGGCCTGGGTCTTGCTGATGAGGTTGACGCCGGAGGAGGTCTTGAAGTGCTCGGCCTGGCGGTGGCGGGGCGCCAGGATGCTCTGGGTGTGGGTGGTCAGGCCGCCCGTGTCGGTGTACGAGGCGTCGAAGATCGGGAAGATGTTGGCGGCGTCGTCGTGCTCGCCGTCGACCGGGATCGTGATCGTGCCCGAGCATCCGTTCTGCGAGGTGATCTGGTGGGCGTGCTGGTCGTGGCCGAGCACGTAGGTCATGGTGACCTTGCCGCAGTCGATCGTGCCGTCCTCGGGGTCGGTGACCGTGACGCTCCACGGCACGGCGTCACCGAAGGACACCAGCTGCCCGGGCGCGGGACCGTTGACGGTCACCGTCGGGGCGGTGTTGCCCACGGTGATCGGCACGCTCGCCGTGCCGGTGGCGCCCTGCGGGTCGCGGACGGTCAGGGTCGCGGTGAAGGTGCCGTTGGCCGTGTAGGTGTGCGCCGGGTTCGCGGCGGTGGACGTGCCGCCGTCGCCGAACGCCCACGAGTAGCTCAGCGCGCCGCCCTCCGGATCGGACGAACCGGCCGAGGAGAACGTCACGGCGAGCGGCGCCTTGCCCGAGGTTCTGTCCGCCTTGGCGACGGCGGTCGGGGCACGGTTGCCGCCGCCCACGTAGTCGTAGCGATACAGCGCCGAGTTGGCGTCGCCGTTGAAGTACCCGGTGCCGTAGTCCAGCACGTACAGGGACCCGTCCGGGCCGAAGGCCATGTCCATGACCTGCTTGCCGTTCCACGGGAAGTTGTCGATCGCGCCCGGGGAGCCGTCAGCGTTGATCTTGATCGGCTTGATCCAGCCGCGGCCGAACTCCCCGGCGAAGAACATGCCGTCGAACGCCTGGGGGAACTTCGTGGCCGAGGGGTTGCCCGCGTCGTAGTGGTACACCGGCCCGCCCATCGGCGATTCGGAGCCGCCGCCGAACTCCGGTGGGCTCCCCGCGTCGCCGCCGTAGCGGATCCAGCTCGGCTTGGCCGGGGGCAGCTTGGCCAGGCCGGTGTTGCGGAAGGAGTTGTTGACCGGGCCGCCGGCGCAGTCGTACTTGGGGCCGGTGGTGCCCGTGGCGAAGTTCCACTCGTTGTAGGTCTCGGCGGTGGTGTTGGTGCCGGTGCAGTACGGCCAGCCGTAGTTGCCCGGGCCGGTGACGCGGTCGAACTCCACCTGCCCGCCCGGCCCGCGGTTGGGATCGGTGGAGCCCGAGTCCGGGCCGTAGTCGCCGACGTAGACCACCCCGGTGGCCTTGTCCACGCTCATCCGGAACGGGTTGCGGAAGCCCATCGCGTAGATCTCCGGCCGCGTGTTCGCGGTGCCGGGCGGGAACAGGTTTCCGGCCGGGATGGAGTACGTCCCGTTCGCGTTCACCTTGATCCGCAGGATCTTGCCGCGCAGGTCGTCGGTGTTGCCCGCTGACCGCTGCGCGTCGTAGGCCGGGTTGCGGTCGGTGCGCTCGTCGATGGGGGAGTAGCCGGCCGAGTCGAACGGGTTGGTGTCGTCGCCGGTCGACAGGTAGAGGTTGCCGGCCGCGTCGAAGTCGATGTCGCCGCCGACATGGCAGCAGATGCCGCGGTTGGCGGGCACGTCGAGGATGTCGACCTTGCTGGCCATGTCGACGGTGAAGTCGGCCTTGAGGGTGAACCGCGACAGCCGGTTGACGCCGGTCCAGGTGGCCCAGTCGGCGGCCGTGCCGGTCGCCGGCGCGTCTCCCGCCGGGGTGTTCAGGGGCGGCGCGTAGTAGAGGTAAACGTACCGGTTGGTGGTGAAGTTCGGGTCCGCCGCGACGCCCTGCAGGCCCTCCTCGTCGTGGGTGTAGACGGGGATGGTCGCGATGACCGACGTCGTGCCGCCGGCGTCGGTACGGCGCAGGGTGCCGTTGCGCGCGGTGTGCAGCACCGAGCGGTCAGGCAGCACCGAGATCGTCCCTGGCTCCCCGACCTCGGGTTCCCCTTTGGCGAGGGTGACCTGCTGGAAGTCGGCGGGATCGACAGCCGCCGCAGTCGCTCCCGCCGGCGTGGCGGGCCCCGCGACGAGGGTTGTGAGGCCGGCGGAGGCAAGGACGAGAGCGGCGGCCATGCGCCCCAATCGATGCTTTGTTGGGGGGTGATTCACCGTGGTTCCCTTCTTCGGGTTGTGCAGGACGGCTCGAGGCCTGAGTAGTTGACACAGGCGCCTGCCGCCGGTGGGGGTGGTGGATCTGTGGGGGTGGGCCGATCAGGCGCCGAGCCGCCATTGCTGGTTGGCCCGGCCGTGGCAGGTGTAGATGATCAGCTTGGTGTCGTCGGCGATGCCTTCGCCGTAGGCGTCCAGGCATTTGCCCAGGGCTGTGAGGGTCTGGGCGCCGGGGGTGTAGGTCCACTTCTGGGCGCCGGTCTGGTTGCAGCTGTACAGCTGCACCGGAGTGAGATCGGCTGGATCGCCGCCCTCGACGTCGAGGCACTTGCCGAGTGAGCGGACTTCGCCGGTGGCGGGGTCGTAGGTCCACTGCTGGTCGGCGCCGCCGTCGCAGGTGCTGAGGACCAGGTCGGTACCGTCCTGGCTGTTGGACGCCGCGACCTCCACGCACTTGCCGCTGCCGACACCGACGATCGGGGTGGCCGTCGTGGGGTAGAGCTGGGTTTGGGGCACGATTTGCGGCGCGGTGTTGGGGCTGGTCCAGATGAGCTTGGCGTAGGCTTCGCCGCTGTTCTCGGTCTGTTCCAGGCGGATGTCGTAGCGCCGGCCGGCGGTGAGTGCGATGCTGCCCCGGTCGATTCGAGGCTCATGCGGGTCGGTGTCGCTGATGATGAGCCGGCCGTCGATCCACAGCTGGACGGTGTCGTCGGAGGCGGTGATGAAGGTATAGGTCTCGGAGTAGCGGGGTTGTATCGATCCGCTCCACCGGGAGGAGAAGTTGTCGGTGCCGATGGCCGGGGCGGGTGATCCGCTGAATCGCCAGGCGTAGTTGACGGTGGGGTCGGTCCGGCTCAGGGCCGGTGCGCCGGTGAAGGTGGTGTTGTTCCAGAATTCGGCCTTCAGTCCGGTGCCGGTGCCGACGGCGGCGGGAGCCGGTGTGGTGATGTCCGCCTCGATCACGGTGGCGATCGAGTTCGTCGCAGGACCACTGGGGATGAAGTCGAACCCGTCGCCGGCGGCGCGGACCGTGACCGATTGGGAGCTGCCGAGCACCCGGGCGGCCGAGACCGAGAACGGCCTGCGGGCCGGGACATGCAGGGTGCCGCCGGCGCCCGGCCAGGTGTAGACGTTGAGGTAGAGCTTGTTCTGCTTGCGGGTGATCTTGCCCCAGGACGGTTCGCCGGTCAGGCCGCTGTATCCGGCGGCGTAGATGGACGCTCCGTTGGTGGCCATCCACGGCTTCATGCCTTGCAGCGCGGTCAGCTGCCCGGGCTGGATGGCCCCGGTGTCGGTCGGGCCGATGTTGAGCAGGAAGTTGGTGCCGTTGCTCGTCAGGTGGACCAGGTCGCGGGTCAGCTCGGTGGGTGACTTGAACGCGGTGTCCCAGGCGGCGTAGCCCCAGGTGTTGCTGATGGTCAGGCAGGACTCCTGCAGTTGCGCCGACGGAGGGGAGCCGGCCAGCTGCTGCTCGGGAGTGTCGTAGTCGCCGTCGACCAATCGGCGTTTGGACACGCGGTTGTTGATGATGATGCCGGGCTTGAGCTCGCGCACGAACTTTTCCAGCTGTTCGCCGTCCTGTGCGGTGAACGGGCTCTCCCATTCACCGTCGAACCACAGGATTTCGGGGTCGTAGTTGGTGATCAGCTCACGTAACTGTGCTTTGGCGCGGGTGAGGTAGGCGGGGAGGTCGCGGGTGAAGTCGGGGTCGTGCCAGTCCCAGATGGAGTAGTAGACCCCGAAGTGGATTCCGTTCGCTCGTGCGGCGTCGGAGAGTTCCCGCAGCGGGTCGCGCTTGAACGGGGTGCGGCTGCGGATGTTCCAGTCGTTGACCTGGGTGGGCCACATGGCGAAGCCGTCGTGGTGCTTGCTGGTGATGACGATGTACTTCTGCCCGGCGTCCTTGGCCAGCTTCACGATCGCGTTGGCGTCGAAGGAGGTCGGGTTCCACGTGGCGGCCTTGGCCGCGTAGTCGGCGTCCGGGATGCCGCAGTTCCGTTTGATCCATTCGGCGTCGCGGCAGGAGCCGTACTGCCCGGCGAAGGCCGAGTACAGGCCCCAGTGGATGAACATGCCGAACCTGGCGTCGCTCCACCACTGGGTGCGTGCGGAGGACAGCGCGTCGTCGATG
Organism: Sphaerisporangium fuscum; assembly: GCF_018531465.1. Taxonomy (GTDB): domain Bacteria; phylum Actinomycetota; class Actinomycetes; order Streptosporangiales; family Streptosporangiaceae; genus Sphaerisporangium; species Sphaerisporangium fuscum. Next base: position 16,377 of record NZ_JAHDTF010000058.1, read on the forward strand.
ACGAAGTTGTCTCCTGGCGCGGCCATGGCGGGACGCGGCGCGACGAACGCGATCATCGCCGCCGTCATGAGGAGAACGATGAGCCTCCCGAAACGCTTCATGCGGGCTCCTTTGGGGGGTGGGCCGGTCAGCCGGCCAGGAAGGCCAGCAGGAGTTCCTTGACCTCGGTGGCGTGGTAGTGCTCGCGGGCCGGTGCGGGGTCCGAGCACAGCAGGACGGGCCCGTCTTGAGGGTCGTCGGGCAGCCGTCCGTGGCTGCCGCGCACGCAGGAGGGGTCGGTGGGGATGACCGACATGGTGCCCCGGATGCCGAGCTTGAGCTTGGCCAGCGCGAGGGCAGCCCGGGCCATGACCAGGCGGTCGGCGGGGTCGAAGAACAGTTCCGCGGGGTCGTAGCCGGGTTTGCGGTGGATGTCGACGCCGCGGGCGAAGTCCGGGGCACGGTCGTCGTCCAGCCAGTAGTAGTAGGTGAACCAGCTGTCGGGGTCGGCGACGGCGACGAGTTCACCGGAGCGAGGGTGGTCGAGCCCGAACTCCGCCTGGCCGGCACGGTCGAGGACCTGGTCGACCCCGTCGAGCTTGCCCAGCACCTCGCGGACCTGCGGCAGGTCGGCGGGGTCGGGGACGTAGACGTGGGCGATCTGGTGGTCGGGGGTGGCGAACGCCCGGGACGTCCACGGGTCGAGGTACTCCATGCCCTGCTGGGTGAACACGTGCAGCAGCCCCTCCCGGCGCAGGGCCCGGTTGATGTCGACGGGGCGGCGCACCTGGGTGATCCCGTACTCGCTGAGGGCGACGACGGTGGTGCCCCGCGCGGCCAGGTCGCCGAGGAGCGGGACGAGCGCGGCGTCGAGGTCGCGGGCGGCGGCGCGGGCCTGCGGTGACTCGGGGCCGTACCGCTGGAGGTCGTAGTCCAGATGGGGGAGGTAGACCAGGGTCAGGTCGGGTGCGGAACGGTCGATGATGCGCCGGGTCGCCTCGACGATCCAGCGGGTGGAGGCGATGCCCGCCTTGGGTCCCCAGTAGTGGAACAGGGGGAAGGGGCCGAGTTCGGCGGTGAGCTCGTCCCGCAGTTCGGGAGGGTAGGTGTAGCAGTCGGGGGACTTGCGGCCGTCGTAGTGGTAGACCGGGCGCGGGGTGACGGTGATGTCGACGTCGGCGCCCATCGCGTACCACCAGCAGATGTTCGCCACGGTGAGGCCGGGCCGGTGGCGGCGGGCGGCCTGCCAGATCTTCTCGCCGCCGACCAGCTTGTTGTGCTGACGCCAGAAGGCGACCTCGCCCATGTCGCGGTCGTACCAGCCGTTGCCGACGATGCCGTGCCGGGCGGGCATCTCGCCGGTCAGCAGGGTCGACTGCGCCGAGCAGGTGACCGCGGGCAGGACGGTGCCGAGCCGTGCGGTGAACCCGTGGTCGGCGACCGCCCGCAGGCGGGGCATGTGCGAGAGCATGCGCGGGGTGAGGCCGACGACGTTCAGGACGGCGAGGCTCATCCGATGCTCCTCAGTCCGAGGGCGGACAGTTCCCGCCGCGTCCAGTCGAGCTCGGCGGCGATGCCGTCGGCGAGTTCGGCGCTGGTGGACGGCGGCCGGGGAAGTACCGACCAGGTGTAGGTCTCCACCTCCAGGTGGTCGGTGCCGGGGTGGTCTCCGGCGAACAGGGCCGCGAGGGTCTGCTGCAGGACGGGCCGGGTGGTCGCCAGCGGCGGCACGGGGTCGGCGTGGACCGGGATGTGGAAGTGGGTCCGCCAGGGCGCGGTGCCCGGCAGGACGGCCGGGTAGGCCAGGGCCAGCGCGAGATCGTCGACGCCGGCCAAGGGGTTGCCGGACTGGCGGGTCTGGTGCAGGAACCGTGGTTCGGCGAAGGCCGCCAGTGCGCGGCGGACGGGCGAGGTATCGGGGTGGTCGGCGTGCAGGGCGCAGGAGATCTGCGCCTTGACCACGGGGATGCCGGACCGTGCCAGCGTGTCCAGGGCCGTGCCGGGATCCTCGAAGGCGACCGCGAGATGGCAGACGTCCAGGCAGAGGCCGAAATGCCGCGGATCCAGGGACGACAGATGCGTGGCGGCGTGGTCGGTGCTCTCGATCAGGCAGCCGGGCTCGGGCTCGAAGGCCACCCGGATCTCCCGCCCGGTGCGTCGCCGCAGTCCGTCGAGTTCCCGGCCCAGCAGGTCGAGGTGGCGCCGGGCCTGGTCGTGCTCGGCCGGGCCCCATCCGGTGCGCCAGCCCAGCGGCAGCGTGGAGATGCTGCCACGGGTTGCGTCGTCGGGCAGCAGCACGGCGAGCACCCGCGCGAGGTCGGTGGTGTAGTCCAGGCGGGCCTGCTCGGACCAGTCGGGACGGTAGACCGCGTGCTTGACGACTTCCTGGTGGAACCCCTGGTAGGGGAAGCCGTTGAGGGTGACCACCTCCAGTCCTCGCGCGTCGAGCTCGGCGCGGAGCTTGCGGGCGGCCGCGGCGTCGCGGGCCAGCTCGGCCGCAGCCTCGTGCGCCAGCCACAGCCCCAGGCCGAGGCGGGGGACGGCCAGCCGTTCGCGCACCGGGACGCCGTACAGGTCGAGCTGGCCGACGATCCCGGCGACGTCCTCGGCCGGATGGACGTTGGTGCAGTAGCCCAGATGGACGGCGGTGCCGTCGTGATGCCGCAGCCGCATCAGCTGCCTCCACGCTTGACGGAGTTGCCGGCGAACAGCTCCGGGACGGACGAGGGCTTGAGGTCCAGGCGGCCGCTCTGGCCGTAGAACTCCACCGGGTTGCGCCAGAGCACCTGCTCGACGTCGTCGGCGGTGAATCCGCCGTCCAGCATGGCCGCGGCGGTGGCCGCGGTCCTCAGCGGGTCGCTGTGGCCCCAGTCGGCGGCGGAGTTGACCAGGACGCGGGCGGTGCCGTGTTCGGCCAGGATGCGGACCATGCGGTCGGGGTCCATCTTGGTGTCGGGGTAGATCGAGAAGCCCATCCAGCAGCCGGAGTCCGCGACCTGCCGCACCGTCACCTCGTTCAGGTGGTCCAGCACCACGTGCTCGGGCGGGATGCCCGAGGCCCGGACGATGTCGAGCGACCGTGCGGTGCCGGCGGCCTTGTCGCGGTGCGGGGTGTGGACCAGCGCGGGCAGGCCGTGCTCGACGGCCAGCGCGAGCTGGGTTTCGAAGGCCCGCTCCTCGGCGGCGGTCATCGCGTCGAAGCCGATCTCACCGACCGCCACGACGCGGTCTTTCAGCAGGTAGCGCGGTAGTTCCTCCAGGATCGGCGTGCAGCGCGCGTCGTTGGCCTCCTTGGGGTTGAGGGCCAGGGCGCAGAAGTGCTGGATGCCGTACTGCGCGGCCCTGTAGGGCTCCCAGCCCAGCAGCGCGTCGAAGTAGTCACGGAAGCTGCCCGCCGAGGTGCGCGGCTGGCCCAGCCAGAACGCCGGTTCGACGAGGGCACGGACCCCGGCCGCGTGCATCGCGCGGTAGTCGTCGGTCGTACGGGAGGTCATGTGGATGTGCGGGTCAAAGATGCGCATCACGCTCTCCAGGTCGCGACAGAAGATCGTCGGGGACCGGACGCCCGGCGGCGGAACGTTCGGCGGCGAAGGCCTCGAACATGCGGGTGAGCTCGGCGTCGGCGCGGCGGTCCAGCCCCGCGACGACGTCCAGGGGCACGCCCATGAACACGCACTTCAGGACGGCCTGGCGCCAGGACGGCTGGTCCAGGTGGCGGGCCGCGTAGGGGCCGACGGCGGCGGCGACCATGCGGGCGTCGTTGGCCCGCAGGGCGTCGGCGACCAGCGGCAGGGCGTGCGGCCCGAGGTCGGAGGCCAGGTCGAGCAGCGGGAGGGCGCGCAGGACCGCGAGCCGTTCCGCGGTGTCGCCCGCCCGGTAGACCGCCTCCAGCGTCTCGCCGAGCTCGATGCCGCGATACGGAAGCTCCTGCAGCAGCCGGGCCCGGGTGGCGTCGGCGACGTCCCGGCCGGCTTCCCGTGCCGCGACCGGGAACAGCCGGTGCAGCGCCGCCGGGTCGGCTCGCACCTCGCGGGCGGCCTCGGCCACCCAGGGGTGGGCGGACGCGGCGCGCAGGGCGTTCAGCGAGCGCAGCGCGGTCTGTGGCGCGCTGTGGCCGTGCCGGGGCAGCTCGACGCCCACCAGCCCGCGGTACCCGATCTCCGACAGCGCCTCCAGCGCCGGCGGGAAGTCGATCTCGCCTTCGCCGAACTCCAGGTGCTCGTGGACGCCGCGCCGCATGTCCTCGATCTGGACGTTGACCAGCCAGGGCGCGGCACGCCGGACGCAGGTCGCCGGGTCGTCCGGCTCCAGGCAGCGGCAGTGGCCGATGTCCAGGGTGAGCCCGAGGGCGTCCGGGCCGCCGAGGGTCTCGCGCAGACGCTCGTAGCCGTCCAGGTCCGCCACGAGCATGCCCGGCTCCGGCTCGAACCCGAGCCGGACGCCGGCCGCCTCCGCCGCCGTCACCAGCACCGAGCAGCCCTCGGCCAGCAGCTTCCAGGCGACATCCTCGGGCACGCCGGCCGGGCGGACGCCGCTCCACAGGTGGACCACTTCGGCCTCCAGTTCGGCGGCCGTCCGGATCGCCCGCAGCAGGAAGTCCAGCCGGACGTCCCGCCGGTCGGGGTCGGGGTCCAGCAGCGTCGGGGCGTGCTTGTGCCAGGGATCCAGCAGGTAGCGGGCGCCGGTCTCGACGACCGCGCCGAGCCCGAGCGCCGACAGCCTGCGGCGGGTACGGGCCAGGCGTGGGGCGAGGTGCGGGGCGTAGGGGTCGAGATGGGCGTGGTCGAGGGTGAGGGCGACGCCGTCGTAGCCGAGCCCGGCGACGAGTTCGAGGGCGTCGTCGAGCCGATGGCCGGTCAGCCCGTTGGTGCCGTAGCCGAAGCGCAGGGTTCCGGTCATGTCGGTGACACCTTCCGTGACAGCCGCAGGGCCGCCAGATAGCCGGCCAGCAAGGGAATGGCCGCCGCCCGGGAGCCGGACCGCGCCGCGAGCGCGGCCTGCAGGGGGATCATGGCGTGGATCCCGGCGGCGACCGCCCGCTGGAGGTGGGCGGGGTCAGGCTCGGCGACGGCGGCCAGCTGCGCGCCTCCCGCGGCCAGGAGGTAGGCGCCCAGCAGCCCGGCCGTGGCGGCGCGTCCGGCCGGGTCGTGTCCCGGCGGGGGGACGGCCGCGGCGCCGGCGGTCGCGACCGTGACCGCGAGCGACCGGGCGGGCAGCGCCGGGGACGCCCCCTGCGTCTCCCGGCGGCTCAGGCTCGTGACGGCGTAGGTGTGGCAGGCCATCACGGCGGCCGACGGCAACGCGAGCCGCCACCGGCCGGTCCCCGCCCCCATGAGCACGTCGAGCCCGCGGGCGGCGGCCATCACGGCCGCACCCCACCGCGTGTTCTTCAGCCCCAGGTCGTAGGCCCACACGGTGGCCGCCAGCGGCACCGCGACGCCCAGCGCCCGCCGCCCGCCCGCCCAGGCCGCCAGCGCCAGCCCCGCGCCGGTGAGCGTGACCGCGACGGCCAGGACGGCGCCCGGGCCGATCCGGCCGGAGGGAATCGGCCGGCGCGGGCGCTCCACGGCGTCGACCCGCCGGTCGGCGTAATCGTTCAGCGCCATCCCCGACCAGTACAGGCACACCGAGGCCGCCGCGATCCCCGCCGTCCGCCGGCCGAAGGGCCAGCCGGCCGCGGCGGCCCCCGCCAGGGCGTCGCCCGGCACCGTCAGCGCGGCCGGGGCCCGGACCAGCTCCAGCAGGACGGCCGGCCGGGGCCTCATCGGCCGGCCTCCGCGTACCAGGCGCGCAGCGCTTCGTACTGGGCGACCAACCGGTGGTCGTGCTCCCGGCCCGGTAGATGCACGGGGTCCTTGAAGAAGAAGCCCAGCTGTTCCTGCGGCCCGCTCGCGCCCAGCTCCCGCGCCCGGGCCATCAGCCGGGCCAGGTCCAGCACGAGCGGCGCGGCCAGCGCCGAGTCGCAGCCCTGCCAGGTGAACTGCAGGCTCATCGCGGCCCCGAGGAACCCCTCGAACGTGATGTGGTCCCAGGCCGTCTTCATCTCGCCCATGCTCGGGACGTAGTCGATGTGAGTGGTCCCCTCGAACGGCCCGCCCAGCAGCGCGGACAGGCCGCTCCGCTTGGAGGCGGTCTTGCCCGCCGCGGCGTCGGGGTCGGCGAGCGTGGCGCCGTCGCCGCCGCCCAGCAGGTTCGTCCCGGACCAGGAGCGCACCCGAAGCGCCCGGTGCACGAACATCGGCGCCAGCGCCGTGCGCACCAAGGTCTCGCCGGTCTTGCCGTCATTGCCGGCGTAGGGCAGGCCCTCCTGGCAGGCGAGCTGGTGCAGCGCCGGGATGCGGGCACCGGGGGAGGGGGTGAAGTCCACGTGGGCGCAGCCCGCCCGCAGCGCCGCGTAGGCGTACAGCGAGCTGGGCGGGAGCACCGCGGTCTCGGTGGCCAGCGCGTGTTCGAGCGCGGCGAGGTCGTCGTGTGCGGGGTGCGGCGGCTGCCGCGGCTCGGTCGAGGAGACGTTGACGACCACGACCTGCCGCAGATGGTGCCGTTCGCGGAAGGACACCAGATCGGCGACGAGGGACGCTGCGATCTCCGCCTGGGCGGGCCCGGCCCGGTCGTGGCCGGCGCCCCGCCGGATCTCGCGGTCGGCCTCCTGAAGCGCGTAGTGGACCGGCAGCAGCAGCCTCGTCGGTAGGACGCCGGCTTCGGCCAGTTGCTCGGCGCGCTTGAGAAGCGGGACGTCGGTCACGTCGTGCCCGCCGAAGACGAGGTCGTCCAGCTCCGGCAGGCCGGCGCCGGCGAAGTCCGGCGTGGCGGTGATCATGCCGGTGGGAGGTACCAGACCTGCGCGGACGGCGGCGGCCCCGGCGACGGCGGTGGTGGCCACCGAACCCCGCGCTCCGATCAGCCAGACACCGGTCTTGGGTGCTTCTGGGAAAGAGTGATGCTTCATGGGCGATCCCAGGGGGTGAGGGCGGCCTGGCGCCCGGTGAGGGCGGGCGCCAGGCCGGAACTACGTCAGTTGATCTGGGTGAGCTTCCACTGCTGGTTGGTGCTGGCGGTGTTACAGGTGTACTGAATGAGCTGGACATCCTCGGCCGTCGAGCCGCCGGGCACGTCCAGGCACTTGCCGCTGGCCACCGAGACGATGTGGTGGGCGCCCGAGCCGGCGGGTTCGAACCTCCACTTCTGGTTGTCGCCGCCCCAGCAGCCCCACTGCTGGACCAGGGCGCCGTCGGCGGTGGACGCGCCGTTGACGTCCAGGCACTTGCCGCTGTGCACGGCGGTCAGCGTGAAGGTGCCGTTGCCCGCGTCGGTCGCCTTCCACTGCTGGTTGGTGCCGGAGTTGGCCGGCCACTGGACGACGGCGGCGCCGTCGGCGGTGGACTGTGCCCTGACGTCGGCGAGCTTGCCGCTGTGCGCGGCCGTGAGCGTGTAGGTGTGCCCGGCCTGCGGGCCGCTGCCGCCGGTGGCGGCGCCCTTGCCGTTGAAGGTGAACGAGTCCAGGTCGAACGAGTTCGCCGTGGGCGCCTTGAACACCGCGTAGACGGTGTGGGTGCCGCCGGGGTCGGTGACCTTCACGGCGGGCAGGGACACATAGGTGTCCCATCCGCCGGTGCCCGGCACCGGGCCGGAGGCGATGAGCGTCCCGGTCGGCGAGTCGGCGTGCAGCTCGATGGAGCCGCCGGTGTTGGACGGCGCCGAGACGCGGAAGGACACCGAGTCGATCCCGGACATGTTCATCGGTGTGAAGGAGATCCAGTCCCCGTTGGAGACGTCGCCGATGCGCTTGCCGCCCTCGGCAGCGCCCTGCTCGACGATCCGGACCCCGAAGGAGTTCGAGAAGTACTCGGCCTGCTTGTGCTTGGGCTGCAGCGTCGCGCTGGTGGTGCCCTTCAGGCCGCCCTTGTCGGTGTAGTCGGCCGACAGGACGAAGTAGGTGTTGGCGTCGGCGTCATGACCGGAGGCGGTGGTCGCGACCGTTCCCGAGCAGCCGGTGTACTGGCCGGTGTCGTGGCTGTGCTGGTCGTGGCCGAGCGCGGCGGTCACCGTGACCTTGGAGCAGTCGATGGCGCCGTCCTCGGGGTCGGTGACGTTGATCGTGTAGTTGATGCTGTCGCCGAAGTCGATGAACCCGCCGTCGGGCGGAGCCGTGAAGACGACCTTGGGGCGGGTGTTGCCGACGGTGACGGGCACGGTGGCGCTGCCGGTCTTCTTCCCGGTGTCGGTGACCGTCAGTTTGGCGGTGTAGGTGCCGTTGGCGGCGTAGGTGTGGGACGGATTGGCGCTGGTGGAGGTCCCGCCGTCCCCGAAGTCCCACGCGTAGGTGATCGCGTCGCCGTCGGGGTCCGACGAGCCGGCGGAGGAGAACGCGACGGTCAGGGGAGCCTTGCCCGAGTCCGGGGTGCCGCTCGCCTTGGCGATGGGTGCGCGGTTTCCGGCGACGTAGTCGATTCGGTAGATGCCGTCGTCGGTGTTGGCGTGGCCGAAGCCGTTGCCCCATTCGGCCAGGTACATGGCGCCGTCCGGGCCGAACTTCATGTCCATGGGCGCGTGCGGCGCGAGCTGCGCGACGAACGGGTTGATCTTCAACAGGTCGCCGGAGGAGTCCAGGCGGAACTCCTTGACGAAGTTGCGGCTCCACTCGTAGAAGAACGGCGTTTTGTCGAAGTACTCAGGGAACTTGCGATCGGAGGTGCTGGCCGGGTCGTAGTGGTAGAACGGGCCGCCCATCGGGGCCGCGCCGCCGCAGCAGTCGATTTCGGGGAACTGCGGGGAGGCGTGGTAGTTGTACCAGACCGTGGCCGGCTTGGCCGCCGGCAGGTTGGTCAGGCCGGTGTTGTTGGGGGAGTCGTTGACCGGTGCCGAGCAGGTGAACTTCGCGCCGGAGGTGCCGGTGGTGAAGTTGTAGTCGTTGTAGGCGATGTTGTCGCCGACGCAGTAGGGCCAGCCGTAGAAGCCCGGCTGCTTGATCAGGTTCCATTCGACGGTGCCCTCAGGGCCGCGGTTGGGGTTCGCGCCTCCGGCGTCCGGGCCGTAGTCGCCGACGGAGATCCAGCCGGTGTCCTTGTCGACGGCGAAGCGGAACGGGTTGCGAAAGCCCATCGCGTAGATCTCGGGCCGGGTCTTGGCGGTGCCGGGCGCGAACAGGTTGCCCGAGGGGATGGTGTAGGTGCCGTCGGACTCGGGGTGGATGCGCAGGATCTTGCCGCGCAGGTCGTTGGTGTTGGCCGAGGAGCGCTGGGCGTCGAAGTGCTCGCGCCCCGGCCGTTCGTCGATCGGGGTGTACCCGTCGGAGGCGAACGGGTTGGTGTCGTCGCCCGGGCCGATGTACAGGTTGCCGCCCGGGCCGAACGCGAGGTAGCCACCGGTGTGACCGGGCTCGTCGGCGTTGCGGAAGGCCGGGACCTCGATGATCTTCTTCTCGCTGGACATGTCGAGGGTGTCGCCGTCGAGCGTGAACCGGGAGACCCGGTTGACCTCGGCACCGCCCGCGGGGGAGTAGTTGAGATAGATCCAGTGGTTGGAGGCGAAGTTCGGGTCGAGGGCCAGGCCGATCCCGCCGTCCTCGCCGCCGTCGTACACCGAAAGGGTGCCGATGGTGTGCACGTCCCCGTGGGTGTGGATGGCGTGCACCGATCCCGAACGCGAGATGTAGAAGACCGTGCCGTCGGCGGCCACGTCCAGCTCCATCGGCTGGTCCGGTGCCCCGTCCAGGGTGACCTTCTGGTAGCGGGCCGCCACCGTGCCGCCGCAGTCACCCGGCACGGCGCCCGCGGCCCACTTCAGCCCGCCCAGCAGGTGCTGCTTGAACAGGGGCTCGGAGTAGGAGGAGGCCTGGTGGCCCATCGCGGTGGCCCACACCCGGCCGCCTTCGGTGTTGCGGCACCAGGAGATCGGGTGGTCGGCGCCCATCTTGTTCGGCCCGGCGTCGTAGGTCGTCTCGTCGGCCGTGACCAGCACGTGGACGTCGCCGCGCTGGTCCTTGTCGAAGTTGTACCACTCCTCGGTGCGCGTCCAGCGGTCCGGCAGGCCCTTGGTCGAGGGGTGGACCTTGTCGGCGACCTTGGCGGTGCCCTGCACGATCGAGGAGTGCTGGGTCATGTGGGCGCCGCCCATCACGACCTGGTCCCACCAGGGGAACTGCGAGTCGATGTTCATGTCGACGGCGTTGTGGATCGCGACGATGCCGTGGCCGCTGTGCACGTAGTCCTGGACGGCCTGGCGCTGGGCGTCGGTGTCCCAGACCATGCCGGACGTCTGCAGCATGATCACGGCGTCGTAGGTGTTGAGGGTTGCCGGGGTGAATACGCCCGCGTCTTCGCTGCGGTCGAGCTGGAAGTTGTTGTCGGTGGCCAGCTGCTGGAACATCGCGACCCCGGCGTCGATGGAGTCGTGCCGGTAGGCGCCGGGGGCGGTCTTGGTGAACAGCAGCACCTTGAACTGCGGGGCCGCCGCGTGCGCCGCCGGTGTCGCGGCGAACAGCAGCACCAGTAAGGCGGCGGTCAGGGCATGGAGCAGTCGTGATCTTCGCATGGGGGTCTCCAAGGGGGGCGATACCGGTGGTGGTCGGCGTCGTGGAATGCGAAGGGATGTCAGGCCTTCGGGGCGGCGAAGGCCTTGCGGCTCGGGGCCGGGAATCGTTCCGGGTCAGTGTTGGAGGGAGCGCAGGAAGGCCAGGCCTTGGGTGGCGAGGGCGTCCTGGCTCGGGGCGAGGGGACGCCAGATGGACGCGGCGGTGGCGATGGTCGTGTTGTCGGCGGTGAAGGACTCGATCACGAGCGGGCCGGTGTAGCCGGTGTCGTGGACGGCCGCGGCGAAGCCCGGCCAGTTGAAGTGGTCGTCGCCGGGGGCGCCGCGGTCGGTGCCGCTCGCCTGGATGTGGGCGATTCTGGCGCCTGCCAGCCTGACGGCCTGGAGGGGGTCTTTTTCTTCGATGTTCAGGTGGTAGGTGTCCAGCGCGAGGCCGCATTCCTCCGGGAGGGCCTCGAGTGCCTGCTCGACGGTGTTGATGACACTGGTCTCGTACCTGTTGAGCGGTTCGACCCCGATCCGCACCCCGCGTTCGGCGGCGTAGGCGGCGACCGGCTCGACGTTCTCTCGTAGCTCGGCGTAGATCGCGCGCCGCTCGTCCGGGCTCATCCGCCAGGTCCGGCCCACTGAGGCGTACGCGGGGCCGCTGATGGCGGGCGCGCCGACGGTCACCGCGACGTCCACGCAGTGCCGCAGGTAGTCCTGGGTCTCCTGCACGGTCCGCGGCGAGGCGCCGACCAGTTCCCGTCCTGGCGGCATCGTGAGCACGACCGAGGCGCCGAGTTCGAACGCGGCCAGCAGGTCGGCCGCCCTGCCGGGATCCCAGTCGCCGGGACGCTCGACCGGAAGCTCGATCACGTCGAATCCCCACTGCGAGACCCGCGGCACGAGCGCGGCCAGGGCGTCGTCGGTGAGCGGCGAGACCCAGACCCACGTGTTGACGCCGATCACGACGTGCCACCCCACTTCTGGGGGTAGCCGGGCAGGTCCTCGCAGCCGCACAGCGCGTAGTGCAGCGGCGGCATGCCGGGCTTGAGATAGGTGGCCAGGTTGTCCTGGGTGATCGCCGGCTGCGGCAGGTTCCAGACCTTGGGCACCTGCTCGCCCTTGAGGATCCTGAGCGCCGCGATGACCGGCGTGCGCCACTGGTAGGTCGGGTAGGTCGGGGCGATGGCGGTCAGCTTGGCCTCGCTCCACTTCTTCAGGAAGTCCTCCTGGTCCTCGCCGTTGATCGGCGGGACGGGCTGCCCGGCATCCTCGAAGGCCTCCACCGCCGCGACGGCTGTGGCGCCGGCGTCCATCCAGACGCCGTCGATCTTGCCGTAGCGCTGGATGTAGTCGCTGACGATGCTCTTGGTCTTGGCGGCGTCACCGTCGGTGAACTCCACGCCGACGACCTTGAGGTCGCTCTTGTCGAAGGCGACCTTCGCCGCCGACCAGCGGGTCTCCAGGACGTCCACGCCGGGCAGGATGCGCAGCGCCAGGATCTTCCCGCCGGCCGGCACCTTGCTGACGAGGAACTCGGCGGCCTCGGCGCCGAAGGCGTAGCCGCCGATCGGTTTGATGAAGGTGACCGGGCAGTCGGTCTGCACGCCCCGGTCGAACACGATGACGGGGACCTTCGGGCACGCGCCGGAGATCGCGGGAGTCAGCGTCGCGGTGGTGTTGGGCGAGACGATCAACGCGTCACAGCCCTTGGTCTGCAGCTCGGCGATGTCGGAGATCTGCTTGTCGTCCTTGCCCTCGGCGTCCAGCGCCGTGAAGCTCGTGATCTCCTTGTGCAGGGCGACCTCCGCCTGCATGCTCTTCCACCCGACCTGCCGCCAGGGATTGTTGACGGCGGCGTTGGAGAAGCACAGGTGGTACGGCCCTGCCTTCTTGTATTTGGCGGTGTCGATGAGCTGCGGGTCGATGCTCTGTTCCCACGGCTTGCCGGCAGGGCCGGTCGGCTGGGCCCTGCGCATCGCCATCTGAGCGTCGTAGTCGCCCTGGACGAAGAACTTCGACTGGGCTCCGGTGCCCTTGTCGTCCGAATCGGCCACCTTGGCGGCGGAGGGGGCGGCGGACGGGGCAGGCTTATCGCTGGTGCACGCGGCTACCGGCAGCACCAGCCCGGCCAGCGCGGCGGCGGCGAGCAGTTGCCGCGACGTTGATCGCACGATATTTCCTTTCATTGGGGGTGGGTCAGGCGGCCGCGGTCTTGCGGCGGGGGATACTCACGACTCCCAGCGCCACCGCGGCGATGATGATGACCCCCTGCACGGCCGGCTCCAAGGCCCCCGAGATGCCGTACAGGTTGAGCAAGGTGAACAGCGCCTCCAGGGTGAAGGCGCCAGCCATCGCGGCGATCACGGAGCCTCGACCGCCGCCAAGGACCACGCCGCCGAGCACGACCGCGGTGATGGCCTGGAACTCCAGGCCCTGGCCGACCTGCGCGGACACGCCGGCGAAGCCGCCGAGCAGGATCGCCGCGACGGCCGCGGACAGCCCGGAGATCATGAACGCGACCGTCCTGACCCGCGGGACGCGGACACCGGACAGGGCCGCGGCGCGGTCGTTGTCACCGGCCGCGACGAGCGTGCGGCCGAAGTCGGCGCGCATGGCCCAGATCGCGGCGGCCGCGGCGGCGATGAGAATCAGGACCGACCAGGGCACCGGGCCCAGGCTGCCCCGGCCCAGCTCGCGGAACTGCGGCGACAGGGCGCCGCGGGGCGCGCCGCCCGTCCAGAGGAACACCGCGCCGGACAGGACCAGCATCATGCCGAGCGTCGTGATGAACGACGGGACCCGCAGCCTGGTGGTGACGGCCCCGTTGACCAGGCCGGTCAGCATCCCGAGAGCGATCAGCAGGAGGATCACGGGCCAGGTCGCCGCCGCGGAGCCGTCGATGAGCCGGGCGGCGATCACCACCTCGGCCGTGACCAGGGAGCCGACAGACAGATCGAACTCGCCGGACACGATCACGAAGTACTGCCCGGCCGCGAGGATCACCAGCGGCGCGGCGCGCTTGACGAAGGCGAGGAAGGCGGGCGGTTCCAGGAAGTACGGGTTGGCGACCGCGATCGCCACCAGCAGACCGGCCAGCACCACGAAGATCGGCAGCGCGCGTCTCATGCCGTCCGCCTCCTGCGGGCATAGATCGCCAGGGCGGCCACCAGGACCACGCCGCGCACGACGTCCTTGGCGAAGGAGTTGACTTCCAGCTGGTTGAAGATGCTGTCGAGGACGGCCAGGAGCAGGACGCCGCCGAGGGTCCCGCCGACCCCGCCGCGGCCGCCGGCCAGGGCCGTGCCGCCGAGCACGACCGCGGCGATCGACTCCAGGTCGTACCCGCCGTCGGTGCCCACCGTCGGGGCGCCCGCGCCGAGCCGGGAGGCGAGCAACAGGCCGGCGATCCCGGCGCAGACCGAGCAGAGCACATGGGCGGCGACCACGACCCGCTCGGTACGCACGCCCGACAGCCGCGCCACCTCGCCGTCCCCGCCCACCGCGTAGATCCGGTACCCCAGGCGCGTGCGGCTCAGCAGGAACCACACCGCCACCGCCACCGCCGCCCACAGCAGCGCCGAAACCGGCAGCGGCCCGATGCGGTCGTACCCGAGATGCTGGAACGAAGCCGGCACTCTTCCCGCCGGCCCGTCGTACCGCTCGTCCAGCGCACCCCGGATGATCAGCGCGATCCCGAGCGTGGCGATGAAGGCGTGCACCCGCAGCCGGGTGACGATCAGCCCGTTCACCAGCCCGACGAGCGCGCTCACCGCCAGCACCGCGGCGACCGCGGGCAGCACGTTCGCACCGCTTCCGGTCATGATCTCGGCCGCGACGAGCGAGGTCAGGCTGATCAGGTAGGCCACCGAAAGGTCCAGGCTGCCGGCCAGGATCACCACGGTCTGACCGACCGCGACGATGCCCAGCGCCGCCGACCGCTGCTGGATCCCGACGATGTTCGCCTGACTGAGGAACTGGCCGCCGTCCAGCGCGAACAGCACCCAGCCCAGCGCGACCAGCAGAGCCAGCGCCAGATAGACGGCGCGCGCGGGCCGGTCGGCCGACAGCCGCTGGAGGACCGAACCTTCCGCCGGGACGCGCCGGAGCTTGAGTTGCTGGGTCATGACGCGGCCGCCAGGTGCATCACGGCCTCCTCGGTGGAACCGGCGGGCAGTTCTCCGGCGATGCGGCCGTCGCGCAGCACGACGATGCGGTCGCTCATGCCGATGAGTTCGGGAAGCTCGGAGGAGATCATGAGGATGGCCATGCCGTCGCGGGCCAATTCACGCATCAGGTCGTGGATGCCGGCCTTGGCGCCGACGTCGACCCCGCGGGTCGGCTCGTCGAACAGCAGGACACGCGGCGCGACGATCATCCATTTGGCCAGCACGACCTTCTGCTGGTTGCCGCCGGACAGCAACCGGACCTCCTGTTTCGGCCGGGGCGGGTTGAGCCGCACGCGTTCCAGCAGCCGGTCGACGCCCGCGCGCGGCCGCCTGGCGGCGCGGGCGACGAGCAGGGCGTTGTCGCGCACCTGCTGGTTGAGCAGGAGTCCCTCGGCCTTGCGATCCTCGGTGACCAGGCCGATGCCCGCTGCGATGCCTTCACGAGCCGAGCGGGGACGGCAGGGTGTCATCTCTCCGCTGGTGAAGGGCTCGGCCCCGAACAACGCCTTGGCCAGCTCGGTACGACCCGACCCCTGCAGCCCCGCGAGCCCGACGATCTCGCCCGCGCGCAGGTCGAGGTCGATGCCGCGCAACTTGGCGTTGCCGCCGCCGCGTACGCTCAGCAGCGCCTCACCGGGGGGCTCCACCGCACGAGGCGGGAAGTAGGAGTCCAGCTCCCGGCCGACCATCAGGCGCACCAGAGCGGCGGTGTCCAGGCTCGAGGCCGCCGCGGTGGCGACGCGGGCGCCGTCCTTCAGGACGGTGATCCGGTCGGCGAGCTCGAAGATCTCCCGGAGCCGATGCGAGATGTACAGGACCGCGATGCCCCGCGCGGTGAGCCGCCGCACCAGCGTGTACAGCAACTCCACCTCGTGGTCGGCCAGCGCGGCGGTCGGCTCGTCCATCACCACGATCCGCGCGTTCAGCGACAGTGCCTTGGCGATCTCGACGACCTGCTGCTGCGCCACCGAGAGCCGCCGGACCAGGTCGCGGGGCCCGAACGACTCCTCGCCGAGTGACCGCAGCAGCTCGCCGGTGGCCGTCTCCATCGCCGACCGGTCGACCAGCCCCCGCCGGACCGGTTCCCGGCCGAGGAAGACGTTCTCGGCGACCGTCCGCTCCGGCAGCAGGTTGAACTCCTGGTAGATGATCGCCACCCCGGCCCGCTGCGCCTCGACCGGATGCCCGAACGCCACGCTCCGCCCGTCGATCTCAATGGTCCCCTCGTCGGGGGTGTGCACCCCGGCGAGGATCTTCATGAGCGTCGACTTGCCGGCGCCGTTCTCGCCCACCACCGCGTGCACCTCGCCCGCGGCCGCCTCCAGGTCCACCCCTTTGAGGACCCGGACGCCGAGGAAGCTCTTGCCGATGCCCGTCATCTTCAGCACTCGACCCACCGTCCCTCGCGCGCGGAGTCCAGCACGGCGGCGCTGATCGCGGCGGCTCTAGCACCGTCCTCGAAGGTGGGCAGGCCGTCGGGCGCCCGGCCGGCGATCGCGGCGTAGGTGTCGGCGACGAACGCCTCGAAGCAGTCGTGGTAGCCCTGCGGGTGGCCCGCGGGCAGCGGAGAGTACGGCCGGGCCGCGGCCGACAGCGTCATCGGGTCCCGCTGCAGCGTCCGGGAGCCGGAGCGCTCACCCAACCACAGCACTTCGGGCTGCTCCTGGTCGAAGGCGAGGCTGGCCGCGGTGCCGGAGATCTCGAGGAACAGCCGGTTCTTGCGACCGGGGGCCACCTGGCTGACCGTGAGCGAGCCGAGCGCGCCGCCGGTCGTGGCGAACTGGACGGTCGCCACGTCCTCGGTGAGCACCGGCGAGTGGGTGACGCGGTCGGCGACCACCACCGCGGTCTGCCCGCAGACCCGGCTGATGCGGTCGCCGGTCACGAACTCGGCCAGATCCCACCAGTGCGACCCGATGTCGCCGAGCGTGCGGCCCGGGCCGCCGAGCTCGGGGTCGACCCGCCAGTTGTCGTCGACGGGTTCGAGCAGCCAGTCCTGCAGATAGCCGCCCTGGATCAGGCTCACCGACCCGATGTCGGCCATCCTGACCCGTGCCTCGCGGATCATGGCGTGGAAGCGGTAGACGAACGGGACCGTCGCGACCACTCCGGCCTGCTCGGCCCGCCCGGCCATGAGCGCCGCGGTGTCGGCGTCGGTGGCCAGCGGCTTCTCGCACACCACCGCGAGCCCGGCGTCCAGCGCCTTGAGCACGAGCGGCGCGTGCAGGTGGTTGGGCGTGCAGATGTGCAGGACGTCCACGTCACCCGACTCGATCAGCTCGTCCGCCGACCTGTAGGCGCGGTCCGCACCCAGCAGCGGCCTGGCCTGCTCGGCGCGCGCCGCGCTCCGCCCGGCCACCCCGACGAGCCGGGCACCCGCCTGCCGGACGGCGCGGGCGTGGACACGTCCCATGAAGCCAGTTCCGACGATCCCAGCTCTAACTTCTGCTGCTGGGAGCAATTTCTGGGTCATGTCGCGAATGTTAAATCGGTCTTTCGACGACGGTCAAGCATAAGTTACCGTTCTGTCGTCATAACTAGGTGTGAGATCATCGTTAGTGATAGGGGGGAATGCCGAAGTGATCTCCGAGAGCGCCGGCGCAGGCGCGCTCCTGACGATCCTGCGCGACGGCCGCGCCCGTACCCGGGCGGAGCTGATGCAGCTCACCGGCCTGGCCAGGTCGACGGTGTCGCAGCGGCTCGACGCCCTGCTGGAACAG
>NZ_JAHDTF010000059.1 GCF_018531465.1 Sphaerisporangium fuscum
GGCCCGGGACCGGCCGAAGAGCCGCATGCCCGGTCCGGCAGGCCGCCGGGCGCGCGGCCCGGCCGCGCGGCGGGTGGGCCGCCGCCCTTGATGACCTACAAGAACAATTCGGCAATCAGCGATCGGCAGGCCGGTGGGAACCTGGGTTGCCAAGCGAACGCCCCTGACGCCTGATCAGGCACCCGCGCCTGGTTCGGCAACGGCGCCTTCGTCGTACTCGGCGTGTCGGGAAGACTCGCGGGACCGTCCTCAAGAGCGCCGCGAGGTCTTCGCGTACGCGGGGCGGGTCGCTGCCCTCGCTGTACTGGTGAAGGCCTCGGCGACCGGCCCATCCGTTGGTCCCCGCCGAGGCCTTCAGCGCGCAACTGGAGTAACGCGCTGGTGATCTACCCGAGCGGGTTGTTTCGGCAACTCCGCCGGCGGCCAACGGCCGCCCTTGATCTAGTAGAGAAAATTTGCATTCGATCATGGCGCGGGCCGCGACCGTGCAGGTCAGGCGACCTGGTGGTTGATCGTGCCGGTGTAGAGGCCGGCCACGGCCTGGGCGGGGATGGTGACGATCAGGGTGGGGTTCCAGCTGGCGGAGTTGTCGCCCGAGCCGGTGGTCTTGCTGAAGGCGGTGCGTGGCTGGTCCAGGGTGACCGCCGCGGCGGCGTTGGCCTGCCCGGGGACGAAGGTGCCGGTCCCGGTGGTGGCGGTGGCCGGCCCCGACCAGTAGGCGACGCTGGAGGCGGGGATGGTCTCGGCGGCGGTGCCGGTGCCGGTGGTGAAACTGGTCGCCGACACCGTCGCGGTCCAGGTGGCCGTCAGCGCGGCCCGCTGGTCGGAGACGGTGACGGTACCGAGCTGCCCGGTGATCTGGTTTCCGGGGGTGTTGCTCCCGATGTTCACCGGCCCGTTGGGCACGGAGATGGTCAGGGAGTCCGGCGCCGTCACGGTGAAGGTCACCGTGGTGGGGCAGGTGGTCGAGGCGGCACAGGTGCCGGCCTCGGCGGGCGGGGCCGAGACCGGGGCTGTCAGCAGCGCGGCGGCGATGACGCCACCGGCGAGTGTGGCGCTTCGACGGGTCGGTCCAGGCAACTGCCGCTCTCCCTTGATGAGCCCCGGCGTGACGACAACGGGTGATACGTGAGCCGATCTTGTGTCAGTGACCGGGGCGTCCCGAAAGCGGCCGAGCGGCGCCTTGCAGCCTTTTGATCACTTCTTGGGCAGCAGACGATGCAGGGCCCGTTAGCGCCCCTTCGCGCGTTGCGCGTACGCGTGTCGCGCCTCGGGCCGCCCCTCCGAGACGGCCCGAACATCAAGATGCATAGGTACATCGCCGGTGACTTCCCGGCGTCGCCCTGGTGCTCGTCGACCCGCTGCGGCCGCGGCCGTTGAGCTGCCCTGAGGGCCGTAAAACCGACTTACGTACTAACTTGCTCCGCGACGATCATGAGATTTGCGCGCTGCCGTGTCGCTCTGGTGGTCGGCCTCGTGGGGCGGGTGAGGGCGGTAAGTCAGGCTTGAGCCATAACTTGCTCCCCGGAAAATGCACGCTGCGGGCGCGGAAATACGGCGGCAGCCTGTCGACGGCAGGGCGGGGGGACGGTCGCGCACGATCACCGCTAGAACGCGCTGTGGCGGCCGCTACGGCGCGCACCGCCGCTCGCGAGTATTCGGGCGCGTGCCGGGACCGTAAAGGGCTTGTGGGCGGGACGTCGCCGGGCGACGGAGCGGGCCGGATTTCGTCACCGGATACGGCGCCACCGGCGTTACGAATCGGCGGCGAGGGCCTTCGCCAGGACGGCATGCGCCTGGGCGAAGGTGGCCGGCCATCGGCTGCGGTGAGGCTCAGCGGCGGCCAGTACCGCGCGGGCGGCGACAGCGAGCTCGGCAGTGGAGCGGCCGGGCCGGGTGGCAGCGTGCAGGCCGTCCAGCGCCTCGGCGATCGCGACGGCCAGGCAAACGGGCAGCGGCCCGGCGACGGCCAACGAGGGATCGGCGACGGCCAGGAAGTTCACCGCCGCCTCCTGCACCGTCAGGCGCCTGGAGGGTGGTTCCTCGAGGACCGCATCGTCGTAGACGGTGATGTCCGCGTCGTCGGCCAGCTCGGTGTAGCGGTGGGCGGCGCGGGCGAGCTGGTCGGCGCGCTCGGCCAGGGCCCGCGTCAGGTCGACGAGTTCGGCCCGCCACTCCGGCGACGGGGTGGCCTGCTCCATCAGCTCGGCCAGGTATCCGGCGTCCTCGATGGTGTCCGCGGCGGCCTCGCGGATGTCGGCCAGGACCTGCCCGGCCTGCCCGGCGTTGTGACGGGCGCGGCGCCGGTCGCGGTAGGCCGCTTGACGGCAGACGGTGGAGCAGAACCGCGGGGATCGTCCCCTCGCCGGACGGTGTAGGACAGTGCCACAGCGCGCGCACAGCAGCTCACCCGGCAGGGGCATACCGCCTCCTCGACGATGTTTCGTAACGCCTGCTGGGCGGCGTATCGGCGACGAAAGTCGCTGATACCTTAGCACTGCTGTTGATCTTGGCTCTGTCGTCTGGATCCGATCCGACGTGTGGGTCCTGTGGTTTCCCCGGCATGACGAGAGGGGCGCTCCCTGGTGGGGGCGCCCCTCTCGTCGCAGCAGTCGTGAGGCTTCAGTTGGCGTGGGGTTGCTGCTGGCGGGTGAGCTTGTAGGTCGGCCCGGGGTCGGGCATGGCCGCGTCGACCTCGACGCCCATCAGCTCGGCGCGGATCTCCTCCTCGGTGGCGCCGCCGCGGCGCAGGGCCTCGGCTAGCGCGCCGCCGAACTCGGCGAGGGCGACGTCGTAGCGCTCGAAGTTGTTCTTCGCCATGGCGTTCTCCCCGTTATTGGGTGCGTCGGTCATGTCGTCTCACGTCCCTTGGGCGACGCGTTCGATGTCGTGCTCGGCGATCCCGAACTCGCGGTCGTCGTCGGTCAGGACCACGTACGGGAAAGGGGTCGGGTACTCGCGGACCTTCACGATCCGGCAGACCGTCCCGCTTCGGACGGTGAAGCGGACCTGGGCGTCCTCGCCCTCGTCCGCTAGGTCGTCATCGGTGTACGACACGTGCTGTGTGACCAGGAGCCGCACGCGGTCGCCGAGACCGAACGCGCGGTCCGGGACGAGCGGCTTGGCCCACCGCTCGTGGGCGGACTGGCGGGTGATGCCGACCGCCTCGCCGATGTCGGCCCACGAGTGGCCGGCCTCGCGGGCGGCGTGTACGGCGCCGGTGAGCCGGGCCTGGGCGACCTCGACCGCGCGGGCCTCGCGGCCGACCGCAGCAAGGCGCGCCGGCGGCAGGTGCTCGCTCCACTCGGCGCGCATCGCGTCCCTGATGTCCTCGGAGGCGTCGCCGTACTGGTCGACCTCCACCCAGACCAGCCGGGCCGCGCGGTCGTGCTCCTCGGGGGAGCTTGCCCGCCGCCACAGCGGGCCGCGCCAGCCGCACTCGCACATGCTGCGCCAGCCGATCGCCGCGTGGCCGGAGACCACCTCGGGCGCCCCGGTGTCGTCCAGGCCGTCCGGCCCGTCCCTGCGCACCAGCGCCCCACCACCGCCGGACCCGACCGAGACCCGGCCACCGGAGAACACCGCAGCGTCCCAGCCTTCATGGCCGACCGCCTCGTCGCTTACCCAGGCCATCGCCTCACCCTCCCGTCTAATGTCAGGGTTTCCTGACACTCTCCACGATGTCAGGCAGCCCTGACGTCGGCAAGTCGCTTAGCGGAAAAGGTGGGGCTCCAGCCTCGGCTCGCGCGCCCGCGCGCGCGAAGAGACGTTGCGAAAGTAGCGAAATCCGGGCTGCCCACTCCCGCGTGCCTGCGCGTACGGGCGTCCCTTGGGGGAGTTCCGCGAGGACGTGCAACGCGCGCCCGCGCGCGAAGGAACGTCGCAAAAGTCGCGAAATCCCGGCTGCCTGATCGCGCGCCCGCGCGTAGGGGCGTCCCGAAAGTCCCGAAACCCTGGGGGTTTCGCCAGTTTCGGCAGGACGTCCCACGCGCGTACGCGGCGGTGAGCAGGCGTTCGCACGTACGAACCCCCTCGCGTACGCGCGCGCGTGGGCGCGTCGGAAAACCCCTCTACCTGCCCGCGCGTCACCAGGCGGGGAGTTGCTGCGGCCCGGCGCCGGGGGTGGGAGCGTCGAACAGGTCGAGCTGCCCGGGGTCGACGTCGGCGCGGTCCTGAAGCTTCAGGCAGCGGCGGCAGGTGACCTCGCCATGGTCGGGGTGGGCGGCGCCGGGGTCCCAGCCGCTGACGCCGACCATGCACGCCGGGCCGGGCATCAGGTGCCCGCCGAGCCACCGGGTCATGGCGACCTGGTGAACGATGCCCGAGGAGCGGACGCGAAGGTGCGCCCCGTCGGCGTAGGCCGCGCGGGCGGCGGCAGCGATGACGGCCAGGGCCTCGTAGGTGTCGCTCACGGGCCGACTCCGCGCATGACCGGGTTCTCCCACACGCGCGGCCGCGGCCGGCCGCAGCGTTCTTCGCCGGTCATCAGGCGCCGCCGCCGAGGATGGCGGCCATGCGGTAGGCGGCGTGGGAGTCGAGTTTGCGGCGGCCGCGGTTGTAGCGCTGGGTGGTGACCGGGGAGGCGTGGCCGAGCATCTCCTGCACGTCGGCGATCGGCACTCCGGCGTCCAGCAGTGCGGTGGCGGCGGTGGCGCGGGCGGTGTGCGGGGTGAGCTTGGTGTGGTCGACGCCGGCGGCGTTGGCGGCGCGGCGCAGCGCGGTGGTCATCCGCCACCGGTCGAAGGGGCGGCCGTCGTCGCGGGTGAACAGCGGGGCTTCGGCCGGGCGGTCCAGGAGCGGCTCGATCAGGGCGCGGACCCGGGGCGGGATGGGCAGCCGGTCGGTCTTGCCGCCCTTGCGGCGGAACAGGATGACCAGGTGCCCGGCGTCGAGGGTGAAGGAGCCGACGGTGAGGGCGACCAGCTCGCCGACGCGGACCGCGCAGACCGCCAGCAGCGCGACGGCGGCGGCGTCGACCGGATGGGTCGCGGCGATGGCCTCGGCGCCGTCGACCAGTGAGGTCTGCTCGGCGACCGTGCGGGCCGGGGTGGTGCCGATGGTGGAGACCTCGGGGCGTTCCACCGGGTCGGCGGGGTTGGCGGCCAGGACGCGGCGGCGCACCGCGTAGCCGAACAGGCTGGAGATGTTGGACAGGCGGCGGGCGATGGTGGAGGGCGCCAGCGGCTTCCCGGGGCGGGCGAGGCCGGCGCGGGCGGTGCCGGTGGCGATGGTGTCGCGGTAGTGGGTCAGGTGGTCCTCGCTCACCTGCAGCAGGGCGACGCCGGGGGCCTCGGCGGCCAGCCATCGGACGAACGCGGCGGTGTCGGCCAGGCGGGCCTGGCGGGTGGTGACGGCCTTGGCGGCGCGCAGCCACGCCGCGACGGTGGACCAGGCGGCGGCCGGGAGCGCGTCGACGGTGTCGACGTCGGCGCCGGGCACCTCGCCGCCGTCGCCCTTGGCCCGGCGCGGGGACAGGCCGGGGATGTCGCCCACCGAGCGCACCATCGGCGCGGGCAGCGCCACCGCGCCGCCGGCTGGCCGCTCATCGACGGCCGCGGGGGAGGGGTGTGCGGGGCGGAGGAGCGCGGTCGGGATGATCTCGGTCACGCCGTCGAGGATCTCACATAATTAGCATTGTGTGAGAGAAGTCCGGGGCGACCGGCGGCACCGAACGACACCGGCCGAAACGCGCCGACAGGCATCCGGGGTCAGAGAGATTTGGAACGGAATCCGGCGTTAACGAGGTTTCCGCTGCTCAGTGGGCCGCCGCTCTCCCCTCTGCCGAACGTGGCCCGCGCCGGAATCCGTTCGAATTCACTCACCGGAGGCCATCGCGATAGGCAGTGGGGCACATTCTGCCGTAGCTGGTCCATGCCACCGAGTTAGCTGACACCGAGGCGGGCCACGATCCCGCTGATGGTCAAACTCGGCGGGACCAGCTTGAGCCCCGCGGCGATGGAGGGGGCCCGCAGCGATCAACGGGTGCGCTACCACCCGGTGCCGACCTCCTGCACGAGGGCTGACGCAATGCCACGATCACGGCGGATGAGGACACCTATTGGCGGGCTGGCGCGTATCGGCGGGAAACGTGTTCCACGTTGCGCGGGCGTCACGCGGTGCCGCAGGCTGTGCCCGGACGGTTCGAGGCCGAAGGCGTCGTACGGCAGGGCGGTCGCGGCAGGCGTCGCCTCCTGCCGAACGGCTGGCGCGGTCAGGGCTCGACGCGGGTGAGATGTCCTTCCATCCGGGTGATCTTCAGCAGGCGGAGCGTTCTCTCGCCACTCTCCTGCCGGGGGACCCTCCCGTGCCGATCTAGCGTAGCGGGGCGATGGGGCCGTCGGGTGAGATCAGGCGGGTCTGGAGCATCTGCTCCACGTGGCCGGCCACCTGCGCCTCGGTCAGCCGCCGGAAGCCGTCGGCGTCGATCACCGACACGATCGGCCAGATCCTCCTGGTCACGTCCGGCCCGCCGGTCGCCGCGTCGTCGTCGGCCGCGTCGTAGAGCGCCTGGATGAGCGTCATCACCATGTCGTCGGCCGAGGCGCCGTCGCGGTAGAGCTTCTTCAGCGACCCGCGCGCGAAGATCGAGCCCGAGCCGATGGCGTCGAACCGCTTCCGCTCGTACGGCCCGCCCGCCACGTCGTAGCTGAAGATGCGTCCCTCATCCTTGTCGAGGTCGTAGGCGGCGAACAGCGGCACCACCACCAGCCCCTGCATGGCCATGGCGAGGTTACCGCGGATCATGGTGGCCAGCCGGTTGGCCTTGCCCGCCACCGACATCGTGCGGCCCTCCATCTTCTCGTAGTGCTCCAGCTCCACCCGGTACAGCCGGGCCATCTCGATGCCGGTGCTGGCGGTGCCCGCGATGCCCAGGCACGAGTAGTCGTCGGCGCGGAACACCTTGTCCATGTCGCGCTGGGAGATGACGGTGCCCGACGTGGCCCGGCGGTCGCCCGCCATGACCACGCCGCCGGCGTAGGTGGCGGCGATGATCGTGGTCGCGTGCGGGACCTGGTCGCCGATCGGGGTGGCCAGGTCCCCGTCTCGCGGGGGCAGCAACTCGGGTGCATACGAGCTGACGAACTCCGTGAACGAGGAGTTCCCGGTGTTGCCAAAGAGCCGGTTCACCACGCCGGAAGGCAGATTCCTGTTCGATGCCACGCGGACTCCCTCCAAGGGGTCGGTGTCCCTGCGGCGACCCTACTCGTGTCGGGTCGCCGTCTGCACGTGCCGCAATCAGGTCACGGCGATCCCCGTCTTGTCGCCCTTGGCCCTGGTGCGGCGCGTCTTCGGGTCTGGGCAGCTACCGTCGACGTCGCTGGCCGGGCTGTCTAGTGGTCGGTGATGAGGGCGTCCAGGGCGGCTTGTTTGTCGGTTGCGGTCGGCGGGGCGTAGCGGCGGGTGGTGTCCAGCGACCGGTGCCCCAGGAGTTCGGCGACCAGGATGGGGTCTGTGCCGTCGCGGATGAGCTGGGTGGCGAAGGTGTGGCGCAGAACGTGGGGGCTGAAGGGGTCGGCGGGGTCGTCGCCCAGGCCGACGGCGTCGCCGAAGCCGGTGATGATGTCGCGGGCGGCGCGGTCGCTCAGGCGGCCGCCGCGGTGGTTGAGGAACATGGCGGCGTGGGTTTCGGCCCTTTTCCAGCCGGTGCGGGTTTCCAGCCAGTCGGTCAGGGCCTGGCGCAGGTCCGCATGGACGGGTAGCAGGCGGATCTTGCCGCTGTCGCGGCCTTTGCCGCGGATGCGTAGTTCGCCGTTACGGGCGGATAGGCGCACGTCGGCCACATCGAGGCCGACGACTTCGGAGATGCGCAGGCCGGCGTAGTAGGGCAGCAGGGCGATGGCCTTGTCGCGCGGGGATGCGGTGAGCTGGACGTGGTGGATGTAGCGGCGGGTGCGCTGGGCGTCCAGGGCGTGGGGGGCGGTGCGGCGGGAGTCGCGTTCGCGGCGGGCCTGGGGTTTGCCGAGCCCGCGGCGGGCGTAGAAGTCGTCGATGGCCGACAGGTAGGTGTCGATGGTGTTGGGGGCGCGGCGGCCGTTTTTGAGGTGGCGGCGGAAGTCGCCTACCGCGCCGGTGGCCGCGATGGGGTCGGTGAAGGGGTCGCCGTCCAGGGTGCCGGCGTCGGCCTGGTCGGCCAGCCAGGCCAGGTAGCCGCGCAGCCGGGAGGCGTACTTGGTCTTGGTGCCGTCGGCCAGCGGGGCGTGCTCGAGCGCGGCGGTGTAGTCGGCCAGGGCGGCGGCGTGGGGAAGGGGGAGCGGGACGGCCCGCGGCCGGGTTGTGTTTCCGGAAGCCGCTCCGGCCGGTGGTGTGGTCTGTGGGGTTGCGTTTCCGGAAGTCACCCTCTCAGTCTACTTCCGGAAACGTGTGTTTCCGGAAGTCATGAGGTAGGGTGGAGACACCGAGGACTTTTCGAGCGTTGGCACTCAGGTCGGCGTCGCCCCCGGCGAACCACCACCGGCCCCCTTAAGGGGCCCGGACAGGTCAGGCGACCATGACGCCGACACTTCTCTCTCAACCCGCGCCGCTGAGCCCCGTCTCATCGGCGATTCCTCGGGTCGATTCCGCGCTACGGCTCAGTCTCCACCCGGTGCTCGATCGGCGAGCCGTGGTGGACGGGGCCTGGTGGCCCTACTCCCGGGACGCGGCCGCCGAGTTGCCCGGCCTTATCGCCGCCGTCGACCAGCGACTGGGCCGCACCACGCTGCGGATAGGTCTGTACCGGGACGCGTGGCGGCACATCCCGCGCCGGATTGCGGCACGCGGGCGCCAGGTCCGCGTCGGCTGGTTCCGCTACACCGACCCTCACGTGATCACTCTCATCTTCGCCGCCGGTGAGCCGGTCGTCCTGTTGATCATCCCGCCAGGTACCGCCGTCGGCGCCGCCGAGGCCACGCTCAAGCTCACCGTCCAGGACACCACCGGCGTGACCGCCGACGACATCCTCACCCTGGCGAGCCTGTCACGCGATCCCGTGTTCCGCGCGGGGACGACCGACGGTTCGGCCCGATGGGAGAACGAAGGAGGATCGGTCATCGCGCAGGAGGCGACCGCCTTGGGCGACCGACCGTCGGCACCCGCGTGAGATGACCCATGTGCCGCCTGCCGGCCGGATCGAGCGGTCCAGGGACCGCCCGTTCCGGCGGCGGACCAATCTCCGGCCGGCAGGCTTCTCATCTCACTTCAGCTTCTTAACTCAAGGAGACCTTCCATGACCGTCACCGACACCTACCCGCTCGGCCTGGCCGACACGTCAAGGCCGACCACCGTCCACCTGTCCGGCGAGATCGACATCTTCACCAGCGCGGCGCTTCGCCGGCGACTGCTGAGCACGTTGCACTACAGCACGAGCCTGCTCATCCTCGACCTGTCACAGGTGTCGTTCTGCGATGCCGGCGGCTTGGCCGTCCTGGTCGGCGTCCAGCGCCACGCCCGGCTGATGGGCGTCACTCTGGCCCTGAGCGCGCCCCGCCCGTCCATGTCCCGGCTGCTGCACCTCACCGGCCTGGACCGCAGCCTGCCGATGGTGGCGTGACACCGGTGCGCGCCCAGATCCGGCAGGCTCCGGCCCCGGCGGCCCCGGCGGCCCCGGCGTACGACGGGCGATCGGCGTTCCCGCACGGCCGGCAGCGCCTGACTGCTCCTGCCGGGCACACGGCGCTGACGGCCACGATCGTGCTCGCGCCGTTCATCGCGCTGGGCGCCGGCATCTGGCTGGCGTGGGGGCGCGGGATCACCCTCACCGACCTGCTGCTGGCCGCCTTCTTCTATGTCGTGACCGGGCTGGGGGTGACGGTCGGCTTCCACCGGCTGCTGACCCACGGCTCCTTCACCGCCCGCCCGTGGCTGCGCGTCATCCTGGCCGTGGCCGGGTCGATGAGCTTCCAGGGCAACCTCATCGACTGGGTGGCCGTCCACCGCCGCCACCACGCCTTCACCGACCGGCCCGGCGACCCGCACTCCCCCTACCGCTACGGCACCGGTCCCGGCGGGCAACTGCGCGGCCTGGCCCACGCCCACGCGGGCTGGCTGTTCACCCACGAGCCCACCTCGGCCGCACGGTACGCCCCCGACCTGCTGCGCAACGACCCGGCCATGCTGCGAATCTCACGCGCCTTCCCGGCCCTGTGCGCCGCCTCCCTGCTCCTGCCGTTCGCGGCGGGCTGGACGATCAGCGGCAGCCTCTACGGTGGGTTGACCGCGTTCATCTGGGCCGGCCTGGTCCGCGTCGCCCTGCTGCAGCACGTCACCTGGAGCGTCAACTCCCTGTGCCACATGATCGGCGGCCGGCCCTACGGCACCCGCCGCCACGACCGCTCCACCGACCTGTGGCCCCTGGCCCTGCTGTCCTTCGGGGAAAGCTGGCACAACGGCCACCACAGCCAGCCCCGCTGCGCCCGCCACGGCCGCGGCCCTCGCCAGATCGACCCCTCCGCCGCGCTCATCAGCCTGTTCGAACGCCTGAACTGGGCCACCAACGTGCACTGGCAGCCCCCCGACGTCCTCCAGCACCATCGCACGGTGGGGAGCAAACACACGCTGCGCACCAGCGCCCCAGCCTCTAGGGAGAGTATCGGGTTGCGATCAAGGGGTGGTCCGGGTGAGGTCTTTGACCCAGATCTGCGCACGGCAACGGCGTCACAGCGTTGATCGACTCTGTGCCGACCAGGAACAGGGAGCTCCAGCCGGGCACGACGCGGCGGCCGACCACCCGAAGGCCTATACGGGGTGTCCACCAGCGCCTCTACAGCGACCGCGCCGCCAGCTCCGGCAAGCGGAGGTTCTCCAAGACCGCCTCCTAACGGACGCCGATAAGCCCATTCGCTCACCTTGCACGGCCACACCAAAAAAAGGGGGGCCTGCGCAGCCCCCTCTTACCGTCGGAGATCCCCGGCAAAACGAGGATTCTGTCCCGTTACTCCCAGGTAAACATGAGGACGACAATGTCGCCGGTGCCGGGGTGCCGGGCAACGGCGTGCCCGGCTTGGACCAGCACCCAGGCTACCGCCAGGTGCACCGCCGCGGACAAAGACGGCTGGGCGGCGCTGACGCCCGCCTCGGCGCCGCCGGCGGGCAGCCCGGCCGGGTAGTACGAAGACCTCCACCGGATGCCCACCCCGCCGCGCACCTCGAACACCTCAAGCCCGCCCCGCCTGTCCGCTTCGTCGCACACCGGGAATCCCACCCAGGTCAGGTCATGGCGGACCCGGGCGAGCAGGTCCGCGACAGAGGCGTCGAGCATGCCCGGCACTTACCCAGCCTTCCACCAGACAACCGCGGGGCCCACCAGCGGTGAGCTGCGGGAACGGGCTTAGCGTACGTTTTCGTTCCGCCACACCCCCCGAGGCCACCGGCGCCATGCTGCCCGGCAAGAAGAAGACCGGCCGGCCTCGCGCTATCGGCTCGCCGAGCTGGCCACACTGCGCCGCCTAGTCGACGACGGCGTCTCGGTCACCGAAGCCTCCCACACCCTCAAGTCGGCCGCTCCACCGCCTACGCGGCACTCACGCGACGCTGACCAGCAGCTATGCCATCCCGCGGCCCGTTTCTGCCGTATTCGTGTGGCACCCCAATTACACGCGAACCCGGCACCCGAGATCAGTGTTCGGTCAGGAAGTCGGCGGGAGAGATCTACGCTTCCCTCATCCGCTCGATGCAGCAGCCGTCGGTCTGGTCGCGCCCCCGGGGATCGACCGACCATCGGGGTGGTCGACCCGCGTCTCGTCCGTGCTGGACGAGGAAGGGGAAGCCATGGCTGCCAATCGTCGGCGGCGTCGCCGGCCTGACTGGAACGCGTGGGGACCGCTCATCTTCCGAGCGCTCCTCACCGCGCTGGAGATGGCGGCGAGGTGGTGGATCGGCGGGCCCAGGTAGAACCCGGGCCCGCCCGCGCGAGTCGCCCCCGTCGTGATTGGCCATCGGGGCGGGGGCGGCCTCGTGATCTGCCCACTGTAGACATCTGGCCTGCGGCTCCACTAATCCGTGATGGAGCTCATCGCGGGAATGAGCACACCCCTGGGGATGGGAATCCTCTACCTCGCCCCTCGAAGCGCTCGGGCGCCTGCAGACCTTCTACTGCGACCGCACCTGCCCATGTCAGCGGAAGGATGTCCGTTTTCCCACGCCGCGCGGACGCCGGTCCGGTGGTGCGGCCGAGGGATCTGTTCCTGGGGGGCGCGACGGTGTTTGCCCGTCTTCTGGGTTTGCCTGTCGGCCGTGACCGCCCTGTGCAGCTCTCTGGTCAATGAGACTTTCAGCAGCTCACATGTCCACGATGACCACGGGCCGCTTGCGCTCGTGGCCCTGTGGCGGCGGGCCGACGAGCACCAGGTGGAAGCCCGCCTGGTCGTGCAGGCGAGCCGGGTCGACCTCGTTCTGGTAGCCGTGGAAGTAGCGGAACAGCCGGATCCGCCCGGCCTTGTGCAGCTCGACCAGGGCCCACCGGGCCGACTCGGCGGGCAGGCGCAGGTCCTTGGCCAGCGAGGCGATCGTGGTGAGCAGCGGCCCGCCGAACATGCCGGAAGCGCTGTCCCAGATCTCCTTGGCGGTGTACCCGACGACGTCGTCGGGCACCTCGGCCGGTGGGGTGACCTCGAGGTCGGCGAGCATCGCCGAGGCCTCGGCCAGCGCGGTGGCCAGCCGCCCGCGGGCGCCCCAAAGCACGGTGTTGTTCCCCAGGGCCGGGCCGGCGGCGGCGATGACGGCCTGCAGCTGCTCGATCCGCTGGATCCACCCGTGCCAGTCCAGCGCCTCGCCCTGCCCAGGGTGCCGGGCGTCGGCTCGGGTGAGCTCGGCGACCCGGGCCTCGATGTCGCGGGCGAACGCCCGCCGCGGTTCCTCCTCATCGCGCAGCCGGTTCACCTGGTTCAGGTATCCGGCCTGCCGCTGCTCGTACACCCAGTCCTCGTCGGGGTCGTCGACCGTGGGCTGGTCGCGTTCGGCGGCGAGTTCGGCTTCCACCGCCTGGTCGACCGCGTTGCGGAAGTCGGAGGCGAGCCGGTCGAGCGCCTCCCACACCCGCAGGTAGGCCCGCGCCCACAGCACCTCGGTCGCCCCCAGCGTCGCGTCACCGACCCGGTGCAGCCGCTCGTAGTCGACGTGCCGCTGCTCGCGTTCGGCGGCCGCCAGTTCCTCGGAGCGGCGGAGCTGCTCGCGGGACCGGGCCGCCTCGGCCGGCACCACCGCGGCGACGGGCGTGCCGTGCTTGGTCAGGTAGGCCACCTCATCCAGGTAGCGCGCCCGGTCGGCCAGCTCGCCCAGCATCTTCCGCGCTTCCCGCAGCCCGACCTCACGCCCCGCCGGCGGCTCCGCACCGGCCCCGGCTGCGGCCGTGGCGGTGTCCGGCGTCTCGTCTTCGAAGACCATGAGCCACATGTGTACACAACGAGCACAAGGCGCGCCGGGGAACGGTTACATGGACCGCGTGATCGACAGCGCTTGCCAGTTCGGGATAGCCACGGCGCAGTGTCACCGGTAGCGTCACGGCCGTGACCGACATGTCTCCTGGTGACCTACAGCAGTTGGAAGACGACGTCGCTCAGTTGCTCGGCGCGGCCGGGCTTCCGCGCGCGGTCTCGGAGAAGTCCGCAGGGTTCTCTCTCCGCCGCCATCGCCGGGGGGTCGATGTGCGCTGGTCGGTGGACCCCGCCTTCGATGAGCTGACCATCGGCCAGGACGATGATCACCCAGTGGTGCGTTTCGAGCTGGACGTGTGGAACGCCATGGTGAGCGCCTTTGCCGAGATCCTGGTGAAGGCCGGCTACGCGGTGCGCATGCGCATGCCCAACGCCGAGGATCGAGATTTCGAGCTCACCGTCCTCGCGGGGCCGAACCAGGCTGATGGTCGGTGAAGCTCATGCTGAGTGCGGTCTGACACTCGTCCTCGACGGGGGCAGACCAAATAGGCGTGCCACCGGAATACGGCTTTGCCCGTCTTCTGGGTTCGCCTGTTGGCCGTGATCGCCCTGTGCGGCTCTGCTCCTGGCAGCGCCGAGCCGCAGCGATGCCTTCTGCCCGACGGTCGGCACCTAGGCGCGTTTTCCCTGGTCAGAGCGTTGTGATCATGGATGTGAGGGCGAATAATCGTCTTTTGGGGTTCCGTGTGGAGCTGGCCAGGCTGACCGAGCGGCACCCTTGGAGGCCAGACCCCCTGGGGGTGCTTGACCGGCGATCCGGGCCGGACCCACGCAGACGGCAGACGTCACTGCGGAGGGACACACCATGGCCAGCAAGGTCGGAAATGTCACCCAGCGCCGATTCGACAATCTTGTCGACCATGCGCAGGACCTGGTGCAGACGATGACCAATCACCAGTTCGCCATCGGGGATATGGCGCTGGAGATCGAACCGATGCGCCGCACCCGCATGGGGCAAGACGACGGGATCTATGCCTCGCTGCGCACGTTCGCCGACGAGATCGGCGAAGTGTTCGACACGGTGAGGGGATGGCGCTGGGTCGCCGACGCGTGGCCGGCGGACCAGCGGTGTGACGATGCCAGCTACAGCGTCCACCGGGTGATGGCGTCTCATCCTGACCGGTTCACGCTGATCCGCGAAGCGCCAGTGGACCGGCGCGGCCGCCGCCACTGGACCGTAGATGCCGCGGCCAAGGCCGTAGGCCGCGGCAGTAACTGCGCGTCCGCTGACGCGCAGTCCAGGACCGCGTCCCCTGAGGCACAATCCGGCACCGCATCCCCTGACTCCAGCGCCGCGCCCCCTGAGGCACAGTCCAGCGCCGCATCCCCTGACCCACACTCCAGCGCTGCATCCCGTGACGCGCAGTCCGGCACCGCATCTCCTGACCCACTGTCCGGCGCCGAGGCGGTCCAGCAGATCCGCGTACTGGCCTCCGATGACGCTGTGGCGTCCACCGTGGCTGCGGAGTTCCTGAGCCGGCCGGAAGTTGCCAGCCGCGTCATGGCGGACCCGAACACCCGACGTCAGCTGTACCGAGCACAACGCGACCACGACCAGCAAGTACAGGACGCCGCCCGGGAACGTACACCCGCGATCAAGCACGTCGAGCACTCGATTCATTTCCTGGAGCTGCTCAGCACCGGCCATGCCTTCGTCACCGGCATCAAACGGCTCATGCCGCAGATTCAGACCAACCCACTGACCAGGCAAGAACGTGACGTCATGCACCACGTCCTGGACCAGGCGCAGGCAGCCGTCGACTTCTGCCGCAGCGTGATCGACACCGGGACCATGGACGAAGAGCTGGTGAAGTTTTTCGACGAGGAGGGGGAGCCATGACGACACCACAACGACGACCACGCAGGACACGCGCCGAATCAGGCGAAGAAGTGCTGCGTCACCTGCTGGAGGTCGCCCCGGACAGGTTGACCAGGGCGGCGCTGCTGGAGCGGATGGAGCCCGACTACAGCCCCAGCCAGGTGGCCACCGGCACCCTCTGGGTCAAGGAAGTCGGGGCCAGTCGTGAGGGGCGGCCCTTCACCTCAAGCCGCAAGAACGGCGCCGGTTTCCCCGACGACCCGCAGGAGTGGACGGAGTACGAACTCGGCCAGGGCAAACGCGTCTACAACATGCTGGACC
This sequence comes from Sphaerisporangium fuscum, assembly GCF_018531465.1. Classification (GTDB taxonomy): domain Bacteria; phylum Actinomycetota; class Actinomycetes; order Streptosporangiales; family Streptosporangiaceae; genus Sphaerisporangium; species Sphaerisporangium fuscum. The sequence goes on from NZ_JAHDTF010000059.1 coordinate 15,550, forward strand.
GGGTGCTGAAGAGCACGATAGACCCGCATCTTCAGCAGCGTCCCGACGACCCGATCGTTCGCAGGCTGCACGAGCACTTCAGCACCGCCGTACGGGAAGTGGGCATCGGGCTGGAGGAGCTGAAGCACCCGCCGGCCACGCCAGCCGGCGTCTGATCCCGCCTCCGATCACGAGGGGTCCTCGGCGGGCAGTGCGCGAAACCCGCGGCGACGGGCGGTGGCCTGCACGTAGGGCACGTGCGTAGGGCAGGTGTCGATCACGGTCACCTGCTGCCCGGCCCCGTCGATCAGGCGCAGCTGCTCGGCGGCCGCCGGCACCTGGCCGTAGCGGTCGACCAGGCCCCGGCCCACGCACACCTCGCACTCGGTGTAGCTGCCGGCCGGGAGCGGCGGGGCGGGCACCTGGACGGTGATCTCCCGGATGACCTCCACGACCTCGACGCGCGTGATCGCGGCCCGCTGGGCGGCGCGCACCTCTTCGGCCGACACCACAGGCGCGGGCGCGATCCACTTGGCGTCGACCTTCGCGGCGGCCTCGGCCAGACGCTCGCCGAGCGGCAGCGCCGCCCGGCGTTCCCGCTCGGCGATGGCGGCGAGCTTGGCCTGCCGGTTGCGCTCGTTCTGCTCCCGTCGCTCGGCCTTCAGAGCCTTGGCCGCCATGGCCTCCTCCAGCCGCCGGGCACGGGCCTGCTGGACATCCTTTGGACTCGGCATGCCAGCGATTGTCCCGGCCGGGCGGGCGCGGACATCGGTGACACTCACGCGCCGCGCACCACACTTGACGCGTTCGAAGACCATGAGCCATGTGTACACAACGAGCACAAGGCGCAGGACAACGCCCGCATCTATCCGGCGGGGTGGTCGGGAAGCGGCGCGCTGGGGTCGATGCCCCGTTCGGTGAGCTCACGCTGGAAGGCGTCCTGCGGCTCGGTCCATCGGGCCGGCCGGGGCAGGCCGTGCCGCTGCAGGACCTCCCGGCGGAAGACGTCCTCGGGCTCGGTGAAGGCCTGCACCGCCCGCTCCGGCGCGGTCGCGCTCGGCGCCGGGGTGGAAACCGGGCGAGGCGAGGCGGGACGCTGCCGCTTGGGAGCGTGGCCCAGGCCGATGCCGCGCTCGGCCAGCAGCGCTCGGGCCCGGGCGGCGTGACCGGCCGCGTCGGCCGGGCGTTCCAGGCGCTCGGAGAGCTCGGCGCGGCGGGCGGCCTGCTCGGCGCGCACCTGCTCGGCGGCCGCGGCGCGGGCCCGGCTGGGCAGCTGCACGCCGGGCCGCAGCCGGCCGTGCTCGTCCAGCCAGGCGGCGAGCCGGTAGCGGACCCATCCGGGCAGGTAGCTGGGGGTTCCGGCGAGGGCCCACGGCCGCCCGTCCGGCAGATTGTTGATCATGTGGATGGTGTCGCCGAGAGTCCCTCCGCAGGCGAATACGGGCCTGAGCAGGCTACGGAGGTGCCGGTCGGACACCCGCCTGAGCGTCAGGTCTCCCCGCCGTGCAGCCGCGCAGGCCTCCAGCATGTCGCGCCGAGTCGCCGGCGTTGCGGTGAGCGGCCAACCCGGGGCGGTGTCGCGGGTCTCGGCCCCTACGCGCGCGCGCCCGCGAAGGGCGGAACTCTTGTCCCCTGAGGGGGGACAAGAGGGGGTCCAAGTTTCCTCAACAGCCCCGCTGGCCTCGGCAGTCACACGAGTCACAGCGGCGCGGGCGGTGTGGTGGGGGACGGCCAGGACGTACTCGGCGGCCTCGTTGCCGCGCCCGTCGTCCAGCAGCCCGCACGCTGTGCCACGCCGGTAGCGCAGGATGCTGCCCCCGGTGACGGTGCCCAGCAGCCCGGCCCGGCGCAGCCACGCCAGCCACGCCGCCACCGTCGAGCGGCCAAGGCCGGTGCGCTCCATCAGCACCGCCCACGTCGGCCTGGTCGTCAGCGTCGTCCAGTCGGCGTGCCGGGCCAGCACCCACGCCACCATCATCAGGTTGCGGTACGCGTCAGCGCGCAGCACCGCGACATCGGGGTGGGACTGCACGGTGTGGATCCACACGCCCTGGGAGGCGGCACGCCGGGCACCCTCGGGCAACGCGCGGAAGATGGCCAGCCGGCGCGAGGAGAGCAGGGCGGGCAACCCGGCCGTACGGGCGGCAGGTGCGGGTCTGAGGGCGGCACGCCTCGGCGTGTCATTCGGGCATGACGAGATTGCCGCCAGGGGAACTGCTATCGTCTTCTCCTGACGTGAAAAGGCAGCAGCACGCCAACGCCGTTCCGCTCACCCGCCGGCCAAGCATCGGAGCAGAACGTCGAAGACGTGAAGACAGCTACTCGGTATGAAGTTGAAAGAGGCGCCTCGCTCTGCGGGGCGTTTTCTTTTTGCCTGAGGCGACTCCTGGTGGGGTTTAGAACTGAGTCAGCCCCACAGCTTGCCAGAGTCCTGATCTCCGCGTGGCTGTTGACGGCCTCGAACACACTGGCGTGTCGCCAGGCGTAGGCACATCCACACCCTCCGATGGACAGACCGGGCGATGCGAGCGCGCTGTCGCGGCCGTGTGCGGGCACGCGAACGGGTGGACACGAGCATCGGCCCGTGCCCACCCGCTGGTGTACGTGTCTCACTGCGCCGTCGTCTCCTTGGCGGCGCAGGCTGGACCACCGTGAGCGACCTCATCAGCCGGAATCAAAGATCCGTGATCGTCTTGTGACTCCACGGCGGCCGCCGGGCAGTGGCCACACCAGCACCGCGCCGGAGGGCAGTACGCCCCGGCGCCCGGCTCGGCCTCGCCGGCGAGCGCAGCCGGGCTGTGGGCGCTGCAGCGCGGGCCGACGATGTACATGCGGGTCTGGCTCCTGCCGCACCGCCCGGTCGACGTCGACCGGGCGGTGCGGTGTGGGTCTGGCCGGTGCTGAGAGTGCCGGTAGGGCGGCCGCCAGGGTGTCACCCGCGGCGGACAGCTCGATGTCGAGGAGCATGACGGTCATCGCTGGCCGCCGGTGGGCCGAGGGCGGCGCAGGTCGCGAAAGGGGCGGACGACGAGCGAGCCGTCCGAGCGACGGATCAGTACGTTGCGCGGGCCACCGCCCGGTCCCCAGCGGATGAGGACCACGACGGGCTCGCCGCGCTCGAGGTAGGTCCGGCCGATCATGACGCCATCCGTTCGAGCGAGGCGATCCACTGCTCGGCGGCCACCGCGCCCTGGTAGGCCTCGGTGACGACGGTGGTCAGGTGGGACCGCAGGTCGGCCAGGGCGGCGGTGAGCCGGTCGGTGGCGTCGACCACCCAGGGGTCCGGGCAGGTGCGGCCGAGCTGGCGCAGCGCCCAGGCCAGCGCGCCCAGTCCCTCGAGTTCGGGGTCGGCGGCGTCGGGGGTGTAGATGGTGCGTACGGCGTCGGGGTCGAAGGCGACCAGGGTGCGCGGCGAGGTGGTCATCGGGGTGCCCCTTTCTGGAAGCGTGGTCAGCGGGTGAGCCAGGTGAGGATCTTGCGGGCGGCGTCGATGAGGGTGTCGGCGTCGCCGATGTCGGCGACGTCGCGGCGGGTGGGGCGGGCGGGGGTGCGTTCGGTGCCGGTGAGGGTGCGCGGGTGGCAGCCCATGGCGGTGGTCTGCAGGTCCAGGGCGGTGTAGCGCAGTTGGAAGTCCTCGTCGGTGCGGGCTTCGGCCAGGAAGCGGACGATGCGTTCGGCGCGCTGTTTGACCTCGGTGACGTCCCAGGCGCGTGGGGTGATGCGCAGGGCGATGTCGTAGGCGGCGGTGCGGATCTGCGGGTTGTCCAGTGTCATGAGCAGGGTCTTTCTGGTGGTGCCGGGTGGTAGTGGTCAGGAGGTGGTGGCGGGGGCCCACAGGTCGCCCTGGCGGCGGATACGGCCCTCGCCTTCCAGGGTCTTGAGGCTGGCCTTGACGTCGCCGAGGGTGGCGCCGGTGGCGGTGCGCTGGGCGGCGTGCAGGATGGCGGCCACATCCAGCGGCCGGGCGCTGGTGGCCAGGGTCTGCTCGACGGCGGCGGCGACGTCTCCGGAGGTCGCCCGTGGGGCGTCCTGGTGGGCGGGCTGCGGAGCGGGGACGGTCTTGGTGCGCTTGGCCTTGCGCAGCGTGTTGTCGAAGTCGTCGAAGAAGGCGGCGGTGACCTCGTCCAGCCGCCCGGCCGGGGGGCGGGAGGCGATGCCGTAGGGGTCTTCGGGGATGACCGAGCGGAAGGTGGCCTGGCGGCGGTCGATGCCGACGATGTAGCCCAGGCCGTGGGTCTTTTGGCCGTTGTCGAAGTACTGCGGCAGCTTGGAGGGGTCGTTCAGCATGCCGAGCATGCCCTGGGAGACCGAGTCGCCGGTGCGGAAGGACACCACGGTGCCGCCGGCGATGAGCATGGAGCGCAGCGGCTGAGCGACCAGGTCTTCCAGGCCGGGGAACTGGGTGACCAGGTTTTCCGAGGCGCCGGCCTTGCGCCAGGTGCGGCCGCCCTTGGCCAGCAGCGCGACGGCCTCGCCGTTGCTGCCGCCGTAGGTGGGGTCTTTGAGCAGCAGCGGCGCCTCTTCCACCAGCATCGCGAGCAGGACCATGTCGCCGGGGTTGCCGGTGGGCAGCAGGAAGGGCTTGCCGCGGCGTTCGCGGCCGCGTTCGTCGACCCAGGCGACGCGGCCGAGGTACTCGGCGCGGCGTTCCATCGCGTAGTCGATCTTCCGCAGGAGCGTCATGCAGTCCTCCACGCCCATCGCCGACAGCGGAACGTGGTCGTTCCAGTCGGGCTGGGACTGGCCTCCTTGCGGGTCCAGCAGCACGTTGACCACGGCCGGGCAGATGTGGCCCTGGGACAGCAGGGTGCCGATGAACCCGGACTTGCCGCAGCCGGTGCCGCCGGCGATCAGGCCGTGCTGGGCGCCGCCGGTGGTGGACCAGTACTGCCAGTGCGCGGGGGCCGAATCGGCGAAGAACCCGACCCGGGCGATCCCGGTGGAAAGGTCGATGGGGGTGCCCTCGTGTTCGAGGTAGCGGGTGCGGGTCAGGTGGTCGGAGCGTTCGATCACGGTGATGCGGGCCTGGGAGTTCACGCCGTTCTTGGGCGGCTCGACCATCACCTGGGCGGTGTTCTTGTCGTAGGCGGATGCGATCTTGCCCAGGGCGTTGACGGCGGTCGCGGTCTCCTGTTCGCCGGAGACCAGTTGCACGTCGGCTGCCCATCCGCCGGTGACGGGTTCGGGGGTGCCCAGCACGCTGCCGGGCAGCGCCTTGCGCGGGGCGGCGACCCGCTCGGCCCAGATCCGCTGCTGCAGGCTCAGCCCGTCGCCGAGGTCGGCCTGGGGCGCGTGGGCGGTGGTGCGGGCGGAGGCGGGGATGAAGGCGCTCTTGTGCCGGTGCCAGTAGGGGATGGCCATGACCACCCCACCGGCCCACAGCAGCGCGGCGACCCAGCCGAACGGGCCGAACAGGGCGGCCAGGTTCAGCCATAGGCTGCCGGCGGCGGTGGTGCGGGTGATGGTGCTGCTGCCCCGGGCGCTGCGGGCGGCGGCGATGGCGATGATGCCGCCCAGCGCCGAGACGCCGAGGCTCCAGGCCAGCGCCATCGGCACCACGCTGAGCAGCCATCCGGCCAGCTGCAGGGCGACCAGCACCAGCACCGGGCGGATCATCCGGCGGCCGCGCCACAGGGTGGAGCGCAGCGGCGGCCGCGACCTCGCGTCGGCCTGGTCCTGGTCGCCGTGGCCGTCTGTCACGGGGGCGGTGGCCGCGGTGGGGGCGGTGCGGGCGCGGCCCGCCGATCGGGTGGTGGTGGCCATCGAAAGAGCTCCTTTGAGCATGCGGATCGGTGAAGTGAGGACAGGGGTTCGAGGGGGCCGTCGGTTCAGCACGCCCCGCCCGCCGTGTGGGCGGGCGGGGATGCTCACCCGGCGGCGAGGCCTCGTCGTAGAAGTCGACGTCGGCGACGTTGGCCGATCCGCCGGCGGCGGCGATCGCTTCGGCGACCTGGTTGTGCCGGGCCTCGACGTGGGCCAGCAGCCCCGACACCCGGGAGCGGGCGCCGGTGATGTCGTCCTGGTAGGCCGACAGGCCGTTGATGGTGTCGGCGTCCATGCCCTTGCCGGACAGCGAGGACATCAGGCCGTCCAGGGCGGCGACCCGCTGGTCCATTGCGGCGATCTCTCCCGACAGAGCGGCCTTGACCGCGGCCAGGCTGGTGGCCTCGGACTGCAGAGACATGAGCGTGTTCCTTTCTTCGGTGGTGCCGGATGGGTGGGAGGAGGTGGTCTGGGGCGGCACGATCGGCTGCGGGTTTGCGGGTTCGTCGACGACGACGGCGGCCATCCGCTGGTGGGGCACGGTGAAGGTCTCGCTCTGTCCGGTGTCCAGGTCGCGGACGGTCATCGTCAGCTCGCCGTCCAGGGCCAGGGGGCGGTGGACCGCGACGACCTCGGCGACGTCGCCGGCGGGGCCGAGCAGACGGTCGCCGGGCTCGATTCGCTCGGCCTGGCGCATCTCGGTGGGCGGCAGGGTGTCCACCGGCCGGGCCGCGACCAGCTCGTCTGTGGCGTAGCCGGTCTCCAGCAGATCGCCGGTGAGCAGGTTGCGGCTGCGGACCGTGACTCCGGGCCGGTCCTGCCAGGGCTCCACGCTGAGCACCTCATACGGCTGGTCGCGGTGGCCGATCCGGTCGCCGGGGCGCAGCTGCTCGGCGCGGACCTGGGGGCGAGGATCGGCGCTGTTCCAGTCGGCCGGCGGGTAGAACTGGCGGGTCTGCTCCGCCTGCTCGGCGGCTTCCTGGATGGGGGTGTCGTAGCGGCGCAGGTCGACCGGAACAGTCGCGGTCTGCTCGCCGGTCGTCTCGGCGTCGGGGCGGCGGGGCCGGTGGTGACCGGTGCGGTTGGCGGTGCACATCTCGCACGGGCACTGGTCGGTTCCGGTGTGCGCGGCCGCGGTGTGCGGGGTGCGGCGGCGGACCAGGCAGGGGTGGCAGTAGTAGCCGGGCGGGTCCAGTTCGGCCTGGTAGCGCACCGCGCCCGACCCGCAGTCATGGCATCGCTTCGGCTCCTGGCCGCCCCTGGCCTGGTCGGCAGGCTGCTCGGCCGGATCCTGCTCGGCCGGGCGCTCGCCGCCTTCGGGTGCGGGGTCGGGGACCTCGATGGCCTCGACGTCGATGGTGTCGCGGTGGCGGCGGTAGCCATCGCGGCCGCCGCGGAGGGCCTCGCGGCCGATGCGGGCGGCGCCGGCGGCCAGGTGCCCGGTGGCCCACACCGCGCCGCCGGCGGCGGTGGCGGTCCCGGCGACGGCGCGCAGGGCGTGCCCCCACCACCACTGCCAGTTGCGCGGGCCCGGCGGGTACAGCTTGCCGTCGGCGCCGCGGATGGGCTTGGCCAGGTGGGTCTGGGCGGCGGTGTAGCCGGAGCGGGCCGCCGCCCAGCCGCGGGCGGCTTCGGTGCGGGCCTGGGCGCTGCCCTGCCGCCAGGCGCCGCCCGCCGCCGCGCGGGCGGCGGGCTTGGTGGCGAGCGTGCCGGTGAGCGCTCCGGCGACCAGCAGCGCGAGGATCAGGGCGGCCATGGTCTAGCGCCCCTTGCTGCCGAAGACGGTGGTGACGGCGGCGTCGATGCCGTGGCCCATGCCGTCGACCACGCCGTGCTTGAAGGCGTCCCCGACCACTCCGCCGATGCCGATCAGCAGGAACGCCGGGAACAGCAGGCCGATGATCGGGGTCTGCCAGCGGCGCGGGCTGCCGGTCTTGGGCAGCACGTCGTGGATGAACACGATCGCGCCGAACAGCCCGGCCAGGCCGAAGATGCGGGTGGTCCACAGCACGGTGGTGGAGCCGGTGGGGATGGCCATGATCCAGCCGGAGAACACCGCGGCGAATCCCACGCCGGCGACGCCGACCAGGATGCACACGACGCGGTGCACTCGCTTGATGTAGAACAGCGCCCCGGCGATGACCGCCAGGATGAGTCCAGCCCAGATTTGCATGATCGAAGTCCCTTCACGGGTGGAGGATGACGATGAACACCAGCGCGATCGCGGTGACCGAGGCGGCCAGAAACAGCCGCAGCGGCCGCTGGAGGATCCACAGCGCGGTGTAGGCGGCCATTGAGGCCGGGATGACCAGCACGATGCGGTAGCCGCGGCCGAGGAGCCGCAGCACGGCGGCCTCGCGGGGCGCCCAGTCGGCCTCGGCCATCTCCCGCCACAGCCCGGCGATCGAGGGCAGCTGCTCGCGAAAGACGGTGCTGCCGGTGATGGCGCGCTGGCCGGTGGCCATCGCAGCGCTGTACCAGCCGCTCGCCACCTCCCCGAGCGGAGTCTTGACGCGTGCGGGCAGGGCGGCGGGGGCGGGCACGGCCGGTGGAGCAGCCGGGGTGGTGTCGCCGTGCAGCGACACCACCTGGGCCATGGACTCGCCCGCCTGCGGCCGCTGCGGCCACGGTGAGGGAGCCGGGGCGGGGGCGGGCGCGGTGGCATCTTGTGGACCGTTCGGGGTCTGGCCGAACGGGTTGGTCAGCCGGGGCTCCATAGGTCACCTCCTCGGCGCGGTCTTGGGGTCGGCGTCACGGGCGAAGCCGGCCAGCTGCTCGGCCAGGGAACGGCGAGCCCGGTCGGCCTTGGCGGGGTCCTGGATGTCCAGCCGGGCCAGCGCGGCGGTCAGCCAGTTCCACGCGGCGTCCAGCGCCTGCGCGCCGTCGGCCGCAGCGGCTATCTGCTGGCTGAAGTAGGCGGCCCGGCGCTCGTGTCCGCGAGGCTTTCGCGGCATCGCAAACTCCTTTCGCAACGCGCTCGCGGTCACCGACCGTGACACCCGCGCGAAGGCGGGCGCGAGCCGACTTCCGGCCGCGGCTTGACAACCAACGCGCCATACGCGTACGCGCGCGTGCGGGCGCGTACGCGTGAGAACGGCCCGGCGGTTCGTCACAGACGGTGACCACAAGCGGGGGATCATCGGGAGGCCTCTCCTTCGCTGGAAGAGGCCCAGGCGGGCATGTCCAGGCGGCACCAGGCGGTGCGGCCGGTCTCGGTGAGGGTCACCTCGTAGGCGTCGGCGAGCTCGGCGACCAGGTGCAGACCGTGGCCGCCTTCACCGTCCGGGCGGCGGGCCGGGACCAGCGCCGGGCCCTGGTCGTCGACGGCGACCTCGACGGCGCCGGGGCCGACGTCAACGCGGAGCCGGTAAGTGCCGCCGGTCGCGCCGCTGGCGCTGTGCAGCACGGCGTTGGTGGCCAGCTCCGACACCACCACCAGCACGTCGGCCAGCCGCGGGCAGTCGGGCAGGATGAGCGCGGCCAGGGTGCGGGCCTGCCCGATGCTCATCGGCGTCCCGGAAAAGCGCAGGTCAGCGGCCACCACGCCGGTCAGGGCGAGGGTCTGGGTCATCACGCCGACACCTCCCGCGCCAGGCGGGCGGCGGCCGCGACGGCCAGCAGCTCCACCGGGGAGGCGCCCGCCGGCGGGAGCTGGCCGTGGCGGCCGAGCTCGGCGCGGAGGAACACCAGCGGGTCGGCCTGGCCCTGCTCGGCGGCGGCCACGGCGGCGCGGGCAGCCGCGACCAGGGCGGCGTGCTCGACCTGCAGCAGCAACAGCCGGTCGTGGTCGCTCAACGGGGCGACGGCGCTGGTTACGGTGGTGGCGGTCATGCCGCACCCCCGAGAACCTGCGCGAGCTCGGCGTCCCAGTCGATTCGCTCGGCTTCCTCACCCACGCGCACGGCGGCGTAGGTCAGCGCCAGGAAGAACGCGGCGCTCTCGCGGCGCATCTGCAATGGCACGCAGTTGGTCTGCGGGTACAGCACGATGCTGATCGAGCCGTCCGCGCTGGGCTCGACCAGGACGTCGCCCTGGCCGCCGGCCTGGTCGAGTTCCACTGCGTCGACCAGCAACTCGCGGGCGAACCGCCAGGTGATGCCGCTGGTTTTGCCCGACGGGCTCTGGAAGTTGATCGCGACGGCGAACGGGTCGGCGGGGTCGTAGATGAGCGTCGCCTGGTGGGGCAGCCGGGATCCGGGGCTCCACAGGAACACGCCATGGCTGATGCGGTCGTTCATGCCGCCACGTCCTCAGAGACGGTGTCCTCCGTACGGGCCGTCTCCTCGGCCGGTACGTCCTGCGTCTGGTCGTCCGTACGCACCTGGCCGGTACGGACTTCGATCGCCCGTACGGCCGCCGTACGGGGCTCCTCGGCCTCTGGCGTACGGGACTCGCTGTCCTCCGTACGGGGGCCCGTCGTGTCCTGCTCGTCGTCCGTACGGAGCTCGACATCCTCTGTACGCGGGGCCGCGTCGGCCGGCGACTGCTCCGTACCGGACTCCGCCGTACGGGGCGGCGCCGCGTCTTCTGCCTCCTCCGCCTCGCCCGTACGAGCGGCGGGATCCGACTCGTCGCCGGCCTGCTGGGGCTCGGCCACGACGTCGTCCTGGGGCCGCATCGGCTCCGAACCGTCGCCCTGTTCGGCGGTGGCCATGGTCGAGGCGTCAGGGCCGATCACGCTCAGGCGCGCCTCCCGGACGGCCTTTTCCGCCCATGACCTGCTACGACGGGCCTGCGCCATCAGACGCGGGTACTCCGGCTCCCATCGGTCACCGCGATCGGCGGCCGCGAGGATTTCCTGGCGCACCATGCCGATGAACTCCTCACGGTCCATCGGCGCCGACGGCTCCTCCTGCGGGCCGCTGGGCTCCTCGCCCGTACGGTCAGCGCCCGTACGACTCGCGGGGCCCTGCTCCGTACGGCCATACTCCGTGCGGCTGTCGGCCGCCGTACGGCTCTGCGCCGTACGGGACGCGGCCTCCGTACGGGTCTCCTCCCGTACGGGGGAGACCGTCTCCGGTGTACGGGAAACGGTCTCCGTACGGGGCTGCTCCGTACGGCTGGAGTCGTCGGTACGGACCCCTTCCGTAGGGGGCTGCTGCTGAGCGGCGGAGAGCTCCCGTACGGCCTGCAGCAGATCGCCCTGCAGGGCCTGCAGCGCTCCGGTGAACTCCTCGCGCACCTCCGCCACCAACGCGGCCGCGTCGGCGCGCTCGGCCGTCAACTCCGGATGCACCGGCCCCGACACCGCGGCGTCGACCCGGACGACCTCGATAGGCTCCTGCGCCTCCTGGGCGAGGTCACGGGCCCGCTCGGCCGCCTCCTTGTAGGCCCGGCGGACCGCTTCGGTGATCCAGTGCCGCAGGTCGGTCACGGCCTCGGCGGCGCAGAACACCATCACCGGCGGCACCGAGTGCAGCAAGATCTTCGCCGGTTCCAGGGACTCCCAGGCGGTCCAGGTGTTCATCGCGTACGTGGCCGTCAGCGCCACCCACTTCAGCGCCCGGACCCACGGCCCGAGCTTCTTGATGAGCTGGTGGCGGCTGATGATCTGCTCGCCGAGTAGCGCGCCGATCAGGATGAACGACACCAGCGGGTCCAGCAGCCAGGCCGACCACCACACCAGCTCGTGTCCGGCGATGGTGACCGCGTGGACGGCCGGGGCGTCGTCGCCGGCGGCGAAGTTCTGCACGTTCACCGCGGTGAAGGCCAGGCCCAGGATCATGCCGGTCCAGATGAGCCGGTCCACCCAGCTGCGCATCCGCTCGATCCGCAGCGCGATCACGTCCGGGTGGACCTGGTAGGCGCGCACCTCGGCCGCCTCGCGAGCGGCGGCGGCCAGCTTGGCGGCCTTGCCGCTGAGCTTCCGGGTGGCGTCGACCGGAGAGACCGGCTGGACGGGAGGCCACAGCGTCGACTCCGCGCCCGTCAGCTCGTGTTCGTCCTGGCGGCGGGTGGGAGTGATGCTCATCGGCCCCACCGCCACCAGCGGCGACGCCCGCGCAGGGGGGTCTCAAGGCGCGCGCGGAATGCCTCCAGGTTGTGGTCCGGGCAGGTCTCCACGGGGGCGCCGCCCTGCCAGGCGCAGCCGCACTCAGGGGCCGGATCGGCCAGCTCCCGCACGGCGGCCGCGACGTCGCCGGTCTCCGCCAGCTCGGTGCGGACGTCGGCGATCGCGTTGGACACGTCGACCAGGGCCCCGGCCACCGGCACGGTCGCCTCACCGATGGCGCCGGACAGCTCGCGGATCGCGGCGGTGATGTCGCGCAGGTCCCGGCGCATCGCCGCCACCTCGGCCAGCGTGGCGATGTGCTCCAGCTCGGCCTGCACGCGGCTCTGGGCCAGCTCCTGGCAGATCGCCAGCAGCGCGTGCCCGGCCCCGGCCTGCGCGTCCCGCAGCGCCACGCCGCGATCGTCGTAGCACCCGGGGTGCGGGGCCCGGAGGCCGCCGGCGTCCGTCGCCTCGGTCAGCAGACCCAGCGCCCGCACCGCGTGCGACTGAGTCGAGGTCGCGATCTCGCTCATCGGCCGACCTCCACAGAGGACGCCGAGAACGTGTCGGGCTCGAGAGCGGTCTCGGTGGTGGAGGCCTCTTCCTGGACAGGCAGCGCTGCGGAGACCTCAAGCGCGGCGCGGACCTCGGACTCGCGGTAGCGGATCAGTCGGCCGCCAGGGGTACGGATGCCCGCGATACGCCCCTCGCGGGCCCAGCGGGCAACGGTCTTGGGATCGACGCGGAAGACAGCCGCCAACTCCTTCGAAGTGAGCAGCGGTTCCGCGATCAGGCATGCGTCAGCGACAATGCGCATGAGTCGGTTCCTTTCAACTCTCGACTCATCGCGGCCTCGGTGCTGGACACACCGAGGCCGCATTGTGGACAGGCCCTGGCACAGTCGATGGATGGACAGGCCACCGACCGTTTGGTTCTCTTGCCGATTCGGGCACTAGGCGTTTAAAGGTCTCGCCTTACTGGAGCCTCCTAGCGCTCTGGACGCTTGAGCAGAACCTTACTGCCATTCATGGAAGCCATCAAGGTTGTAGCGTACGATTCGCGTAGAAGGTTCTCTCAGCACCCCCTTACTGCCTACCGAGTAAGGTGACGAGGTGAGGCGGTGGTTTTGGACTACCTAGGAGGCGTTTTGAGCGAGCACACGTGGGTGAGCACCTCCACGCCGTACGTCTACCCCCGTCAAGAAGGGGAGGGTGATGCCTGGTCCGAAGAGGCGGCCCAGCACGGCCGCACTGGGACTCACGTGCTTCGCGAAGTAGTGGAAGACGTTGCCCCCGACGCAGTAGCTGAGCGGCTTCAACTCCCAGCGGGAAGCCCTGTAATCGTCCGTCGCCGAACGGTGCTCCTTGACGGCCACCCGGTAGAACTTGCGGACTCCTACTACCCTCTCTCGATCGCCCAAGGGACAGGGCTGGCGGAGAATCGCAAGATCCGAGGCGGGGCAGTCACGCTGTTGAAGGAGCTCGGATACCAGCCCCGATCTGCGGAGGAGGACATCTCTGCCCGACTTCCCTCCAACGAGGAGCGGCAGATGCTCCAGCTGAATGAACGCGACTGGGTCCTAGTGGTTCTGCGGACGCTCCGAACGGCAGACGGTACGCCGGTCGAGGTCAGCGACATGAAGATGACCGCGCAGGGACGTCACCTGCGATACGACACAACCCTGTGAAGCGAGAAGGACCTTATTGTGGCGCGAAAGCCGGATAAGCGGCCCCCGCAACTGAAGATCGCCGCTGAGCTTCGGGCGAAGATCATGTCAGGAGAACTGGAGCCAGGGGCAAAGCTTCCGTCGACCGCGGAGCTCGCAGAGACGTACGCGGCCGCACCTGCTACCGCACACAACGCGACCAAGCTCCTCCAAGCGGAGGGATTCGTGTACGGCCAGGCCGGCAGGGGCGTGTTCGTGCGAGACCGACGACCTTTCGTCGTGCGTACAGCGGCGTACTTTGACCCTAGCGAGCGGGGCGTCACCTACAAGTTGCTGAACGTTGCGGAGGTCCAGGCACCTCTAGACGTCGCCACTGAACTCGGCGAAGACCACGCCATACTGCGGCATCGCTTGATGCTGCGAGATGAAGAGCCTGTCGAGGTCTCTTGGTCGTACTACCCGCTAAGTCTCGTAGGCGGTAGCACCCTCGCCCGCCGTGGTCGAGTGCCAGGAGGAGCACCCGCCGTCCTGACGGAGCTTGGCTATCCCGAGCTCGAGTTCGCTGACCGCCTGTCTGTCCGCCCTCCCACTGTTGAAGAGGCGGAAATCTTGGAGCTACCTGAGGGAATTCCGGTGTTCCGCCAGTTCCGCGTCGTCTACTCCGAAGACGCCCGTCCGGTCGAGGTGTCCATCCTCATCAAGGGCGGCCACCTCTACGAGCTGATGTACCGCCAACTCATCCCTGGTCCTGAGTCGAAGTGAAGCGATCCTTACGATCTTGGTAGCTGCGGCGTCGGTCATTCACGTCGGGAACCGCTGAATTGCTTTGACCTGTGACGAAGACAACAGCTGGGCCTGGGAGCAGAGCTTCCCGGGCCCGCGTCGTGTCTACGAGTTATTGCTGCGCAGGGCGACTAGCTCAGGCGAGAGGCCTAAGCTGACAGGCATGACGGCCCAACCGCACGAGCACGAGACGGCGGCTGTTCCTGAGCGCACGCCCCAGGCCGTACGCGCCGCGCTCTCCCCCGTTCACCGCGAGACCTTCGAGCGAGAGTTCCGCGCCGCGATGGCGAAGGCCGCCGACGATCTCGACTTGGCTCCGGTCTACACCTGCCTGGACTACTGGCGGCGGTTGGCCGTGCTCAAGGCCAGCGGTGCCTACGACCGGATCACCCGTGATGCCGAACAGGTGACTCAGCAAGCAGCCCGCGGTGAACTGCCGCCGGCGCGGTCGTGGCGCGAGGTGTTGGCCGAGCTCGGCGTGGACGCGTAGGTGTATACAGTTCGCCTAAGCGAGCATGCTGCTGATCAGGTGGCCGCGTTACCCAAACCAGTCCTCCCCGCCCTCGCTGAAGTGTTCGCACTGCTGGAGATCCAGCCCTGGGCGGGCAGGTCGCTCAACCCCGACCGCAATCCCGATGCCGCAGTGCGAACTCACCCGTTCGGAGAGTCCGGGGTGGGTGGGGTCATCTACCTGATCCTCGAAGACCAGCAGATCGTAGAGCTCTTGGAGATCCTCTGGCTCGGATGAGCCGACACAAGATCGCATGACGTCACAGTGTCGTTACTGCAGCTCATCCTCCACTTAACCGATAGCACGAGCGATGGCATCACCAGTTGTCCAATAGCTAGCAACCCCGCTATTCCGCTACCTCGCTCGCAAGCGAGCTCACCCGTTGCCTATTTCACTCTCTCGTCACCACCCTGTGCCCCTTGCCCGCGTGGTTGTTGCTCCCCTAACTGGTATGCGGACTAGCGCCTGACGAGGCGATATCACTGGCACGCTCCGTGCCAAACTACGGAAGGCGCACGATCACCTGAGGGAAAGCCAGAACGCAGATGACCGAGACCAACACCCACCCCGCTGCAGGGGAAGCGACAGAGCAGGCGGGCGACGGACAAGCCGCCCTAGCACGCGTGATCGCCATCGCCAACGACAAGGGCGGCGTCGGCAAGACCTCCATCACCGCGAACCTGGCGGCCCTCTACGCCACCGCCGGCTACAAGGTCCTGGCGCTCGACCTCAACCGCCAGGCCAACCTCAGCGATGATCTCGGCTACCGCGGAAGCGCGATCGACGACCAGGGCGCTGGGCTGCTGGCCGCCATCATGACCGGCCAGCCGATCCGACCCGTACCCGTCCCTGGCCGGCCAGGGCTCGACGTCGCCCCCGGCGGCGTTCATCTTGGCGATCTCACCGGTGTCATGGTTGGCCGCGTCCAGCAGCAGGGCCGCGGCGCGTTCCTCGCCCTCGCCAGGGCACTGGCGCCCGCTGTCGGTCCCTACGACCTGGTCCTCGCCGATACACCTCCTGAGAACACGCTCCTGGTCGACCTGGCGCTCGGGGCCGCCCGCTGGCTCCTCATGCCGACCAAGAGCGACGGCGGCGGGCTCGTCGGCATGCAGCTGCTCGCCGAACGCTTCGCGATCGCCCGCGAGATCAACCCGTCCCTCGCGCTGCTGGGCGTGGTGCTCTTCGCCACCGCCCGCGGCGCCACTGCGATCCACCGCAGCGTACGCAGCGACGTTGAGACCGCCTTTGGCGTCGGATCGTCGCCCGTCCTGACCGCCATCATCGGCCACTCCGAACGCATCGCCATGGACACCCGAGCTCTGGGCCGGGTGGCCCACGAACTGGAGAGCGACGCCGCTAACCAGCCGTCCTGGTGGGAAGTCCTCCGCGCCAGCAAGGACACCGAGGAGGCCTCCGCATCCCTCGCCCGGCGCATCCCTCCCACAGCGAGCAACGTCGCCGAGGACTACCGCCGCCTGGCCGCCGAGGTCCTCGACCTGCTCGCTGCGGCAGAAGGGGCGACCGCATGAGCGAGCCGGGTATGCGCGAGCCTGGTGCGCTCGGGAGCGTGTTCGGTACCTCACCAGCCAGCAGCCTCGCGGGGAGACTCCCCGGGAAACCAGGCAGCACCCTGCCGCCACCGCCATCGGCAGAGCGCCCCTCCAACGCCCCTGAGGGACCCAGCGCTGACACTCGGCGGCCCGATGGTGCAGCGCCGAGGCCCGAGAAGCTCTCCGCGGCAGCGCCGTCACGACGTCGCGAAGAGGCTATCCCCAGCGACAGCGAGGTGACCTACCAGATCAGCGTGTATCTGCTGCCCGCTGCCGTCCGCGCCGCCGAGGAGATCCGGCGACGCACAGGCATGACGAACGCCGCGATCGCCTACGACGCCCTCGATGTCCTGCGAGATCGGCTCGCCGAGCTTCTCACCGCTCGCCGCTCAGGCCCTGGCCGGCCCTCCGACAGCCTGTTCCCATCCCGGCGCGGGCAGTCCACTCGCGTCGTGGCAGCTCGTGAAGGGCGGCGGCAGTTGTGGGCCATGCGCGCCACCGACGCTGAGCTTGAGGTGATTGACCGGTTGTGCAGACAGACCGGCGCCAAGTCGCGCAGTGAACTGATCTCCTGCGCGCTTGAAGCCCAGCTTCTCGCCCCGCGTCGGCGGGGCCGGCCTTCGTAATCGTGGGCTAGACGAGTAAGTCCTAAGTCTGGTCAGTGGTCGTAGGCGGTCAGTGATCGGGTGATGGGCTGGCTGGTGGCGCGGTTGTGCCAGATCGCGGCGGTCAGTGCCAGGATCCGCTGGGCAACGCGGAC
>NZ_JAHDTF010000060.1 GCF_018531465.1 Sphaerisporangium fuscum
CGGCGGTTATAGCGGAAGGGAAACACCCGGTTACATTCCGAACCCGGAAGTTAAGCTTTCCAGCGCCGATGGTACTGCACCGGGGACGGTGTGGGAGAGTAGGACGCCGCCGGACAAATTTTTCATACGGTAAGGGCCACCCGCCAAGCGGGTGGCCCTTACTGTTTTCTGCGTTCTACGGCTAGATTAGGGGCCCGGCGTGTGCCCGGGGCGTGGTGGAATTCCATGTGGAGGGCTGGCCCTGGTCGTCGTTGACGACCGGCGGTATGCGTGCTGTGTCAGCGGTATGCGTGCTGTGTCAGGGGGACGGGTAGCCCCTGCTGCTTTCTGCAGCCGAAGCGAGAAGGCGTCCATCACGCGTGCGTGCCGGCCTTCGCCGTTAGGTCCCGGCTGTTCCCCACCCGCGTAGGCCGGCATCTGGCGCTGCTCACGGTTCTCCTGGGCGGCGGTGCCGTCCGCGGCTCGCCGCTTCCGTCGCTCCCTGGAGAGTGGTGGGCAGGAGGGCCGCTACGGTGCTCACGGTATCCATTGAGGGGGTCGCCCACGTTGTTGGCGGCCCCGCTTCTGTTCCCGGGTCTTTGAGAGCGGCGTAGGGCCTCACTGGGCTGGGGGGAGACCCGGGGGAGCGTTGGGGGACATGCGGTCATGGTTCAGTGATGTCCCAGGGCCTGGTGGCTGTCGACGACCTCTGGCCGTCGTGCGCGTCCCCGGTGGAACGCCGCGCCGCGGTAGAAAGCGGATCGATGACGTGATCAGAGGCGGGCCGCCAGTAGGATGCCACGGTTCAGAAACACTGAGATCAACCCGGAAAGGGCTGCACGTGGCGCAGAAGGTAATACTGGTTGACGACCTCGACCACTCCGAGGGCGATGATGTGGCGAGACGGGAATTCCCGCTGCTGAACCGGACCTTCGCCATCGACCTGTCCGACGCCAACCAGAAGCGACTGAACGAGGCTCTCGCGTTCATCGAGAGGGTTCTGGAGAGCTCTCGGGAGGTGAAGCAGGCGTCGCGGTCGAAGAAGGGCGCAGACTCCTCGCCGAGGTTGCGGGGCTACACCGCTACCGACGTTCGGGAATGGGCACGTGAGCAGGAGCTGGACGTCCCGCTTCGAGGGAAGATCCCGGACGAGATCATCGAGCAGTTCATCGCAGCTCACCCCGACGCAACCTCTGAGCAGGGGAGCTCCGAGGAGTCCGGTTCGGCAGAACAGCCCGCCGCGGGAACGAGCGACAGTACGGAGCCGGTGAGCGGTAGCTGAGCCAGACTCCGCTCGGCAGGTGACCGCCGCATGGATCAACCTCCTCGATGGATTCCATGCACTACGAACCGATTCGCACAGATCGGTTCCACAGATCGGCTCCAAAGGGGCGGAGTCGCACTGACGCCGGCGGTCACCCTGCCGGCCCCGGCTCCTTCAGCGGGTCTGCGAGGTCTGCAAGTTCAGACAGGTACAGCCGGTCCGGGCTCCGATCAGTTCCACTGGTTCCGGCCTGTTCGGTCGGTTCGGTCCGGTTCCGCCTGTTCGGTCCGGTCCGATTCCGCCGGTTTCGGCGAGCCGGCGGGTTTGGCTGGTCGGATGGATTGGCCGGCTCACCCGGCTTGAGGGACTTCGGCTGGTGGGGTGGTCGGGCCTGGTTCGGTCGGTTCGCGTGTTCACCCGGCTCGGGCGGCGGGTGGTCTGGTCGGTTCACTTGGTTAGGTGGCTCGTCGCCGAGGCGCTGTGCCGGGCGTTCGCCGACCCGTCCCGCTGGCTGGGCCCTGGCCGGGCCGGGTGGTCCGATCGTCTGGTCCGTTCACCTGGTTCGGTGGGCTTCCGCTCGTTGGGGTCCGGCCGGTTCGGCTGGTTCGGGGATTCGCCGGTTGGGGTTCGGTTGGGTCGGTGGGCTAGTGACGATCTTTGTTGGTGTCGTAAAGGGCGGGGCTGAGGCCTACTGCCGGGAGGGAACGCTGAGGAAGGTGGCAGACGTGCGCAGTGGCGTGAGGCAGCTGGTGCTGCGCGGCTGCCATCGACTCCGGCGGACGGAGTAGAAGGAGCAGGACGAAATAGGGCTGAACAGGATGAAACTGGGCGCAGGGAGAGGAAGGGGGGCGATCGATGCCACTCGGTGTTGTCGACTTTCCCGTAGCCCTGCCTCCCCTGGCCGGATCATCCCTGATCGCCCACCGCTCGCCAGCCCAGCAGTCCGGCCCCCAGTAGCCCCGCGTCCGTCCCGAGCGCCGAGACCCGCACCTCGGGTGAGTGACGGAAGGAGAGCCTCGCCGCGAGCCGCTCACGCAGTGGCGTCACCAGAGCGTCGCCCGCCAGCGACAGTCCCCCGCCGATGACGATCACCGAGGGGTCCAGCACCATCGTGTACGTCGCCAGGGCCAGCGCGAGCGCCTCTACGGCCTCGTCCCATACCCGGACCGCCACCACCTCCCCCGAAGCGGCCCGGCGTACGACCTCCTCGGCCGAGGCCTCGCCACAGCGGGCCGCGATGCCGGCGGCCGACGCGTAGGCCGCCAGGCATCCCCGTTGCCCGCAGGGGCACGGCAGCCCGCCTGGATGCACCGGGATGTGCCCGATCTGCCCGGCCCAGCCGGAGGTACCGCCGTACAGGGAGCCCGACAGGACCACCGCTCCGGCGATGCCGGTCCCGATCGGCAGGTACAGCGCGTCGTCCGCGTCCGCGCCGTAGGCGAGTTCCGCTTCACCCGCCGAGCGCACGTCGTGCCCTAGCGCCACCGGCAGCTCCCCGTCCGCGAACGCGTCGACGGGCACGTCGCGCCAGCCGAACGCGGCCGAGAAGACGGCCAGCCCTGGCTTGACCAGTCCGGGGACGGCCAGCCCCACGGCCAGAGGGCGGAGGGACATGCCGGCGACCGTGCGGGGCCGGGTCAGGTCGGCGACGAAGGCGGAGATGGCCGCGATCACCCGCTCCGGTCCTTCTGTGCGCGGGGTGGGGCGGCGTTCGCGGTAGAGAATCGTCCCGCCGGATGTGATCAACCCACCCTTGAGCGTCGTCCCACCGACATCAACCGCCACGACACACTTCATCCACCCATAGTGGAGTGTCTATGACGAAGCCGTCATCAGGCGCACGTGATCGTACCGGCGCGGACCAGCATCCATCTCCGGGGTGCTGGTCCCAGGTCCGGCACACCCGGCAGTGGTGTCCGGTCGTCGCCGGCTCGACCTGGACGACCCACGCCCGTGCCTGAACTCGCCGCCCATGGAGGCGGTGCGCTTAAGGCGAACCACTCTCCAGCAGTGCGGAGAGACGAGAGAGCAGTCCGACACAGCGTTGGAGTTCTTCGCGCTCGGCGGGGGTGAGTGCGTGTTCGATGGCATGACCGAGGCGGTCCGCCCTCCGGTGGCGCTCGTCGTCGAGGCGCGCCCGGCCTGCCGGGGTGAGTACGAGTACTCGCATCCGCCCATCGGTCGGGTGCGGGGCGGCATGGACCAGGCCGAGGGTGGTCAGCTCCTTGACGGATTTGGCGGCGGACTGGTGACTCACCTGGCGCCGCCGGGCTAGGTCGGTGATGGTCTGGGGCCCCTCGCGGTCGAGGTACCCCAGGATCGCGGCCTCTCCGGGAGGGAGGGTGTCGACGGCGCGTGTCGTGCGCACCAGCCGCCCGATCGCCGCGCGGAGGTCTTCCGCGAGCTGCTCACTGGTCGTCATGCCATCACCTCTCCTGCAATATACAATTAAGTTGTACAACCTGTTTGTATGAACTCGGAAGCGAGGAGCACGTCGTGGAACTCACCAAGTTCGGCCACGCCTGTGTCCGCGTACAGCGAGACGGCCGCCGTCTGGTCATCGATCCGGGCGGGCTGACCGATCCCGAGGTGCTGGAGGGAGCCGCAGCCGTCCTCGTCACACACGAGCACTTCGACCACTTCTCCGAGAGCACGCTGCGCGCCGCCGCGGAGACCAACCCGGAGCTGCAGATCTGGACGAACGGCTCGCTGGCCGGACGACTGGAGGGGCTCGGCCCCCGGGTCCACACCGTCGGAGACGGTGCCCGGTTCACCGCCGCCGGCTTCGATGTGAAGGTGTACGGCACCTGGCATGCGGTCATCCACCGGGACATCCCGCGCGTCGTCAACATCGGTTTCCTCCTCGACGGCCTGCTCTTCCACCCCGGTGACGCTCTCACCGTCCCTGAGGACCAGGCGGTCGACACCCTGCTGCTTCCGGTACACGGCCCCTGGTCGACAGCCGGCCACCTGCTCGACTACGTGCGGGAGGTGGCACCCCGCCGTGCCCTCGCCATCCACGACGGCGCCCTGAACGACATCGGCATCACGATGGTCGGTGGCCTGCTCGGCGAGCAGGGACCCGGCACCGGGGCCGCATACACGCGCCTGAACGTGGGTGAATCCCTCACCCTGGGCTGACAGCCGGCGCTTCAGCCGGGGTTCGTCCGGGTCAGACGTGGAGTTCGCCGGACCAGATGGTCACGGCGTGGCCGCTGAGTTGCGTACGGTCTCCGTGGACCCTGGTGTGGACGATGCCGCCGCGCCTGGACAGCTGTGCCCCCACGAGGCTGTCGCTGCCCAGCTTGGCCGACCAGTAGGGCGCCAGCATGCAGTGAGCGGATCCGGTCACGGGGTCCTCCGGCACGCCCACGCGGGGGGCGAAGAACCGGGAGACGTAGTCGACCCCACCGGCAGGGTCCGCCGCCCTGGCGGTGACGCAGACGGCTCGCGCCTCGATCGCGGCGAAGGCGTCGATGTCGGGGGTCAGATCGCGCACCACCTGCTCTGATTCGACCTCGACCAGGAGGTCGAGGCGTCCCATCCCGACCCAGGTCACGGGAACCCCGAGCGCCTCGCCGAGCGTTGAGGGGGGAGAAATCTCAGCGGGCAGGTATGACGGGAAATCCATCGAAATACGACCGTGATCAAGCTGTTCGGTCGTCAGGATTCCACTCTTCGTGGAAAAGTCGATCAAGCCGGAAGCGGCTCCGATCGAATACAGGACGTGCGCGGACGCCAGGGTGGCGTGGCCGCACAATGCCACTTCGGCTTCTGGGGTGAACCACCGTAGAAGGTAAGGGGCACCCTTGCCCTGCCCCAGTACGAAGGCCGTCTCGGAGTGACGCATCTCGCTGGCCAGGGCCTGCATCCACTCGTCGGATCTCGGAGTCTCCAGCAGGCAGACGGCCGCCGGGTTACCCTTGAAGGGCTGATCGGTGAACGAATCGACAGTGAAGATGCGCACGCCCTCGATCCTATCCACCCCCAGATAACCGGTCGAAACGGTAGCGAAACCCGTGCAAAATCAAAAGCATATGGGCGTGTCGCGCCACCCCAGGCGACACGTCGGTTACGGTCATTTGTGTCGGGGCACGGCGAATGTGGCCGGTTCTCGCGGAAAGGACAGCCGATGGGGGCAGTGCGCAGGGTGGTGAGTTACCTTGGCCTGGGCGATGGGGATCAGTACGACGAGCCCTACGACTATGACGAGTACGAGGATGAGTGGATGCCCGCGTCGGAACGGGCCGCCAGGCGCTGGGGGTCGGGTGGGGATCCCGCACGGATCATCATGGTCCGCCCGCGGAAGTATTCCGACGCGCTCATCGTGGGGCAGCACTTCAGGGAGGGCCAGGCCGTCATCATGGACGTGGCGGGCATGCCCCTGGCCGAGGCGACCCGTATGGTCGACTTCGCCGCAGGTTTGACGTACGGCTGCGAGGGCCGCATCGAGCGCATCGCCGACAAGGTCTTCCTGCTGGCTCCGGCGGATGTGGAGATCACCACGACCTAGCGAGCCGTCCCCGCCGCTCGCCGGCAGGGCGCCGCGGCGGGGGGCCGTTCGGCGCCGGGCGAACGGCCGTCCACACGCCGGGGAAGGGCAGGCAGAGCAGAGTGGGTCGGCGAGTCAACAGGCGCGTATCCGCCGCCGTGCGCGTCCGCCGGCATGGCGCACTGCTGCTGAGAGGAGAGGTGCCTTCGACCTGCGGCGGGGGCCGGCCGAACCTCAGGGGATCGAAGGCACTTCTCTGTTCAGGAACGCTGGCCGGCGACGGCGGGACCTCGGCGGAGCAGGCGGGTGAGAGCCGTGAGGCTCTCGGCGGCGGTCTCCTCGCGCTGGGCGGCCTCGCGGGCGTAGTCGTGCAGGGCCCACACGGCCGCGTCGGCCTGGCGGTGCAGCTCGGCCACCTCCGCCTCGACCCGCCGCGCCTCGTCCGCCTCACGGGCGCTGCGGCGCCACAGGACGTAGCCGGCGAGGCCTCCGAAGAGGAGGGCGGCGATGGCGAACATCTCCGAGACGGTGAAGGCGAGGACCAGCGCCACGATGGGCAGCAGCGCCGGCACGTAGGCGAGCCAGCGCCCGCTCGCCCCCCGTGACGCGCCCTCGGCCCGGATGGCGGCCTCTGCGGCGGTGAGAGAGCCCGCGTCCGGGCCTTCGGGGCGAAGGGTGACAGGGTGCCGCAGGATCGGCACGGTGATCTCGGCGGGCGGGGCGGCCTCGGTGGCCGTGACGAGCTCGGCGGCGGCCGAGCGTACGACGGGAGCGGCGACGTGGAAGGCGATGGCCGCCAGGTGCGGGTCGGACCCGGGCCGGAGGTCGTCGAGAAGGTGGTCGGTGAGGGGACGGGCGGGGACGGGCTCCTGCGCCCCGACGAGCGAGCGGAGCGCGGTCAGCGGCTCGGCGTCGGCCCAGGGGGTGCCGGGGCCACGCGTCACCGAGGTGCGGGTGGAGGTGATCTCGGTGACCCGTTCGACCAGGCGGGACAGCCTGGCCGCCGCCCGCACCGGTTCGGCGAGCTCCGGCACCTCCGCCAGGGACGGCACGGCCGTGAGGGCGGGTGACACGGCGGAATCCTGCTCGTCGTCGGTGACCAGGACACCCAGCCACCGGTCGGGCTCGGCGGTCGAGGGGACGGCCGCGGCGTCGAGCTTGCGCAGGACGAAGATCTTGCCGGCGGGCCCGTACGCGCCGCGGGCGGCGGCCGTCCACAGCGCCCGCTGCCCCGGGGTGACGGGCCGGTCGGTGGCGAGGTCGCCGAACGCGGTGCCGAGCCAGGAGGCGTGGACGCGGTCGCCGTTGCCGCTGACGGCGAGCGACAGGCACAGGAACAGGGCGGTTCCGGTCTCGTCGAGCTGTGCGGCCCGGGCGAGCGGATCGAGGGCGTCGTCGCCGGAGAGGATCGCGAGCAGCGCCTCCACCGCGGGGGCGAGCCAGAGCCCGGGAACGTCGAGCGTGGCGGGTGGCGGCGGCACGGTGCCGTCCGCGGCGAGCCGTGTCACCAGGGTGTCGGCGTACCGCCGTAGCTCGGCGCCGTCGTCCTGCTGGACCTCGTCGCTCTCCGCCTGGTCACCTTCGCCGGCCGGGTGGTCGCGGAGGTCGCCCTCGGCGGGCGCGGCTTCGCGTTGTGGGTCGGCAGAGCCCGCGGTCCCGGGAAGCTCGGGATTCGCGGTCAGATCCATGCTCAAAGCGGGCAACTCCCCGAAGCCGTTCGGAAGGCCCCCGGAGGCGAGGGTTCGGCGGACACTCCCATGACCGCGCCCAGGTTAGTGACTCCGGGCCCGCGGTGTGCGGCGGCACGCCGAGGGGGCGAGGAAGTTGGCCCGGCCGAGGGTGGATCTCGGCCGGACCGGAAGGATCACATGCGGTCGGGCACCGGGACGCCAAGGAGGTTCAGGCCGGTCTGCAGCACACGCAGGGTCAGCGCGCACAGCGCGAGACGGGAGGCGCGCATGGCCGGGTCGACGTCGTCCTTGAGCACGGGGCACTTCTCGTAGAACGTGGTGAACGCGCTCGCGGTCTCGAAGAGGTAGGCGCATACGCGGTGCGGCTCGGCGGCGGCCGCGGCGTTCTCGACCACCGAGCCGAAGCCGAGCAGCTGGAGCGCGAGGTCGCGCTCGGCCCGCTCGCCCAGCGTGATGGGCCCCGTGGCCTCCGACGGCTCGACGCCGCCCTTTCGGAAGATCGAGCGGATGCGGGCCGTGGCGTACTGCATGTAGGGCCCGGTGTTGCCGTTGAACGCCAGCATGCGGTCGAAGTCGAAGATGTATTCGCTGTCGTGGCTGACGGACAGGTCGGCGTACTTCACCGCGCCGATGCCGACGGTGCGGGCGATCTCGGCGCGGGTGGCCTCGTCGTACCCGCGGTCGGCGATCGCGGCCGAGGCCCGCTCGACGGCCTCGTCGAGGAGGTCGGTCAGCTTGACGGACTGCCCGCTGCGCGTGCGGAACCGGCGGCCGTCGGAGCCGAGCATCATGCCGATCTGGATGTGCTCGGCGGAGACGTCGTCGGTCAGCCACCCCGCCTGGCGGGCGGCGGCGAACACCATCTGGAAGTGGAGGGCCTGGTCGGCGCCCACGACGTAGAGGATGCGGTCGGCCTTGAGATCGCGGACGCGGTAGCGCATGGCGGCCATGTCGGTGGTGGCGTAGCCGTACCCGCCGTCGCTCTTACGGATGATCAGGGGCAGCGGCTTGTCGTCGGTGCCCTTGAAGCCGGGAGGGAACACGCACAGCGCGCCCTCGCTGATCACGGCCACGCCGGACGCCTCGAGGTCGTCGCAGGTCTCGGCCAGCATGGGGTTGTACATGCTCTCGCCGGCGATGTGGTCGTCGGTGAGCGTGATGCCGAGGGTGGCGTAGACCTTGTTGAAGTAGCGGATCGTGGCGTCCATGAACAGGTGCCAGAGCCGGAGGGTCTCGGGGTCTCCGCCCTGGAGGGTGGAGACGCGCCGGCGCGAGCGCTCCTTGAACTCCGGGTCGGAGTCGAACTTGGCCCGGGCCTCCTGGTAGAACTCGTTGTTCTCGCCGGCTTCGAGCCGGGCCAGGGCGTTGGCCTCGCCGATGACGAGCAGGTACTCGATCAGCATGCCGAACTGGGTGCCCCAGTCACCGAGGTGGTTCTGGCGGACGACGTGGTTGCCGAGGTGCTCCAGCATGCGCACCAGCGAGTCGCCCACGATGGTGGTGCGCAGGTGCCCGACGTGCATCTCCTTGGCGGCGTTGGGCGCGGAGTAGTCGACGACGACGGTCTGCGGCGGCGTGGTGAGCCCGACGCCGCCGCGGGGGTCGTCGAGGGTCTGCCGGGCCTGCGCGGCGATCCAGTCGTCGCGCAGGGTGATGTTGAGGAAGCCGGGGCCGCTGACCTCGACACCGGCGAAGACGTCGTCGGCGTCGAGGGCGTCGGCGATGGCTTGGGCGACCTCGCGGGGCGCTCGTCGCAGCCGCTTGGCCAGGCTCAGCGCGACGTTCGCCTGGTAGTCGGCGAACTGGGACGGCCGGATCAGCGGGTCGGCGCCTGCGTGCTCCTGACCGAAGGCGGTGCCCAGCGCCTGCTGGACCCGCTCGGCGAGCACGAGCTGCGGGTCGGTCATGCCCCCAAGGATATCCGCAGATCATGACCGCCAGAATTTGATATCGACCCGCTCCGCCCGAAAGATCGCCTTTCCCGCGGGGCCGTGTCACCAGAGGCGATGGGTCTTGTGGGTGGCGGTGATGCGCTCGCCGACGCGGGCGACGGTGCCCTGGCGGGCGAGGGTGGCGGCCAGGGCGCAGGCGGCGGCCACTCCCTTGCCGCTGGAGGAGCCGTGGGCGATGACGACGGTGCCGTTCAGGCCGAGGAGCACGGCGCCGCCGTACGCCTCCGGGTCGAGCCGGCTGCGCAGCTCGCGCAGCCGGCGTCGCTGGAGCAGGGCGCCTAACCGCGCCAGCGGCCCCGACTCGATCGTCTCGCGGAGCTCGGTGAAGGCGTACCGGACGGAGCCTTCCATGGTCTTGAGCGCGACGTTACCGGTGAAGCCGTCGGTGACGATCACGTCGACGACGCGGTTCAGCAGGTCGTGGCCCTCGACGTTGCCGGCGAAGTCGATGCCGGGAACGGCCGACAGCAGCTCGTGGGCGCGCTTGGTCAGCTTGTTGCCCTTCTCGGCCTCGCCGCCGATCGTGAGCAGGCCGACGCGTGGACGGTCGATGGAGAGCGCGGTCTCGGCGTAGGCGACGCCGAGGTGGGCGAACTGGACGAGGATCTCGGGTTTGACGTCGGCGGTGGCGCCGGCGTCCAGGAGCACGGTCGGGCGGGGCCGGGTCGGCAGGGGGACGGCGATGGCGGGGCGCAGCACGCCCTGCTGGGCGCGCAGCCGCAGTTTCCCGGTGGCCACCACGCCGGCCGTGGATCCGGCGGACACGACGGCCGAGGCGTCGCCCCGCCGTACGAGGTGGCACGCCACCGCGATGCTGGAACGGGGGCGGCGCAGGCTGGCGAGGGCGCCCTCGTCCATCGAGAGAGCTTCCTCCGCGCGCACGATGGGGATCTCGCCCAGCGCGTCGTGGGCGGAGAGTTCCTCGGCGATCGCCCGGGGCGCGCCGACGAGGACGACGGGCACGCCGTGCTCGCGCACGGCCTGTACGGCTCCCGCCACGATGTCGCCAGGGGCGTTGTCGCCTCCCATGGCGTCAAGGGCTATCGGCGGAATGCCGTCCAAGCGGTCACCTCGTGCGGAATCTGTCTGTGCCCCGCATCGTAGGTGGCCCCGTGGACTAGTGCGTGCGCCAGGGCCAGTGCCAGTCGGCGACGCCCCGTGAGACCACTACCTTGCCGAACAACGCGCGGCCGGTCACGCGGATCAGGGGACCGTTGGGGTCGCCCCCTTCGTCGCCGCCCGAGACGTGGCGCTTGGAGAAGACGGCGCTGCCCTCGTCGATCACCCGTGCGTTCTGGGGGACGCGCACGATGAGCTTGCCGCAGAAGGAGTCGAGTTCGAGGGTGATCTCGCGCCCGGGCAGCACCGCGTCGGTGAGGTCGACGATCAGGGCTCCGAAGGTCGAGCGCAGGGCGGTGTGCCGCCCGGGCACCCATCGGCCGCCACGGATGACCTTGCTGAACACCGCGGTGATCGCCTGCTGCTCGGTGGTGGCCACCGGCGCGGAGGTGGTCGCGAGGCCGGGCAGGTCGCGGGTGAGGGGGATCAGGTCGCCGATGGTGACCGCGGAGTAGGCGGCCTCCAGGCGGTCGGCGTGTTCGACGCTGGTGAGGCGGCCGGTGGCGAGGGCCTCGCCGAGGACGGCGGCCACGTGGTCGCGGTCGGCGTCTGAGGCGCGCTGGCCGGTGTCGCCCGACTCGAAAGGCGTAAGGGAGCTCACCTCGCCCAGCGTAGCCCAACTCAAGATATGTCGCGATATGTGGAAGGTTTTACCTAGCCTTTTCGGTCGTACGGAACCGACTCGGCGCGGTGGCGCGTCCGTCTAGGAAAGCAACAGACGCACGACAGGAGCATCAGGTTTACCGGACGAGCCAGAAAGAGAGGAAAATCTCGAGTGACCTTGACACAGGCAGGGACGCGGGGGTTCCGGGCCTACACGGCCAAACATCTGGACGATCTACTCAGGCGGGCCGACTTCGACGCCGAGACACGGCTGCGCATCCGGGCGGTGGCGTCCGTGCTGCCCTTTCGGACCAATTCCTACGTCGTCGACGAGCTGATCGACTGGTCCGACATCCCGGCCGACCCCATCTACCGGCTGGTCTTTCCCCAGGAGGACATGCTCCCCGAGGAGGACGTGTCACGCATCGCCAAGCTCATCGGGGAGGAGGCGCCCGCGGGTGAGCTCCAGCAGGTGGTGCGGGAGGTGCGGGCGAGGCTCAACCCGCACCCGGCCGGCCAGATGGAACTGAACATGCCGACGCTCGGTGGCCAACGGCTCCCCGGCATGCAGCACAAGTACCCCGAGACCGTGCTGTTCTTCCCCAAGCAGGGCCAGACCTGTCACGCCTACTGCACCTACTGCTTCCGCTGGGCGCAGTTCGTCGGCGAGCCGGACCTGAAGATGGCCTCCGACGACGCGCAGAGTCTCGTCCACTACCTGCGCCGGCACCCGGAGGTCACCAGTGTCCTCCTCACGGGCGGCGACCCGATGATCATGAGCGGCCCGGTGCTGCGGCGGTACGTCGAGCCGCTGCTCGAACTGGAGCAGCTCGAGTCCATCCGCATCGGCACCAAGTCGCTGGCCTACTGGCCCGCCCGTTACGTGACCGACCCGGACGCCGCCGACGTGCTGAGCCTGTTCTCCTCGGTGGTGGAGTCGGGCAAGAACCTCGCCTTCATGGCGCACTTCTCGCATCCGACCGAGATGCGGTCCGAACTCGTCCGGACCGCCGTGCGGGCGATCATCGACACCGGTGCGGTGATCCGCACGCAGGCGCCGCTGATCCGCTCGGTGAACGACCATCCGGACACGTGGGCGGAGATGTGGCGTGCGCAGCACGCGCTCGGCATGGTGCCGTACTACATGTTCGTCGAGCGCGACACCGGTCCGCAGGACTACTTCGCGGTGCCGCTCGCGCGGGCTCACGAGATCTTCCGCGACGCCTACGCGCAGGTGTCGGGGCTGTGCCGTACGGTGCGCGGGCCGTCGATGTCGTCGACGCCGGGGAAGGTGTGCGTCGACGGGGTGGCCGAGGTGGCGGGGGTGCGGGTGTTCGTGCTGCACCTGATCCAGGCCCGTGACCCGGCCCTGGTGGGACGGCCGTTCTTCGCCCACTACGACCCGGACGCGGTGTGGGTCAGCGATCTGCGCCCGGCCTTCGCCGAGCGCTTCCCCTTCGAGCCGCCCGCCGTGGAGCCCCTCGTGGCCGAACCGGGACGGTGAGAACGGGCCGGCCGACGCCTCGGCTGAGGCGTCGGCCGGTGTTCGAACATGGACGGATGTGGAACGGGTCGGTTCGTCGATATGTGCAGAAGGTCAGGCGCCCGGAGCGCGCACGTAGGTGCGGCGGGCGATCTGGGCCTGGAGGCGGGCCATCTGCCAGTGCAGCTCGATGAGCTGCTCGGCCAGCACGCCACGTGGAATGTCCGACGGGTCTTCGGCGGACAGGAGATCGATCGCGGTCGCCAGCTCTCGCACCCCGCACCCCCACTCCATCACGGTATCCCTCAGATCGAATCTACGTTCGAATCATAGTGGAACGCCGTGCGCGCTGTCAGCGGTTTCGCCCGCGCGTGTCGGACTTCTGTACGGTCTAACCCCCCGCGCCTCCAGGCCTTACGCCTTTCACCTCGTCAGACTTCTGTACGGTATGCGGCCGGGCGGCTCAGGTCTCGTACACCGGGGCGATGTACCCACGGGCGAGCGTGTTGGCCGTGATGTTGAAGCCGACGACGGCCGGCGGGGTGTCGCCTTCGAGGCCGAGCTTGTCGACCTTCAGCGCGTGCACGGCGAACAGGTAGCGGTGCGGGGTGCCGGGAGGCGGCGCGGCGCCGCCGTACTCACGGGATCCGTAGTCGGTACGGCCGTGCACGGCCCCCTCGGGCAGGCCCTTCTTGTCGCCGGACCCGGCGCCCCTCGGCAGCTCCGTCACATCGGCGGGGATGTCGAACAGGACCCAGTGCCAGAACCCGCTGCCGGTGGGGGCGTCGGGGTCGAAGCACGTCACGGCGTAGCTCTTGGTGCCCTCGGGGGCGCCGGACCAGCGCAGATGGGGCGAGATGTTGCCGCCCGTCATCCCCCAGTCGTTGAACACATGGTCGTCAGAGAGCCGCTGACCGTCGGCGACGTCGTCGCTCTCGACGGTCAGCCGGGGGACCTCGGGCAGGTGGTCGTACGGGATCGGCGCCTGCTTGGCCACAGTGGACCTCCGATGGAAGGACGTTTTCGGACGCCCCCATCTTGCCCCGCACCGCGCCGATCAGACGCGGGGACACCCTTCGCGAGGGGCGCCGCCTGAGGCGCCCCTCACGGGATCAGGAGTTGTAGGCGGCGAGGACCGTGGTGGGGTCGCCGTCCATCTTGATCTTGCCCTTGTGCAGCCAGATGACCCGGTTGCAGGTCTCCTCGATGACGTCGAGGTTGTGGGCGACGAGGAAGACCGTGCCGGCCTCCTGGCGCATCTGCTGGATGCGCTCCTGGCTCTTGCGCTTGAAGTCGCGGTCGCCGGTGGCGAGCGCCTCGTCGATGAGCAGGACGTCGTGGGTCTTGGCCGATGCGATGGCGAAACGCAGCCGGGCGCCCATGCCCGAGGAGTAGGTCGACATCGGGAACTGCACGAACTCGCCGATGCCGGAGAACTCGACGATCTCGTCGTACTTCTCCTTGACCTGCGCCGGGCTCATGCCCATGGCGTAGCAGCCGAGCACGATGTTGCGCTCGCCGGTGAGCTCCTTCATCAGCGCGGCGTTGACGCCGAGCAGCGAGGGCTGGCCGTCGGTGTAGACCGCCCCCTTGTGCGGGGGCAGCAGCCCCGCGATGGCCCGCAGCAGCGTGGACTTGCCGGAGCCGTTGCGGCCGATGATGCCGATGGCGTCGCCGTGGTGGGCGACGAAGGAGACGCCCTTGACCGCGTGGACCTCCTTCATCTGGGGGCGGCCCTGGCGGCGGATGATGCGCATGAGGGCGTTGGCGGCGTTGCCCTTCTCGGCGGCGCTCGCCGCGCCGTACACGCGGTAGACGATGTGGAGGTCGTCGACGACGACGGTGGGGGCGCCGTGCTTGGAGGCGCCCTGCGGCGGCGCGGCGCTCGGCCTGGGCGCCGGCTCCTGCGGTCGACCCATCTGGAACAGCTCCTCGGTCAGCTCAGCCACGGCCGTACCTCTCCTCGGCGCGCCAGAAGTACCAGAAACCGCCGATCAGGGCGACGACCGCCCAGAAGGCGGCGTACAGCCACAGCTGCGGCAGGCTGCTGTGCGGGAAGTCGTGCTTGGCCAGATCCTCTGGATAGGTCTGGAGGAGCAGGTGGCGCATCAGGTCGATGAAGACGGAAGGAGGGTTGAACTCGAGCAGGAAGCGTGCCCACTCGGGTTGGTCCTTCATGCGGGCCGGGATGCTGTAGAAGACGCCCGAGGTGTAAAGCCAGGTGCGCAGGATGAACGGCAGCAACTGGTTCATGTCCCGGACGAAGGCCCCGACGCGGGCCAGCAGCAGGCTCATGCCGACGTTGAAGACGGTCTGCAGCAGCAGCGCGAAGGGGATCAGCAGCCACAGCCAGGTCAGCGGCTCGTGCGTGACGAGCACGATGACGAACAGCACGCCCATCGAGACGGCGAGCTGCTGGAACTCCTGGATCGTGTAAGCCAGGGGGAGCGCGGCCCTGGGGAAGTGGAGGGCGCGGATCAGCGAGAGGTTGCCCGAGACGGACTTGGCGCCGCCGGTGACCGACCGCTGGGTGTAGGAGTACACGAACACGCCGGTGATGAGGAAGGCGGTGTAGTTCGTGAGGTCCTTCTTCTGCCCCATGATCACACCGAACATGAGGAAGTAGACAGCGGCGTTGAGGAGCGGCGTCAGTACCTGCCATAGCTGACCCAGCGCCGAGTCGGTGTACTTCGAGACGTTACGCGACGTGGCGTACGTGACGACGAAGTGCCGCCTGTCCCACAGTTGGCGCAGGTAGACGGGCAGACTGGGACGCGCGATGGCGCGTCGCAACCCGTGGCGCTCGGCGAGCGCGGCCAGCGATTCCTTCCCGTTCTGGAAGGAGCCGCCCGCCCGGTCGCCCGCCCGGGAGTCCGCGATGGCGGATTCCGGCTGACTCATGGCAAGGACTCTATTGGATACGGGTGAATGTGACGCCTGCGGTGCCGACCGATCACCGTGTTGGTTGGGAAGGCCGGGACAGGTCAAGGCTACATCAGGACATCGTCGCAGCTAGGCCGGGGTGGGGAGGTGAAGTTCAAGGTCGCTTCATGGTGCGACCACTGTCGAGGCGTGTGTACCTTAGTCATGATTTGTGCCTTATCTAGGCATTGTTGGTCGCGTAGCAGTTATGCGTGTGACGCCGGAGACGGACACGTGTGACCGAACTGCAATACACCGGAGACTCCGTGGTGAGGAGTAGTGAGGGATGCTCGCGGTCGACTGGCAGGGCTTCCGGCTGAATTGACCATGTCCGCGAATTACGGGTGAACCCCTGGATCGCGTTCCGGCATGAGCGTTCAGTAACGGTGTCCACCTTAGAGGGAGGATTAAACCACGATGCGTGTGACCAAGGGCGCACAGATCGTCGCAGGGACCGCGTTGCTCGCGCTCGCGGTCGCGGCATGTGGCGGCGGCAGCGGTGACTCGTCCGGCTCCAGCAGCTCGGGCGGCTCGCGCCCGGTTAACGTGTACATCGCCGAGCCTCAGAACGATCTGGTTCCTGGCAACACCACGGAGACCAGTGGCGCCGAGGTGCTGAACGACTTGTTCATCGGCCTGGTCGACTACGACAAGGACAAGAAGCCGGTCAACCGGGTCGCCGAATCCATTGAGTCGCAGGACCAGCAGACCTGGACCGTCAAGCTCAAGGACGGCTATAAGTTCCACAACGGTGAGCCCGTCACGGCCCAGAACTTCGTCGACGCGTGGAACTACACCGCCTACGGCCCCAACGGGCAGCTGTCGAGCTCGTTCTTCAGCACGGTCAAGGGCTACGACAAGGTCGCTCCCGCCGACCCCGACGGCGAGGGGCCGAAGACCGCTCCCGAGCCCAGCGCCAAGACCCTCGAAGGTCTGAAGGTCGTCGACGAGAAGACCTTCACGGTGGAGCTCACGCACAAGTTCTCGGGCTTCCCGACCATGCTCGGCTACACGGCGTTCTACCCGCTGCCCAAGGCCGCCTTCGACGGCTCGGGCAAGCTGAAGGCCGACTTCGGGTCGAACCCGATCGGCAACGGCCCCTTCAAGATGTCCAAGCCGTGGAAGCGTGGCACCGACCAGACGATCAGCCTCGTCCGGGACGACCAGTTCAAGGAGGGGGCGGCCAAGATCGACGCCCTCGACTTCAAGATCTACACCGACCAGGCCACCGCCTTCCGTGACCTCCAGGCCGGCAACCTCGACATCATGGACCAGCTCCCCGCCGAGTCCGTGAGCTCCGCCAAGGCCGAGTTCGGCGACCGGTACATCGAGAAGGAGTCGTCGGGCGTCGGCTACTTCGGCTTCAACCTCCAGGGCGCCGAGTACGCCAAGAAGCCGGAGCTGCGCAAGGCCATCTCCATGGCGATCGACCGGAAGACGATCACCGACACCGTCTTCTCCGGCACCCGCGTCCCGGCCGACGACATGGTGAGCCCGATCGTCGCCGGCTACCGCCAGGGCGCCTGCGGCGAGGCCTGCACCTACGACCCGGCCAAGGCCAAGCAGCTGTGGACCGAGAACGGCGGCAAGGGCCCGGTCGAGCTGAGCTACAACGCCGACGGCGGCCACAAGGAGTGGGTCGAGGCCGTGGCCAACAACCTCCGCACCAACCTGGGTGTCGAGGTCACGGTGAAGCCGTTCGAGAAGTTCGCGCTCGTGCTGGACGACCTGCACAACAAGAAGATCCAGGGTGCGTTCCGCATGGCGTGGATCATGGACTACCCGTCCATCGAGGACTACCTGCGTCCCGTCTTCGCCACCGGCGGTAGCTCCAACCACTCGCAGTACAGCAACAAGGCCTTCGACGAGATGCTCATCAAGGGCGACTCCGCGGCGACGCTGGACGAGAGCCTGAAGCTCTACCAGCAGGCGGACGACATGCTCATCAAGGAGCTGCCGTACATCCCGGTGTACTTCTACCAGACCAACGGCGCCTACTCGAAGAACGTGAAGAACGTGGACATCGACCCGTTCGAGCGGATCGACCTGTACCACGCCGAGCGCGCCTGATTTCGGTTTCCCACCTGGGCGGCCATACCCTTGGGCCGCCCGGGTTGGGTTGCCAGCCCCTAGGGCAGCTCGCGTGCTGATGGCGGGCTGCCCGGTGCAATGAACTGGGAGACCGAATGGGCCGCTACATCATCAGGCGCCTCCTGCAGGCGATTCCTGTGCTGGTGGGCACCACATTTCTCATCTTCGTCATCGTCTACGCGCTGCCCGGCGATCCCGTGGCGGCTCTGGGCGGGGAGCGGCCGATCGATCCGGTCGCGGCCGCGAGAATCCGCGAGCAGTTCCACCTGAACGATCCTCTGCTGCTGAGGTACTGGCACTACCTCCAGGGGATCCTCACCGGCGACTTCGGCACCACCTTGCGTGGCGTGTCGGTGAGCAGCATGTTCCAGGGCAAGTTCCAGGTGACCCTGCAGCTGTCGATCACCGCGCTCGTGCTGGAGGCCGTCATCGGCGTCGGTCTCGGCCTGTGGGCCGCGATGCGCCGTGGCAAGTGGGAGGACAAGGCGATCCTCGCCTTCACCCTGATCATCGTCTCGGTCCCGACCCTGGTCACCGGCTTCGTCCTGCAGCTGCTGCTGGGCGTCCAGCTGAAGAGGAGCGCGGGGATCGACTTCTTCCCCGTCGCGGGCATCGGGGACGGCATGCGCAGCTACCTGCTGCCGGGCCTGGTGCTGGCCGCGCTGTCGATCGCCTACCTGACCCGGCTCACCCGCACCAGCCTGATGGAGACCTTCCGCGCCGACTTCATCCGCACGGCCATCGCCAAGGGCATGCCGCGGAGGCGGGTGCTGGGCAGGCACGCGCTGCGCAACTCGATGATCCCGCTGGTCACCTACCTCGGCGCCGACCTCGGCACGCTGATGGGCGGCGCGGTGATCACCGAGACGATCTTCAACCTGCCGGGCATCGGCAAACAGCTGTTCGACTCGGTCTACCTGCGGGAGAACGACGTGGTGGTCGGCATCGTCACGGTGCTGGTCCTCGTCTACATCCTCGCCAACTTGATCGTCGACATGCTGTACGCCGTCCTCGACCCCAGGATCCGCTATGAGTGACATCAATTCCACCGGCGGCGCCGAGCCCGGGGCCCGCACGGCCCACGTCGACCCGGCGCCGGCCGCCGTGGTGACGTCCGCGCCCGAGACCTCCGTCCAGGAGCAGAAGCAGCCCGGCAAGGAGAAGAAGGCGGCCAGCCTCTGGTCGGACGCCTGGTACGACCTGCGGCACAACCCGGTGTTCATCATCGGGTCGGTCATGGTGGGCCTGCTGGTCCTGGTGTCGATCGTCCCCGGCCTGTTCGACACGGTCGGCGTCGAGGCCAAGACCTGCTCACTCAGCATGGCCCGCAAGGGCATCACCGGCGAGCACCTGTTCGGCACCGACAACCTCGGCTGCGACACCTACTCCCGCGTCATCTGGGGCACCCGTGTGTCGGTGTCGGTGGGCATCGTGACCGCCGTGGTCACCGCGGTCCTCGGTGGCGCGCTCGGCCTGATCGCCGGTTTCTACGGCAAGTGGGTCGACGTGATCCTCTCGCGCGTGGCCGAGATCTTCTTCGCGATCCCCTCGATCCTCGGCGCGCTGCTGATCCTGTCGATCATCGGCCGGGACAACGCGGGCATCTGGACCGTCGTACTCGCCCTGGGGCTCCTCGCCTGGCCGATGACCCTGCGCATCATGCGCGCCGCCGTCCTGACCGCCAAGAGCCAGGACTACGTCGTGGCGGCGCGGGCGCTCGGCGCGAGCCCGGCCCGCATCATGATCCGGCACATCCTGCCGAACGCCATCGCCCCGGTCATCGTGGTGTCCACCATGAACCTCGGCGTGTTCATCGCCGGCGAGGCGGCGCTGTCGTTCCTGGGCGTGGGCATCCAGCCGCCCCAGATCTCGTGGGGTCTGATGATCGCCGACGCGCGCAACCGCTTCCTGGAGGCTCCGTTGCCGCTGATCTTCCCCGCGCTGTTCCTCAGCCTGACCGTGCTCAGCTTCGTCATGCTGGGCGACGCGGTCCGCGACGCGCTCGACCCGAAGCTGCGGTAGGAGAGCCTGAAGGTGACTAATCCGTCAATCGACACGCGCCTGCTCCCTGCGGAGGCCGACCACGAGCCGCTGCTCGCGGTCGACAACCTGCATGTGGAGTTCGTGACCCGGCAGGGCCTGGTCCGGGCGGTGAACGGCGTCAGCTACACCGTCAACGCCGGGGAATGCCTGGCGGTCCTCGGCGAGTCCGGATCCGGCAAGTCGGTGACCGCCCAGGCGATCATGGGCATCCTCGACATGCCGCCCGCCCGTATCCCGAAGGGCGAGATCCGCTTCCGCGGCACCGACGTGCTCAAGCTGTCGGACCAGGCGCGCAGCCAGATCCGCGGCCAGCGCATCGCGATGATCTTCCAGGACGCGCTGTCCGCGCTGAACCCCGTGTTCACCGTGGGCTGGCAGATCAGCGAGATGTTCCGTGTGCACCGCGGCATGTCCAAGCGCGACGCCATGAAGAAGGCCGTCGAGCTCATGGACCGGGTCCGCATCCCGGCGGCCAAGCAGCGGGTGAACGACTACCCGCACCAGTTCTCGGGCGGTATGCGCCAGCGCATCATGATCGCGATGTCGATCGCGCTGGATCCCGAGGTGCTGATCGCCGACGAGCCGACCACCGCGCTCGACGTGACCGTCCAGGCCCAGATCATGGAGCTTCTCGCCGAGCTGCAGCGCGAGAGCAACATGGGCCTGATCCTGATCACGCACGACCTCGGCGTGGTCGCCGACGTGGCCGACAAGATCTCCGTCATGTACGCCGGGCGCATCGTCGAGAACGCCCACGTGCACGACCTGTACAAGTCGCCAGCACACCCCTACTCCAAGGGCCTGCTCGACTCGATCCCACGGGTCGACATGAAGGGCCAGGAGCTGTACGCCATCAAGGGCCTGCCGCCGAACCTGCTCGACATGCCTCAGGGCTGTGCCTTCAACCCCCGCTGCCCGTACCGTCGCGACAACTGCGTGACCGACGTGCCCCCGCTGTACGAGATCAGCGGGACGCGCGGGAGCGCCTGCCACTATTACCGGGAGGTCCTCGATGGCACCGTCGGGTGAGCGGATCCTCGAGGTTCGTGACCTGGTCAAGCATTTCCCGCTGAACCAGGGCATCGTCATCAAGCGCCAGATCGGCGCCATCAAGGCGGTGGACGGCGTCTCGTTCGAGCTGCACCGCGGCGAGACGCTCGGCGTCGTGGGCGAGTCGGGCTGCGGCAAGTCCACCCTGGCCAAGCTACTGATGGCGCTGGAGCGTCCCACCTCGGGCGAGGTGAAGATCAACGGCGTCGACATGGCCAAGGCGCGCGGCGGCGACCTCAAGCGCATGCGCCGCAACATCCAGATGGTCATGCAGGACCCGTACACCTCGCTGAACCCGCGAATGACGGTCGGCGACATCGTCGGGGAGCCGTTCGAGATCCACTCCGAGGTGGCGCCGAAGGGCGACCGCCGCAGGAAGGTGCAGGAGCTGCTGGAGGTGGTCGGGCTCAACCCCGAGCACATCAACCGCTACCCCCACCAGTTCTCCGGCGGCCAGCGGCAGCGCATCGGCATCGCCCGGGGCCTCGCGCTCCAGCCCGAGGTCATCATCTGTGACGAGCCGGTGTCGGCGCTCGACGTGTCGATCCAGGCGCAGGTGATGAACCTCCTGGAGCGGCTGCAGAACGAGTTCAACCTGGCCTACATCTTCATCGCCCACGACCTGTCGGTGGTCCGGCACATCTCCGACCGCGTCGCGGTGATGTACCTCGGGAAGATCGTCGAGCTGGGCAAGGACGTCGACATCTACGAGAAGCCGAGCCACCCCTACACCCAGGCTCTGCTGTCGGCGGTGCCGGTGCCCGACCCCGAGGGCCGTGAGCAGCGCGAGCGCATCATCCTGCAGGGCGACCCGCCGTCCCCGGCGGACCCGCCGTCGGGCTGCCGGTTCCGGACGCGCTGCTGGAAGGCGCAGGACATCTGCGCCCAGCAGGAGCCGCTGCTGGAGATACGCGCCGGCGGCCACCTGAGCGCCTGCCACTTCGCCGAGGCACACGACGTCATCCACGCCTGACGAGCGCGAGGGGCGCGGCGGTGGTCTGAGGAGGAGGTAGGGCGAGGGACGAGCCCGGACGACGACGAAGGCCGCCGCCTCAAGGAGCGCTCCTCGCCGCCGAGCGGAGCGAGGCCATGGGCACGGGCGCGGCGGTGGTCTGAGGAGGAGGTAGGGCGAGGGACGAGCCCGGACGACGACGAAGGCCGCCGCCTCAAAGGGCGCCCCTCGCAGCCGAGCGAAGGCGAGGCGGTCAAGCACAGCGAGGCGGCGCCCCCACGAGTCGTGGGGGCGCCGCCTTGTTCGTTGGGTGCCTCAGAGGCCGAGGCCCAGGCCCAGGCCGAGCCCGACGCCCAGGAGGCCGCCGCGGCCGACGCCGACGCCGTAGCCGACACCGCCGCCGAGGCCGGAGCCGTAGCCCACGCCGACGCCGTAGCCGACGCCGCCGCCGTAACCCGCGCCGTAGCCGACCCCGTAGCCGAGGCCGCCGCCGTAACCGAGGCCGGCACCGTAGCCGAAGCCGGCACCGTAGCCGAGGCCGCCGCCGTAGCAGCCGCCGTAGACGGGGGTCGGAACGCCGACCGGGACCGGCACCGCGACGGGGGTCGGAACCGCGACGGGGGTGGGGACGGCGACGCCGACGGCGCCGGGGGCGCAGCAGCAGTCGTCGAACTGCTGCTGCTTGGCGATCTTGGCGGGCTTGCCCGTGTCGGCGGACGCCACTGCGGCGGACCCGAAGAGGGCGATCCCGACGCATGCCGAGGTGACCAGAATGCGGCGAATCATTTTCTGACTTCTCCCTGTAGAAACCATCACACCGGAATTGCCCGTATCAGGCACTTTCCGTGCTGCGACGGTCGCTGAATGTGATCGGGGGAGACAGTACCCATTGGAAGAACACGGATAAGGGCGCGGAATGGTCAGCTGATGGCAATGATTGCCGAGCCGTGTCCGAAGAGGCCCTGGTTCACGGCCAGGCCAACCCTTGCCCCCTCGACCTGCCGGGCGCCCGCCGTACCCCTTAACTGCCAGGTCAGCTCGCATACCTGGGCGATCGCCTGGGCCGGGATCGCCTCGCCGAACGACGCCAGACCGCCGGAGGGGTTGACCGGAATTTTGCCGCCGAGCGCGGTCTCCCCGGAGCGGAGCAGCGTGGAGGCCTCGCCGGGCGGGCACAGGCCGACGTCTTCGTACCAGTCGAGCTCCAGCGCTGTGGAAAGGTCGTACACCTCCGCCAGGGAAAGATCGTCCGGGGCGACGCCCGCCTCCTCGTAGGCGGCGTGGGTGATCGAGGCCCGGAAGGGCCGGTCGGGCACGGGTACGCCGGCCGAGGAGTCGGTGGCGAAGTTCGGCATCTCCAGCACCGTGTTGGGGAACGTCGGGGTGACCGTGGAGACGGCGGCGATCCGGACGCCGGGAAGCCCCCGGCGACGGGCGAAGGATTCCGACGCCAGCACCACGGCGGCGCCGCCGTCGGAGGTCGCGCAGATGTCCATGAGGCGTAGCGGGTCGGCGACCATGGGCGAGGCGAGCACCTGCTCGGCGGTGACCTCGGCGCGGTAGCGCGCGTTGGGGTTCAGGGCGCCCGCCCGGGCGTTCTTCACTTTCACCAGGGCGAAGTCCTCGGCTGTGGAGCCGTGGAGCGCCATCCTCCGCCGCGCGTAGAGCGCGAAGTACGCCGGATTCGTCGCCCCGAGGAGGCGGAACCTCAGCCAGTCCGGGTCGTCGGGCCGGTCG
Organism: Sphaerisporangium fuscum; assembly: GCF_018531465.1. Taxonomy (GTDB): domain Bacteria; phylum Actinomycetota; class Actinomycetes; order Streptosporangiales; family Streptosporangiaceae; genus Sphaerisporangium; species Sphaerisporangium fuscum. The sequence continues at coordinate 23,379 of NZ_JAHDTF010000060.1, forward strand.
CCGCCGACCGGCTTGAAGAACCCTTTGGGTGTGGAGTCGGCCCCGACGACCAGGGCGACGTCGCACAGCCCGGCGAGGATGCGGGTACGGGCGATCTCCAGCGCGTGGGCGCCGGTGGCACAGGCGGCGTAGCAGGAGGCGATACGCGCGCCCGACCAGCCGAGTGCCTGGGCGAAGGCCGATCCGGCGACGAAGCCCGGGTAGCCGTTCCTGATGGTGTCCGCGCCGACCAGGAACTGCACGTCGGTCCAGTGCAGGCCGGCGTCCGCGAGCGCGCGCCGGGCGGCGGCCACCCCGTACGAGAGGAAGGGCTTGCCCCACTTGCCCCACGGGTGCATGCCCGCGCCCACCACCAGCGTCATCGCGGCAGCCCCCACATCCACACGACGGGGCCGTCGGCCAGGGGGCCGCTGGTGAGCTCCAGTTCCATGCCGACGTCGAGGTCCTCGACGGTCAGGCCGGGGGTGACCTGGCCGAGCACCACGATGCCCTCTTCGGCCAGCTCGACGGCCGCGAGGGTGACCGGGGTGTACGGCTCCGCCGCGACGTAGGGCGCGGGGGGCGCGTAGCGGGCGTTGGTGTAGGACCAGACGGTGCCCCGGCGTGAGAGCCGTACGACGGCGGGGGAGCTCCCGTCGCACCGCGGGTTGCGGCAGAACCCCTCCTGGGGCGGGAAGCAGACGGCGCCGCAGTCCGCGCAGCGCGTCCCCAGGAGGTGCGTGACGCCGTCCTCGACGGTGAACCAGCCCTCGATCGCCAGCTGAGTCATGTGCCCAATATGACACAAGCGCTTGCTCAAATACGAGTCCGGCCGGGACGACGCGCGGTCCCGGCCGGCACTCCTCCGCCGGTCACACCTCCAGCTGGGTCCAGCCGTCGGCGACCCGCGCCAGCCGTACGTGCGCGCCGGGAGGCAGGCCCAGGCGCTGCCCGGCGTCGCCGGAGTTGACCGCCAGCGCCACCCGCCCCGCCGAGTCGGTGAACGCCACGAGGTTGCCCGGCGGCGCGGCGGCGTAGGTGTCGCGGAACGGCATCGTGATCTGCCGCCGGCCCATCGACACCGCGAGGATGTCGCCCAGGCGGACGCCGAGCGCCGTCAGGTCGTCGGCGGTCACCGACAACTGGACGTTGCCGTGGTGGTCCAGCGAGATGACCTCGCCCTCCACGGCGCCCTCGCCGCGCCGGGCGGTCGGTGTGGGGAGTGACAGCAGGTGGTCCAGCGGCAGTTCGGGGCCGAGGTCGCCGGGTTTGCGCCCGTTGCACAGGTGCGCGGCGACGGGGGCGTACACGTCGCGGCCGAGGAACGTCGGGGACACGGGCGTGAGGAACAGCGCCTCATTGGTGATCTCGTACGCCGCCCGCGCCCCGCCCGACGCCAGCACCGCCCAGGAGAGCAGGCCGTTGTTCGGGCCCACGAACACGTGTCCTCCCGCCTCCACCGCCACCGACCGCCGGGCGCTGGCGGCCGCCGGGTCGACGGCGGCGATGTGCACGCCGGGAGGCAGATATGGCAGCGTCTGGGCGAGAATCGCGGCGCCTCGCCTGATGTCACCGGCCGGGACCTGGTGGCTGACGTCGATGATCCGTGCCTGGGGGGCGATGCCGATGATCACTCCGTGGCAGGCGGCCACGAAGCCGTCGTCGGAGCCGTAGTCGGTGAGAAGGGTGATGACAGAGGTCACACCTGGTGACTGTACGTCTCCCGAAGTGTCATGAACAGCCGCGAATTCCCTACTACCATTGCCAGGGCCGCACGCGCGTCGTGGCTCAAGGGTCGCTGTCTGCCGGGCGCTCGTTCCGCTCGTCTTCCCCGCTTCCCCTGCCCGGCCTGCCGTCCACGTCTCCCGCGTGCCCGACCGAGGAGGACAGCATGGACACCGCACCGGATCGCGGTGACAGCAATCCAGGCGAACGACCGACCCCCGAGACCCCCGGAGAGCTGACCGACCGCGAGCGCGAGCTCCTGGCGTTCGAGCGCCAGTGGTGGCGCTACGCCGGCGCCAAGGAGCAGGCGATCCGCGAGACCTTCGCGATCTCCGCGACGCGGTACTACCAGCTTCTCGGCCAGTTGATCGACCGGCCCGAGGCTCTCGCCCACGACCCCATGACCGTCAAGCGCCTCAAGCGCCTGCGGGCGTCGCGCCAGCGCGAGCGCGCCGCCCGCCGTCTCGGCATGCGCCCGTGATGTCTGGGGTACTGCTCAACAGTGACTCAGGAAGTGTTGCCGGATATCGCTGGTTTTGCTGCCATAAAGAGTGATCCGGCGAGAGCCGTGATGGGATTCGACTTCGACGGCACGCTCGCGCCCATCGTCCCCGACCCCGCCGACGCCCGCATCGACCCGCGCGCCGCCGCCGCGCTCGTCCGCCTCGGCGGCCTCGTGGGCGCCGTCGTGATCGTGACCGGCCGGCCCGCCGCCACCGCCGTCGCCTACGGCGAGGTGCCGGGCGGGCCGAGCCTGGCCGACGTGCCCGGACTGGTCGTGCTCGGCCAGTACGGCCTCGAACGCTGGGAGGCGGGCGAGGTGAGCAGCCCGCCGCCCCCGCCCGGCGTCGAGCGGGTGCGCGCCGAGCTGCCCGGCCTGCTGGCGTCCCTCGGCTTCCCCCTGGGCGACGGCACGGTCCCGGGGGTCACGATCGAGGACAAGGGGCGGGCCATCGCCGTCCACACCCGCCGGGCTCCCGAACCGGAGGCCACCCTGGAGGCGCTGCGCGAGCCGCTCGCCAGGCTCGCCGCGGAGACCGGCCTGGTGGTCGAGCCCGGACGCCTGGTGCGCGAGCTGCGGCCCGCCGGAATGGACAAGGGGCACGCCCTGGGGGCGTTCCTCGCCGAGCGGGCCGCGAGGTCGGTCCTGTTCGCCGGGGACGACCTCGGCGACCTCGCGGCGTTCGAGGCCGTACGCCTGTCGGGGCTGCCCGGCGTGACGGTGTGCAGCGCCTCCACCGAGGTCACCGAGCTGGCCGAGCGCGCCGACGTGGTCGTCGACGGACCCGCGGGGGTCGCCGAGCTCGTCTCGGCCCTCGCCGACGTCCTCAGGGAGCGCTGAGCCGGGAGCAATCGCGCGGTAAGTCAACGTCAAGTCGCCCTGCCTAGGCTCGCGGCCATGATGAGAAGGACGATCACGCTCTGCGCCCTCGCCGTCGCCGCGGCGGCGACCACCTTGGCCGCACCCGCCGCCGCCGGCGCCTCCACGGGCGGAGCGGCCGCCATGACCGTGCCGATGCGCGTACGGGCCGGGCTGACGCTGCACGTCCCCGCGGCCTGGTCGGTCTACCGGCGCGGAGACTGGCTGCGCGTCGTCACCGGCGCGTGCGCGCACCCCGAGCGGGGCTTCTTCGAGCCGAACTGCGACAGCTTCTGGGTGCTCGGCCCCAAGGCGATCAAGTACGGCCACGAGCTCTTCAGCCCCTACACCCCCGACCAGCCGTTCTACCCCGCCACCGACGTCGAGCCGTGCCCGGTGAGCCGGCGCCTTTCGGGGGTGCTCGGCAAGGCGACGGCCATCGGCCTGAAGCAGGTCGGCCCGGGCCACAAGGCGAACTACCGGTCGTGGCCGGGCCGCTGCGTCACCTCCAAGGGCGAGCAGAAGGACACCTACACCCAGCGCGAGTGGTACCTGCCGAAGTCGAAGATCCTCGTCGTCGACCAGCACGGCACGCCCGAGCTCGCCGGCATCCTCAAGAACGCCACCTGGAGCTGAGCGGCGGCGCCGGTCACCGTTCGAGGGCGGCGAGCTGGTCGGCGAACCACTGGTTCGGGGGGAGGGCGGTGGCGGCGGCGCGCAGCCGTTCACCGCGCTTCACACGCTCCTCCTCGGGGAGCATCAGCGCGTCGTGGAGGGCGTTCGCCGTGCCTGAGACGTCGTAGGGGTTGACGACGAGCGCGTCCGCACCGAGCTCGGCGGCGGCCCCGGCCTCCCTCGACAGCACCAGCGCGCAGTGAGGCGCGAGGATCGGCCCCTCCTTGGCGACGAGGTTCATGCCGTCGCGGATGGGATTCACCAGCAGCACGTCGGCGATGCGGTAGGCGGCCAGCGAGCGGGGGTAGTCGTCGTCGACGTTGAGGATCAGCGGATCCCACTCCTCGCCGCCGAACTCGTCCTCGATCTCCTTGGCGCAGCGCTGCACCGCCGCGGTGTATTCGCGGTACTCGGGCAGGTCGTGCCGGGACGGGTAGGCGAAGGCGAGGTGGACGACCTTGCCGTGCCATTCGGGGTGGCCGGTCAGGAACTCCCGGTACGACAGAAGGCCCCGGACGATGTTCTTGGACAGCTCGGTGCGGTCGATGCGGACGATGAGCTTGCGGTCGCCCACCCGCTGGCGCAGGGCGGTCATGTGCGACTCGACGTCGGGCTCCAGCGCGCGGGCCCACAGGGCGTCGCCGTCGACGCCGAGCGGGTGCACGCCGATGCGCGTGGTGTGGCCGTCGTAGGTGACCGTGTGCTCCGACCGGTCGATCACCGCGCCGAGCTGGCTCTCGCAGCAGTCCATGAACGCCGACGCCCAGCGCGCGGTGAGGAACCCGGCGTGGTCGGCCCCCAGGATGCCGGACAGCAGCTCGGCCGCGATGCCGTCGGGCAGGAGCGAGAAGTACTCCGGCGGCGCCCACGGGGTGTGGGAGAAGTGCGAGATGCGCAGGTCGGGCCGCTCCACCCGCAGCATCGCCGGGGCGAGCGTCAGGTGGTAGTCCTGGATCATCACCCGCGCGCCGTGCGCGGCCTCCTCCGCCAGCGCGAGCGCGAAGGCGGCGTTGTAGTGCTGGTAGGACTCCCACTCGCGGTGGAAGCGCATGTCGAACTGCGGGGAGTTCGGGGTGTCGTAGAGCAGGTGGTTGACGAACCACAGCGTGGAGTTGGCCACCGCGTTGTAGGCGCGGTGGAACGTCGCCGGCGGGATGTCGAGCATGCGCACCGGCCCGGTGTCGTAGCCGGCCTGGTCGAGACGCCCGCTCGGCGCCAGCCGTACGGCGCTGCGGTCGCCGTCGGACAGTGCGGCGCACACCCACAGCACGCCTGTGGACTTGGCCACCTCCGACAGGCCGGAAACCATGCCGCCCCCGCCCCGGCGCATCGTCAGCGAGCCGTCGTCGGCGAGCGTGAACGAAACAGGGCCCCGGTTCGAGGCCAGTAGAACCGTGTTCATCTGCCCATCACCACTCCTCGTCCGCCGCGTGGCGGTCGTCCCTCGCCGTGCTGATCGCGACGCCTCGCGTCGCGGCCCGAGCGCTGGTAACCGGTGTCTTCCCGTCTCGTTCGGGATCGCCGCGCTCCCCGCTCGCATCATCGGCGCGCCCTCGGGTACCTCTCCGCCGTGATGCGCGCCTGGCCGCAGATTAATAAAATTTAACGCCCCCAATAAGATGGGCTGGTGGTCAGGTCGAGGCGAACGGCAGACGGCCGAAGGGGGCTCCTACATGGCGCTTGACGAAACCACCGAAGAGCTGGCTCGCGCCGCCGCCCAAGGCGACCACCGCTCTCTCGGCGAGCTTCTGCGCCGCATCGAGCCCGACGTGCTGCGCCATTGCTCCAAGCTCCTGCCCTACCATCAGGATGCCGAGGAGGCCTGCCAGGATACGCTGCTGGCCGTCGCCCGCAACATCGGAAGATTCGAGGGACGGGCGCGTTTCTCCACGTGGCTGCACATCGTGACGGCCAACTGCGCCCGCACGACCTACCGCACGCTCAAGCGCCGCGCGGCGGAGCAGAGCTCCGAGGAGCTGCCCGACCTGCGGGCCGACCCCGCCCGCGTGAGTGTGATCGCCGGTTCCCGGCTCGATCTGCTCGACGCCATGGAGGCCCTGGAAGCCGACAAGCCCGAGCTGGCCCAGGCGCTCGTGCTGCGCGACATCTGCCAGCTCGACTACAACGAGGTGGCCGACCAGCTCGGCATCCCGCTCGGCACGGCCAAGTCGCGCATCCACCAGGCGCGCAAGTTCGTGCAGGCGATCCTCGGGCCGGCGTACGGCAAGTACGCCTGACCGGGGCCCCGTCTCGCCAATTGAGACGGATCGCCTGAGCCGCTGATGGGCGAGGTACAGTTCTAGGGCCTGCCTTGTGATATCGGCGGCATGACAACTTCATATTGCTCATCCAGAGGGGTGGAGGGACCGGCCCTGCGAAGCCCCGGCAACCCTCCCGGCTGTGGTCATACGCGTCCGCCGAGCGACGCGGCACTTCGACCAGTGAGACCGGCCGGGACAGGTGCCAATTCCGGCCCGTGACCAAGGCGGCACGGGCGAAGATGAGGGGAAAGGCCTCGCTTCATGGCGCTCGCTACAGCAGCTGAAATCACCAACGCTCTCGACTTCGGTCCCGCCGTGGCCCTTTCGTGCCGCGAATGCGGCACCCGCTACGACCTCGGACCGAAATTCGCCTGCATCGAGTGTTTCGGGCCACTCGAAGTGGCCTACACCTGGAACACCCCCGACGCGGCGGACGTCCCGCCGGTGACGCGGGAGCAGATCGAGTCGGGTCCGACCAACATCTGGCGTTACCGGGCGCTGCTCCCCGTGCCCGCCGACGTCACCGGCAAGCCCAATCTCGCGCCCGGTTGGACCAAGCTGGTCAAGGCCGACAACCTGGCCCGCGAGCTGGGCCTGCGCAGCCTCCACGTCAAGGACGACTCCGGCAACCCCACCCACTCCTTCAAGGACCGGGTCGTGGCGATCGCCCTGGAGGCCGCCCGCAACTTCGGTTTCCACACCCTGTCCTGCTCCTCCACCGGCAACCTCGCCGGCGCGGTCACCGCCGCGGCGGCCCGCGCCGGGCTGGACGCCTGCGTCTTCATCCCCTCGAACCTCGAAGAAGCCAAGATCGTCATGGCCTCGGTGTACGGCGGGCGCCTGGTCGGCATCGAGGGCACCTACGACGAGGTCAACCGCTTCTGCTCGGAGCTCATCGGCGACCCGCTGGGCGACAAGTGGGGCTTCGTGAACGTGAACCTGCGGCCCTACTACGCCGAGGGCTCCAAGACCCTCGCCTACGAGATCGCCGAGCAGCTGGGCTGGCGCATCCCCGACCAGATCATCATCCCGGTGGCGTCCGGCTCCCAGCTCACCAAGATCGACAAGGGGTTCAAGGAGCTCATCAAGCTCGGCCTCGTCGACGACAAGCCGTACAAGATCTTCGGGGCCCAGGCGGCGGGGTGCTCGCCGGTGTCCACGGCCTACAAGGCCGGGCGCGACACCGTGCAGCCGGTCAAGCCCGACACCATCGCCAAGTCCCTGGCCATCGGCAACCCGGCGGACGGGCCGTACGTCCTCGACATCGCCCGGCGCACCGGCGGGGCCGTGGAGGACGTCACCGACGCGGAGGTCGTGGACTCCATCAGGCTCCTCGCCCGCACCGAGGGCATCTTCGCCGAGACCGCCGGCGGCGTGACGGTCGGCGTGCTCCGCAAGCTGCTCGCGGGCGGCCTCCTCGACCCTGACGCCGAGACCGTGGTGCTCAACACCGGAGACGGTCTGAAGACGCTCGACGCGGTCTCCGCCGAGGCGCGGCCCACCGCCGTCATCCGGCCCTCTCTCGACGCATTCCGTACGGCTGTCGCCGACAACTCCTGAAAGGTTCCGATTTATGAGCGTTTCTGTGCGGATTCCGACGATTCTCCGTACGTATACGGACGGTGTCGCCGAGGTGAACGGCGAAGGGGCCACCCTCCGCGAGGTGCTCCAGAAGCTCGACACCGACTTCCCGGGAATCGGGGCTCGCATCCTCGATGAAACGGGCAAGATTCGCCGTTTTGTCAACGTGTATGTCGGAGAAGAGGACGTCCGTTTTGCTGACGGACTTGACACCCAGACGCCCGACGGAGTCCAGATCTCCGTGATCCCCGCCGTCGCCGGAGGCTGATCGCCCAAGGCGTCGCGAACGCCCACGCGCCCCGCGGGTGCGTGGGCGTTCGCATGTCCGGCGCGAGAATCCGCAGGTTATCGGCAATATGCGTCTCTTACTGGGTCCCCGAAAGGTAGTGCAATTCTCAACCAACCAAACGCCGCGTGAAATTGCACTCGTACTGCCGTGAGCGAACGTCAAGAAGTAGTTTCGTCATTGACTCTGTTGCGCCAAGCCTCGCCACAGGTATGGTCGAGAACGATCGACGCGACCGAGGAGTTCGCATGCGTCTCGGTTTCGGAGGTCGGACCCCGCGAAGGAGTGGGCGGGGTTCTGAGCCCAGCAAGAGGAGTCGGAAAGTGGCGCAGGGCACCGTCAAATGGTTTAACGCGGACAAGGGCTACGGCTTCATCGCGGTAGACGGTGGTAAGGACGTGTTCGTCCACTACTCGGCGATCCTGGCGGAGGGATACCGGTCCCTCGAGCAGGGTCAGAGGGTGGAGTTCGAGATCACACAGGGCCAGAAGGGTCCGCAGGCGGAGTCCGTGCGCACTGTGTGACGGCCGGCGTGGCGCCGGTCGACGACGGAAGATCCGCTGGTCCCCCATCAGTAACGGGAAGGTTCGGTCTGTCATGCACCGAGACGGGCCGGGCCTTCCGTCATGTCCGCCCTTTTCATCGGAGTGAGGGCCTGCCCAATACTCGGCATACGGTCAGAGAAATCCGTGTGCCTCCCAGGTCATAGGGGTTGTCGCTTGCACTCGACGGGGTAGAGTGCTAAACAGTTCGTTGGCACTCTCCTGTCGAGAGTGACAACCCTGGATCGAGGCGATGGGGCCTGGCGATCCGCGGCGACAGGTGCCGTGGAGGAGCGGGTCTACATGCCGTCGCGGGCGTCGGCTCGATCCGCTGCAAGCCACCCTGTATCTGGGAGGTCTAGCCGTATGGCAGCCAAGATGATCGCGTTTAACGAGGACGCCCGGCGCGGTCTCGAGCGCGGTATGAACCAGCTCGCCGACGCCGTCAAGGTGACCCTTGGTCCCAAGGGTCGTAACGTCGTGCTGGAGAAGAAGTGGGGCGCTCCCACGATCACCAACGACGGTGTGTCGATCGCCAAGG
>NZ_JAHDTF010000061.1 GCF_018531465.1 Sphaerisporangium fuscum
CGGCGGGCGCGAGCCGTACGGCGGCCAGAGGCGCGGCGCGGGCCGGACGGGGCCTGCGGCGCGTCAGCCGGCGGCTGACCCACGCGCAGGGGGCCGACCGCACGGGGCTCGGGCGGCTCATCGAGCTGACCGCCTCGCACAGCGCCGGGGACGCCCTCGTCACGGTCGGGCTGGCCGGCACGCTGCTGTTCGGGCTGCCGGTGGACCAGGCGCGCGGCCAGGTGGCGCTCTACCTTCTGATCACGATGGCGCCCTTCGCGGTGGTCGCCCCCTTCGTCGGCCCGGTCCTGGACCGGTTCCGGTCGGGCCGCCGGTACGTGATGGCGGGCACGCTGTTCGCGCGCGGGCTGCTCTGCTGGGCCATGGCGGCGGCGATCGGGCCGGCGGACGGGCTCACCCTGTTCCCGGCGGTGCTCGCGGTGCTCGTGCTGTCCAAGGCCTACAACGTGTGCCGGGCGGCCACCATGCCGAGTGTGCTGCCCGCCGACATCACGCTGGTCACGGCGAACGCCCGCGTCGCGCTCTTCTCGCTGGTCTCCGCGGCGGTGACCGCCCCCGTGGCGGCCGGTCTGACCGTCTGGCTGGGCGCCGAGTGGGTGCTGCGCGGCACCATGGTCGTCTTCCTGGCCGCCGGGGTGTCCGCGGTACGGCTGCCCCGGCACGTCGACGCCCCCGACGTCGAGATGGAGGAGCCGCCCCGGCCCGAAAGGGCCGGGGACGGTGGCGGCGACGGCGAGCGCGTTCTTCTTCTCCCTGTGGACGGCCGCCGGAGTGGCGCTGATCGCCGGGCTCGCGCAGGAGGTCGGCAAACTCGCCCTCGACGCGATCGTCCAGCGGGAGATCGGCGAAGAGGTCCGCTCCTCCACCTTCGGCGTCGTGGAGGCGTTGCTGCAGATCGCCTGGGTGGGGGGCGGTCTGGCCGGGCTGTTGCTGTCCCTGCTGCCGGGTCACCTGGCGGGGCCGGCCGGGCTCGGCGTGGTGTCGGCGGCGCTCGTGGCCGCGCTGGCGTGGCTGCTCCTCCGGCGCCGGCGCCGGTTGCGTTCGCTGCGGTCCCGGCCCCTACCGTCCGCCGCGGCGGACGGGGCGCGGGCGACGCCCGACGCCACCAAGCCCCTGACCAACCCGAACGGGTGATCACGCCTGAGCCCGGCCCCCTCGCGCTTCCGAGGGAGACCGGGCGGATGTGTCAGGCGTCGATGTCGTCGGCCACGGCGCGCAGGACCGTCGCGATCTTCTTGGCGTGCGCGGTGTCCGGATGCTTGCCGCGCTGGTAGGAGTTGGATACGTCGTCGAGCAGCTTGATCAGGTCTTCGACGATGACGACCATCTCATCGGGCTTCTTGCGCTTGGCCTTCGGCTTGACGGTCTTGGCGAGCGTCGGCGGCTGCTCCAGCACGCGGACCGAGAGCGCCTGCTGGCCACGGCGGCCCTCGGCCACACCGAACTCGACCTTCTGACCTGGCTTGAGCCCTTCCGAGCCTTTGGGAAGCGCTGAGGAATGCACGAATACCTCACCGCCGTCGTCGCGGGTGAGGAAACCGAAGCCCTTGTCAGCGTCGTACCACTTGACCTTGCCAGTAGGCACAGGGGTGACCTCGTTCAGACTGTCATGAATGGAATGGATGTAGGTTATGCCCCGCCGGAGCGTCACATGACCGTCGAAACGGCCCCGATTTCCGGGAGACGCCAGTCGTCGTACCACTCGGCGAACCGCGTCAGATCCGGCAGCACGACATCGGCGCCGTACTCGCGCAGAGCCTCTGCGGTGTAGGGCCCCGTGGCGACCGTGACGCTGAGCGCCCGCCCCGCTCGGGCGGCCTCGATATCGGCGACGTGGTCCCCGACGTACACGGCGGCCCCGAAGGCCGCGATGGCCACACCCTTGGCGGCGCCGAACACCGAACCCGCCACCTCGTCGACGTCGAGGCCGAGGGTTTCGACGGTCCGCCGTGCGTCGTGATCGTTCTTCCCCGTCACGACGATCACCCGCCCGCCGTGGCGGCGCACCTCCGCGACCGCCTCGACCGCGCCCGGCATGTGCTTCGTGAGCGGGAGCGCGATCTCGGCGTAGAGAGAACGGTAGAGATCCGCGGCGGCCGGAATCTCCTCCGGCGGCAACCAGTAGGACAGTTCCTGCTCCAATGGCGGACCGAGCCGGCTCACCACGACAGAGGTATCGATCGCCACACCGAGTCGCAGCGAGAGCTCGCCGAAAACAGCGGCGATTCCCGCCCGGGTGTCCGCGAGCGTCAGATCAAGATCAAATCCTACCGAATACACCCTTGAAGGATGCCAAAGAGCAGACCTGTCCGCGTACTTGCGGCGGCCATGAGAACCTCGGAGTGAAGAAAGGGCTCACTTATCGCGAGCGGTTCGTGGCGTCCTGGGTCCGTCTGTCGCTGGGCCTGCTCAGCGCAGCATCCCCAGCGGCTGCCGCCGAGGTGGCGGAGGTGGCGGGTTGAACAGGCGGTAGGCCAGCCAGGCCACGCCTCCTGCCGCGCCGAGCATGAACATCATGCCGCTGACGTCCCAGAACGAGTTGATGAACGCCGTCAGCCCGTTGCCCTGCGCCTCCGGAGTCTTGATGGCGCCGAGCACGACGCCGCCCACCACGTAGGAGACGATGGGCGCCATCGACCCGGCCAGGCGGTCCTTGAAGATCCAGCCCTCGCAGGCCAGCACGGTCAACGTCCCCACGGCCCACACCAGCACCGGCACCGTGAAGATCGCGAGGTACGGCAGAGGGATCGGGATGAGCAGTGCCGAGATGACGAGCAGCGCCATGCCCACGACCTCGCGCCGATCGTTGCGCAGGATCGTCCTCAGGTCACGCCCGTCGGCGGCCCTTAGGTTCGCCCCGCTCATCGCCGCCCGGCCGAGGCGGGACGGCGGCGGGAGCACGCGCCGGGGAGGGGTCGGCGACACCCTTCGCGCCGCCGGAGGAGCAGGACGGGGTAAGGGCGGGACGCCGGTCGTTTCCGTGATGGGAGGTTGTACGGCGGTCGGAGGGTCGTCGTCGGAGCGCACCGCCGGGATGATCTCGGTCGCCGAGTCGCCGAACTCGTCGTCGCCCGCCCCGGCCTGCTCGACCCCGTTCACATTCGACACCGATGGCCCTCCCGATTCACCAGAAGCACCGGACACGGAAACGCCCCCGCCCGAAGCGGAACCTTCGGACGAGGGCGGCGGAGACGACGTACCGGACGGCGACGACGCGGACGTGCCGTTCGGGGCAGCGGGTTCCGGCGACGCACCGGGAGAGGACGGCCCCGAGGCGCCGTTCGGGGCAGCGGGCCCCCGCGACGCACCGGAGAGGGACGGCCCCGAGGCGCCGTTCGAGGCAGGAGGTCCGGATACCGGCGGCGTGCCGGAAGGGCCGGAGGCCGGCGAGGAACCGGGCGCGGCGGACGGAGCGGATGGCGGAGGCGTGGAGGTCACCCCCCGGGACGGCGCCTTGGCCGGGCCGCTCACCGGGCCCCTGGCCGCCGGAGCCGCGCCCGGCCGCCGCGCCGGCGCCCGTGACGGGCCTGGACGAGATTCGCGGGTGTCCTGGTGTTCCACGGCCGCGAGCCGTTGCAGCTCGCGCTGGAGCAACGCCCTCGGATCACCGAACCTCGCGATCACCTTGCGGGCCGTGCCGACGTCCTGCCTGCCGCCGCGCTCCTGCTCGATGCGGGCGCGTAACCGCCGTACGAAATCACGGCGCTGCTCAGGACGGAGAACGCCGTGAGCGGCGTCAGCGACCCTGCTGACGTATTCGAGGACGAGCTGGTCGGCGCGCTCGATCACCCTCGCCATACTGCCCCAGGCCACGAAGCCACGCACCGTTTCGCAGAAATGACTATCCCGCCGGCGACAACACGGCGGAGAAAGAGGGTGATCTCCCGGCTGCGTGGGGAGGGGTCAGGGCTCCTACGATGGAGGAGGCGTGCGGTTCCAGGTGACAGGGGGTTCGGTGGCGGGCGATGAACACCGAGTTCACTGAGTGGCTGCGCGGTCTGCCCGACGAGCGGCTGCGTGCCCTGGTGGCGGCACGTCCCGAGCTCATCACCCCGGTCCCGGCGCATCTCGAAGGTCTCGTGATCAGGGCGACCAGCCCTTCGGCCACCGGCAGGGCGCTCGACAGGCTCGATCGGTTCGCCCTCGCCGTGGTCGAGACCCTGCTCGTCATGACGGACGACGACGAGGGGCTGCCGTACGGCGATCTGCGCGAGGCGATGGCGAGGTCGGTGCCCGCGGACGACGTCGCCCGCCTCGACGACCCGCTGCGCGAGGCGGTCGACCTGCTCCAGGCCATGGCACTCGTCTACGGCGACGACCGCTCCCTGCGTCTCGCCCCGGGCGTCCGCGACGTGTCGGAGTCGCCGGCCGGGCTCGGGCCGCCCGCCGCCGAGGCCTTCCGGCACCATCCGCCGGAACGGCTCGAGGAGCTCATCCAGGCGATCCACCACGGCGGCCCCGGGCGGGGAGAGGCCGTGGCCGAGCGTCTGGCGGGCCTGCTGGCCGAGGGGGGCATCGTCGAACGGCTGCTGGCCGACGTCGGCCCGCAGGCGAAGGCCGCTCTCGACCAGCTGGCCTGGGGGCCGCCGACGGGCCGCCTGCCGAACGCCCGGCGCGAGGTCAGCGTGGCCACGGCCCAGTCGCCGATCGAGCAGCTTCTCGCCCGCGGCCTGCTGGCCGCGAGCGGTGAGGACAGCGTCGTGCTGCCCCGGGAGGTCGCGCTCGTCCTGCGGGACGGGCGGGTGCACCGCGACCTGCACCCCGGGGCGCCGCCGCTTTCGGGCACCCGGCGCGACCAGGATCTGGCCGACCGTACGGCGGCGGGCCAGGCGTTCGCCTTCGTCCGCACGGTGGAGGAGCTGTGCGAGCGGTGGGGCGTCGACCCTCCCGGCACGCTGCGCACGGGCGGGGTCGCGGTCCGCGACCTGAAGAAGACGGCGCAGCTTCTCGATCTACCCGAATGGGCGGCCGCGCTGGTCATCGAGGTGGCGCACGCCGCCGGCCTGATCGCCGCCAGCGCGCCGGTCGACGGCGAGTGGCTGCCGACGACGGGCTACGACATCTGGCGGGTGAAGGCCACCGAGGACCGCTGGGAGGTGCTGGCGGCGGCGTGGGTGGCCAGCGACCGCGTCCCCGGCCTGGTCGGGGAGCGTGACGACCGCGACCGCCTGCTGAACGTCCTGCATCCCGAGCTGCGCAGGCCGACCGCGTCCGAGGTGCGGCTGCGTACGCTCCGGGTGCTCGCCTCGGCGGGCCCGGGCCTCGCTCCGTCGGCCGAGTCGGTGCGCGAACGGCTGGCGTTCGACCAGCCCCGCCGCCGGGGCGGCTACCGCGACCAGCTGGTCGATTTCACGCTGCGCGAGGCCGAGCAGCTGGGCGTCACCGGGCTCGGCGCCATGTCCGTCTTCTCCCGCGGACTGCTCCCGTCCCTTCCCGACACGCCTCGGCCACAGCAGGCCACGCGGGCGCGCGGCGGCCGGGCCCGCTCCGCGCAGCCGGCCCCGCCGCGCACGCCTGCCGAGCTGCTGGCGCCGCTGCTGCCCGAGCCGGTCGACCACGTGCTGCTCCAGGCCGACCTCACAGCCGTCGCCCCCGGGCCGCTGACCAGCGAGCTCGGGCGCTGGCTGGCGCTGGCCGCCGATGTCGAGTCCAAGGGCGGCGCGACGGTCTACCGGTTCGGTGAGAGCTCGATCCGCCGGGCGCTCGACGCGGGTTTCAGCTCCGACGAGCTGGTGGCCATGCTGGAGAAGCACTCGGCGACCTCCGTCCCGCAGCCGCTGCGCTACCTGGTGACCGACGTCGCGCGGCGGCACGGCCGTATCCGGGTGGGGACGGCGAGCGCGTACATCCGCTGCGACGACCCGGCGGTGCTCGACGAGGTGATGGCCGACAAGCGGGCCATGCCGCTGCGCCTGCGGCGGCTCGCGCCCACCGTCGTGGCCTCCCGCAGTTCGCGGCCGGTGGTGGTCGACTCGCTGCGGGCGCTCGGCTACTCCCCCGTGGCCGAGACGTCGGACGGCGACGTGCTGGTGACCCGGGCCGACGCCAAGCGCACCGAGAGGCCGCCGTCGGCCCGCGCGGCGCTCGACCCGTCCGGCCCCGACGCCGACCTCGTCGCGGCGGCCGTGCGCGCCGTCCGCGCCGGCGACGAGGCCCATCAGGCCCGCAGGCAGCCCGTGGCGACCCCCGACGGGCAGGTGCCGCGCACGCCGTCCACGGGCACGGTGCTGGCGCTGCAGGAGGCCATCCGGCAGGGGACGCGGGTGTGGATCGGCTACCTCGACTCCCAGGGCCACGCCACCAGCCGCATCCTGGAGCCGGCCCGCATGGAGGGCGGTTACCTGACGGCGTACGACGAGACGCGGGCGGCCGTCCACCGCTTCGCCCTCCATCGCATCACCGGCGTCGCGGACGTCAACTGACCTCCACGTGAGCCCCTGACCTGCCCGGCGTTTATGTCGAGGGTTGACGGCCAGCACACACCGGATCAACTTGGGCCTGAGGGTGTGCGTTCACCCGGCGCGGGAGGGCGGTCGTGATGGGCTCGAAGCGGACGCTCGGCCGGTTGGCGGAGGAGTCGTGGAGCAGGCTCGGCGACGCCGAGGCGGTGTACTACGAGGGCGCCTGGTACCACGGCGGTGATCTCGCCGTACGGGCGAGGCGCGCCGCCGGCGGGCTGCGGGGGCTCGGCGTCCGGCCGGACGACCGGGTCGTGGTGATCATGGTGAACAGCCCGGAGGTCCGGATCGTCTACCAGGCGGTGTGGCTCGCGGGAGCCGTCGTGACGCCCGTGATGTCGCTCGTCGCACCTGACGAGCTGCGGCACATCGTCGCCGACTCCGAGCCGCGCGCGGTGATCGCCTCGGCCGAGCTGCTGCGCGCCGTGCTGGAGGCCACGGAAGGCACGGACGTGCGGGTCGTCGTGGTCGGCGACGCACCCTCTCCAGGGCCCGTCGTCGGTTTCGCCGAGCTCGAGCAGGCGGAGGAGTCCGGGCCGGTGGACCGCGACGAGGACGACCTGGCGGCGCTGATGTACACGGGCGGGACGACCGGGCGGGCCAAGGGGGTCATGCTGCGGCACTCCGGCCTGTGGCAGGTCTCCAGGGCCGCCCACGAGCTGACCTACGAGCCGGGGGTGAACCGGGCGATCATGCCCGTGCCGCTCTCCCACTCCTACGGCCTGATCATCGCGATCACCCGCATGCACGCCTCCGAGCCGCAGCGGACGGTGCTCATGCGGTCGTTCACCCCGAAGGCGTTCCTGCAGCTCGCCACCGAGCACCGCACCCAGTACGGCGCCGTGGTGCCCACCATGCTGCGGGAGCTGCTGGCCGAGCCGCTGGAGACGACGCCGCTGCCCGACCTGCTCTACCTCACCTGCGGCGGGGCCCCGCTCGGCCGCGAGGTGATCGTGGAGTTCGAACGGCGGATGGCCGGGGTGCGCGTCCTGGAGGGGTACGGGCTGACGGAGACCAGCGCGGTGACGACGTTCAACCCGCCGGGCCGCAGGAAGATCGGCAGTGCCGGCCTGCCGCTGCCCGGTTACACGATCACCATCAGGGACGCCGACGGCGACCCGGTCGAAGAGACCGGCGACATCGGCGAGATCTGCGTACGCGGCGGGTCGATCATGACGGGGTACTGGCGGTCGCCGGCGGAGGCGCTGGTGGACGGCGAGCTGCGCACCGGCGACATCGGCTACCTGGACGACGACGGCTACCTCTACGTGGCCGACCGCAAGAAGGACCTCATCATCAGGGGCGGCTTCAACGTCTTCCCGCGTGACGTGGAGGACGCGCTGAACAAGCACCCGGACGTGGCGGCCTCCGGCGTGGTGGGCCGTCCGGACGCCAGGCTCGGCGAGGAGGTCGTGGCCTTCGTCCAGCTACGTCCGGGCAGCATGATCAGCGAGGAGAGCATGGTCGCGTGGGCCAGGGAGCGGCTCGGCCGGGTGAGGTACCCGCGCGAGATCCGGTTCGTGGAAACCATCCCGATGACCAGCGCGTTGAAACTCAACAGAAAAGCCCTCAGATCCCGACTGGTCGGCTAAGCACCACGAAGGCCCCACTTCTCGTGGTAAGTGTTGATCTGCTTTGCAGGCCACAGAAGCGAGACGACAGTGAGCAGCGGCACCCCCGAGTCCGGTTCTCCCCAGGACTGGCAGAGCCCGTACACCTCCCAGGGCGGGCACGACCCCCACGGCGGCGGCTACGGCGCGCCCGGGCACTCCACGTCGTACGACCCTCAGTACGGCCCGCCCGGCTACCCGCCGCAGGACCGGCCGCCGTACACGGCGCCGGGTCAGGCGCCCTACGACCCGCAGTACGGCACGCAGGGCCAGTACGACCAGTACGGAGCGCCCGCGCAGGGCCAGTACGACCAGTACGGCCGGCCGTACGCCTCCCAGCCGTCGTACGAGCAGCCCTACGGCGCCCCCGGCCAGCCGCCCTACGGCCAGCCGGGGTACGGGGCACAGCCGGGGTACGGCCAGCCGCCGGGGTACGGGCCCTACCAGCCGAACCCGTACGGCTACCCGGCTCCACCGGTGGACGACGGGCCGCGCACCCACGCGATCATCGCGCTGGTGATCAGCATCGTCATGTCGCTGAGCTGCTACGTCACGCTGGGCGGCATCGCGGGCGTGATCCTGTCCGCCATCGCGCTCAGTAAGGCGCAGACCGAGCCGCAGCGGGCGAAGAAGCTGCTCCCGTGGGTGTGGATCAGCATCGGCATCAACGTCGTCCTGATCGTACTGTTCGTCGTCGTGATGATCATCACCCACCTGTGAGGCCGGCGCGGCCGCAGGACACGACAGTCAAGCCGCGGGAAAGCGGGACTGAACCGGCCCGGCTTCTTGTTGGATAAGCGGACGGGCCCGCCGGCACGGTGGCCGTAAGCGAATCCGGGAGAGAAGAAATCGTGTCTGATGGCCCGCTGATCGTCCAGTCGGACAAGACGCTGCTGCTCGAGGTCGACCACGAGAGAGCCGACGACTGCCGCAAGGCGATCGCGCCCTTCGCCGAGCTGGAGCGGGCCCCCGAGCATGTCCACACCTATCGGGTGACGCCGCTCGCGCTGTGGAACGCCCGCGCCGCCGGGCACGACGCCGAGCAGGTCGTCGACGCGCTGATCAGCTTCAGCCGCTACCCGGTGCCGCACGCCCTGCTCGTCGACATCGCCGAGACGATGTCGAGGTACGGCCGGCTGCGGCTGGAGAAGAGCGAGCACCACGGGCTCACCCTGACCAGCACCGACAAGGCCGTGCTCGAAGAGGTGCTGCGCGCGAAGAAGATCCAGCCGATGCTCGGCCAGCGCATCGGCGACGACACCGTCGCCGTGCACCCGAGCGAGCGGGGCAACATCAAGCAGGCGCTGCTGAAGCTCGGCTGGCCCGCCGAGGACCTCGCCGGGTACGTCGACGGCGAGCACCATCCGATCACCCTCGACGAGGGCGGCTGGACGCTGCGCCCCTACCAGCGCGAGGCCGCCGACGCGTTCTGGCACGGCGGGTCGGGTGTCGTCGTCCTGCCCTGCGGCGCCGGCAAGACGATCGTCGGCGCGGCGGCCATGGCCCACGCCCAGGCGACGACGCTGATCCTGGTCACCAACACGGTCTCCGCCCACCAGTGGAAGCAGGAGCTGATCAAGCGCACCTCGCTCACCGAGGACGAGATCGGCGAGTACACCGGCACCAAGAAGGAGATCCGCCCGGTCACCATCGCCACCTACCAGGTGATGACGACCCGCCGGCAGGGGGTCTACCGCCATCTGGAGCTGTTCGACGCCCGCGACTGGGGCCTGGTGGTGTACGACGAGGTCCACCTGCTGCCCGCGCCGATCTTCCGCATGACCGCCGACCTGCAGGCGCGGCGGCGTATCGGTCTCACCGCGACGCTGGTCCGCGAGGACGGGCGCGAGGGCGACGTGTTCTCGCTCATCGGGCCCAAGCGGTACGACGCGCCGTGGAAGGAGATGGAGAACCAGGGCTGGATCGCGCCGGCCGACTGCGTCGAGGTGCGGGTCACCCTGACCGACGACGAGCGGCTGGCGTACGCCATGGCCGAGTCCGAGGAGCGCTACCGCTTCTGCGCGACCACCCCGTCGAAGACGAGGGTCACCGAGACGCTGGTGCGGCGGCACGCGGACGAGCAGGTGCTGGTCATCGGGCAGTACATCGACCAGCTCGACGAGCTCGCCGAGCACCTGGGCGCGCCGGTCATCAAGGGCGAGACGCGGGTGAAGGAGCGGGAGCGGCTGTTCCAGGCCTTCCGCGACAAGGAGATCAAGGTGCTGGTGGTCTCCAAGGTGGCGAACTTCTCGATCGACCTGCCGGAGGCGTCGGTGGCGATCCAGGTGTCGGGGACCTTCGGTTCGCGCCAGGAGGAGGCGCAGCGTCTCGGCCGGGTGCTGCGGCCGAAGGCGGACGGCGGCGGCGCGAGGTTCTACTCCGTGGTGAGCAGGGACACCGTCGACCAGGACTTCGCGGCGCACCGGCAGCGTTTTCTGGCCGAGCAGGGCTACGCCTACCAAATCATCGATGCGGACGACGTGCTCGCCAGCGAATAACTTCGCTGAGCGGCACGCCGTCGTCCCCCAAACCCGTCCCGGCAATACCTTGACCTGGGACGGGTATTCAGGTCCAGGAAATACCGTCGGCCCTGTACAACCGCATCACCCCCTCGCCCATTGGCCCCCACAGCGCCAACTGCGACATACCCTATGATCTAACTAAATCACAAGGTTTGTCCCGGTTTTTCGGGATTTTGGTATGTGTTAACGCAACGTGTCGGCCAGATCACCGACCGACCAACCCGCCGACGTAAAGCACGCCCAGCGCGATTAGCCATGATGCGGTCGCACCACCTATGAGCAGCAGGGATTTTTCCGGATATCTCCGTATTAGGGGTGGCAAGAGGGCGGCGGCCGTGCAGCAGGCGGCGAGGATCGCGAACAGGCCGGAGAGCGTGGACACCACGCCGAGACGATCCATGCACCTATCCGGCGACTCTCCGCTCCCGCAGAATGCCTCGAACCCCCAACCGGCGAAGACCGAGAACGTCCACAGGCAGCCGAGCAGCATATTGGCCACGGCGGGAATTACCGGAGAGACCGTCACCGGGTCGCGCCTCGTCATCTTCACGGCCTACCCAGCGCCCAAGAGGCGGCAAACGCCCGACATGTAATACATCGTGCCTCGATCCAGGTGCTCGCATCCGTCCGGCGGCCGCTGACCCGTCGCAAGCATATAAGCTTGTGGGTTCGCTGCCTTTGTCAACCACCTCCGACCACAAGGAGTCCTTCGGCATGCCCGGACATCAATTGGCCCCTGACATATCCGACGAACCCCCTGCCTCCTCCAACGAAGACCCCCTCCCGGACGGCGAGGCCGACCCCGCCGACGTCCTGCGTGCCGAGCGCGCGCACCTCGCGGCCTCCCGGGCGGCCCTGCGGGCGATGCGCGAGCACGCCCAGTCGCTGTCCGCCGACGCCGCCGGCGACTGGGTCTCGCAGCAGGTCCTCCAGGCCCTGCTCGACCAGCGCGTCGCCGCGCTCGCCGACCACCCCGACACCCCGCTGTTCTTCGGCCGCCTCGACCGTGGTGACGGCGACGACCTCCCCGTCACCATCCACGTCGGCCGCCGCCACGTCCACGACGACAACAGCCGCCCCCTGGTGATCGACTGGCGCGCCCCCGTGTCACGGGCGTTCTACCAGGCCCGTCCCGCCGACCCGATGGGCGTCCGGCGGCGGCGCCGGTTCGGCTTCCAGGGCGGCGAACTGACCGCGTACGAAGACGAGCCGCTGGAGGAGGGCGCCACCCTCCAAGAGTCGCGGATCCTCACCGAGGAGATCGAACGGCCTCGCACCGGCCCCATGCGCGACATCGTCGCCACCATCCAGCCCGACCAGGACGAGATCGTCCGCGCCGACCTCGGCCAGACCGTGTGCGTCCAGGGGGCGCCCGGCACCGGGAAGACGGCCGTCGGCCTGCACCGCGCCGCGTACCTGCTGTTCACGCACCGCGAGAAGCTGTCGAGGTCCGGCGTCATGATCGTCGGGCCCAACCGGGCGTTCCTCTCCTACATCTCCTCGGTCCTGCCCGCCCTCGGCGAGGTGAAGGTCGACCAGACCACCGTCGCGGGCCTGCTCGGCGACCACGCCGCCCCCGAGGACCCGTCGGTCGCCGCGATCAAGGGCGACGCCAGGATGGCGCAGGTGCTCCACCGGGCGCTGTGGCGGCACATCAGCAAGCCCGAAGAAGGAGTGCTGTACACCCGGGGCGTGCACCGCTTCCGGGTCCCCGACCACGAGGTCCGCGAGATCGTCGCCTCCCTGCGGGGCACCACCCGGTACGGCCCGGGGCGCGCCGCCCTCGCCCAGCGTCTGGCGCACGCCGTCCTCGTCCGCATGGAACAGCGCGGCGACTCCCCCGACGACCGGGTGCAGGACGCCGTCGCCCGCTCCAAGCCGGTCAAGCAGCTCATCGACCAGGTGTGGCCCCGGGTGACGCCGCAGCAGGTGCTGTTCCGGCTGCTGTCGGATGCCGAGTTCCTCGCATCGGCCGCCAAGGGCGACCTCGCGCCCGAGGAGCAGAAGGCCCTGCTCTGGGCCAAGCCTCCGCGCTCGTGGAAGTCGGCCAAGTGGTCGGCCGCCGACGCGGCCCTGCTCGACGAGCTGGCCGACCTCATCGAACGCACCCCCACGCTGGGGCACGTGGTCGTCGACGAGGCGCAGGACCTGTCCGCCATGCAGCTGCGCGCCCTCGGAAGACGCTGCCGCACGGGGTCGGCCACCGTGCTCGGCGACCTCGCCCAGGGGACGACGCCGTGGTCCGCCCGGTCGTGGGAAGAGGTCCTCAGCCATCTGGGCTTCGGCCAGGGGGCGGTGACCGAGCTGACCCTGGGCTTCCGCGTGCCCCGAGAGGTGCTGGACTTCGCCGCCCGCCTGCTCCCCTCGGTGGCCCCGACCCTGGCCGCCCCCCGATCGCTGCGCCCCGGCGCCGGTTCACTGTCGGTACGGCCGGTCGCCGGTCTGGCCGAGGCGGTGACGGTGGCCGTCCGGGAGGCGATGGAGCGCGAGGGCTCCATCGGCGTGATCGCCGCGGACGCCGCCCTGCCGGCCCTGTCCGAGGCTCTGACGGCGGCCGGAGTGCCTCACGACGTGCTCGGCCCCGACTCCTCCCCCGAGCAGCGGATCTCGCTGATCCCCGCGACGCTGGCCAAGGGCCTCGAGTACGACCACGTCGTCGTCGCCGAGCCGGCCGACATCGTCACCGCGGAGGAACGCGGCCTGGCCAGGCTGTACGTCGTCCTCACCCGGGCCGTCACCACCCTGACCGTCCTGCACACCCTCCCGCTTCCCGCCCAACTGAACTGACGACGGCCACCGCTGCCCACCTCCGCGCTCGTCGAGGTGGGCAGCCCGGCGAAGCTGTACCTTGCAGCTGAAACGGAACGTGAGGAGAGCCGCGTACATGACTGCCGTGACCGGGGCGGGGGCGAGTTCGAGTGTGGCTGAGCGGATCCGCAGCCGCATGGGGCAGCTCTCGGCGGGCGAGCGCAAGGTGGCGCGTGCGCTCCTGGCGCACTACCCGTCGGCGGGGCTCGGCTCGACGCACGAGCTCGCCCAGCGGGCGGGGGTGAGCGCGCTGACGGTGGTGAGGTTCGTCGCGCATCTGGACTTCGACGGCTACAAGCAGTTCCAGCAGGCGCTGCGGGACGAGGTCCAGGAGCGCAGGGCGTCACCGCTGATGGCGTCGGCAACGGCGTGCACGTCCACCTCTCCCTGCGCGACGCCGAGACCGGCGAGCCCGTGCTGTTCGACGCCGGACGGCCGGGGCGGCTGTCGGAGCTCGGCGGACGCTTCGCCGCCGGCATCCTGACCCACGCCCGCGCGATCACGGCGATCACCGCCCCCAGCCCCGTGTCGTTCCTGCGGCTCACCCCGCACCGGTGGAGCGCCGGAGGGGTCTTCCTCGCCGAGCGCAACCGCGAGGCCCTGCTGCGCATCTGCCCGACAGGCGCGAACGAGGACGCGGCGCGGCAGTTCAACCTGGAGTTCCGTGCCGCCGACGCCACCGCCAACCCGTGGCTGGTGATCGGCGCGCTCGTCCGGGCCGGTCTGCGGGGCCTCACCGCGGGGTACGCCGTCCCCGAGGTGTGGCCGGAGGAGTGCACCGAGGCGGAGCTGTCCGGCGTCCCGTCCCTGCCGGGATCGCTGGAGGAGGCGCTCGACGAGCTGGACAAGGACGACGTCGTGCGCGGCTGGTTCGACGGCGACCTGCTGCGCACGCACGTCGACGTCAAGCGGACCGAGCTCGCGCTGGTCGAAGGCCTTGAGCGGGAAGAGATGTGCCGGAGGATCGCCGATGTCTACTGACCTCGAAGCCGGGATCGACGCGATCGCCCTGGTCGACCACCACGTCCACGGCGCGCTGCGCGACCGGGTGGAGCGGCGCGCGTTCGAGGAGCTGATCACCGAGTCCGACCGGCCGATCCCGCCGTGGATGACGCAGATGGACTCCCAGATCGGTTTCGCCGTCCGGAGGCACTGCGCGCCGCTGCTGGGCCTCGCGCCGTCGGCGAGCGCGGACGACTACTGGGCCGCGCGCTCGGCCGTCCCGCCCGTCGAGCTGGCCCGCACGTTCCTGCGCGCGAGCGGGACCGCGCACTGGCTGGTGGAGACGGGCTACAAGGGCGACCAGATCCTCGGCCTCGCCGAGATGGCGTCCGCCTCCGGCGCCCGGGTGGACGAGGTCGTGCGGTTGGAAGCGGTGCTGGAGGAGGTCGCGGCGACCGCCGGCTCGGCGGAGGGCCTGCGGGACGGCTTCCGCCGCGTCCTGGAGGAACGGACACGCGACGCGGTCGGGCTGAAGAGCATCGTGGCCTACCGTCACGGCTTCGACTTCGACCCGGCCCCGCCGTCCGACGCCGAAGTGCGCCGGGCCGCGGGCGACTGGCTGCGGGAGATCGGCCAGGGCGCGCCCGCTCGCGTCGCCGACCCGGTGCTGCTGCGGATGCTGCTCTGGGCGGGGGTCGAGACCGGCCTGCCGCTGCAGCTCCACACCGGATACGGCGACCCCGACGTGGAACTGCACCGCTGCGACCCGCTGCTGCTGACCCGCTGGCTCAAGGCGGTCGAGCACACCGGTTCCGACATCCTTCTGCTGCACTGCTACCCCTACCAGCGCAACGCCGGGTATCTGGCCCAGGTGTTCCCGCACGTGTACTTCGACGTCGGGCTGGCGATCAACTACACCGGGGCGCGCTCGGACGCGATCGTGGCCGAGAGCCTGGAGCTCGCGCCCTTCGCGAAGATCCTTTACTCCTCGGACGCCTGGGGGCCGCCGGAGCTGCACTACCTCGGCGCGGTGCTGTGGCGCCGTGGCATGACCCGGGCGCTGTCGGCGTGGGTGGACGAGGGCGAATGGACCCCGTCGGACGCCCTGCGCGTGGCGGAGATGATCGGCCGCACGAACGCGGCCCGCGTGTACGGGCTGGAGCCGGCATGAACGTCCGCCCGATCCACGGGCAGGGGGCCCGCGTGACCGGCCGGCCTTCGCCGCGGGCGGCGCTTGCCCGCCCGCCCCGCCGACGGAGGCACGCATGACCGAGCACGCCGAGCTGTGGGCGGCGCTCGCGGAGGAGCTGCCCGCGGCGCTCGCGTTACGGCGTCTGCTGCACACCTCGCCGGACCTGTCCGGCGACGAGTCCGCCACACGGGACGCCGTCCTCTCGGCGCTGCCCGCCGGGCTGCCGCTGACCAAGGTCGCCGAGACGGGCGCGGTCGTCCGCGTCGGCGGGCCGGGGCCGGCCGTCGGGGTGCGCGGGGAGCTCGACGCGCTCGCCGTGACCGAGGCGACCGGCGTCGAGTGGAGTTCCCGCGCCCCCGGCGTCATGCACGCCTGCGGGCACGACGCGCACCTGGCGGCGCTGGTCGCGACCGCCCGCGCCGTTCACCGGATGGGCGGGCCGAGGGCGTTGCTGCTGGTCCTGCAGCCGCGGGAGGAGACCTATCCGTCGGGAGCGCAGGACATCGTCGAGAGCGGCGTGCTGGAGGCCGAACGGTGCGAGGCGATGATCGGCGCACACGTGCAGCCGGTGCTCGCGCCCGGCGTCGTCGCCTGCGTACCGGGCGGGGTGAACGCCTC
Organism: Sphaerisporangium fuscum; assembly: GCF_018531465.1. Taxonomy (GTDB): domain Bacteria; phylum Actinomycetota; class Actinomycetes; order Streptosporangiales; family Streptosporangiaceae; genus Sphaerisporangium; species Sphaerisporangium fuscum. The sequence continues at coordinate 16,151 of NZ_JAHDTF010000061.1, forward strand.
GGCGGACGAATTCGAGATCACCGTGCACGGCGAATCGGGGCACGCCGCCTATCCACACCTCACCCGCGACCCCGTCCTCGCCCTGTCGCACACCGTGGTGGCGTTGCAGAGCGTCGTCAGCCGGTCGATCGACCCCATGGCGCCGGCCGTGGTGGGCGTCTCCTCGCTGCGCGCCGGGGAGGCCGCCAACGTCGTCCCCGGCGTCGCGACGGCGCGCGGCACCATACGGGCGCTCTCGACGGCGACCCGGGAGCTGCTGCACCAGAGGGTCACCGAGGTGGCGGAGTCGGTGGCGCGGGCCCACGGGTGCGAGGCGCGGGTGACGCTGGTGAAGGGCGAACCGGTGCTCGAGAACGACCCGCGCCTGGTGGCCCGCGTGTCCGGCCTGCTGCGGGCCCACGGTCTGGAGGTCTCCGAGACCCTGCGGTCGGTGCGCGGACGACTTCTCCTTCTTCGCCGAGCGGATGCCGTCGGTCATGCTGTTCGTGAGGACCCAGACCGACTTCTCCCTGCACAGCGACCGGTTCCTCCCCAGCGACGACGACGTGGCCCGCCTCGCCCGCGCCATGCTCTCCGGCTACCTCGGCGCCTGCGCCGCCCTGTGAATCAACACCGGCGCAGCCCGGCCGACGTCGACACCCGCCGTTCGGTGGCGTCGATGTAGTCGTGCAGGGCCTGGCGGGAGCGGACGAGCGTGCCGATGTGTTCGTCCAGCCCGTGCAGGCGGGTCCGCAGGGTGTCCAGGAGCTCGGGGCAGGGCTCCAGGTCGGGGGCGGCGCCGGTGGCGCAGGGCAGCAGGTAGGCGATCTGCTGGGTCGACAGTCCGGCTTCGAGCAGCTTCCTGATCTGCGCCACGGTCAGGACGGCGTCGTCACCGTACTCGCGGTAACCGTTGGCGCCGCGGCCGGGCTCGAGCAGGCCCTGGGCCTCGTAGTAACGCAGCTGACCACGAGGCCGTGCACGAGCTCCTCGATCCGCTGAACGACGAGCTCGACGGCCGGGTCCTGGTCAACCTGACCTCCGGCACCTCCCAAGGGGCCCGTGAGACCGCCGAGTGGGTGGCGCGGCGGGGCGGGGCCTACCTCGACGGCGCGATCCTGGCCACCCCTCAGGCCGTCGGAGCCGACGCCGTCATCCTCCACAGCGGGCCGAGGCGGCCTTCGACCTGCACGAGCCGGCTCTGCGGAGCCTCGGCGCGGGCACGACGTACCTCGGTGAGGACCACGGCCTGTCGTCACTGTACGACGTGGCCGTCCTGAGCCTGATGTGGAACATCCTCAACGACTTCCTTCAGGGTGCCGCCCTGCTCGGCGCGGCGGGCGTGGACGCCACGGTCTTCGCCCCGATCGCGGGCAAGGGGATCGAAACCGTGAACGGCTGGGTGTCCGCCTACGCGCGGCAGATCGACGACGGGACGTACCCGGCCTTCGACTCGACCATCGACACCCATCTGGCCGCGATGGAGCACGTCATCCACGAGAGCGAGTCCCTCGGTGTCAACGCCGAACTGCCGAGGTTCGTCAAGGCGCTGGCCGACCGGGCGGCGGCCGACGGGCACGGCGGCAGCGGCTACGCGGCACTGATCGAGCAGTTCCGCAAGCCGTGAGGGGCCGGCCGTGATGGCGGTGATCGCGGCGATGAGGATCACGAGCGAACGGACATCCGGGGCTGGACGAGCTCAGCGGACGCCGTAGTCGCCGATGCCCTTCTCCAGCAGGTCGAAGGCGAGCTCGGCCTGGGCGCGGACGTCGGAGGCGATCTGCTCGAACGTCTCGCCCGCCATCTTGCGTCGCATGCCGATGGCCGCCAAGGTCCGGGTCACGGCGCTGATCTGGGCCGCGACCAGCGCGGGCCTGATGTCGTCGTCGTCCGCGTCGGTCTCGTCGGCCAGGGTCTCGGCGAAACGGGCCTCGCGACGCTCGGCCAGCTCGCGCATCCGGGCGGTCAGAGCGGGACTCTCGTTGATCGTCCTGATGAAGACCTCCATGCCCTCCTGCAGCCCGCTGCGCCAGTGACGCTGCTCGATGGCGTCCAGGAAGTCGCGGCGCAGCGCCGCGATCACCGACTCGCCGGGCCGCCGTTCGCGGACGATGCGGCTCGGCTCGTCCTCGTACCATTCCTGACGGTCGAGGAACAGGTCTTCCTTCGTCTTGAAGTAGTTGAAGACGGTGTTGACCGAGACGTCGGCCACCCGGGCGACCTCCGCCACGGTGACGTTGTCGAAGCCCCGTGTCATGAACAGGCCCATGGCGATGTCGGAGATCCGCTGCCGGGTCTCCCGCTTCTTGCGTTCACGCAGGCCGAGCTGTTCTGACATGGCACGATCCTAGATGGCGGAAACGGGACAGGACCGTGACCCGCCACCGCGCCGCATCGACCGGACGCATCTGGACGTTTCCCTCAAGATCGGGAAGACTGCCCTCCAAGTTCCAGCCGGTGTCTCCATCGGTGCCGCGAAGACGTGGGACCGGCTGGGGATGCGCGCCGAGGCGGAGACGGGAGCGAGGTCGAGATCGATGGCGGGACACGGCGGATACGACGTCCAGGTGGCAGCCCTTGCCGACCTGGCCTACGGCGTCAAAGAGATCGCCTACCTCTTCGACCACATCAGCTCCGGCATCGCCGACTACACCGACATCCCGTCCGGCGCCTGGCCGAAATTCGGGCAACAGGCCCATCACGCCTACGACGCGGGGCGCCAGAGCATGAGCGAGGCCGTGGGCGGCACGACCACCGTCAACGGCGTCGGCGGGGTCGCCCATGACATCGTCGAACGACTGATCACCGTGATCGGCAACTACGGCGCGGCGGACAAGGTGGCCGGCATCGCCGCGTACGACGTCGCCAAGGCACTCTACGACTCTCCCGCCCTGCGGCTGATCAAGGACATCGAGCAGGCGAAGCCTGTCGGCCACCACGAAGGATGGCAGTACTACGCGACGGACGCGGCCGCCGTGAACACCTTGGTGAACCTGCCGCGCACCTTTCGATCGCTGAGACAGTCGTGGACCTCCGCCAAGCCCGTGGTCGACACCATGCGGAAGATGGGGGTCATCTCCACCCCCCAGGACTACATGCGCAACTCACCCGCGCTCTGGGCCCTGCGATCGTCGCGTGGCCTCCTCGCCCGGACCTTGGTCGGATTCGGCGCCGACCTGGCGATCGCGAGCTTCGACATCGGACTGGTGGTGCCGAACGAGCGCGACCCGCAGCCGTTCGTGGCGGAACAGCAGAGATGGCACAACATCGCAGAGGCGACGGGATCCGGCGGCGGGATCACCGAGGCGATCGACGACGCGCTCAACCGGTACATGGCCGACTGGATCGGCGACTCCTCCGACGCTTTCGTCAAGTACGTCCATTCGGCCTTCGTCCCGGCGATCTCCCGCTTCTCGGCCCTGAGCCGGGACATGAGCACTCTGTGCGGTGACGTCGCCAAGGCGTTGGACGAATACCTCTCCAACCAGACCCACGTCCATATCAGCACGGCCGTCGCCCTGCTGGCGCTGAACTGGACCTCGCTGACCCGGGTGCTCCTGTCCGGAGGGGTGGCGGCCAGCTTCTGCGGGTTCCAGGTGGAGAAGTGGCATTCGATGAAGGACTTTTTCGACCGTATCGCCGACGCCGCCGGGAAGGTGACGGAGGACGCACGGTCGCTGCAGACGGCGTGCAGGGCCATGATCTCTCAGGAGCAGAAGGTGATCAACGCGCCACTGAAGGTCTGAGGGGCCCTGCCGAGGGTCAACGAGCTGGTTTCCTCCTCCCCGCCGACCCGCCTTCGGCGGGCGCATGCGGGCGCGGTTCCCTCATCCATCCGGACCTATGATCGGCGGCATGGCGCTGCGGCTTGTTCAGGTGAACTTCAAGGCTCGAAATGATGCAGCCCTCGGCCGGTTCTGGGCGGAGGCGCTCGGCTGGCGTGCTTCCAGCGGGGAGGTCGGTGCGACCAGCGTTCAACCCGTGGACTTCACCTGGCAGGACCCCGCCGAGGTCGGCATCGATGTCATCGCCGTCCCGGACCCCGAAACGGTGAAGTACCGCGCGCACCTCGAACTGGCCACCACCTCCGCGGCCCATCAGGCGGAGATGGTCGCGCGCCTGAAGGAGCTCGGCGCGACGCCCGCCGACGCAGACCTGGGTGGCCTCCCGGGGACGGTTCTGGCCGATCCGGAGGGCAACGTGTTCCGCGTGCTGGAGCCCCAGGAGGTCTACCTGGACACCGGGCCGATCGCCGTGGTGGTGGTCGACTGCGCCGACCCTAGGGCCATGGCCGGGTTCTGGGACCAGGTGATGAGCTGGACCCTGCACGAGGCGACCGACGATCACGCACGGCTGCGCTCCGCCGAAGGCGTCGGCCCGTATCTGGAGTTCCGCCGCACGACGCCCGGCGTGAAGACCGTGTGGACCCGCGTCCATCTCGACCTGGTGCCGTACCCCATTGAAGACAAGGAAGCGGAGGTGGTTCGTCTGCGCACCCTCGGCGCCACCGACGTCGACCTCGGCCAGGGCGACGTGCCGTGGACGGTTCTGGCCGATCCGGAGGGCAACGAGTTCTGCGTCCTCGGCCGGGGCTGACACAGCACCCGGGCCTTCGCCGGGGAGACCAGCCACTCGTGGTACTACCTGGCCGGCGTGGACGTCGCCGGAGGGCCCGGCAGGGCCAGAGGCGCGGTGGTGGCCTTCGGCGATTCGATCACCGACGGAGCCGGCTCGACACCTGGCGCCGACAACCGTTACCCCGACGAGCTCGCCGAGCGGCTGGCGGCGGCCGGCAGGCCGAGGGGGCGTGCTCAACGCCGGGATCAACGGCAACATGCTGCTCACCGACCACCCTTGCTTCGCCGGTGACAAGGGCGTGGGCCGTTTCGCCCGCGACGTGCTGGACCAGCCCGGGGTGCGCACGGTGATCACTCTCATCGGCGTCAACGACATCGGCCTCGGCGATCTGAACCTGGGTGCGTCACCCCTCCCGTGGTCACACCTGAGCAGCTCATCGAGGGGTACCGGGCGCTCATCCGTTCCGGCCGCGTAGCCCTCTGACCCACTGACATGCGGAAGGCCCTGCGGGTGAACATTCGCCCGCAGGGCCTCCCGCGCTGCCAGGCTTCAGCGGTTCGCGCGGAGCCGGAGGAGGTGGAAGCCGCGGGTCGCGATCACGGCCAGGCCCGCGAGGGCCATCGCGGCGAACCAGACGTAGAGGGCGAGCCAGGCGTAGGTGACCTGGTCCAGCGTGCCCTTGCGGCCGTTCATCAGGAAGCCGAGCAGGTCGGGGAGCATGACGAAGGCCGCGACGAGGACGGCCTGCGGCAGCAGCCGCAGCACCGCCCGCCACAGCGGCCGGCCGGCCCTGCGCACGGCCCACTTCCTCGAACGCAGGACGCCGAGCACGCCGAGCGCCAGGGCGAGCAGGGTGAGGACGGCCAGCACCGGGTCGGCCGTCGTCGTGAACGGTGTGGTCGCCTCCGGGGTCCGGCCCTCGGCCAGCTCCACCAGCCCCTCGGCGAGGTGGTTGCTGTCGTCACCGGAGATCATGGCGGTGTTGGCGACGACGGCGATGCCGTAGCCGCTGTCCGGGAGCAGGACCTGCATGGAGTTGTGGGTCAGCAGCTCGCCGGTGTGCTGGATCCGGACGGGCTCGTTCTCGGGTTTGTAGGTCGACCAGCCCATGGCGTAGTTGCCCCCCTTGGGAGGGGTCCGCATGGTCTCGATGCTCCGGCTGGAGATGATCTGCCGGTCGGCGGCGGTCCGCCCGCCGTTGTTCTGCATGACCAGCCAGCGGGCCAGGTCGGCGGCGGTGGTGACGACCCCATGGCTGCCGTTGGTGAACCAGCGGGGCTGGGAGCGCGGGATCACCTGGCCGTAGGCGCGGATGTACCCCTTGGCCTGGTCCGGCATGTCCTGCGTGGTGTCGACCGTGGTGGTGCTCTCCATGCCGAGCGGCGTGAACACCTTCTCGGCCATGTACCGGGCGAAGGGCGTCCCGGAGACGACCTCGACCAGGCGGGCGGCGACGAAGAAGTTGGGGTTGTGGTACCTCATGGTCGTGCCGGGCTCGTAGGCGAGCTTCGCGTCCCGCATCCTCGCCACGGCGCCGGCGAGCGTGTCCGGCTGGGACAGTGTCAGGTCGGGGAAGGCCGAGTCGGCCATCCCGGAGGTCTGGTTCAGCAACTCCCGCACGGTGATCCTGGCGGCCCGGGGGTCGGCCATCGTGAACTCGGGGAGGTACCGCCGGACCGGGGTGTCCAGGTCCACCTTGCCGGCCTCGACCAGTTGCATGACGGCGAGCGCGGTGAACGACTTCGACAGCGAGGCCACGGGCACCCGCGTCCGCGCCGTCATGGGCCTGCCCTCGGCGTCGTGCCCGTAGCCGTTGGCGCTCACGACCTGGTCGCCCTTGGTGACGGCGACGACGGCACCGGGAAGATCGGTCCGCCGGAGGTAGTCGTTCACGTAGCGGTCGACGGCGGCGGCGTCCACGGTCGCGCCACGATGAGCGCCGGCTACTGCGGGAGCGGGGAGGAGCGTCAGGAGGAGCATGCCGGCCAGTCCGAGCCCGGCGGCCAGCTTCTTCACCGCGCCCCTGCGGTTGCACTGTTGCATGGTCATCGACGGTAGGAGCGGGAGGTACCCGGCCACATCCGACGATGGGCCGCCCCCGCCCCTGACTTTCGTCACCCCACCTCGTCCCACAGCGGGCCGCAGGACCGTGCCGGCCGCTGCTCGTGGCCCGGGCCACGACGGCACCGTCTGGGGGGCCGAAACGGTGTTCTGGACCCGTGCCGACGGCAAGCGGCAGATGCCCCCTTGGCCGGCGTGCCCCAGGCTCGCCGGCTCCAGGGCCTTCCGCGCGGCTGATCAGTTGGTGCAGGTGACGTTGACCCAGGCTCCGCTCCAGGCGGCGGAGGTGTTCTGGACGGTGGCGGTCAGCATGTCCCGGCTCCACCGGTCGGAGTCGGTGTCGACGCTGTACCCGAGGACCGTCGCGCCGGGCTTGGTGGTGAAGGAGACACTGCCGGGGATCATGGTCGGGGCGTACGAGGGGCACATGACGCGAAGCTGCGTGGTGGCACCGGGGGCGATCGAGACGTAGTTGCCGGCCCCGTAGGTGGTCGCGGCCGAAGCCGTGCCGGCCGTGGTCAGCAGCCCTCCGGCGAGGGCGGTGATCGCGGCCAGGGCACGGACGGTGGTACGCATGTTCATCAGGCTCTCCTCAAGCAAGGTTCCGGACGTTCCGAATTCGACGGCGACCGTTTCCGGCCGGCGAGTATCGGCCGTTTTCCAGCCGTCACCGCCGACCGTTTCCGGTGGATCGTGACTGTTTCCGGTCGGTCGCCGTATTTCGATGAATCAATGCTGCGTCCGGACCCTTGGTGGCCACTTGGGAGCGCCTTATCACCTCTCTGAGGCGGTTGACATTCTCTAGGAATGCAGGCCAGGGGCACCGAGCCAGGTCGCGACGGCCTTTCGCAGCGGGTCCGGGCCGGCGTCCGTCCCCTCGGCGGCCCAGGCGACGAAACCGTCGGGCCGGACGAAGAGCCCCAGCAGGTCAGGACGTTCCGGGCAGTTCGCCGGGATCACGTTCAGGCGGTCACCGTATCCGTCCACCGCGGCCGCCAGCGTGCCGGACGGGTCCACGAGCAGGCCCTTGCCGTCCCGCAGGTGGTCGGCCAGCCGGGAACCGTCGCCGAACTCCAGGTCCGGCGCGCTCGCGCCGACCAGCGGGTGGTCGCCCGGGATGTCGTACCGCTGCCAGACGCCCGAGATCTTCTTCACCAGGAACGTGGTGCCGGTGACCGTCTGGGTGAGTTCGCGCACGACCTCCCGCAGCGCCCTGGCCTTGACCTCCGGCCGCATGAGCGCCACCTGGGCGCGCGTCCAGTCGAGCACCCAGGCGCCGATGGGATGCCGCTCGCTGGTGTAGCTGTCGAGCAGCCCTTCCGGCGCCCATCCCCGGATGGTCGCGGCGAGCTTCCAGCCGAGGTTCACCGCGTCCCCGAGCCCGAGGTTCAGCCCCTGGCCGCCGAACGGCGAGTGGACGTGCGCCGCGTCGCCGGCGAGGAGCACGCGGCCGAGCCGGTACGTCGAGGCCTGGCGCGCATTGTCGGTGAAGCGGGTCGCGCTCCTGATCTCCTTGACCCGGATGTCGGCTCCGGTGACGTGGCGGATGGACTCCTCCAGCTCCTCTTCGGTGACCGGTGCGTCGCGGTCGGCGCGGGGGCCGGTGAACTGGACGGTGAGGATGCGGCCGGGCACCGGGCCGTGGGCGTAGATCCCGGTGGGAGTGCTGTTCCAGCCGGCCCCCAGGTCCTGCGTCCCGTCCATCTCGGCCAGCGCCTGATAGGCGGTGATCTCCGGGTCGGTGCCGGGGAAGTCGAAGCCTGCGAGCTTGCGGACCGTGCTCCTGCCTCCGTCGCAGCCGACCAGCCACCGGGCGCGGATGGACGGGCCGGTCGTCGCGACCGTCACCCCGTCGGCGTCGGCGTCGAAGCCGGTCAGCTCGACACCCCGGCGCAGGTCGACGCCGAGCTCGGCGGCGCGCTCACCGAGGATCATCTCCAGCTGCTGCTGGTTCACGAAGCCGATCTCACCGGCGGGCCCGAGCCCGCCGAATCCGGGGTCGTCGCCGTCAAACCATTTGCCGTCCAGCATGATCCCGGCGAAGTGCCCGGCGAACTTCGGCGGCGTGCGCGGAGCCGTACCCGGTCCGGCGGGCTTCGGCGGTGCGGCCGAGGGCTCGGCCGGCGTGGAGGACGGCCTCCCGCTCGCCGAGCCCGCCGGCTCCGAGGAGCCGGTGGAGCGCTGCCGCATGAAGGCCGACAACTGCTCCATGTTGTGCTTCTGCGCCTCGGCCAGGGCCGGCAGCAGGCCGCGCCGGTACAGCGCCTCCACGCTCGGCGCGTTGAGCGCGCCGGCCTTGATGGTGGTGCTGACTTCGGTGAGCCGTTCGAGCACCACGACCGAGACTCCCCCGAGTCGCAGCTCGCAGGCCAGCATCAGCCCCACCGGGCCTCCCCCGGCCACCACGACGTCCGCGTCGTACGACATGCCTCTCCCCCTTCGAACTACGTACACCAACTAGAAATTTACATTAGCAGTACTTTTCTAGTGAGTATAGTGTTCCTTATGAACGACGAGCTCGGCCTTCGGGAACGGAAGAAGCGGCAGACCCGGCAGATGATCTCCGACGTGGCATCGGGCCTCTTCATGCACAGGGGGTTCGACAAGGTCACGGTCGCGGAGATCGCGGAGGCCGCGAACGTCTCCACCAAGACGGTCTTCAACTACTTCCCCCGCAAGGAGGACCTGTTCTTCGACAGGTTCCCGGAGGCCGAGGAACTGGTGACCGACGCGATCCACGGGCGGGCGCAGGGCGTGACACCGCTGACCGCGCTGCGTCACCTGTTCCATGACCTGCTGCGGCGAGGCCACCCCCTGGCCGGCATCGGAGAGGGGTACCAGTACTTCTGGCAGGTGGTGCTCGACTCACCGGCCCTGCAGGCGCGGCTACGGGAATGGGCGGAGGAGATGGAGGGCCTCCTCGCCGCGCTCCTGGCGGAGGCGGACGGCGCCGACCCCGACGACCCGCTGTACCGCATGACGGCCGCGTTCACGGTCGCCGCGTTCCGCACGAGTTACGCGATCAACGTGCGCAAGGTCTCGGCGGGCGAGCGCCTGGACCAGGTCGCCGCGGACCACGCGGCCCTGTTCGACCGCGCCCTGGACGCGGTCGAACGCGCGGCCACCACCCTGTCGCCGTGAAGCTCACGACGTCCCGGCGCACACGTCGATGTAGGCCACCCGTGGCAGGTATTCCTGCCACTCTCGCACCGTTAGCGTGCGGCCGGCCCGCCCGCACACCGCCTTCACCAAGGCGTCCGGCGCCAGCGGCGTGAGCCGGACCCCGCCCTGTTCGTCCAGCACCGCCAGGTACGAACCGCCGGGGCCGAACGCGACGGACCGCACATTCGCGCCGGACGAGACGACCGGCTCGCCGAGCGCCTTGGCCGTCGCCAAGTCCCACAGCTGGACGCTCCTGTCGCCCGCGGCCGCCAGCGTCGCACCGTCCGCGGAGAACGCCAGCCTCTCGACCGGGCGGACGTCCGCGTGCAGCGCCGGGCCGAGCCTCGCCCCCGTCCGGGTGTCCCAGAGCATCAACCGCCCGGAGAAGTCACCGGTGACCAGCAGGGGCTTGGCCGGATGGAACGCGACGGTCATCAACTGCTGGCCGCTCGCGGCGAAGGTCCGCACCTTCCCGGAGTCGACGTCGACGAGGTACCCGGCGCGGGCGCCGAGCACGGCCAGGGTGCGCCCATCGGGAGCGAAGGCCGCCGTACTCGCGTCCGTGTCGTCGAGCCGGGCGACGACCCGCCAGCCGCCCGCCTTCAGATCACCCAGCCGCACCTCGGCCGCGGTGGGCGTGGCGACGACGGCGACGGCACGGGACCCATCCGCGGTCACCGCCGTCCCGTGGACGGACCAGCCGTCCCGCTGCGGGACCGAGGTCGTCGCGAGCCTGCGGCCGTTCACCCGGTCCAGGGCCCACATGCGGCGGCCGGAGTCGTCGACGACCGCCACGACCCGCTGATCGCGGCTGAAGGAGATGTCCTCCAGCGTCTGCTTGAATCGGACCGGTGACCCGGAGGCCCTGCCGGTGCCGACGTCCCGGAAGGTGAGCGTGCCCGGCAGACGCGCGTCGTCCGCGACCAGCTTCCCGTCGGGCGTCACCACACCCGCGTAGTCGCCGGGGAGGCCCGCGACCTTCCCCACCAGATCGCCGATCTCCACGGTGTGCACCGTGTCGTCCAGGATGTAACGCAGGGACCGGCCGTCGGCGTCGAAGCGCACCTGCGTGGCCTCGGCGGCCGTGGGGAGGGTGAGCAGCAGGGTCTGGTCGGACACCCGCCACAGCATGATGGAGTCCGCGCCGCGAGCGGCGAGGAAGCGGCCGTCCGCACTGAAGATCACTTCGGGCGCTCCGCTGGCCGCGGTTCCGAAGGGGACGCCGGTGACGCCTTTGGTCAGGTCGGTCAGGGTGAGCCCCTGGTCGGCGAAGCAGGCCAGCGTCCGCCCGCCGGGCCCGAACGCGAGCGCCTGCGGGCCCGCGCCGTCGTCCATCCACGTGGGCACGGGCCCTCCGCAGATGCCCTTGGGCGTGGCCCGGGGCGTCGTACCGGGTTGGTCGAACAGGCGGGGACGCTCACCGACGCCATCGATCGCCGCCACCCGCCCCGACGGGTCGACGTCCGCGAGATACCCCAGCTGCTTGTGGCCGGCGACGCCCGTGTCGATGTTCCACAGCCGCACCGCCTCGGCGAAACCGACGATGAGCACCCGTGGCGCGGCGCCGAACGCGATCTGGATCGGATAGTGCCCCTCGAACAGGTTCGAGCCCAGCGCCAGCTTCCGGCCGGTGGCCTTCCCGGTCCGCACGTCCCACACCCGCACCCACGATCCCGCGGCGACCGCGAGCAGCCCCCCGTCGTGGCTGAGCGCGATCGAATGCAGGCGCTGCCCGCGGATGCCGAGCCCGGCCCAGCCGCCCGTCCGTTTCCCCGACCTCGTGTCCCAGATGGTCACCCGGTCGTCCTCGCCGTCGGCCGAGGCGGCGGTGCGCCCATCCCGGCTCAGCGCGGACGCGGCGCCCCCGAGCGTCAGCACGGCCCTTTCCCGCTGGGCGAAGGACGACAGCAGGGCCGCGCGCGCCTCGACCGTCGGGCCGAGGCGCCAGGCGGCGGCGCTGAGCAGCATCGCCTTGACCGGGTCGGTGTCCCGGAGCCCGTCGGCGGTGGAGGCGATGCTGCGCGACTCGGCGAGGTCGCGCTGCTCGCCCACGTTGATGCTCTGCCACACCGTCGCGGCGCCGAACCCGACGGAGAGCACCAGTAGCACCGCCAGGGTGACGGCGAGGACGCGGCGGCGGCCGGCCCGGCGGCGGGCCAGCGCGGAGCCCGCGTCGAGGAAGTCGCGTTCCAGACGGGTCAGCCTCAGGTGCCGCCGCGCGGTCGCCGCCCACCTCAGCGCGGCGTCCAGCCGGTCCCCCTGGAACAGGTCGCCGTCACCGCCGCGATTCCAGCGCCGCGCCGCCGCCGTGATGTCGCGGAGCACGGCGAGCCCCTCCCGCTCGGCCTGCACCCACGCGCGCAGCCTGGGCCAGGCCTGGATCAGCGCGGGACGGGCGAGCCCGATCTCGTCGCCGCGCCCGGTCAGCAGGTACGCGAACACCTGCAGGACGCGCGTGACCGCCTCGGCCTCCTGCTCCGGCCTTCCCTCCAGCAGTTCGGCGCGAGGCATCCGGCGGGCCCGGATCTCCCCGTCGTCACCCACGGTGACCAGCCGGAGGAACACCTCGGGCACGAACTCGCGCTGCGCCGCGTCCAGCAGGCTGTGAGCCTCCTCCGCGACCATCCCGAGCCCCGGGTCGCGCCCCGAGCGCGGGCTGAGCAGCCCGCCCTCGGCGGTGCCGGCCGCCAGCAGGTCGGTGCCGGGCGCGACGCCGGAGATCAGCCCGTAGAGCAGGTCGCGGGCGGTGGGGCGGGCGAGCGGGTCCTTCGACAGGGCGGCCGAGACCAGCGGCCGGACCGAGCGCGGCAGCACATCGAGAGCGGGCTCCTCGGAGAGCACACGGTGCATGACGCCGCCGAGGCTCTCGGCCTTGAACGGGTCGGCCCCGGTGGCGGCGAACAGCATGATGCCGCCCCAGGCGAACACGTCGGCGGGCGGTCCCGCCCGCTCCCCGGTGAACACCTCCGGTGCCATGTAAATGGGTGTCCCGGTGACCAGGCCGGTCGCGGTGAGCGACATCTCCAGCGTGCGGGCGATCCCGAAGTCGATGACCCGGGGGCCGTCCGGCCCGAGCAGGACGTTGTCGGGTTTGAGGTCACGGTGGACGACGCCGGCGTCGTGGATCGCCGCGATCGCGGTGGCGACGGCGGTGGCCAGGCGGTGCAGGTCGTCCCCGGCGAACGTACGCCCTTCGGCGACCGCCCGGCGCAGGCTCGGCCCCTGGATGTACTCGCTGACGATGTACGGCTGTGGCGCGTCGAGCGCCGCGTCGATCACCTGGGCGATGCAGAACGACGCCACCCGGCGGGCCGAGGCCACCTCCCGGCCGAACCGGTCGCGCAGTTCGGGATCGCGCGCGGCGTCGCCGTGCAGCACCTTGATCGCGACCCGGCGGCCGGACGGGTCGTAGGCCTCGTAGACGACCCCCTGGCCGCCGGCGCCGAGCCGTCCCGCCAGCCAGTACTCGCCGAGCCGCGTGGGATCCTCCGGCCGCAGCCCTTCCGACGTCACGACTTGTTCGATGCGCGGGACCGGCGCTTCGTTCACGTGACATGGGTCACCGGTTCCGGGAACGCCGAAAGGGCCACCCCCGGCGGTGCGGGGATGGCCCTTTCGGTGCTGGAGCCGGAGGCTCAGAAGTCCATGTCGCCGCCGCCGGGCATGGCGGGAGCGGCAGGGGTCTTCTCGGGCTTCTCGGCGATGACGGCCTCGGTGGTGAGGAACAGGGCCGCGATGGAGGCGGCGTTCTGCAGCGCCGAGCGCGTCACCTTGGCGGGGTCGATGATGCCCGCCTCGAGCATGTTGACGTACTCGCCGGTGGCGGCGTTGAGGCCGACACCCACCTCGAGGTTGCGGACCCGCTCGACCACGACGCCGCCCTCGAGGCCGGCGTTGACGGCGATCTGCTTCAGCGGCTCCTCCAGCGCCTTGCGGACGATCGACGCGCCGGTGGCCTCGTCGTTGTGGAGCTCGAGCTTGTCGAACGCCTTGGCGCCGGCCTGGATCAGGGCCACGCCACCGCCGGGGACGATGCCCTCCTCGACGGCCGCCTTGGCGTTGCGGACGGCGTCCTCGATGCGGTGCTTGCGCTCCTTGAGCTCGACCTCGGTGGCCGCGCCGGCCTTGATGACGGCCACGCCGCCGGCCAGCTTCGCCAGGCGCTCCTGCAGCTTCTCGCGGTCGTAGTCGGAGTCGGTGTTCTCGATCTCGACGCGGATCTGGTTGACCCGACCCGCGATCTGCTCGGGGTCACCGGCGCCGTCCACGATGGTGGTCTCGTCCTTGGTGACGATGACCTGGCGGGCGCGGCCGAGCAGGTCGAGGGTGGCGGTCTCGAGCTTGAGGCCGACGTCCTCGCTGATGACCTGGCCGCCGGTGAGGACGGCGATGTCGGTCAGCATGGCCTTGCGGCGGTCGCCGAAGCCGGGGGCCTTGACGGCCACGGACTTGAACAGGCCGCGGATCTTGTTGACGACCAGGGTGGCCAGGGCCTCGCCCTCGACGTCCTCAGCGATGATCACCAGGGGCTTGCCGGCCTGCACGACCTTGTCGAGCAGCGGCAGCAGGTCCTTGTTGGCGGAGATCTTGGAGTTGACGACCAGGAGGTAGGGGTCGTCGAGCACGGCCTCCATGCGCTCCGGGTCGGTCACGAAGTAACCGGAGATGTAGCCCTTGTCGAAGCGCATGCCCTCGGTGAGCTCGAGCTCCAGCCCGAAGGCGTTGCTCTCCTCGACCGTGATGACGCCTTCCTTGCCCACCTTGTCCATGGCCTCGGCGATCATCTCGCCGATCTGGGTGTCACCGGCGGAAATGGAGGCGGTCGAAGCGATCTGCTCCTTCGTCTCCACATCCTTGGCGATCTTGGAGAGCTCCTCGCTCACGCGCTCCACCGCCGCCTCGATGCCCCGCTTCAGCGACATCGG
>NZ_JAHDTF010000062.1 GCF_018531465.1 Sphaerisporangium fuscum
ATGAAGCCCGCCAGCGTGCGCCGCGAGATCGAGGACTCCCTGCGGCGGCTGAACGTCGAACGCATCGACCTGTACCAGGTGCACTATCCCGACACCGGCGAGTCGCTGGAGTACGCCGGTGGCGGCTTCGGCGCCGTCTCCCCCAACGCCACCCCGCTGGAGGAATACTGGCAGGTCATGGCCGATTTGAAGGCCGAGGGCAAGGTCCGCGCCATCGGCCTGTCCAACCACTCGGCCGAGCTGTTGGAGGCCGCCGAGCGCGTCGCCCACGTCGACGCGATCCAGCCGCCGTTCTCCGCGATCAACCGCTCCGCCGCCGCCGAGATCGCCTGGGCGCACGCCCACGACACCGGGGTGATCGTCTACTCCCCGCTCCAGTCGGGGCTTCTCACCGGCGCCTTCTCGGCGGAACGCGTGGCCGGCCTGCCCGCGGACGACTGGCGGACGGCCCACCACGACTTCACCACCGGCCTGGCCGCCAACCTCCGCCTCGCCGACGCGCTGCGCCCGATCGCGGCGCGGCACGGCGCCACCGTCGCCGAGGTGGCCATCGCCTGGGCACTGGCCTGGCCCGGCATCACCGGCGCCATCGTCGGCGCCCGCAAGACCACCCAGGTCGACGGCTGGATCGGGGCGGGATCGGTGGAGCTGACACCGTCCGACCTCGACGAGATCACCGCCGCGATCACCGCCTCGGGCGCCGGCACCGGCCCTGCCCGGCCGTGACCGCCTGTCATCACGCACGAGGCCGCGAAAGATGTCCCTCATCGTCCTCACCGAGTGCCTGGCCGTGCCCGGACAGGAAGATCGGCTCCGCACCGCCCTGGAGGCGATGATCGAACCGTCCCTGGACGAACCCGGCTGCCTGGCCTACCGCATCTACACCGATCCCAACCGCCCCGCCAGCATGGTGGTGATCGAGGAATGGGCCGGCCCTCGAGCCCTGGCGGAGCACTACACCACTCCACATAGCCGCCATGCCACGCAGGTTCTGGAACTGGTCCTGGCCGAGCCGATGACGCTGCGCAGGCTGGTGACCGCCCGCACTCCTTGGTGAAGGTGCTGCTGGGACACACCCCCCGCACCCGGTGCCGGCAGCGGCCTCGTCCAGCCCTGACCGCCTCTGTCCTGCCGGTCACCCCCATCGGGGCGACCGGCAGCCCCCATCGAAAGGAAAACCGTGCCTATCGCATTGCTGGCGCTGGCCATCGGGGCCTTCGCCATCGGCACCACCGAGTTCGTGATCGCCGGCGTCCTGCCCGAGGTCGCCGGAGACCTGGGTGTCTCCGTGCCCACTGCGGGGATTCTGGTCACCGGCTACGCGCTGGGCGTCGTCGTCGGTGCCCCGCTGCTGACCGTGATCGGGACGCGATTGCCGCGCAAGGCCATGCTGGTGCTGCTCATGGTCATCTTCCTGGCGGGCAATGTGCTGTGCGCGCTCGCCCCCACCTACGCCGCGCTGATGGCGGGACGCGTGGTGGCGTCCTTCACCCATGGCGCGTTCTTCGGCATCGGCTCCGTCGTCGCCGCGGGTCTCGTGCCCGCTCATCGGAAGGCAGCGGCCATCGCGCTGATGTTCACCGGCATGACGCTCGCCAACGTCATGGGCGTGCCCGGCGGCACGGCGCTCGGTCAGGCATTCGGCTGGCGGGCCACATTCTGGGCCGTGGTGGCCATCGGCGTGGTCGCACTGATCGGCGTAGTGGCCCTGGTCCCCGCGCAACCTGCGACCGGCTCCAGCCTGCGCCAGGAGCTGACCGCGTTCACCAGCGTACGGGTCTGGCTGGCCGTAGGCACCACCATGCTCGGCTGGGGCGGGCTGTTCGCGTCCTTCACCTACATCGCCCCGATCGTGACGCAGGTCGCCGGCTACCCAGCCAGCGCGGTCACCTGGCTGCTCGTGCTGTTCGGCATCGGCCTGTGCGTGGGCAATCACCTGGGTGGGCGAGCAGCCGACCGGGCGCTGCTGCCCAGCACCTACGTCATCCTGTCCGGCCTGGCGCTCCTGCTGTTCGCCTTCACCTTCACCGCCCACGGCCGGATACCGGCCGCGGTCACCATCGTCCTGCTCGGCGGCTTCGGCTTCGCCACCGTGGCCCCCCTGCAGACCCGGGTGCTCGACACCGCCAAAGCCGCGCCTACTCTGGCCTCCACCGCAAACATCGCCGCCTTCAACCTGGGCAACGCCATCGCCGCCTGGCTGGGCGGGCTGGCCATCGACGCCGGACTCGGCTACACCGCGCCCAACTGGATCGGCGCCCTGATGACGAGCGGCGGGCTGGGACTGGCGCTCGTGTCCGGCTTCCTGGACCGCCGCCGCGCACCACGGGCGGCGCGACAGCCGGCACAGGCCGCGACTGCCAAGGCCGAGGTCCTCCCTCTTTCAACTCCAGGCAGAGCAAGGCCCTGACCCGCAACGGAGCCTGATCCTGGTGATCGATCTCATCGCCGGCCACCACCCGGCGATCGTCACGGCCTCGGCAGGGCCCCACGCCCCCTTGGTGAGCCCCTCGCGAGGCTGCAGGATGCAGAACCGGCTCAAGAATCGGCCAATGACGGATAGACGGCTTCGCCGATATGCATCACCGAAGGCTGCGCCACGTCTTCGTAGTTCAGGGCGCTGTCGGTAATCGATTCTGTGCTGTTACCGCCCGATAGGTCGCTCCGTGCTGCCGCCGTCCTCCTGGGGGGCGGCGTCGCCGAGATCGAACGGGCGAAGGATCACGAGCATGATGGCCGGCGTCGCGGGCCGTGGAGGCGTGTTCGTCGTCGCCGTGGCGTTGGCCGTAGTCACCGCGCGCCCGGCCAGCACGGCGCGGGTGGCGTCAGTGACCAGAGCGTCCACCAGCACGGCCCGGGCCCAGGAAGTCCTCCGGGCGCGCGGCCAGGTCGGCCAGCCGGCGGACCGTCGCGGCGCGCTCGGCGGCCGACACCCCGGTCCCGGTGCCCTCGGCCCGGTCCACCGGGACGTGCACCGGGGTCCCGTGCCGATCGCCCCGCCCTGGGACGAGGTCCGCGCCCGGGTGCTCGCGGAATGTAGCCTCCGGACCCAGTCAACAAGTCGGCGCGGGGCCCGCTATCGTCTGACGGCGCATGCTGGAAGAGGAGAACAAGCACGCCGGTAGGGTCCGCCGTCCCGACGGCGGACCCTGGCGATGCGGTGATCACCGCCGAGCTCAGTTCTGGTCGGCCTGGACCTGGTCGTCGTGGTCGGTGGATTCGGAGACCTTGCGCCAGGCGTGCAGCTCGGCGATCTGGGTGTCGAGCTTCGCTTGAGTGAAGCCGTAGGCGTCGGAGCCGAGGATCAGGCGCAGCGATGGCTCGGTGGCCTCGGTGACGTCGACGATCGCCTTGGCGCCCTTGCCCGGGTCACCCGGCTGCGCGTGATTGACGCCCTGCGCGTGGGTGCGGGTGGCGCCGGTGGTGGTGGCGTAGTCATCGATGATCGTGGTCTCGGTGCAGGACCGGCGGATCGCCGACCTGCAGAACATGCTGGCCATCCGGGACGGCGAGCTGGCGCTGACCCGCGAGCAGGCCCGCACCGCCGACCAGCGCGCGCAGGCGGCCGAGGCCGACCGGGACCGCGCGGCCGGGCAGGCCGAACGCAGCATCCGAGCCGCTAAGCGGGCCCGGCCGCGGGCTGCTGGTGCGCCCGCCGCGCTGGTTCACCCTTCAGCCGGGGATCAACACCATCCGGGTGCAGGGCGAACCGGTGGCGGGGCGGACGGGGACGCCACGCCTGACGGTGGTCACCCGAGACTGCTGGTAGCCGAGAATCCGCCCGCCGTTGCAGGCCGCGCCCAGCAGGCCGAACAGGCCGCCCAGCGGATACGCGCGGACGCCGAGCGGCAGGTGGCCGCGCTCACCACCGCCTACCAGGACCAGATCTCCGCAGTCACCACCCACGCTCAGGAGGCCTCGGCCCGCGCGACCCGCGCTGAGACCCAGGCAGAAGAAGACAGAGCCGAACTGAAGACGCTGCGGGCCGAACTGAAGGCGCTACGCGCCCAGCTCATCGATCAATCCCGGCTCCGCCAACGCCAGCGGATCGTGCGGGCCCTCCTCGTCCTGCACGACTTCGAATCGAACCGTCATACCGGCTGAGAAGACTCGATGTCAGGCCGGGTCGCCCGTGTCTTCCGTCCGGTCGGGAAGGAAGATCTCCTCGATGGTCAGGCCGAAGACGTCGGCGAGGGTGAACGCCAGAGGCAGGCTGGGGTCGTACCGCTCGGTTTCGATGGCGTTGATGGCTTGCCGGGAGACCTGGCACCGGTCGGCCAGGTCGGCCTGGCTCCACCGGCGAGCCGCACGCAGTTCGCGTAGCCGGTTCTTCACAGGTGCTCCCCTTCAGCGGTGGAAGCGGGTGCGCAGGTCCGCGATCAGCAGCCAGATCGCCACGCCACCGAGGATCATCAGCTGCGCGAGCTGATGGAGCTGGATGATGCCTGCGGCATCGAGCAGGGTGGCCACTTGCAGCCCCACGAGGACCGCGGCGAACGCGATGGCCATGCTCTCCAACTGAATCTTGCGCAGGTATTCGTCCGCGCGCCGGAACGCCCGCAGCAGCACCCAGGCCACCGCGAGGCTGAACACGGTGGTGGTCGCGATCCACCAGGTCTTCTGGGCGGTGCTCTGATCGGGGTTGCTGCCCAGTGCCAGGGCTATCACCCCCAAAGTGGACACCGGTATGCCGTCGATGAGCACAGCGCGGCGGGCCGCACGCGTCACCTGGTCCTGTTGCACCTGCTTTGCCATGCGATGAATGTAAGGTGTGCCTTCCATCAAGTCAAGTGACCTTGACCAAATGGAAGGCACACCTTACATTTTGGCGATGCTCAACGACAGACGACTCCTGACCCGCCGAGCGCTGCTCGCCACCGCCGCGGCGTCAGCCATCGCATCCGTCCCGACGGCCACCACGGCATCCGCCCAATCGCGACCCACGGCGGACTCGCCGGACGCCGCCAACCCCACGCCGACTCCGGTGCGGCTTGCCCTGCCCGCACCATCCGGTCCGCATCCCCTGGGCACGGTCTCGTTGCACCTGGTCGACCGGGCACGCGTCGATCCCTGGCAGGCTTCCCGCACGGCCCGGGAACTCATGATCCAGCTCTGGTACCCGGCCCTCACCGCCCATGGCCACCCGCCCGCGCCGTGGATGTCACCCGGTGCCGTCACCTTCTTCGAGCAGGAACAGGGCATCCCGTCCGGCACACTGCTGCTACCGACCACGCACGCCCACCTGGCCGCACCGGTGGACCGCGGCCGGTGCGGGAGGCCGATCGTCCTGTACTCGCCGGGCCTGCGCAGCGACCGCAGCCTCGGCACTGTTCTGATCGAGGAACTAGCCAGCCACGGCTACCTGGTCGTGGCCATCGACCACACCTACGACGCCGACCAGGTCGAGTTTCCCGGCGGCCGGGTGGAAACCTTCGCCATCACCGGCGACATCGACAATGCCCTCATCACCAAGGCCCTCGCGGCGCGCACTGCGGACACCCGGTTCGTGCTGGACCAGCTCACCGCGGTCAACGCCGGACACAACACCGACGCCGGACGGCGACCCCTGCCCCCCACCCTCGCCGGCGCGTTCGACCTGTCCCGCGTCGGCATGCTCGGCCACTCCCTCGGTGGCGCCACAGCCGCCGCGGCCATCCGCGCCGACCGGCGCCTACGGGCCGGCGTCAACCTGGACGGCAGCCTCCTGCCGCCCGTCACCGCCGGCACCGACCGGCCATTCCTTCTTTTCGGCAGCGACCCCGGCCCAGGCCCGGAGGATCCCAGCTGGGATCAGTTCTGGACCAGCCACTACGGCTGGAAACGCGAACTGGCCCTCATCGGCTCCACCCACACCTCGTTCACCGACCTGGAAACGCTGCTCCCCCAGGCCGCGCCCATCCTGGGATTGACACCTGGCCAGGTGACGCAAGCAATCGGCACCCTCGACCCGCACCGCGCCATCCACGCGCAACGCGACTACGTACGAGCATTCTTCGACCTGCACCTACGCCATCTCGACAACCACCTGCTCCAGCGCCCCTCACCCCGCTACCCGCACATCCGGTTCCTCCGATGAGGCACCGGCCGTCCCAGCCCGACGGTCACTGACCGCTCGGCCGCCGCGTCGACGATGGGCAGCACCGGGGTGCCGGCGGCGCGGACCAGCCGCGGGCCCTCGGAGCCTAAACCTCGCGTGGCTCGGGGAAGGCGGCCGGCGACGCCAGGGCGTGGCCTGTTTCCGTGAAAGAACGGGACCCTGAAGGAGTTACCACCTCTTGCCTCCTGAGGGCGGGCAGCCGTCCCGGCACCCTGCTCGCATCCGGACCACCTGCGATGGCTGGGGTCCTTGCCGGCCTTCTGCCGGTTGCTGCGCTCGGTGACGGCGACCAGGTGCTCGGGGTCGTCGAGGTAGCTGGCGTAGCGTTTGCGCTCGTCGCGGTCCAGGCGGAAGTCTCGCCCCAGGCCTGTCATTGTGTCGGATGAGCCGGTAGAGACATCCTGCTGAGGTGTCCCGTGGAGACGCTGTGTCAACCGTTGCTCCAGCGGAGGACGGCGAAATGGCTCCGATGAAAGCGCAGGCGGCGGCCGGACGCGGGCCCTCCCTGCTGCGGTGGACGGTGCTGGCTGCGATCGGCCTCTACCTGCTGCTCCCGCTCGTCGCCACGCTGGAGTTCTCGACGAGAGGCGTGGGTCGAGCCGCACGCGGCAGGCGTGGAATGGCGATCGGCACCGACCCCGATCTCCTCGACGCCATCGTCGTCTCCCTCGAGCTCGTGCTGCTCACTGTGGTGGGCATGCTGGTGCCCACGATGGCCTGGGTCCACCTGCGGGTGCCGCGGTTGCGGCGGGCAGTGGAGTTCGCCTGCCTGTTGCCGCTGACGCTTTCTCCCATCGTGCTGGTCGTCGGCATCTCCCCCATCTACGCGCGGGTCACCTACGTCTCTCGACGGTGATCGCCCAAGTGGCGAGCACGCACATCGCCGAACTGGCCCCCGGCTCACCGGTGCGGGTGACCGTCGAACCCGTCCCGGTCCTGACGACATCACTCTGAGCGCCATCGGCCCGACATCAAGGAGCCGTTACGCCGGTTGGTCCGCTCACTGGTGCGCCGTTCATAGCCGGCGCCGCACAGGCCGTCGGCCTGGGCCGACATCAACGTCTCGGCCGGCATGGATCGCACCCCTGGGCCGATGGGATCAGGCGGGCTGGGGGCGGGCGTCGCCGCAGTGGCCGCGACCTTGAGGAGCACGCCGAGGAGGCCGCGCGGCTCGGGGCGCGGATGCATACCGGGTGCGGATGGTCAACGGTGGCCAGGTCCAGGAACTTTACCGACCGGTCGTCTGCGCGAAAGGGGTGCGGCCCTGGCGGGTGGGCGTGCGGGCGGATCCCGTTGTGAGCGGGAGTCGGGCCGGGGTGGCGGCAGTGTGCGATTCCTGGGATGCGAGGACTGCGGGCATGTTGGCTTCGATGTGGCTGATGAAGGCCATGAGATGGTCGGCGGTGGTTTCGCCCAGGGGTGTGAGGGAGTAATTGACGCTCGGGGGCATCCCGGTGAGGACCTCGCGGCTGACGAAGCCGTCGCGCTCCAGGGCCTGGAGTGTCTGGGCGAGCATCTTCTCGCTGACTCCGTCGATGCGCCGGCGCAGGGCGTTGAAGCGCGCGGGCCCCTTGCGCAGACCGGCGAGAACCAGGACGCCCCAGCGGCCGGTGAGGTGGTCCAGGACCTGACGGGAGGGGCAGTGTTTGGCGAAGACGTCGAACTCCAGCGCGGCCACCTGGCGCTCGTCCTCGGTGGACAACTCGTTCATGAATGCCTCCTTCACCGTTACATTACCTCGAACACAGTACTGCCTAGAAGTTGGCACTAACTTTCGGTTAGTGTACGTTGAGGGTGTCGGGAAGGCGCCCGGCCCCCTCCTCAGCACAACGAAGGAATCCGTCATGATCGTCGACACCGGTGCCACCGGACAGTTCGGCCGCCAGGTCATCGAGCACTCGCTCCAGCGCGGAGTGCCCGCCGACCAGGTCGTCGCCGCCGCGGACCTGCCTGCCGAGCAGTACCGGCAGATCCTCGCCCGGACCGGACTCCCCGGCTTCGTCACCGGCCTGATCGTCGACGCCGACGTCCAGGTCTCCAACGGCGCACTGGCCGGCGTCACCGCCGACCTGAGCGGGCTCCTGGGACGGCCGACCACACCCCTGTCCACCGTCGTCGCCCAGGCCCTCGCGGCCTGAAACCCGCGCACAGCCTCTGCCACCCGTACAGACGCAAGGAACGGCACTACCATGCGCGTAGAGATCTGGGGCGACGTCGTCTGCCCCTGGTGCTACATCGGCACCGCCCGCTTCGACAAAGCCCTGGCCGGCTTCGCACACCGCGATCAGGTCGAAGTCATCCACCGCTCGTTCGAACTCGACCCCGCTCGCGACAAAACGCACGTCGAGCCAGTGCACAAGATGCTGGCGGACAAGTTCGGCCCCCAGGGCCCCGGCATGGACCGGCAGGTCGCGACAACAGCGGCCCGTGAAGGGCTCGCCTACCGCACCGACCGACAGGTCGGCAGCACCCTGGACGCCCACCGCCTCCTGCATCTCGCCAAGGCACACGGCCGCCAGCACCAACTGCTGAATCTGTTGTTCGAAGCCAACTTCGCCCAGGCCCGGACCATCTTCACCTCCGACGCCCTCCTCGGCCTCGCCCAAGCGGCCGAACTCGACGCGGATGAAGCGCGCCGCGTCCTGGACGATCCGGACGCCTACCTCGATGCCGTACGCGCCGACGAACAGCAAGCCGCCCGTCTGGGAGCCCCCGGCGTCCCCTTCTTCGTCATCGACCAGCGCTACGCCCTCTCCGGAGGCCAGCCGACCGAAGCCTTCGCCCAGGCACTGCACACCGCCTGGACCCAGCGCCCGCCCGCCCAGACCGCCTCGGCAGGAGCCGTCTGCGGCCCGGACGGTGCATGCGCCGTCCCGCCCTCCGAGCCGTGACCTGACAGCGGTCCCGGCACGCGACCTACCCGCGCACCACCCGGGCTTTCGTCCCTCCCGCCGACGACCGAGCCCATGAGGACGATCCCGCCAGCAGATGAACCGTTGCGCGCATCTCACCCGTCCGGCCATCGTGCATAGCGCAGGGCCTCCTCCAACCTCAACCTTGAAGGGGTCTGCTTCCGGCGCCATCTGTGTGCCCCCAGGCAGACCCGCATCCTGAACGGAGCAGTTGTGTCTGATCTTGAGCAGAACAAGAAGGTCGTTGTCGACTACTACCAGACGGCGTTCGGCGGCAACCCGGAGAAGGCCATCGCCGACCACTTCGGCCCCGTCTACATCCAGCACAACCCCGACGCCCAGGACGGCCCCGAGGCGTTCACCGCCTTCGTGACCTGGCTGCGCGGCGAATACCCCGACCTGCGCCTGGACATCAAGCGGGTCATCGCCGAAGGCGACATGGTAGTCACCCACTCTCATCTCGATCTCGAACCCGACAACCCGGACAACCCCGGTCGTGCGCTGGCGGACTTCTTCCGCCTGGAGAACGGCAAGGTCGTCGAGCACTGGGACGTCATCCAGGACATTCCCGCCCAGGCAGCCAACGACAACGGCATGTTCTGATGCCGCTGCCGTCTCGCGAACCCGAGACGGACGACGCGCCCGCCGCTGCGGTGCGCCGGCAGACCTGACATCGGCGCGGGTGAGCACCGCGGTGCCCGAGGCTGTTGCTGAAGTACTTCACGCAGCACGGGCGCTTCCCGCGCGGGCGGGCAGAGTTTTCTGACGAGGTGGTCGACTACGTCGCGAAGCAGACCAAGACGTCGGTCAGCAGCCTGGGCTTGTACGACTGCTCAGGTCGGACGATCGAGCGTCATCGCAGAGAGATCCGCGACCGTCTCGGCTTCCGGGATTGCTCCGTCGCCGACACCGACAAGCTGACCGACTAGCTGGCCGTGAATGTCGCGCACGCCGAACGGCAGCCCGACCGGGTCCGCGAGGAGCTGCTCAAGCAGTGCCGGGCCGAACGGATAGAGCCGCCCTCACCGGGGCGGATCAGTCGGATCGTACGGTCGGCACTGCACAACGCGGAGCAGACCTGGTTTCACCGGATCGCGGCGCGGCCGGATGCGATGACGGTGGCCCGGGTGCTTGCCCTGGTGGCTGCCGACAACACCGCGGTGCAGACCGAGGAGAGCGATGTAGGCGGAGATGGCGACCTGTGTCTTCGGATCTTGCAGGCCTCGCTCGTCATGGTGAACGTCCTGATGCTTCAAGACGTTCTCTCCGAGCCCGAGTGGTCCGCCCTGCTCACCCCGGTCGACCGGCGCGGCCTGACCCCGCTGTTCCGGCTGCACATCCGCCCTTACGGCGAGGTGCGTCTCGATCTGAGCGCCCGGTTGAGCAGCGGTACTCTCGGCTCGCTCGGCAGCACGTGAGCGGGACACGGAGAGTTCAACGTCGCCACACCCGGCGAAGTCGCCAACCGCACGTACGCCGCCACCGACATGAACACCCACACCGGTCAGCTGACGGTTACCGAGGGAACCGACTCGATCGTGAGGCTCGCGATGCTCGAAACCGACGGGCCGACCGGGATCTTTACCGACCGCCTCGGCCCCGTCGCTTGGTGACGCTACCCGTGGCCGCAACCGACAAGGCGGCCCTCTTCCAGTGCTGCGACGTGCCCATGACCATTTCGGGCGGCGGAACCGGTGCCGCCCACACGATGCCGTGCCGGGCGGCTTCGTGACATCCCCGGGCGCGGCTCTGATCGCCGCCGGCGACCTGGTGCACCGGCCCGGCGCCGACGAGCGCCTGGACGCCGAGCGGCTGCTGCGCGAGGGCGTCGAGTTCCGCCTGGGCTTCGACCCGGGGCAGCCTGGCCGCCTCGGCGAGGTCTACACCGACCTGGAGCCCGGCAAGAGCATCGATGTCCGGGGCTGGGAGATCGGCCGGTGGCCGAGAAGGTGGTGAATCAGGCCATCCAGCGCATCCAGCGAACGCATTCCTGATCACTTCCCGGTCCGTCACACGCCACGGCGGCGTGGGTTCGGTGATGACACTCACCGAACCCACGCCGCCGGCGCGG
>NZ_JAHDTF010000063.1 GCF_018531465.1 Sphaerisporangium fuscum
TTCTCCCCGCCCGGGCCCCCCCCCGCCCCGGGGGGGGGTTTTGGGGGTCTGACCCCCCCCCCCCCCCCGCCGCCGGCGCGGCATGTCCCGATCTAGCTCGCGAGGGCGAGTTTGACGGTCAGGGAGCCCGTCTTTTCGGACAGCGGGTTGAAGAGGATGGTGTAGGTGCCCGTGGTGGGCAGAGTCGTCGCGGAGATCGTGCAGTTGCGTCCGCAGTAGGTGGGGTTGACCAGCACCGTGCCGTCGGGCTTCTTCACCGATACCTGGGCGTCGATGGAGCTGGCGAAACTGGCGTTGGTGAAGGTGAAGGTGACCTTCTGGTTGGCGGTGCCGTTGAAGGTCCAGGTTCCGTTCTGGCCTGGGGTCGTGGTGGTCAGGGTGGAGGTGGCGCCGCCGATGGTGATGCTCGTCGGGGAGAGGTCGGTGACCGAGTAGGTCTTCAGCGTCAGCTTGCCGACCTGCTCCTCTCGCGGGTTGAACTCGACGGTGTAGGTGCCGGTGGCCGGGAGGGCCACCGAATCGAGGAAGCAGTTACGGCCGCAGTAGGTGGCCGCCACCAGCACGGTGCCGTCGGGCTTCTTCACCGTCACCTGGGCGCCGGTGCTGTTGGCGAAGTCGGCGTCGGTGAAGTTGAACGAGACGAGCCGGCCCGAGGTGCCGGAGAAGGTCCAGGTTCCGTTCTGGCCTGGGGTCGTGGTGGTCAAGGTGGAGGCGGCCCCGCCGAGGGTGACGGTGCCGGTCAGGTGGGTGACCGAGTAGAGCCGCGCGGTCAGCTTTCCGACCTTCTCGTTCTGCGGGTCGAATTCCACCGTGTAGGTGCCCGCGGTCGGAAGGGCCACCGGCTCCAGGAAGCAGTTACGGCCGCAGTAGGTGGCCGCCACCAGCACCGAGCCGTCGGGCTTCTTCACCGTCACCCGGGCATCGATCGCGCCGGCGAAACTCGCGTCCGTGAAGTTGAACGAGACCAGCTGCCCCGCGGTCCCCGAGAACGACCAGGTTCCGTTCTGGCCCGGTGTCGTCGTGGTGAGGCTGGAAGCGGCCCCGCCGACGGTGACGGTGCCGCTCAGGTGGGTGACCGAGTAGAGCCGCGCGGTCAGCTTTCCGACCTTCTCGTTCTGCGGGTCGAATTCCACCGTGTAGGTGCCCGCGGTCGGAAGAGCCACCGGCCCCAGCAAGCAGTTACGGCCGCAGTAGGTGGCCGCCACCAGCACCGAGCCGTCGGGCTTCTTCACTGACACCCGGGCATCGGACGAACCGGCGAAACTCGCGTCCGTGAAGTTGAACGAGACCAGCTGCCCCGCGGTCCCCGAGAACGACCAGGTTCCGTTCTGGCCCGGTGTCGTCGTGGTGAGGCTGGAAGCGGCCCCTCCGACGATGACGGTGTCGGCCAGGTGGGTGACCGAGTGGAGCTGCAGGGTCAGCGAGCCCGTCTTGCCGTTCTGCGGGCTCAGCTCGACCGTGTAGGGACCGGTCACCGGCAGCACAGTCGGCTCGAGCAGGCAGTTGGTGCCGCAGCGGGTGTCGGCGATCAGGTCGGTGCCGTCCGGCTTCTTGACCTTGACCTTGGCATCGATGCTGGAGGTGAACGTCGAACCCGTGAGGTTGAACGACACCTGCTGGCCCTCGGTCCCGGTGAACGTCCACACACCGTGCTGTCCGGCGGTCGTGGTCGTCAGCGTGGACGCCGTTCCGCCGACGGTGACCTGCGCCGCCACGTCCTGCGCCACGAGAGTCGCCTGTGCGGAGACCGAGCCGGTGTAGATGCCGGACGGGTCGACCACCACCTGGTAGGTGCCGTCCACCGGCAGCACGGTCGCGTCGAAGAAACAGGAGGTGGAGCAGAACTTCTTCGGCAGGAAGACCGAGCCGTCCGGTCCGAGCACCGACGCCTGGGCGCTGGCGAACGTCACGTCCGAGACCGTGATCGAGATCCGCTGCCCGGCCTTTCCTGCCAAGGACCAGGTCGGGTTCTGTCCCGGCCCGCTGGTCAGCTTGACCGGGGCGCCGCCCGGTGTGAGCGTCGCGGTGACGTCGCCCTCGACGACCTGCGCGGAGATCGACCCCGTGGCCGTTCCGTACGGGTCGGCGACCACCGTGTACGTCCCGGTCGCCGGCAGCGTGGAGGTGTCGAACGCGCACGACGGTTGGCAGTAGGTCGGCTTGAACAGCTCCGTCCCGTCCGGGTTGCGCACCGACGCGCGCGCGTACCCGCCGCTGCCGAACGACCCGTCCGTCAGGACGAACGCGATCCGCTGCCCGGCCTTCCCGGCGAACGACCAGGTGGCGTTCTGTCCCGGCCCGGTGGTGGTGAGCTTGACCGGTGCCCCGCCGACGGTCACAGAGCCGGTGACATCGCCCGCGGTGACCTGCGCGGAGATCGACCCCGTGGCCGTTCCGTACGGGTCGGCGACCACCGTGTACGTCCCGGTCGCCGTCAGCGTGACCGGGTCGAACGTGCACGAGTCCTTGCAGTAGGTCGGCTTGAACAGGTCCGTTCCGTCCGGGTTGCGCACCGACGCGCGCGCGTACCCGTTGCCGTCCCACGTCCCGTCGGTGAGGGCGAACGCGATCCGCTGCCCCGCCGTCCCGGCGAACGACCACATGGCGTTCTGTCCCGGCCCGGTGGTGGTGAGCTTGACCGGTGCCCCGCCGACGGTCACGGAGCCGGTGACATCGCCCGCGGTCACCCCTGCCGTCATCGGCCCCGGCCGCGCGTCGGTCGGATCGACGACGATCGTGTAGGTGCCGTCCGAGGGAAGCGTGACGGTGTCGAAGGCGCAGGCCGTCGAGCAGTAGGTGGAGCCGTACAGTGGCGTTCCGTCCGGTTTGCGGATCGAGGCGTAGGCGGAGGCGGTCAGCCCGCTGATCCCGAACGCGATCCGCTGCCCGGCCTTCCCGGCGAACGACCAGTACGCGTCCTGTCCGGGAACCGTGGCCGTCAGGGTGGAGGGCGCTCCGAGCGCGACCGTCCCGGTGAGGTCGGTCACCTCGAACAGTTGCAGCGCGATCGACCCGGTCTTGGCGTCCTTCGGATCCCATACCACCGAGTAGGTGCCCGTGGCGGGCAGGGTCTCGGTGTCGATGAAGCAGGTCTTGCCGCAACTCTGCGACGCTATGACGGCCCCGTCGGGTCGCTTCACCCGCAGGGTGGCGTCGGTGCTCGAACTCAGGGTGCCGTCGGTGAACTCGAAGGAGACCTTCTGGCCGGCCGTCCCGGGGAACGTCCAGGTGCCGTACTGGCCCGGCTCGGTGGTCGCCAGCGACACCTTCGGCCCGCCGATCACCGCGGTCTTGACGACGTCGGGAGCGATCGTGCTCACGCTGAGCTTGTAGGCGCCGAACTCGTCCTCGTGCGGCGAAACCCGCAGCCGGTACGCGCCCGCGGCAAGGCCGTCGAGGCGCTTGGCACCGCACAGAGAGTTGGAGGCGACGGTCGCGCCCGCGGCGTTGAACAGCTCCCAGTTGAACCAGAGCCCCGGGCACTCCTGAGCGTCGACGAAGATCGAACCCGGCTGGCCCAGCGTGAACTGGTACTCGTCGCGCGCGACCTCGGTCTCCAGGTTGCCCGCCCCTGCGGCCGGGACGCCGTCCGAGGCCGTGAACGGCAGCGACACCGCGAACGTCTGCGGCGGCGTGACCTCCAGGTCGAGGTTGACGTTGTCGATCCCGAACGCCTGGTTCGAGATGCCCGCCACCCCGGTGGCCGTGGTCTTGAACTCGATCTGGCTCTTGTTGTGGGTGAACGGCACCGTGATCCGGTACCTGGCCCACGGCAGGCCGGTCGCCAGTTTCCCGGTCGCGGCAGGCGTCAGCGTACTCGGGGTGATCGTGTACGGTTCGCCGCGGTCGGTCTCGACCTGCACCGTCTCGATATCGGTGTCGGACGCCCAGTCGCCGACGGCCAGCAGGTCGAAGCTCAGCTTCCCGCTCTTGTGGGACGGCAGCGACTGCGCGAAGAACCGGTAGGAGTCGGTCCCGGTGAACGGCCCGGCGAACGTGCTCACCGCCGGATCGGTCGACACCCGCGACGGCCGCACGTTCGAGCTGAGCGCCCCCTGGAAGTCGATCGCCAGGTCCCCGTCCTCGTTGACGGCCTGCGCCGTCGGGTCGAGGACGATTTTCGTCTGCTCGGCGGCGGCCTTCGCAAACGAAGTGTCCGCGGTGAGCGCGATGTCCAGGATGCAGTCGTTGAACTGGAGGCCCGCCGGGACGCCGTTCGCCTCACACTGCGTGGTCGCCAGCTGGACCTGCTCGGGCGTCAGGTCGGCGACCGAGACGATGCTGGCCGGGAAGTTCTTGTTCGTGAAGGTCGCGGTGCTCTGGCCCGGACCGTAGGTGAACAGCGACTCGTCGTCGCTGATGCGCCAGGAGTCGGCGAAGCTGCTGTGCAGCACGGTCGGCGAGGCGTTGGCGGGCAGCTGGGTGCCGTCCCGCAGACGCAGGTCGTTCTTCGGGTTGCCGTCGGCGTTGCCGAGCAGGCCCACGAGGTCACTGTCGGGGGTCGGCGGCACGTAGAGGCTGGCGGCGCCTCGCCTCCAGGACAGGGCGGGGCCTGCGATGCCGTCGAACATGACGGCCCACTTGTCGTCCTTGCGCAGGATGAACGCGTTCTTGCCCAGGTAGAGGAGCTTGTCGGTGTCGAGTGTGCGCTTCTGGTTGTCGATGTACAGGTCGTTCTCGTGGAACTCGACCAGGTGGTCACCGGCCTCCATCGCTGCGTCGAACATCACCGACACGTCCCGGCCGCCGCTGGCGGGGCTGAGCCGGCCCTGGATCTCCAGGTCCCACTTGTCGGACTGGGCGAGAATGAACTCGCCGACGGACTGCAGGTCGTAGCCCAGGCCGTCCGGAGTGGTGAAGTGCGGTTCGCCCTTCACCAGGCTGCCGTGATGGGTGAAATACCACCACAGGATGAGGCCGACCAGCGCCACTATGCCGATCCCCAGCGCCATCTCGATGGTGGCGAATCCGGCGTCGATCAGGAACGCCCTGCCCGCCTGGCTGGCGAGGAACAGTTCGACCTCGGCGGTCAGCGCGGCCGCGGCGGCCTCGACGCTGCCGTAGGCGCCGACGTCCCCGGCGAGCGTGCTCGGGCCGGTGGTCCGGATGACCCTGATCAGCGGGAGCAGGTAGTCCGGCGGGTCCCACTTGAAATCGTCGTCGTCCTCGTCCACGACCGGGATCTTGGCGGGCGGGCTGTTAGGACTCGGCGTCCGCTTCTGCTCCTCGCACTTGCGCTCCTTCTTCACCTCCCGGATGTCCAGGAGACCGGAGGTCGGCGAGGTGGCCAGGTAGGTGGACAGCTGGTACCCGTCCTTGCCGTTGACCTTGCATGATTTGTTCTTGTTGTAGACCTGGAACCAGTCCTCGTAGCCGCCGAGCGCCGACCCGGCGCGGACGCCGTTGACGCCGTTGGCGGCGATCGCCGTGACGTACCGGCCGACCTGGCGTGCCCAGCCCTCATAGTCCGGGTTGCCCTTGACCTTGGCCTCGATCACCTCGGCGAAGCTGACGCCGACGCGGTCGTAGTAGACGATGTCAGGCCGGTCGGCGCCACCGCGGAGGGACGTCTCCCACTGGAGGTTCGGATGGATGATCCCGCCGGGCTGGGTGGGCGGCGGCGAGCCGCCGAGGAGGTCGTTCAGGTACTTGATGGCCCGTGCCTGCCCGATGGCCTCGATGCCGCCCGACGGGCTGCACTCTTGAGGCGTTTGGTAGATGTGGGTACCGAGCGGGGGACGGCTGACCAGGCAGTCCGTCTTGATCCGGCGGCGTGTGGAGTACATGCGGTTGAACACGCACTCCTTCTTGCCGCTGGCGCCGTTCGCCCAGCTGTCGCTGTTCGGGGGACAGGTCGCCGCGACTCGGGCGGCTGCTGCCGCCAGTCTGGCCATGAATGGTGGGTCTGGGACGGCGACCAGCAGCGACGCCACCAGCACACCCGCCATGATCACGCATAAGCGCCGCACGTACTCACCCCGTATAAAAGGAACGTAAAGGATCGCGGCGGGGAACGGTACACCAGAAGATCCGTTAGCGACAGATCTTGAATCGCCACGTTCAGTGATCGTTCACTAGGCTGCGGTCCGGATCCGCTCTTGGGAGGTACCGTGGTCGTCGACCGGTCGTGGGAGATCGCATTCGACGCGCTGGCTTCGCGGCCGGTGCGAGCGGCTCGGATGGTGGTCGCTGTTCAGGGGTTCGATCGGAACGCCGTGGTCGTGCTGGACGCCGACAGCGACGAGTTCGTGATCGTCCCGGGGCTCCCGGAGCATCTGTCTCGGGAGACGGTGTCGCTGTCGTCCGACGGGACCCGGCTGGTGTTCCTGGCGCGGCAGGACGACGGCGCGGGACCCATGCGGGTGGTGCTGCACGCCCTCGCCACCGGAGCGCGGCAGGAGTTCGCCTCGGACGATTTCATGCGGGCGGCGCTCTCACCCGACGGCACGCGGATCGCCGTCCTGGCCGACCTGTCGAACGGGCCCGGAATCCCCGGTGTGGGCGACGAGATCGCTGGCATCACCCTGATCGAGACCGCCACCGGCGCCCGGCAGCCGCTCTGGTCGGCCGAGGGCTACTGGGAGGAGGCCTCGATCAGCTGGTCCCCCGACGGGCGACTCCTCGCCGCCACGTACCTGACGCTGGACGACGTCCTCACCACCGTCGTCCTCGACCTCTCCGGCAAGGCGATCGGCGTCCACGAGGAACGGGTCGCCCTTCCCGGACCGCACTCCGTCTGGAGGTCCGACCGGGAACTCATCGTCTACCCGGAGCCCGACGACGAGAGCCCCCTCATCGCGATCGACGTCCCGACCGGAAGCGAGCGCCGCTTCACCAGGGGGAACTTCAGCGCCTACCTCGCCATCGCCGGCGGCCGGGTCGTACGCCCGGGATCTTCACCCGAACGGTTCGTCACGACCGACCTGGACGACGCCGACGAGCGGCCCTTCCTGACCTTCCACCCCGCCGTGTCGATCGACGCCCTCGACATCGCCCCGTCCGCCCTCAGGTGACCGGGCTTGGTGCCATGCGTCCTGCTGGTCAGAAGAAGGTTCTCACCAGGTCGATCACGCGGGGGTGGGGGCGTCGGCGTCGTCGAGGACGGGGATCAAGGTCCACTTGTCGAAAGCGGTGCAGGGGTGGGACAGGCCCAGGCGTACGGCGTCGCCGACGGAGACCGCCGCGTCGCGCAGGAAGGTGTGCTGGTCGTTGAGCGCGGTGACCTTGGGCCTTCCGCGCAGCGGCCCTCCGCCGCGCACCAGTTGCGGTTCGGGCAGCCCTTCTTCGTAGGGGAAGTCACGCTTGCCGCCGTCGAGGAGGGCGAGCGCCGGTTCCGGATGGAAGATCACCCGGGCCCACCCGTGCATCGCGCTGCGCAGCGGGACAGGCCCCGGCGCACCGCTGCGGAACAACAGGCCCGGCAGGCGCGGGCCGAGGCCGAGCGCGTTCAGGAACAGGCTTGGCAGCTGGTCGCGGAGCACGAGTGTGAACGCGGCAAGGCCGAACAGCACGCCAGCGGCGCCGAGGCGGCCCGCGACCGGATGGCCAGTGAGCTGGAGGCGGTGCAGCGGGCGGTCGCCGCCGAACGCGAAGAGACGGCCGCGCGGCTGGGCGAGCAGGACCGGCGGATCGCCGACCTGCAGACGCACTGGTCACCCGGGACGGCGAGCTGGCGCTGGCCCGCGAACAGGCCCGCACCGCTGCCCAGGGCGCACAGGCGGCCGAGGCCGACCGGGACCGCGCGATCGCGCAGGCCGAACAGCGCGTCCAGGCCGCCGAGCGTCACGCCCAGCAGGCCGATCAAGTTGCCGAGCGGGCGCGTACCGACGCCGAGCGGCAGGTGGCCGCGCCACACCGTCTACCAGGACCAGATCGCCGCAGTCACCACCCACGCTGAACAGGCATCGGCCCGCGCGGCTCGCCTTGAGCCGCAGGCCGAAGAGGACAGAGCCGAGCTGAAGACGCTGCGGGCCGAACTGAAGGCGCTGCGCGCCGAACTCGACGGCAAGACCGGCGACGCCGGCAGAAAGGAACGGCCCGCCTACCACACCTGCCGGCCCGCAAACTGCGGGCCTACCTGCGCCGGCACAACACCAACGCCCGCCACGCCGCCGGGGACGCCCTGCCAACGAAGCCGCCTGACCGACCCGGCGAACGTTCGTGGTCACCCTTAGGTCGATGCGATCAGACTCCGGGACTACCGTCGGCACGATGATGCGACTGCGGTCGTACGGAAGCGGGAACTCCAGGGGGACGCGCGAGCGGCCTGCATGATCAACGATTGGCCGCGTGATCGAGACCATCGCGGGGATCATGTCACCCCTGGAGATCCTGCTTCTGCTGGGCGTAGCCGGCCTGCTGTCGTCGCGGTGGTGCCCGCCCCGAGCCCGGCAGCCGGTCGCGCTCGCCGCGGCCGCGGTCGTCGCCCTGTCCGGGATCGTGCTGAGCGTGCGCGGGTTGCGCTGGCAGATGGCGCCCGCGCTCGCCGGCGTCCTGGTCGCGCTCGCGTTCGCCGTGCCCGTGCTCGCCCGACGCCCGGCGCGGCGGGTGAGACGGTGGCTCGCCCTGCCGGGAGTCGTGGTCTGCCTCGGCCTGGTTTGTGCGAGCGCGGCCGCCGCCTGGGCGGTGCCCGTGCCCGTGTTCCCCGGGCCGTCCGGCCCGTACGCGGTGGGCACCGCTGTGATGCAGTGGACCGACGCCTCTCGCCCGGAGCCCGCCACCGATGAGTCCGGCGACCACCGCACGGTCCTGGTCCAATGTGGTACCCCGCGCCCAAGGGCACGGCCGGTCCTCCCGCCCGGTATCTCGGCCGCACCGGGCGGGAGGCGCGTACGGTCGCCGACGGCCTGACCGGCTACATCGGCGTGCCCGCCTTCCTGCTCGACGACACGGTCCGGGCCCGCGCCGCCGCCGTGTACGACGCGCCCTCGGCGGCCGGGCGGTTCCCGATTGTGCTGTTCTCTCCGGGCTTGGAGGCGTGCGCACCCAGAACACCGCGTGGGCGGAGGAACTGGCCGGCCGCGGCTACATCGTCGCGGCCCTCGACCACGCGTACGACTCCGCCGCCGTCGTGCTCGACGATGGACGCACCATTCGCACACGGGTCGTGGCCACCGGTGACGACGAGGAGGACAGACGGCTCGCGACCGGCTGGACGGCGGTCAGGGCCGCCGACCTCAGCTTCGTCCTCACCCAGCTCGGCCGCCTGGACCGCGGTGAGATCCCGGGCCTCCTGACCGGGCGGCTCGACGTCCACCGGGCCGCGGCGACCGGCCACTCCCTCGGGGGCGCCGCCGCCCTGCAGGCCGCCCGCCAGGACCCCCGGTTCGCAGCCGTCATCGACATGGACGGCTTCCCGCGAGACCCCGCACCGCAACCGTTCAACCAGCCAGTGCTCGCGCTCACCCACGACGTGAAGCCGGGCGAGGAGCCGGACTACATCCCTCGCCTCACGCGGGTGCTCCAGCTCAGCACAAAGACGAGCTACCGGCTCACCGTCCCCGGTTCGGCACACCTCACCTTCACCGACGCTCCGCTCTTCCTGCCGCCGCTGCCCACGCTCATCGGCTCCCTCGGTCGGACCGCCGGGCCACATATCACCTGCTGGCCGTGGTATAGCGGGCTGGAGCAAGCCGTGTCCCCTTTCACCTACTATGACCCTAGTGATGCGGGGAATTCTTGAAGGTCTGGAACGGCTGGCCGGAGGGCTGGGCACCGCGTTCATGGCCGTCGTCGTCGCGCTGTGCTGGCTGGTGGTGGCCGCGTTGAGCCTGGTCGGGGTCGGGCTGGCGCTGGTGCCGGCGATGATCGGGATGACCAGGGGCGCGGCCGAGTGGGAACGCAGGCGCCTGGCCGGCGCGGGTGTCGAGATCGTCAGCCCGTACCGGCTGCCTGCCGAGCAGCTGCCCAGAGGCTGGGCGGCCAGGATGCGGGCGGCCCATGCCGACCCGGCGACCTTGCGCGACCTGGGCTGGCTGGCCGTCTACGCCGTGGTGGGCCCGGCGTGCGGCCTGTTCGGGCTGGTCATGCCGGTGGCGGTGCTGCGGGAACTCACTTACCCGCTCTACTGGCAGTTGCTGCCGCGCGAGGATCAGCTCACCAACTTCGGCTTCCCGGTCACCACCTGGCCGGGCGCGATCGCCACCTCGGTGATCGGCCTGGCCGTCTTGGCCGCCCTGGTCCGTCTCTTCCCTGTGCTGGCGCGCCTGCAGGCGCTGCCCGCCAGGAAACTGCTGGTGCCGCACGCCTCGATCGACTCGTCGCAGCGCATCGCGCAGCTAACCGTGACCCGCGCGGGGGCGCTGCGCGCGCATGCCGTCGAGCTGCGCCGGATCGAGCGGGCCCTGCACGACGGCGCGCAGAACCGGCTGAACGCGGTCGTGGTCACGGTGGCCGCGGCCGAGCGTGCTCTGCAGCGCGATCCCGCTCGGGCCGCGCACGCACTGGAACGTGCCAGGAGCGCGGCCGAGCAGGCGCTGGCGGAGCTGCGCGGCGTGGTGCGCGCGATCTTGCCGCCGGTCCTGGAGGACAAGGGGCTGGCCGGCGCGCTGGACGCGCTGGCCGCCGGATGCTCGGTGCCCTGTCGCGTGCGGGTGGGTGAACTCGCCGTGGTGCCGTTGTCGGTGGAGAGCGCCGCCTACTTCACCGTGGCCGAGGCGCTGACCAACGTGGGCAAGCACAGCGGCGCCCAGCACGTGGAGGTCGTCGTTGAACGTGTAGGCCCGTTACTGCGCGTCCAGGTGCGTGACGACGGCAAGGGCGGCGCCCGCGATGGCGCGGGCACCGGGCTGGCCGGGGTCCGCCGCCGCGTCGAGGCCCATGACGGAACGATGACCCTGACCAGCCCCGATGGGGGGCCGACTGTGATCGAGGTGGAACTGCCGTGCGAGTCGTGATCGCTGAGGATGACGCGCTGCTGCGCGAGGGCCTGGTGCTGCTGCTGAGCGGGGAGGGCATCGAGGTGGCCGCGGCCGCGAGCGACCTCGAGGGGTTTCTGGCCGCGGTCGAAGAGCACCGGCCCGATGTGGCGGTGGTGGATGTGCGCATGCCGCCCACCCACACCGACGAGGGCATCCGGGCGGCCGTGGCGGCCAAGCGCCTGCAGCCGGGCCTGGGGGTACTGGTGCTGTCGGCGCATGTCGAGCAGGCGTTCGCGACCGACCTGCTGGCCGACGGCACGCACGGGGTCGGCTATCTGCTCAAGGAGCGGGTCGGCAAGGTCGAGCAGTTCCTTGAGGCGCTGAACCGGGTCGCCGGCGGCGGCACCGCCATCGACCCGGACGTGGTGGCCCAGCTGTTCACCCGCCGCCGCGACCCCCTGGAGGAGTTCACCCCGCGCGAACGCGAGGTGCTCGCGCTGATGGCCGAAGGACTGGGCAACCTGGCCATCGCCGACAAGATGGTGATCACCGAGGGAGCGGTGCACAAGCACATCCGCAACATCTTCGCCAAGCTCGGCCTGGCTCCCAGCGACCGCGTGGACCGCAGGGTCGCCGCCGTGCTGCGCTACCTCGGCGCCTGAAGCCGGCCTCTGACACCCGGCCTCTGGGAAACGGCCTTGTGAGCTGGGCCGCAGGCGGCGTGCGGTAGCCAGCACCACCATCGACCGGCCAGCGGGCGGGATCGAAACCGCCTGCGCCCATCCCTACGTTGGTGATTGCTTCATCCGACACCCAACGTAAGGATCTGTCTTGGCGAGCAACACTCTGCGTCGTACCGTGCCGGTCACCCTGGCGCTGGCGGCCTGTCTCGCGAGCGTGAGCGCTCCGGCATTCGCCACCCCTGCCCCCGCCCCCGCCGGCGTTGCCACGGCGGCCGTCGCCGTCGGTCAAGAGGGGGTGGTGGCGAACCTGGAGCGCCACGCCCAGGAACTGCGCAGCACCGTCCCGGGCGGCCCGTCCCGCGACCTGCGGGCGTTGTCGGCGATGACCAAGGGCGCCACCATCGTGGGGATCGGCGAGGTCACGCACGGCTCGAAGGAGCTGTTCACGCTGCGGCACCGGATGTTCCGGCATCTGGTGCAAACCCAGGGCTTCACCACGCTGGCGCTGGAGGCGACCTGGTCGGCCGGCGTCCGCCTGGACGCGTACGTGCGCACCGGCAAGGGCGACCTGCGCACGATCATGGCCGAGGAGTTCCAGCAGTCCTACGGCTCGTGGAAGACCCAGGAGTGGATGGACTTGTATCAGTGGATGCGCGACTACAACCGCACCGCCTCACGCAAGCTGCGCGTGATGGGATTCGATATCGGCGACGTCCATCCCGAGCAGTACCGGCGCATCCTCGCCTGGGCCGAGAAGCACGAGCCGTCGCTGGAGCCCGAACTGCGTCGCCGCTACGCGGGCCTGCTGGCCCTGCCCGCCGGTGTGGAAGAACGGATGAACGCCCTGGCCGCACTGCCGGCCGAGCAGCGCACCGCCCTGGCCGGCGACGCTCAGGCCGCCTACCGCCTGCTGGATGACAGCGGCAAGGTGAGCCCGCGGGTCCTGCAGGAGGCCCGCGTCATCGTCCAGATGTCCACCATGTACGCACTGGACGGCGCGGCCCTGCACCGTCACCGTGACCAGGCCATGGCCGACAACGCCGTGTGGTGGCAGCGCCACACCGGCACCAAGATCGTGGCGGCCGCGCACAACGGGCATATTGGCTACGTCTCGGCCTGGCCCGACCATTACCCGGTCACCCAGGGGGCCGTCCTGCGCTCCCTGGCCGGCACCTCCTATGTGGCGATCGGCACCACCATCCACAGCGGCCGCTTCCGCGCCATCGACCCCAAGACCGGCCAGATCGCAGTCTTCGACACCGGCGCCCCTGTCCCGGACAGCAGCGAGGCCGTCCTGGACCGGGTACGCTACCGCGACTACTACGTGGACCTGCGCCGCGCCGGCCGTACTCCGTCCACCCGGGCGTGGCTGGACACCGCCCGTCCGACCTTCACCATCCCGGCCACGTACATGCCCGAGCAGTTCAACCGGCCGCTGGCCCTGGGAGCGGCCTTCGACGTGATCGTGCACCTCAACCGGGTCGAGGCAGCCACCCCGCTGCCCTGACCCTCCTTCCCGCGGACTGGTCGGCCGATGGTGAAGCAGGTGGCATGGCTCCCCAGTAAGAGATGTTATGTAGTTGATTAATAACACACGGTGATCACAGTGTCGACCGCCGAGGGCCGCCGTGGCACTGGGGGCGTCTGCCGCCCTATGTGGGTGTTTGAGAATGGCGATCTTGCAGCTGGCGCGTCCTGTGGAGTGACCACCGCAACAACCCGCCAGCCGCGCACCTCGGCCTGACCCACCCGCGAGCCGCGATCAGCCGCAAACCCCGGTGATCCGGCGTGTTCCCCGGCCTGGGACCTGATGCCGCGCTCCGCAGGCCCCTACGGCAGGGTCATCGTCTCCGCCGGCGACATGGCCCGCCTGGCCCGCATGCACCTGGCCGGCGGCCTCGCCCCCGACGGCACCCGCGTGCTGTCGGCGCAGGCGGTCGCCACGATGCAGCGCCGCGTGGTCGACGTGCCCGACAAGTGGACGGTCTCCGCCGACGGCTGGGGCCTGGCCTGGACCCTCTACGACTGGGACGGCGTCCCCGGCTACGGCCACGACGGCGCCGCCATCGGCCAGTACGCCTACCTGCGCGTCGTCCCGCACGCCGGGCTCGCCCTGGTCCTGATGACCAACGGCGGCAGCGCCCGCCTGCTGTACGCCGGCCTGTTCCGTGAACTGCTCGCCGAGCTGGCCGGGGTCACCATGCCCGCCGCGTTCGGGCCGCCCGCGCAGCCGCCCGCCGTCGACCTCGCCCCGCTCCTGGGCACCTACCGGCGCCAGGGCGTCGTCATCACGGTCAGCAGAGGCGCGGATGGCGGCACGCGCATGCTGTACGAGTTCGTCGACGGCATGAAGGACATGTCACCGCCCCTGGACATGGACCTGCCCCGGTGACCGGTCCGTGTTCGCCGCCTCCGGCGCGGGCCCGGCCTTCGGCGAGGACCACATGCCCGTCTTCTTCTCCACCCTGTCCGATGGGACAGCCTGCGTGTACGTCGGCATGCTGGGCCGCCACCGGCACCTCCGTCACCGCCTACTACGGCTACAACTACAGCCAGAACCAGTTCTGCAACATGGCCTTCCAGCGCAGCATCGACTCGACCTGCCCGAACAACCAGGCGACGCTGGCCAACGACCAGACCGCGTTCCGCAAGATCGGCATCAGCGCAGGCAGCTACGTCTTCAACTACCTGACGTACGCGGCCATCGTCAGGGAGATCGACGCCAGGCGCCCGGTCATGGCCCGCATCGGGTGGAGCGGCAAGGCGGTCAACATCTTCAGCGCGGCGCGGCGGCCCGCGCACGGTCGAAGTCCGGCACACAGATCGCATTGATCGCCTTATCGTCCCCTTCGATGCGGGCGATCGCCTCGTCGGTCAGTTCCACCGAGGTCACTCAAGACACGAATCGTGCAGTGTCGATCTTCAGATCCCATGGGTCAGGGAGCACCAAAGAGTCTCCGAGCACCACAGCGACCTCGTGGCTGTAGCCGGTCTGCCCCGGATGGCTCAGGAGTCGCGCTGTCCGCTCCCCCGTGTCGATAACCAGGTAGAGCGGCACTCCGGCCTTGGCGCAGTTCCGCGGCTTCACGACGTGATCATCGATTCGTGAGCTTGGGGAGACGACTTCGACGACCAGGAGGGTCTCCTGTGCGTAGACGTTCTCAGCGTCCCACATTCGCGGGTTGGCCGGCACCACGGTGATATCTGGCCTATATCTGTCGATTTGCGCTCCGAGGAAGACCTTGATGTCGTTACAGGCCGTCCAGCCTTGTTGATCGACGAAGAACATGATCTGGAGGAGCAACTGGAAGATCACTTGGTTGTGATCAAGGGTGGGCACTTCCCTGATCACAATCTCGCCGTCGACGATTTCAACCCGCCGGTCTTCGAAAAGCTCACATACCCGCTGATATCGGAGCTGGAGTTCGCGCTGTCTGAGGTCGCGTGGTGTGCCGGCAAGTGACGCCAATACGGTTCCCATGTCGTCATCCCCTCCTGAAGACCGACCTACCGTGCGCGATCGATGACGAGACGTAACAGCAGCTTATATTCCGCCTTCCAGGCGAGCGGGGACGACTGGCCGCCCTCAGGCGCTGTTGGGACTCACCTGGGACGAGGATGGCGAGTTGGCCGACGGATCACCCGAGGCACTGCGGGAACGGTGAGTGGGCCAGCTCAAGTGCATCGACGTTGCGATCTGCAGATACATCGCACATGGAGAACCTGCTCGAGCGAGCGCGTTCTTGCCTGCACCACCGAGTGAGGGCCTCCCGTCAGTACGATCAAGGTGTAGTCCCGGCAAGCGCATACCGAAAGTAATACTGCGAGCGTACACTCGAGGTATGGCGAAAGACAGAACCTCGATAACACTGGATGAGTGGGTGCTCGATCTGGCTCGCAAGCATGCCGAGCGCGAGGGCATCTCGGTCTCGGCTGTCGTCTCGCGCGGGATCCTGCGTGAGGTCGCCGCCACCCACGACCCGCGGGCCCGTGCCGCTCTCTACGGTCCGGCTGCCGCCGCCGGCCAGGAAGCCGACGAACGCATCACCGCTGAAGACATCGCTGCGGCTGCGGACATCCGACGCGCGGAAGAGGCCGCGTGAGCGATCATCGCTTCGGCGAACTGTGGGCCGTACAACTCGGCGATCGTGAAGACACCCGGCTGATCGTCTCAGGGGACTTCTACCACACCCTG
The DNA here is from genome assembly GCF_018531465.1 of Sphaerisporangium fuscum. Classification (GTDB taxonomy): domain Bacteria; phylum Actinomycetota; class Actinomycetes; order Streptosporangiales; family Streptosporangiaceae; genus Sphaerisporangium; species Sphaerisporangium fuscum. The sequence continues at coordinate 15,738 of NZ_JAHDTF010000063.1, forward strand.
TACGGCGACAACGTCCTCACCGCCCATGTCGAACCCGCCGACATGGCCACCACGCTGACCGCGTTCGTCGTCGACATAGGAAACGGCCAGGCCGCCATGATTGACCGCATCTCCACCGTCGCGGCTGCCCGGTTGAAAGGTAAGGTCGGCGACCTCAACGACAGCCAGCTGCAAGCCGTACGCGGGATGATCGCGACCATCTTCGGTATCACCGTCTAAGGCGCGAAACAGGGCCGCCGTTGAGGGGCGAGAGCCAAATTACGTCAGCGCTTGCCCCTCAACATTGCCACCTAACCTGCACTCCAGCAGTCTTGCAGGTCATCCACCCGACGATCACCGCAGCGTCAGCGGGCTACTCGTGTCTTGCATGAACAGGGCCTTGTACGACGCGTACTACGCGGCGTCTAGATCTAGGATCCTGCCGCGTTGATGCCACTCCCCCGCCGGCCCACGGCACACGCCTGCCAATGGCCCTGACAGCGGGTCGGCCTGGAAGGCACCACGAAACTCGACTCAGTTTCCCAGCGCTCGGCCAACCAGGTCGCCGCGCAAGACCGGCAGATCGCTCCCTGCGACACCCTCCTGCAGGGGATGCGTAACGCCACCATCGGCACGAGGACACTCATGGTTGAGGAGGCCTGCTACCCGCTCGCCCTAGTAGTGCTTTGTTAGGTCGACGTGTCGTGGGGGACTGTAAGAACAACGGTGTAACTCCTGATCATGGAGGACACCCCTGATGAGTACTGTGATCCAGGCATCGACGGAGATCGACCTGGAGGACGCCACCGTGGCGCGCAAGAAGCCGGAGGATGC
>NZ_JAHDTF010000006.1 GCF_018531465.1 Sphaerisporangium fuscum
ACCACGCGCGCAGAGGAACAAGACCCCGCGCATTCAGCCGAACCCAAGGGCTGAAACCATCCATGATGCGTGAAGACCTCTCGGTTCGGCCTGATGAACCTTCAGTTCGCGTGAACTCTGAGAGATCTTCGGGTGCCACCGGAATACGGCAGAAACGGGCCGCAGACTGCATGGCCGCAGCTCAGCGTTGAGCCAGCGCCTCGTACGCGGTAGAGCGACCGATCTTGAGCGTGCGGGCAGCCTCAGTGACCGAGGTGCCGTCGGCGACCAGCCGGCGCAGCGTGGCCAGCTCGGCGGGACCGATGACGCGGGGACGGCCGGTCTTCTTCTTGCCGGGCAGCATGGCACCGGTGGCTTCGCGGCGCTTGGCGGCGGCGATTCCCTCGGCCTGGCGCTCGGCGCGCAGCTCCAGCTCGTACCCCACGGCCGCGGCCAGAACCGCGAACATGAACCGGCCCTCCTTGGTGCCCAGATCGAAGTTCTCCGTCAGCGACACCACGGTAATGCCGCGGTCGCGCAGCTCGTTGACGGTGGTCAGCACGTGCCCCGCCGAGCGGCCCCAGCGGTCGGACTTCCAGAACTTCAGCGTGTCGCCCGCCTGTGGCAGCGCCAAGAGCGCCTCCCATTCCGGTCGCGCGACACCGCGCTTGCCCGATTCCTTTTCCACGACCAGCTTGTCGTAGCCGCTGGCCGCCAAGGCGTCGAGCTGGAGCTGCGGGTTCTGATCCCGCGTCGAGAGTCGTGCGTACGGCTCGCGCACCATGTTCACCGTGGGCTCGGCCGTACTGCAGGCAGCTCGGGAACTGCGCCGGACCGACGGAGGGCCGCTGAGCGTCGAAGGGCGGTTCGCGCCACGCCAGAGCGACCCCATCACGCCCGGTATCCCGCATGCCGCGTTCGCCTCCTCCGCGCAGATCGTGCTCGTGGAAGTCGACACCCTGACCGGCGAGGTCGATGTCCTGCGCGTCGAGCACTACCTCGACGCGGGCCGCGTCATCGACCGGGCGGGAGTCGAGGCTCAGTCGGAGGGCGCGATCGCCCAGGGCCTGGGACTCGCCCTGCTCGAAGATGCCATCATCGAGGACGGCGAGCCGCGCACCACCAGGTTGTCGACCTACCTGATCCCGTCGGCGCTGGACGTCCCGGCCGACATCGTCACCTTCATCGTCGAAGAGCCCGAGCCGCTGAGCCCACTGGGCGTGCGCGGGATCGGCGAGATAGGCATCAGCGCCACGGCCGCCGCGGTCGCCAACGCGATCTATGACGCCCGTCGGCAGGAGATTCGCCCGCTTCCCCATCACTCCGGAACAGGTACTGGAAGCTCTCAGCTCATGACAGCCATCGAACTGACCATCAACGGCGCCGGCCACCAGGTGACCACCGACCCCCGCACGCTCCTGCTGCATGTCCTGCGGGAAGAACTGGGCCTTCCGGTAGCTCAGACGACCACCGACCATAACCGGGTGTGCCCCCAGGCCTCCAGCTATGACCTGTGCAAATCTCCCGGCGACACACACCTGAACGAAAAGTCACGGTAAGCCACTCAACTCTCCTCTGCTAACGGGATTTTTCGTTCGGATGCTCGTCATGCCCCGACAACTACGGCACGCACAAGGCCCCGGCGATCAAGGCACGAACCCGAGTGGAGGGCCCTCTAGGGGTGCCACACGAATACGGCAGAAACGGGTCGCCGAGTCTCTGACCTGCGGCGTTGCGAGGCCAGCCGCTCGCCGCCCAGAAACGTACGCGTTCTCGGACGACGAGTTCACCTGCGCGAACGCCGTCCGAAAACCTGTGTCCGAGAGGTCCCTGCGGCTCGGCAGCCCATGTCAGCCGTATTCCGGTGGCACCCCTTTTTGGGCTGTTGCCGGGATTGTGACGCCGAAATGATCTGCGGCCGTGAACCGATCCTCGTTGAACCCTGGGGACCTGGTTGAGCACTGGACGCTGGTCGGTGCCGAGCAGGACCTGGTCCCGGTCAAGATCGGGCCCTTTACCCCGGGTACCGGGACTGTGGTCGGCGTGCCTGGTCTCGCCAGGCCTAGGCACGGCGTGCTGATGGCTGCGTCGTGGCGGCTCGGCGAAGCTCTCAGAGCAGGCCGGAACGGTTCCCGGCCGTCGTACAGAGAGAAGCAAGATCATGAGTGTTTGGTTCGTTACCGGTTCCTCCCGCGGTTTCGGCCTGGAGATCGCCCGCGAGGCGCTGAACCGCGGCCACAAGGTCGTCGCCACCGCGCGCCGCTCGGACGGCATCCGCGACCTGCTGCCCGACGCGGGTGACCGGCTGCTCACCCTGGACCTGGACGTGACCGACGAAGCCCAGGCGAAGCGGGTGGTGGACGCCGCCGTCGCGCGGTTCGGCCGGATCGACGTCGTCGTCAACAATGCGGGTCGGGGTCTGCTCGGCGCCGTCGAAGAGGCCTCGGACCAGGCGGTGCGTGCCGCCTTCGACGTGAACGTCTTCGGCGCCCTGAACATCCAGCGCGCCGTCCTGCCGTACCTGCGCGAGCAGCGCTCCGGGCACATCGTCAACATCAGTTCCGTGGCCGGCGTTGTCGGGTTGCCTGGCTGGGGCCTCTACAACGCGACCAAGTTCGCCATGGAGGGCTTCAGCGAGGCCATGTCCCATGAGCTCGCCCCGCTCGGCGTCAAGGTCACCCTCATCGAGCCCGGCTACTTCCGGACCGACTTCCTCGACGTCTCCAGCCTGAGCACCGAGACCACGATCATCGATGACTACGCCGCCACCGCCGGCGCCACCCGCACCCACGCGCAGGGGGTGAATCACGCGCAGCTGGGTGACCCGGTCAAGGGCGCCAGGGCGATCGTCGACGTCACCGAGGTCACCGAGCCGCCGCTGCGCCTGGTCCTCGGCTCCGACGCCTACGGTTTCACTCAGGCGAAGCTCGACACCCAGATCGCCGAGCTGCACGCCTGGCGCAAGGTCTCCGAATCCACCGATCACGACGACCAGGTACAGGCCGGCCAGAACTGAGCTCGGCATAGCCAGGGTTCAGTGCGCGGCGGCCAGGTCACCGGGGCCCGCCGCGCCGGACTCGGCGAGTATCGCCTCGATCTGGGCGGCGGTGGCGGGCCGGACCCCTATTCGAGATTAAAAGCGTGGTGTCGTCAGGGTGGGGCGGGGACGAGTCCGGTGCCGAGGAGGCAGCCGTCGAGGACGTCGTGGCGGTATTGGAGTCGGCGTAGGCCTTGGCGGACGGTGGTGATCAGGTCGTTGGGATCGGTGAAGGCGCGGTTGGCCATGGTGGTGCGGCGCAGTATCGACCAGATGCTTTCCACGGGGTTGAGGTCAGGGGCGTAGGTCGGGAGCTGGTAGACGGTGAGCCAGTCCCGTTCGGCGATGTAGCGGCGCATCCCGGCGGTCAGGTGGGTGTTGAGGTTGTCCCACACCAGGACGATTGGGCCGGCGCCTGCCTGCGCGCCGACGGCGCCCACCTGCAGCACAGCCTCGTGCGCGACGCCCTGGCCGCTGGACTTGACCGGTGGGCCCTGGGAGAAGTGCCGGCCATGCACCCCCAAGCCGCAGTCGCCCGCCCTGTGCAGTACCACCACATGCGGGGTCCCGGTATTTTCGGCCGAAAATCCAACGAGCCTATCTCTGACCTGCACCGTCTCCACAGCAAGCCGGGGCGGGGGGCGTGCTGACCGTGCCTTGTGTGAAGAGCCAGGTTAGAGAAGGGTTCGTTGGATTTCCGCGATTGCCACCTGCACCCCCGAAGGCAGAAGCGGCATATCAAGGGAGTTGAATAACCGCACTATGTAGAACCACGCGCTCAGCGCTTGGCCTGCTGGTCGGCCTCGCTGACGCGGGCGTCGGCCGCCCACCGCTGCGCCTTGCCGGTCACCTGCTCGATGAACTCAGCCTGTGTCAAGTGGCCGTGCGTCGCCCACACTCTTGCAGCTCATCCGACTGAGGGTCGAGGTTGGCGGCGCACAGCTCGGCGAGTGCGCCTGCCCGGCCCAGGCGCTGAACATCGGCTACGCGCCCGTGGCTAACTCTTCGCATATCGCCCAAGTGGCCTCAAGCCGGGGTGGCGGCTCGCCGTAGCTGTAGGAGGTCCAGGCGGGGTAGCGGCACGTCCGCTCAAGGTCCTACTCGGGGCGCTTGGTCGTCAACTGGTCCTTGATCAGGCTGGCCAGCCGCTCCAGGTGCCCGGCCTGCACCTCGACCCGGTAGCGTGCCCCGGTCTGGTGCTGGATCTCCACAGACGCGACCACCGCCCCATCGCCGGTTGGGTAGGTGGCGCACAGCTGCTGCAGGAGATCGGCCAGGCGCTCGGCGTCCTGCGCGCCGCCCGGCGCGGCCAGGGGCACGGCGCTCGGAGAGAGCAGCGCATCGACCTCGGCCAGCAGCGTACGAACCGGGACCTTCAGGGGCGGGATGTCCGGGGAGCTCCACGGCCCCCCTCTCCCACTCGCCCCCGCCGGCGGCGATCGCCCGGTAGTCGTCGAACGCCTCCTCCGGGTCCAGGTCGATCTCGGCGAGGAACTCCGCGGTGCTCAGCCTGCGCAGCGCAAAGCGCGATGACCGCTCGTAGGGGTGCCACACGAATACGGCAGAAACGGGTCGCCGAGTCTCTGACCTGCGGCGTTGCGAGGCCAGCCGCTCGCCGCCCAGAAACGTACGCGTTCTCGGACGACGAGTTCACCTGCGCGAACGCCGTCCGAAAACCTGTGTCCGAGAGGTCCCTGCGGCTCGGCAGCCCATGTCAGCCGTATTCCGGTGACACCCCCTCTACGGCGCGTCATCAGATTGACTGGCGACGAGCTCACCTCGCTCCTCGTACTTGTTCTCGAGGTCGTACAGCGGGTGTCCGGTGAGCGCGGTGCGGCGCCGGTCGTAGCGCAGCGTGGTGTCCACCGAGGCGTGCAGGGCGATGTCTTTGACCCGGTCGGCCGGAACGCCTTGCTCCAGCAGTTGGGTGAGCACGGTGGCGCGCAGCATGTGCGGGTGCAGGGCACGCGCCCGCTTCTTCGGGACGCCGCCGGCGATCGCCGCCTGGGTGATCGCCGCGCTGACCCACCACCGGTCGACGGGCCGGCCGTCCTCCCGGCGGAATAGCAGTGCGCTCGCCGGCCGCCCGGCCCGCAGCGGCTGGAGCAGCTCGGCGGCGAGTTTCGGCACGGGCAGCGATTCGGTCTTGCCGCCCTTGTTGCGGAACCGGAGGGTGGTGTGCCGGGTGCCGTCGGCCTCGCGTGCGGTGCGGATGTGGCCGACGGTCAGCGCGGGCAGCGCGCCGATCCGGGTGCCGATGCTCGCGAGCAGGGCGACTGCCGCGGCCGCCGCTGGACGATGCCTGCGCGCAGCTGGTACTGCTCCTCGACGGTCAGTGCCTCGGTGGTGCCGTCGCGGGAGACCGCGGGCGGGCGGACGTCGAGCGCCGGGTTGTGCGTGAGCACCTTGCGGTGCCGGGCACGAGGACAGGATGTTGCGCTGTTTGGCCACGGTCGTGGCGCTCAGCGGCTTGCCCGGGGTGCGCACGCCGACGGTGAGCGTGCCGGTGGCGGCGGCGCGTCGCCGGTGTCGGAACCGGGCCGCGCCGGGTCGGGCTCAGCGGCCGAGTGCGGGCTCATCGCTCACCCCTGCTCGGTTGCGGCGGGCGACGGCGTCGGTTGCGGTGGCGAAGGTGACCGCGAGCAGGCGTCGCTGCGCCAGGAACCGGCGCCGCTCCCGCGGCAGCATCGACAGATCCAGCAGATGCGCGTCCATGGCGCGCAGGTACATCAGCTTGTCGATCGCTAACTTGATCGACGTCGGTGTCGCCTCCACCGCGGGCGTCGTCAGCCACGCCAGCCGGGTCGTTCCGATCTCCGGATCGTGCACCAGCAGCCGGTCTAAATCCGCCCGCATCGGCCCGGGCAACAGATGATCGACTTTCTCCGACGTCAACGCACCCGCCGCCTTACGCGCCGACCCGACCATCTTCATCAACACGACCACACCGGGCCTCACCACCTTCGAGCTGATCAGATGCTCGGCCGCCTGATGGAACAGCAGCGACGGCGTGTCATGCTCCATCGCCCGGTCAAGCAGGAACTGCCAGCTCCTTGAGCGTCTCGCCCCTGGTCGGAACCGGTTTCCAGCCCAGGTACTTCAGCACCAGCTTCAAATGATCGCTACGGGTTTGCGCCCGCAGTCCGTACTGCTCCAGGGCTCCCGGAAACACCGCCAGCTGGTTCGCCAGCCGCTGGACCGCCGCCTGCGGCACCGACCGGATGTCGTCCGGTACGCGAACCCCAGCCACGGCAACGTGCACAGCTGCACCGCCAACCCCAAGCGCGCCGCCGAACCCCGGCCCCCGCCCCGGCTTAAGTTGTCGATGAACCCCAGATCCTTCCGCGTCAACGTGAAGAACCTGACCAACTCCTCCCTGCCGATGTCCGGATACGACCGAAGCCGCTCCATCTGCTCGTCGGAAAAGAACTGAACCGCCAACGCCCACCAACCTCCACAACCGCACCGAAACCGTACGAACCGTAGTTGCAAAGATCGACAGGCGTTCCCTCAACTCAAATAACACCAGGTCAGAGGCGGGTTCGTTGGATTCTGCTCCGTTGCTGCCGGGACCCCGTTCGGTTGCTGCTCAAGCCCCGTCACCTGGTCGGCCTGCTCGGAATCGGTGTGCCCGATCCCGCGGGCACGCAGGCGCGAACGGGCACGCATCCGAATACGAAACCTGTGTTGCGTAATGCGTGAGGTGCCTGTAGCTTCTATTTCGCTACTCCGGTACCGAAATTGGAGGCATGATGACACCCCGCGGACGCCCGCGTGACACGCAGGTGGACGAGCGTGTGCTGCGAATCGCCGCCGCCTTGATCTTCGAGCACGGCTACGCAGGCCTTTCCATCGATGAGGTGGCCGAGCAGGCGGGCGTGGCCAAGACCACGCTGTACCGCCGCTGGCCGACCAAGGATCACCTGGCCGTCGCGGTGGTGGCACGGCTGCAGGCCGACCACGAGATCACCGAGACCGGCGGCATCCGAACCGACCTCGTCGACAATCTGGACAAGGTCGCCACCGCGCTCAACCGCATGCGCGCGGCAGGCGGCCGCGAAGGCCCCTCCGCGGGGGTCGCGGGCGAGCTCGTGGCGGCCGCAGCCAGGCACGAGGACATCGGCAAGCTGGCCCGTGAGCAGTACGCCGAGCGCAACGCCCTCGCGCTCGCCCTGATCGAGCGGGCACGCGTGCGCGGCGAGCTGCGCGCCGACGTGGACGCCGAAGCGCTCTTCGACCAGCTGGCCGGCGCCCTCTACTACCGAGTGCTGATCACAGGGGCGCCGGTCGACCGAGCCTACGTAGAACGGCTCGTGTCCTCCGCGCTCGAAGGGAGCCTGACATGTCGATGATCGTAGAAACGGCCATCGTCCGCGAGATCGACGCCGAGACCATCATCTCGCCCACAGCCACCGGACGACTGCTGGTCGACTCCAGCGACACCGGCGGCGCGCTGAGCACCATCAGGATGACGCTCGCCGAAGGCGCGGACGGCGCCGTGCCCCACCACCACGCCACCTCTACCGAGCTGTTCTACATCTTGGAGGGCAAGGCCCGCGTCCTGGCGGGCGAGGAGATCGTGACATTGGAGGCGGGCGACGTGGCGGCCGTGCCCCCGCTGATGCCCCACGCCTTCGCCGCCGCCCCCGGCCACACCGCCGACCTCCTCATCGTCGTCGCCCCCGGCATCCAGCGCTTCGAGTACTTCCGCCTGCTCGACCGCCTGCGCAGGGGTGAGGCCACCCTCGAGGAACTGCTGGCCGCCCAGGACGTGTACGACAACCACTTCCTCGACAGCCCTGCCTGGACACGTGACCGCCAGCCGTCCTGACCCGCACCAGCATTGAGGGAGATCCTTGATGTCCGCAAAACTGCTATCTCATACCAGGATCGGTATTTTTCTCGCTTTCGTCGGCGCCCTGTTCATCGGCTACGTCGGGGTGTGTTACCTGCTGGCCCCCCAATCGATGGCGCCCAACTTCGGCCTGCCGAGCTGGCCACATGGCGAGGGTGCGGGATTCCTGCCCGTCAAGGGGGCGCGGGACCTGACGTCCGGCCTGGTGATTCTCACGGTCCTGGTGACGGGCAACCGCCGCGTCCTGGGGTGGGTCATGCTGGCCACGGCGCTCACCCCGATCGGGGACATGTTCATCGTGCTGCTCTCCGGCGGAGAACCCGCAACCGCCTTCGGCGTGCACGGTGCCACTGCCGCGACGGTCATCCTTGCCGGTGGCCTCCTGCTCAGCGGTTCCCGAACCCGGTCACCGCAACCCGTCGCCTGACAGCCAACCCAACAGTGCAGATTCCGGCCCACAGGCTGGGCCATGGGGCTCACCAAGCTCACGAAGACTCGTAAGGAGAAGAACAATGTCGCTGAAGAAGATCAACACCGTCCTGGCCGCCGCCTTCATCCTCTTCATCCTCTGGTTCGGGACGGAGTACATCCTGAGCCCGGAGACGACGGCGCAGAGCTTCGGCCTGCCGAGCCCGCCGTCGGGCGACGGCGGCGGCTTCCTGATCGTCAAGGGAATCCGTGACGTCATCATGGGCCTGGTCCTGGGCATCCTGCTGGTGACGGGCCACCGCCGGGCGCTGGGCTGGGTGCTGCTGGTGGAGGCCCTCGCCGCGTATGGCGACATGATCACCGTGCTGGCCCACCACGGCTCCGTGGCCACCGCGCTCGGCGTCCACTGCCTGACCGCGACGCTGATGGTGGTCAACGGCCTGCTGATGATGCGCGAGACCCGCAAGGTCGCGGCCGCTCCGGCGGCGCCCGCCCCGCAGACCGCCTGATTGTGCCGAGCGAGGCGCAATCGGCCGGGAAGGGCGCAGCCCGCGCCCTTCCCGGCCCTCCACGACGGCGGCCAGGAACACCGCGACGGCACTTACGAGCCGGCCTGAGCGGGGCGTCCCCGGCCCGTCGTCCTGTGTGGAAGGGTGCGTTCTACATCACCAGTGGGTGTGGGAGGACGTGCGGGTGTCCAGCGAGAAACTGAAGCCGCTTGAGGCGAGCGACCCGAAGAAGGTCGGTGGGTACCGGCTGCTGGCGCGGCTGGGGGCGGGCGGGATGGGTCGTGTCTACCTGGGCCGCTCGAAGGGCGGCCGGCCGGTCGCGGTCAAGGTGATCCACCCGCACCTGGCGGAGGACGCGCAGTTCCGGCGGCGGTTCGAGGCGGAGGTCGCCGCGGTGCGGCGGGTGGGGGGCATCCACACCGTGCAGGTGGTGGACGCCCGCGCCGACGCCGATCCGCCCTGGCTCGTGACCGAGTACATCGCGGGGCCGTCGCTGCAGGAGGCCGTCGGCGAGCACGGCGCGTTCTCCGTGGTGGCGATCGCGGGGCTCGGCGCGGGCCTGGCCGAAGGGCTGATGGCGATCCACGAGCGGGGCGTCGTCCACCGGGACCTCAAGCCCGGCAACGTGCTGCTCGCCCAGGACGGACCCCGCATCATCGACTTCGGCATCGCACGCGCGCTCGACGTCACCTCGCAGACCACCCGCACCAGCGTGGTCGGCACGCCCGGGTTCATGTCGCCCGAGCAGCTTCGGGGCCGCGAGGTCGGGCCGGCCAGTGACGTGTTCTGCCTGGCTGCCGTGCTGGCCTTCGCCGCCACCGGCCGGCGGCCCTTCGGCGACGGCCCGATCGAGGCCCTCGGCTACCGCGTCGTCAACGAGGAACCCGACTTGACCGGCGTGCCGGCGCCGCTGCTCCCGCTGATCGCGTCCGGCCTGGAGAAGGATCCGGAAGACCGGCCCGGCCTCGAGGCGTTCCTCGAACATTGCTCCGTGCTCGCCGAGGACGGGGACGCTCCGCTGCCGGAGCCCGTCAGCACGATGATCGCCACGCGGGTGGCGGAGACCGCGGTGCTGGCGCCCCCGCCGCAGGACGCGCCGGGGGACGGCCGGCGGTTTCCGCCGCTCGGACGAATGAAGCTCCCGGTGGCCGCGGTCGTGGGCGTCCTGCTGGTCGCATTCGCCGCCTGGGCCATCGGGCACGACGGAAACGCACCGGTCACCCCCAAGGCCATCGCCACTCCCAAGCGGACCCCGACTTCCCCGACGCCCGCGCCTCAGCCGTCCGAGACCGCGAGCGCCACCGACAGTGCCACCCCCACCCCCACATCCGATCCCACCCGCAAGGCGTTCGAGAAGATCTCGGCGGGCGACTGCCTCGACGCCTACGAGCGTCCGTCCGGCGAGTGGAGCAGGAGCAAGCCGCGCGCGGTCGGCTGCGGCCGCTCCGACGCCCACCTGAAGGTGCTCAAGGTGGTCGACGACTCCTCCGAGTGCAACAGGCACGGCGCGGATCTGGACGGAGAACTGTGGTGGACCTACGGCGAGGACGCGAACGAGATCGCCCTCTGCGTGCAGCGGCAGTTCCGCACGGGTGACTGTTTCCTGGCCACAAAGGGTGAGAACGAGAACTCGGTCGCCATCAGCAACGCGGATCTGATGACGTCGTGGCCGTGCGGGGCCGGCTCCGCTCCAGGGGAGTACGACTTCGTCCTCCGTATCACCGCGTTCACCAGTGGCGCCTGCCCTCCGGGCGGCAGAAGGGTCCACTGGGAGGTCCGAGGCCGCACCCTCTGCACCCGCATAGTCTGACCACGCCCCCGGGTGGGGCCTCCCGGTCGGCCATGATGGCCGGCCCTGGTGATGAGGAGCGAGCACGCGTCACCAGCGGGACGGGAGACCGGCCGCTCAAGAGCTGGTGGCGCCTGGCGACCTTGCCGGGCAGGTCGCCCAGGTCTACCGCAACGTGGCCAGGGCGCTCGATGCGGCAGGGGCGACGTTTCACGACGTCGTCCGCTTCACGTGGTATGCCGCGGGTTGGAAGAGGGAGATGTACGACGCTTTCAACGCGGGCGTCGAGCAGGCGGCGCGCGAGTTCGACCTCGCCACGCCGCCGGCCGCGCTGATCGGGGTCGACATCCTCTTCGAACCCGGCATCCTCGTCGAGGCCGAGGTCACCGCGATCATCGACTGAGCCGGCTCCGGCCGCCTCACCGACCGTCGTTGGGGCGACTCTCAGAGTGCGTATCGCTGTCGGGCGTCGGCGCGTGGAGCACGCCGGAACCGGTGCCCGGCCCAGCGGCATGGAGCGGCCGCCGGAACCGACGACCGCAGAGAAGCCGTCCAGGGACTCGGCCGGGGTGATCGCCGCCACCTCATCGGTCAGCCCCTCGGCCGGGGCCGGATCTCGAACTCGGGCCGGACGTGGGGCGGGTGGAGATCTTCTCGCTGGAGATCTTGTCGCGGTCGATTCGCGCTTCAGGGCGTCCAGTCGGGACTGGAGCTCCTGGGTGGGGGAGAAGCGATCAGCCTCACGGGTGACGTCGGCGGCGAATACAGCGCCTTCGCGCGGCTGAGGCGTCGGCCAAGCCCGAATCCTTTCACAAACATTTCTCAGAACCACATGGCTGGAGGACTTGAGTGAGAACGAGTTATGGGAAGGATTCGAGGGTGTCGGCCGTCCCATGAGGCGTGTTGGTGATCTTCTCCCGGAATCACTCGCTTGTTGGATACGTGCCGGGCCCGCTGTGATGAGGGGTCACGTCTGGGCCGAGCGGCGGGCGGACATTCACTGGTCGAGCCGGAGTTGCACTGCCCTGGGATGGAGTGTTAGCGTCACCGACGTCCGGTTGATCATCTCCCGGACTGTCTGCGTCCTAGCGATCCATCGGGAGCCTCGAGAACAAACGAACACCATGAAGAACCTTGATCGATAATCCCGTGACCGGGTGGATCAGGGTTGAGAGGGCCGAGTAGGCCGGTTCGCGTCGGGTTCACACCTGACCAATCCCATCTCCATCGCCCATTCAGGGCCGATGTTCTTCTTCCGTTCGTTCGCAGGCTCCGCTGGGGCTTGCTTCCCTGATCGCAAGGATCTTCGTGACTTCCCGTTCTTCCGCACCTGCCGTGACCGCGACGGCCGGTACGACCACAGTCGTGGTCCTCTTGATGGCAGCGGTCTTCCTGTCCCTGCTCGACTCGCAGATCGTCGCCACCGCGCTGCCCCGCATCGTCGCCGACCTTGGCGGCTTGGACCAGTTCGCCTGGGTCACCACCGGGTACCTCATCGCCGGCAGCGCCGCCGTTCCCGTCTACGGCAAGCTCGGTGACCTGTTCGGCCGCAAGCGCGTCTTCCTCATCTCGATCCTGGTCTTCTTGGCCGGCTCGGCTGCTTGCGGCCTGGCCCAGACCATGACGCAACTGATCGCTTTCCGCGTCATCCAGGGCATCGGCAGCGGCGGCCTGTTCATCTCGGTCCTGTCCATCCTCGGCGAGATGTTCACTCCTCAGCAGGGCGCCCGCTACTACGGCTGGTTCTCGCTGACCTTCGGCGCCGCGTCCCTGACCGGCCCGACCATCGGCGGCCTGCTCACCGGCACGGCCGGCTGGCGCTCGATCTTCCTGGTCAACCTGCCCCTTGGCGCACTCGTCGTGGCCGTCATCTCGATCCGGCTGCACCTGCCCGCCCAGCGCGAACAGGCCCGAATCGACTACCTCGGCGTCATCCTCCTGGCCGCCGCGATCGTCGCGGTGAACCTGCTCACCACCTGGGCCGGCACCGCTTACGCCTGGACCTCCCCGGTCACCCTCGGCCTGGCCGCCGCCTGCGTGCTGTTGCCGGTGCTGTTCGTGCTCGTCCAGCGCCGCGCAGCAGACCCGGTCATCCCTTTGCGCCTGTTCCGCGACCGCACGTTCTCCATCGTCGTGGCGGTCGGCTTCATCGCCGGGTTCCTCGGCCTGGGCATCGTCAACTACCTGGTGCTCTGGCTGCAGGCCGTCCTGTCCCTCAGCATCCAGACCTCCGGCTACCTGCTCACCGTGATGATGCTCGGCGTCGTGCTCACCTCCTACGTCTCCACCAAGCTGATCGCCCGCGCCGGCTCCTACCACCGCCATCCCATCGCGAGCATGGCCCTGTTCGCGCTGACCGGCCTGCTGTGCGCGGCCATCGACGCCGGCCCGGTGCTCGCGACCGTGTTCCTGCTGCTGTTCGGCATCGCCGGCGGACTCAACTCCCAAGCCCTGAGCCTGGCCGCCCGCAATGCCGCCGGCCGTGACGACATCGGCGCCGTCCAGGGCACCGCCACCACGGCCCGGCAGATGGGCACCGCGCTGGGCACCTCCTTCTTCGCCGCCCTCGTGACCAGCAGGCTTCCGGCCCAGCCTGGCCCGGCCGCCTACGCCGACGCGCTGCACCTGGTCTTCCTCGCGATCATCCCGATCGCGCTGATCGGGCTGGCCCTGTCTCTGTTCCTCCCTGACGTCAAGCTCTCCCGTTCCTGAACCCCGAGAAAGGACCCTCACATGATCCTCGTCACCGGTGCCACCGGCACCGTCGGCTCCGAGCTCCTCGCCCTGCTCGCCGACCGGAACATCCCCGTCCGGGCCATGACCCGCGACCCCGCCAAGGCCGCCTTCCCCGCCGGCGTCGAGGTCGCCACCGGCGACTTCGACCGGCCCGACAGCCTCGACGCCGCCCTCGACGGCGTCGAGCAGGTCTTCGTCCTGCCGCCCGGCTACGGCCCCGACGGCCCCGTCCAGGAACGGAACCTGGCCGCCGCGGCGGTCCGGGCCGGCGTCTCCCATCTGGTCAAGCTGTCCACCAGCGGCGTCACCTTCGACGCCACCGACCCCATCAGCACCGGCCACCGGCTCGGCGAACAGGTCATCATGGATTCCGGCCTGCCGTGGACGATGCTGCGCCCCGGCACCTTCATGACCTACCTGTACGGCTACGCCCCGGCCATCGCCGCCGAGCACACCATGTACGTCACCGAAGGCGACCCCGTCTCCGCGATGATCCATCCCCGCGACATCGCCGCCGTCGCCGCGCACGTCCTCACCACGCCCGGCCACGACGGCCAGGCCTACACCCTCACCGGCGGTCAGGCCCTCTCGCCCCGGGACCAGGCCGACATCGTCGGCCGGATCCTCGGCCAGCCGATCAAGCTCATCGAACGCACTCCAGCCGAGACCCAGGCGGAATTCGACCGCCTCGGCTGGTCGGGACCTCGTCTGGAGGCGCTGCTGGAGCTCAAGCGCCAGTCGACCGCCTGGGACCGGAAGATCTTCGACACCGTCGAAAGGCTCACCGGCACGCCGCCGCTGACCCTCCACGACTGGGTCCGCGAGAACATCCACATCTTCCGGTAACGAGGTCGGCCCGACGCAGGCCGTGCTGCCGGCGATCCTGCATCGACCTCGGATCGGGCCTGAAGGCGATCGCGAGGCCCGGTCACGCGACCAGGCTCAGCCAGGCCGCCGCGAGTGCGGCGTGACCGGCCGGCGTCGGGTGCACACCGTCCTCGGCCCAGTACTCCGGCCCGGTCGTCGCGGCGAGTTCGGCGAACATGCCGTCGGCGGCGAGCAGGTGCGCGCCGTACTTGCGGGCGAGCTCGCGCACGACCTGGATCTTCGGGTCCAGGTCGGCGCGCCACTCCTTCCGCTCCGCTTCGCCGATGTGCACGTCGCCGACCTGGACAAGGCCGCGGATCGGCAGGAGGAACGGCTCGATGAGGATCAGCTCCGTGCCCGCCTCGGCGAGGGGCGCGAGCAGGCCGTCGTAACCTGCCGCGAAGTCCTCCGCGGGGATCACGTAGCCGTCCGGGTCGTAGCTGTGCCAGCCCATGTCATTGCCGCCGACGAGGATCGACACCACGTCCGGGCGCGCGTCGAGCACGTCCGCCTGCCAGCGGGGTCCGAGGTCCATCACCTTGTCGCCCGCGATCCCGGTGTTCAGCCAGGTCACGGGCCGGTCCGGGTGCCGGAGGCCCCACTCGCCCGCGACGCGCAGCGGGTAGCAGAACCCGAGGCCGTGTTCGCTCTCCGACCGCTGGCAGTCGATGATCGAATCGCCGGTGAACATCACGGTGCTTCCCGGTCGGAGGGTGATCGTCATGTGTGCTCCTTGAAATCGGTTGAGGAGAGGAAAGGGGGATTGCCGGCCTCGCCGTTCAGGCGGCTCGCGATCCCATCTCGGGCGGGGCGTGGAAAGCCGGTACCGGCTGCGCCATGGATGCGGGAACGGCAGCATCGTGATTCACTTGCGCGCCCTTGTAGCGTCCACGGCAGCGACAAGGACGCGGAGCTCAGATCGCCGGGCTACCGAACCAACGGCCGGCGGCCCGCTCGAACGCTTCACGATCAGGGTCTCGATCGCCTGCCCAGGCGACCACGCCGTCGGGTCGGACGAGCACGGCACCCGATCCGAGGTCGTCTATCGCCGGCCCGGCCGCATACCGGATCCGGCCCTCCCAGCCCATCGCTGAACCGCGCAGGCGTCGGTCGAGGCTGAAATCGAGCGCGACGCCTCGTCCCTCCCGCATCAGATCGCCGAGGCGGGTGCCGTCCTGAAGACGAAGGTCCGGGGCGTTGCGGCCGACCAGCGGCTGCTCGCTGCCAAGGTCGTAGCGGATCGACGACCCCGATACCTTCTCGAACACGTAGGTCGTTCCGTCACGGGTCCCGATCAGGTCGCGGACCACTCCTTGGATGGCCTGGGCATGCGCGTCCGGCCGCATGACCGCCGTCTGGGCGCGCGTCCAGTCCAGCGCCCAGGCGCCGACGGGGTGGCGCTCGCGGGTGTAGGTGTCGAGCAGCCCGTCCGGCGCGTGCCCATGCACGGTCGCCGCGAGCTTCCATCCCAGGTTCATGGCGTCACCGATGCCGAGGTTGAGTCCCTGCGCTCCGAGAGGAGAGTGGATGTGAGCGGCGTCGCCGGCGAGCAGGACACGTCCCTGCCGGTAGGTCGTCGTCTGCATCGCCCGATCGGTGAAGCTCGAGGCGAGATGGACGTCGCTCAGCGTCACGTCGGTGCCGGACACGCGGCGCAGGACCGCCTGGAGATGGTCGCGAGCCGGCCGCTGCGAGCGATCGAACGCGCCGCCGTCGAACTCCAGCATGCCGACGTACCCCTTCGCGGGCGTCCGGAGGTACATGCCCGCCGGCGTCAGGTTGAACCCGGGGCGCAGCTTCTCGGGATCGGTGACGGTGGCGAGCACGACGTAGCCGGTGAACTGCGGCTCGGTGCCGACGAAGTCGAAGCCTGCGAGCCCGCGCACCGTGCTGCGTCCGCCGTCGCAGCCGACGAGCCAGCGCGCCGCGTACTCGTGCTCGCCGGCTCGCGCGACCACGAGCTCGTCGCCCTGCGCGATGGCCGAGACCGTGACGCCGCGCCTGACCTCCACGCCGAGCATGGACGCCCGCTCGGACAGCACCGTCTCGACCGCTTCGAGGTCGGTCATCACGCCCTCCGTCGCCGGACTGGGAAGCCGGAAGGGCAGGGCGGCGAGGTCGACGTTGGCCGGATCGAGCATCATGCCGGCGAAGTGGCCCACACTACGAGGGGATGCCACCTCGTCCCCGCCGGGATGATCGTCGACGCCCGACGCCTTCAGCAGCGAGTGCAGCATCCCGCGGCGGTGGAACGCCTCGACCGACGTGGCGGACAGGCCCCGCATCCCGAGCGGGTCCGCCTTCCACGGGGAGCGGGGCTCCGGCTCCCGCTCGAGCACCAGGACAGAGCAGCCCGCGAGACCAAGCTCGCAGGCAAGGAACAGACCAACCGGGCCGGCCCCCACGATCACTACGTCATGCACGAGAACTTCCCTTCCGAAGCTCGCCTTCCTGTTCTCTTCAGGCACGCAAAGACTGAAGCGGGCCGCTCACACGGGGCGCACACGGCGCTGACGGGGGCACTTATGGCGCTCACATCCCGTCTCGCGACGCGTCAGCGCCGAGTTCGAGCACCCGTGGTGACGTCGGCCGGGAAGGGCGGTGGCGGCCCGTGAGCAATGGGGAAGCCGGAGCCGTGCCTGATTTGGGGACTCGAGGGCGCGTGCGCGAAGATCGGGAGATGGACGGGGACGCGCGGCTTCGCGTCACGCTGCTCGGCGCCTTTCAGGCGTCCCGCGGTGACGCCGCCCTGCCCGTTCCTGGTGCGCGGTCGCAGGGCCTGGTCGCACGGCTGGCGCTCGCCGGCGGGCGCCCGGTCGAGCAGGGCGTCCTGGTCGACGCGATCTGGGCCGAGGACCCGCCGGCCGGCCCCGCCCACGCCCTGCAGGCCCTCGTCTCGCGGCTGCGCCGGACCCTCGGCTCGGCCGGCGACGTCGCGCAGGTCGCGGGCGGCTACCGGCTGGACGTGGACGCGGCCGACGTGGACGCCCTGCGGTTCGAGCAGCTCGCCGCAGCCGGCCGTGACCGCCTGCGCGCCGGCGACCCGGCTGCCGCGGCGGCCGTGCTCGGCGAGGCCGTGACGCTGTGGGGCGACCGTCCCGGCGCCGAGCCGCCGGTCGTCGCCGCGGTAGCGCCCGCCGCCGCGACCCGGCTGGCCCACGCCTCGATCGAGGCCGTCGCCGACCTCGCCGACGCCGAGCTGACGCTGGGCCGTGCCGACGCGGCCGCCGCCCGCCTGACCGCCCTGCTCGCCGAGCACCCCGTCCACGAGCGGGCGGCCGCGCTGCTCATGGACGCCCTTGCCGCCCAGGGGCGTCAGGCCGAGGCCCTGGCCCTGTACGAGCGGGTCCGCGAAACCCTGGCCGGCGTCCTCGGCGCCGACCCGGGCGCCGCACTGCGCGAGCGCCACCTGCGCCTGCTGCGCGCCGAGCGGCCCGCCCCGGACGCCGCGCAGACCAGGTCGGGCAATCTGCCGGCGCCGCTGACCAGCTTCATCGGGCGCGACGACGACCTGGCGCGGATCGACACGCTGCTCGCCGCCGGGCGCCTGGTCACCGTGCTCGGTCCCGGCGGCGCAGGCAAGACGCGTCTCGCCGTCGAGGCCGCCCGCCGTCACCGCCACGAGTACCGCGACGGCGCCTGGGTGATCGACCTCGCCTCGGTCACCGAGCCGTCCAAGGTCGGCGCGGCCGTGCTCGCCGGGATCGGGCTGCGCGGGGGCGCGATGTCCGAGGCCCGGATGCGGGTCGAGGGCGACGAGCTGGACCTGCTCGTCGACAAGCTCGGTGGCAGAGAGAGCCTGCTGCTGGTCGACAACTGCGAGCACCTGATCGACGCCGTGGCCCATCTGGTCGCGGCACTGCTGTCCCGATGCGCCGGGCTGCGCGTGCTCGCCACCAGCCGCGAACCCCTCGCGGTCGACGGCGAGGCGCTGGTGCCGCTCGGCCCGCTCGCGCTGCCCGCGCCCGACGACGGCGTCGAACAGGCCCGGCGGGCGGCGTCGGTACGCCTGTTCACCGAGCGGGCGGCGGCCGTGCGCCCGGGCTTCGACGTGGACGAGACGACGCTGCCCGAGGTCCGCAGAGTGGTGCGCAGCCTGGACGGGATGCCGCTGGCGCTGGAGCTGGCCGCGGCCCGGCTGCGGACGCTGTCGCTGCCCGAGCTGGCCGACGGGCTGTCCGACAGGTTCCGGCTGCTCACCACCGGCAGCCGCACCGCGCTGCCCCGGCACCGCACGCTGCGCGCGGTCATCGCCTGGAGCTGGGAGCTGCTGGGCGAACACGAGCGTACGGTCGCCGAACGCGTCTCGATCCTGCCCGGCGGCGTCACGGCGGCCTCGGCCACCGCGGTCTGCGCCGGCACCGCGGTGCCGGCCGCCGAGATCCCCGAGCTGCTCGCGGGCCTGGTCGACCGGTCGCTCCTGCAGCTCGCGCCCGAACCGGGCCGCTACCGCATGCTGGAGACGCTGCGCGAGTACGGCACCGGCCGCCTGGCCGAGACGGGCGACCTCGGCACCGTCCGCGACCTGGCCGCCGGCCACTTCACCGAGCTCATGGCCCGGTACGATCCGCAGCTGCGCGGCCCCGGCCAGCTGGCGGCCATGCGGGTCATCAGCGCCGAGTACGACAACGCGCTGGCCGCCCTGCGCCGGCGGTGCGACACCGGCGACGCTCCCGGCGCGGTCGCGCTCGCCCTGAGCCTGACCTGGTACTGGCAGATGTTCGGCCGGCACCTCGACGCGGCCCACTGGCTGGGCGAGGCACTGGCGGTGCCCGGCGGCGAACCGACGCCCGACCGTGACTGCGCCCAGGCGATCTACCTCTCCAACCGGGTCGACACCCGGCCAGGGATGTCCGCCGGGGAGGCCGCGGACGACCGGGCGCAGATACGTGAGCTGACGAACCGGCTGCTCGCGTACCCGGAGCTGCCCGGCCCATACGGCGCCTACGTGCTCACGCTCGCGTTCCTGCAGGAGGAGAAGACCGCGCTCGCGATCGTCGAGCAGCTGGCCGACGGCGACGACGTGTGGCTGTCCGGGCTGGCCCGCATGTTCCGGGCCCGGCTCGCCGAGAACGCGGGCGAGCTCGACAGGACGCGCGCCGACGTGACCGCGGCCCTGGCCCGCTTCCGGCAGGTCGGCGACCGCTGGGGCCAGGCCACCGCGCTGCCGATGCGCGCCCAGCTGCGGCAGTACGACGGCGACCTCGACGGCGCGCTGGCCGATCTGCGCGAGGCCCGGTCGCTGGCCGGCGAGTTCGGCTCGCTCAGCCTCGGCGACCAGGTGTTCAGCGACCTGCGCTGGATCGACCTGCACCTGCGGCGCGGCGACACCGAGCTGGCGATCGCTATGACCGAATCGGCCCGCGAGCGGGCGCGGCGGGCGACCTCGAAGGAGCTGCTGGTTCTGTTCGACGCCTGGGAGGCCGGCTTCCGGGTGCGGTTCGGCGACCTGGACCGGGCCCGGGCACTCCTTGACGACGCCGAACGGGATCTTGACGGCGACACCACGTTCGCCGGGGACCACGTGCGGACGCTGGTCGGCAGCGTACGGGCCTCGCTCTGCCTTGAGCTGGGCGACCTGGCCGGCGCGGAGAAGATGCTGGCGAAGGCGTACGCGGCGGCGCTGGAGACCCGGGACCTGCCGATCCTTTCGCTGGTGGCGGTGAACGCCGCCGCGCTCGCCGAGGCGCACGGGCGGCATCACGAGTCGGCCGTCCTGCTCGGCGCCGCCTCCCGGCTGCGCGGCACTCACGACCGCACCGATCCGCAGGTTCGCGAGCTCACCCGCCGAGGGCGGGTCGCGCTGGGCGAGGAAGCCTTCGCCGCCGCGTACGGGAAGGGCTGGGAGCTGGACGGGAAGACGGCCGTCACCGAAGCCGACCCGGCCCGCCTGCGCCGGGAACTCAGGACGGCTCACCCGGCCGGTGGCCGGACGTGATCGACTCGGCCTGACCGAGACGCTCTGGACCGATCTGCTGTCTTGGTGAATTGTCCAGTGTCAGGCGACTGTCACTCCGCCTTCGGTGGAGTCGGTGGAGCGGCTGAGTTCCCCCCAGGCGTCGAAGTCGTCCTGGACGCGTTGGCGCCCGGCGCTGACCAGGCGTATCGCGTCCGAGCCGAGCAGGATGTGCACGGGAGGCTTCTCCACCTCCAGGAGGGTGAGGATGGCGTCGCCCGCGCGATCGGGGTCACCGATGCCCTGACCCGCGAGGGCCTGGCGGCGAGTCCTGATCGGGTCGAACAGCGCGTCGTGGTCGGCGATGCTGCGTGGTACGCGGGCCAGTGACCTTCCTGCCCAGTCGGTCTTGAACGCGCCGGGAGCCACGGCCGTGACCCGCACGCCGTTTGCTGCCTTCGTAGAACGCCAGGCCGGGGAAGGTGGTGTGCTCGCCCATCGACGTGATGACGAAGATGTGGCCGCCGCGCCGTTCCCGTGTGCCGGGGAGGACCGCTTTCACGGTCGCTACCGGGGAAGGCTTCTGGTTCGCGCTCCGTCCCCGATGCCCGACATCGGCGACATCCTGTCCGTACCGGCGCTACCCGGGACCCACACCCGGTGTAGGGGCCACGCGCTCGAGCTTGGTCCAGCCCGTCCAGCCTCGCTGCTTCAGCAGCTCGATCAGCCGACGCGCCGGCGGCACGGTGTCGAACGCCAGCGCGTCCATCAGCTTGACGAGCGGTGACTCGATGTCGGTGTCGTCGACATAGTCCTCGCCCCGCTCGTCGGCCATACGTGTGATGTAGGCGGCCAGCTCGTCGGCCAGCTCGACCAGCCGCGGGTCGTCGTCGGTCCGGTCGAGAGCCTGGCTCAGGGTGAGGTAGAAGTCGACCAGCCGTGGATCGTCGAGCTGCTCCCGCTTGCGTGCCATCCACTCCGGGACCCGCGCGGGTGAATGCGTGGCCAGCGGGATCCAGCCGTCACGCTCGGCCCGGACGATCCGCTCGTCGACCCCGAGCGCCCGCAGCCGGTCGAGATACTCGACCACCTCCGGGGGCAGTACCAGGCTGTCCCCGGAGGTTAGCCGGGCGATTCGCTCGAGGTGCCGCTGCCGCTCGCTGATCTCCGCCCGCAGCCGCCTGTCGATGTCCGCGACCGCCGCGGCGAACTCCTCCTCACTGGCCCGCAGCAGCTCCCGCACCCGCGCCAGCGGAACCCCGGCCTCGGCGAGGGTCCGGATTCTGATCAGCTCGATCACGGCGCCGGCGTCGTATCTGCGGTAGCCGGAGTGGTCCCGCTCGGGCTCCGGCAGCAGCCCCTTGGCGTGGTAGTGCCGCACCGCGCGCACCGTCACTCCGGCGTACGACGCCAGCTCACCGATGGTCAGCATCGGATCGGTCTCCAGGAGTCGCTCGAGAGGTCGCCCGGCCGGCCGGGCCTTCTGCAGCGAGGATGATCCGGGCGATCTCCGGGGCATGGGTGAAGACCAGCTGATGATCGGCCTCGAGCCAGGTGGTGGCGATGTGGGGTTGCTCGCGGACAAGCCGCTCGACGCCGGCACGCCAGTTCTGGTTGAAACGGGGCGCATGCCCTTCGCCGCTGTCGCCGGCCATCGCGGTCGACATGATCAGGCTGATGGGCCGGTCGATCTTCCTGTACCGGTCGAGGATCTCGGACCGGATCTCATCGATCTCGAGGTTCAGGTCGAGAATCTCCTTGGCGGTGAGCAACACCTGACGCGGGGTGCCCCGCTTGGCCTCCTGCTGCGTCGCCAGATCCTCCCACATGGCGCGGAACTCCGGCAGGACGGCCTCGGTGATGAACGGTTCGGGCACCGGGTTCGCCCCGTCGATGAGAACAAGCTCGGCGACGGTGTCAGGATGCTCCGAGGCGTAGTGCACGGCCAGGTCGGCGCCCAGCGAGTAGCCCACGAGCACGGGCGCCGCTGGCAGGCCGAGGTTTCCCAGCTCGGCCATCACCGCGACGAGATCGCTGAGGAAATCCTCGAAGGAGTACCGGCCGGCGGCGGAGGCGAGGCCATGGCCCCGCAGGTCGAAGGTCACCACGTCGTGGTCGCGCCGCAGCAGCATGGTCAGCTGGCGCAGGTCCGCCTGTGTCGAGTTCAGCCCAGGGCACAGGACCAGCGGTCGCCCCTGGCCGCCGCGGGACACCGGGATCGTGACGCCGTCGTGCTGGATCGTGAAGTGCCGCATCGTCCTGTCGCCTCTCTCCGCCCGCTGTCCAGCATTGTTGTGCTCGTCGTACAGCTCGTCGACCTCAATCGCCTTGGTTTCCGTGGTCATGCCACCATGCTGAGAGCCTGACCCTGCGTCAGGGTCAAGCGGCGTGGCGACATGACGCCCGTACATCCGCGATCGCCGCTTTCCGGACCACGCCTGCCCGCAGGGCTTTGACGGTGAGGAGCCGCCGGGCCTGGTGACGAGTTCGCACACGATCGGATCGCCGGTCGTGTGCGAACGGGTGGTAGGGAGGGTGGCTCAGGCTGGTGCGCCGCCGTCGTGACGAGTGAAGACGTCGAGCAGTAGCTCCGCCAGGAGCTTGGCGTCCGCTCCGAAGGCGACGTCGGCGTTGGGCTGCTGGGCCGCCCCGAGCCGGGTGTCCATCACGGTGCGGCCGACGGTGAGGGAATCGGTGGTCTCGACGGCGACGTGCAGGCTCCGAGTGGTGATGACCTGGGGCTGGACGAGGTAGGCGGTGCAGACCACGTCGTGCACCGGTGCGGCGTCTTCGGCGGACACGACGCCCTGATAGGCGGAGATCCGTCGCGAGATGAACCGGGAGGCGGCGATCCCGGCGGGAGTCCCCGACTTTTCCAGCTGGAGGCAGGTGTCCCTGGTGACCAGCGCCTGGTAGGTGGCGTCGAGCGGCACCAGGGTGGTACGGGTGAACCCCGCGGACAGGACCATGCTCGCGGCCTCGGGGTCGGCCCAGATGTTGAACTCGGCCGACGCGGTCACGTTGGTCACGGCGTGGCCGCCGCCCATCACCACCAGTTCGTCGACCGCTTCCGTCAGGGAAGGATCGATGGCGAGGACGGTGGCGATGTTGCTCAGCGGTCCGACCGGTACCAGGGTGATCTGTTCGGTTGTCGCCCGGAGCGTCTCGACCAGGAACTCGACGGCCCCGGTGTTCTGGCGCGTGCTGCGCGGTGGCGGGATCGGCAGGGCGCTGCCGTGCGGGTCGACGTCGGAGTCCCGCTCGAAGTGCTTGGTGGAGGGGAAGCCGCGCCTCGCGATGGGACGGCTGAGCCCGGCGAAGACCGGGATCCGGGACCTGCCGATCCAGTCGAGTACCCGCAGCGTGTTGTCGGTGGTGTTCTCCAGCGGCACGTTGCCGTTGACGGTGGTGACACCGATCAGGTCGAGTTCCGGATGCAACGCCGCGAACATGATCGCTACTGCGTCGTCGGTCCCGGTGTCGACGTCGAGAATGACCTTTCGGCTCATGAGTACGCCTTCCCTTCCATAGTGGCGGTGAGCAGGCCGTCGCCGGCGGATCGGTGACGGGGGATCTCGGCGGCTGTGGGCCGCGGGATGAGGTACGAGGTGGCGAAGGCGGCGACCGTGATGACCAGGCCGCAGCCGATGGCGGCGGCGTAGCTGCCGGGGGCCGATGACCAGGCCCGGCCGCCGGCGAGCTGGACGACGGGCAGGACGGCGAAGCTCAACCCGGCGCCGAAGTTGAACGCGCCGCAGTTGGCGCCCGGCAGGAATCCCTGGGCGTCTTGCGGCGAGAGCACCACGGCAAGCCCGTTCAGCATGATGTTGGCCATGCCGGCGTAGGCGATACCGAGCAGCACGACCGCGGTGATGAGCAGCGGCAGCGACGTGAGACCGGCGGCGGCCATCAGCGCCAGCGCCACGACGCTGCCCCCGAGGCCGAGACGGAGCACGCGCAGGTAGCCCATGTGGGGGGCCAGCCTTCCCGCGAAAGGACCGACCGCCCAGCCGACGAGCGCGTAGGGGCAGAGGAGCAGCAGAGACGTCGCGTCCGCCGCGAGCCCGAACCCGATCTCGCGGTTCTGAGCGAAGGCGACCACCAGTCCGTTGACCGTGGCGAAGATCCCGGTCAGCGCCAGCGTGGTGGTGAGCAGAAGCGCCCAGGTCGAGCGTTGCCGTAGCCGTGCGGGACTGGCGAGGGCGTGCGGAGTCGCCCGCTCGACGAACCAGAAGACGGTGAACGACACCAGGGCGACCGCACCCAGCACGACGACCAGCACCCAGTTCGCGGCGGCGAGCTTGCTCACCTCGTTGAGCGCGACGAGGACGCACCCGATCGCCACGACGAGCGGGACCACGCCCCGCCAGTCCATCACGGCCTGCTCCGACGGCCGGGACTCGGGTGCCAGCCAAGCGACGAGGACGGTCGCGCCCAGCGCGACGACCGCCATGAGCCAGAAGACCGGCCGGAACCCGGAGTGGGTGGCCAGGAACCCGCCGAGCAGCACGTCGACGCCGGCGATGCCGCCGTTGACGGCGGTGACCACGCCCATGAGGGCGCCGTAGCGGCGGGCGTCGGGAACGGCGGCGCGCAGCATGAGCAGGCAGATCGCGATCACAGAGCCGGAACAGCCCTGGATCACACGCGCCACGTCGAGCACGAAAATGCTGGGCGCGAGGGCGGCGAGGACGGACCCCACCGCGACGAGGGCGAGGGTGACGACGAGTACACGCCGTCTGCCCTTGATGTCGCTCAGGCGCGGTACGAAAACGGCGAAGAGGGCTGCGGAGGTGAAGAACGCGGTCTGCGACAGGCCGACCGCCGCCTCATCGACGCCGAGCTCGGTCGCGATGGAGGGGAGGACCGGGCTGAGCATGCTCGCGTTGAGCTGGAAGGCCACGCATGCGCTCAGCAGCGCGACCATGAGCGCGCCGGTTCTCATTGTTCGGTCATTCATGACGCCTCTACTTCCGGCCGGGGACGCTCTGAACAAGCGAATCTCCCCAAGTGGTGGTATACCGTATGCCTACTGCCTGAAGTTCGCGAACGTCAAGCATTCGCCTGGAATTCGAGGTAGATTGGCATATTGCTGGGATGCGGTATACCAAGAGGTGAGAGGAGGTGGACATGTCGCGTCAGCCCAAGACGCCGCTGGGTCTCGCGCATACGTCGCTGCGCGACCAGGTCCGGCTGGAGATCCGGAACCGCATCGTGAAGGGGCAGCTTCCGCCTGGTAGCAAGATGGTCGAACGCGAGCTCGCAGACGAACTGGGTGTATCTCGAGTCCCCGTGCGCGAGGCCCTGCGGATGCTCGAGTCCGAGGGATTCGTCCATGTCGTGCCGCGACGGGGAGTCGTCGTCAAGCATTTGTCGCAGACCGACGTCCAAGAGCTCTTCGACGTACGCGAAGCGCTAGAGGCGTTCACCGCCCGCCGCGCCGCCGAGCACGCGAGCAAGGCCGACATACGGCGACTCAAACGGCATCTCGACAAGGCGAGCCGGGCCGCGGCGGCGGGCAACGTCGACGACTTCGGTGACGCCAACATGGCCTTTCACGAGGAGATCACGGCCATCGCCGGCAACAACCTCCTCGGCACCATCCTGGAACCCCTGCACGGTCGTCTGGACTGGCTGTTCCGCCAGACCGACGACCCTGAACGGCTGTGCACCGAACACAATCGGTTGTACGAGGCGATCGCCTCTGGCGATCCGGCGGCGGCCGCCGCCATCGCCGTCGAGCACGTGACCAGTAGCCGGAAGACCGCACTGCGCATCTTGTTCGGCACCTCGCCGACCGCCACCGGCGGCCCTGCCTGAACGCGGCCCGAGCCGATACGGCCAAGGGCACGGGCTTCGAGGAACAGCCAACGACGAAGAGCCGGCAGCCGCGGATCAGACGGCGGTACCGGGAGGGGACTTCAGCAGCGGCGCGGCCTCATCGAGGTAGCCGCCACGGCGCTGCCGCAGCGCGTTGGCCGCCATGCGGACGAGGTCGATGTTGACTCCGGCGGCGCCACTGGGGTCGTGCACCGTCAACTTCACATCCAGGGACACCGTGGTCTCGCCCCAGGCCTGTGCCTCGATGTTGATGTGCGCCACCTTGTGCGACTTCAGGTGCGGAAGGTATCCCAGCGGAGCGACCTGCACCCGGCCGGGCGCTTCGCTCTCGGAGGCGAGGGCGTTGAGCTTGGACCGCATCTTGGTGTCGCCGTTCTCGACCAGGTTACGGAAGTCCTCGGTTCCTCCCAGGTTGACCTGATAGGAGCTGGTGAGGGAGAGCCCGCGTTCCTCCAGCAGCCGCAGCAGGGCGTGATGCACGGCCGAGGTGCCGAACTGGCTGGTCAGGTCGTCGCCCAGCAGTGGCAGTCCGGCCCTGGCATAGCGGTCCAGCAACTGCGGATCGCGGGCCACCGGGTCGGCGGTGGTGTTGATGAACGCCGCTCCCGCCCGCAACGCCGCTTCCGCGTAGGCGTGCGCTGTCTCCGGCCGGCCACTGGGAGCGGCATAAAGCACGACCTCCGCTCCGGCGAGTTCCCCGGCCACCCGGTCCACTTCGGTGGCGTCGGCGGTGTCGGTGATGCCCCGGCGCACCGTGACGCCGGAGAGCGGCAGCTCGCCGGTGATCCGCGGATAGTTGTTGGGCGGCAAGAAGATCACCTCGGACAGGTCCCGCCCGATCTTCTCCGGCGAGGTGGCGAACGCCGCCACGAAGTCGACATCGCCCACGCCCAGCCCCTCCAGCACCGGCCGGCGGATCCCGGTCACACTCCCCGAGGCCCGGTACAGCGCTATTCCTTGCACCAGCGCGGACACGTTGTTACCGACACCGACCACCGCGACCTTCACCCGTTCGACCATGAACGCAAGGCTACGGCCGCCCCTCCCACGGCCCCGTTCGGGGTCGTGATCAGGTGGTTGGGAAAGGAGTGGACGGGACGATGCTCGGGCTTGTAGCTTGCAGGTGACCGTGACGCCGGAGGAGGAGGTGAGCCCCATGAACGCTGTAGCGATGTGGGTGCTCCCCATTCCCGTCACGGCCGGGCGATCGACGTAGGTGTCGCCGGGAGCGCCTCGCCAACAAGGCACTCCCGAAAGGCAACACCTATGAGCTCTCTGCAGTTCCCCGCCGAGCCGTCGCCGAACGACACGGTCGAGCGCGACTTCACCGGGGGCGACGTCCCCGGACTCCGGTCGCCGGCATCCGGCGCCGATCGCGCGCCCCTCATGTTCGACGTGATCATTGCCGGGTGCGGGCCGACCGGCGCGATGCTGGCCGCCGAACTGCGGCTGCACGACGTGCGGGTACTCGTTCTGGAGAAGGAAACCGAGCCCAAGTCGTCTGTCCGCATAGTCGGTCTGCATGTTCGCAGTCTCGAGCTGATGGCGATGCGCGGACTGCTGGAGCGCATTCTCCCGCATGGAAGACAGCGTCCGGCCGGCGGTTTCTTCGCCGCCATCCCCAAACCCGCGCCCAAGGGCCTGGATTCCGCGCACGCCTACCTGCTGGGCATCCCGCAGCCGGTCATCGAACATCTGCTGGAAGAACATGCGATCGAACTGGGTGCGCAGGTCCGGCGCGGTTGCGCGGTCACCGGTTTCGAGCAGGACGATGAGGGCGTGACCGTCGAGCTGGCCGACGGGGAACGGCTGCGTTCGCGCTACCTCGTCGGTTGTGACGGCGGGCGCAGTACGGTGCGCAAACTGCTCGGCGTCGGCTTCCCCGGCGAGCCCTCACGGACCGAGACGCTGATGGGCGAGATGGAAGTGGGCGTGCCGCAGGAGGAGATCGCCGCCAAGGTGACCGGAATCCGCGAGACCCATCAGCGATTCTGGCTCCGGCCCTTCGGTGAAAGGATCTATAGCGTCCTGGTCCCCGCTGGGGGAGTCAGCGACCGCGCGGAGCCGCCCACCCTCGAGGATTTCAAACGGCAGTTGCGCGCCATCGCCGGAACCGATTTCGGCGTGCACTCCCCGCGCTGGATGTCCCGGTTCGGGGATGCCACCCGGCTGGCCGAACGTTATCGGGTCGGGCGGGTGCTGCTGGCCGGCGACGCGGCACACATCCATCCGCCGATCGGCGGACAGGGCCTCAACCTGGGCGTTCAGGACGCGTTCAACCTCGGCTGGAAACTGGCCGCACAGATCCGCGGCTGGGCGCCGGAAACGCTGCTGGACACCTACCAGGCCGAACGTCATCCGGTCGCCGAGGAGGTGCTGGACAACACCCGCGCCCAGACGGAACTGCTGTCCACCGAACCGGGCCCGCAGGCCGTGCGCAGGCTGCTCACCGAACTGATGGACTTCGACGAGGTGAACCGCCATCTGATCGAGAAGATCACCGGGATCGGCATCCGCTACGACTTCGGCGAAGGCCCCGACCTGCTCGGGCGCCGCCTGCGGGACATCGACGTGAAACAGGGCCACCTCTACGGTCTGCTGCACCGCGGACGCGGCCTGCTGCTGGACCGCACCGAACGCCTGACCGTCGGCGGCTGGTCAGACCGGGTCGATCACCTGGCGGATCCCACTGCCGTACTGGACGTTCCGTGCGTCCTGCTACGCCCCGACGGCCACGTGGCCTGGATCGGCGACGATCAGCGGGACCTGGACGACCACCTCTCCCGCTGGTTCGGCAAGCCCGCCGCCTGACTTCGCCTGAGCAACCGGACCACGCTCTCGCCAGCCTCCCAGAGCAGCGCTCTTGCGTTGCCGGCCGGCGGAGGGCTGCTCACGGCTTGAGCCGCCACAATGCGGGCCTGGTTTCTTCGGCCGACCGCTTGGAGCCGATGCCGCCGAGGGCGTAGATCTCACCGCCCGGCGAGCCGGCCAAATCTCTGATCACCGGCACCCCCTTGTCGACGGGCGCCTGCTCGCGTGTCCAGCGCCCGTCCGACAGATGCCACAACATGCCGAGCTCCGTGGCCGCCCACAGCCCGCCCCGTCCGTCGGACACCGCGTCGACGAACGGATCGGGCTGATCGTCGTCGGTCGGGCCCCACCAGCAGCTCCACCGGCCGGCGACGTTGCGCATCACCAGCCTCCTGGAGACCGGGATGTCCTCCTCGTCGACGGGCTCGTGCTCGCCCCAGCTGAACGTGCCCGCGACCCAGAACTCCTCCGGCCCGGTCCGCGCCACACCCGCGATTTCCGTCAAGGGTTTGTCCGGGTGGATGGCCTTGGTGCCCGGAGGCAGGGTCATCCCTTCAGGCAAGGGGACGGCCTGCCAGCCTTGGTCCGTCCATCTCGACAGCTGGATCTGTGCCTCGTCCTCGTCGTCCGGGTCGGGAGGGGCGATCACCCACGGCTCTTCGGTGGTGCCCGCCACCTGGTAGCTGTAGGAGTGCAGGGGCGCGGTCTGCCATGCCTTACCGCTCCAGCGCATCGCGCGATCGCCGAGCAGCACCCAGGCCCCCTGCGCCGCCAGTTCTTCGCCGCTGGCGGGCCGCACCCCCAGGTCCACCCGCTCACTCCGCCACGCGCGGCCGTCCCAGGTGGACACGACGTAGGTCGCCGGCGGGTCGTCGGGAGACATGGGCGGCGCGCTCTCGACGATGATCCAGGCCCTGTCAGCCGATGCGGCTCCCAGCCTGACCTGGGGGTCCTTGCCGAGCGGGAGCGCGGGGAGCTTCTGCCAGGCCGAACCGGTCCACCGCACCGGCTCCTGGGTGCGGCCGGTCTCGTGAAGAGCCCAGAGCGCGCCGTCCGGCGTGACCGTCGCCTGGCCGAGCTCGCCCTCCTCCGCCGTCGCCGAGGCCAGTTCCCAGTTCGAGCGGGGCAGGGTGATGGGGCGTAGCTGGTCGACGTTCCTGCCAGGTGATGGGCAGGTGCCGGTACCGCGCTTCATCGGCGGTCCCAGCCGGTCGGTCAGCACCTCCAGTTTCAGGGACGCGATGCCTGTCGCAGACGGGGCGGGGGTGGCCGGGGACGCCGGTGGCGTGGCCTTGCCCGTCGCGCACGCCGCGAGCAAGAAGACACCGGCTAACGGGGCCAACCGCCGCACGACGGTGAGCGGCCGCGCCGCCTGGTCGGGATCCTCTGGCGGCAGGTCGAACAACACGGCGCACGCCTCCTGAGACATGCCGTCAAGATAGCCTTGACGATCAGCGCCGGCCAGCGGATCCCACGTTCTCCCGCGCCATCGCAGCCGGAGCGCTGAACCGCTGGGGCTGCTGGGCAGTCTCGCCGCCGACTCATAGGTCACCTGCGACCACTCGTGGACGAACGCGACGGAATCCCGGTGCGAAGGCGGTTTCGCGGCTCGTCGCACGGTTCTTGACGGCGCCCGGACGAGACCGGAGAGGTGCGGCGTGCGGGGTGTCGTAGCATGGGCCCATGTCCACGCCCCGAGTTTCCTAGCTGAGGACCCGCTTCCACGCCAGAAGTGTGTCCTCTAGCTTTCTCGGAGCGTAACATCATGATTTCCGTTCGCGATGTCGCGTTGCGCGCGGGTGCCCGCCTGCTGCTCTCGGACGTCTCCTTCACCGTGTCCCCCGGCGACCGGATCGGCCTGGTCGGCCGCAACGGCGCGGGCAAGACCACCTTGCTGACCGCCCTGGCCGGGCACACCGTGCCGGCCGCCGGGACGATCACCCGGACCGGGACGGTGGGGTTCCTCGCCCAGGATTCCCGCGTGGCCGACCTCGCCGTGACCGTCACGGACCGGATCCTGTCCGCCCGCGGCCTGGACAAGGCTCTGCACCGGTTGCGCGCGGCCGAGGCCGCGATGGCCGAGGCCGCCGGGTCCGCCGCCCTGGAGCAGGCGATGAACGCCTACGCCCGCGCCGAAGCGGCGTTCCAGGCCGGTGGCGGGTACACGGCCGAGGCCGAGGCCGCCCGGGTCTCGGCCGGACTCGGGCTGCCCGACCGAGTGCTGACCCAACCGGTCGGCACCCTCTCCGGCGGGCAGCGACGCCGGGTCGAGCTGGCACGGATCCTGTTCGCCGACCACGGCGGCACGCTGCTGCTGGACGAGCCGACCAACCACCTGGACGCCGACTCGATCGCCTGGCTGCGCACATTCCTTCAAGGCCATCAGGGCGGCCTGGTGCTGATCAGCCACGACACCGGGCTGCTCTCCAAGGTCGTCAACCGGGTCTTCCATCTGGACCCCACCCGCGCGGCGATCGACATCCACAACACCGGCTGGGACACCTACCTGACCCAGCGCGAGGCGGACCGCCGGCGGCGGGAGCGGGAGCGGGCGAACGCCGAGCGCAAGGCCGCCGCGCTGCACGCGCAGGCGGACAAGATGAAGGCCCGCTCGGCCACCGCCGTCATGGCCCGCAGCATGGCCCGGCGGGCGGACCGCATGCTGGCGGAACTGGAACCGGCCCGCCGGACGGAGAAGGTGGCCAAGATCCGGCTGCCCGAACCGGCCCCGTGCGGGCGGATGCCGCTGGGTGCGGTCAGCCTGGCCAAGTCCTATGACGGCCACCAAGTCCTCGACGGGGTCGACCTGGCCGTGGACCGGGGGAGCCGGCTGGTCGTCCTCGGTCTCAACGGCGCCGGCAAGACCACTCTTCTGCGCATCCTCGCCGGCGAGGAACCGCCGGATGCCGGGCGTGTGGTGCACGGGCACGGGCTGCGTCTGGGCTACTTCGCCCAGGAACACGACACCCTGCGCGCCGATCGTACGGTCCGGCAGAACCTGACGGACGCCGCCCCGCATCTGACCGACGGCGAAGCCCGGCAGGTGCTGGGCGCGTTCCTGTTCAGCGGCGACGACGTGAACAAGCCCGCCAGGGTGCTTTCCGGTGGGGAGAAGACCCGCCTGGCCCTGGCCGGGCTGGTGCACTCGGGAGCGAACGTGTTGCTGCTGGACGAGCCGACGAACAACCTCGACCCCGCCTCCCGGGACGAGGTTCTGGCCGCCGTCGGCTCCTACCCTGGGGCGATCGTGATGGTCACCCACGACGAGGGCGTGATCGACGCCCTGCGTCCCGACCGCGTCCTGCTCCTGCCCGACGCGGACGAGGACCTGTGGAGCGAGGACTACCGCGACCTGGTCGCCCTCGCCTGACCCGCCGCCGGGCGGTGACGGAGGATGGCCTCCAGGCCCCGGGAGGAGGCTCGCGGCGCCACGAGGTGGAGGGGAATCGATGCGCAGGGGACCAACGGCGGGCACGGCGAGATCCCTCGGCACGGCCTTGACGGCGACGGCCCTCACCGCCGTGCTCGCGGCGAGCGGTTGCGCGTCCGGGCGTCCCGACCCGCTCGCCGTACGGGTCAACCCTTTGCCGCCCGGCGTCCGCGCGCCCGGAGCCGCCGTCTTCCTCGCCCGGGTGCCCGACGAGCGGCGCTCCGACCTGCTCGGCCTGATCAGGGTCGGCGGGTTCGGCGACGCGCTCGCGAACGGCACACTGGTCGTCGCCCTGCGCCCGGCTCGGGCACGTCCCCGGCTCCGGGCCCTCGGGATGAGATCGTCCTGACCCGTCTCGACGGAGCGGGCGCCCCCTCGTCCTCTTTCGCGGCGCCATCCTCGCGAGCGTCTCCACCGGATGACCCGCGGGCGTACCCGTCGCCGGCCCGCCGCCGTCCCTGGATTCTCCTGAATCAAGCCGTCCAGGCGCTTCGGTAGGCGTTGACGAGCCATCGGTTGACCCGGTCCATGTCCGGCTCCTCCGGGAGATCGCAGGTGGGGATCAGCTGCTCCAGGCGGGCCTCCAGGCCGGCGGCGATGCCGAGGACTTCGTCCCGGCTGTGCTTGCCCTGCCGGACGTCGACGATGAGGGACCGCCACGGTACGGGCATGGGCAGGGTGATCCGCCCGGTTTCGAGGAGCTCGACGCCTTGGACGCCGAGGCGGATCATGTGCCCGGCGTACTTGGTGTCGTACCCGTACTGGGCTATGAGCTCGGGCCGGTTGGTGCGTTTGCCGTCCGGGTGCTCGACCATGCGGTCCCGCTGGGCGCGCAGGTAGCCGAGGAAACGGTGGCCGGCCTGCCGGGACAGGACGAGGCCGGGGTCCGCGCGGAGCCGAGGTCAGGGGGCGGCGATGTCTACGCAGCACACGAATCCGGCGTTTCCTCCATAGCTCGCTCGTCCGCCGGCGGTGAACACCGGCCCGGCCGAGATCGGCGATCGCTACAGTCCGGTCTCATGTCGACGGTTACAACACGCACGGTCGAGTATCCGGCCGACGGCCTGACGATGATCGGGCATCTCGCGCTCCCGGCCGGTGTCGACCGCCGGCCCGCGGTCCTGGTCGGGCCCGAGGGGATGGGGCTCAGCGACGTCGAGCGCCGCCGGGCCGATGCGCTCGCCGAGCTGGGATACGTCGCGCTGGCCTTCGACCTCCACGGCGGGCGCTATTTGGCCGACCCCGAGGAGATGCTGGCCCGTTGCATGCCGCTGCTCGCCGACCCTGACCGGATGCGGGGCATCGGCGACGCGGCGCTCGACGTGTTGCGCGCCGAACCGCGGACCGACCCCGGCCGGATCGCCGCCATCGGCTACGGCACGGGGGGCGCAGTCGCGCTGGAACTCGGGCGCGACGGGGTCGACCTGCGCGCGATCGGGACAGTCAACGCACTGACCACGGGCCGACCGGGCGAGGCGGCGCGCATTCGCTGCCCGGTGTGGGCGGGGGTCGGTTCGGAAGACCCGATCATGCCGTCCGCGCAACGGGAGGCGTTCACCGCCGAGATGCAGGCCGCGGGCGTCGACTGGCGCCTCGTGGTCTACGGCGGCGCCTTGCACGCCTTCCACCACCCGCCGGTCGACCACACCGTGGTCCCCGGCGTCGGCCACCACCCGCGGCACGCGCGGCGAGCCTGGCGCGACATCGTCGACCTGCTCGCCGAGTGCCTGCCCGTGACGGAGTGAGCCGGTCGGCAACGGCGATTGCGGGCCCGCGCGTGACGGGCACTGCCGCGTCGAGACGTTCTCGAAGAAGTTGTCGCGGATGATGTCGAGAACGGCCTGGCAGCTCCGTCCCAGGGGTGAATGCGGCCGGCCTCGGCCCTGACGAACCAAGGAGACCAGCATGACGATCCAGCGGATGGACAACGTCCTCATCGTTGTCGACGACCTTGACGCTGTCATTTCGTTCTTCGTCGAACTCGGTATGGAGCTGGAGGGCAAGGCGCCGGTCGAGGGGCGTTGGGTGGAGCGTGTCATCGGGATCGACGACGTCCGGCAGGACATCGCAATGCTGCGGACCCCGGACGGCCACGGCCGGATCGAGCTGGCGATGTTCCACACGCCGAAGGCGATCAGCGCCGAGCCGAAGGACGCACCGGCGAACACGCTCGGCATCCGTCGCATCATGTTCACCGTCGACGACATCGACGACGTCGTCGCCCGCCTGCGCGCTCACGGCGCCGAACTCGTCGGCGAGGTGGCGCGGTACGAGGACAGCTATCGGCTCTGCTACGTCCGCGGCCCTGAGGGCATCATCGTCGGACTGGCCGAACAGCTCGGCTGAATGCCGCCGAAGCGACCGTGCGCCGAAGCACCATCGAGGCGGCCGCAGGTGGGACACTCCCATACTCGAGTGCGTCGTCCCGTCAGGCCGGTGGGGCCGCCGCGCCGTCGAGGACCAGGTCGATGATCTGCCGGCTGGCCTGTTCCGGGTCGAGTTGGTCGGTGCTGCCCGATGCCATGCGGGCGAGCAAGGGGGAGACGAGGAGTTCGGAGATCAGGTCGGGGTCGATGTCCGGGCGGATCTCTCCTCGTTCCACGCCGCGTCGTAGGACGTGGTTCATGGCTTCCCGCCGGGGGGCGACGATCTCCTCGAAGTAGCGCCTGTGCAGTCGGGGGAAGGTCACAGCCTCGGCGTTGAGGGCTCGCAGCATGCTGCTGGCCCGCTTGTCGACGACGCGCTCGGCCAGGGCCCGCAGGAGGACGGCCAGGTCGTCGCGAGTGCCGGCGCCGGTCGGCGAGGGCCGCGGCTTGTTGATCGTCTCCAGCACGTCGAGGTAGAGCTCGTCCTTGGTCCTCCAGCGGCGGTAGACGCTGTTGCGGGAGACTCCGGCCTGCTTGGCGATGGTCACCAGTGACAGGCCGGTGAGGGTGGCGCCGGCGGCGACCATGTCGAGGACCGCGTCGATGATGGCCGCGTCGGCGGCGGGGTCGCGCTGCCGCCCGCCGCGACGGCCCGGGACTTCCTCGTTCACGCCAGTAACGATACAGGGCTGTTTCGTTTGGTCCATTGCGTCAGGTAATAATGGAACAGACCTGTTCTGATTCGTTTGATGGAGGTCCTCATGTCCGATCTCGCCCCTGCAACCGTCACGGCAGGTGGCAGGACCGCTTCGGCGGCTGCCGATCCGCCGCCCGAACGCGTTCCCGTTCTGATCGTGGGCGGCAGCATCGTGGGGGCCTCGGCCGCACTGTTCCTCGCCGCCCGCGGCATCACTCCCGTCCTGGTCGAGAAGCACCCGGCGGTCTCGACCAGGCTGCGCGCCAAGCTGTTCTATCCACGCACAATGGAGGCGTACCGCTCTGTCGGAGCCGACCGGGACGTCTACGCCGTCCAGCACCGTCTCCCGCCCGCCGATCACGCCGCGGTGGTCGCCTCGCTTGCCGGCCCGGAGCTGCGGCGCTGGCGGTTACCGGCCGCGCAGGACTTCAGCAGCGTCTCGCCGTGCCCCAGCGCCTTCGTCAGGCAGGCCGACCTGGAGAAGGTCGTCCGCGCGCACGCACACGCCGCCGGTGCCGACCTGCGGTTCGGCCACCGGCTCGTCGAACTGCGCCGGCACGACGACCAGGTCGTGGCGGGGATCCGCGGCAGCGACGGCAGTGCGTACACCGTGGCGGCCGACTATCTGCTGGCCGCGGACGGAAACGGCAGCGCCGTCCGCGAGAGCCTGGGCATCGGCCGCAGCGGCACCGAGGTCATCGCCCACGTCATGGAGATCGGCTTCGAAGCCGACATGCGCGAGATGCTCGACGGCCGCCGGCTCGCCCTGGCCTTCACCGGCCCGCCCGAGAACGCGTACCTGTCCTGGAACACCGCGCAGGACCACGGGACGGTGTCGGTGACCTACGATCCCGCACTCACCGATCCGGCAGCGTTCGATGTCCAGCGGTGCCGTGGGATCGTCTCACGCGCGCTCGGGCTGCCTCCATCTCGTTTCACGCTCACCGGACGCCGCCCCTGGCAGATGGGCGGCTGGGTGGCCGACTCCTACCGGTCCGGCCGGGTCTTCCTGCTCGGCGACGCGGTGCACGTCACCCCGCCGGCCGGCGGCTTCGGCGCCAACGCCGGCATCCAGGACGCCTGGAACCTCACTACCAAACTGGTCTCGGTCCTGCGCGGCCACGCCGACCCGCGGCTACTGGAGGACTACGAGCCCGAGCGCCGCGCGGTGGGCCGGATCACGGTGGAGCAGGCGCTGCTGCGCGCCCGCGACCGCACCCGGGTCCCGATCGAGGACCGTCCGCTGCTCAGCGAGGCGGCGGTGGCCATCGGCTACCGTTACCCCGTGCCCGGTGACGATCCGGCCGCCGCCGATGCACCGTTGGCCGAGGAACCGGACCGCTGGCGTGGCGAGCCGGGCACCCGGCTGC
The DNA here is from genome assembly GCF_018531465.1 of Sphaerisporangium fuscum. Lineage (GTDB taxonomy): Bacteria > Actinomycetota > Actinomycetes > Streptosporangiales > Streptosporangiaceae > Sphaerisporangium > Sphaerisporangium fuscum. The sequence goes on from NZ_JAHDTF010000006.1 coordinate 36,613, forward strand.
CGCATCTGCCCCTCAGCGACCCTGACGGGCCCGGCTCCACGCTCGACCTGGTCCGCGATGGCCGCTACCTGCTTCTCGCCGGACCCGAAGGACGCCCCTGGATACAAGCCGCGCGCTGGCTGGACCCGCACGGCACCTTCCTCGACGCGACGCTCCTGCCCGGCCAGATCGCCGCGGCAGCGACACGACCCGCGGACGCCTGCGGCATCGGCGACCACGGCGCCCTGCTGGTCCGTCCCGACCACGTGATCGCCTGGCGCGCTCCCCACGCCGCCCCCGACACCCTCACCGCCCTCGCCCCCGCCGTACGACGGGCACTGGGAGCCGACAGCCCAGTCGGTTGAAGAGCGGCGTTTCCCGCGCGATCACAAGACCGTGGCGCCCGGCGTCATCGACACCGACATGCACCAGGGCAGACTCGTCGGGGTCGCGCTGGCCTGGGTGTCGTCCCTGTCTCCCATGGGCCGCGTGGGAACCCCCGAGGATGTGGCCGACGCGGTGGCCTTCCTGGCCTCCGACGACAGCCGCTGGGTGACCGGCCACTGGCTGGACGCCTCAGGAGGAACCCTGCTCTGACGGGTCCCGGGGCCGGCGGCTAACTCTCGGGTTGAGACTCGTAGCGGGTGGCGATCGCGGCGGCGCGGTCGCGCAGGGAGGTGCGCAGCCACTGCGGGGCCAGGGCCTCCGCGTCCGTGGTGAGCTGCCACAGCGCCCATTCGGCGTGTCGCGGATCCTGGAAGGTCACCTCCAGGCGCAGCCAGCCGTCTGTGTCGGTTTCTTCGGCGCGGACGGCGAGCGCGGTGCCCACCAGGTCCTCCCGCCGCGCCGGGTCCACCCGCACCAGCACGGTGACCTGGTCGCCGCCGGTCCGAAACCGCGTGCTGCGTTCCTGCCAGGCTTGGTCCAGATCGACCCGGTCTGGTCGTTGCGCGGGTTCGGCGAGTTCCTCGGCGGCCAAGATCCGGGACAGCCGGTAGGTGCGGTCCGCGCCGGACCTCGTGGCCAGCAAGTAGCCCTGGTCGCGTACGGTGACCAGGCCGATCGGGTCCACCGTGCGCCACTTCGGGGCCTGGTCCACGGCCGCGTAGTGGATGCGCAGCTTGTGTCCGGCGAGCACCGCGCGCCGGACCTCGGCCACTACGGCGTCGGGCACCTCCTCGGCGGCCAGACGACGCGAGAGGAGATCGGTCTCCGGGTCGATGAGCAGTCGCTCGGCCGCGCCGGCCGCGGTGTCCCGATAGCTTTCGGGTAGGGCGTCGACCACCTTGAGCATCGCCGAAGCGAGCGCCGAGCCGAGGCCGAATGCCTGCGCCCCGCGCCGCGATCCGGCGATCAGCAAGGCGAGGGCCTCGTCGTGGTTCAGTCCGGTGAGCTCGGTCCGGAAACCGGGCAGCAACGCGAAACCACCGTGCCGGCCGCGTTCGGCGTAGACCGGGACGCCGGCCGCCGACAGCGCCTCGATGTCACGCAGCACGGTGCGGGTGGACACCTCCAGCTCGCGGGCCAGCGTGACCGCGGACAGCCGGCCGTGCTGCCGCAGCAGGAGCACCAGCGAGACCAACCGGTCGGCGCGCACGCGAAAACACTACAGGGATACACGACACAGGATGTCGTGATTCGCCGGGAGGCTTGGCAACACGACCGCGGCTACCGAGCCGACGGACGTACGTGATGTCGACGAATCGAATGGAGCTGATGTGGCAATGGAGCGAACGGCGGTCAACCCGTGGGCGTGGTCGGCTGCGCTGGGGTACAACCAGGGGGAGATCGTCTCGGGGCACACCCGGACCCTGTACTGCTCCGGGCAGGCCGCGATGAGCGGCGACGGCAAGCCCGAGCATGCCGATGACATGGCGGCGCAGCTGGCGCTGAGCCTCGACAACCTTGAGGCCGTGCTGGGTGAGGCCGGCATGTCCCTCGCGAACCTCGTCCGGCTCAACGTCTACACCACCGACGTCGATCGGCTCTTCGAGCACTACGGCGTCCTGGCGTCGCGGTTGGGCGCCGCCGGGGTGGCACCGTCCACCACGATGCTCGGGGTGACACGGCTGGCGATCCCCGACCTGATGGTCGAGCTCGAGGGGACCGCCGTCGCGTGACCGTGCCTCGTGATCGCCTTCGGGCATGATGAGGTCCGCGCCCGCGCGGCATGGGGCCGGTCCGGGCAACGAATCGCGCGCACGTTGTCGAGAATGTGGTGTCGGCTCCGTCCCAGGGACGAGAGTGGCCACCACGGGCCCCTGACGAACAAGGAGAACCACCATGAAGTACCTGCTGCTGAAGCACTATCGAGGTGGCCCGGACCCCGCGGTCGACCACGGGCCGATGGACCAGTGGACGCCTGAGGAGGTCGACGCGCACGTGCGGTTCATGCGCGACTTCGGGGCCCGCCTGGAGGAGACGGGGGAGCTCGTCGACGTCCAGGCGCTGGCGCCCGAGGGGACGTTCGTGCGGTATGACGGCGAGGGGCGCCCACCGGTGACCGACGGTCCGTTCGCCGAGACCAAGGACCTCATCGCCGGCTGGTACGTCATCGACGTGGACTCGTGGGATCGCGCGCTCCAGCTGGCCGCGGAGCTGTCCGCCGCTCCCGGGCCCGGCGGCGCGCCGATCCACGAGTGGCTGGAGGTCCGGCCGTTCCTCACCCAGCCGCCCACGGTGACCGAGTGAACGAGTCGCTGCTGCGGGAGCTCGTGCCCGCGGTGATCGGTGTCCTCGTCCGGCGCGGGGCCGACTTCGCGTCGGCCGAGGACGCCGTGCAGGAAGCCCTGATCCGGGCGCTGGACACCTGGCCGGACGACCCACCGCGCGATCCGAAGGCATGGCTCGTCGCCGCCGCGTGGCGCAAGTTCCTCGACGCCGCCCGCGCCGAGGCGTCGCGGCGAGGGCGGGAGCTCACCGTACACGCCGAGCCTCCCGCCGGTCCGGCGCCCGTCACGGACGACACGCTGCGGCTCTACTTCCTGTGCGCGCACCCCACCCTGCCGCAGGGCTCGGCCGTCGCCCTGACGCTGCGCGCGGTCGGCGGCCTGACCACGCGGCAGATCGCGACGGCGTACCTCGTCCCCGAGGCGACCATGGCGCAGCGGATCAGCCGGGCGAAGCGGCGGATCGCGGGGCTGCCGCTGGACGAGCCCGGCGATCTCGGGACGGTGCTGCGCGTGCTCTACCTCGTCTTCAACGAGGGGTACAGCGGAGACGTCGACCTGGCGGCCGAGGCGATCCGCCTCACCCGCCAGCTCGCCGCCTCGACCGACGAGCCCGAGGTCGCGGGGCTGCTCGCGCTCATGCTGCTGCACCATGCGCGCCGCGTGTCCCGCACCGGGCCGGGAGGCCGCCTGGTGCCGCTCGCGGAACAGGACCGATCGCGCTGGGACACCCGCCTGATCGCCGAGGGGGTGACGATTCTGCAGGCCGCGCTGGCGCGCGACCGGCTGGGCGAATACCAGGCGCAGGCCGCGATCGCCGCCCTGCACGCCGATGCCCGGAGCGCCTCGGAGACGGACTGGGTGCAGATCGTGGAGTGGTACGACGAACTGCTGCTCCTCACCGGTAGCCCGGTGGCGCGGCTCAACCGCGCGGTGGCGGTCGGGGAGGCCGACGGACCGCAGGCCGGGCTGGCGGCGCTGGCCGAGGTGAGCCCCGACCTGCCCCGATATGCCGCGGTGACGGCGTACCTGCACGAACGAGCCGGTGACCTGGAGCACGCCGCCGAGCTGTACGCCGAGGCCTCCCGCGCCGCTGCCAGCGTGCCGGAGCGTGACCACCTCACTCGGGAGGCCGCGCGGGTGCGGCAGCTGCTGCGTCCGTGAGTGCGAACGGCGCCGCCGCTGACCGGGAACGCCGCCCGCCGGGACGAGCTCTACCGGCCGCGGCGGCGCGGCGCCGGCACCGGCTCGCGCTCTGCCGCTGACAGTGGGGCACCGCGCGGGCGTTCTCGGCTGATCCGCGGGGTTTCCCGGGTCACGGGCGCAGGAGTGCCTTGATGGCGCGGCGTTCGTCCATGGCCTTGTAGCCTTCGGCGGCCTCGTCGAGGGGGAGGGCGAGGTCGAAGACCTTCCCGGGGTTGATCTTCCGGTCCCAGATCAGGTCGATCAGCTCGGGCAGGTACTGCCGGACCGGAGCCGGGCCGCCGTGCAGGTGGACCTGGGAGAAGAACAGCTCCAGGCCGTCGATGGCGACCCCGTAGTTGACGCCGACGAAGCCGACGTGGCCGCCGGGCCGGGTGGAGCGGATGGCCTGGAGCGTCGACTCCTGGGTGCCGACCGCCTCGACGACCGAGTGCGCGCCCAGGCCACCGGTCAGTTCCTTGATCTTCGCTACACCCTCGTCGCCGCGCTCGGTGACGAGGTCGGTGGCGCCGAACTCCAGGGCGAGCTTCTGCCGCGGCTCGTGGCGGCTCATCGCGATGACCCGCTCGGCGCCGAGCTGCTTGGCGGCCAGCACGGCGAGCAGGCCGACCGCGCCGTCGCCGACGACCGCGACGGTCTTGCCGGGCCCCGCCTGGGCGGCGACGGCACCGAACCAGCCGGTGCCCAGCACGTCGGAGGCGGCGAGGAGATCGGGGATCAGGTCGGGGTCGGGCATGCCCGGGGTGGCGACGAGCGTACCGTCGGCGTTCGGGATCAGGGCACGCTCGGCCTGCGTCCCGACGGCGTTCATGAACACCCGGTGGACGCAGGAGGACGGGTATCCGGAACGGCAGATCTCGCAGGTGCCGTCGGAGGAGACGAACGAGCCGACGACGAACTGGCCGGGCCTGATCGTCGTCACCTCGCTGCCGACCTCCTCGACGACGCCCACGTACTCGTGGCCCATGGGAGTCGGGCCCTCGAGCGGCTCGACGCCGCGGTAGGGCCACAGGTCCGACCCGCAGACACAGGCCGCGGACAGCCGGATGATCGCGTCGGTCGGGGCGAGGATCCTGGGGTCCTCGCGCTGCTCCACCCGGACGTCGCCGGGGGCGTGCATCACTACGGCTCGCATCTCATGTACTCCTTGGTTCTCAACAGCCCGTCTGGCCGGCCGGCGCCGCGATGAGTAAGAGTCGTCGCGCTGAATGTGGCTGTCCGGCTTCCGGTGGCGCCGGGGGAGCCCACGGCATCCCCCGGGTGCCCCGCTGGGCCGGGCCAGCGGCCACTACCCAGTAAAAGCGCTGGTCGGGCAGGCAGGAAGGCACTGGTGAAAGGTGTACTGGCAGGGCACCCCTGAGGGGCGGAAGGCCGCCTAGCCTGGGGAGGGTGGACAACCGCAGCGAGATCCGTGAGTTCCTGACCTCCCGGCGTGCCAAGATCAGGCCGCAGCAGGCCGGGCTGCCCTCCTACGGCACCCGCCGGGTCCCCGGACTGCGCCGCGCCGAGGTCGCCCAGCTGGCGGGAGTGAGCGTGGAGTACTACTCCCGCCTGGAACGCGGCGACCTGTCAGGGGTCTCCGACCACGTCCTGGACGCTCTGGCCCGCGCGCTGCGGCTCAACGACGAAGAACGCACCCACCTGGAGGACCTGGCCCGCGCCGCGAGCCCCGGCCCACGCCGCCGGCGCCGCCCCGCCTCCAGGCAGGTGCGGCCCCCGGTGCAGCGGCTGCTGGACTCCATCACCGACGCGCCGGCCTTCGTCATGAACGGCCGCGGCGACATCCTGGCCACCAACATCCTCGGCCGTGCCCTGTACGCGCCCATGTTCGAGGCGGCCCGCGGCGCCATCCCCAACCACGCCCGGTTCATCTTCCTCGACCCCCGCTCCCACGGGTTCTGGGGCGACTGGGACCGCGCCGCCGACGACACCGTCGCACTCCTGCACGCCCAGGCTGGCCGGGACCCCTACGACAAAGACCTCACCGACCTCATCGGCGAGCTGTCCACCCGCAGCGACGACTTCCGCGCCCGCTGGGCCCGCCATGATGTCCGCCAGCACCACCTCGGCAGCAAACCTTTCCACCACCCGGTGGTGGGCGATCTCCAGCTCACCTACGAATCCCTGGATCTGACCGCCGACGGCCTCACCCTGGTCGCCTACGGCACCGAACCCGGCGGCGACTCCGAGGACAAGCTCCGTCTCCTGGCCAGCTGGGCCGCCGCCGAGATCAGTGCCCCTCAGCCTTACGAAGCCGCCGGCGGTCGGCGATCCGACCAGGTCTGACCAGCTACGGGCCCGCCGGCGGCGCTCGAACGGGGAGGTATCACGCCTTGATCTCCTGCTGGATCTTCACCATGTTGCCCGAGGGGTCGCGGAACGTGCAGTCGCGCGGCCCCCACGGCTGATCGACGGGCTCCTGCAGGACTTCGGCGCCGGACGCCCGTACCCGCTGGAAGGCCGCCTCGAGATCATCGGTGCTGAAGACGGTCATCGGCAGGGCGCCCTTGGTGAGCAGTCGTTGCAGGGCGTCGCCGTCGGCCTGGGAGCGGCCGGCGTGCGGTTCGGAGAGCACGATCTCGAGGTCCGGCTGGGTCGCGCTGCCCAGCGTGACCCAGCGGAAGCCCTCGGCGGCGACGTCATTGCGCACGTCGAGGCCGAGCCCGTCGCGGTAGAAGACGAGCGCCTCGTCCAGGTCGTTGACCGTGATATGGCAGTACTGGAGTGCGATCCTCATGTGGCCAACGTTAGTCCGGCGGCGTCGCGACCTGCTTCTCGAGCTCTGCTCGGCGAGATTCTCGTCGGCCGGGTGCGCAACTTCGCCACGCACGGGGGCATCGCGGCCACCGCGCTGTGCTCCCGGCTGCGGTAGGCGCTCGGCGTCTCTCCCACGAGCTCGGTGAACCGGGAGCTGAACGAGCCGAGCGAGGTACAGCCGACCGCCATGCAGGCGTCGGTCACGCTCATACCTCCGCGCAGCAGCGCCATCGCCCGCTCGATCCGGCGGGTCATGAGGTAGCTGTACGGCGTCTCGCCGTAGACCGCCCGGAACTGTCGCGAGAAGTGCCCCGGCGACATGAGCGCCCGGCGGGCCATCGTCGGCACGTCGAGCGGCTGAGCGTAGTCACGGTCGATGAGATCCCGCGCCCGGCGCAGGTGGGCGAGGTTGGCGAGGTCTTCCGGGGTCATGAAGGGGAGGCTAGCAGCCGCCGGTGACAGAACCGCCGACTGCGCGAACGGGCACCGGAGGACCTCCGGCGGCCGTGGGGGAGGGGGGCTCGCCGGGTCCGGGGCCGCGGGTCACCGGAACGGCCACGGAGGCGATCGCCCGCGATTACACGACGTTCGCGGCGAAAGCCGGGTGATCGGACCGATCAGAAATGGAGAAGCGCCGGTCACCGGGCCGCGCCTAGCCTGGTCGGCCGTGGAACATTCCCTCGGGGTCGCGCACGACGCCCCAAGGGTTTCAGACATACTGCTCGAACTGGTCAGATATCGCCAGGCGACGCCGACGGAGACCGCGAACGCGGCCCCGCCCGACAGATGGAGACGCAATCAGCATGGCCATGACGGACCCGCAGTCGCCTGCGCTGCACGTTGCCGACAGCCACGATTTGATCCGCGTGCACGGCGCGCGCGAGAACAACCTCAAGGACGTCAGCGTCGAGATCCCGAAGCGCCGCCTGACGGTGTTCACCGGCGTCTCCGGCTCGGGAAAGAGCTCCCTGGTGTTCGACACGATCGCCGCGGAGTCGCAGCGGCTGATCAACGAGACCTACAGCGCCTTCGTGCAGGGCTTCATACCGACGCTGGCGCGGCCCGAGGTCGACGTCCTCGAAGGGCTGACGACCGCGATCATCGTCGACCAGCAGCGGATGGGCGCCGACCCCCGCTCCACGGTCGGCACCGCCACCGACGCCAACGCGATGCTGCGCATCCTCTTCAGCCGGCTCGGGCGGCCGCACATCGGCCCACCCAGCGCGTTCTCCTTCAACGTCCCCTCGGTCCGGGCGACCGGCACGGTCACCGTCGAGCGCGGTGGCAAGGAGACGGTGAAAGAGTCCTTCACCCGCGCCGGCGGCATGTGCCCGCGCTGCGAGGGCCGGGGCACGGTCACCGACTTCGACCTGTCCCAGCTGTACGACGACGGCAAGTCGCTCAACGAGGGCGCGCTCACGGTCCCCGGCTACAGCGTCGACGGCTGGTACGGCCGTATCTTCCGCGGCTGCGGCTTCTTCGACCCGGACAAGCCGATCCGCGAGTACACCGAGAAGGAGCTCCACGACCTCCTCCACAAGGAGCCGACGAAGATCAAGGTCGACGGCATCAACCTGACGTACGAGGGCCTGATCCCGAAGATCCAGAAGTCGTTCCTGTCCAAGGACGTCGACGCGCTGCAGCCGCACATCCGCGCCTTCGTGGAGCGGGCGATGACGTTCACCTCCTGTCCCGAGTGCGGCGGCACCCGGCTCAGCGAGGGGGCCCGGGCGTCGCGGATCGGCGGGGTCAACATCGCCGACGCGTGCGCGATGCAGATCAGCGACCTGGCCGAATGGGTCCGCGGCATCGACGACCCTTCGGTGGCGCCCCTGCTCGCCACGCTGCTGCAGACCCTCGACTCGTTCGTGGAGATCGGGCTGGGCTACCTCTCGCTCGACCGGCCGGCGGGCACGCTGTCGGGCGGCGAGGCGCAGCGCGTCAAGATGATCCGCCACCTCGGCTCCTCGCTCACCGACACCACCTACGTCTTCGACGAGCCCACGGCCGGCCTGCACCCCCATGACATCCAGCGGATGAACGACCTGCTGCTGCGGCTGCGGGACAAGGGCAACACGGTGCTGGTCGTGGAGCACAAGCCGGAGACGATCGCGATCGCCGACCACATCGTCGATCTCGGTCCCGGCGCCGGTACGGCGGGCGGCGCCGTCTGCTTCGAGGGCACGGTCGAGGGGCTGCGGACCAGCGGCACCATCACCGGCCGCCACTTCGACGACCGGGCCGCCCTCAAGGAGACGGTGCGGAAGCCCACCGGCACGCTGGAGATCCGTGGCGCGACGCGGCACAACCTGCGCGACGTCGACGTCGACATCCCGCTCGGGGTCCTCGTCGTCGTCACCGGCGTCGCCGGCTCCGGCAAGAGCTCGCTCATCCACGGCTCGATCCCCGCGGGCGCGGGCGTGGTGTCGATCGACCAGGGCGCGATCCGCGGCTCGCGGCGGAGCAACCCGGCGACCTACACCGGGCTGCTCGACCCGATCCGTAAGGCGTTCGCCAAGGCCAACGGCGTGAAGCCGGCGCTGTTCAGCGCCAACTCCGAGGGCGCCTGCCCCAACTGCAACGGTGCCGGCGTCATCTACACCGACCTGGCGATGATGGCCGGCGTCGCCACCACCTGCGAGGAGTGCGAGGGGAAGCGGTTCCAGGCGTCGGTGCTGGACCACCACCTCGGCGGCCGTGACATCAGCGAGGTGCTCGCGATGTCGGTGACCGAGGCGGAGGAGTTCTTCGGCGCCGGCGAGGCGCGCACGCCGGCCGCGCACGCCATCCTCGGCCGGCTCGCCGACGTCGGGCTCGGTTACCTGAGCCTCGGCCAGCCGCTCACCACGCTGTCCGGCGGCGAGCGGCAGCGGCTCAAGCTGGCCACCCACATGGCGGAGAAGGGCGGAATCTACGTCCTGGACGAGCCGACCACGGGCCTCCACCTCGCCGACGTCGAGCAGTTGCTCGGCCTGCTCGACCGGCTCGTCGACTCCGGCAAGTCGGTCATCGTCATCGAGCACCACCAGGCGGTCATGGCGCACGCCGACTGGATCATCGACCTCGGCCCCGGCGCCGGCCACGACGGCGGCCGGATCGTCTACGAGGGCACGCCCGCCGATCTGGTCGCCGCCCGCTCCACGCTCACCGCCGAGCACCTGGCGGCCTATATCGGCCGCTGACCGGCGCGCTCTCGCGTACCGCCCCCTGCAGCACGGCCGGGGGCGGCACGTCCTCTCGCGTTCACCCCGGCAGGCCCAGCGTGGTGGCGGCGTGGTCAACCCACGCGGCCAGGAAGCGCTCCTGCTCGACGTCGCCGGGGGAGTGCCCGATGAGCACACGAAGGAGCGGGTAGTACGTCAGCGACGCCACGAGCACGGCCGCGGTCGCCTCCGGGTCGGCCACCTCGCGGCCGCCCGCGCCCCGCCGCGCGGCGACCCAGGCGGCGCCCTGCCGGTAGACGCTCGCCAGCACGCCCTGCCACATCCGCTCGAACAGCTCGGGGAAGCCTTCGAACTCGCGCAGCATGATGCGGATGAGATCGCGGTCGGTCTCGATCACGTCCCACACCAGCTCCGCCATACGGCGCAGCGCGGCCCGGCCGTCCTCCTCGGCAACGGCGCCGGGATCGGGCAGCAGGGCGGTGCGGCTGCGTTCGGCGACCTCCTCCAGGTGGCGGCGCACCGCCTCCTCCAGCAGCGCCCGCTTCGAGGGGAAGTGCTTGTACAGCGCCCCGGACCCGGAGGTCAGCCCGCACGCCACCTGGATGTCGGCCACCGAGGTCGCGGCGTACCCCTTGGTCGCGAAAAGCCGGACCGCCGCGTCGATGAGGCGCCGCCGGGTGACGCCTGGAGTGGATCTCGCCATAGTGAGAGAGTACTCTCTTTCTATGGGTCTCAGAGTATTCGTGACGGGAGGCACCGGAGCGATCGGCGGTCACGCGGTCCCGGCGCTGGTCGGCGCCGGGCACACGGTGAGCGCGCTGGCCCGCACCCCGCGCAAGGCGGCGACGCTGGCGGCCCAGGGAGCGACCCCGGTCGAGGTGTCACTGTTCGACCGGGACGCTCTCGCCGCGGCGTTCGCCGGCCACGACGCGGTGGTCAACCTGGCGACGGCGATCCCGCCGATGTCGCGGTTCATGAGCGCCAAGGCGTCGCGGGAGAACGAGCGGGTCCGCAAGGAGGGCTCGCGCGCCGTGGCCGGCGCGGCTCTCGACGCCGGGGTCGGCCGGGTGATCCAGGAGTCGGTCACCATGCTCTACCGCGACCAGGCGGACCTCTGGGCCGACGAGGACACACCCGTCGACCCGTTCCCCATGGCCAGGAGCAACCTGGCGGCCGAGGCGAACGCGCGCGGGTTCACCGAGCAGGGCGGAGCCGGGGTCGTCCTGCGGTTCGGCTGGTTCTACGGCCCGGGCGCCGAGCACAGCGAGCAGCTGTTCGCCCAGGCCCGCCACCACGTCGGCCTGGTGCTCGGCCGGCCCGGCGGGTACGTCTCCTCGATCCACCTGGCCGACGCCGCGTCCGCCGTGGTCGCGGCGCTGACCGTGCCCGCGGGGACGTTCAACGTGGTCGACGACGAACCGCTGACCAAGCGCGAGTACGCCGCCGCGCTCGCCCGCGCCGCCGGCACCGCCATGTGGGTGCGCCTGCCCGGCAGGGCCGCCGAGCTCTTCGGCGACCGGCTCACCTCGCTGACCCGTTCGCTGCGGGTGAGCAACGCCCGATTCCGGACGGCGACGGGCTGGGCGCCCCGGTATCCCAGCGCCCGCGAGGGCTGGCTCGCCACCGCCCGCACCCTCGACCACCGCACCGCGGCCTGAGCCTGGGCGACAAGCCCGGCATTCTTCTCGCCGGCCGACCACGGATCACGGGCCCCCTGCGAGCCCGGTCACGGGGCGCGCTGGTCCAGGACTTCCCTGGGCAGTGTCGCGTCGGTGGCGGCCCAGCTGGCCAGCAGCTTGAGGGCGTCTTCGTCGGGGGAGCCCGGTTCGGTGCTCATGGCCGTCAGGCTCAGGGAGGGCTGTGCGGGAAGTTGCATGGCGTCGAAGGTGAGGGTGAGGTCACCGACGATCGGGTGGCGGAAATGCTTCAGGCCGCTGTAGTGCAGGCGCACGTTGTGCCGGGCCCAAGCGGTGCGGAAGTCCGTGCTGCGGGTGACGAGCTCGCCGATGAGGTCGGTCAGGCCCTTGTCGTGGGGGGTGCGGCCTGCCTCGGTGCGCAGGAGCGCGACGGTGTTGTTCATCGATTCCTCCCAGTTGCGGCTGAAGAACTCGCGGCCCCGGGGGTCGAGGAACTTGAACCGGGCCATGTTCACCGGCGGCTTCCGCCCGTCGTGGAACATGGGCGCGTACAGGGCATAGCCGAGCCGGTTGGCGGCGAGGAGGTCCAGGCGGCTGTTGCGGACGAACGCGGGCGCGTCGGTCATGGAGTCGAGGATCCGCTGCACGCTGGGCGGGATCTGTGTCTGCTGGGGTACGCGACGGCGTCGTTGGGGTGTGGTGTTGGCGGCGCGGGCCAGATCGTTGAGGTGGTCGCGTTCGGCCTCGTCGAGTTGCAGGGCGCGGGCGAGGGAGTCGAGGACCGCCTCGGAGACGCCGGTGAGGTTGCCGCGTTCCAGGCGGACGTAGTAGTCGACGCTCATGCCGGCGAGCATGGCGACCTCCTCGCGGCGCAGGCCGAGGACGCGGCGGTTGCCGCCGTAGGCCGGGAGGCCGGCTTGCTGCGGGGTGATCCTGGCCCGGCGTGAGGCCAGGAACTCCTTGATCTCGTTCCTGCTGTCCACGTTCCCCAGGCTAGGCGGCCCGTGCAAAAGCTGGGGGGTACTGCCGTTACCTGGAACGGCTCTACCTTCCCCACCCGGGTGACCAGCGGTTTCATCGGATGCAGGCCGGTGGGAGCGCCGCCGGCGCGGCGACCCGTCTTCGGTGTCGTCGCCGCGCCGCGATCGGCCCCCGGCCCCCTGACCCGTCCCCTCACCCGTTGGGAGAACTTCGTGCCCACCACCCAGCGGCCGGCGGCCGCCCCGGCAATCCGCGACCGCGGCCGTCACGCGGTCGCGGCCCTCGCCGCCGCCGTGGTCGGCTTCTTCGTGATCACCCTTGACGCCACGATCGTCAACGTCGCCCTGCCCCGTATCCGCGAGGACCTGGGAGGCGGGATGACCGGCCTGCAATGGGTGGTGGACGGCTACACCATGATGTTCGCCGCGCTGCTGCTGTCGGCCGGCGCCCTCTCGGACCGGATCGGGGCCCGTCGGGCCTTCGGTGCCGGCCTGGCGGTGTTCGTCGCCGCCTCCGCGGCCTGCGGCCTGGCGCCCGGCCTCGGGCCCCTCGTGGCCGCCCGCTTCGTTCAGGGCGCCGGAGCGGCGGTGGTGATGCCCACCACGCTGGCGCTGATCAGGGAGGCGTACGACGACCAGGCCCGCCGAGCCCGTGCGGTGGCCGTATGGGCGATGGGCGGGGCAGCGGCCGCAGCGGCCGGTCCGCTCGTGGGCGGTGCGCTGACCGAGCTGAGCTGGCGGCTGATCTTCTTCATCAACGTCCCCGTGGGCGTCGCCGCCCTGCTTCCGCTCGCGCGGATCACGCCGTCGCCGCACCGCAGGGTGCCGTTCGACCGGGCCGGTCAGATCGCCGCGATCGCGGCGATGGGCGGGCTGACGTACGGGGTGATCGAAGCCGGCGCGGACGGTTTCACCAGCCCCCGCGTGCTCACCGCCCTGGCGGTCGCGGTCGCCGGCCTGACCGGCTTCCTCATGATCGAGGCCCGCGCCGCGCATCCGATGGTGCCGCTGGAGATGTTCCGCGACCGCACCATGGTGATCGCCGTCGCGGTCGGCTTCACCTTCATGATCGGCTTCTACGGGATGCCGTTCCTGTTCAGCCTGTACTTCCAACAGTCGCGCGGCCTGTCGTCGGTGGCCACCGGGGTGGCGTTCCTGCCGATGATGGCCTTCTCCGGACTCCTCACACCGGCCTCCACACGGTTGGTGCGCAGGGTCGGCCTGCGGGCCTCGATCACGGGCGGGCTGCTGCTGATGGCGGCAGGCATGATCTCCCTGGCGGCATTGCCGGCGACGGCGCCGCTCTGGGCGGTCGCCACCCTGATGATCCCCGTCGGCCTCGGCGGCCCGCTGATCATGCCACCGCTGACCGCACGGCTCCTCGACAGTGTGCCCGTCCACCGGGCCGGGGTCGCCGCCGGCATCCTCAACACCGCCCGCCAGATCGGGGGCGCCCTGGCCGTCGCCGTCTTCGGCGCCCTGCTGGCGCGCCACGCCACTTTCCTGAACGGGCTGCGCACCAGCCTGCTCATCGCCGTCGTCGTACTGCTGGCGACCGCCGCGGCGACCCCGCTGCTCGAGCAGCGCCCCCGCACCACCCCATGAGGCCCCAGAGCCCCGGGGCCAGGCCCTCTACATCGTCGAGGGCGTCGTACGGCGGCCGGCGCCGCGGCGCCTGACCGTCAGTGGGACACCGTGACGACGATCTTGCCGACCTGGGTGTTGGACTCCATGTGCCGGTGTGCCTGCACGATCTCCTCCAAGGGGAACAGGCGGTCCACCACCGGGCGGAAGGATCCGGAGCGCAGGCCTGAGGCGACGAACGCGGCGGCGCGGCGCAGCCGCTGCGGGTCCCTGGTGATCTCGTGCACGGTGTACGTACGCATGTTGAGCGCGGGCATGCCGAGGTCGAACCCCGGATAGGGGGTCGGTTGCCCGCTCTGCGCGCCCCACAGGAACAGCGTCCCGCCGGCGGCCACGGCCCGGCCGAGTTCCAGCACGCCCGGTCCGGCGACGGCGTCGAAGACGTACTCGGCGCCCCTGCCGCCGGTCAGCTCCAGCACTCGTTCCGCGACGTCCTCCTCCTCCGAGACGATCACCTCGGCCGCGCCCTCCTCGATCAGCCGCTGCCGCTTGGCGCGGGTGCGGGTGACGGCGATCGGTGTGGCGCCCAGGCGGACGGCGGTGTGGATCGCCGCCAGGCCGACGCTGCTGGAGGCCGCGTTGAGCACGGCGACGTCCCCCGCCCGCATGCCGCCGACCTCGACCATGGCGCCGTAGGCGGTGAGGTAGGGCATCCACACCGCCGCCCCGGCCACCGCGTCCACTCCGTCCGGGCGGGGCAGCAGCGCGGTCGCCGGCACGATCGCCTGTTCGGCGTACACCCCGTAGTCGTTCTGGGAGAAGGCCGGCAGGACGCTGACCGCCTGCCCCGGCTCGAACCCGGTCACCCCCGGGCCGACCGCCTCGATCACGCCGGCGGCCTCGGTGCCGAGCCTGGCGGGCAGTCGCTCGACCGGCTCGATGTACCGGGCGGTCCGGAACAGCGCCTCCGCCCGGTTGACCCCGATGGCGTCCACCCGGATCCGTACCTCGCCCGGTCCCGGATCGCCGGTCTCCAGGTCCTCCAGCCGCATCACCTCGGGGCCGCCGATCTCGTGGAACCGCACTGTCCTTGCCATGTCGCCGTCCTTCGCTAGTCGGGAACGGGCTCCACTGAAGCAGAGAAGTACGATCGTCGTCAAACTTCGATGCGTGTCGTACTATTGAGCCGTGGAACGTACCCCGCCGCACCCAGAGATGGCGCAGTTCGACCTGCAGCAGGTGCTGGAGGCCCTCGTCGACCCGGTCCGCCGGAGCATCGTCACGCAGCTCGACGCCGCCGGTGAGGACATCGCGTGCGGCGGGTTCGACATGGCGGTGAGCAAGTCCACCGCCACGCACCACTTCAAGGTGCTGCGCGAGGCGGGCCTGATCCGGCAGTACTACGTGGGGACCTCGCGGATGAACGCCCTGCGCCGCGCCGAGATGGACGAGGCCTTCCCCGGCCTGCTCGACGCCCTCACCACCCGCCGGGCCACGTCGAGCAGGACATGATCCTCCGCAGCGAGTGTCAGGACAGATCCCACAGCAGGCGGTAATAGGCGATGCGCTCGGAGTCGGGGGCGACGCCGTAGGCCTCGTACACGATGTGGTCGTAGCCCGGCCCGTAGTTCCACTCGGTGCTCCACGCCGCCACCGCCAGGTCGGCCCACCGGTCGGCCACGCCGAGCGAGCCGAGGTCCACGTGCGCGGCGAAGGTGCCGTCGTCGTGCAGCAGCGTGTTCGGGACGCAGGCGTCGCCGTGGCAGACGACCAGGCGGTCGACGGGCGGAGGATCACCCAGGCGCTTCCGGGCGTCGGCGAGGCCGAGATGGCGATGCTCGGGCGACCAGCCGGACGGGCCCCCGCCGCCGGCGATGCGCTCGTCGGCGCGGGCCCGGCGCCGTTCGACGCTCCAGTCGAACGGGCAGTCCTCGACCGGAAGGGTGTCGTGGAGCACGCGCAGTCCCCGGCCGATCGCGGCGGCCGCGGTCTCCGGTTCGGCGCGCCAGCGGGGATCGACCGCGGAGACGCCCGGGACCTGCGCGGTGACCAGCCACGAGCCGGCCTCGCCGCTGCCGTGCCGCAGGACCTCCGGGACCGTCACCCATCGCCGTGCCCAGGTCAGCCGCTCGGCCTCTCGGGAGAGGTCGATCCCCGGGGTGCCGGCGGCGACCCACTTGACGTACCGGGTGCCCTCGCCCTCGGCCTCCAGGCGGAACGTCAGGCCGCCGAGCACGTTGCGCCACACGGGGGTGAGCGTGCCGCCACCGGCCAGCGCGGCGACCTCGGCGGGAACGGCCACGGGCCCGGTCGGGATCTCGGAGATGACGGAGAGACTCATCCGCACATGATCCCGCCCTGGGAGGGGCCGGGGGCAAATGGATTTCCGCAGAAGCACCCCTGACTTTCGTCAGGGGTGCTCCCGGAAGGTCGGCGGATCCGCGGCGGCGGCGAGGTCGGCTAGGTTCTCCCGCATGCGACTGATCAGGTCACGGTCGGTAGGGTCGGCGAGGTGAGAAACGGCGCGATCCTTGCCGCGATCGCGGGGCTCGGGCTGCTCAACGGATACAGCCTCACCGACATCCCGCTCTGGCGGCAGTTCTTCTTCTTGGCCCTCGCCGTGGCGGCCTACCTCCACGGGCGCCACCTGCCCGCGCGGCGCGCCTGGCTGGTCCTGGCCACCGCCGCGGTCCCCGGAGCCGTCCTCGTCGTGCTGGACTTCTGGGCCGGGGTCGGTGCCCTCATGACCCTGGGGCTGTTCGTGGTGCTGCCGTGGCTGGCCGGGCGGTTCCGGCGGCAGCAGGCCGAGCTGGTGAAGGCCGGTCTGGAACGGGTCGCCCGGCTCGAGAGGGAGCAGGAGTACGTCGCCGAACGCGCGAGGCTCCGCGAACGCGCCCGCATCGCCGCCGACATGCACGACTCCCTGGGGCACGACCTGGCGCTGATCGCGCTCCGGGCCGGGGCGCTGGAGCTGGCCTCCGACATGACGGAGCAGGCGCGCGAGGCCGCGGCCGAGCTGCGGACGGGGGCGGTGGCCGCCGCCGACCGGCTGCGCCGTACGGTCGCGGTGCTGCGGGAGACGGGGCCGGCTCCGGCCGAGCCGGCGGAGGAGTCCGTCCAGGCGCTGGTGGAGCGGGCGCGCGCCGCCGGCATGGCCGTCACCTTGCGCCACGACGGCGAGCGGGAGGCGCTTCCGCCGCTGGTCGACAGGGCCGCCCACCGGGTGGTGCAGGAGTCACTGACCAACGCCGCCCGGTACGCGCCCGGCGCCGACGTGCTCGTCCACATCGAACAGGCCCGTGACGGGATCACCGTGACGGTGAGCGACTCGGGGACGCTCCGCGCGGCGCCGCTCGCGCCGTCGGGCAACGGGAGCGGCATCGAGGGGCTGCGCGAGCGGGTGCGCCTGCTCGGCGGCACCCTGCGCGCCGGCCCTCTCGACGGCGGATTCGCCGTGACGGCACGGCTGCCGTTCGACGGGGAGCGGAACGGGACCGGCCGATGACATGGGCGGACCGACGGCACGGGTGGACGGGGAAGCGGGGACGATGACGCACGGACGGGACGAGCGGATGATCCGGGTGCTGCTGGCGGACGACGAGGCGATGATCCGGGCGGGGGTGCGGTCGATCCTGGTCACCGACCCCGGTATCGAGGTGGTCGCCGAGGCCGGCGACGGCCGCGAGGCCGTCGAGCTGGTGCGCGCGCACCGGCCCGACGTCGCGCTGCTGGACATCCGCATGCCCCGCCTGGACGGCCTGGCCGCCGCGGCCGAGCTGCGCTCCGCCGCGCCGGAGGTGGCGGTGGTCATGCTGACCACCTTCGACGAGGACGACTACGTCGCCAGGGCACTGGAGGAGGGCGCGTCCGGTTTCCTGCTCAAGGCCTCCGACCCCCGCGAGCTGATCGTCGGCGTGCGGGCGGTGGCCGGCGGCGCGGCGTACCTGTCACCGCGCATCGCCCGCAAGGTCATCGCGCGGCTGAACGGCGCCAGGCTCTCCAGGGCCGCCGAGGCCCGCGGACGGATCGAGCCGCTGACCCCGAGGGAGCTGGAGGTGCTGGCCCTGGTCGGCGAGGGGATGTCCAACCAGGAGATCGGCCGGGAGTTGTTCCTGTCGGAGGGCACGGTGAAGGGGCACGTCAGCGCCATCTTGGCGCGGCTCGGCCTGAACAACAGGGTGCAGGCCGCGATCACCGCCTACGAGGCGGGCCTGGTGCGCCGCTAGCAGGGCCCCTCGGTATCAACCTGCGTAGAGCTCGGCGAAGCGCTGGGCGCCGATGTTGCCGCCGGAGATGACGACGCCGACGCGCGGCGGGACCGGCTGGACGCGTCCGGCCAGCAGGGCGGCGAGGGCGCTGGCGCCACTCGGCTCGATTACGATCTTGAGGCGTTCGAACGCCAGCCGCATCGCCGCGCGGATGTCGTCATCGGTGACCAGGGTGATCTCGTCGACGAGCCGGCGGTTGATGGAGAACGTCAGCTCGCCGGGAATGCCGGCGGCCTGGCCGTCGGCGATCGTGCGCGGGATGGGGATCTCGACCCGCCGACCGGCCTCCAGCGACCGCTTGGTGTCGTCACCGGCCTCAGGCTCGACGCCCACCACGCGGATCCCGGGGCGCAGGCCCTTGGCGGCCGTCGCGCAGCCGGCGATCAGTCCGCCGCCGCCGACCGGCACCAGCAGCGCGTCGAGGTCGCCGACCTCCTCGATCAGCTCCAGCGCGGCCGTGCCCTGCCCAGCGATCACGTGGGGGTGCTCGTAGGGAGGGACCAGCGCCAGACCCCGTTCGGCGGCCAGGGCCGCCCCGATGGCCTCACGGTCACCGGTGTAGCGGTCGTAGGTGACGATCTCGGCGCCGTACCCGGCGACCGCGTCGGCCTTGGACCGCGGGACGTCCTCGGGCATGAGGATGACCGCGCTGCTGCCCAGCTCGCGCGCGGCCAGGGCGACGGCCTGGGCGTGGTTGCCTGAGGAGTAGGCGGCGATGCCCTTGGCCAGCTGGTCGGCCGACAGCCGGGAGATGGCGTTGTAGGCGCCGCGGAACTTGAACGCGCCCACCCGCTGGAAGTTCTCGCACTTGAGATGGACCTCGGCGCCGACGAGGGCGTCCAGGGTGCGTGAGCGCAGCACCGGGGTGCGGTGGGCGACGCCCTTGAGGCGCGCGGCGGCGTCGTGGACGTCGTCCAGGGTGACCGGGGGTGTGGTGGTCATTCGTGTCTCCCGAGTGCTGTCGCAGACGAGCAGGGGAGTCACCGGCGCCGCGGCGGGGTGTTCCCCCAGAACGGAGCCACGTTATCGCAGGCGATCATCGGCGATGCGCGGGCCGGCGGCCCCGTCCTGGGGTGTCACCCGACGGTGACGGCGAGGAACCCGAGAGGTCAGCGGTGCAGGATGGTCTCGCGCTCCATGTACGACAGCTTCTCGGGGTTGCGCACGGCGTAGAGCCCGGTGACGAGGCCGTCGTCGATGCGCACCGCCATGACGGTGTCGACCTCGCCGTCGAGCCGGAGGATCAGCGCCGGGTAGCCGTTGACCTGTGCCGGTTGCAGCGACAGCGCGGCGCCGAACCTGCTCAGCCCAGCGGCCAGGGGGGCCACGCGGTCGGCGCCGGTGATGGGCGCCGGCGCGGCCTGCGCGAGGCCGCCGCCGTCACCCACGAAGACCACGTCCGGTGCGAGGATGCCGAGCAGGTTCCGCAGGTCGCCGGTTTCGATCGCCCGCTGGAACGCCGCCAGCGCCTCGCGGGTCTCGGTCGCCGAGACGATCCCGCGTGGCCGGCGGGCGGCGACGTGTGACCGTGCCCGGTGGGCGATCTGGCGGACCGCCGCCTGGCTCTTGCCGACGGCCTCGGCGATCTCGTCGTAGTCCAGGTCGAACACCTCGCGCAGCACGAACACCGCCCGCTCGGTCGGCTGAAGCGTCTCCAGCACCAGCAGCATCGCCATCGAGACGCTGTCGGCCAGCTCGACGTCCTCGGCCACGTCCGGGGCGGTCAGCAGCGGTTCGGGGAGCCAGGGGCCGACGTAGGACTCCTTACGCCGGGCGAGCGTGCGCAGCCGGCCCAGCGCCTGACGAGTGGTGATCCGGACCAGGTACGCACGCCGGTCCCGCACCGTCTCCAGGTCGACGTCCACCCATCGCAGCCAGGTCTCCTGCAGGACGTCCTCGGCGTCGGCGGCCGAGCCGAGCATCTCGTATGCGACGGTGAACAGCAGGTTGCGGTGGGTGACGAACGTCTCCGTCGCGGAGTTCACGCCGTCCTCGTGAGCGACCGGCTCGACCGCGTCCGTCTCCCGCTCGCTCACACCCGGCTCCTGCCTGTTCGCTCTCAACCTTGTCACACGCACAAGATGCCGGTCGCCGCCGCTTTGTGACACCCGCGTCCGGTGACGCACGTCACACCGGCGCGCCGTCACGGCGACCCGCGTGGCCGCGCCGCGCCAACACCGCTCAGTTCGTATGGCGGGCCATGTCGCGGGTGGGGGCGGGCGTCTCGGGTGGGCGTCCGGCCGGGGACCGGCCCAGGCGGTGTCCCAGGTCCTGCATCGGGCGCTCGACGAAACGGTAGGTCAGCACGCTCACCAGCACGCTCGCCGCCACCGCCGCCACCGCGACGGCGGCCTGCACGACGTGCGGCGCCCCGCCGAGGCCGCCGATCAGCTCGCGCAGGAACGTGAACAGCGGGTGATGCACCAGATAGAGCGAGTAGCTGATCAGGCCCAGCGAGGTCAGCGGCCGGGGCATCGGCCGTCCGCGCAGCGCCATCGCGGCCGCGAACGTCAGCCCCGCCCCTCCGACCGTCGTGATCCACACGCCCGGCTCGACCCACCACCATCCCGCCTCGACCGCCCAGACGGGCGCCAGCGCCACCAGCGCGGCGGCCAGCGCGACCGGCCGCAGTGTGCCCGTGCCCTGCTCCCAGCGCCGGATCGCGGTCCCGGTGAACATCACGGCCAGGATCGTCAGTCCGAGCCACGGGATCCGCCCGCTCAGCACCGGCAGGGTCAGTGCCATCAGCCCGAGCGCACACGCGGCCGCCGTACGGAATCTGCCCGACATCACGCAGGCGAGCCCGGCCGTGAACACCGCCGCCGAGGCGTAGGCGAGCGGCCCGCCCGGCAGCGGCGCCGCGGCGAGCGCCGCTCCCGCCACCACTGACGCCGCGGCGAACAGCACGGCGAACAGGCCGCTGCGCTCGTGCAGCCTCACCGCGAACAGCGCGGTGACCAGCAGGTAGAAGACCATCTCGTAGGACAGCGTCCACATCGTGTCCGCCACGCCGCCCAGGCCGAGCACGTCGAGCAGCATCGTCAGGTGGGAGGCGACCGCCGATCCGTCGCGCGGCACGGCCTCGCGCAGCGGCACCCACCACGACAGCGCCACGACCAGCCCGCAGACGCCCAGGTACAGCGGGTAGAGACGGAACAGCCTGCTGAACCAGAAGGCGCGCAGGTCGCCGCGCCGCTCCAGCGAGGCCGGGATGATGTACCCGCTGACCAGGAAGAACACCATCACGCCGTAGACGCCCAGGCTGAACCAGTAGGGGCGCAGCGGCGGAAGCGCCCACGGCAGGTGCTCGGCCACCACGGCGAGCGCCGCCACGCCGCGCAGGGCGTCCAGCCAGGCCAGCCTTCCCGGGGGTCCGGTCTCGCGAGTCGACGGGGGATCGGGGGCGGTGGGCACCCGGCCCAAGCTACCCTCCGCCGCCCCGCTGATTCCGTGATTCCGCAAAGGCTCGCGCGCGGGCCGATGAAGGCTTCTCCCGTGCACGGGAATGTGATACGGATCACAGGGCAAACCGGAATTTTCCTACCAGTTAGAGAGGTTTGATCGCCTCGTGAGGTTCATCCCGGTGATCGTGTGGCTCGTCGAGCGCCTGCACGTCGACCTGTGCCGTCTGAACAGTCGTCTGTGTCCCTGAACGCCGTTCCCGCCCCCCTTCTCCTCCCGTGCATGCCACCCGTGCGTCGGCATGCCCTTCCACCGGAGCGCGTTCGTGAAAAGAGTCTCCTTCTCCCTGCAACTGCTACTCGGTCTGGTGATAGGCGTCGTCCTCGGGTTCGTCGCCCGTGCCGGTGACGTCACCTGGCTCACCGCCACCCTGACCGAAGTCGGCAAGATCTTCGTCCAGCTCCTCAAACTCGCCGTCCCGCCGCTGGTCTTCACCGCGGTCGTCGTCAGCGTGGCGAACCTGCGCAACGTCAGCGGCGCCGCCAGGCTCGCGAGCAAGACGCTGCTGTGGTTCCTGGTCACCTCGCTGATCGCGGTGGTCTTCGGGCTCGGCCTCGGCCTGATCCTCAACCCCGGCCTGGGCGTCACCATCTCCACCGCGGGGGCCAAGGCCGTCGACCTCGAGGGCGCCGGGACCTGGCTGGACTTCCTGACCGGCATCATCCCGACCAACATCGTCACCGCCTTCACCGAGCTCAACGTCCTCCAGATCGTCTTCCTGGGAGTCGTCATCGGCGCCGCCGCCCTCGCGGTCGGCGAGAAGGCCGAGCCGTTCCTCGCCTTCAGCCGGTCGATCCTGGAACTGGTCCAGAAGGGCCTGTGGTGGGTCATCAGGCTCGCCCCGATCGGCACCGCCGGTCTGATCGGCAAGTCGGTGGCCAGCTACGGCTGGGACCTGCTCGCCCCGCTCGCCAAGCTCAGCGCGGGCGTGTACATCGGCTGCCTGCTGGTGCTCCTGGTGAGCTACCCGCTGCTGCTCGCCTTCGTCGGCAAGGTCAGCCCGCTCACCTTCTACCGCAAGGCCTGGCCCGCGATCGAGCTGGCCTTCGTCTCCCGGTCCTCGGTCGGGACCATGCCGCTCACCCAGCGGGTCACCACCGAGCGTCTGGGAGTGGACCGCGACTACGCCTCCTTCGCGGTGCCCTTCGGGGCGACCACCAAGATGGACGGCTGCGCCGCGATCTACCCCGCGCTCGCGTCGATCTTCGTGGCCCAGGTGTTCGGCATCCATCTCGGCGTGGGCCACTACCTGCTGATCGCCTTCGTCTCCGTGGTCGGTTCGGCCGCGACCGCCGGTCTGACCGGCGCGATAGTGATGCTCACCCTGACCCTGAGCACACTGGGCCTGCCCCTGGAGGGCGTCGGGCTGCTCCTCGCGATCGACCCGATCCTCGACATGATCCGTACCGCGACCAACGTCGCGGGGCAGATGGTGGTGCCCGTCCTGGTCGCCCGTTCCGAGGGCCGTCTGGACGAGGCGGTGTTCACCGCCCCGCCGCAGCCCCTGGACGAGGCCCCCGCCGCGGTCCGTCCCGCGGCCGGTCCCGAGCCCGCTCTCACCTGAGCCCCCGCCGCGTCCACCTGCCCGGGCCGGGCAGGTGGACGCCGCGCTCAGGGCGCCCGGCACGCGTACCCTTGACGCTCGGCCTCCGCCGTCAGGGACGCGGAGCCGGGCGGTGACGCGGCGAGGTCGGAGGGCGGTGGGCGGATGCCGGACGAGAACTGCCGGACGTGCGGTCGCGCGTTGCCGCGTGTCACCGGCAGGCCGGGACGCGCCTCGCTGTACTGCTCGGCCGCCTGCCGCCAGAAGGCCTACCGCTCCCGCCAGGCCACCGGCGGGGACGGCGTCCACGAGCTGATCGACGACATCCGGCGGCGCGCCCAGGCACTCGCCCCCGAGCTGCCCGAGCCGTTCTACGCCGACGTCACGGCCCTGTCGTCCTCGGTCGGCAGGCTGCGCCGCATCGCCACGATCGCGTGGGAGGCCACGCGGGCCGGGGAAACCGTCACGCCGGCGCGCGTTACGCCATCTCCGGACGAGGCCGGGGAGACCGTCGCGCCATCTCCCGAAGAGACCACGGATATCGTCACGGCGGAGAACGTGACGGAATCCGCCGATGTGCTGGACGCCGTCCGGTCGGGGGACGAATGGACGTTCGCGGGGCTGGTGGAGCCGCACCGGCGCGAGCTCCAGGTGCACTGCTACCGGATGGTCGGCTCGTTCGACGACGCGGAGGACCTCGTCCAGGAGGTGCTGCTGCGCGCCTGGCGCCGCCGCGACGGATTCCAGGGACGCTCGACCCTGCGCGCCTGGTTGTACGGCATCGCCACCAATGCCTGCCTGGACTTCCTGCGGCGCAACACCCGCCGCCCGCAGCCGTACGGCCCCTCGCCGGTGCCGCCGACGGCCGGTGTGGAGGCGCCGCCGATGCTCGCCTGGCTGCAGCCGTTCCCCGACCGTCTCCTCGACGAGATCCCCTCCGCCGAGCTCGGGCCGGACGCCGCAGCGGTGTCCCGGGAGACGATGGAGCTGGTGTTCCTGGCGGCCATCCAGCACCTGCCGCCGCGTCAGCGGGCGGTGCTGGTCATGCGTGACGTGCTCGGCTGGCCGGCCGCCGACACCGCCCAGATGCTGGAGATGAGCGTCGCCTCGGTCAACAGCGCCTTGCAGCGGGCCAGGCCGGCCATGCGCGAGCACCTGCCCGGACGCCGTCCGGACTGGACGCGGCGAAACGGGCTCACGCGTGAGGAGGAGGACATCCTGCGCCGGTACGTGGACGCGGCCGTGCGGGGCGACACCTCGGCGATGGTCGACATGCTGAGCGAGGACGCCCGGATCACCATGCCGCCGAACCCGCTGTGGTTCGGGGGCCGCGACGCGATCATGTCCTTCATGGAGCCGACGTTCGACCCCGCCTCGCCGCGCTATTTCGGCCGGTGGCGGCACCTGCCGACGCGGGCGAACCGGCAGCCGGCGCTCGGCGGGTACGTGCAGCGGCCGGGCACCGCGGTCTACCGGGCGCAGGTGCTCGACGTGCTGCGCGTCGAGGACGGCAGGATCGTCGAGATCACCTCCTTCGAGCCCCACCTCTTCCCGGCCTTCGGGTTGCCGCTCACCCTGCGCCCCGGCTCCGATGATTTCCCCGCCTGGCCCGCGTCATGACGACCGAGCCGCGCGAGAGGCGCGCGGCCACGGGAACGGAGTGACGCGATGCTGCTCGAGAACAAGAACGCCATCGTCTACGGAGCCGGCGGGTCGATCGGCGGCGCGGTGGCCAGGACCCTCGCCGAGGAGGGCGCCACGGTGTTCCTGGCCGGGCGCACCCGCCAGACGCTGGAGAAGGTGGCCGGCGAGATCACCGCGGCGGGCGGCCGGGCGCGGGTGGCCGTGCTCGACGCGCTGGACGAGCAGGCCGTGGAGACGCACGCCAGGGCCGTGGTGGACGATGCGGGCAGCCTGGACGTCTCGTTCAACCTGGTGACCCGGGGGGACGCGCAGGGCACGCCGCTGGTCGGCATGAGCACCGAGGACCTTCTGCGCCCGATCGTCACCGGGGTCACGGCCAACTTCGTCACGGCCCGCGCGGCGGCGCGCCACATGACCGAGCAGGGGTCGGGCGTCATCCTGACGCTGAACAGCGGCTCGGCCAAGGGGAGCCCGATGATGGGCGGCACCGGGCCTGCGGACGCGGCCATGGACACCCTGGTGCGCAACCTGGCCATCGAGCTGGGCCCGAGCGGCGTGCGCGTGGTGGGCATCTGGACCGCGGGGCTCGCCGAGACGCTGTCCCCCGAAAGGCTCGCGGAGGTGAATCCCGGCATGGTCGTGGACCAGGCGGGATTCGAGGATCTGCTGGCACACCTGAACGGGATGCGGATGCTGCGCCGCTCTCCGACGCTGGCACAGATCGCCGGCACCGCCGCGTTCCTCGCCTCCGAGCGCGCCGGGGCGATCACCGCGACGTTCGTGAACGCCACCGCCGGCATCTTCGCCGACTAGCGCCGCCCTCGGCGGCCCGGCCGGGCACGTCGCGTCCGGCCGGGCCGAGGCACCGGCGCGCGGACCGGATCAGTCGAGCACCTTGATCTTCTTCATCGTCGGCTGGGAGATCACCCGGGCGACGCCGGGAATACCGATGATCTTGCCGGTCTGGAACGCCTCGTAGGCGGCGTAGTCGGCGACCAGGACGCGCAGGTGGTAGTCGGGCGTGGCGAACAGGCGGCGGAACTCGACGACCTCGTCGTACGCGGCGATCGTCCTCTCCAGTTCCTCCAGCGTCTTCAGATCGCTCACGCTGACCTCGATGGAGACGATGACCTCCAGGCCGCCGCCGAGCAGTTCGTGGTTGACGGTCGCCCGGTAGCCGCTGATGACACCGGCCTCCTCCAGGCGCTTCACCCGCCGCAGGCATGGTGGCGGGGTGAGCCCCACGCGCCGGGCGAGCTCGACGTTGGTCAGCCGGCCGTCCCGCTGGAGCTGGAACAATATTTCTCGATCGATGTCGTCCAGTGCGTGTTCATTGCCCATCCGGCCAGAATAGAGCCAGAATCCGAAATCAAATTAGGCGCTTTTCATTCTAGAATTGCTCTAGGGCGTTTCCGCTGGTCAATGCCCCTTACGGCGGTCTTTCTCGCATCACATCGGCGAATGGTGGGCATCATGACGGATCGGGTCGCGCGGGTCGGAGCCTGGCTGGACGAGCGGGCCGAGGAGATGGCCCGGTTCCTGGAACGCCTGGTGGCCGTCGACTCCGAGAATCCACCCGGGCGCGCGCTCGGCCGCTGTGCCCGCCTGCTGCGCGAGGAGATGGATCGTCTCGGCCTGTCCCCGGAGATCCTCGGCCTCCCCGAGGCGCCCGGGGACCTGGAGGAGCCGTGCCTCGTACGCGGCACCGCCGGCGACGGCGGCGGGCTCGTCTACTTCCACGGCCACTTCGACGTGGTCCCGGCGCAGGACCGCGCGCAGTTCACTCCGGTACGCCGCGAGGGGAAGATCGTCGGGCGCGGCACGGCGGACATGAAGGGCGGCGTCGTCGGCATGCTCTACGGCGCCGCGGCCGCCAGGGAGCTCGGGCTGCTCGGCGACGGGCGGATCGTCGTGCACCTGGTGTGCGACGAGGAGACCGGCAGCGTCGCGGGCTCCGGCCATCTGCGCGCGGCCGGACTGATCGACCCGGCCGCGCGGGCCATGCTCACCGCGGAGCCCAGCGGCGGGAGCATCTGGAACGCCGCCCGTGGCGCCATCTCCCTGCGTGTCGACGTCCAGGGCCGCGAGGCCCACGTCGGGCAGGCGAACCTCGGCGTGAACGCCTTCCAGCACATGCTGCACCTCGCCCGTCCCGTCGAGCGGTACGCCGCCGAGATGGCCGGTCGGCACACCGATTTCCCGATGGGCCCCGGCGACGCCCCCGGCAGCATGCTCGTGGTCGGGGGCCTGTCCGGCGGCGGCTCCAACTTCAACGTCGTCCCCGGTTCGGCCTACTTCACCGTCGACGGCCGCTTCAACCCCGAGGAGGACCTGGACGGCGAACTCAAGCGCCTCACCGGCCTCATCGAGGACGCCGCCCGGGAGATCGGCGCCACCGTCGCGATCCGGACGACCCAGGTGCAGCCCTCCGCGAGCACCGGCCCGGATCACCCGGCGGCCGCCGCGCTCGCCCGCGTCGTCGGCGAGGTCCAGGGCGGCCCGGCCCGCTTCGAGCTGTGCCCGGGCGTCCTGGAGACCCGCTGGTACGCGCAGCTCGGCATCCCGGCGTTCGGCTACGGCCCGGGCCGCCTGGAGGTCTCCCACGGCCCCGAGGAGTACGTCGAGGAGGCCGCCGTGCGCCGCTGCGCCGCCGTGTACGCCCTCTATGCCGGCGACATGCTGGGGTGAGCCGATCACGGCAAGGGGAAGAACTTGCCGCCCCGGCAGCAACTACTTCTCCAGCAGGGCGGAGGCGTTCGTCGCCCGTCATCTCGATCGCATGCAGGGTGTGGCGGACGACTTGCGCGCCCGTCCCGCCGACGAGCCGCTGACCGAGGCCATCGCCGGCGCGATGGTGACGCGGTTCACCCCCGAGTCCGTCGCGGACGACGGACACCCGCGCAGCCGGCAGTGGGTCGACGGGATCCGGCTCATGCTCACCGAGCCGGAAGTGCAGGGCGAGTACCTCAGGGCGAACATGCTCGTCCAGCGTGAGCTGGCGAAGGCGATCGCCGGGCGTACCGGCACCGACGTGCTCGATGACATGTACCCGAACCTGGTCGCCGCGGCGACCGGAGCGGCCACCACCGTCGCCATGGAGCACTGGCTCCGTGCCGATCCGACCGTGGCGATCGGCCCGCTCCTGCGGGAGGTCCTCGACCAGCTCTGGGCCGGGCTTCCCACCCCTCCCAAGCGATGATCCCCGGCCTCGCACCACCCTCGCCCGGAGCCCAAGGCCAACGGCGTCATCGGGCAGGTCGTCCGCCTCCTGGACCACCGCGGCCTGTACGAACGGCTCACCGGCACCCCCGGCGCGCCCCGCCCGATGCCGATGTTCATCTTCGGAGCCATGCCGCTGCAGCTGGCCCGGCTGGACGACAACCCGATGTACGGCGTGCAGATTCGCAGCAGCGCCTGGAGCGGATGCTGGAGGAACGGGCGCGCGAACTCGGCGTGCCGATCCGGCGCGGCCACGAGGTGGTCGCCCTGTCACAGGACGAGCAGGCCGTCCACCTGACCGTACGGGGCCCGGAGGGTGGGCACGAAATGCGGGCCGCCTACCTGGTGGGCTGCGACGGAGCCCACAGCGTCGTCCGCAAGCAGGCCGGCATCGGCTTCCCCGGCGTGACGCCCTGCTTCCCCTCCCCGGCGGAGGGCTGGCCGTCAGCTGCATCGAGTGGGGCGGCGAGACGGACGACGAGTCGCCGATGTCGCTGGAGGAGCTTTCGGCCGCGCTGCGCCGGGTGCTGGGCGCCGACCTGCCCATCGCCGCGCCCGAAGGCCCCGGCCCCCACCTGCTGCGCCGGCTGAGCGGCCGCAACACCCGCCTGGCCGAGCGGTACCGCCAGGGGCGGGTGCTGCTGGCCGGCGACGCCGCCCACGTCCACTCCGCCATGGGGGCGCCGGGGTTGAACCTCGGCCTGCAGGACGTCGCCAACCTCGGCTGGAAGCTCGCCGCCGAGGTCGCCGGCCGGGCACCGCCGGGACTGCTGGACACCTACGAAGCCGAGCGCCGACCGGCCGCCGACCGGGTGGTCGAGGTGGTCGCCGCGGCGTGCGACCACCCGCCCGCGCAGGCGATGCTCATCCGCCCCGACGGCTACCTCGCCTGGGCCGCCGGACCGCACGACCCGGACGAGGAGGCCGCGGCGACGCTGCGGCTGGCCCTGACCACCTGGTTCGGCGAGGAAGGGCCGACCGGCTGACCCACGGCCGCCGGCGGCCCCGCTACCAGGGGATCGGCCCCTCCTCGCCGAAGCAGCCGCCCGTCGGGCCGTCCGCGCCGAGGGTCGCCAGCCTCACGGCCACCGCCGCCCCCTCGGCGGCGGTGCGGGTGAGGCCCGGCACGTCCCTGGTGAAATTGGTGGCGCACAGCCCCGGATCGGCCGCGTTCACCAGGATGCCGTGCGGGCGCAGCTCCTTGGCGTACTGCACCGTCAGCGAGTTGAGCGCGGTCTTGGACGGGACGTAGGCCACCGAGGCGGGCCGCCGGGCGAAGAAGCCCTGCGGGTCGGCCATCAGCGCCAGCGAGCCCAGGCCGCTGGTGACGTTGACCACCCGCCCGGCGGGGGAGCGCAGCAGCAGCGGGATCATCGCCGTGGTGACGCTGATGACGCCGAAGACGTTGGTCTCGAAGACCTCCCTGACGACCTCCAGCCGCGCCGTGCCCGCGCTCTGCGCCGCGGGGTCGCCCAGGATGCCGGCGTTGTTCACAAGGACGTCCAGCACGCCGAACTGCTCCTCGACGTGCTTGGCGGCCGCGGTGACCGAGGCGGGGTCGGTGACGTCGAGCCAGATCGGGTGGACCTCGGCGCCGGCGGCGGATCGCAGGGCGGCCGCCGCCTCCTCTCCGCGCCGCGGGTCCCGCGCGCCGAGCAGCACCGTCATGCCGAGTCCGGCCAGCTGCGCGGCGATCTCGCGCCCGATGCCCTGGTTGGCGCCGGTGACCAGCGCCGTCACCTGACGGGGTGGGGTGGTGGCGGTCATGGTTCGCCCTTCACCCCTGGCCGGGAGCGGAATGGCGGCGCTCGGCGCGCACCAGCTCCACCGCGGCGGCGATGTCGGCCTCGCGCCACCCCCGCTCGGCGGTCTCCTGGTAGCGCCGCTCCACCAGCCGGGCGATGGGCAGCGACAGGCCGTGCGCCTCGGCGACCTCGGCCACCAGCCGTACGTCCTTGGCGCCGAGCCAGGTGGCGAACCAGCCGCGGCGGTGGTCGCCGCCGATCATGTCGTCGAGCCGGTTGCGGATGGCGAGCGGCACGGTGGGCCACTGGTCGAGGACCTCCCGCAGCAGCCCGGTGTCGAGCCCGGCGGCCTCGGCGGCGCCCACCACCTCGGCGGCCACCGCGACGGAGGACATCAGCAGGTAGTTGTTGAGCAGCTTGAACGTGGTGGCCGCGCCCGGGTCCTCACCGCAGTACCAGTGGACGCAGAACAGCTGCCGCCACAGCGGCTCCAGGTCGTCGACCAGAGCCCGGTCGCCGCCGAGCAGGCCGGCGGCCAGCCCGTCGGTGACGGTGCGCGGCGCCGCGATGATCGGCACGGCGAGGAAGCGCCGTTCGGGAACGGTGTCGCGGAGCCTTCGTGAGGTGTCCGGGGAGACGGTGCTCATGTCGGCGAGCACGGGCGCGCCCGGCCCCGCGCCGATCTCGTCCAGACGCTCGACGACCTCCAGGACGGCCCGGTCGTCGGCGAGCGACATCAGCACCGCCTGGGCCCCCTTGGCCGCCTCACCCGGGGTGGACGCCTCCAGGGCGCCGGCCTCCACCACCTGCGCGGCCTTGCCCGGTGTGCGGTTCCAGACGGTGACCTCGCACCCGTGGCCGAGCAGGCGCGTCGCCACCGCCCGGCCCATGTTGCCCATTCCGAGTACAGCTACCCGCATATGTCATTCCCCCTTTGACGCCATTGTCACGAACGCCGGGCCGTGCGCGGCGGAGGCTCGCTGGAGGAATTAGCAGGTCAGGGGCTGTGTCAGCGCCAGCCGGACTGGTCGACACCCCCGGGAACCGGCGCGGCCGGGTCGTACGGCTCGCGGGTGAACACGAAGGTGTTGAGGTCGAGGTGGCTGGGGGAGCCGTCCGGCCGGCGCACCACGCGCATGGTCTCCCCGGCGTAGTAGCCGTCGAGGCCGAGCCAGGTGCCGTCGGCCTGGGCGGCGAAGCGCGAGGACCGGCCCATGCCGTTGACCGGCGTCAGCGAGAGGTCGCGTCCGGGCAGCAGGCGCAGCATGTAGGCGGTGGGCCCCCAGTACCAGGGCCCGGTGAGCTCCAGCAGGTCGGGGTCGGCCGGGGTGGGCGTCCATTCGCGCGGGATGGCGGGCTCGTGGGCGTCGAGGATGTCGACCAGGTCGGTGGCGATCGACCCGCGCAGCCCCGAGGTGGTGTTCGCCATGATCACCACGCCGGTGCGGTCGGCCGGGTCGCCCCAGACCAGGGCGAGGAACCCCGGCATCGACCCGCTGTGCCCGGCCAGGCGACGCCCGCGGTGACGCAGCAGCTGCACGCCGAGACCGTACCCGCCGCTCCAGACGTCGCCGTCCTCGACGGTGGCGGGCTCGCGCATCTCGGCGAGCGTCACCGCGCTCAGCACCTTCTCGTCGCCTCCGGCCAGGAACGCCGTCCACTTCGCCATGTCGGTCGGCGTGGACCACAGCTGCCCTGCCGGGGCCATGGCCACCGCGTCGTGCTCGGGCTCGGGCAGCAGCACGTCGGCCCACGGATGCACGGCGTACCCCCGGGCGTGCGGCTCGCGCGGGCGCGTGGTGGTGTCGAGCATCCCGAGCGGCGTGAGGATCTCCTCGCGCACGGACTCGAACCAGTCGGCGCCGCGGTGCCGGCCGATGAGCTCGCCGAGCAGGGCGAAGCCCAGGTTGGAGTAGTGGAACCGGCGGCCGGGCCGGTGACGGGCGGTGGTGGTGTCAAGGTTGCCGGCCAGGGTGTCGATGCCGACCCCCGGCGTGCGCTCCCACCACTGGCCGGGTGGCTCGGCGGTGAGCCCGGAGGTGTGCGACAGCAGCTGGCCGATGGTGACCTCGCCGACCGGCGTGCCCTGGACGTGCTTGCCGAGCGGCTCGTTGAGGTCGAGCAGGCCCTCGTCGCGCAGCCGCATCACCATCACCGCGACCAGGGTCTTGGTGATCGAGCCGATGCGGTACTGGGTGCCGGCGGTGGGCGGCGCGCCCTCGACCGTGCCCCTGGCGCCGAACCAGACGGGCACGCCGTCGCGCAGCACCGTCGCGACGAGCGAGGGCAGCCGCGCCTCGGCCTGCTCGATAGCCAGGCGTCGCAGCAGCGCGCGAGCCGTACCCTCCAGAACCGCCGACATCCGGCCGCCCTCCCGCATCGTGAGAACCGTCGTGCAACAGCAGCCCACATTACCGGGGTTCCACCGGCCGTCCGGGCCGTAACCGACCGAAGTGGTTACGTCGCCGAGCGGGCGGCGACGGGTTCGCCGCGTGCCGCCGCCGGGGGGACGCGCACGGCGGCCGCCGAGACGATCGCGGCCAGGGCGAGCCCGGTGAGGGCCGCCGTCACCCCGCGGCCCCAGGTGTCGAAGAGCGTCCGCCGCCCGGGGCGGCCCCTCGCCCGCGGGTCGCCGGCCCGCGATGAGGTGACGGCTCCCGACGGCGTGCTCCTCGCTCTCGGCGTCGGGTGCCGGTCCTGTCGAATCACCCGGGTCCGAGGTGGAAATTCCGTTGCGGCCCATCACGGTCCTGGCCATGCTGCTCTCTGTTGCCGAGCATGTGGGGGGTGCCGATGCTGACCGACGAGGACGTCGAGAGGTTCGTCGAGGAGGGGTTCGTCCGGCTTCGCGGCGCGGTCCCTCGGACGACCGTCGAGCAGTGCCGGGCCGAGCTGTGGGAGGCGAGCGGCTGCGATCCCGACGACCCGTCGACCTGGACGAAGCCGGTCGTCCGCCTGGGCGGTTTCGCCACCCCGCCCTTCCGGGCGGCGGCCAACACCCCGGCGCTGCACGCCGCCTACGACCGGCTCGCGGGGCCGGGGCGCTGGGACGCGCCGATGGGCCTGGGGACGTTCCCGCTGCGCTTTCCCCGCGACGAGGACCCCGGCGACGACGGGTGGCACCTGGACGCGAGCTTCACCGGCGACGGCGGGGAGTACCGGGTGAACCTGCGCTCCCGTGGCCGCGCCCTGCTGATGCTGTTCCTGTTCTCCGACGTCGGCCCCGACGACGCCCCGACCAGGATTCGCGTCGGTTCGCACCTGGACGTGCCGGCGCTGCTGGCCGACGCGGGGGACGAAGGCCGCGAATGGTTCGGGCTGTGCCAAGAGGCCGTTCCCGCCAGCTCGGGCCGGCCGGAGGTCGTGGCCACCGGTGAGGCCGGCGACGTGTACCTGTGCCACCCGTTCCTCATCCACGCCGCCCAGCGGCACCGCGGGAGCGTTCCCCGGTTCATGGCCCAGCCGCCGCTGACGCCGACCGGCCTGCTCGACCTCACCGGCGCGTCCCCCACCCCGGTGGAGCGGTCGGTGCTGAAGGGCCTGCCGGGCTGACGTCCGCCTCCGGGCGCGCGGCCGGCGTACGAAGCAGGCCCCGCCCCGGGGCTGCTCTACGCTTACGCAAGCCAATGTCGGTGCGGAGGTGGGCGGGTGCAGCCGAAGGGAGACGGCGTCTCCACGACAAGCCTTTCGGCGGTTCTCGAACGCATCACCTACGCGAACGACGAGACCGGCTACACGATCGCGCGCGTGGCGCCGGAGCGGGGCGGGTCCGAGCTGGTGACGGCGGTGGGGCCGCTGCTCGGCGCGCAGGTCGGCGAGAGCCTGCGCCTGACCGGCCGCTGGACCTCCCACCCCAGGTACGGCAGGCAGTTCGAGGTCTGGTCCTACACCACCGTCCTGCCGGCGACCGTGCAGGGCATCCAGCGCTACCTCGGCTCCGGCCTGATCAAGGGCATCGGCCCGAAGATGGCCGAGCGCATCGTGGGCCACTTCGGGGTCGACACCCTCCAGGTGATCGAGGACAGCCCCGGACGGCTGGTGGAGGTGCCCGGGCTCGGCCCCAAGCGCACCAAGATGATCGCCGCCGCCTGGGAGGAGCAGAAGATCATCAAAGAGGTGATGATCTTCCTGCAGGGCGTCGGGGTGTCCACCTCCATCGCCGTGCGCATCTTCAAGCAGTACGGCGACGCCTCGATCACGGTGGTCAAGACCGAGCCGTACCGGCTGGCCGACGACGTGTGGGGCATCGGCTTCAAGACCGCCGACACCATCGCCCAGGCCGTCGGCATCCCGCACGACAGCCCCGAGCGGGTGAAGGCCGGCCTGCGGTACACCCTTTCCCAGGCCGCCGACGCCGGCCACTGCTACCTGCCCGCGCCCAACCTGGCCGGCGACGCGGTGAAGATCCTCGAAGTCCCCGCCGAGCTGGTGGCGGACTGCCTGGAGGAGCTGGTCGCCGCCGAGGGCGTGGTCCGCGAGGACGTCCCCGCCGGCGACGGCGTCGTGCCCGCGGTCTACCTGGTGCCCTTCCACCGCGCCGAGCTGTCGCTGGCGGGTGGCCTGCGGCGCCTGCTCGACTCGCCGCACGACCGGCTGGCGGCGTTCGGTGACGTCGACTGGGACGCCGCCTTCGGCTGGCTGCGCAAGCAGACCGGCGCCGACCTCGCGCCCGAACAGGCCGAGGCGGTGCGGCTGGCCCTCACCTCCAAGGTCGCGGTGCTCACCGGAGGGCCCGGCTGCGGCAAGAGCTTCACCGTGCGCTCCATCGTCGCCCTGGCCCGCGCCAAGCGTGCCAAGGTCACCCTCGCCGCCCCCACGGGCCGGGCCGCCAAACGGCTGGCCGAGCTCACCGGCCACGAGGCGACCACCGTCCACCGCCTGCTGCAGCTGCGCCCCGGCGGCGAGGCCACCTTCGACCGCGACAACCCCCTGGACGCCGACCTGCTGGTGGTCGACGAGGCCTCGATGCTCGACCTGCTGCTGGCCAACAAGCTCGTCAAGGCCGTCTCGGCGGGCGCGCACCTGCTGTTCGTCGGCGACGTCGACCAGCTGCCCTCGGTGGGGGCGGGGGAGGTGCTGCGCGACCTGCTGGCCGCCGACAACGTCCCCCGGGTGCGGCTGACGCAGATCTTCCGCCAAGCCCAGCAGTCCGGGGTCGTGGTCAACGCCCACCGCATCAACACCGGGCTGCACCCCGTGCTCGAGGGCATGGCCGACTTCTTCCTGTTCCCCTGCGAGGAGCCCGAGGAGATCGCCGCGCTGACGGTCGACGTGGTGGCGCGGCGCATCCCGCGCAGGTTCGGGCTCGATCCTCGCCGCGACGTGCAGGTGCTCGCCCCCATGCACCGCGGCGCGGCCGGCGCCGGGAACCTCAACATCGCGCTCCAGGAGGCCCTCACCCCTTCCCGTGAGGGCATGCCGGAGCGGCGGTACGGCGGCCGGGTCTTCCGCATCGGCGACAAGGTCACCCAGTTGCGCAACAACTACGACAAGGGCGTCGCCGGGGTGTTCAACGGCACGGTCGGCGTGGTGACGGACCTGCGCCTCGAGGAGAGCAAGCTGACCGTTCTCACCGATGAGGACGAGAGCGTCGACTACGCCTTCGACGAGCTCGACGAGCTGGCCCACGCCTACGCCGTCTCCATCCACCGCTCGCAGGGCAGCGAGTACCCCGCCGTGGTCGTCCCGCTGGCCACCAGCGCCTGGATGATGCTGCAGCGCAACCTGCTCTACACCGCGGTCACCCGGGCCAAGAAGCTGGTGGTGCTGGTGGGTTCGCGGCGCGCGCTGGGACAGGCCGTGCGCACCCGCGGCGCGGGCCGCCGCCACACCAGCCTGACCCACCGGCTCCGCCAGGACCGGCCCTGAGGCTCTGAGAGGCCTTGCTCGATATCGAGTGGACGCCCTCCGGGGCGCGGGTGCTCTTCGACAGCGGGCACGAGCCGTTCGTCCCCGCCGAATACTTCGCCGGCGGCCGGTGACCGCTGCCGCGCCGGCGGGACGCGGATCCGGCTCACATCCGAACGCCGCCACGGGTGGCTGATCTTCGACTTTCCAGGGTCCCGCACCTCACGTCCGCCGTTCACCCGTAACTTCACCTAAATGTGATCCAACCCGGCCAAAACAGGTACGTTCCTATACGGATCGCTATTAGGCTTTTTACGAGCACTTTGCCGCCGTGGGGGAGAGGTCTGTGCGAGACATTTGGCACCGTCTGAGGACTCCGATCGCCGGGGTCGCCGTGGTCGCGGCGGGCCTGCTGACCGCGTCGTGCTCAGGCACGGGGACACCCGCGGGGCCGGGTGCCGACGGCGGCGCGAGCCAGACACCCGCCAAGCCGCTGCCACAGATCAAGATCAGCCCGGTGAAGGGCGCGACCAAGGTCCGTCCCGACAAGAGCGTCGTGGTCACCGCCAGCCAGGGGAAGCTGGAGGAGGTCACCGTCGAGGCCGACGGCAAGCCGCTCGAGGGCGAGTTCGACACCGAGCACACCAAGTGGGTGTCCAAGGGCCCGCTGAAGCCCTCCAGCAACTACACCGTCTCGGCCAAGGCCACCGGCGACGGCGGTCCCGCCACGGCCACCAGCTCCTTCGCCACCCTCAAGCCGTCCCAGGAACTGCGCATCGCCGACATCACCCCCAACGTCAAGGGTGAGACCGTCGGCATCGGCATGCCGATCATGGTGCGGTTCACCCAGCCGGTCGGTGACAAGGAGGCGGTGGAGGCGTCGCTGAAGGTCACCGCCCAGAAGCCCGTGCCCGGCGCCTGGAGGTGGATCGACGACCGTCTCGTCATCTACCGGCCCGCCAAGTACTGGCCCGCCCACCAGAAGGTCAAGTTCGCCGCGCAGCTCGAAGGCGTGCGCGCGGGCAAGGACATGTACGGCGTGAAGAACTACAGCAGCACCATGAACATCGGCGCCGCCTGGATCAGCAAGGTCAACACCCGCAGCCACACCATGGTCGTCCGCCGCGACGGCAAGATCGTGCAGCGGATGGCGATCAGCGCGGGCAAGGGCGACACCCGCGAGTACACCACCACCAGCGGCGTCCACCTCACCATGGAGCGCGGCAACCCGGTCACGATGATCTCCCCCGGGAAGAAGGAAGGCGACCCCGGGTACTACAAGGAGGTCGTCAACCACGCCGTCCGCATTTCCAACAGCGGCGAGTACGTCCACAGCGCCCCCTGGTCGGTCGGCTCGCAGGGCCGCGCCAACGTCAGCCACGGCTGCGTCAACGCCCGCCCGGACCAGGCCAAGTGGTTCTACGACAACTTCCACCGCGGCGACGTCGTCACGATCGTCGGCACCACCCGCATCCTGGAGTGGAACAACGGCTGGGGCTTCTGGCAGATGCCGTTCAAGCAGTGGAAGAAGGGCAGCGCCCTGAAGAACGGCGCCCCCAAGGACACCACCGACGCCCCCAAGGACACCCCCACCGACACACCGAAGGACGACTCCTCCGGCGACAGCACCGTCACCGGCTGAGGTTCCCGCTGGGACGGCGGTGTGACGCTCCGAGCTGGGGTTTCCCGGCTTCGAGCCAGGGCACCGGGCCGATATGGACCAGTCACGAGCGCCGGTGCTTGAGGCGCTGGCCGCATATCACCAGACCGATCAGCTGCCGTTCACCCCGCCCGGTCACAAGCAGGGACGCGGGACCGACCCGCGTGTCCTCGCCGTGCTGGGGGAGGCGGTCTTCCGTTCCGACGTCCTGGCCACCGCCGGGCTGGACGACCGGGCCTCCACGGGCAAGGTGCTGCAACAGGCGCAGGACCTCATGGCCGAGGCGGTGTCGGTCGAACGGACCTTCTTCTCCACCTGCGGCAGCTCCCTGTCGGTGAAGGCCGCCATGCTCGCCGTCGCCGGGCCCCACGAGACGGTGCTGCTCGGCCGTGACGCCCACAAGGCGGTGATCTCGGGCCTCATCCTGTCCGGGCAGCGGCCCGTCTGGGTGGACCCGCAGTGGGACCCCGACCTGCACCTGGCCCACCCGCCCACGCCGCAGGCCTTCCAGTCCGCCCTGGAGGGCAACCCCGACGCCAAGGGCGTGCTGGTCACCAGCCCCACCCCGTACGGCGCCGGCTCGGACCTGGCCGCCATCGCCGAGGTGTGCCACCGGCACGGCAAGCCTCTGATCGTCGACGAGGCCTGGGGCGCCCACCTGCCGTTCCACTCCGGCCTGCCCACGTGGGGGATGGACGCCGGCGCGGACCTCTGCGTCACCTCGATCCACAAGATGGGCTCGGGGCTGGAGCAGAGCTCGGTGTTCCACCTCCAGGGCGACCTCGTCGACCCCGACGTCCTCAAGGCCCGGGCCGACCTGCTCAGCACCACCAGCCCGTCGGTGCTGATCTACGCCGCTCTGGACGGCTGGCGGCGCCAGATGGTCGAGCACGGCCGGGAGATCTACGACCGCACCCTCGCGCTGGCCGACGAGGTCCGTGCCGAAATCGAGGACATCGACGGCATGCACGTCCACGGCCGCGACGACTTCTGCGGACCCGGCCGCGCGGCCGACATGGACCCCCTGCTGATCGTCGTCGACATCTCCGCCCTCGGCGTGACCGGCTTCACGGCCGCCGACTGGCTGCGCGAGCACCGTCAGATCAACCTCGGCCTGTCCGACCACCGTCGTATCAGCGCCCAGATCACCCACGCCGACGACGACAAGACCGCCGCCCGGCTGCTGACCGCCCTGCGCGACCTGGCCGACCACGCCGCGGAACTGCCGCCCGCGCCGCGGTTCGAGATACCGGACCCGGCCCGGCTGCGGCTGGAACAGGTCACACTGCCCCGGGACGCGTTCTTCGGCCCCGCCGAGCAGGTGCCCTGGCGCAAGGCCGCGGGCCGCGTGGCCGCCGAGATGCTGACCCCCTACCCTCCGGGGATCCCGGCCGCGCTGCCCGGCGAGCGCCTCAACGACGACGTGCTGCGCTACCTGCGCGGCGGCGTCGAGGCGGGCATGGTCGTGCCGGACGCGGCCGACCCGGAGGTCGAGACCGTCCGCGTCCTCATCGAGGACGGCTCCTCCAGGCGCCGGTGACGGGGCGCGCGGCTCACAGCAGGGCGAGCTGGTGGTCCGCCGAACGGCTGGGCCGCCAGGGGTCCCGCCGGGTGCCGATGCCGTAGAGGCGGGCCAGCTCGCCGACCCGCCCCACCACGCGCCGCCGGTAGTCGTCGGAGGCCAGCGGCCCGTCGCCGTACAACTCCTGGTAGCGGGGCACCAGCCGCGGATGCTCCTCGGCCAGCCACCGCATGTACCACTCGCGCGAGCCGGGCGGCAGTTGCAGCACCATCGGCGTCAGGCTGACCACGCCGGCCTCGGCCACCCGCCGTACCACCGCCCGCAGCTGGTCCTCGGAATCGGTCAGGCACGGCAGGATCGGCGCCATCAGCACCCCGCACGGCACGCCGCGCTCGCCGAGCTCGGCGCACAGCTCCAGGCGCTTCTGCGCGCTCGGCGCCCCCGGCTCCACCGCACGGCGCAGCCGGTCGTCGACGAACCCGATCGACACCCGCGCCTCGACCTGGGCCACCTGCGCGGCCTCGGCCAGCGGCTCGGCGTCGCGCAGGATCAGCGCGCTCTTGGTCATCACCCGGAAGGGGTTGCCGGCGTCGCGCAGCGCCGCGATGACGCCCGGCATCAGCCGGTAGACCCGCTCGGCGTCCTGGTAGCAGTCGCCGCTCAGGCCGATGCCCACCGGCTCGGCGTCCCACCGGGGCGAGGCGAGCTCGGCCCGCAGCCGCCTGGCCACGTCGGTCTTGACCACGATGGAGGAGGCGAAGTCGCGCTCGCCGTCCAGCCCGAGGGAGCGGTGGCCGCGCCGCGCGCCGCAGTACAGGCACGAGTGGGCGCACCCGCGGTAGGGGCTGACCGCCCAGGAGATGCCGAGCCCGGCGGCCTGCGGCACCCGCTCGATCGCGGTGTGCGCGGCCACCTCGTAGAACGTCGTGTCGCCCAGGACACGGCGGACCGCCCGCCGCTCGATCCGGGGGCGTGCGGTGGGGGCGTCGTCGACCAGGGGAAGGGCGTCGAAACGCATGACCAACAGTGGAACATGTATTCGATACCTCTGGCAAGCGGATCCGGCCCTCCCGAGCCCTTTCCGGCCCCCGGCGTGATGCACAGTTCTGGCGCGAGCTCCTACCGGTCGGCGGGCCGCCATTGACTCAGCACGGTCCTGTCCGGCGGGCCGGTGGTTTCGCCGCCGGTTGTCGGTGAGGATGTGGGGTGTGTCCGCGCGGCTGCCCTGGTTGGCTTCGGTGCGACGGTCGCGCAGGGTTCCGGCCGGGGTCGCGATCGTCCTGGTGGTGCTGGGCGTCATCGCGACCGCCGTCTCGCTGGACGCGCCGTCCGACGGCAGCATCCTGCGGCTGGGCTCGTCGACGTGGCGTCTCGACGGCGTCGTGGTGGACGTGCCGGCCGCGCCCTCGGGGCCTGGGCTGCGGACCGGGGACCTGGTGGTCGCCGTCGCGGGCAGGCGCCTGGCCGACGGCCTCGGCGCCGTCTCTCGTCCCGGCCTGGGCGCGAGCGTCCCGTACGGCGTGGCCGGCGAGGACGCGGTCGTGATGGTGCGCGTCGATCGGCCCGATCCGTACCCGCTGCTCGTGCAGGCCTGGGGCGATCTCGTGTTCGTCCTCGCGCTGGCGGGGCTGGCGGCCGCGCTGTACCTGCGGCGGCCCGAGGCGCCCGCGACGGCCCCGTTGCTCGTGCTCGCGGCCGGGCTGCTGGGCAGCACGCTCACCGTCGCCGCCGGGCTGCCCGTGCTCGCGCTGGCCACCGGTGGCCCTCAGCTCTGGCTGTTCCACATCAACGCGATCGTGTCGTACTCCATCGGCTGGGGAGCGTTCCTGGCCTTCGTGCTCGCGTTCACGGCTCGCCAGCCGCTGTCGCCCCGTACCCGGAAGACGATCGCCGTCGCGTACGCCGCACCCCTGGCCGCGATGGCCGCCTGGAGCGGGGTGGCGGCGTTGATGGCGCCTGACGCGCTGCGGTGGCTCGGCCTGCTGCACAGCGGTCAGACGGCGGTGGTGACGCTGGCACTGGTGACCGGGACGGCCTGGGGCGTGATCAGCTATCGCGGCAACCCGGATCCGCTGATGCGCGCGCGGATGCGCTGGATGCTGGGCGGCGGCGCGGCCACGGCCGTACTCGGCATCGCGGGCTGGCACCTCCCGCAACTGATCACCGGAACGCAGCCGCTGCCGTGGGGCGCGCTCGGCCTGTCGGGACTGCCGTTCGTGGCCGGGATCGGGGTCGCGCTGCGCCGCCACCGCCTGTTCAACGTCGAGAGGCTGGCCAACCGCTCGCTGGTGTACGCCACCGTGGTCGCGATCCTGGTCGCCGGGTACGCGGCCGTGGTCGCGGTACTGGTCAGCGTGCTGCGGCTGTCGGACACCGTGGCCGCCGCGCTCGCCGCGGCCAGTGCGGCGCTCGCGCTGGCACCGCTGCGCAACGCGGCGCAGAGCACCGTCAACCGGGTGATGTACGGCGACCGCCACGACCCGGAGGGGGCACTGACCCGCCTGGGGACACGGCTGCAGGCGGTGCTGCTGCCCGCCGAGACGCTACCGGCGATCGTGGAGACCGTGGCCCGGTCGTTACGCGTGCCGTACGTGGCGATAGAGCTGGTGGACGGCGCGGGCGAGCGCCACTCGGCGGCCCGTCACGGGGTCGCGGCGGGCGAGGTGCACGCCGAGCCGCTGCGCTACCACGGGACGCTCGTCGGGCTCCTGCTGGTCTCGGCGCGCGGCTCGGACGACCCACTCGATCCCATCGACCTCAGCCTGATCGCCTCGCTGGCGCAGCAGGTGGGAAGCGCGGTGCAGGCGGTACGGCTGCACGACGACCTGGCCCGTTCCCGCGCCGAGGTGGTGGCCTCGCGGGAGGACGAACGCCGCCGGCTCCGCCGCGACCTGCACGACGGGCTGGGACCGGCGCTGGCCGCGATCGGGCTCAAGGCCGCGCTGGCGGCCCGCGCCGTACCGGACGACTCGGCGGCGCGTTCCCTGCTCGGAGAGATATCCGCCGAGGCGAGCGCGTCGCTGACCGACATCCGGCGCCTGGTCGAGGCGCTGCGCCCGCCCGCGCTGGACGAGCTGGGCATCGTCGGAGCGGTGCGCTCCCGAGCGGCGACCCTGGCGGGAGCGATGCCGATCGAGGTCATCGGCGAGGAAGGCTTGCCGGCGCTGCCCGCCGCGGTCGAGACGGCGGCGTACCGGATCGCCGTCGAGGCGATCACCAACGCGGTCCGGCACAGCGGCGCGACCGGCTGCACCGCCGAGATCGCGCTGAGGGCCGGCGGCGTCGAGGTGACGGTACGCGACGACGGCCGCGGGCTCGATCCTGAGCGGGCACCGGGGGTGGGGCTGCGTTCCATGCGGGAGCGGGCCGCCGAGGTCGGCGGGGAATGGTCGATATGCTCCCTGCCCGAGGGGGGCACCCGTGTGCGCGCCTTCCTGCCGGCGGATCTGGGCGAGTCTGGGAGGGCACGATGATCCGGCTGATCCTTGCCGACGACCACCCCGTGTTCGCGTCGGGCCTGCGGGCCCTGCTCGACTCCGAGGAGGACATGACGGTGCTCGCGGTCGCCGTGACCGGCGAGGAAGCGCTGCGCTCGGCGATCGAGCACCGGCCCGACGTCGCGGTGCTCGACGTCAACATGCCCGGCGGCGACGGGCTCACGGTCACCTCCCGGATGCGGGCCGCCGGTCTGCCCACGCGTGCGCTGATCCTGACGATGTACGACGACGACGAGAACGTCCTGGCCGCCCTGCGCGCCGGCGCCCACGGCTACGCGCTCAAAGGGGCCGGCCCCGAGGAGATCACGGCCACGGTCCGCGCGGTCGCCCGCGGCGAGGCGGTCTTCGGCGCCGGCGTGGCGACGCGGCTGCTCGCGCACTTCTCCAAGGCCGTCGTGGCCTCCCCGTTCCCGCAGCTCACCGAGCGGGAGCATGAGGTGCTCGGGCTGGTCGCGCGGGGCCTGGACAACACGGCGATCGCGCGGCGTCTCGGCGTGAGCGGCAAGACCGTGCGCAACCACGTCTCGAACGTCCTGACGAAGTTGCAGCTGGCCGACCGGCCCGCGGCGATCGTACGGGCCCGCGAGGCGGGACTCGGCGGGGCGCCCGAATCCTCCTGACGCCCCCTTTCGCCGGCACCGTCCGGGAGCGACCTCCCGGATCGACCGGGACGCGGGACCCATGACGACGGGACGCGGTACCGCCCACCCTGAGGGTGACTGATCGACGAGCCACCTTCAGGAAAGGAGAATCCCATGCGCGGGACCCGAAGGACGCTGGGCGCCGTATCGACCGCTGCGGCCCTGATCGCGGGACTGACCTTCGCCACCACCGGAACCGCCCGGGCGCAGGGCACCACCGCCCTGGCCACCAAGACCTTCACCTTCGGAACGATGCGGGCGGGCGACTGCACGATGTTCTCGGGTGCCCGATGGACGTTGACCTCCAAGGGCAAGGCCTTCTTCGACGGCACGGTCACCAGCAGTGATGACGACGACGCCTGGCTGATGTGGGCGAAGATCAAGGACGGGAACGGCGCCGTGCTCGGCTGGCTGAGGCACACCCGCTCCGCCCCCACGAACCTGACGAAGTTCGTCAAGAACATGCCCAGCCACACCGAGCCGTACCGGTGGCAGATCAAGGACACCGAGGCGGAGTTCGACGCCGACCTGTTCCCGCTCATCGAGCACATGTCGCTGAGCAACCACTGCTGAGCCCGCACCGCCGGCCCTGACGACGGACATGAGAGCGCAGGCGCTCGGCGGGCTGGGGCTGCTGGCCTCGGCGATGCTCTGCCTCGCCGGGACCCTGACCGCGTCCGCCGAGGTGATGTGGGGGGCCGGCGCATGGGCCGGGGTGGCGGCGACCGCGACGGTGTACCGCGACGTCGCGCGGCACGCAGGGCGGGGGCGGGCCGCCGTCGCACTGGCCCTGCTCGGAGTGGTCGCCTCGGCCTGGACGGTCGAGGCGACGCTCCGGGTCGCCGGCGGGTGGTGGGGCGCGGCGCAGCCCGTCCCGCGGCTCGCCTTGGCCTATGCCGCCGCCGCCGGCATCGCGCTGCTGGCGTACGGGCTCGTCCGTGCCGGACCGGTCCGGCCGGCGGCTGGAGCGCTCATCGCGTTCGCCGCGCTGCTCGGCCCGCTCACCGGCGATCCGGGAGCCCCCTACCTTCTGGGCGCCGGGCCTCTCGGCGCCGCTCTGCTCGCCGGCGCCATCCGAACACGCATCCCGGGACGGAGGTCGCAAGACGGCCCGGCCGGGGACCCGCCCCAATGAAGGACCTGATCCATCGATCCGAAAGGGAAGACGGTCATGACCAACCCGAACTTCTCATCGTGGCAGAGCCGGCAGAACGCCGACCAGAACGCGGCCAGGGCGGCCCAGTGGGCGCGCCAATCCTCTCAGGACTCGGCGCGGCTGGCGCGCCGGTCCGGCCGGTCGAGCTTCGTCGGCAACGTGATCGCGCTGCTGATCGTCATCGCCGTCCTCGTCGTCGCCGCGCCGTTCGTGCTGGAGATCATCGCCCGCGTCGGCTTCTGAGGCTTCTGCGGTGACAAGAGGAAACGACAGCGGAGGCAGCATGGTCCGGCGATCGGTCTCGGCGAATGACGGCGATGTGCGGGAAATCGGTCTAGGGTGGACACGGTGACGATCCTTCACCTCGCGCTGGCGGCCGACTGGGACGCCGCCCAGGACGACGGCGCGTACCTCGTGTCGACCCTCGGACGCACGCTGGAGCAGGAAGGCTTCATCCACGCGTGCGCCGACACCGAGCAGCTGCGCGGGGTGGCGGAGCGGTTCTACTCGCAGGTGACCGAGCCGCTGGTCGTGCTGCACATCGAGGAGGATCTGCTGGGCAGCCCGGTGGTGGCCGAGGTGCCGCCGGACGCGCGGGAGGCGTTCCCGCACATCTACGGC
Organism: Sphaerisporangium fuscum; assembly: GCF_018531465.1. Lineage (GTDB taxonomy): Bacteria > Actinomycetota > Actinomycetes > Streptosporangiales > Streptosporangiaceae > Sphaerisporangium > Sphaerisporangium fuscum. The sequence continues at coordinate 81,411 of NZ_JAHDTF010000006.1, forward strand.
CCGATCCCCGTCACCGCGGTCCGTGCCGTCACCCCGTTCACCCACGGCTAGCGCCTGCCGTCCCGTCGTCTCAGGCGTCGCGCAGCCGCAGCAGCAGCCCGCCGCCCGCCAGCGCCGCGGCCGCCCACGCGGCCACCACGCCCAGGCCCGCCCACGGGGTGATCGGCAGCTCGGACAGGTGGGTCGTGGCCTGGACCGACAACCCGGCGTTCATCGGCGACAGCCGCCACAGCAGCGGCTGCCAGTCCGGGTCGTGGATCAGGAACGGCAGGGCCGACATGGCGTACAGCAGGCCGAGCACCACCCCGACGGACGTCGCCGAGTCGCGGACGGCGGTGGCGACGCCGAGGCCGATCAGGGCGATCAGCACCAGGTACAGCACCGACCCGGCGGCCGCGCGCAGCGTCGGCCCGTCCGTCAGCGACAGCGGCGGGTAGCCGTGTTCCGGGGTGAAGCCGTTGCCGGGCAGGATGAGCCGCCCCGCCAGCAGCGACCCGAGCACGGCGGGGATCGCCGCCGCCAGCGTCACACCGGACACGACCGCCGCCTTGGCGGCCAGCACCGCGCCCCGGCGCGGCATCGCCGCCAGCGTCGCGCGGATCATCCCGGTGCCGTACTCGCCGGTCACCACCAGCACCGCCAGGATCGCGACGAGCGCCTGACCGGCCTGGACGCCCATGAGGCCGAGCTTCGGGGCGTCGATGTCACAACTGTCCGGCCGGCAGTGCACGGTGGCCGACGCCGCGGCGCTCACGGCCACCGTCAGGGCGACGACGGCGAGCGGCAGCCAGAAGGCGCCCGCCAGCGTGCGCAGCTTCGTCCATTCCGCGCGCAGGTACGGTCTCACGCGTCCCTCCTGCGCAGCAGGAACAGCGCCAGGCCCAGGGCGAGCGCGGCGTACGCGCACAGCACCGCGAACCCCGCCCACGGCGGCAGCGGGTAATACCCGAGCGTCGGGGAGTAGACGTCGTCCACCTGCGGGTACCGCGGGACGCTCTGCTGGACCGCGAAGCCGGCGGCCGGGGTGAGGCGCAGCAGCCACCGGCCCGCCTCCATCGGCAGGACCGAGGAGGTCGCGAGGATGTGGGGCAGGACGACCAGCGCGATCACCGTGGTGATCGCCGCCGGGCCGCGCCGGAACACCACCCCGAGGGCGAGCGCGAGGACGGCGATGACGGCGACCAGCGCCGCGACGCCCACCACGACGCGCAGCTCGGTGAACGCGCTCACCGGCAGCATCGGGTTGCCGCCCTCACGCAGGATCCGCGTGCCGAGCGGGACGACGGCGCCGGCGGCGGCCAGCCCCGCGGCGAAGGCGACCGCGCCGATCACCACGGCCTTCGCGGCGAGCACCCGCCCCCGCCTCGGGCCGGCGAGGAAGGTCGTGCGGATCAGGCCGCGCCGGTACTCGGCGGTGACGTACAGGACGGCCACGACCACGATCACGATCAGCCCGCTCAGCACACCGGTCAGGCTGTCCTCGATCTTGTGGCCCTCCCCGCCGGGCCCGATGTCGCCGACCCCGGTCACGGTGAAGGTGCCGCCGGACCGCGTCATCCCGCCGGGGTGGTGGGGGGTGACCCCGTCGGTCTCGTACCGCACGCCGATGTCGTCGCGGCCCCACTCGCCCGGGGCCGTGTCACCCTCCAGGCCGACCTGGTCGAACACCGCGGTGGCCTCGGCGAAGCGGTCCTGGACGATGGTGCCGCCGAAGTCGCCCTGCTTGATCGTCACGGCGCCCGGGGAGGCGGCGAACAGCCCCACCTGCACCGTGGCCGGCAGCCCGGTCAGCCGGGCGCTGCCGACCTTGGTCCAGTGCGCGCCGTCGCCCGACTCGTAGCCGGTGAGCTCATCCCCGGAGCGGGCCAGGCGCAGCCAGCGCGGGGAGGCCGGCGAGACACCGCCGGGACTGCCGGCGACGTCCTCGGTGAAGTCGTACTGCATCCGCACCCCGTGGGCACCGGTGACCATCATCGCCGCGTACGCCGACCCCTGCCGGACACCGTCCTTGATCATGACGCCGGCCTTCGCCCATGGCGTCACCCCGCTCTTCAACCGCGCGTCACCCTGGTTGCGCGGGTCCGGTGAGGGAAGGCGGATGCGGCCGGTCAGCGACGACACGCGGACGGTGATCATCCCGTCGCCGTTCAGCGTCCGGTGCACGAAGTAGAAGTCGTCGTTGACCGCCTGCCCGTCCGGCCCCACCGGACCGCCGGCGCACACCGTGCCCGTGGCGCCGTTGTCGCACGAGTCGTGGGTGCTCGCGGCGGACATCAGCCCGAGCAGCACGGTGACCAGCGCCGCGGCGACCGTGCCGATCACCCAGCCCCGGACGGTGCGGAACTTGGTCCACTCCGCGCGCAGCAGCGTCCCCACCCCGTCCCGTCTCGGTGGAAGCTGTGTACGGTAGGCGGTCATCGCCGCGTCCCCCGCTCGGTGGCGGCCCGGAACTCCACCGCGTCCCGGGTGAGGTCCATGTAGGCCTCCTCCAGCGTCGCCCGATGGGCCGTCACCTCGGAGAACGGCACCGCGTCCCGTCCGAGCAGCCCGACCACGTCCTCGGCGGCCAGGCCCGAAACGGTGAGGGTGTCGGCGCCGGTGACGGCCACGATGGCGCCCGCGCGGGCCAGCAGCGCCATCGCCTCGGGCCGCGCGGAGGTCCGCAGCGTGACCCGGCCCCGGGACGCCGAGGCGATCAGCTCGGCGACGCCGACGTCGGCGACCACCCGGCCCCGGCCGGCCACCACCAGATGGTCCGCGGTGTCCTGCAGCTCGCTCATCAGATGGCTGGACACCAGCACGGCACGCCCCTCGGCGGCCAGCGACCGCAGCAGGCCGCGGATCCACACCACGCCCTCCGGGTCCAGGCCGTTGACCGGCTCGTCGAGCAGGAGCACCGGCGGGTCGCCCAGCAGCGCCGCGGCGATCCCGAGCCGCTGCCGCATGCCGAGCGAGAAGCCTCCCGCCCGGCGCCGGGCCGCCGAGCCCAGGCCGACCAGCTCCACCACCTCGTCGACCCGCTTCGCGCCCAGCCCCTGGGAGTGGGCCAGCCACAGCAGGTGGTCGCGGGCGGTGCGGCTGGGCTGCAGCGCGGCGGCGTCCAGCAGCGCCCCGGCATGGCACAGCGGCCGGCTCAGGCTCCGGTACGGCCGCCCGCCGACCAGCGCGTGGCCCTCGTCGGGCGTGTCCAGGCCGACGATCACCCGCATGGTGGTGGACTTGCCGGCGCCGTTGGGGCCGACGAACCCGGTGACGTGGCCCGGCCGCACGGTGAACGTCATGCCGTCCAGGGCCGTGGTCCCGCCGAAGCGCTTGCGCAGCCCGGCGACCTCGATCGTTGCTTCCATGCCACCGCAGAGTAGGCAGCGGCAGGGGGCCGGGGCGTCGCGCCGGGGAGCGATCTTCGCCGTCCCTGGCGTCAGCGAGGCGGGGTCCCTCACGCGAGGGATGCCACAACGCCGTACGACCGGGACAATGACGTGCGTGAACTCAGCGGACGACCGGCCGTGCCGATGGACGGCCAGGGGAGGGCGCAGCCGTTCCCAGGCCGGGAACGCGTGCGGTACGGGGAGGAATGCGCCATTCGCGCGGCAGCACCGGGGAGCCCTGCCTCCCGACAGGATCACGTGGCCGCGGTGACCGGGCGCGCGTTCTTCCTGAGGCGACACGTGGCCGCATGGGTGCGGAAGGCGGTGTCCGTGGCGCGGCGCACGGCCCCGGCGTGGTGCCCGCCCGCGCCGGCCCGGTACGGCCCGGCCGTGCTGCTGACGCTGGTCGCGCTGGCCGAGTCGTTCGCGCACGCGCGAGGCGTGCCGTCCGCCGCGTTCGGGGAGTCGGTCACCGCGCCCGGCATGATGCCTCCACCGGGCGGGGTGGTCGGGTACGCCGACATGGCGCCCCGGGCCGGAGGGCCCGGTTCGGCGCTGCGCTACACGGTGACCGGCCTGATCGCCCTGGCGACCACGCTGCCCGTCGCGCCGCTGTGGGCGCAGCCCGCCGCCGCGGCGCTGATCGTCTCCACCACGGTCACGCTGTCCCTGGCGGCCTTCCACACGCTGACGGTGGCGGGGGCGGTGGCGCAGCTGGTCACCGGATACCGCCTCGGCCGCACCGGCTCCCAGCCCCTGGCCCTTCTCCTGGCCGCGCCGTTCCCGGTGCTGGCGCTGACCGGCACGCCGGGCGGCGAGACGGGGACGCTCACGCTGCTGCTGGCCTGCCTGGCCCCGGCGGCGGCCCTGACGGGGGTCGCGCGGCGGGCGCGCGGCGAGGCCCTGGCCGGTACGGCCGCGCGGCAGGTCATCGCCGACACGCTGCTGGAGCACACCGCGCGCGGCGAACGCGCCCGCATCGCCCGCGAGCTGCACGACGTGGTCGCCCATCACATCTCGATGGTCGCGGTGCAGGCCGAGACGGCCCGGCTCGCCGTCCCCGGCATGCCCGCCGCCGGAGCCGAGCGGCTGTCGGCCATCGGCGACACCGCGCGCTCCGCGCTGACCGAGATGCGGCGGCTGCTGGGGGTGCTGCGCGAGGACGCCGAGACCGACGCCCCCGCCCGGCGGCCGCAGCCGGGTCTGAGCCTGGCCGAGCTGAACGAACTGCTCGACGAGTCGCGCGACGCCTCCCGCACCGGAACCCGGCTCATCCTGCGCGGCCCGCCGGTCCCGCTCGACCCGGGTGTCGAGCTGGCGGCCTATCGCATCGTCCAGGAGGCCCTCACCAACGCCCGCCGGCACGCGCCTGGCGCGGCCGTCGACGTCGAACTGCACTACACCGGCGGCACCCTGCGCCTGTCCGTCCGCGACAACGGCCCCGGCCCCCACGCCACGGAGGACGGCCCCGGCGGCCGGACGACGGGATCCGGAGGTCCTGCGCCGCGGGGAACCCGAAGGGACGGCCCGGGACCGGTGACGGCCGGGGGGCACGGGCTGGCGGGGATGCGGGAGCGCGCCGCGGCCGTGGGGGGCGAGCTGCGCACCGGGCCCGGCCCCGGCGGCGGTTTCCTCGTCGAGGCCCTCCTTCCGGGTAAGGAGGCGACCGCCGCATGAGCGCCGACAGCGCCGTTCGCATCATCGTCGCCGACGACCACCTGGTGGTGCGCACCGGCTTCGCCGAGCTGCTCGGCACCCAGCCCGACTTCACGGTGGTCGGCACGGCCCGCGACGGCGCCGAGGCGGTGCGGCTGTGCGGCGAGCTGCGCCCCGACGTCGTCCTGATGGACGTGCGCATGCCCGGCATGGACGGCATCGAGGCCACCAGGCGGCTGGCCGGTTCGCACGCCGACGGGCCGCGGATCCTCATCCTGACCACCTTCGACCTGGACGAGTACGTCTACGACGCCCTCGCCGCGGGGGCCAGCGGGTTCCTGCTCAAGGACGTCACCGCCGAACGTCTCTTCGACGCGGTCCGCGTCATCGCCGCGGGGGAGGCGCTGCTGGCCCCGGCGGTCACCCGGCGGCTGATCGGCGAGTTCGCCATGCTGCGCCGCAGGCCCGAGGACTCCGGGAGCGAGGCGCTGTCGGCGCTCACCCCCCGCGAGACGCAGGTGCTGCGGCTCATCGCGGAGGGGCTGTCGAACCCGGAGATCGCCGCCCGCCTGACCGTCACCGAGGAGACGGTGAAGACGCACGTCAGCCGGGTGCTGAACAAGCTCGGCCTGCGCGACCGCACCCAGGCCGTCGTGGCCGCCTACGAGACGGGCCTGGTCGTCCCGGGCTCCCGGCGCGAACGCTGACTCCTTCCGGGCGTGATCGGTGAGGAGTCAGACGACGGCGGCCGGGACGTCGTCTTCGGCCGGCCGGGTGGCCGCGGGCGTGCGAGGCAGGGCGAGGTAGGTCAGGGCCAGGCCCGCCAGGCTCAGGGCCGCGCCGGCCAGCCCGGTCCAGCGCAGGGCGCCCGCCGAGACGATGACGCCGCCGATGGCCGAGCCGGTGGCCGCGCCGAGGTTGAAGGCGCCGACGTTGGCGGAGAAGGCCAGCGTCGGGGCGTCGCCCGCGTGGCGCAGGATCAGCCCCTGCAGGGGCGCGATGGTGGCGGTGGCGAGCAGGCCGAGCACCAAGACCGACGCCACTGCCGAAGGCCGCCAGACGGCGGCGAACGGAATGAGGACGAGCACACCGGTCAACCCGCCGAACACGCCACGCACGGTGGCGCTCATGGACTTGTCGGTGAGCCGGCCGGCGAGGAGGTTACCGCAAAAGCTGCCCGCCCCGTACGCGAGCAGGAGCCCCGAGACGGCCGTGGAGGAGAATCCCGACACGCGCGTCAGCAACGGGGCGATGTAGGTGAACACCGTGCTGACGCCGGAGAATCCGACCGCGGTGGTGGCGATGGCCAGCAGCACCGGACGGCGGGTCACCACCCGGGCCTCGTCCCGCAGCCGCGTGGCCGGGGCCGGCTGCTTGGGCAGGACGGCTGCGAGCAGCACGACCCCTGCCACCGCCAGTGCGGTCAGGACGGCGAACGGGGCGCGCCATCCGGCGCTTTCCCCCAGCAGTGCGCCCAATGGCACGCCGAGCAGGGTCGCCACGGTGAAGCCGGAGGCGACCGTGGAGATCGCCGTGCCGGTCTTGTCCGGCGGGACCACGCTGGTCGCCATCACCAGCGCCAGGGCGAGGAAGGCGGCGTGGCTGAACGACGAGACCAGGCGGCCCACCAGCAGCAGCTCGTAGGAGGGGGCCAGGGCGCAGATCGCGCTGCCCACCGCGAACAACAGCATCAGCCCCAGCGCGAGCCCCTTACGGGGCATCCTGGTGGTCGACATGGCCACGAGGGGGCCACCGGCCACGACTCCGAGCGCGTAGACGGTGACCGCCTGCCCGGCCGTGCCCACCGACACATTCAGGTCCGCTCCGACCTGGGGCAACAGCCCCGAGATCAAGTACTCCGACGTCCCGACGACGAAGACGCTCACGCACAGGGCCGCGAGCGTCGCGATAGTCCTTCTCATGGCAAGGACGCTAAAGTCTCACATGAATGTGAGAGTCAAGTCGCGGCGGCGACTTCCTCGCGGCGAACCAGGGAGGGCCTGTGCGCATCGGTGAACTGTCACGGCGGACCGGCGTCCACGAGCGCCTGCTGCGCTACTACGAGGAGCAAGCGCTGCTCCATCCCGAGCGGCGTCCCAGCGGTTACCGGGAATACAGCGACGGGGACATCGACACCGTCCGCCGCATCCGCAGCCTCCTGGCCGCCGGCTTGACCACCTCCACCATCGCCACGATCCTTCCCTGTCTGCGCGACGACGGCGACCGGCTGATCCCGACATGCCCAGACCTGCTCGCCGACCTGCATCGAGAACGTGAACGGATCACACAATCGATCAGCGACCTGCAGACGTCCCTGGGCGCACTCGACGAAGTCATCGCGGCGGCCCCGCCGGATGTCAGGCGCCGCGCGGGGAGTGACTCGTGAGTTAAGAAAATCAAGATCGACATCTTGAAAATCAAGATTTAACTAGGTATAACTTAAGACATGACAGATCAGGCGATGGACTGGCAGGAACTCACGAACCTGACCCAGGGCCGGCCGTTCGTCGTCGAGCGGGTGCGCCTGGCAGGCAGCGGCGTCGCGATCGAGGGCGAGTTCGAGCTCCCGCAACTGGCCCAGCTCAGCGTCGAGGACCAGATCTTCGTCACGGCGTTCGTGCGGTGCCACGGTTCCATCAAGCAGATGGAACGGATCTTCGGGGTCAGCTATCCGACGATCAAATCACGCCTCAACCGCATCTCGCAGATGCTCGACTTCGTCGAGACCGATCCGGCGTCGCCGCCGGCCGACATCATCGATCGGCTGCGCCGCGGCGAGATCACCGCGCAGCAGGCATTGTCCGAGTTGGAGGGGCGGACGTGATGCCCCAGCTGGTGACCGTACGGGTCGAACGCCCGGACCGCCGCCGCATCCGGATCTGGATTCCAGTGCTCCCGGTCGTGCTCGTGCTTTCACCGATCATGATCCTGGCCGTCCTGGGCGCGGTCGTGGCCTGCCTCGTCTTTCACGTCGATGCGGTGCGGGCGCTCGGCGTCGGCTGGCGGGTCGCCTGCGCGTTGCCCGGCACCCGAATCGACATGGAGTACAGCCGTACGGCTGTACTCGTAGCCATCCGATAGGAGAGGTTTCGATGAACGAGCAGCGCAAGGGCATCCTCGACCTGCTGAGCGAAGGCAAGATCACCACGGACGAGGCGGGGCGGCTCATCGACGCACTCGAACGAGCCCAGCCGCCCACGGCGGCCAGTCCCGCCGTCCGGCCGAAAGGCAAGGCGAAGTACCTGCGGGTGATGATGGAGTTCCTCGAGAACGGCGAGTCGGAGCGGCTCAACGTGCGGGTACCGCTGCAACTGCTGCGGGCCGGCGTACAGCTGGCGGCCCTGGTCCCGCCGCAGGCACTGGATCGGGCCAACGCCGAGCTGAGCAGGTCGGGCGTGCCGTTCGATCTGACGCAGCTCAAGCCCGAACACCTCGGGGCGCTCGTGGAGCACCTCGACGAGACCATCGTGGAGCTCGAGCTGCACGATGGCCACTTGCGTGTCTTCTGCGAGTAGGCGCCGTCCGGCTGGACGGGCCCCCGCGAAGGTCCCGGCACACCCTCCGAGGCCGCGCCCACTTCAGCAGAGCACGGTCGAGCCGCCGATCTGACCCCTGGCCGCCCATCGGCGTGGTTCGGTCGACCTCCACACCCGCAGCGGCGAGGTCCGCGTCCGCGAGGGCATCGAGCACTCCGGCGGATACCGCCAATCGGCGACGACGTCGTCGACCACGCGCACGGCGCGCTCATCTCGAGGACCGCCTCGGAATCCATCCGGGTCGAAGAGGTCCTGCGCGGCGCGAGGTGCATTCCCTGAACCCACGTGGTATCTCGGCGAGCTCTGGAGGACCTGGAGCTTCCGCACCGACCGGCTCGAACAGCTCCACGGGAAGCTGAGCGGACACGGCCGCAGGGCCGGACGAGCCGGCTGTAGTACCTGCAGATAGTCCCAGACTCGGTGGCGCGGTGCCACCCCCTCACCACGGAGGAGGCCGGATGCCGGCAGATCCCCCCAGCCCGCCCGCGCTTCGCGCGTCCGACGCGGACCGCGACCGGGTCGCCGAACTGCTGAGCGTCGCCGTCGCCGACGGCCGGCTCGACCCGGTCGAGTTCGACGAACGGCTGGCTGCGGCGCTGGCCGCCCGCACCATCGACGCGCTGGCCCCGCTCACCACCGATCTGATCGCGGTGCCGGGCAGGGATGGCGCCCGCACGCCGCCGTTCGCCGGGACGCCGGCCGCCGAACTGCTCGTCATCAAGGAGCGGCACGGCTCGGTGCGCCGTGACGGCCGCTGGACACTGCCGCGCCGGCTGGCGCTGCGCACCGCGTGGTGCGACGTGACGCTGGACCTGACCAGCGCGGTGCGCAGCGCACCCGAGCTGGTCATCGAGCTGCGGGTGAACGGCGGCAACGTGGAGTTGATCCTCGCGCCGGGCATGGTGGTGGACGCCAACGAACTGTCGGTACGGCACAGCAGTCTGGCGATCAGCAGGGACGCGGGCGACGACACGCCGGAGACGCTGTACGTCCGCTTGGTGGGCCGAATGCGGCACGGCCTGCTCGACACCCGGTGGCAGGCGCCGCGCCGGGCGCCATAGGTATCACCTATGGCATCTAATGACATTTCGTCTTTGTCTCTCGTCCTTTTCCGGGCGTACCGTGAAAAAGCTCGACGAGGTGCCCACCGCGATTTCTTCGGAAATTCGCGTTCCGCGCACGTCGATTGTTCTCATGTCGAGCGGAATAACACGGAATCGAGAGGACGAATGGCATGACCACGAGCGAGAACGCATCGGGAACGCGAGAACTCGCGGGAAAGCGGGCCCTGGTCACGGGTGGCTCTCGCGGAATCGGAGCGGCCGTCGTGCGCCGGCTCCTGGACGCGGGTGCCGAGGTGCTCACGACCGCCAGATCGGCGACGAGCACCGTGCCGGAGGGGGCCGTCTTCGTGGAGGCCGACGTGCGGACACGGGCCGGAGCGGAGGCGCTCGCCGCGGCCGCGCAGGAGACGCTCGGCGGGGTGGACATCCTGGTCCACAACGCGGGTGGGGCGCGACCGCACAAGGGCAGCTCGGCCATCCCCGACGAGGAGTGGCAGGACGCGCTGGACCTGAACTACCTGGCGTCGGTGCGGCTGGACTCGCTGCTGACGCCGGGGATGCGGGAACGGCGTTCGGGGATGATCGTGCACGTCTCCTCGGCCGCGGTCGCCACCCCGGTGGCGCCGTTCCTGCACTACACGGCGGCCAAGGCGGCCCTGGAGAACTACAGCCGGGGACTGGCCCTGGAGCTGGCCCCCTTCGGGATCCGGGTCAACACCGTGACCCCCGGCAGAGTCGCCACCCCCGGCGGCGAGGCGACGCGGGAGCAGTGGGCGCGCCTGGACGCGGCGCAGGACCAGAACGAGACCGTCGTGCCGCTGGGGCGTGATGGTCGGCCCGACGACATCGCCCACGCGGTGCTGTTCCTCGTTTCCGACCGGGCGAGCTGGCTGACCGGGAGCAATCTCATCGTGGACGGCGGCGAATTCCCCAGGGGTTGACGCCCTCGGCATTCCGGAACGCCGGTCTCGACCAAAAGGAATTCAGCGGCGCCCGCTTTCTTCTCCGCCGTCAGGACGCCGGTGAGAAGAATGCGGAATCGTGCCAGGTCTCCTGACGCAGGAGTTCGAGAAGGGCCGTCTCCGCCGGGCCCGCGCCGGGCCGGACCACGGCGATGACGGGCTGGGACACGACGGGGAGCACCGGGCGAACGAGGTGCTCGTGACCGGGGGGCACCGCGGAGGCCGGGACGAGCGTCACCCCCAGCCCGTGAGCGGCCCAGCGCACGGCCGTCGCGGTCTGGGACACGCGGGCCACCGTGGTGGGGGTCAGCTCGTTGTCCCGCAGCACGTTCAGCAGCACGCCGTCGAGCGCGCTGTCGCGGTCGAACCTCACCCACGGCTCTCCCTCCAGTTCGCGCAGCTCGACCCGGTCCGCGGCCAGCTGCCGGTGTCCGGCGCCCAGCACCACGACGAACTCCTCGTCGCCGAGGTGGTGGGCGTCGTCGGGGGACTGCTCGCACGCCGCCATCAGGGCGAGGTCCAGCGCGCCGCGGCGCCGGCCCGCGCCGTCGCCCTCGCCCGCCGTGACGCGCTCACCGCGACCTCCGCCTCCCGCAGGAAAGCGCGGCCGACCACGGTGGGCACCAGTCCGGTCGGCGTGCGGGCGAACAGTTCCACTCCGAGTTCCCGCTCCAGGCCGCGGATCTGCTGGGACACCGACGGTTGGGCGACGCGCAGCCGCTCCGCCGCCGCCGTCACCGAGCCCTCCTCGGCAACGGCCAGGGCGTACTCGAACTGGCGAAGGCTCATCGGCTCCCGTTCCCTCCTCGCTGCGGACCGCGATCTGTCCCGTTGTAATGGTGGTAATAGTGTAAGTGGGCGCGTTCCGACCTCGGTGGATCGGGTCTCGATGCGGCACGGAGACCCGGGAGAACTCCTGCTGATCATCGCGGCTGTTCCCGCAGCGCGTCCGGGCCATGTACGTCGATGGGGTGAACAACCAGACCGAGGGCTGGCCCGCACAGCGGCTGCTGAGCCTGCCGGTCCTGCGGCAGATGATCACCAGGTTCGCCGGGTGGTGCGCGGACACTCCCGCCTGCGCGTTGCACGGCGAGGACGCCGAGGCGGTGTGGCACAGGCTGCTGCGAGACGCCGACCGCCATCCGATCCCGCTCACCTCCTCGCAGTACGGCGAAGGTCGGCTGACCGGATGGCTGTTGCCGTACATGATCCCCCTCGATCCGGGGCCGCAGAACGCCGACTGGCCGGCATTCGCGGACGCCGTGGACAAGGCCCGGCGCGGGGACGGGTCGGGGTTCGCCGATCAGGCGCTCTTCACGGCGCGCTACGCCGCCATGCCGGCGGCGCTGGTGATGAGCTGCGGGGACGACCGCGCGTACAGCAGCTACGCCGGGCTTGAGGACTTCCGCCGGAGGGCCCGGAAGGTCGTGCCTGAGTACGCGAGATCGGACGTCAACCTGCTCGGATGCGCGGGCTGGCCGCTGCCGGTGGCCAACCCGTCCCGCCCGCTGCCCACGCGCGCTCTGCCGCCGGTCCTGGGGGTCGGCACCACGTGGGTCGACTACACCTCGACCGAGAGCTTCACCCGCATGATCGCCGGATCGGTGACCGTCGCCTACGACGGGCCCGGCCACGTGATGTACCTGTCAGGCAAGAAGTGCCCGATCCGGCACGCCACCGCCTACCTGACCGACCTGGAACTGCCCAAGCCCGGCACCACCTGTCCTGCCGAATGACCCGACTGGTCACACGCACAGCGTGCGCTGCAGCCGGCGGGCGGCGAACAGCAGGCCGGCGGCCATCATGGCCAGCAGGTAGGCGGCGTGGGCGAGCAGTCCCCAGCCCGGGATGCCGAGCGTCAGGCCCCGCACCAGCTCGACGGCGTGGTACAGCGGCGTCACCTCGACCAGGATGCGCATCGGGGCCGGGTAGTCGCCGACGGGGGAGAAGGTGCCGGAGAACAGGAACATCGCGAACTGGACGGTGGCCATCAGGTCGAAGTCCTGCCAGCCCCGCAGCAGTGTGCTGACCGCCATGCCGAGCGACCCGAACGCCAGCCCCACCAGCATGGTGGCGGGGAAGGCCGCCAGCGCCCACAGCGGCTCGGCCAGCCGCAGGGCGACCATGACGATCAGGAAGAGCCCGGTGTAGAGGGAGCCGCGCACCATGGCCCAGGTGAGCTCTCCGACGGCGATCTCGAACGGCCGTACCGGGGTGGCCAGGACCGCCTCGAACGTCTTCTGGTACTTGAGCTTGAAGAAGAAGTTGTACGTGGTCTCCGACAGCGCGCCCGACATGGCCGACACCGCGAGCATCGCGGGGGCGACGAACGTGGCGTACGGCAGCGTCCGCCCGTCAACGGGCAGGTCGCCGACCAGCGCGCCGACCCCGACGCCGATGGACAGCAGGTACAGCAGGGGCTCGAAGAACCCCGAGACGAGCACCAGCCAGTAGGACGGGCCCGAGCGCAGCGCCCCCACGTTGCGGCCGATCACCGCGCCGACCCGGCCGGGGGACAGCCGGGCGGCGATCATCGTGGTCACCATGTGTCAGTCCTGAAGTCGCTTGCGGAAGGCGTGGAGGGCCCACAACAGGCCGGCGGCGGCGAACGCCAGAAGGTAGGCCACGTGCGCGACGACCGGCCATGACGGGGTGATGCCGAGCGTGGCGGCGCGGTCGAGCTCGACGCCGTGCCACAGCGGTGAGGCGTACGCCAGGGGGCGAACCACGGCGGGGAGCTGGTCGACGGGGAAGAAGATGCCGGAGAACAGCGTCGCGGGGATCATGATGAAGCGGAACAGCAGCGAGAAGTAGCTCTCGTGCTCGATGCTCGCCGCGAACGCCATCGTCGGGGCGGCGACGGCCAGGGTCAGCAGGGCGCACACCAGCGGCGTGACCAGCGCCCAGGGCGAGTGCAGGGCGCCGAACAGCGCGGTGACGCCGAGGAAGGCCACCACCGCGATCAGGACGCGCAGCAGGATGTACAGCAGCCAGCCGGCCACCATGTCGCCGACCTGCACGGGCGTGGCGCGCATGGCGTGGTAGGCGCGCACCCACCTGAAGTCGCCGAGCACGGGGTAGGTGCACTCGCCGAAAGCTATCTGGAAGGCGGTGGAGGCGAGCACGCCCGGGACGATCCACGACAGGTAGTCGACGCCGCCGATCTCGCCGACGTATCCGCCGACCCCGATGCCGATGCTGATCAGGAACAGCACGGGCAGCACGAAGGAGGAGAACAGCGAGGCCCGCCACAGCCTGCGGTACAGCGTCAGGCCGCGCTCCAGGACCGCCAGGGTGGAGCGTGCGGAGAACTGGGAGGTGATCGCGGCCATCAGTCGACCAGCGTCCGGCCGGTGAGGTGCAGGAAGACGTCCTCCAGGGTGGAGCGGCGCACCAGCACGCTGGTGGGGACCAGCCCGCGCCGCTGGACCTCGGCCGTGGCGGCGTCACCGTCGGCGGCGTAGACGAGCACCCGGTCGGGAAGCGGGTCGACGCGCTCGCCGATGCCGGTGAGCTTGCCCGCCATGTCGGCCGGCCGCTCGTCACCGAAGCGCAGCTCCACCACCTCGGCGCTGGAGTAGGTCTCGATCAGGGCGCGCGGCGACCCCTCGGCGACGATGCGCCCGCCGTCCATGACCACCAGCCGGTCGCACAGCTGCTCGGCCTCGTCCATGTAGTGGGTGGTGAGCACCAGGGTGGTGCCGCGCCGCTTGAGCTGGAACAGCCGCTCCCACAAAAGGTGGCGGGCCTGCGGGTCCAGGCCGGTGGTGGGCTCGTCGAGCAGCACGATGTCGGGGTCGTTGACCATGGCCCTGGCGATGGTGAGCCGCCGCTTCATGCCGCCCGAGAGCGGCTCGACCTTGCTTCCGGCGCGGTCGGACAGCCGCACGAACTCCAGCAGCTCGTCGGCCCGGCGACGCGCCTCGGCGCGGGAGATGCCGAAGTAGCGGGCGTATGTGGTGAGGTTCTCCCGGACGTTGAGGTCGGGATCGAGGTTGTCCAGCTGCGGGCACACGCCGAGCCGCCCTCTGATCGTGGTGCCGTCGCGCGCGGGGTCCATGCCGAGGATGCGCAGCTCACCGGCGGTGGGCAGCGACACGCAACTGATCATGCGCATGGTGGAGGACTTGCCGGCCCCGTTGGGCCCGAGGAAGCCGAACGCCTCCCCGGGGGCGACCTGCAGGTCGATGCCGTCGACGGCGGTGAAGTCGCCGAAGCGTTTGACCAGGCCACGCGCGTAGATCAGGGGTTGCTCAGACACAGCAGCAGACCCTAGCCAACCCCACCGACAATCCCGCAACAGGTTTTCCTCACCGGGCTTCGGCGGCCGGGCCAGGCCGCCGAAGCCCGGCGGCACTACGCGCCCGCCTCGGCGCGCAGGGGGAAATGGCAGGCCACCTGGTGGACCTCGCCCGCCAGCGGCGGCTCGGTCTCGCAGATGGGCTGGGCGAGGGGGCAGCGCGTCCGGAAACGGCACCCCGTGGGCGGGTTCAGCGCGCTGGGCAGCTCACCGCGGATGGCCGTGGTCTCGCGCCGCGCCAGGTCGGGGTCGGCCGAGGGGACGGCGTCGATCAGGGCCTGGGTGTAGGGGTGGCGGGCTCTGCGGACCACCTCGCCCGCGGGGCCGACCTCGACGAGTTTGCCCAGGTACATCACGCCGATGCGGTCGGACATGTAGTCGACGACCGACAGGTCGTGGCTGATGAACACGTACGCCACCCCCAGCTCGCGCTGCAGGTCGCGCATCAGGTTGAGCACCTGGGCCTGGATGGACACGTCCAGCGCGCTCACCGGCTCGTCGGCGACGATCAGCCGCGGCTTCAGCGCCAGCGATCTGGCCAGCCCGATGCGCTGCAACTGGCCGCCGGAGAACTCGTGGGGGTAACGCTCGAGCACGCGCCGAGACAGGCCCACCTGGTCCAGCAGGCCGGCGACGCGGGCGCGGCGGGAGGAGGCGTCGCCCTCCTGCTGGATGTCCAGCGGTTCGGTGAGGATGGCGTCGATCCGCATGCGCGGGTTCATCGCGGCGTAGCTGTCCTGGAACATCAGCTGGATCTGCCGCTGGGTGCGGCGGCGCTGCCGGCGGTCCAGGGTGGCGACGTCGGCGCCGTCCAGCAGGATCTGCCCCGAGGTGGGATTCTCCAGCCCGACCACCAGCCGCCCCACGGTCGACTTGCCGCACCCGGACTCGCCCACGAGCCCGAACGTCTCACCGGGCCTGACGTCGAACGACACCCCGGCCACGGCGCTGACCCGCCCGGTCACCCGCCCGAGCGCCCCGCCGGCCGTCGACTCGTAGTCCTTGACCAGTTCGCGCACCGACAGCACCGCGCCCGGAGCGGCGGGCTCGGAGGACCGCGCCGCCGGCGAGGGGTCCGCGGCCGCGCGCACGGGAGGCGCGAGGGTGACGGGGGTGACCGGGTGCAGGCACGCGAACCGGTGCTCGCCGTCCGACAGCGCCACGTCGGTCGTGCGGCACTCCTCGGTGGCGAACCGGCAGCGGGGCGCGAAGCGGCAGCCGGTCAGGGGGCGCGACAGGTCCGGCGGCAGGCCCGGGATGCTGTAGAGCCGCTCGTCGGCGCCGTTCCCGCGGACCGCCGACTCCGGGAGCGCCTCCATGAGGGCCTCGGTGTAGCGGTGCCGGGGCGAGCGGAACAGCTGCTCGGTGCTGGTGGTCTCCACCACGCGGCCGGCGTACATGACCGCGACCCGGTCGGCGTGGCCGGCGATCACGCCCAGGTCGTGGGTGACGAGGATGACGGCCATGCCGAACTCCTCGCGCAGGTCGTCGATCAGCTCGAGGATCTGGCGCTGGGTGGTCACGTCGAGCGCCGTCGTGGGCTCGTCGGCGATGAGCAGGCGCGGGGAGGAGATGAGGGCCATGGCGATGACGACCCGCTGGCGCATCCCGCCCGACAGCTGGTGCGGGTAGTCGTCGACGATCTTCTCCGGGCGTGGCATCCCGACCCTGCGCAGCATGTCGATCGCCCGCTCCCGGGCCTCGGCCTTGCCGATCCCGCGGTGGACGCGCAGCGGTTCGGCCACCTGGGTGCCGATGCGCATCGTCGGGTTGAGCGAGGTGAGCGGGTCCTGGAACACCATGCCCATCTCGACGCCGCGCACCCGGCGGGCCTCGGTGGCGGGCAGGGACAGCAGGTCGCGTCCGCCGAACAGGATCCGGCCGCCGGTGACGGCGCCGCCCGCGGGGAGCAGGCCCATGACCGACAGGGCGGTCATCGTCTTGCCGCTGCCCGACTCTCCCACGATGCCGAGGATCTCTCCCTGCCGGACGTCGAGGTCGACGCCGTCGAGGGCGTGGACGGTGCCCCGGCGCAGGGCGATGTCGGTGCTGACCTGACGCAGCCGCAGCAGCGGCTCGGTGCCGGCCGGGTCGCCGGCGGGCGGGCCGGGGTCGGTAGGTGCGCTCAATGTCGCTTCTCCTGCTCTAGCGCCGCCGAAGGCGGACCTCGAAGACGTCCCTCAGGCCGTCGCCGATGAAGTTGAAGGCGAGGACGATGAGGATGATGGCGATGCCCGGCGGGTACAGCAGCCACCAGTGGCCGCTGAAGGTGTCGGCCAGGCCGTCGGAGAGCATCCCGCCCCAGTTGGCCGCGGGCGGCGGGACGCCCAGGCCGAGGAACGACAGGTAGGCGACGTACAGGATGGCGTCGGCGACCTGGAAGGTGGCGTTGACGATCACCGTGCCGATGGCGTTGGGGATGATGTGCCGCCGCACCGCCCGGCCGCTGGTGCCGCCCATCGAGCGCATGGCCTGGACGTACTCGCGTGAGCGCAGCGTCAGCGCCTCGCCGCGTACCAGCCGTGCCGGGCCGAGCCAGGCGAACGCCCCAATGAGCAGGATCAGCATGGGCACGCTCGGGGTCACGATGGTGGCCATGAGCATGAACAGGAACAGCGAGGGGATCGACATCATCGCGTCGACGAGGCGCATCATGGCCGCGTCGACCCACCCGCCGGCGAAGCCGGCGACGGCTCCCCACACGGTGCCCACGACGGTCGCCAGGATGCCGGCCGCGAGCCCGACGACGATGGAGGTCTGCCCGCCGAGCATGAGGCGTCCCAGCTGGTCGTAGCCGACGCCGTCGGTCCCCAGCGGGTGCCCGCCGGTGCCGGGCGTCAGGTACACCGCGGCGAGGTCGGTGTGCACCTGCTCGGTGTGGTAGAAGAGCGGTCCCAGGAAGCAGACGGCGGCCAGCAGCAGGAACAGGGCGACGCCCACCAGGGCCAGCCGGTTCTCGCAGAACACCTGGGCCCCCTGCCGCCACAGCCCGCGGACCGGTGCCTCGTCGTCGTCCCGCGCGCCGGCGGTCTCGGCCGTCGTGGTCATGAGCGGCTCGCCCTCAGGCGGACCCTGGGGTCGACGGCGGCGTACAGCAGGTCGGCCAGCAGCGCGCCGAGCACGGTCGCGATCGAGATGATCAGCGTGACGCCGAACAGGATGGGGAAGTCGCGCCGCAGCGCCGCCTGCCAGAACAGCTGTCCCATGCCGGGGTAGTTGAACAGCGACTCCACGACCAGGGCCCCGCTGAACAACGCGGGCAGGTACATGCCGAGCAGCGTGATCACGGGGAACAGCCCGTTGCGCAGGGTGTGCCCGGCGACGACGCGCGGCTCGGACAGTCCTTTGGCGCGGGCGGTGCGCACGTAGTTCTCGTTGAGGTTGTCGACCATCGAGGAACGCACGTAGCGCGAGTACACCGCGACGGTCACGATGGCGAGGGTCACGGTGGGCAGCACGAGCCCGGCGGGGTCGGCGAGCACTTCCTGCAGGGTGAAGCCCTGTGGCGCCTCGGGCGGCAGTATCGGCCAGACCTGCGAGAACAGAATGATCATGATGAGACCCATGAAGAAGATGGGGGTGGCGTAGGCCAGCAGCGACGCCGCGGTGATGGCGTAGTCGGGCCAGCGGTTGCGGCGCATCCCCTGGACGACCCCGAGCGGGACGGCCACCACGATGGCCAGCAGTGTCGACAGCAGCGACAGCACCATCGTCTTGGGGAGCCGCTGGGCGATGGCCTCGGTGACCGACTGGTTGAGCTGGAAGGAGTAGCCGAGGTCCCCCTGCAGCAGGCGCCGCACGTACATGAGGTACTGCTGCGGCCAGGGCCGGTCGTAGCCCATCTCGTGGTCGAAGGCGGCCAGCTGCTGCAGGGTCGCCTCCTTGCCGAGGGTGGCCCTGGCGGCGCCTCCCGGCAGCAGGTGCAGGATGACGAACGTGATCATCGTGACGAGCACGACGATGACCAGGGCCTGGGCCAGGCGCGTGATCAGGTAACGGGCCACTGAAGGCCCCTTCCTTGTTCTGGGGCCGCGGCGGCGCGGTCAGGGGCCGCCGCGGCTCGGGACGGTCGCCGGCTCAGCTCTTCCAGGACCAGTCCTGGAAGAACATGTTGTTCATCGGGTCCTGCGGGTCGACACCCTGCAGGCCGGCGTTGTAGGCGGAGATCTGGTACACCGGGTTCGGCATCCACAGCACCGGCAGGTCCTTGGCCAGCAGGTCGTTGTAGGCCTTCAGCGCCGTGTCGTCGGCGGAGAACTGCGTGGCGTCGATGAGCTTGTCGGCCTCGGGGTTGCTGTAGCTGCCCAGGTTGACGGGGGCGCCGGTCTGGAACAGCCGCTCACCGCTGGCGAAGGCCGGGAAGTACCAGCTGCCCTGGGAGCCGAAGAAGGACATGTCCCACGAGCAGCTCGACTCCGACGGCTTGCACATCGGGGTGACCGCCACCGAGTCGGGCACCTCCTTGACGGTCAGGACGATGCCGAGCTTGGCCATCTGCGACTTGATCTCGGCGAACATCTTGCTCGTCGCGGCGAAGCCGGTCTGGCTGGTGACGGTGAAGGACAGGGGCGTGCCGGCGGCGACGCCCTCACCGCACTGGTCGGGCCCGGAGCCGGGCTTCTCGCAGGTGGTCTGCCCGTCGGGGGTCACCTTCCACCCGTGGGCCTCCAGCAGCTGCTTGGCCTTGGCGGGGTCGAAGGAGTAGACGCACCCGGCGCCGGTCCCGATGGCGTCCGGCTTGGCGGGCACGGGCCCGCAGGTCGGCGCCGCCATGCCCGCCCAGATGACCTTGCTGATCGTGGGCTGGTCGATGAGCATCTGCATCGCCTGGCGCAGGTACAGCTGCTTGAACAACGGCCCCGACTTGGGGTTGTTGTAGTTCAGCTGCAGGTAGGTGATGGACCACCCGTACCAGGGCGAGACCTTGTACCCCTTGGACTCCAGGTACTTCTGCTGCGACATGTTGGCCGGGGGGATGTATCCGTAGTCGATGCCGCCGGCGCGCAGGACGTTGAACTCGGCGTCGTCCCCGGTGAACGGCCGCAGCACCACCTTGGACAGTTTGGGCTTGTCGGAGCCGGAGTAGTTCGGGCGCGCGGCGAGGACGACCTCGCCGTTCGGCACGTACTTCTCCAGCTTCCAGGCGCCGCTGTTGACCTGCCACAGCGGGTCGGTGGCGTAGCTCTTGGGGTCCTTGGAGGCGGCGGTGAGGAACGCGAAGACCTTCTTGGCGCCGTCGGGGGTGAGGTCGAGGTCGCCGACCTGGCCGGTGGCGGAGTCCTTGTCCCAGGCGTGCTGGGGGAGGGGCACGATGCGGTTCAGCTGGTTGTCGACGAACCAGGCGGTGTTGTACGGCTTCTTGGTCGTCAGGGAGAAGGTCTTGTCGTCCTTGACGGTGAAGTCGGCGATGTTGTCGGGGAAGCCGCCCGGCCGGTAGGACGCCCACTTGTCCTTGTTCGCGGTCACCAGGTTGTACCAGAACCGCACGTCGCGGGTGGTGACGGGCTTGCCGTCGGACCAGGTGTTGTCCTTCAGGGTGATCGTCAGCGTCTTGCCGCCGTCGCTGACCTGCGGCGGCTCGGCCATCGAGCGCTCGGGGTCGATGTTGTACTGGGCCGTGCCGTCCAGCCGGTACTCGTACAGGTGGCGGTACTGCGCCGCCCCGAAGATGGCGTTCTCGCCCTGGGTGAATCCGGGGGCCGAGATCGGCAGGATCCAGTTGGGGGTCCGCAGGGCGACGGTGACGGTGTCCTTGCCCTGGCTCCCGCCCTGGGCGGCGCCGCTCTTGGGCGCGGCGCCGCCGCTGCACGCGGCCAGGCCCAACGCGATGGCGGCCGCGCCGGTCACCGCCGCCGCGCCTCGCAGTGCGCGCCGCTGGAATGTGCTCCGCATGGGTCTCCTCGATTGACGTGCACGCGCCCTGGACTTCGTTCGGGCGGGCTGCGATCGGATGCGGAGAATGTATAGATGTGCATGTTGCAAGTCAACGAAGTTACTTCACTTTATTTCGGTGACTTTTTTCGGATTGGCGGCTAAGTTGCCAGACATGCTTCGATGGTGCGGCGATGCTCCATGATGGAAGCCCGCGCCCGGCAATCGTCAGGTCGAGGCCGTGCGGCAGCGACGACCGCGAGAAGGAGAGGCATGTCGGAGATCCCCGACACCTTGCGTGAGCAGACCCTCAAGCTGCTGGCCAGCGGCGAGGCCGTCTCCCGCGCCGACCTCGTCGACACGTTGAAGGTCGCCCCTTCGACCGTCTCCAACGTCGTGCGGCGCCTGCTGGAGGAGGGGACCATCCTGGAGGAGGGGGTGGGCCGCTCCACCGGCGGGCGCCGGCCCCGCATCCTGCGGCTGCGTGACGCGGGGGGCGTCCTGGCGGTCACCGAGCTCGGCGCCCGGCACGCCCGCGTCGGCCTGTGCCTGCCCGACGGGAGGCTGCTGGCCGCCGAGGAGATCGCCATCGACATCGCCGCGGGCCCCAAGGAGGTCTTCGAGGTCGTCGCCGCCGCGTTCAGCGCCGCCCGGGCCGACGCCGCCCCGGGACAGCCGCTGCTCGGCGTCGGCATGGCGCTGCCGGGGCCGGTGGAGTTCCCCAGCGGGCGGCTGGCCGGCCCGGCCCGGATGCCGGGCTGGAACGGTTTCGACGCCCGCACCGCGCTCGCCGAGCGCTTCGAGGTCCCCGTGGTCGTCGAGAACGACGCCAAGGCGGCCGCGATGGGCGAGCACAGCACCCGCGGCCGGGACACCGGCGACATGATCTACGTCAAGGTCGGCACCGGCATCGGCGGCTGCCTGGTCACCGGCGGGCAGATCCACCGCGGCGGCCGCGGGCTGAGCGGGGACGTCACCCACGTGCGCGTCGCCGACAGCGGTGAGCGTCACTGCTCGTGCGGCAGCCGCGGCTGCCTGGAGACCGTGGCCAGCGGCGCCGCGCTGGCCCGGGAACTGCAGCGGCTCGGGCTGCCGGTGAGCACGACCCGCGATGTCATCGCCGCCGCCGACGACGCCGAGCCGGCCGCGGTCACGATGGTGCGCAACGCCGGCCGGCTGCTCGGCGTCGCCCTGTCGGGGCTGGTCAACTTCCTCAGCCCCGATGCCGTCGTCATCGGCGGAGCGCTGTCCAGCCTGGACGTCTATGTGGCCGCGGCGCGAGGCATGCTCTACGAGCGGTGCCTGCCGTCGGTGACCCAGTCCCTGTCCATCGAGGCCAGCGTCGCGGGCCCGGATGCCGCCCTGGCGGGCCTGGGGCATCTGGTCTGCGCCGCCGTCCACGTCCTCCCCGCCTGAAGGAGCCCCTGCCCGTGCCCCGTCCCCTGCGCATCGCCATCGGCGGCGTCCACATCGAATCCAGCACCTTCTCCCCCCACCTGAGCGGCGCCGGCGACTTCGAGGTCACCCGGGGTGAGGCGCTGCTGGCCCGCTACGACTGGCTGTCGGCGCCGTGGGCGCGCGAGGTGGAGTGGCTGCCCCTGGTGCACGCGCGGGCGCTGCCCGGCGGCGCCGTCGACCCGGCCGCCTACGACGCCTGGCGCACCGAGATCGTCGACGGGCTGGCCGCGGCCGGCCCCGTCGACGGCATGCTGCTGGACATCCACGGCGCGATGAGCGTCGTCGGGCGCGACGACGCCGAAGGCGACCTGATCACCGCCGTCCGCTCGGCGATCGGGCCGCAGCCGTTCGTCTCCGCCGCCATGGACCTGCACGGCAACGTCTCGCCCACGCTGTTCCACGGCTGCGACCTGCTCACCTGCTACCGCACCGCGCCTCACGTCGATGTGTGGGAGACGCGTGAACGCGCGGCGCGCAACCTCGTCCAGGCGCTGCGCGAGGAGCGGCGGCCGCACAAGGCCCTGGTCCACGTGCCGATCCTGCTGCCGGGTGAGATGACCAGCACCAGGGTCGACCCCGCCCGGGAGCTGTACGCGCGCATCCCCGAGATCGAGTCCCGGCCCGGCGTGATCGACGCGGCGATCTGGATCGGCTTCGCCTGGGCGGACGAGCCCCGCTGCCGCGGCGCGGTCGTCGTCACCGGCACCGACGCCGCCGCCACCGAGAAGGCGGCCCGCGAGCTCGGCGAGCACTTCTGGGCGGCGCGCGAGGACTTCGCGTTCGTCGCGCCCACCGGTTCGATGGACGAGTGCCTGGACCGGGCGCTGGCGGCGGCCGACGACCCCGCCCGGCGGCCGTTCTTCATCAGCGACTCCGGTGACAACCCCGGCGCCGGCGGCGCCGACGACGTCACCTATGCCCTGGAGCGGACGCTGGCCCGCCCGCCGATCCGCGACGGCCGGGTCCGCGCGGTGTACGCCTCGCTGGTCGACCCCGAGGCCGTCGAGCAGGTCGCCGCCCTGCCGCCCGGCTCGCCGGTCCGGGTGCGTGCCGGCGGCCGTATCGACTCGCGCGACCCCGGCCCCCTGCTGCTGGAGGGCGTGCTCGAGGCGGTCGCCGACGACCCCGACGGCGGGCGGTGCGTGAGCGTGCGCGTCGGCGGGCTGAGCGTGTTCCTCACCTCCCGCCGCATGCAGTACCGCGAGCTGGCCTCCTACGCCCGGCTCGGGGTCGACGTCGCCGAGGTCGACCTGGTGGTGGTGAAGATCGGTTACCTGGAGCCCGAGCTGTTCGAGGCGGCCGGCGACTGGCTGCTGGCACTGACGCCGGGCGGCGTCGACCAGGATCTGCCGCGGCTGCCGTACCAGCGCCTGGCGCGGCCGGTGTTCCCCCTGGACCGCGACTTCGCCGCGGACCTCACCGTGCTGACGGGGTGAGCCTCACTCCACGACGAGTTCGACCGGGATGTTGCCGCGGGTGGCGTTGGAATAGGGGCAGACCTGGTGGGCCGCCTCCACCAGCGAACGCCCGGCCTCGCCGTGCAGCTCGTCGGGAAGCTCGACGCGCAGGGTGACGCTGAGCCCGAACCCGCCCTGATCGTTCTGGGCGAGCCCGACCTCGGCGGTGACCGAGGCGTGTGAGGCGTCGAGCTTCATCCGCCGGGCGACCAGGCCCAGGGCGCTGGCGAAGCAGGCGGCGTACCCGGCGGCGAACAGTTGCTCGGGGTTGGTGCCCCGCCCGGTCCCGCCGAGCTCCTTGGGCGGGGCGAGGGTGACGTCGAGCAGCCCGTCGGAGGAGACGGCGCGGCCGTCCCGGCCGGAGGCGGTGGCGATGGCGGTGTAGAGCGTGCTCACAGGGCACCCCTTTCGGTGGACAACAATTGAATTGTGCACAACTGAATGGCGGGCGGTCAAGTTGTAGGATTCGGGCATGGAGGAGGACGAGCTGCTACGGCTGGACAACCAGGTCTGCTTCGCCCTGCACGCCGCGTCGCGCGCCATGGACGGGGTCTACCGGCGCGAGCTCGGCGACCTCGGCCTGACCTACCCCCAGTACCTGGTGATGCTGGTGCTGTGGGAGCAGGGGCCGGTCAGCGTCAAGGAGCTCGGCGCCGCGCTGCGCCTGGACTCCGGCACCCTGTCGCCCCTGCTCAAACGCATGGAGGCCGCGGGGCTGGTGCGCCGCGACCGCGACGTGCGCGACGAGCGGTCGGTGCGCGTCCGCCTCACCCCGCAGGGCGAGGGGCTGCGCCGCCGTGCCGTCCAGGTCCCCGCGCGGATCCTGGCCGCCACCGGCCTGGGGGAGGACGAACTGCGCCAGATGCGCCGCATGCTCACCCAGGTGACCGCCGCCCTCGACGGCGCCCTGACCGGCACCTGACCACCCACTCCGTCCACGCCGCGCGGCGGAGGGGAGAACGGCCCTGCCCGGCGGCGGCGGAGGTAGGGACCTAGGTCTCTGGCATATCCTCCGCCAGACGGGAAGCCTCGTAGGCATGGATGAGCTGGAGCGAATCGATGCCTACTGGCGCGCGGCCAACTACCTGTCGGTCGGGCAGATCTACCTGCTCGACAACCCGTTGCTCACCGAGCCGCTGCGGCCCGAGCACATCAAACCGCGCCTGCTCGGGCACTGGGGCACCACCCCGGGCCTGAACTTCTGCTTCGCCCACCTCAACCGGGTGATCAGCCGGCGCGACCAGGACATGATCTACGTCGCCGGTCCCGGGCACGGCGGCCCGGCGACGGTCGCCCACGCCTGGCTGGAGGGCACCTACTCGGAGATCTACCCCTACGTCTCCCAGGACGAGGCGGGGATGCGGCGGCTGTTCCGCCAGTTCTCCTTCCCCGGCGGCATCCCCAGCCACGCCGCCCCCGAGACTCCCGGGTCGATCCACGAGGGCGGCGAGCTCGGCTACTCCCTGGCCCACGCCTACGGCGCCGCCTTCGACAACCCCGACCTGGTGGTGGCGTGCGTCGTCGGCGACGGCGAGGCCGAGACCGGCCCGCTGGCCACCGGCTGGCACTCCAACAAGTTCCTCAACCCCGCCAAGGACGGCGCCGTCCTGCCGATCCTGCACCTCAACGGATACAAGATCGCCAACCCGACGGTGCTGGCCCGCATCCCCGAGGGCGAGCTGCTGGAGCTGATGCGCGGCTACGGCTACCGGCCGCACCTGGTGTCGGGGCGGGATCCGGCCGCCACCCACCGGCTGATGGCCGAGACCCTGGATGTGGTGTTCGACCAGATCGCCGAGGTCAAGGCCGGCGACGACCGCCGCTGGCCGATGATCGTGCTGCGCACCCCCAAGGGATGGACCGGCCCCGAAGAGGTCGACGGGCTGCCGGTGGAGGGCACCTGGCGCGCCCACCAGGTGCCGCTCAGCGGCGTCCGCGAGAATCCCGCCCACCTGAAGGCCCTTGAGGAGTGGATGCGCTCCTACCGGCCTGAGGAGCTGTTCGACGAGCAGGGACGGCCGGTGGAGCCCGTCCGCTCCCTGGTGCCCGAGGGGCCGCGCCGCATGAGCGCCAGCCCGCACGCCAACGGCGGCGAGCTGCTCAAGCCGCTGGTACTGCCCGACTTCCGCGACTACGCGGTGGAGGTCAAGGCGCCGGCCACCGCGACCACCGAGCCGACCCGGCTGCTCGGCGGCCTGCTGCGCGACGTGGTCGCCGCCAACCCGGCCAACTTCCGGCTCATGGGGCCCGACGAGGTCGAGTCCAACCGGCTGGGGGCGGTGCTGGAGGTCACCGACCGGGTGTGGGAGGCCGAACTGCTGCCCACCGACGTCCACCTCGGCCCGCAGGGGCGGGTGATGGAGGTGCTCAGCGAGCACCTGTGCCAGGGCTGGCTGGAGGGCTACCTGCTCACCGGGCGGCACGGGCTGTTCACCTCCTACGAGGCGTTCATCCACATCGTGGACGCGATGTTCAACCAGCACGCCAAGTGGCTGGAATCCTCCCGCAAGATCTTCTGGCGCCGTCCCGTCGCCTCGCTGAACTACCTGCTCAGCTCGCACGTCTGGCGGCAGGACCACAACGGGTTCAGCCACCAGGACCCCGGTTTCCTGGACGTGGTGGTGAACAAGAAGTCCGACGTGGTGCGGGTCTACCTGCCTCCGGACGCCAACTGCCTGCTGTCGGTGGCCGACCACTGCCTGCGCTCGCGCGACTACGTCAACGTCGTGGTCGCCGGCAAGCACCCGGTGCTGGACCTGATGCCCATGGAGGACGCCGTGGTGCACTGCGCCCGCGGGCTCGGCATCCTGCCGTGGGCCTCCACCGACGAGGGGAGCGAACCGGACGTGGTGCTGGCCTGCGCCGGCGACGTGCCCACCCTGGAGACCCTCGCCGCCGCCGACCTGCTGCGCCGCCACCTGCCGGAGCTGAGGGTGCGGGTGGTCAACGTCGTCGACCTGATGCGGCTGCAACCCCGCTCCGAACATCCCCACGGCCTGACCGACGTCGCCTACGACGCGCTGTTCACCACCGACAAGCCCGTCATCTTCAACTTCCACGGCTACCCGTGGCTGATCCACCGCCTCACCTACCGCCGCAACGGGCACGACAACCTGCACGTGCGCGGCTACAAGGAGGAGGGCACCACGACCACGCCGTTCGACATGGCGATGATGAACGACATCGACCGCTTCCACCTGGTCATGGACGTTATCGACCGGGTGCCCGGCCTGGGCGAGCGGTGCGCCCACCTGCGCCAGCAGATGGCCGACGCCCGCATGCGGGCCCGCGCCCACACGCGGGAGCACGGCGAGGACGTCCCGGAGATCCGCGACTGGACCTGGCCGCACTAGCGCCCCTCCTGTCGATGAGGGCGGCCTGGCGGGTCAGGCGTTCTCCTCGTAGACGACGTGGTGGCGGCGGGTGTAGCGGTTGAGTGCCGCCGGGTCGAAGCGGCCGCCCTGGCTCACCTCGGTCCGATGCTCGATGAGGGCCTCCACCACGCACTCCCAGCCGCCGGGCGAGGAGATCTGGATGACCTTGGGCGGTGGGGTGGAACCGGGGCGGATCGCGTGCGGGACGCCGTGCGGAAGCAGGACGAACCGCCCCTCACCGGCCCGGTGCGTCTCCCCGTCGAAGTCGATCTCCAGGACGCCACCGACCACGTAGATGCACTCGTCGGCGACGTGGTGGGTGTGGCGCGGGACGGGCTGGGCGACGGTCACCTCCAACAGGGAGATCAGGCCGTCGGTGTCCTCGGTGCGCGCCTTGACGGCGAACGCGGGCGGGACGGCGACGCGCCCGGGCCTCACCTGTCCCTGTCGCAGGAGGTGGAACCGGCTCTTGTCGCCCCACTCGGCGGGGTCGTCCTGCCCCAGGTGGTAGCGCATGCCGTACGGCTTGCCCAGTTCGTTCAACTTCTGCCGGTCGGGCCGTCCGCCGGGGAGCATCAGCCCATCGGCCTCGCCCGCCTCGCACACGTCCTCGACGTAGCGCTCCCAGCCGCCCGGCGCGGACAACTGCAGGGCGTGCACGGTGGAGCCGTCCGGCCCGAGGTTGCGCATGGCGTGCGTGACGCCGCGCGGGACCAGCGCGAACGCCCCGGCGGTGAGGTGGTGGGTGTCGCCGTCGAAGTCGATGCCCAGGTCACCGTCCAGCACGTACACCAGCTCGTCGAAGGTGTCGTGGACGTGGGCGGGGATGTGACCGTCACCGCGGTACTCCATCAGGGAGAACCGCCCCTCGGTGTCGGCGGTCCCGGCCTTCACGCTCATCGACGGCGGCAGGGGCACGCGGGTGGGACGGGAGGCGCCGGCGTCCAGCAGGAAGAAGCGATCCTTGAACATGTGGGACCCTTCGGAATGTGATTCGGAATCCGATTCCGCTTAAGCTAAGTGAGCGTCCGGGAGACTGTCAACGCCGACTAGGGTGTGATCCGGAATCCGATTCCGGGAAAGAGGAGCACATGGCCAGGCCGCGCAGCGACGCCGAGCGCAATCGCGCCCGCCTTCTGGAGGTCGCCGTCGATCTGTTCGCCGAGCACGGCGACCAGGTGCAGATGGGGGAGGTGGCGAGGGCGGCGCAGGTCGGCGTCGGCACCCTCTACCGGCACTTCCCGACCCGTCAGGCCCTGGTCGAGGCGGTCGCCGACCAGCGCTTCAGCGAGATCCTCGGCTTCGCCGAGAGCGAGTGCCTGCCCAACCCCGACACCCGGGCGGCCCTGACCTGCTTGCTGACCCATGTGGCCGAGATCCACCAGAAGGGCCGCGGCCTGTCCGGGGCGATCGAGGCGACGTTCGGCTCCACCGCTCCGCGCGGGCCCCTGGCGACCGAGTTGCTGGCCATCGGGGACACGCTGATCAGGCGCGGGCACGCCGACGGCACCGTCCGCCCCGACATCACGGTGGACGACCTCTACATGCTGGTCGGCGCGCTGGCGATGATCAGCCGGGGCGCCGTGGGGGACTGGCGGCGGTTCATCGCCATAGCCCTGGACGGCATCGCACCCCACTGAAGGCCCTCCACTCGGGTCGATGCGACCAGATGAGAAGTAGCCGTGAGTAACGCCTCGAGATCGTTTCGTAGCTGTCACGACTCGGGACTGATCGGCTGAGCACCATTCACGGACCGGCCGGGAGCTGCGCTTCCCCGACGTTCACTCGCGTCGTTTATCGCTGGGAGTCGCTGGCGTGCGGTGAACTCCCGGTGGGGCTCAGTCGGCTGGGCGGCCCATCGTGTCCGGGGCAGGGGCCGTGAGGATTCCGTTGAGCAGGACGAGGAAACTCCACCTGAGGCGTGTTTGCGGGGTGCCCGACACCAGTTCGTCGGCGGCGGCGGCGATGTGGGGATATCGGTCTGGTCCGGCCGAGCGCAGGGCTCGGGTGAATGCGGCCCACTCCTCGCGCGTTTCGGGGGCCTGGCGTCGGGTGCCGTGCTCGGCGGCGGTGGTCGTTGCGAACTGCAGCAGCAGGTCGAGGGCCCAGGCTGCGCGTTCGTTGTCCATGCCTCCCTCTCGCAGGACGCTCAGCAGCCCTTCGACGAGATAGAGGTAGTGCTCGCCGCGCGGCCGCGCCACAAGGGCGGAACGGGCCAGGCTCGGATGGGCGTACAACACCTCGATGTACGAGCTCAGGATCTGCAGGAGGCGCTCGCGCCAGTCGCCCTGGGCTGCGGCGGAGGTGAGGTCGACTTCGCTGAGCAGTTCGTCGAGGACCGCAGCGTGCAGCTCGGCGGTGTTGCGGAAGTAGACGTAGAGCGAGGCGGGTCCGGTGTCGAGCTCCTGGGCGAGGCGCCGCATCGTGACGCGCTCGAGCCCTTCGCTCCGCATGATCTTGACTGCGGCAGCAACGATTCCCGGAACAGAAAGGGCGGGTTTGGCGGGACGTTCGCGGCGGCTGCGCGGAGTTGAGCTGGTGGTTGACACATCCACAACATATCGAACGTGTTCGTTGCCAACAAGGCGGGGCGAGGGCTAAGGCCCCCATCGGTGCACAGCTTTACGCTGGGCCGCCGACAGAAGCGGGCAGGCTCCGGCAGTCGTCCGTTGAATTCCAAGAAGACCGCGCTGTACTGGCCGAACAATGTTCGTGACCGGCGTGGGAGACCACGTCCACCTCGGCCTATCTCCCTCCGGACGACCTGCACGCATGCCCCTCCGGCCGAGGTGAGGCATGAACGAACTTGTTCGTTGCGAACATGTTTGCTACGTTCTCTGCACGCCTGCCGGGTTTCCTGCCGAGCCGCCGCCGCAGAGTTCTTGGGCGCGCCAGGTCGCAGCGGATCCGACATCCGACGAACAGTCCGCACCGTCTGCCCTGGAGCCATAATGTCCACTTACATCACCAACGCCCGCGTCTTCGACGGTGAGCGCGTTTTGGAGGCCCACAGCGTCGGCATCGAGGGATCGCAGATCGTCACGGTCGGGCAGGAGCCGCCGCGAGACGCGCGCGTCGTCGACGCCGAGGGCGCCACGCTGCTTCCTGGCCTGATCGACGGCCACGTCCACAGCTCGTTCGAGGCGCTGCGCATCGCACTCGGCTTCGGGGTGACCACCGAATTGGAGATGCAGGGCTACTGGACGCCCGAGCAGCGCAAAGAGATTGAGGAGAACGACGCGATCGCGGACGTGCGCTCCGCGCTGCTCGGACTCATGGCCCCTGGCGGCCACCCGCACGAGCTGATCGCCGAGCTGAACGAGCACCGGCCCGGCGGGCAGGGCTGGACCCCTCCGTCGGTCTCGACACCCGAGGAGGCCGTGGCCTTCGTCAACGCCCGGGTCGCCGAAGGCGCCGACTACATCAAAGTCATGATCGAGGAGGGCACCGTGATGGGCCACCCCGGCCTGCCGATGATCAGCACCGAGACGCTGCGGGCCGGGGTGGCCGAAGCGCACCGGCTGGGCAGGCAGGTCATCGCGCACGCGATGACCCTGGAGTCCACCGTGCAGGCCATCGAGGTCGGCGTGGACGGGCTGGCCCACCTGTTCATCGACCGGCCGCACACCCCGGAGATCGTCTCCGCCATCGCGGACGCCGGCATTTTCGTCACCCCGTGCCTGGTGGTCAGCTCGTCGGTCATGGGCGGCACCGGCATGGCGTTGGCCGCCGACCCGCGGGTGAGTTCCCGGCTGACCGAGTCGTGGCTCGCGACCCTGCGTGGCAGCTTCAACAAGTACCCCGAGGGCAAGCCGGACGACGTCCTGGCGAGCGTCGCCGCGCTGCGCGATGCCGGCGTCGACATCATCGCCGGCACTGACGCGTCCATCCCGGTGCCCTCGCACGGCGGCGTCGTCCACGGCGCGAGCCTTCACCACGAACTCCAACTATTGGTCAAGGCGGGGCTCACTCCCGTCGAGGCGCTGCGCGCGGCGACCAGCGTCCCCGCCCGTCGCTTCGGCCTCTCCGACCGCGGCCGGATCGCGCCCGGGGCGCGCGCCGACCTGCTCCTAGTCGACGGCGACCCGACGATCCGGATCGACGAGAGCCTGTCCATCCGTGCCATCTGGCGCCGGGGCGCGGCCGTATCCGAGCACTGAACCGTATGGGCACGGCCCAGACGGCCTGATGCCTGCGGCCGCCCCCTGCCACACACGTCCTCACCAGGTTTGAAAGGAGTGGTCGCCATGTCTGCGCCCGCGGCCCCCACCGCCGGCGGCCCGCCCGAGCCTGCCGTGCCCGAGAACATCCGGTGGGTCCTGCTCGGAGTCCTGCTGGCAATGCTGCTCTCGCAGCTCGACGGGCTGATCGTCGGCACCGCCATGCCCACCATCGTCAAGGAGATCGGCGGTCTCGACCGTATCTCCTGGGTGGTGACGGCCTATACGCTCACCACCGCCTGCTCCACCCCCGGTCTGGGGCAAGCTCGGCGACCTGTACGACCGCAAGTACATGTTCCTGGCGTCGATCGTGGTCTTCCTTACCGGCTCGGCCCTGTCCGGCATGGCCTCGACGATGAACGAGCTGATCGCCTTCCGCGCTGTGCAGGGCCTCGGCGCCGGCGGACTCGGCGCGGGGGCGTTCGCGTTGATCGGCGCGCTGCTGCCGCCCAGGGAACGCGGCAGGTACCAGGGCATGGTCGCCATTGTCATGGCGACCGGCAGCATCGGCGGTCCGCTGGTGGGCGGCTTCATCACCGGACACCTCGGCTGGCGCTGGGCCTTCTACATCAATCTGCCCATCGGGTTGATCTGCATCGTGTGGTGCCAGCTGCTGCTGCGCGTGCCGTCGGCCCACCGCGGCAAGGTGGTGATCGACTGGCTGGGCATCACCCTGATGACCGCCGTCATCAGTGCGATCGTCCTGGCCGCGACCTGGGCGGGCAGCACCTACGCCTGGGGCTCGTGGCAGATCCTGGCCCTCGCCGCGGTCGCTGTGACCGGGCTCATCGCCTTCATCGCCGCACAGCAGCGCGCCGCCGAGCCGCTCCTACCGCTGAGGATCTTCACTGGTCACCGCAACTTCCCGCTGGCCGCGGTGCTGCTCACCGTCGCCGGCGTGGTCATGTTCGGCGGCACGCTCTACCTACCGCTATACCAGCAGACCGTGCAGGGCGCCTCGGCCACCAACTCCGGCCTGCTCCTGCTGCCGATGATGGGCGGCACCGTCTTCGCCTCGAACATCGCCGGCAAGCTGATGACCAGGACCCAAGCTCTTCCCTGTCCTGGGCACGACCTCGCTCGCCATCGGCATGGGACTGCTCTCCACCATGGACGCGACCACCTCCCGGACCGTGACCGGCGCGTACATGGCCCTAGTCGGCATCGGCACCGGGTTCACGCTGCAGATGGCCAACACCATTGCGCAAAACAGCGTGGAGCTGCGGGACATGGGCGCCGCCTCGGCCTCGACGAACCTGTTCCGGACCCTGGGCGGCTCCCTGGGCGTCGCGATCTTCGGCTCCTTGTTCACCGACGCCATCCAGGCCCACCACCCGGGCGCGGCAGGCTCTGGCGCCGCTACGCACGCCGACATCCCGACGCTCGCGGGCATGACCCACGCAGCCAAGGACGCCTACCAGCACGTGGTCGTCGACGGAACCCAGCACATCTTCCTGGTCGGGGCGCTCATCGCGGCTGCCGGATTCGCCGCCGCGGCGTTCATCAAGGAGGTGCCGCTGCGCGGCAAACCCGGAGCGAAACCGGCCCCGGCCGCCGCTTCGGAACCGCCCGTGAACGCTCAGTAGCCCGGGTTGGGGAACAACGGGACAGCCGTTGGCGGTAGCGGTCGATCAGGCCGGTGGCCGGGATCGAGTACCGCCTCCCGCCAGTCCTCGGGCACCACATGCTCCAGCGGCAACCTCTCCGCAGCGTCGTAGTGCTCGGCGTCGTGAGCCGGCGTAACGGTCCAGCAGCGCCAGGGCGTCCATGACCGGCTGGAACACCTCGTCGCTGGAGCGGAACTCCACCGCCTCGAGCAGCTTGGGGCCCGCTCCACCTTCCGCTCCGCCGCACACTGATCTTCTCGATCACCTCCTCGAAGTGCCTGCGCACCGCTTCGGCGTCGGGCACCCGGTAGAGGTGGGGTGCGAGCTGGACGTGCAGCTCGGCGTTGGCGACGCGCAGCCGGACGAGAGCGGGCACGTCCCCGCGTTCGGCGGGCCGGACCAAGATCGACATGCGTCAGAGCTTCCCTCGCGGCCACCCGGCGGTAAGGCCTGCCGTGGTCAGGGGGCCAGGGCGGGCGGTTCGCCGGGGAGAGGGCCGGGGTCGGGGGTGCGCAGGCCGTCCAGGACGACCTGGAGGTTGCGGTCCCACTGGCGGGCGCCCGCCTGGAGGCCCAGGGTGTGGGGCCCGGTGGAGGACGCGGCGACCATGAGGAACGCCACGTCCTCCCAGGTCACGTCCGCACGCATCACTCCGGCCCGCTGGGCTCGCTCCACCAGGGCCTGGATGCGGTCGCGCAGTTCGGCTCGGGAGTGGTCCAGAACGTCGCCGAGGCGCTTGTTGACGTCGCACAGCTCGTTGCGGAGGCGGATGTAAGAGAGGGCGAACGTCGCGAAGCCCGCCCAGGGGTCCGGATCGGCCATCCCCTCGTCGCCCTTGGCGACGATCTCCTCCAGCACCTCGCCGAGTACGGCCTTGAGCAGGACCTCGGGGGAGCCGACCCGGCGGTAGAACGTGCCGATGCCCACGCCGGCGCGGCGCGCGATCTCGTGGGCGGTGATCTCTCCACCCTCGGCGGCGGCCTGACGGGCGGCGACGACGAGGCGTTCCAGGTTGCGCCGGGCATCGGCGCGCGGACGTCGGCCCGAACCGTCGTCCAGGAGCCGGTCCACCGCAGGCACTGCTGTCATATGGCCAGCCTAGCAGTAAGTGGACCGAACCAGTCCGATTTATGTGGACAGATCCCATCCGCTTGCAGTAGCGTCCGCATCCGGACGAAACCTGTCCATTTACCTCTGGAATGCGAGGTCGATCATGTCCACGATGAGGATCACGGCGCTGGCCGCCGGGTTCGTCATGGCGAGCCTGGACACCACCGTGATGCAGGTCGCCGGGGCCACGATCCAGGACCGCTTGCACGCCTCCCTCTCCCAGCTCACCTGGGCCGTGGACGGCTACGTCCTCACCTTCGCCGCCCTGCTGATGCTGGCCGGCGGCCTGGCGAACCGGGTCGGCGCGAGACGGGTCTACATGTGGGGCATGGGGATCTTCGCCGTCGCGTCGCTGGCCTCCGCGCTGGCACCGGGCATCGAGGTCCTGATCGCGGCGCGGCTCCTCCAGGGGGCCGGGGCGGCGCTGTTCATGCCGAGCTCGCTCGCGCTGCTGGTGCGGGCCTTCCCGGACGCGCGCGAACGCACCAAGGTGCTGGGCGTCTGGTCGGCGATCGTCTCCTCGTCGCTGGCGCTGGGCCCGACGGTCGGCGGCGTCATGGTCGGCGCGTTCGGCTGGCCGAGCATCTTCCTGATCAACCTGCCGGTCGGCATCGCGGGCATGCTCCTCACCCACCGGCACATCGCCCGGTCCGAAGGGGACGCCCGGCCGCTGGCGGCCCCCGGGCACGCCGCCGTCATCATCCTGCTGGCCGGCATCAGCTTCGCGCTGATCGAAGGACCGCAGCTCGGCTGGGCCGCGGCCCCGGTGATCGGCGCCATCTCCGCCGCGGCACTCGCCGCCGTCCTGCTCATCGGCCACGAGCGCCGCACGGACAACCAGGTGATGCCCTGGACGCTGTTCCGCGGCGCCCGCTTCGCCGGCGCCAACGCCGTGGGCTTCCTGTTCAACGCCGCGTTCTACGGCTCGCTCTTCATGGTCGGCCTGTACGTCCAGCACGCCCGCGGCGCGACCCCGCTCCGGGCCGGGCTGGAGATCCTGCCTCTCACGATCTTCATCCCGTTCAGCAACATCATCTTCGCCCGCGTCTCCGGCCGCGTCGCGACCGGCCCGCTCCTCGCCGTGTCCTTCCTGGTCGCGGGGGCCGCCTCGCTGGCCCTGGCCGCCCTCTCGCCCGCCACCCCGTACTGGATGCTCGGCATCGCCCTCGGGCTGACCAGCGTCGCGGGCGGCATCATCTCTCCCGCCATGACGGCGGCCATGGTGAACGCGGCGGGCACGCGGCACTCCAACACCGCCGGTTCGGTCCTCAACGCCAACAGGCAGATCGGGTCTCTCATCGGCATCGCCGCCATCGGCGCCGTCCTGGCCCTCACCCCGGACTGGACCACCGGAGCGGCCCTCTCGTTCCTCCTCGTCGGCGCCGCCTACATCGCCGGCGCCCTGATCGCCTGGCGGCTCATCCATCTGCCCGAACACCGCGAGGCCACCGCGGCGGCCGCCGCCTGCGTCTAGATCCGAATTCCGGTGGCCCCTTCCGGCGGCGTTGTGCGAAGGTTCTGCGGGAGCTCAGGCGTACCGGCGACTCCGGGCGCGTTTCGGACGGGCCTCGTCCTCGGTGGACGACGCCCCGAGCGTCTTGGAGGAGTGCCGTGATCGGTGACGAGTCAGGCCCGTCGTGTCCGGTCGGGGCCGATGAGCCGCCCGAGGCGGCGCGGCGCGACCGCTACCGTTCGATGCTGCAATGCCGCCTGGCCGATCCGAGGAGACCGACCGACTGATGACTCAAGCGGACCACCCCCCGCGCCTGGAGCGGGGACACCCGTTCCGGCAGTGGAAGACCTGGCGGATACCCGGCACAGAGCTGACCCTCACCGGCTACTCCCGCGCGAACGACAAGACGTTCTTCCACATCCCCGAGCTGCGGTGCAGCCTCGACGCGGGGCTGTGCGAAGGACGGCAGGTGGACACGGTCTTCCTGACCCACACCCACCACGACCACAGCAAGGACCTCGACCACCTGGCCGCCAACCCCTCCGGGACCGACATCTACTTGCCGGCCGAGGCGGTGCCGTACGCGGAGTCCTACATACGCGCATCCGCGGAACTCAACCACGGAGCGGGGTTCGACCCCGCCCTGGCGGCGGGCCATCGCCTGCACGGTGTGCGGGGCGGCGACGAGTTCGGCTTCGGACGCCGGGGACACCACGTGCGGGTGGTGGAGTGCGAGCACAAGGTGCCTTGCGTGGGATACGCCTTCTCCCAGCGAAGCAAGGCGCTACGGCCGGAGTTCGAACAGCTGCGCCGGTCCCTGGTAGAGCAGGGCAGAGCCGGTGAGTTCGGACGCATCATGGCGCGGAAACGCGCGGAGGGGATCGCGGTCGAGGACGAGATCCGGCGACCGCTGTTCGCCTTCCTCGGGGATACGCACGTGAACGTGTTCGGACGGAACCCGTGGCTGTTCGACTACCCGGTCGTCATCACCGAATGCACCTTCCTCGACGACACCGAACTGGAGCGCGCGGAACGCGTCGGGCACACGGTCTGGAGCCGGCTGCGACCCGTGGTCGAGGCCCACCCGCGGACGCTGTTCGTCCTGACCCACTTCAGCCTGCGCCATTCCGACCGGCAGGTCCTCACGTTCTTCCGGCGGCAGTGGGAGCAGATGGGCACCTCGCGGCCGGGCAACGTCCTGCTGTGGGTGCACCCGGACGGTCACCTGCCCGAGCAGCACCAGCACCGCAGTCCATGAGCACCGAAGGGGCGCTCCCGGGCGCTCATGCCGGTGGTTGTGCGCCGGTCTCGGCGGGCAGGCGGGTCAGGAGGTTGGCCAGGTCGTCGGCGTGGTCCTCCTCGTCGGCCAGCAGTTGCTCGAACAGCCGCCTGGTCGTCGGGTCGCCGTCGCCCAGCCACTGGGCGATCTCGGTGTAGGAGGCGATGGCGACCCGCTCGGCCACCAGATCCTCCTTGATCATGTCGATCAGGTTGGTGCTGGCGTCGTACTCGGTGTGCGCGCGTGAGCTCAGCCGCGCCGGGTCGAAGTCGGGATCCCCGCCCAGCTGGGCGATCCGCGCCGCCAGCAGGTCGGCGTGCCGCTGCTCGTCGGCGGCGTGCTCGGCGAACTCGGCGGCCACCGGTTCGGCGTGGATGCCCTTGGCGGTGTAGTAGTGCCGCTTGTACCGCAGCACGCACACGATCTCGGTGGCCAGGGCCTCGTTGCACACCTCGATCACTCTCGGCAGGTCGGCGCCGTAGGCCTCCGTGACCGGCCCCTTGTCGATCTCCGCCCGCGCCCGGTTCCGCAACGCCTGGATATCCATCACAAAATCGCCCATAACGACTGTCTACCCAGGTCACAGGGCCAGGACGCCCGGCTCCGCGGTCAGCCGCGCCGGGCGACCAGCGTGATCAGCGGCTGCAGCAGCCGCGCCGCCAGCGGCCCGAAGGCCGCCAGGATCAGCACGTACCCCGCCGCCAGCGGCCCGAGGTCGGGATGCGCGCCGGCCGCCACCGCGAGCCCGGCGATGACGATGTTGAACTCTCCGCGCGGGATCAGCGCGATCCCGGCCCTGGCCTGACCGGCTCGCGCCACCCCGGCGCGCCGCGCGGCGTAGGCGCCGGCCCCCAGCTTGGTCACCATGCCGGCCAGTGCCAGCAGCGCCGCCACCCCCGCCATCGGCCAGATCGCCGCCGGGTCGGTCTGCAGCCCGAAGAAGACGAAGAACACCGCGGCGAACAGGTCGCGCAGCGGGATCAGCAGGGCCCGCGCCTCGTGGGCCAGCTCGCCCGACAGCGCGATGCCGACCAGGAACGCCCCGACCGCCGCCGACACCTGCAGCTTCTGCGCCACTCCCGCCACCAGCAGCGCCAGCCCCACCACCTTCAGCAGCAGCACCTCGGAGTTGGGGCTGGCGACGAAGGCCTCGATCACCCGGCCGAAGCGCAGCGCCACCACCAGTACCACGCTCACGGTGGCCAGCGCGATGGCGACGGTGGCCGCGCCGGCGGCCAGGCTCACTCCGGCCAGCACGGCGGTCAGCACCGGAAGGTACAGCGCCATGGTCAGGTCCTCGAAGACCAGCAGCGACAGCACCACCGGGGTCTCGCGGTTGCCCAGCCACCCGAGATCCGACAGCACCTTGGCGGTGATGCCCGAGGAGGTGGCGTAGGTGACCCCGGCCATCGCCACCGCCGCCACCGGCCCCCAGCCGAGCAGCAGGGCCGCCGCGGCGCCGGGGGCGGCGTTGAGCACCAGGTCCACAAGGCCCCCGCGGGCGTTGCCGCGCAGGCTGGTCAGAAGTTCGGAGGCGTTGTACTCCAGCCCCAGCGTGAGCAGGAGCAGCACCACGCCCAGTTCCGCGCCGATGGAGATGAACTCCTCGCTGGTGGCCAGCGGCAGGATGCCGCCCTTGCCGAACGCCAGTCCGGCCACCAGGTACAGCGGGATGGGGGAGATGCCGGCGCGCAACGCCAGCGCTCCGAGCACGCCGAGGGCGCAGATGATGGCGCCCAATTCGATGAAGACGGCGGCAGTGTGCAAGCGGGGTTACCCCTGGGAGAAGATGTCGGCGACGGCGGCGGTGCTCTCGCGGCTGCCCACCACGACCACCACGTCGCCGGCGGTCAGGACGAAGTCGGGGGAGGGGCTGGCGTGGACCTGCCCGCCGCGCACCACCGCGACGATGGACGCGCCGGTGCGGGTGCGCACCCGCGCGTCCCCCATCGGCCGTCCGGCGTAGGGTGAGCCGGCGGGGATGGGCAGCTGCACGCTGACCAGGCCCTCCACCTCGCGGTGCAAGGTGTTGAGGCGCTGCACGATGCGGGGGGCGCCGAGCAGTTCGACCAGGGCGTCGGCCTCTTCGTCGTTGAGCTGCACGGCCTCGCACGCCCGATCGGGGTCGTGTTTGTCGTACAGCACGAGGTCGCGGCGGCCGGTGCGGTGGGAGACGACCGCGATCCGGCGTCCGGACTGGGTGGTGAACTCGTGCTTGAGACCGATGCCGGGCAGCGCGGTCTGCTCGATGTCCACGGCGCCGTCGCCCCCCGTTTCATGTTCATCGTCACCGGCCGCGCCCCTGGCGGAGGACGCCGGGGGCGGTGCGCCTCGAGGCTAACATGCGCGAGTCGCACCTTTCACACCACTATGTCCAGTGCCAGCACCAGCACCAGGCCGGTCACCGAGATCACGGTCTCCATCGCCGACCAGGTCTTGAGGTTCTGTCCGACGCTCACCCCGAAGTACTCCTTCACCAGCCAGAACCCCGCGTCGTTGACGTGCGACAGGAACAGCGACCCCGCCCCCACGGCCAGTACCAGAAGCGAGGTCTCCCCGCGGTCCAGGGTGGTCACCAGCGGGGCCAGGATGCCCGAGGCGGTGACCGTGGCCACGGTCGCCGAACCGGTGGCCAGGCGGATCAGCACCGCGACCACCCAGGCCAGGAGCAGCACCGAAAGGCCGCTGTGACGAACCCAGTCGGCCACCAGGGCGCCGATGCCGGTGTCGACCAGGGTCTGTTTGAACCCGCCGCCGGCCGCGACGATGAGCAGTACCCCGGCGATCGGCGGCAGCGCCTGCTCGAAGGTGGCCGCCAGCGCCCCGCGGTCCATTCCGGCGCCGCGCCCCAGCGTGAAGATCGCCACGATGACGGCGATGAGCAGCGCCACCAGCGGCGTGCCGAGGAAGTCCAGCACCGTGCGCGCCGCGGTGCCCTTGGCGACGACCAGGTCGGCCACCGCCTTGCCCATCATCAGCACCACCGGCAGCAGCACGGTGGCCACCGTCACCGGGAACGACGGCCGCCGTCCCCGTTCCTCCCGCTCGCCGGAGTCGTCAGGGGCGGGCGCGGCCACGTCCACCCATCTGGCGGCGTAGCGGGAGAACAGCGGCCCGGCCAGCGCCACCGTCGGCAGCGCGACCAGCACCCCCAGGCCGAGGGTGAGGCCGAGGTCGGCCTTGAGCGCGTCGATGGCCACCAGCGGCCCCGGGTGCGGCGGCACCAGCCCGTGCATGACCGAAAGGCCGGCCAGCGCGGAGATGCCGACCCGGATCAGCGACAGGCCCGACCGGCGCGACACCAGGAAGATCACCGGCATGAGCAGCACGAGCCCGATCTCGAAGAACATCGGCAGGCCCACCAGGGCGCCGACCGCGGCCATCGCCCACGGCAGCGAACGCGGGCCACTGCGCGCGACGATCGTGTCGACGATCTCGTCGGCGCCGCCGGAGTCGGCCAGCAGTTTGCCGAACATCGCCCCCAGGGCGATCAGCGTGCCCACGCCGGCGGCGGTGGCGCCGAACCCGTCGCTGAAGCTGGTGATCGTCTGTGTCATCGGCACCCCGGCCACCGCGCCCACCGTCAGCGAGCCGAGCGTCAGGCTCAGGAACGGGTGCAGGCGCAGCCGGGTGATCAGAACGACGATCAGGGCGATGCCGGCCAGCGCGGCGGGCAGCAGCCGGCCGGTGGCGGCCGCCGCGGGCGCGGCCGCCGCCAGGGAGGCGACGTTCACCGTTCCTCCCCCAAGCCCTCGCCGCGGCGCGGCGGGATCGCCGGCGGGGTCGCCAGGTAGTCCTCCACGAGCCGGTCGACGCCGCGGGTGAGGTCCAGCACGGTGCCGCGCTCGTCGTCCTGCAGCGGCTCCAAGGTGGCGAACTGGGAGGCGACCAGGGAGGCGGGCATGAAGTGCCCGGGCCGGCCGGCCACCCGGCGGCGTACCACGTCCTGCTCGCCGTGCAGGTGGACGAAACCGACCGAGGGCGCCTCCCGGCGCAGCACGTCGCGGTAGGAGCGCTTGAGCGCCGAGCAACTGACCACGCCTCCGCGAGCCGCGTGCTCGGCCAGCCAGACGCCGATGGAGCGCAGCCACGGCAGCCGGTCGTGGTCGTCCAGCGGGATGCCGGCCGACATCTTGGCGATGTTGGCGGCGCTGTGGAAGTCGTCGGCGTCGGCGAACGGCACCCGCAGGCGCTGCGCCAGGGCCGCGCCCACGGTGGTCTTGCCCGAGCCGGTGACGCCCATGACGACCAGCAGGGGAGCGACGGGGGTTTGGCCCGGCCCGTCGGGGGCAGCGGGCGGCGAGGGTTGCTGAGGGTTCATCGGCGGTCCTCCCGGACGAAACTGTGCGACAGCGTGGCACGAATAATCATCCGTAATCAAGAGGTAACCCCTGATTAATCATATCTTTTACGGTCCGGGACGGCCTGAGGCGAGGAACGTGCGAGTATTGGCCTCCATGGGGGCCAATGACCAGACCAGTGCGGGGCTGCACGGCACCGTCCTCGACCGGCTCGGCGTGCTGATCACCTCGGGCGAGCTCCCGCCCGGCCACGTGCTGCGCATCGAGCAGCTCGAAGAGCGCTTCGGGGTCTCACGCTCGGTGGTCCGCGAGGCCATCCGCGTCCTCGAGTCGATGGGGCTGGTCACCAGCCGCCGCCGCGTCGGCGTCACCGTCGCCCCGCGCCCCGCCTGGAACCTGTTCGACCCGCGCATCATCCGCTGGCGGCTGGACGGCGGCGACCGCGAGGAGCAGCTGCGCCTTCTGGGAGACCTGCGCCGCGGCGTGGAACCGGTGGCCGCCGCCCTCGCCGCCCACCATGCCACCCCCGAGCAGTGCGGCGTCCTCACCGGGGCGGTCATGCAGATGGCCGTGCACGGCAGGTCGGGGGACCTGGAGGCCTACCTGCGGGCCGACATCCTGTTCCACGCCACCCTGCTGGCCGCCTCCGGCAACGAGATGCTCGCCGCGCTGTCCGGCGTGGTCGCCGAGGTGCTCGCCGGGCGCACCCACCACCATCTGATGCCCGACCATCCCGAACCCGTCGCCATCCGGTGGCACGCCGAGGTCGCCCAGGCCGTCCAGGCGGGCGACGCCGCCGCCGCCGAACGCGCCATGCGCGACATCGTCGAAGAGGCCACCGCCGCGATGCTGACCGCGCCGCCCGACCCCGCCCCCTGACCGCCGGCCGGGGCGACACCCGCACTGGATGTCTGTCAGCGGATTATCCGCAAGCGGACGGTTATGCTGGCGGTATGACCGCCATGGCACCCTCGCGCACCC
Organism: Sphaerisporangium fuscum; assembly: GCF_018531465.1. Taxonomy (GTDB): domain Bacteria; phylum Actinomycetota; class Actinomycetes; order Streptosporangiales; family Streptosporangiaceae; genus Sphaerisporangium; species Sphaerisporangium fuscum. Next base: position 123,408 of record NZ_JAHDTF010000006.1, read on the forward strand.
AGCCCGACCTGTCGTTCCTGCTCGACCGCACCAGCCACGTCCTGCGCACGCGGATGACGGCGGCGCTGGCGGAGATCGGGCTCACCGCGCGCATGCACTGCGTGCTGGTGCACGCCCTGGAGGAGGAGCGCACCCAGATCCAGCTCGCCGAGCTCGGCGACATGGACAAGACGACCATGGTGGTGACCGTCGACGCCCTGGAGAAGGCCGGACTGGCGGAGCGCCGCCCCTCCAGCACCGACCGGAGGGCCCGCGTCATCGCGGTCACCGAGCGGGGCGCCGAGGTGGCGCGCACCAGTCAGGAGATCGTCGACCGGGTCCACCGCGAGGCCCTGGAGGCCCTGCCCGAGGAGGAGCGCAAGGTCTTCCTGCGCGCCCTGGAACACCTGGTCACCGGACACCTGGCCCTCCCCGCCGAGGGCCCCCAGCCCGTACGGCGGGCGCGTCAGCGCGCCAACTAGGTCCGAAGAGGATCGTCTACAACAAAACTATCTGCTACGGTTCTTCTGTCGCTCCGATCGACAGGAGAAAACCGTGCCCCTTCCCTCCGCGCTGCGCTCACGCCCCATGGCCCTCGGCGTGATCGCCACCGGGCTGCTGATGACCGTCCTGGACGGCAGCATCGTCACCGTCGCCATGCCCGCCATCCAGGCCGACCTCGGCTTCACCCCCGCCGGGCTCACGTGGGTCGTCAACGCCTACCTGATCGCCTTCGGCAGCCTGCTGCTGCTCGCCGGACGCCTGGGCGACCTCCTCGGCCGCAAGCGCATGTTCCTGCTCGGCACCGCCGCCTTCACCCTCGCCTCGCTGCTGGCCGGCGCCGCCACCACCCCCGCCCTGCTGATCGCCGCCCGCTTCCTCCAGGGAGCCGGCAGCGCGATGGCCTCCGCCGTGGGCCTGGGCATCCTGGTCACCCTGTTCACCCGGCCCGGCGAACGCGGCAGGGCCATCGCGGTGTTCAGCTTCACCGGCGCCGCCGGCGCCTCCATCGGCCAGGTCCTCGGCGGCGTCCTCACCGACGCCCTCAACTGGCACTGGATCTTCCTGATCAACCTGCCCATCGGCCTGGCCGCCCTCGCCCTGGGCGTCCCCTCGCTGCCCGCCGAGCGCGGCCTCGGCCTGTCCGCCGGCGCGGACGTCCTCGGCGCGGCGCTGGTCACCTCAGGACTCATGCTCGGCATCTACACCGTCGTCAAGATCGAGGAATACGGCTGGACCTCCCTGCACACCCTCGGCCTCGGTGCCGCGGCCGCCGTCCTGCTGGCCGCCTTCCTCGTCCGCCAGGCCACCGCCTCCAGGCCGCTCATGCCGCTGCGGATCCTGCGCTCGGCCAGCGTCTCCGGCGCCAACCTGGTGCAGATCCTCATGGTCGCCGCCCTGTTCTCCTTCCAGATCCTCCTCGCCCTCTACCTGCAGAACGTCTCCGGCTACGACGCCACCGGCACGGGCCTGGCCATGCTCCCGGCCGCCCTGATGATCGGCGTGGTGTCGCTGGGCGTGTCGGCCCGCCTGTCGGCCCGCTTCGGCGACCGCGCCGTCCTGCTCACCGGGATCGCGCTGCTGGTGGGCGTACTGGGGCTGCTCGCCCGCGTCCCGGTGCACGCCCACTACCTCACCGACCTGCTGCCGGTGATGCTGCTGGCCGCGGGCTTCGGCCTGGCCCTGCCCTCGCTGACCACGCTCGGCATGTCAGGCGCCGGCCGGCAGGACGCCGGCCTCGCCTCCGGGCTGTTCAACACCACCCAGCAGATCGGCGCGGCCGCAGGCGTCGCGGTGCTGTCCACCCTGGCCGCCTCCCGCACCCAGGCCCTGCTGGCGGCCGGCGCCGGCACCGCGCAGGCGCTGACGGGCGGCTACCGCCTGGCCTTCACCGTCGGCGCCGGCCTGATGGTCGCCGCCTTCGCCGTCGCCTTCATCATGCTGCGCCCCGCCCGCACCCCCGCCACCGCCGACCAGGCCGCGCACCCCAGCACGACCCCCGCCCACACCCCCTGACCACCGCGAGCACCACAGCCGCCCGCACCACGCACCCCGAAGGCGCCACGATGACCACCACCAAGCCCGGATCCGGCCCCGCCCCCCGCCTCCTCGGCGAGCAGGAACTCTCCCGGCTCCTCGCCGGACAGAAGTTCGGAGTGCTGGCCACTCTCAAACGCGACGGCCACCCCCACCTGGCCACCATCCTCTACGCCTGGAGCCCGCAGGAGCGGCGGCTGCGGATCTCCACCACCGCCGGCCGCCTCAAGGCCCGCCACCTGCGCAACGACCCCCGCGCCACCCTGCACGTCAGCGCCGGCCCGTTCTCCTACGCCGTCGCCGAGGGCCTGGCCGAGGTCTCCGAGCCCAGCCGCACCCCCGGCGACGCCGTCGGCCGCCAACTGCTGGCCCTGACCCCCGGCTTCGACGACCCCGCCGACGAAGCGGCGTTCCTGGAACAGATGGTCGCCGACGAACGCGTCGTGCTCACCATCGCCGTCACCCGCCTGTACGGGACGGCCCTGGACGTCCCCGAAGGCGTCTGACGGCGGGCCCGCACCCCCGGGGGAGGCGCCGCCACCCCCGGATGCGGGCATTTTCCTGGAATTCCCCGTCGGATAGCATGAAGGACTGCGGGGACCGGCTGCCGGGCCGTTGGCGCTGTGACCGTCGCTGCCGAGCCCGACGTCCCCTACCAGCAGGAACCCTCATGGCACACCCGACCACGGTCGACGCGCTCACGTTGGGCGACCACGTCTGCTGGACCTTCGACGACCACGAGCGACATCTCAACGCCCTGGCCCGGTTCGTCCAGGGCGGCCTCGCCCAGCACCACCAGGTGCTCTACCTCACCGACACCTTCCTGCCCCAGGCCTTCCTGGCCGCCCTCGGCGCCTACGGTGTCGACGTCGACGGCCCCCGCCGCGACGGCCAGCTCCAGGTCTCCACCTCCGACGAGTCCTACCTCGCCTACGGCGCCGTCGACCCCGAACACGCCCTGCGGGGCTGGAGCAAGGCCATCGACGACGCCCACGCCCAGGGCTACACCGGGCTGCGGGTCGCCGCCGACATGGGCTGGAGCGTCCACCAGGTCTCCGGCGTCGAACGCCTCGCCTGGTACGAGGCGCAGGCCAACCGCATCTTCTCCCAAGGCCGGGCCATGGTGCTGTGCTGCTACGACCGTCGCCTGTTCACCACCGCCGAACTCGAACGCCTCAGCCGCGCCCACCCCGGCACAGCTCAGGCCGGCGCCGGCGTCAAGGAGCACTGGCGGCCCCTGCTGCGCATGCGCCGCGCCCCCGACGCCCTCGTCCTCAGCGGCAACGCCGACAGCAGCAACCGCGAGGCCCTCGCCGTCATGCTCGACCACCTCCTCGAGGACACCCCGGCCGGCGTCGACACCGTCACCGTCGACGTCAGCGACCTCACCCTCACCGACATGGACGCCGCCCGCCTGCTGGTATGCGCCGTCAACACCGCCCCCGCCCGCGTGCACCTGGCGGGCGTAGGCGACCCGCTCGCCGACCTGCTCACCCTGCTCGACCTGCGCCCCGTCCCCCTGCCACTCGACGGGTGCTCCTCCGGTGACCAGAGGCGCTTCATCGCCTGAGCTCACCGGCCCTGCGGCCCGATCGCCCACGGACGCCGTCCCACGCGAGTTGACCTTGAGACGCGCGCCGGACACAGTCGTGCGCATGTCCCTCGAAGAAGTCCTGGAGCATCCCGGCGCGCGGTGGAGATGGCCGTTGGTGGTGGCGGTGGTCGTGGTCCTGATCACCGCCGGGCTGGGCGTGGGGGTGTGGGTCGCGCGGCGTCCGCCGGCGGGGCCGCTGCCGCCGCCGGCGGTCCCGTGGCCGGCGACGGGGGAGGCATTGGTGTTCCTGTGCGGGGGTGTCAGTGTGCAGGGCTGCGGACGGCGGGAGATCACGGCCGAGCAGCGCCTGACGCTCGAACGCACCCTCCGGGGCATGCCCGAGGTGTCCGCCGTGCGGTTCCAGTCCCGTGCGGAGGCGTTGAAGAACTTCACCAAGGTCTTCGGCCACTCGACGGAGGCGATCGGCCTGCCTCCTAAAGAGGTCGGCGAATCCGACATGCCGGAATCCTTCGTGATGAAGCTGACCACCACGACAGGGGACTTCCGGTCCAAGGCGCGGGCACTGCCCGGAGTATCTGACGTCTACCTGGGCGGGACGACCTTCTGGGCCGGCAGGACCGATGTGCTCGTCCGGCTCTGCCCGCCCACCCCTCTGGAGAAGGACGAGCGGTGCGCCGGGCGCGGCGCGGCCACCGCGGCCGAGAAGGACGCCGTCTACCAGGCCCTTCACACCATCGACGGTGTCGGCGCCATCTACCTGGAAGATCGCGAGCACGCCTTCAAGGACGCCATGTGGGTGGTGTCCGCCCGGCCACCGGACGATCGGCAGCTGTTCGTGCACATCCCGGAGACCTTCCATCTGGTCCTGTCGGCTCCGGACGCGCACGACCGCGTCAGGCGCGCGGTCGGCGAGCTCCCCGGTGTGAGCACGGTCGAGAAGGAGCTCTCCTGACAGCGCGCGACCCGCGGGTACGGGCGGATGGCTCTTCACCGGTCACGCGTACCTTCTGGCCTCCGGGTCGTGGGCGAGCACGGTGCGGCCGCCGTCGACCGGGACGGTCGCGCCGGTGATGAAGCCGGCCTCGGGTGACAGCAGGTAGGTGATGGCCGAGGCGACCTCGTGGGCGTCCGCCACGCGGCCCAGAGGGTGCACGGCGGCCATCTGCTCCTCGATACGGGCGGCGGCTTCCGGGCCTTGGGCGGCCAGGTGATCGGCGTAGCGCTCGGTGCGCACCGAGCCGGGCGCCACCGCGTTGACGCGGATGCCGCACGGCCCGTATTCGACGGCCAGCGCCCTGGTCATCCCCTCGATGGCCGCCTTGGCGGTCACGTACGGCAACGCACCCGGGACCGCCTGGCGCGCCTGGTGGGAGGAGACGTTGACGATCGCCCCAGGGGATCCGGCGGCGAGGAACCGGCGGACCGCGGTCGCGCAGCCGATCAGGGCCACCTCCAGGTTCGACGCGATCAACTCGAGTACCCGCCGGGCGGTGGACGAGTGCACCGAGGCATCGCGGAACACCGCGGCGTTGTTGACCCAGCCCGCCAGGGGCGCCGCGGCCTCGGCCGCGTCGGCGGCCCGCTCGGCGACGCGATCGTCGGCCGCGTCGCCCGCCAACCCGATCAGACGTCCTTGTGCCGGATGCCCTTTCGTCCAGGCGAGGCTCGCCGGATCCTGCTCGATGGCCACCACCGTGCCGCCCGCGGCCACCAGCCGCTCGGCCACGGCGCGGCCGATGCCCCGGCCCCCACCCGTCACCACGTACGAACCACTCATGGTCCTCCTCGATCCCTGGTTCCCGGCCGCCGTACCAGGACATGCGAGGATCACCGCCATGTCAAGTGCTTGCATGGAAGCACTTTCCATAGCAGAATCCGTTCGTCGACGGACCAAGGAGGGAGCGCGCCGTGACGACCCCGCCGACCATCTACGACGTGGCCACCCAGGCGGGCGTCAGCATCTCCACCGTCTCACGGGCACTCAACTCGCCCGAGAGGGTCAGCGAGCAGACCCGCAGCAGGGTGCTCGCCGCCGTGGACGCGCTCGGCTTCACCCCCAAACCGGACGCCGTGGCCAAGGCCCGCCGTGGCGTCGGCCGCATCGGCGTGATCGCGCCCTTCACCTCCTATCCCTCGGTGGCCCGGCGCCTGAACGGCATCCTGGACGCCATCGGCCCGCGGCCGCTGGAAGTCGTCCTGTTCGACCAGGAGTCGGCCGCCGAAAGCGCATCGCCCCTGCTGGCAAGCCTGCCCGTCACCGGCCGCCTCGACGGGCTCATCGTGATCAGCATCCCCCTCGACGAGACCGTGGCCGGCCGCCTCACCGGCCTGGCCCTCCCGGCCGTCCTGCTCGACGTACGCCACCCCGGCTTCGACGCCGTGCACACCGACGACACCGCCGGGGGTCGCATGGCCGCCGGGCACCTGCTGGAACGCGGCCATCACAGATTCGGCTTCCTGGGTGAGGCCCAGACCTCCGAGCGCTACGTCTCGCCCTCCCAGCGCAGACTCGAGGGGTACCGCGCCGCGCTCGCCGAGGCCGGTCACCCCCTGCGCGACGAGGACGTACGGCTGGTCCGCCATCGCGCGCGGGAGGCCCTGGCGGCCGCCCGCGAACTGCTGTCCCGGCCGGAGCGCCCGGCCGCCGTCTTCGCCGCCGACGACACCCTCGCCGCCGGGGTCCTGCGCGCGGCCCGCGACCTCGGTCTCGCCGTTCCCCGCGACGTCGCCGTGGTCGGCTTCGACGACGGCGAACTCGCCGAGGTCATGGACCTCACCACCATCCGCCAGCCGCTGGAGGACTCCGGTCGCGCCGCCATGGAACGCCTCATCCAGCGGCTCGAGCACCGCACCACCGCCCGCGACCTGGCCCTGGAACTGGAGCTGGTCGTCCGCAGGACGACATGACCGGCCACGCGACGCGCCGCGGCCCGAAGGAGGGTCTCCAGAGGTGAAGGGCGGCGCCGGTCTCACACCGGAGCAATGCCCCATGTACCGCGGAGGCGGCCCGACGTGGGCGACGGTGTGGCCGATTAGGGTTGCCGTATGGCCGGCGATGAACGGGGCGGCGAGAGGCTGGGGCCCGATTTCGTCGTCGGGCGTGGCTACGCCTTCTACCAGGGCCCGTCGATGGACAGCGCCCCGCACCGGCACGCCGCCTTTCAGATCGCCGTCGCGCCCGTGGGCGAGGTGGTCATGGTGGACGCCGACGGCGGGCGTCACCAGGCGCCCGCGCTCGTCGTGCCGCCCATGGTGCGGCACCAGCTGCTCGCCACGGCCGACCTTCGGGTGTTCTTCGTCGAGCCGCAATGTGCGATGGCCGACGAGCTGCGCCGGCGTTACGGCCAGAGGATCACCGCCGCACCCGAACTGCGCCGTCTCGCCGAGAGCGACGTCCGCCACGCCGGCGCCAGGCCGGCCGGCGAACTCGACCCCCGCCTGCTCGCGGCGATGGCGGCGCTGTCGGACGGATCGGTCCCGCTGGCGGACGTGGCCGCGAGGGTCGGCCTGTCCCCACAACGTCTGCGCTCCTTGGCGCGCGGCCAGCTCGGCATGCCGCTGGCGCGCTGGCGTGCCTGGCGCCGGCTGCGCAGAGCGGTCGAGGCGCTGCGCGACGAGGAGTCACTGGCCGGCGCGGCGACCACGAGCGGCTTCGCCGACCAGGCGCACCTGACGCGGTGGATGCGGGAGATGCTGGGCCTGACGCCCAGGGCGGTGAACCCGCTGCTGCGCTCCTCAGGACCGGAACCCGCCACCTGTACCAGGTCAAGGATGCGCGTGCCGGTCGATGCCGAGCGTGGCGATGAGGTCTTCATGGAGCTGGAACCAGACGCGATGGCAGGAGTCGACGTCGGTGTGGTCCACCCAGGCGCTCTCCCCGGCCCGGGCGCGCGCCAGGGCCGCGGTGAATCGGGTGTCGTATCCGCGCAACCGTGTCAGGACGCTCGCGAGCCGGTCGGCCAGCGGCGTGAGCGCGCGGGAGATGCCGTCGAGCTCGCGCAGGACCCGGGCGTCCCAGGCGGGATCGCGGTGGTCGTTGACGGCGAGCCGGTCGCCGGCGGTGGGCCGGAGTTGCCAGTCGGTGCAGGCGCGTAGCAGGAGGGCGTTCAGCGGGAGGAACTCCCGGTAGACGTTCCGGACCTCCTCGGCGCCGCCGACGCGTGCGAGCTCGGCGGCGAGCAGGCGCTCGTTCTCGGCCCGGCCCGCTTCGGTCAGTGACCAGCCCGCGGAGCCGGCGAAGGCGGTGTGCCCGGCCCAGCCGCGTGCCTCGGCGTCGAGCAGCAGCTCTTCGGCCTGGGCCGCATCGAGCCCGTAGCGCTGCGCGATCATCGGGGTGTCCGCGAACCCGAGGATGCGTACCGCGTGCAGGATCAGCAGGCCGGGTGCAGAGTCGCGGGTCACGAGCCGCCGTCCTGTCGTGCCGTCAGGCGGGTGTAGTGCTGCTGGCACGCCTGGGGGGAGTTGAATCCCATCGCGTTCGCCATCTGCGCCCAGGTCAGTCCGGCGCTGCGGGCGATGAACAGCAGGGCGGATTCGAGTCCTTCGACTTCGGCGCGGGCGGCCGGGAGGAGGGCCAGCGCGCCCAGGACGTCCTCCGGGTCCAGGTCGGCGTTGCGCCAGACGGCGAACTGGACGAGGTCGACGGCCGACGGCGGGGCCGGTGAGGGACGCCATGGACGGGCGTCGAGCGCGTCCGCGCCCAGGCGGAGAAGGCGCTCGCTCGCGGCGTGCTCGCGGTCGGCCTGGGCGTGGTCCGCGCGCCCGGTGTGAGCGATGTCCTGCTTGCGTGACATGCCCCTCATGATCCACAATCAACGAATTATTGTCAATCATTCGTTGAAAGGCGGGGTGGATGCTCGTGCCCCTCAGGTCGGCTGCCGCCGACACGTGCGGAGGCAAGGCCGGTGCGCTCGGCGCGCTGCTCCGCGCGGGACTGCCGGTTCCCGACGGCTTCGTCGTGCCGTTCGCCGCTTACCGCGCCGCCATCCGCGACCTGGACCTCGAGCGGTCCACCGGCGAGCCGGACCATCTCGACGCCGTGCGGCGGGCGATCGAGGCCCGCCCGGTCCACGCCACCCTGATCGACGCGCTCGGACGCGCGCTCGGCGCGCTCGGCGATCCGCCCGTCGCGGTGAGGTCGTCGGCCGCGCATGAGGACACCGGCCAGACGTCGGCGGCCGGTCAGCACGACAGCTTCCTCGCCGTGCGCGGAGTGGGGGCGGTCACCGGCGCCGTACGCGCCTGCTGGGCCTCGCTGTTCACTTCGCGCGCCGTCGACTACCGGGACGCCGCCGGCCGGCCCTTCGACGATCTCGTCATGGCCGTCCTCGTGCAACGCCATCTGGACGCCGAGGTGTCGGGGGTCATGTTCACCCCCGCGGACCCGGACGACGCGATCCGCATCGAGGCGTCCTGGGGGCTCGGCCCCAGCATCGTCGGCGGCACGGTCACCCCCGATGCCTACCGCGTCGCCGAGGACGGGTCGGTCACCCGCGCGGTCGCGCACAAACGGACCCGCCTCGACCGGCGCGGCGGGCGGCTCGTCATGTCGGACGTGCCCACCCGTGCCCGCGACCGGCCGACGATCGACGACGCGACCGCCGGACTGCTCGCCGAGCTGGGCAGGGAGATCGCCGCCGTCCAGGGTGGACCGCAGGACGTCGAGTGGGCGATCGCCGACGGGCGTACCTGGATCCTGCAGGCACGGCCGGTCACCGCCGCACCCCCGGCGTGGCCCTCGCCCACCGGCCACACCTCGGCCACGCTGACCGGGACACCCGGCAGCCACGGGGTCGTGACCGGCCCCGCCAGGATCGTCCGCGGTCCCCGCGACTTCACACGCGCGCACCCGGGCGACATCATCGTCTGCCCCTTCACCGACCCCGCCTGGACGCCACTGCTGCGCATCGCGGCCGGCGTCATCACCGAAACCGGCGGCGTGCTGTCCCACGCCGCGATCGTCGCTCGCGAGCACGGCATCCCCGCGGTCCTCGGCATCCCGGACGCGACCAGCAAAATCCACGACGGCAGCACCATCACCATCGACGGCGGCACCGGCACCGTCACGGCGGCCGATGCGTGACCGATACTCCAATGAGCACGCGACACCTCTACCTGGCCCGCCACGGCGCGGCCGACGCATTCGGGAACCTCACCGACATCGGCCGCCGGCAGATGGGCCTGCTGGGCGAACGGCTCGCCGGCCTACCGGTCGACACCGTGTGGCACTCTCCGCTACCGCGTGCCGCGGCCAGCGCGCACGAACTCGCCCGGCACCTGCGGAACGCGCCCGTCGCCGAGGCCGCCGAACTCATCGACCATGTGCCCTACGTTCCTCGACCGGCCGAAACGCCCCCATCCTGGGCCGGCTTCTTCGACGGCTACGACGACGCCGAGGCGGCCTCGGGCCAGGAGCTCGCCGACGCCCTGGTCGCCCGGTTCACCAAGTCCCCCGAGATGACAGGGACCCGGCGCGACACCCACGAGGTCCTGGTGACGCACGCCTACCAGATCGCCTGGCTGGTACGGCACGCCCTGGACGCGCCGCCGTCGCGGTGGCTCGGCCTCAACAGCGCCAACGCCGCACTCACGGTCATCGACCACCGCACCGGCCTGCCGCCGACGCTCGTGATGTTCAACGACATGAGCCACCTCCCGGCCGACCTGCGCTGGACCGGGTTCCCCGACGGCATGAGGCCATGAGGCGGCTCCTCGGAGAACGTCCCGATCCGGGGAGGTCGTGCCGGACGGCCGGCTGGAGGTGGCCTCCGGCAGCACAGCTCGCCGCCGCCGGCCGCCAGGTGGCGGTCGGCGGTCAGGATGGCTGAAGTTCGTCGAAGAGGGCGAGGGCCTCGGCAGGGTCAGGGCTCACGAGGCGCTCCAGACCGGCCGTCGTGATCTTCGCCCACCTGCCGGCCCGTGCCCACATCTGTTCCTCGAAGGCGCGGACGGCCTCGTCCAGATCGCCGGGGGCGGCGGCGACGGACTCGGCGAGTTCGGCGCCCTCCAGCATCGCGAGGTTCGCGCCCACCCCCAATGGGGGCATCAGGTGGGCGGCGTCGCCCAGTAGCGTCACCCCGGGGACGTGGGCCCAGATGTGGGACACGGGCAGGACGTAGAGGGGGCGGTGGGCGAAAGCGGTGCCGTGGCGGAGGAGGTCGAGGACGGGGGCGGCCCAGCCGTCGAACAGGGCCAGCAGGCTTGATCGCACGGCCTCGGCGTCGGCCAGGTCCAGGCCCGTGCGTCCGTTCAGGCCCATGTACCGGCCCAGGTCCGTGTGCCAGTCCAGCGGCGCGCGGAACTGGGCGTACACCTTGACGTGGCCGCCGCTGTTGCGCTGGGCGACGAGGGCGCGGTTCACGCCGTACACGGCCATGGAACCGTCGCCGATCAGCCGGGCGAGGCCGGGGTGGCGGGTGTCGACGTCGTCCAGGGACGTCTCGACCACGGTGACGCCGGTGTAGTGCGGCGTCGCGGGCGAGACCGCCGGGCGGACCCGGGACCAGGCGCCGTCCGCGCCGACCACGAGGTCGAACGTCTCCTCTCGCCCGTCGGCGGAACGGACCAGCACGCCATCGCGGGTCCCCGGCACCACCTCCGTCACGCCCCGCCCCCACTGAACGTCCAAGGGGCCGAGCAGCAGGTCACGGAGCTGCCCGCGGTCGATCTCCGGATTGGCACGTTCGTCGGGACGGGGTCGCCAGTCGCGCAGGACGGTCCCGTCCACGTCCAGGATGCGCATGGCCTGCCCTTCGGGACGGGACAGCGCCTGGAACTCCGCCAGGAGCCCCGCCTTGCTCAGCGCGAGCTGGCCCAGCTCTTCGCGCAGGTCCAGCGTGCCGCCCGGGGGACGGGCGTCGGGGGCGGGATCGCGTTCGATTACGGTGACGGGTTGGTCGTGGCGGTGCAGGACGCGGGCGAAGGTAAGGCCGGCGGGGCCGCCCCCGATCACGGCGATACGATGTCTCATGTCGATACACTGTATTTCTTCGATACGCTGTATCGCAACAGTACGATGTACCCATGACTGTGTGGGACCGGCCGGAGCCGCCGACTCGCCCCGTCCCGCTCGACCGCGAGCGAATCGTCGCCGCCGCCATCGCCCTGGCCGACGAGGGCGGGCTGGAGGCGGTGTCGTTGCGCAAGGTCGCCGCCCGGCTCGACGCCGGGCCCATGCGGCTGTACGGGTTCATCTCCAGCAAGGAAGAGCTGTTCGACCTCATGGTGGACGAGGTCCACGCCGAGATCCTCCCGGAGGAGCAGCCCGGCGACTGGCGGGAGGTCCTGCGCGTGCGCGCCCACCGCACCAGGCAGGCCGCCCTCCGTCACGAATGGCTGGCCGACCTGCTCGGCGGCCGTCCCACCCTGGGTCCGAACGCCCTCGCCGTGACCGAGGCCACGCTGGCCGCTCTCGACGGGCTCGCCGACCTGGAGACCGTCATGCGCGCCGTGGAGACCGTCGGCGCCTACTTCACCGGCGCGATCAGGCGCGAGATCGCGGACCTGCGGGCCGAGCGCGCCACGGGCCTGTCCAAGCGCGACTGGCAGCGCGCCTCCGGCCCGCACCTGATGAGGATGCTGGCCACGGGCCGCTTCCCCGCGCTGGCCAAGGCCGTGCACGACGGCCCGGAGATGGATCCCGAGACGTCCTTCGCGGCCGGCCTGGACTGGGTCCTCGACGCCGTGGCCGCCAAACTCGCCCGGCCACCGGCGTGACCCTCAGTTGGAGCCGGCGTTGCCCGCCACAGCACGAGGGCCGGCGGTTCAAGCCGCCCGGGAGACCGTCATCGGGTGGAAGCCGAAGGTAGCTTCTGTACCCGTCCCGAGATCGTCCGGTGCGACCGGGCATCCAGCGCGGCGGCCACGAACGACGCGACCAGCGGCCTGCGCTCGTGCTCGTTCCAGGCGAGCACGAGACTGCTGGGCGGCGCGTCGGCCACCGGGACGCAGACCAGGCCGGCCGGGGCCGGTTCGACCAGTGAGCGGGGCAGTACCCCGATCATCCGGCCCAACGCGATCATGTGAAGCAGTTGGACCACGTCGGCGACCTCGGGACCGGCGCCGTTCCCTCCGGGGACCCCTTTCCAGCGCGGCAGCGTCTCGCCCTCCAGATCGGACATGAGCACCGAAGCCTGTGCGGCCAGCCGGTGCCCGGACGGGACGATGGCCACGCGGTCCTCGGCGTGCAGCGTCTCGTGGGCCAGGCCGTCGAGATCGTCGAACGGCGCGTAGAGCAGGCCGACGTCGGCCCGGCCGTCGCGCAGGAAGTCGGAGCGGTCGGCGGGGCCGCTGAACAGGATGTCCACCCGGCGGGCGTCGGGCTGGTGGGCGTATTGAGCCAGGATCCCGGACAGCAGGCCGGCGTCCCCGCCCGGTTTGAGTACCAGCCGCAGGTGAGCCTGGGTGTCGCCCGCGCGCCGGGCGCTCTGGACCGCGGCGCTGACCGCGTTGAGCGCATGCCGCCCGTGTTCCCGTAGCGCCTCCCCGGCCGGGGTGAGCTCGACGTGCCGGCTGGAGCGGACGAACAGCGGGACGCCGAGCCGGGTCTCGATCCGCCGGATCGCCTTCGACAGCGCCGGCTGGGCGATCGAGAGCCGGACGGCGGCCCGGCCGAAATGCAGCTCATCGGCGACCGCCATGAAGTACTCGAGCTCGCGGGTTTCCAGTTCGACCATGCCTGTAGGTTATCGGTGATTGTCGGATCGGTCTTGGACGTCGATGGCATGCGCCCGCGAGAATCGATGCGTGATCAACCATACGATGATCGTTTCCTTCGATCGGCCGCTGCCTGACACCGAGCTCGACCAATACCTCGCAGATATCGAACGAACCATGCTCGACACCGGTCTGGCACAGTCGGTCGTGGCCCGGCGGCACATCCCCATCCCCGGCGAGGAGGCCATCCCAGCGCTGATCGCGACCGCGATCGTGCAGGTTTCCCTGACCGACATCGACACACTGGCCAAGGCGTTCACCGCGCCTGCCCTGCACGAGGTCATCGACCGCTGGCAGTCGCGGCACCCGTACAAGGTCGCCTGGGCGAACCACGAGCCGCTGGCATGAGCGACATGTCTGGAAAGGTGGGGCTGGTCACCGGCGCCGGCAGCGGGATCGGCCGCGCGACGGCACTGGAGTTCGCCCAGAGGGGCGCCTCGGTCGCCGTCCTGGACATCGACGAGGGCACGGCGGCCGAGACCACCGAGATGATCAGGAAAGACGGCGGGGAAGCACTGGCCGTCACCGTCGACATCGCCGACGAACGCTCCGTGCGGGCGGCCGTCGAGCGCACGGTCACGGCGTACGGTCGCCTGGACTTCGCCGTCAACAACGCCGGCATGGCCTCCCACCACCGCCGGCTCGACGAGATGACCCTGAGCGAGTTCGAGCGCGTGGTCCACGTCAACCTGGCCGGGACCTTCCTGTGCATGAAGTACGAGCTGCCCTTGCTCAAAGGCGGCGGCGCGATCGTCAACATCGCCTCCAACGGCGGCCTGTACGCGATCCCGACCGCCCCCGCCTACGTGGCCGCCAAGCACGGCATCATCGGGCTCACCAAGGTCGCCGCCGTCGACTACGCGCCGGGCGACATCCGGGTCAACGCCGTCTGCCCCGGCCCGACCCGCACCGCCGGGTTCGAGAAGGTGGCGGCCGGCCCCGACATGATCACGCGGCAGGAGGCGATCACCCCGCTCGGCCGGCTGGCCACGCCGGAGGAGGTCGCGGCGGCGGCGGTCTGGCTCTGCTCGGACGCCGCCTCCTATGTCACCGGGATCGCGCTGTCGGTCGACGGCGGACGACGGGCCTGAGGGCGTCGTGCTCGGCTCGACGGCATCGCGGGGATCGGCCGCCGCACGAGCGAGCGCGCGTCCGGTGTCGCTCAGGCCCGGTCCGCGTCGAGGTCGCCGCGCCGGCGTCCGTACTCGTCCAGCAGTATCGTCGTGGTGCGCTCGATGTGGTCGCGAAGTGCTTCGACGGTGCCCGGGACGTCTCGCTCGATGGCCCGTTCGCAGAGGAGTCTGTGCTCCGCGGCGATGTCCCGGCCGCTGTGTTCGGTCGGTTCGCGGGCCCAGCACCGGTAGACCTCCGAAGATTCCCGCAACTGGGTCGCCATCTCCCGCAGCCGCTGGTTACGGCACCCCTCCAGGAGGACCTGGTGGAAGCGGGCGTGGGCGCTGAGCCATCGTTCGTTGATGGCTCCGTCCGCGCCGGCGAACGGCGCGCGCGCCAGATTGTGGTGGGCCGCGAGCAGGTCGGACTCCCACTCGATGGACCCGTCCCTGAGGGATTCGGCCACCACATGCGTTTCGATGACCACTCGCGCCTGGGTCAGGTCCCGCAACGCGGCGGGGGAGACCTCGATGACCCGGAACCCCTGCTGCGGCGCGAAGGTGGCGAGCCCCTGCCCCACCAGCCGGGGAAGCGCTTCGCGCAGCACGCCGCTGCTCGCGCCGTAGTCGTCCTTGAGCGCTTCGACGCGTAGCCGGGATCCGGGTCGGTGACGACCGTTGAGGATGTCCGCGCGGAGACGCTGGTAGACGTCCTCGACGCGGGTCGTGCTGCGGGCGGCGGTCATGTCGCAGATCCTACCTGATCTCGCATTGACCGATGAATCTCGAGATTTTATTGACTTGTCGAGATTCCTGGTATTCACTGCTCAAACACATCGGAAGTGAGGACGGACGCCGACAATGAGAACGACGACGCGGTCAGGCCGAATGTGCCTGGTGTCGGGCGACAGCGTGATCGACGTTGCGCGAGCGAGCGCCGGCAGGTTCCCGGCCGATCCGCTCGCGGTCTTCGAGCGCTGGCCCGAGTTCGTGGAGTGGGCAAGGGGGGCGCCCGACGGACCGGCCGCGCCCGCGGGGCCGACCGGGAGCCCCGCGCCCACGCCGCGACAGGTGTTCGCCATCGGGTTGAACTACCGCGACCACGCGGAAGAAGCCGGGCTCGCGCTTCCGGAGTCGCCGGCCACCTTCACCAAGTTCGTCACCTCGATCACGGGCCCGGACACTCAGCTGAGGCTGCCCAGCGCGTTCGTCGACTGGGAAGCGGAGCTCGTGGCCGTGATCGGCAGGCGGGCGGACAAGATCGCAGCCGAGGACGCCTGGCGCCATGTGGCGGGATTGACCGTGGGACAGGACTACTCCGAGCGAGTCGTGCAGTCCGTTGGACCGGTCCCTCAGTTCTCGCTGGGCAAGTCGTTTCCGGGTTTCGCGCCGACCGGGCCGGTCCTGGTGACCGTGGACGAGTTCGCCGACCCTGACGATCTCGCCATCGAATGCCTGGTCAACGGCGAAAGCGTGCAGAAATCACGTACGTCGTCCATGGTCTTCCCGGTCGCCGAGCTGATCGCCCGGCTTTCGGCGGTGTGCCCGCTGCTCCCCGGCGACCTGATCTTCACCGGTACGCCCGCGGGCGTCGGGCACGCCCGTACCCCGCGGCGTTACCTGCGCCCTGGCGATCAGGTGGTCACCCGGATCGAGGGCATCGGGCAACTCCGGCAGACATGCGTCGCGGCATGAGAGGAGCGGTTCCATGGCATTGCACAGGCTGAAGTCGCTGACGGTCGGCGTGCCCGACGTCGCCAGGACAGCCGACTACTACGTCGACTTCGGGCTGGAACAGGTCGCACCGGGCAGGTTCGCCACGGTCGAGGGTGGCGAGCAGTTCATGCTCAAGCCTTCGCGGGTGCGGCGCCTGCTGGGCATGACGATCGCCGTCGACGACACCGATGACCTCGGCCGCATCGCCGCGAACCTGACGAGGCTGGAGGTACCCGTTCAGTGGGACGGAACCACCCTGCGCGCGCGGGAGCCGGTCGCGGACATCGAGTTCGAAGCCACCGTCGAGCCTCGGTCGACGCGCGCCACGGTGGCGGCCACCCCGTACAACGGCCCCGGCCGGCTGGACCGGCCCGACACCCGGGCGCCCGTGCTGTCCAGAGCCGACCCCGTGAGGCCGCTCGCGCTGGGACATGTCGTCATCGGGACCGTCGACCAGGAGTCGACCCAGCGGTTCTTCACCGAAGGAGTCGGGTTCAAGGTCAGCGACGTCGTCACTGGCAGGGCCGCGTTCCTGCGATGTTCCACCGATCACCACAACCTGCTGGTGCAGCAGGCGCCGATCAACTTCCTGCACCACACCTCCTGGCAGGTCGCGGATGTGGACGATGTCGGTCGCGGGGCCATGAGCATGCTCGCCGAGCACCCGGAACGCCACGTGTGGGGACTGGGCCGGCACCACATCGGGTCGAACTTCTTCTGGTACCTCAAGGATCCCGCCGGGAACTTCTCCGAGTACTACTCCGACATGGACGCCATCGTCGATGACCAGCTCTGGACGCCGCGCTCGTTCGAGGGCGTCCGGGCGCTCTACGAATGGGGGCCACCGCCCCCTCCGTCGTTCATCAACCCCGAAGACCTGGCTGCGCACATGACAGGCGCGCACGCGGAAGGCAGCTGAGAGCCGCCGACATGTACGGCTCCGGCAGAAAGGCACGTGCTTTGCGCCTCATCGCCATGGAAGAAGCCTTCGCCATCCCCCAACTGCAGGCCGGCTACCCGGTGCCCAGGACGGCGACCGCCGCCCACTGGGTCGAGCACTGGGCGGCACGGCTGTGTGACTACACGAGACACCGGCTGCCCGACATGGACGAGCACGGCATCGACATCCAGGTGCTCTCGCTGACCGCCCCCGGTGTCCAGTGCTTGACCGACGCCCGGCAGGCGATCACCGACGCCCGCGTGGCCAACGACCACCTGGCCGACGTGATCGCCGCCCACCCGGCCCGGTTCCGCGGCCTGGCCGCGCTGCCGCTCCAGGACCCCGAGGCCGCCGTCGCGGAACTCCACCGCGCCGTCGGCTCACTCGGGCTCAGCGGCGCACTCGTCAACGACCACACCGCGGGCAGCTATCTCGACGACCCGCGCTACGAACCGGTGTGGGCCGCCCTGGAGGACCTGGACGTGCCGCTGTACCTCCACCCGGGCGCCCCGCCGACCGAGACATGGCGGGTGCTCGCGGGCCGCCCCGAGTTGCAAGGTCCCTTGTGGAGCTGGGCCGCCGAGACGGGCGGGCACGCCCTCCGGCTCATCTTCGGCGGGGTCTTCGACCGGCATCCACGGGCCACGGTGATCCTCGGTCACCTGGGCGAATTCCTGCCCTTTCAGCTCGCGCGGCTCGACTCGCGGTACGCCCGGCAGGCACACCAGCCACTTGCCCGCAAGCCGTCGGAGTACTTCGGCGGCAACATCCTGATCACCACCAGCGGCGTGTGTTCTCCTGCCGCTCTCGCCGGCGCGGTCCTGGCGATCGGCGCCGACGCCATCATGTTCGCCGTCGACTACCCCTTCGAAGACACCGCTGAGGCCGTCCGGTTCCTCGAACAGGCGCCGATTAGCGACACCGACCGCGCGAAGATCGGTCACAGCAATGCCGAACGGGTGCTGCACCTGCACAGCCGACCCGATCCGCCGCGAATGTAGGCCGTCGCGGCGGAAGCCGTGACGGCGATGGGCAAAGGAGTCCGTGCGTGAGCACACCACAACCGGGCGTGGGCGCCGACGTATCACCGGGGGCAATGTCTTCTCTGCCATGGAAGGCCATGGCGATCGGGCTGGCCGTCATGACACTGGAAGGCTACGACCTCGTCGCCTTCGGCGCGACGGCACCGATGTTGCTTCAATACAAGCCGTGGGGCCTTTCTCTTCCGGCGCTGGGTGCGCTGGGCGGTCTCACACCCGCCGGAATGCTGTTCGGCGCCCTGCTGGTCGGGCAGCTCACCGATCGATACGGACGACGGCGAACGACGCTGGTCAGCCTTGTGGTCGTCTCGCTGGGAATGTTCACGTGCGCGTTCGCCCTCGACCCGCAGATGTTCGGTGCCGGCCGGCTCGTCGTCGGACTGGGGGTGGGCGCGATCTTCCCCGCGATGGCACCGCTGATCTTCGAGCTCGCACCGGCGGCGCGGAAGAACCTGTGCTCGGCGATCGTGCAGTGCGGCGTCACGGTAGGTGGATCGGTGGCCGCCCTGGCGGCCGACGTCTTCCTGCGCGGACATGATTTCCGGCTGGAGTACCTCATCGGCGGTGGCGCCGGGCTGCTGCTGTTGGCGATGACGTACATCTGGCTGCCCGAATCACCGGCATACCGCGGCGAATCCTCCCACGTGCGGAGCGGGCCTCGGGACGGCGGAATGCGTGTTGTGCTGCGGCCACCGTACGCGGGAACGACAGCGCTGTTCTGCGGCATGGTGACCTGCTCATTCGTGCTCATCTTCGGGATGAACACCTGGTTGCCGCAGTTGATGCGGGCGGCGGAGTATCCCCTGGGTTCCTCGTTGACCTTCCTCATGCTGCTCAATCTCGGCGCGACCGTCGGGGGGCTCGCCATGGCGGTACTCGCCGACCGCGCCGGATCGAAAAGACCCATCATCGCGTGTTTCATCGTCGCCGCGGGCGCCATTGCCGCCTTGAGCATCAAGTCGTCACCGGCCGTTCTCTACCCGATAGTGATGATCGGCGGCGCGGGCGCGATCGGCGTTCAAGGGCTCCTCAACGTGGACATCTCGCGCACTTACCCGGTACACGCCCGGGCCAGTGCGGTAGGCGTCGCGCTGGGAATAGGACGGATCGGCGCGATCGCCGGCCCGACCCTGGGCGGCTTGATACTCGCCGCCGGTCTCGCGCCGCGATGGAACTTCGTTCTCTTCGCGATACCGGCGCTCCTCGGCGCGGTTCTCGCCCTGGCCGATGCGTCAAGAAGGCTCTCACCGCACCAGGGGGAGCCCCATGTCATGCGACCGGCCGAAGAGCCGGCCGGACCGGCACGATGAGAGAGACAGGCATGGACACCTACGACGTCGCCATCGTGGGCTGCGGACCGGTTGGTCTGGCCCTCGCGCGACTGCTGAGCATGAAGGGGCTCCGGGTCGCCGCGATCGATCCGAACCGGATCGTCTGCCACCATCCGCGGGCGACCCACCTCGACGACGAAACCATGCGCACCCTGCAGACCCTGGGCGCGGCCGACATGGAGCAGAGGTTTTTGCGTCAGACCGGATGGACCCTGCACCGGCCGGACGGAGCGCCGTTCCTCGAGTTCGCCATGCCCGTCGAGGAAGCCGGCCAGGGGTGGCGTACCGACTACCAGTTCCATCAACCTGACTTCGAGTCCCGGCTACGCGGTCTGCTCGCGAGCGACCCGCACGTGGATTTGTGGTTCGGCTGGACGGTCACGGCGATCGACCAGGACTCCAGCGCGGTGAACCTCACGCTGGTGGACCGTACGACCAACCGGGTGACCGCGATGAAGGCGGCCTACGCCGTGGGTTGCGACGGCGCCAACTCGTTCGTCAGGCAGGTGATGGGCGCCGACCTCGAGGACCTGCGGGGCACGCAGCGCTCGCTCATCGTCGACATCCATCCTTTCCGGCACCCCCCGGCGCTCCCCCCGGCAACCGGCTTCATCCTGTGCCAGGGACGGCGCCCCGTCACGTACGTGCCGATCTTCCCGCCGATGCTGCGGTTCGAATTCATGCTGCTCGACGGGGACGACGCCGCCGAACTCGAACGCCCGCAGGCGGTGTACGACGAGCTCAGCCGCTGGATCGAACCCGGCAGCTACCGCATCATGCGAACCGACACCTACGAGTGGCACGCCCGGCTCGCGCACGGCTGGCGATCAGGAAGACTGCTCCTCGCCGGCGACGCCGCGCACGAGATGCCACCGATGCTCGGACAAGGCATGTGCTCCGGACTCCGGGACGCGGCGAACCTTGCATGGAAACTCGCCGCCGTCGTCCAGGGCACCAGCGCCGACAGCCTGCTCGACACCTACGAAAGCGAGCGCGCCGCGCACGTCCGCCCGTACATCGTCGAATCAGCGCGCCAATCCAATCTCATCGAATCCTTCGGAACCGACGAGACCCGCCCGGAACCGGCCGGACCCCGGACCCTCGCGCCACTTCGGCCGCCCCTGGGGCCCGGGATCGCCGAGCGGCCGCACGGGGCGGTGGGCCTGCTGAGCCCCCAGCCCCGTGCCGCCGACGGCGCGAAACTCGATGACGCCACCGGATACAACTTCGCCGTCGTCGGCAGGCGGGCCGTGACCGCGGCCGTGTCGCCCGAGGTCGCGAACCTGTGGCGGCGGCTCGGCGTCGTGGTCGTCACGGACACCGGCCCGCACGTCGACGATTGGCTGGCCACGAACTCGGCGACCGCGGCCATCATCCGCCCCGACCGCTACACGTTCGCCCTCGCCGGTGACACGGCGGAACTGGAGACGGCGACCAAGGATCTGTTCCGGATCATGTCGACCCAGGACGTGAGCGCATGAAGCAGTACGCCACCGGAATGACCTGGGGCGAAGGACCACGCTGGCACCACGGGGCGTTGTGGCTGTCCGACACCCAGGGCGGCAAGCTGTGGACGGACCACGACGGAAGCTGGAAAGCCAGGGACCTGGACTCACCCTCCAACGGGTTGTGGTTCCTGCCCGACGGCCGGCTCACCGCGGCCATGATGCACGAGAAGCGCATCGGCGTCTGGACCGGTGAGCGGTTCACGACGTACGCCGACCTCAGCGCCCTGGCCACCGGCCCGCTCGGGGACCTCGTCGGTGACCGGCAGGGCAACCTGTACGTCGACGACGTCGGCTTCGCCGCGCACGCCGGCGAACCACCCCGGCCAGGCCGGCTGCTGCGGGCCGCCACCGACGGCTCGGTAACCGTCGTCGCCGAGGGCATCGAGTTCCCCAACGGTCTCGCCTTCCTCGACGACGGCCGCACACTGATCGTCGCCGAAACCAGCGCGCAACGGCTGACGGCCTTCACCGTCGATTCCGACGGCACGCTCGGCGACCGGCGTCTCTATGCCGACATCGCCGGTCTGGTGGGTGTCGACGCCCGCCCTGACGGAATCTGGGCGACACCCCACGGAGTCTGGGTGGCGACCACGACCGGGCATGCCGTTGCCCTGGTGCGGGACAACACCCTGATCACCACGATCGACACCGGTTCCGCGTTTCCCATCGCGTGCTGCGGCGACGGCGGGGACAGGCTGTTCGTCACCCTCGCCGACACCGGGGGGCGGCCACTGTCCGAAGCTCTCGCGGCCAGGGCCGTCGAGACCACGGTCGCGGTCGTCGAGCCAGCCACGAAGGACACGCCGTGACCGGGCGGCCGTTGTGGGTCCCGTCCCCCGATGAGGTGAAGCAGGCGCGGATCACTGATTTCGCGCGGTACGCGTCGGCCCGCACAGGCCGCGATCTTACGGGCGGGTACCGGACACTGTGGGAGTGGTCGGTGCGGGACATCGACGGCTTCTGGTCAGCGGTGTGGGACTACTTCGGACTGCCTGCCCGCCCGGCGGGGCGACCCTCGCTGGCGACCGAGGCGATGCCGGGCAGCGTGTGGTTTCCGGGAAGCACGCTGAACTACGCGGCCGAGGTGTTCCGCGGTCGAAACGATGCCGACACCGCGGTGGTCGCGATCACCGAGAACGGCGCTCCCGTCGAGGTGGGCTGGGGCGAGTTGCGCCGCCAGGTCGCCTCGGTCGCGGCGGCCCTGACCGATCTGGGCGTGCGTCCCGGCGATCGGGTGGTGGGATACCTGCCGAACTCGGTGGAGGCGGTGGTGGCGTTTCTGGCCACTGCCGGCCTTGGGGCGATCTGGGCCGTGTGCGGCATGGACTACGTGGGTTCGGCCGCGCAGGCGCGGTTCGCGCAGCTCGAGCCGACCGTGCTGATCACCGCGATCCGGTCGGTGCACGGCGGCCGCCTCGTTGATCGCGGCGACGACGTAGCGGGCCTGCGCGCCGCGCTGCCGACCCTGGCCGCCACGGTCGTCACCGATGACGCGGCCTCGGTGCCCGGAGCGATCGCGTGGTCGTCGATCACCGGCGGCGACCGTGAACTGGAACCCGTGCAGGTTCCTTTCGACCACCCGCTGTGGGTGTTGTTCTCGTCAGGGACCACCGGACGTCCCAAGGGACTGGTGCACGGCCACGGCGGCGTCGTCCTCGAGCACCTGAAACAATCCGCGTTCCACCTGAACCTGCGTGCGGGAGACCGCGTCCTCTGGCATACGACGCCGAGCTGGATGATGTGGAACTTCCTCGTCGGCGCTCTCCTGACAGGAGCGACCGTCGTGTGCTACGACGGCAGCCCCGGTTTCCCCCATCCGGACATGTTGTGGCGACTGGCCGCTCGCCTGCGCGTCACAGTGCTGGGCACCAGCCCCGGCTATCTGGCATCATGCCGCGACGCCGGCGTCCGGCTGCGGGAGCACGACCTGCGGCCGCTGGTGCGGGTCGGGGTCACCGGATCGCTGTTCCCGGCCGATCTGCACCGCTGGGTCGCCGACGAGATCGGGCATCGGGTACAAGTGGTCTCCAGCAGCGGCGGGACCGACGTGGTCACGGCCTTCGCCGGCGCGGCGCCCACCACACCGGTGTGGGCGGGCGAGCTGTCGGCACCCTGCCTCGGGGTGGCCGTCGACTCTCTGGGGCCCGATGGGCGGCCCGTCCGGGACACCGTCGGTGAGCTGGCCGTGCGGCGTCCTATGCCGTCCATGCCGGTGCGGTTCTGGAACGACCCCGACGGCGCCCGCTACCGCGCCGCGTACTTCGCCACGTTCCCCGGTGTCTGGCGCCACGGCGACTGGATCACCATCACCGGCCACGGTTCGCTGATCGTCCACGGCCGCTCGGACGCGACCCTGAACCGCCACGGCGTGCGCATGGGAAGCAGCGACATCTACGGCCCCGTCGAGGAGCTCGACGAGGTCGAGGAGGCCCTCGTCGTCGGCGTCGAGCAGCCCGACGGGGGTTACTGGATGCCGCTGTTCGTGACCACGGCCGACGGAGTCGACCTCGACGAGGCATTACGACGGCGCATCACCGAGGCGATCCGCCGTCGCGCCTCCCCGCGGCACGTGCCCGACGAGATCATCTCGGCACCCGGCATCCCGCACACCCGGACGGGGAAGAAGCTGGAGGTCCCGATCAAACGACTGCTCCGCGGCGACGACCCGGCCACCGTGCTCGACCCCGGCAGCATCGACCAACCCGGCCTGATCGACTGGTATCGCGAAATCGGCATCGCACACCGCGCGAAACCGACCGACATGAGGTGATGAACTGCCCCTTTTGTCCGCCGTGCGGGCTGCTGGATGTCGCGAAACCGACGGCGGACCCGTCCGGGGGTGAGTGGCTTTGTGGATCACCCGGAGAACGTACGGCCGGGCGATCCCGCGCCGACAGCCCGTCAACGGGTGCGTCGAAGGTGGCGCGGGCACCACCCCCGGCAGGACCCGCCACAATGTGCGATGTGCAACTCCGCCCGCGCCTCGTCGCCACCAGCGGGGCCGTCCGGCACCTGGTCGTCGGCCTGGGGCTGGGTCTCCTCGCGCTGTTCACCTTCGCCGCGGTGATCATCGTCGCCGCGCTGACGCCCTTCGGGGTGGGGCTGCCCGCGATCCCGCCGCTGACCGTCTGGGCGCGCACGCTGACGTCCTGGCAGCGGCGACGGGTCGCCACGCGCCTGGGCGTGCCACTGCCCACACGCCACCGGCCGCTGGACGGGCCGTTGACGCGGCAGGTCCGCAGCGCTCTGTCCGACCCGGCGACATACCGCGACATCGCCTGGCTGGGCGTGTACGGCGTGATCGGCACGGCCGGCGGCTACGTCGCCGTGGCGCTGCCGCTGTTCGCCGTCAACGCCTTCACCGTCCCGCTGTGGTGGTGGGCGGTGCCGGAGCCGTCCCTGCTCGGCTACCCCATCGACTCCTGGCCCGCGGCGTTCAGCGGAATCGCCGTCGGCCTGGGCTACACGCTGCTCGCCGTCGTACTGCTCGACCCGCTCGCGGCGGCCACCGCGCGGCTCAGCCACGTCCTGCTGCGGCCGCCCAAGAGGGTAAGGCTCGCAGCGGTGAGCGCCGCCCGCGCCGCCGCTCTGGAGGCCCACGAACGGGAGCTCAAGCGCATCGAGCGCGACCTGCACGACGAGACGCAGAATCGCCTGGTCGCGGTGCTCATGAACCTCGGCATGCTGGAGCGTTCACTTGCCGAGGCCCCCGAGCCCGCCAGGCGGCTGGCCGCCCGCGCCCACGACGCCGCCTCCGACGCGCTGACCCACCTGCGCCAGGTCGTACGCACCATCCACCCGCCGGTTCTGACCGAGCGCGGCCTGGACGGCGCGATCGCCGCCCTGGCCGCCGGCTCTCCCGTTCCCTGCACCCTCACCGTCGAGCCGTTCCCCAGACTGCCCGCCGCGGTCGAGACGGCCGCCTACTTCGCCGTCGCCGAGGCGCTCACCAACCTCGCCAAGCACAGCGGCGCCACCCGCGCCCAGGTGCGGCTGCGCGCCGAGGCCGACCTGCTGGTGGCCGAGGTCGAGGACGACGGGTACGGTGGCGCCCGCGCCAGGCCCGGCGGCGGTCTGGCGGGGGTCGACAGGAGAGTCGCGGCCTTCAGCGGCCGTACCCTGCTCATCAGCCCGCCGGGCGGGCCGACCGTGTTGAGAGTGGAGCTGCCATGCGGGTTGTGATAGCCGAGGACGACGCCCTGCTGCGGGAAGGGCTGGTCATGCTGCTGACCAGCGAGGGCATCACCGTGGAGGCCGCCGTGGACAACGCCGGCGACCTGCTGGAGGCGATCGGCGGTTCCGCTCCCGACGCCGTGGTGGTGGACGTGCGCCTGCCACCGGACTTCCGCGACGAGGGCTTGAAAGCCGCCGTCGAAGCGCGCAGGCGGCGACCGGGACTGCCGGTGCTGGTGCTGTCGTCCTACGTGGAGGACAGCACGGCCGCCGAGCTCCTCCACGACGGCGTGGGCGGTGTCGGTTACCTGCTCAAGCAGCGCGTCGGCAAGGTGGGGGAGTTCATCGACGCCCTGCGCAGGGTGGCGGACGGCGGGACCGTCATCGACCCCGAGGTCATCGCGCAACTCCTGGTGCGCAGGCGCTCCAGCGACCCGCTGCACAACCTCACGCCACGCGAGCGGGAGGTGCTGGGGTTGATGGCCGAGGGGCACGCCAACGCGGGGATCGCCCAGCGGCTCGTCCTCAGCGACGGCGCGGTCAACAAGCACATCAGGAACATCTTCGACAAGCTCGGCCTGCCCCCCTCGGAGAACGGCCACCGCCGTGTGCTGGCCGTGCTCGCCTACCTCAAGGCCTGATGGGGCCTGCGGCGGTGCGCAGGGTCAGCGCGGAAGCAGCTGCCGGGCCTCCATCGTCACCGCCCTTCTCACCTCGATCGATTCCTCTTGGCGATTGTTCCATGGCCGGGTTGATCGTGGTCGGTCCGACGCCGGCCACCATCGAGAACACCCTCGGCTTTCGACGCCCAGATCGCCAAGGTCGTGGCAGCCGTACGCGCACGCTGGTCCGACTCCGACCCGAAGAAGGTCCTCTGAACGCGGGCCCCGTCGCTCACGGACCGCCCGGACGCGGCCGGCGACAGCGCTGCCGGACGCGTCCGGGCGTGCCCGCCGGCCCGCTCGACAGCGCCCTGAGCCAAAGGGAGAGGTAATTCGCCCCGCGAACTGAAGGGCGCCCGAATGCCGTCCTCGCCGCCCGGCACGCGAGCCCACCCCTGAACACAGGCGACCGGAGTTGCAGTTCGTGCCACGAACCAATATAGTTCGTGACACGAACTGCAACCTATTTCTTCGTTTGGGGCGTGCAATCATGAGTCGTGCAGTGGTGGTCGTCGGTGGCGGTTACGGGGGTTCGGCGCTCGCCAAGGCGCTGGCCGCCGAGACCGAGGTCGTCCTCGTCGATCCCCGCGACGCGTTCGTCAACACGGCGGGGTCGCTGCGGGCGCTGGCCCGGCCCGACTGGGGGAGCACCATGTTCTTCCCCTACGCCGACTTCCTGACCCGGGGAACCGTGATCCGCGACCGCGCGGTCTCGGTGGATCCCGGTGGCGTCACCCTGGCCTCGGGCGAGCGGATCGAGGCCGGCTATGTGGTCCTGGCCACGGGGTCCAGCTACACCTACCCGGCCAAGCCCGCCGCCGACCCCACCGAGCAGATCCTGGAGGACCTCCGCCTGACCCACAAGGAGCTGGCCGGCGCCGAACGGGTGCTGATCCTCGGCGCCGGGCCGGTCGGCCTGGAACTGGCGGGGGAGATCAAGGAGGTCTGGCCGCACAAGCAGGTGACCGTCGTCGACCCGGCCGAGCGGCTGCTGCCCGGGTTCGAGCCGGAGCTGCGTCACGACCTGCACCGCCAGCTCGACGAGCTGGGCGTCCACCTGCGGCTGGGCACCGAGCTGACCGCGCCGCCGGCCACCGGGCCCGGCCAGGCCGAGACCTTCACCGTCACCACCGGCGGCGGGGAGGAGATCACCGCCGACATCTGGTTCCGCGCCCACGGTGTGCGCGTCAACAGCGACTACCTCGCCGACGGCCGGCTCACCACGCGCAACCGGCAGGGGCAGGTCCCGGTCACCGAGACGCTCAACGTCCGCGGGTACGACCACGTCTACGCGATCGGCGACATCACCGACGTCGCCGAGGCCAAGATGGCCGGGTACGCGATGCAGCACGCCGAGGTGGTGGCGCGCAACATCATCGCCCAACTGCGCGGTGAGCGGCCCACGGCCACCTACCAGCCCTTGCCCCACCCGATGATCCTGCTCCCGCTCGGCTCGCGCGGCGGCGTCGGCCAGTTGCCCACCCCCGACGGCCCGGCCGTCGTCCCGGTCGAGACGGTCGTCCAGTACAAGGGGGCCGACCTGTTCACCGGCCGCTTCACCGAACAGTTCGGCTCCGCCTGAAAGGAGGCACACCATGCGGTACACCCGCCTCGGCCGCAGCGGCCTTTCGGTGTCCCGGCTCGTGCTGGGCACCATGAACTTCGGGCAGGAGACCTCCGAAGCCGACAGTCACGCGCTGGCGCCGACATCGGCGAGGATCCCGCCCACGTCGGACTGGCGTGGCTGCTCGCCCAGGACGGGGTGACCGGGCCGATCATCGGCCCCCGGACGGCCGGGCAACTCGACGGGTCGCTGCGCGCGCAGGAGATCACGCTCGACGACACTACGCTGACCAGGCTGGAGGCGCTCTTCCCGCCGCCCGCGCCCAACGGGGCCGAACCCGCACCCGAGGCGTACGCCTGGTGATCAGGAGATTCGAAAGGAAAGGCAGAACCTTGACCGGACACGACATCGTCTTCGGCTTCGGCGCGCACAGCGGCATCGACGAGGCCCCGGAGCTGCTGCGCATGGCTCAGCAGGCCGACCGCGACGGGCTCGACCTGTTCTCGCTGTCGGACCACCCCTACATCGGCGGACGGCTGGACGCCTACGCCGCCATCGGCTTCATCCTCGGGCGCACCCAGCACATCGCCGGCCTCGCCAACGTCACCAACCTGCCCACCCGGCCCGCTCCCATGCTGGCCAGGACCGTGACGTCGCTGTCGGCCCTGTCCGGCGGCCGCGTCGTGCTCGGCATGGGCGCGGGCGGGTTGTGGGACCGGATCGCCGACATGGGCGTGCCGCGGCTGTCGCAGGGCGACGCCGTGGACGCCTTCGAGGAGGCGATCGTCCTGGTGAAGAAGCTGTCGGGCGGCGGCCCGCCGGTCACCTTCCAGGGCCGCCACTACCAGGTGCACCAGATCGACCCGGCTCCCGTGGCCGCGCCGCCGGTGTGGACCGGGTCGAACGGGCCGAGATCCCTGGCCGCCACCGGCCGGGTGGCCGACGGCTGGATCCCCGGCCACGCGGCCGACTGGCTGAGCGAGCGCTACCGGACCTCACGGCCGATCATCGACGAGGCGGCGGCGGCTGTGGGCCGCGACCCGCGCGAGATCCGCACGATCTACAACTTCCCCGGCCGCATCACCGACCGGCCACTGCCCGCCACCCGTGACCACGAGGGCCGCTGGATCGGCGGTTCGGCCGGCCAGTGGGTCGAGGAGCTGACCGGAGCCGTGCTGGAGCACGACGCGTCGGGCTTCATCCTCTTCTCGGGCAGTCAGGGCACCGCCGACCTGATGACCCTCGGCCGCTGGGCCGGGGAGATCGTCCCCGCCGTACGCGAGGCGATCGCCAAGGAGAACGGCTGAGGCCGGTCCCGCACCACTCGGCCCGCCCGCTATCTGCTGCCCGCCGCCAACGCGGCCGGCCGGGGGAAGCGTGCGACGAACCGCGCCCCGGAGGGGCTGTCCTCGAGGGTGAGGGTGCCGCCGTGCTCTTCGGCGATCTGCCGGGCGATCGGCAGGCCCAGGCCGCTGCCGCCGGTGTCCTTGACGAGCGCGTCCTGCAGCCGGGCGAAGCGCTCGAAGATGACCTCCCGTTGTTCGTACGGCACCCCGCTCCCGTCGTCGTAGATCTCCAGCACCGCGGCGTCGCCCCGGTGCTCGACGGTGACGATGACGGTGGAGCGGGCGTGGCGTTCGGCGTTGTCCATCAGGTTGTGCAGCAGCCGGGTGAGGCCGATCCGCTCCCCGTGGACCATCACGCCGCTGCTGAACCTCCTGACCACCCTGACCTTGTCCTGCCGGTGGTCCAGCTCGCCGTCCACCAGGACGGCGAGGTTGAGCAGGTCGTACTGGCCGACGGCCCCCGCGTCGAGCCGGGAGATCTCCAGCAGGTTGGTCACCAGGTCCTGCAGCCGCTCGAGGGAGTCCAGCAGCCTGCCGGCGGTCTCCTCCCAGTCGGTCTCCTCCCGCCGCATGAGCGCTTCCTCGATCTCGGTGCGCATCGCCGCGAGCGGGTTGCGCAGGTCGTGGGAGGTGTCCGAGGCGAATCTCAGCTGGTCCTGGATGGCCGCCTGGGCCCGCTCCAACGTCTGGTTGGTGGCCTGCGCGAGCTCCTTGAACTCGTCGTCATGGCTCGGCAGCGGGACCCGCTCGCCCAGGCTGGAGGGCCGGATCGTGGTCAGTTTCCCGCTGATGGCGCGCACCGGCTGCAAGGTCTTGCTCATCATCCAGTACGTCCCGAGCGCGGTGGCCGCGATCAGCAGGAGCGAACCGGCGACGAATCCGGCCAGCGCGGCCGAGCTGTCGTAGCGTGGAGGCTGGGGAGCGGCGAGCAGCAGCAGCGTCGCGAAGACGCAGAGCAGCGCCATGACGGCGCTCGCCACGGTGGTCACACGGGTTTTGACGGAGCAGTGATGCCACGCTCTGAAGCTGATCATCCCGGAAACGCCCTGGATCTAGCCGTGACACATCTACTAAACAGTAATGGAATGGGCGGGCCCCCCGGTCACGACCCCCTCCGAACGGGACCTCATGGCTCTGCCCGGCGGTGCCCGTCAGGATCGGCCGGTCAGGGTGCGGATGTCGTCGGCGATGCCGGGCAAGGGTGAGGTGTCGCCGATCGACGCGAACCAGTCCCACAGTTCGAGGGCGTGGTAGAGCCGGTAGAGACGCAGGCGTTCGGGCCAGTCGGGAGGCAACGGCCCGTAGCCGTCGAGCAGGCCGGAGAGCTTGGCCCGGTCACCGCGGATCGCGTAGTAGTCGGTCTTGGCCAGGTCCAGCAGGGGGTCGGCGGCGACGGCGTTCTCCACGTCGACGAATCCGGTCAGCGTCCAGCCGCCGGCTCCGTGCGCCACCAGGACGTTGCCCTCATGGAAGTCGTTGTGGCACAGCGACGGGCTCTCGCACCGTGCGAACAGCCTGCTCTGCTCGGCGACGCGCGCCCTGACCGCGTCGTGCAGCGCGGGATCGCCGCCGTACTCCCCGAACTCGCGGAGTTTCTTGGCGAACTGCCGCCTCATGTAGGTGGTGTTGTCCGGCGCGGGATCAAGGACGCGGGTGGTCAGGTAGCCGTAGGCGTCCTGCCCGATTCGGTGCACCGCCGACAGGGCCTCGCCCATCTGCCGGTAGATGCCGCGCAGCTCGCCGCCGTCCAGCTCGCCGGCCACCTCCGACAGCGGCCGGCCGGGAAGCCTTGTCATGATGGTGAAAGCGGAGCCGATGAGGTCGGTGCTCCGTTCGGCGTGCATGATCGTCGGGACCGCCGCGACACCGTGGTCATTCAGGACGCGATAGAGGTGCACTTCTTTGGCGAGCTTCCACCGCCACTGCTCGGAGTAGATCTTCACGATCACCGGGTCCGGCGACTCGGTGTGGCGGACCTCGTAGACGGCGCTCAGCTGCCCGCCCGTCCGGGCGAGGACGCCGGTGACGGTGGCGTGCGGCCACACAAGGCCGGCGACCGCTCCGGCCTGGCGCGGCGTCAGAGATCGATCAGGCACGCGGGACACCATAGGCCGGGCGGTTCGCGAGCTTCAACCGGAATTCGGCGCCGGTGGACTGGGGACGCCCGCCACCACCGGCGGCCGGAGTCCCGTCCCGGTGAGCAGGGACGGGACTCCGCGCGGGTCGCGGGAAAACGAGGTGCGCGAGATTTTCGGGCGCTGCCAGACTGCGCCGGTGAACCGTGAACAGATCTCCAGGATCGCCCATGCCGATCACCCGATAAAGTCCCCGCTCGGCGACGGCTCGGTGAGCCGCCTGCTGGAGCAGGGCCTGCCGCGCGGCGACGAACGTGTGCTCGACCTCGGCTGCGGCGGCGGGGAGTGGCTGCTGCGCGCCCTGGCCACCCGCCCCCTCCTGCACGCCGAAGGGGTGGACACCTCCGAGGACGCCCTGGCGCATGCTCGCCAGGCGGCGCGCCGCCTCGGCGTCCAGGAGCGCCTGGTCCTGCACCACCAGGACGCCGCGGCGTTCACCTCCCCGCACCCTTTCGATCTGGTGATCAGCGTCGGGGCCACGCACGCCTTCGGCGGGCTGGCGCCCACTCTGGCGGCGGCCCGCGAACATCTGGCCCCCGGCGGGCGCGTCCTGATCGGGGAGGGATTCTGGTCGGGTGATCCCTCTCCGGAGGCCGCCGAGATGCTGGGAGACCTCAGCGACCTGCCGGCGACCGTGGAGCAGGTCGTCGCCGGCGGATGGACCCCCGTCCACGGGCACATCAGCACCCGCGAGGAGCTGGACGGCTACGAGTGGGCCTGCTGGGGATCGCTGGCCGCCTGGGCACTGGACCACCCGTCCGACCCCGGCAGTCCGCAGGTGCTCGCGACCGCCACCACCCGCCGCACCGAATGGCTGCGCGTCTACCGGGACGTCTTCGGGTTCCTGTGCCTGGTGCTACGGGAGACACCCGCCTGACCACCGGCCCCCGCTCGCCTCCTTCGGTGCGGGTCAGGGCTTCCAGGGGCCGATGCGGTCCAGGCGGCGGCGCTGCTGGCGCGCGGTGGGGACGTCCAGGCCCTGGCCGCGCGCGGTGAGACGGTCGGCGACATCTGTCCGGTGCTCGACGGGTTTGTGGTCGTCGTACTTGAACTTGGCCAGCACTTCGGTGACCTCCATGCGCAGGCCGCGGATGCCCGACAGCATCCGGCCGTAGGGGGGCTGGTCGACGGCGACGGGGGCGTGGTCGCCGCCGGGCTGGAAGTGGGCCAGCTGGCGGCGCAGCAGCTCGGCCTTGGCCTCGGGGTCGTCGACGATACCGGCGCGGCAGGTGAACTGGACGGCGGTGTAGTAGCTGGTGGGGACGCCGTCGCGGGGCGGGGTGCCGGCCTTGGCGCGCCAGGGGCCGGGGATGAAGGCGTAGTCGCCGATGACGGTGAGGACGACGTTCGGGTCGCGCTCGATCGCCTTCCAGACCGGGTTGGGCCTGGCGAGGTGGACCAGGAGGTCGGGTCCGTCGCACGTGAAGTGGGTGGGGACGACGACGGGCGGGTGGCCGGGCGGGCCGTTGACGCTGAGCTGCCCGAAGTCGTGGCCTTCGGCGATCCAGGTCCGCCACTCGGCTTCGTCCAGGCCGGCGTCCCAGGGCTGTACGAACATGCTGTCTCCTTGGTGGGGCGGTGTGGTGGGTCGCGGGCTGGCTCAGGCCAGGGCCAGGAGGCCGACGGCGACGGCCGCGGCGCCCAGGCCGACGAGCTGGCCGCGGTGGACGCGTTCGGCGAGCACGCAGCGGGCGAGCAGGACCGTGCCGGCCGGGTAGAGGGCCGTGATCACGGCGACGACGGCGAGGTCCCCGCCGCGGGCGGCGATCAGGAACAGCAGGTTCGCCACGGAGTCCAGCCCTCCTGCGGCCGCCGACATCGCGTACGCGGGCCGCTCGGAGCCCAGCTTGCGGCGCATCAGCCCCGCCGCGGCCAGGGTGAGGGCCGAGGAGACCGCCCGGCCCACGATCAGCGGAGCCACCCCGCTGTCGGACGGCGCCTGGTGCAGGAAGATCAGCTGGAGGGCGATGGCGGTGCCCGCGCCGAATGCCAGCAGCAGCGCGGTACGTGAGGGGCGCGCCGAGCCCGCGCCGAGCCCGGCGCTGACCAGCACCACCGCCACCAGCGCGAGCGGCAGGCCCGCCAGCCCGGCGGCGGCCAGGTGCTCGCCCTGCAGCAGTCCCGCGCCGACGGGCAGCGCGGCCGACACCAGCGCGGTCACCGGCGACAGCACGTTCATCGGGCCGATCGCCAGGGTGCGGTAGAGCAGGGCGAACGCGGCGGCCGAGGCGGCCCCCGAGGCGGCGCCCCAGCCGAGGGCCGCGGCGCTGAACGAGGCGCCGAGCAGCGGCCACAGCAGCAGCTCGACCGCGAGACTGGCGGGGGCGGCGATCATCACGGTACGCAGCACGTGAGCCCTGCGGGCGCCGAGGCCGCCGAGGAAGTCGGCGCATCCGTAAGCGAGCGAGCTGCCGAGGGCCAGCAGCAGAGCGATCACGGCCACATCCCTTACCATTCATTAGAACGACCAAACAGTACAACAGACCGACCGAGTCAGCCAAATGACCGAATGGTTCACTCGAATGGTCCACTGCGAGGATGGTGAGCAGATGGCCGAGACGGCCGCAGCCCTGCGGACGGTCGCGCACAACGTCCGCGCGGCCCGCGTCCGCGCCGGACTGTCGCTGGAGGAACTCAGCCGGCGCGCCCAGGTCAGCAAGGGTGCCCTGGTGGGGTTGGAGAAGGCCCAGGGCAACCCGAACCTGGCCACCCTGGTCCGGCTGGCCGACACCCTCGGCGTCTCGGTGTCCGCCCTGATGCAGGGACCGCCCGAAGGCCGCGTCCGCGTCGTGTCCGCCGACGCCGTGGCACCACTGTGGACCGGAGAACGGGGCGGTCAGGCCCGCCTGATGCTCACGACATCGGGCCCGGCCCCCGTCGAGGTCTGGCGCTGGCGACTGGAACCGGACGAGGAATACCCCAGCCATCCCCACGGGGCCGGGGTCGTGGAGACCGTCAGCGTCACCTCCGGCCGGATGACCCTGGTCGTCGACGGCATCGAGCACGTCGTCCACGCCGGGCAGACCGCCACGTTCGACGGCGACACCCCGCACACCTACCGCGGCTCGGGCACCGAGACCTGCCACCTGATCATGACGGTCCACCTGCCGCCCGGTCCCGCTTCCAGGACCTGACCGTCCGGCGCGCACGCCGGGCCCGCAGGGGTGTCGAGGCGCCCGGCACCGCGGATCCGCGTCAGCTCGCCGCAGGTGATGGGCGGGGTCCGCACAGGGCGGTGTCCACGACCTTCATGAGGTGGTGGAACTCCTCCAGGTCGCGCGGCTCGGTGGTGATCGTCATGGTGACGGCACGCCCGAGACGGCCGGCACGGTCGACCAGGAGCCCCGCGGCCGTCGAGTAGCCGTGCATCTGACCGGAATGGCCGACGAAACCGCCGCACGACAGCTCGTTGCGTTCCAGGCCGAGGCCATAGCGTTCCACCGCCCCGCCCGGCGCGGCCTCGATCATCCGGGTCATCTGGGCGAGCTGGGCAGGGCGCAGCAGCTCACCGCGCAGCAAGGCCGTGAAGAAGCGGTTGACGTCGCCCGGCGTCGAGATCATGCCGCCGGCCGCGTCCAGGTGGCCGGTGTCCTGCTCGGTCACGTCGGCCAGGCCGGACGCCACCCGGATGTATCCGTGCGGATGCGGCCCCGGGATGCCGTAGGAGCCGGGACGCGGCAGAGAGGTCCCGCGGAGCCTGAGGGGCACGACGATCCGGCGGCGGACCTCATCACGCCAGTCCTTGGCCCCGGTGACCTTCTCGACGACCATTCCGAGCAGCAGGTATCCGGTGTTGGTGTAAGACCATTTCCCGGCCGCCCCGGGCGGGGCGAACGTGGGCCGCTTGCCCAGGGCGTGGCGGATCAGCTCGTCCCTGTCGTGGTGGTCGAACCGGTGCCGCGCGAACTTCTCGTCGTGCGGCAGCAGGTCCCCGGGATCGGGCAGGCCGCTGGTGTGCTGGAGCAGCTGCCTGATCGTGATGACCCGCCCGTCGCCACCTCTTCCTCGCACCACCCCGGGCAGATACCGCTCCACCGGCGTGTCGAGCCCGATCCCGCCCTCGCCGGCGAGCTGCATGACGACCGTGGCGACGAAGGCCTTGGTGACCGAGCCGATCCGTACCCGCCCGTCCGGCGGCACCGGCCGCCCGGTCCGCAGGTCGCCCGTACCGGCCCGCAGGGTCGCCTGGCGGCCGTGCGGCCCCGGCTCGGTCACGGTGATGAGGATCCCGGGGATCCGGTCCTCACGGACGATCCGGTCCAGTCGCCTCTGCAGCGCCGCCGGGTCGCGTCCGGGTGAGGCGTGCACCGCGGTCGCGGCGGCGACCACGCACAGCACCGCGCCCGCCGCCGCGGTCAGGCTCCTGCTCAAAGATAGAACGGCCACGTCGATCCTCTCGTGAGGTGTTCACCGAAAGCCCGGCCGGGCTGGACCAGCCTCACAGAGACAGAGGCGGATGACAGTGACGCCTGCTGCCCGATCCAGGGTGGACCCGGCTCCACCTCGCACCCCCCACGAGCATCACCCCGGCAGCGGCAGGGGCGCCGCGAACACGCCGTCCGCGGGGCGGATCGCCGGCTGAGGCGGCCGTCGCCGTCTCAGTGCTCCCGGTGGAAGTCGGCGAGGGCGGCGAACGCGGCCTTGGGTTCCCAGGGCATGTCGGGGTAGGTGACTCCGAAGCGGTCCTCGTAGACCTTGACGATGCCGTAACTGGCCAGGTCCAGGTCCTCGCGGGGGGAACCGTCGGGACGGTGCACGTGGTCGTACAGCGCGAAGGTGAACACGAACGTGGTGTCGACGCCGCCGGCGTCGAACGCCTCCAGCAGCTCCCGCACATACCTGGCCTGACCGGCCTCGTCCCGGGCGTACTCGCCGTTCAGCCGGACAGGGCCCTCGTCGTCGTACTCGACGATCTCCAGGCCGAGAGCGCCCCTGTCGCCGGCCCCCTGGTAGCCGGCCGCGCCGAACTCGGTGATCGCGACCGGCTTCCCCTGCGCGACCAGGCCCTGGACGCCTTCGGCGAAGCGGTCGGCGATCTCGGCCGACCGGTACAGATCCATGGACATGATGTCGAAGAGCGCCCAGTCGACGCGCTCGAGCGGCACGGAGGCGTAGGTCACCTTGCCGCCGAAGCGCTCCCGGACCAGCGGCACCGCCCTGCCGAGGAATTCGTTGACGCGTGCGCCGGCCTCCTGGATGTGCTCGCGCACCTGATCCGACCGGGTCAGCGACGCGATCCGCTCCCCGGTGCCGTCGCCGGGCAGGAACCCGGGATTCATCAGGCTCAGCTCGGCGCCGGTGACGAACACCACCTCGGCTCCCCGCCGCCTCAGCCGCTCGGCCCGTTCGGCGCAGTCCGCGAACAGCGACAGCATCTCCTCGGCGGCCAGTTCGAGGGGGTAGGGGGAGAACCAGACCTCCAGGCCCAGGTCGGCGGCATGCCCGGCCGCCACCTCGATCCGTTCGGGGTCGCCGCCCATGACGCGGACCGCGTCGCAGTGCAGGTCGTCGCGGATGACGCGCAGCTCGCGCCTGACCACCTCCGGGTCGAAGCGCTTACGGGAGATCGCTCCGTTCTTGACGAAGCCGGTGTCGTAGCTGATGCCTTTGGCGCGCACGTGGTTCCCTTCCTCCTGTGAAGACCATTACGGTACGCGCCGTACCCTACTTGCTGTCGTTCGTGGGATGTCAACCAGAATGGGAAGGTACGATCGGTACCGTTCCCGGGAAGGGGCCATGGAGGGGAATCCGGCGCGGCACCCAGGTGCCAGGCAGACGAGGCGGCGCGGAGCGGCCCTGGAGGAGGCGATCCTGCAGGCCGCGGTGGACGAGCTCACCGAGTCCGGATACGCCGGGCTGACCATGGACAAGGTCGCCGCCCGCGCCGGCACCAACAAGAACGCCATCTACCGCCGCTGGCCGAACAGCCTGGCGCTCGGCGTCGCCGCCTACCGGCGGCTGGCCACGACGGTCCCGCTCCCGGACACCGGCAGCCTGCGCGGCGACGTCCTTGAACTGCTGCGCCAGGCCAACCGTCACTGGAGTTCCCCGCTCGGCGCGATCCTGCGCGAGCTGTTCGCCGCGGCCGGCGGTGCGCCGGAACTCCTGGCGCGGTTGCAGGACCAGTCCGGTGACGCCGCGGCCGCCCCCTGGCTGACCCTCCTGGGGCGGGCGGTCGCGCGCGGTGAGGCGGACCCCCAGGCGCTCCATCCGCGGGTCGCCACCGTCGCCATCGTCCTGTTGCGCAACGAGTTCGTCCTGCGTGGAGCCCCTACCGCACCCGACGAGGTTCTCGTCGAGATCGTCGACGAGGTGTACCTGCCCCTGGTGCGGCGACGGGGCCCGGCGTGAGGCGCTCCCCATCCCACGCCGTCCCGGCGGCGGTGACGCGAGCGGCTACGATCGTCCCCGGGGGAGATGTCCGGAGAGGCGGTGGGTTGCCCGATGGCGAACAGGACGACCGTCTACGACGTCGCCCAGCGGGCGGGCGTGTCCATCGCGACGGTGTCGTACACCTTCCGGCAGCCGGAAAGGGTTCGTCCCGAGACCCGTGAGCTGGTCTTGCAGGCGGCGCGGGTCCTGGGGTACGTGCCAAGCGGGAGCGCGCGGGGGCTGGCGAAGGGCCGATCGCAGGCGCTCGGCCTGTACGCCTTCGACATGTTCCTGCCCTCCGACCTCAGCGCCGCCCCCGCGGACCTGGACACCCTGGTCCAGCGCGAGCTCGACGGCCTGGGCGACGTACGCCGGTTCCCGTTGTACGTCGATGAGATCCAGCGCGGGTTCGAGCTCGAGGCGCGGCGGCTGGGGCGTTCGGTGATGCTCGGGTCGGGGGCGAGCCGCGACTCTCTGGGCAGCATCGACCTGGCCGGCAGCGTCGACGGGCTGGCGATCTTCCCGGGGGACGCGGCGCGCGATCTGCTGGAGCACGTGGGGCGCGGCGTTCCCGTGGTGATCTTCAGCAGCCCGCCGATGGACGACTCGCTGCATCACATCACCGTGGCCAACGAGACCGCCGTGCGGGAGCTCGTCGACCACCTGGTCGATCACCACGGCCATCGGTCCGTCGCGTTCCTGGGGGAGCTGGCCGCCCCCGACATCGCCGCGCGTTTCAGAGGGTTCCAGGTCGCGCTGGCCGCCCATGGGCTGCCGGTCCCCGAGGAGCCTTTCGACACCACGGCGCTCACCCGCGACAGTCTGCGGTCGTTGCGGGAGGCGATCGCCTGCGGCGCCCTGCCGGACGCGCTGGTGTGCGCCACCGACCAGCTCGCGCTCACCGTGCTCGATCTTCTGGCCCGGCATGGCATCCGGGTCCCGCAGGACGTCGCGATCACGGGCTTCGACGGCATCATCGCCGGGCGCCTGTCGGCCCCCCGGCTGACCACGGTCCGTCAGCCGTTCGCGTCGATGGGCCGTCTGGCGGTGCGCATCCTCACCGACGCCGCGGCGGGGCTCGAACACCCGAAGTCCTATGTGCTGCCGACGCGAGTGGTGATCGGCGGCAGCTGCGGCTGTCTGTGACGACATCGGCCGCGTGACCTGCCCGGCCAAGTTGGGTCTCAATCGCGTATAGAACTAGATTTTGTGTCTGTTAAGCGCTTAGATTCTCGCAGGAGGTCGACAAAAAGGAAGGAACCGGACGTGCGGTACAGACCTGCGGGGGCTGTCGTGGCCATGCTCGCCATGGCGGCGACGCTCACGGCGTGCGGCCGAACCGACGAGGACGGCGGGCAGGCCCAGCCGTCCTCCACCGTCGCGGCGAAGGCGACGGGCACGATCACGATGTGGGCCATGGGCAACGAAGGAAAACTCCTGCCCGGCTTCGTGAAGAAATTCCAGGACGCCAATCCCGGCGTCACCGTCGAGGTGACCGCGGTGCCCTGGGACGCGGCCTACCAGAAGTTCCAGACCGCCATCGCGTCGGGGAACGTTCCAGACGTCGCCATGATGCCCGGCCTGCCGGTCTTCAAGGACGCCTTCGCCCCCGTCCCCGACGCCATCGACACCAGTGGCATGTACCCCGGGGCCGTCTCCACGGGAACGATCGGCGGCCGGCTGCTCGAAGTCCCCTGGTACGTCGACGTCCGCGTCCTGTACTACCGGACGGATCTGGCGGAGAAGGCCGGCTGGAAGAAGGCCCCCGCCACCTGGGACGAACTGCGGCGGATGGCCAAGGACATGCAGCAGAAGGCCGGCGCGAAATGGGGCATCCGCCTGCCCGCCGGCACGACGGGATCGTTCCTGTCCACCCTGTGGATGCCGTGGTCGAACGGCGCCGACCTCATGAACGCCGACCGGTCGGCGTGGACGCTCGACAACCCCGGGTTCGCCGAGGCCTACGAGTACCTGGCGTCGTACTTCACCCAGCGCATCGCCGACCCGAACGTCGACACCGCCACCGCCGCGGAAGTGAAGGACTTCCTGGCCGGTACGACGCCCATGGTGGTCGACGGCCCCTATGTGCGCAGCATCATCGCCATGGCCGCCGGCAAGCAGTTCGCGAGCAAGTACGCCACCGCGCCGCTTCCCGCGAAGAAGAGCTCCACATCGTTCGTCGGAGGGTCGAACCTGGTGGTCTTCAAGGCCGCCAAGAACCCCGACTCGGCATGGAAGCTGGTGCAGTGGCTCAGTCAGGCCCAGACCCAGGCGGCCTGGTACGCGGCCAGCGGGGATCTGCCCGCCGTGCGCGGCGCGTGGCAGGACCCGGCACTGGCTTCGGACCCGACGCTCGCGGCGTTCGGTGAGCAGCTCAAGACCGCCAAGGCGCCACCGCAGATCGTCTCCTTCGACAAGGTCGGCGCCGCCGGCGACTCCGCGATCGAGAAGATCGTCAAGGGCGGCGGGAAGGTGGCGGACGCGCTGCGGGAACTCCAGCAGCGGGCCGACGCCATCGGAGAGTCCTGAGCCGTGCCGAGATCCACACTCCTGGCGACGCCAGGGCGGGCGCGCACGTCCGGCGACGTGCGCCCCCGCCCGGCAGGAGGACCGGGCTCCGCCCGCCGGCGCCGCCAGACGATGATCGCCTGGATGTTCGCCGCGCCGTTCGTCGTCATCTTCGCGGTGTTCATGATCCTTCCGATCCTCAGCTCACTCGGCTTCTCCTTCACCGACATGACCGCCCGGGACATCCGAAAGCCGTTCAACGTGAACTTCGTCGGGCTGCGGCAGTACGCCGACGTGCTCACCGACCCGCAGTTCCTGCACGCGGCACGCGTGACGGCGCTGTTCGTGCTCGTCGGCATCCCCCTCACCGTGGGGCTCGGCCTGGCGCTGGCACTGGCGCTCAACTCGGGGACCCGGCGGTTCAGGCCGATCTACCGCCTCGGCTTCTACGCGCCGGTGGTGACGAGCGTCGTCGCCGTCTCGGTCATCTGGCGCTACATCCTCGCCCGCGACGGACTGCTGAACATGCTCCTGGCGGTGGCCGGCATCCAGGGGCCGGACTGGCTGAACAGCCCCACCTGGGCGTTGCCGTCGTTGATCGTGATGGCCGCCTGGCGCAACACCGGAACGCTCATGGTGATCTTCCTGGCCGGCCTGCAGGGCATCCCGGCCGAGATCACCGAGGCGACCGCGATGGACGGCGCCGGGCCCTGGCGCCGCCTGCGCAGCGTCACGCTCCCGCTGCTGCGCCCCACGATGCTCCTTGGCGGTGTCCTCATCTCGGTCGGCTACCTGCAGTTCTTCGAGGAGGCCTACGTGATGACCCAGGGCGGGCCGCTCGGCTCCACCCTCTCCATGACCTACTACACCTTCAACAGCTTCGGCTTCGGCGACCTCGCCAAGGCGTCGGCGGCGAGTTACATCATGTTCGTCGTCATCGCGGTGGCCGGTGTCGTGCAGTTCCGTGTGCTCAGGAGAACCACATGACCCGCACGACCGCACGCTCCCGGCCCTGGCGCGGACTCCCCCCGGCGCGAACGCTCAGCCACGCGGCGCTGACCGCGGGCCTTGCGGTGTGGCTCATGCCGTTCGCCTGGATGGTGCTGGGCTCGTTCAAGACGCAGGACGAGATCTTCGCCGATCCTCCGACATGGTGGCCACGGTCTCCCACGACCGGGAACTTCACACGCTGGCTCACACAGCTGCACTTCGGCACCTACTTCACCAACAGTCTCCTCGTCGCGGTGATCACGGTGCTGGGCAATCTGCTGTTCTGCTCCATGGTCGGTTACGCCCTCGCCAAGATGGACTTCGCCGGTAAACGGGTCCTCCTCGGCGTCGTGCTGGTGACCATCATGGTGCCCGGCGTGGTGACCTTCGTTCCCCTCTTCGTGATCGTCGCCAAGCTCGGGATCCTCAACACCTACGGCGCCCTGGTGCTGCCGTTCCTCACCCAGCCCGTCGGCGTCTTCCTGATGCGCCAGTTCATGCTCGACATCCCCGACTCCCTGATGGAAGCCGCCCGCATCGACGGCGCGTCGGAGCTGAGGATCTTCACCCGCATCGTGATGCCGCTCTGCGGCCCCGCACTGGCGACGCTCGGCATCCTCACCTTCCTCGGCTCGTGGAACAACTTCCTGTGGCCGATCGTGGCCAGCCAGTCCGAGTCCATGTACACCCTGCCGGTGGCGCTCTCGCTCTATTCCACCGGCCAGTACTCCACCGACTACGGCACCCTGCTCGCCGGCGCCGTCCTGATCATCACACCGATCCTCGCCCTGTTCGTCTTCCTGCAGCGCTACTTCGTCCAGGGCATCGCCACCGCAGGGCTCAAATGACACCACCCACACAAGGAGCAGACGTAGTGAATCCGCACGCCCTGGCCTTCCCCGAGAAGTTCCTCTGGGGAGCGTCGACCGCGGCGCACCAGGTTGAGGGGAACAACGTGGGAAGCGACTTCTGGCAGGCGGAGAACGACGGCACCTGGAGCCTTCCCGACCGGTCGGGGGACGCCTGCGACAGCTACCACCGCTGGGCCGAAGACCTCGACATCGTGCAGAGCCTCGGCCTCAACGCCTACCGGTTCAGCATCGAATGGGCGCGGGTGGTCCCCACACCCGGTCACCCCTCGCTCGCGGTGCTGCAGCACTACCGCCGCATCATCGAAGGATGCGGGCAGCGGGGCCTGACGCCGGTCGTCACGCTCCACCACTTCACCAGCCCCGCATGGCTGAGAGACCAAGGAGGATGGACGTCCAAGGAGGCGATCGCGCACTTCACCGAGTACGTCCGCGCGGTGCTGCCGATCCTCGACGGCGTGCCCTGGGTCTGCACGATCAACGAACCCAACATGCTCGCCTGGACGACGGCGCGGCGCGCCGACCGGGCCGCCTCCGCCCCCTCCTTCGTCCCCCCGGATCCCGAGATGACCGCCGCGCTGACACGCGCGCACACGCAGGCCCGGGAACTGCTCGCCTCCGTCCCCGGCGTCAGGTCGGGATGGACGGTCGCCAACCAGAACGTCCAGGACCACGGCGCCGGCGCCGACCGCACCGCCGAGATGTCCTACCTGATCGACGATCAGTACCTCGACGTCGCGAAGGGAGACGACTTCGTCGGCGTGCAGGCCTACAGCCGGCTCCGGGCGGGGGAGCAGGGCGTCATCGCCCCCGGCCCGGCCGACAGACGCACGATGAACGGCTGGGAGTACTACCCCCGCGCCCTGGAGGACGCGGTCCGTCACACCGCTGCACGCCTGGGAGGATCGACACCGTTGCTGGTGACCGAGAACGGCATCGCGACCGGCGACGACGACGAACGGATCGAGTACACCGGCGAGGCCCTGACCGGCCTGTCACGCGCGATGAGCGACGGCATCGACGTACGCGGCTATCTGCACTGGTCGCTGCTGGACAACTTCGAATGGGGCTCCTGGGAACCCACCTTCGGCCTGGTCGCGGTCGACCGCACGACGTTCCGGCGGACGGTCAAACCCAGCGCGCGCTGGCTCGGACGACTCGCCCGCGGCCACGCCGATCCGCGGGCAGGCCGGCGGTGAGGCCCGCGCTGGTGCCGTGGCCGCACACGGTCACCCTCGACGGCGCCACGACGACGCTCCTGGACCCCGGCCGCGTCACGATCGAGGCCGAGGACACGCTGCGCGATGCCCGCCAGTGGCTCCAGGACCGGCTCACCCGCCTCGCCGGCGCCACCACCCCCGCCGGCGATCCACCGCCGCTGCGCATCGTCCTGCTGATCGGGCAGGCCCCCCGGGACGTGCCGGCGGCCGGCGGGGTCGCGCCGCAGGAGGTCGCGCAGGACGAACGGCACACCGTGACGATCACCCCCGGTGAGGTGACGGTGACCGGAGCCTGCCCCCAGGCGGTCCTTCGGGGAGCCGCGACGCTGGTGCAGCTGGCCGAGTGCTCCGAAGGCCGGCTGCCGACGGGACGGATCGCCGACGGGCCCGCCCTCGCCTGGCGCGGCCTGATGCTCGACGTCGTACGGCACCCGTTCACCCTGGAGGAGATCCG
Organism: Sphaerisporangium fuscum; assembly: GCF_018531465.1. Classification (GTDB taxonomy): domain Bacteria; phylum Actinomycetota; class Actinomycetes; order Streptosporangiales; family Streptosporangiaceae; genus Sphaerisporangium; species Sphaerisporangium fuscum. Next base: position 166,633 of record NZ_JAHDTF010000006.1, read on the forward strand.
CCGCGTCATCGACCTGCTGACCCGCTACAAGCTCAACGTCCTGCACCTTCACCTCACCGACACCCAGGGGTGGAGGCTGCAGTCGCGGTCCCGTCCGAAACTGAACGCCACCTCGCCGGGCGAGCTGATCACACGAGGTGACCTGGACGCGCTGACGGCCTTCGCCGCGGCGCGCGGAGTGACGATCGTGCCCGAGATCGACCTGCCCGGTCACTCCCTCGCCGCGGTCCGCGCCTACCCGCGTCTCACCCTCGGCGGGGCCGCCGCCCGGCTGGGCTATGTGGACCCCTCCGCGCCGGAGGCCGAGGCGTTCCTCCGGCAGACCGTCACCGAGTTCGCGCGGGCGTCCACCGGCCGTTTCGTCCACGTCGGCGGCGACGAACCCTTCGGCATGCCGCACCAGGCCTACGCCCGCGCGGTCGGCGCCACCGTGGCCGCGGCGCACCGGGCCGGACGGCAGGTCGTCGGCTGGCAGGAGACCGTACGGACCGGCGCCCTCGGCCCGGACGACATCGTGCAGCTGTGGATCGGCGCGGAGACGAGCATCGACGCCGACGCCAAGAAGGCCCAGCTGCCGCCGGCCGCCCACCCGTTCGTCGACCAGATGGTCGACCTGTTCGCCCTCGCCCCCTCCGACGGTCCCGCCGCCGCGGCCGCCGGACTGCCGGTGCTCCTGTCCTCCAGCGACGTGCTGTACCTCGACCGCCCGTACGCGGAACCGGCCGCCGACGCCGAAGGAGAGGCCCGCCGGGCCCGGCTCGGGTTCCGCGACTATCCGGCCAAGACGCTGCGTGAGATGTTCGACTGGACACCGCGGTCACTGGTCTCGGGACTCGACGTCCGGATCGCCGGTGTGGAAGCCGCGATCTGGACGGAGACCATCACCGGCTTCGACGACCTGGCGTTCCTGCTGCTGCCCCGCCTCCCCGCCGCGGCCGAGCGGGCATGGACACAACAGCGGACAAGCTGGGAGGACCACCGGGCACGGCTCGGCCCGCACGCCCGGGCGTGGCGGGCGACCGGATGGGGCGCGGCGTTCCGGCCCAAGGATCTTTCCCCCACCCGAATGACCACACAGGCGGACACATGAACCTCCCCGACGACCTCACCCTGGCCGAGAAGGCGTCCCTGACCTCCGGCAGCAGCACCTGGCGGACCACCGCCGTCGACGGCCGGGTACGCGCGCTCACGCTGACCGACGGCCCGCACGGCATCCGCCGGCAGGACCCCGCGTCGGGCGACGCGCTCGGGCTGAACGACAGCCTGCCCGCCACCTGCTTCCCGCCCGCCGTCACGCTCGGCTCCTCCTGGGACCCCGAGCTGGCCCGCCGGGTGGGCGCGGCCCTGGCCAGGGAGGCGTCCGCGCTCGGCGCCGACGTCGTGCTCGGCCCCGGCGTGAACATCAAACGGTCCCCGCTGTGCGGCCGCAACTTCGAGTACTTCTCCGAGGACCCGCTGATCAGCGCAGTGATGGGCGCGGCCCTGGTCACCGGCATCCAGTCGCTGGGGATCGGCGCGTGCGTCAAGCACTTCGCCGTCAACAACCAGGAGACCGACCGGATGCGGGTGAGCGCCGACGTCGACGAGCAGACCCTGCGCGAGATCTACCTGCCCGCCTTCGAGCACATCGTGCGCCACGCCGCGCCGTACGCCGTCATGTGCTCCTACAACAAGATCAACGGAGTTCACGCGAGCGAGAACCGCCGGCTGCTGACCGAGGTGCTGCGGGAGGAATGGGGCTTCGACGGGCTGGTGGTGTCGGACTGGGGCGCGGTCAACGACCGCGTCGCCGCCCTGGCCGCCGGGCTGGACCTGGAGATGCCGCCGACCGGCACCGACGAGCAGATCGTCGCCGCGGTCACGGCCGGGCACCTCGACGAGCAGGCCGTCACCGCCGCCGCCGAGCGCGTCATCCGGCTCGGCCACCGGACGCGGCACGCGCGGCGCTTCGACGACTGGGACCAGGACGCCCATCACGAGCTGTGCCGCCAGGCCGCCCGCGCCGGCGCCGTCCTGCTGAAGAACGACGGCGACCTGCTGCCGCTCGACCCGGCCGCCACCCAGCGGATCGCCGTCGTCGGGGAGTTCGCCCGCACCCCCCGCTACCAGGGCAACGGCAGCTCCCACGTGGTGCCCACCCGCCTGGACACCCCCTGGGACGCGCTGCGGGCCGCCGCCGGCCCCGGCACCGAACTGACCTTCACCCCCGGCTTCACCCTGGACGGCACACCGGACGCCGCCCTGGTGGCCGACGCCGTGGCCGCCGCGGCGCGAGCCGATACCGCGCTGGTATTCCTCGGCCTGCCCGACGCCGCCGAGTCCGAAGGCTTCGACCGGACCACGATCGACCTGCCGGCCGACCAGATCGCCCTGCTGCGCGCGGTGTCGGCCGTCTGCCCCCGGATCGCGGTGGTCCTGGCCAACGGCGGAGTGGCCGCCGTCTCCGGCTGGCAGGACACCGCCTCCGCCGTCCTCGAGGGATGGCTGCCCGGACAGGCCGGCGGGACCGCGCTGGCCGACCTGATCTTCGGATTCCACAGCCCCAGCGGCAGGCTCACCGAAACCATCCCCCTCAGGCTCTCCGACACCCCCTCCTACCTGCACTTCCCCGGACGTGACGGGCATGTGGTCTACGGCGAGGGCCGCTATGTCGGCTACCGCCACTACGACACCCTGGACGTCCCCGTGGCCTATCCCTTCGGCCACGGCCTGACCTACACCCGGTTCTCCTACAGCGACCTGCAGGTCGTGGAAAGCGGCGAGAACACCTGGACGGCGGAGGTCACCGTCACCAATACCGGCGGCCGCTCCGGCCACGAGGTGGTACAGCTCTACGTGGCCTTCCAGGAGCCGATCCCGTCCCGGCCCCGCCACCAGCTGCGCGGCTTCACCAAGATCGGGCTGAGGCCCGGCGAGTCCGGCCGGGTCTCCTTCACCCTGACCGGCCGCGACATCGCCCAATGGTCGCCGGCCCGCCACCGCTGGCAGGTGACCGCGGGACGCTTCATCGTCGAGGTCGGCGCCTCCTCACGCGACATCCGCCTCAGGGCCGAGGTCACCACCACCGGCGACGGCCAGGACGACGAACTCGGGCCGATGTCCACGCTGGGGGAGTGGCTGGCCCACCCCGTCGGCGCCCGGCTGCTCGGCGACCGGATGCGGCGGGTCACCGGCCTGCTCGGCGCCTCCGGCGGCCGTTCGCCGCTGGTCGAGCTCGCCCTGGGGATCCCGCTGGCCAAGTTCTCCACCTTCGGCATCGGGCTGACCCCCGACGTCGTCGCCGAACTCGTCGCAGCGGCCCGCCGGACCTCCGCCCCTGACGACCCCTCCGGGACGACACCACCGGACACCCCCGCGACAGGAGGCACCGCATGACCGAGGTCCACGGCAGCACCGCCGGTGGCTTCGAGGCCGTCCGCGCGGCCTTCGCACGCGGACGGCACGGCGACACGGGCGCCGCCCAGCTCGCCGTCTACCAGGACGGACACCTGGTGGTCGACCTGTGGGCGGGCGGCGACCCGATCGGCGGCCACCCCGTCACGGGCGACTCCCTGGGCATCGTCATGTCGGTCACCAAGGGAGCCGTCGCCACCTGCGCCCACCTGCTGTCCCAGCGCGGCGTCCTCGACCTGGACGCCCCCGTCACCGACCACTGGCCGGAGTTCGCGGCCGCGGGCAAGGCCCGGATCACCGTGTCGGACCTGCTGTCCCACCGGGCCGGCCTCTCCGGATTCGACCCGCGGGCACCGATCGGCCCGGAGGAACTCCTGGACTGGGACGCCTGCGTGGCCGCCCTGGAGGCGATGACCCCTCTGTGGGAGCCGGGAACGGCCATGATGTACCACACCCTCACCTACGGCTACCTCGTCGGGGAGGTCATCCGCCGCGCCACCGGAAAGACCGTGGGCGCCGTCCTGGCCGACCTGGTCGCCGGCCCGCTCGCCCTGGACCTGTGGATCGGCCTGCCCGCCTCCCAGGAGCACCGCTTCGTCCCGCAGTTCTCCCCGCAGCCACAGCCGGGCGAGGAACAGGTGCTCGCGCTGCTCACCGGGCTGGGCCTCGAGCCGGCCGACCGGCTGGTACGCGCCACCGCCGCGACCTTCCGCGGCGCCGCGGCCGAGGGCTTCAACCGGCGCGAGGCCCATGCCGCCGAGATCCCGGCCGCGGGCGGCATCGCCAACGCCCGCTCACTCGCCCGCATGTACGCGGCCACGATCGGCGAGGTCGACGGGGTCCGCCTGCTCGACGGCGACACCGCGGCACGGGCGAGCACCCCGCAGACCGACCGGCTGCCCGCCCCGCCGCCGTTCGACCGCCTGCCCGGCACGGAGGCCTCCCGCTTCGGACTCGGCTACGAGCTGCCCCGCCCCGGCCTTCCGATGCTCGGCGAAGGCTCCTTCGGCCACGCCGGAGCCGGGGGACGCCTGGCCTTCGCCCAGCCGCGCACCGGCACGGCCGTCGCCTACTGGTGCACCGAGATGAGCTGGAACCCCGCGCGCGGCGCCGACCCGCGCTGGCTGCCGTGGACCGACGCCCTGCGGGAAGCCGTCGGCCCGCCGCTCTCCTGACCCGCCGAACCGGGAAGGCCCCGGTCGGCCGCGTTCACCCCCCACCCCCGCCGTGAGAGGTCCGGTGGGGGCCGGCGCGCAGGTGCGAACGCACCCCTTGCAGGCCGAACAGGATGAGAAGCTCGACCACGCCGCCGTCGGCGCTGCCCAGCCAGTGCGGCACGGAGGTGTCGAACTCGGCCGCCTCACCGGGCGGCAACGTCAGGTCACGCTCGCCGACCACCAGCCGCAGGCGGCCGTTGAGCACATACAGCCATTCGAAGCCTTCGTGCGTCTGCGGGGCCGGCTGGAGTGGTTCCGGCCGGGCAGGGATGATCATCTTGAAGGCGTGCGCCCCGCCCGGCCGCCGGGACAGCGGCACGAAGGTCATCCCGAACCGCTCGATCGGCTTGAGGTGTATCCGGGGGTCACCGGTGCGCGGGGCGCCGACGAGATCGTCCAGTGGGACGTCGTAGGTACGGGCCAGCGGCAGCAGCAACTCCAGGGTCACCCGGCGCTGCCCGCTCTCCAGCCGGGACAGGGTGCTCTCCGACACGCCGGTCCTGGCCGCCAGGTCGGCCAGGGTGATGCCGCGGTCACGGCGCAGCGCGCGAAGCCGCGGCCCCACCGCGTCGAGTACCTCGTCGTCCGTCGCGCGATCCACGCGGCCATCTTGCCAGAACCGCAAGATTGCGTGCCAGATCACGGCACGCCTGGCGACACTGGGCGCACACCGACAGAAGGAGCGCCTTGTGAGCACCACCGACGCGGTCAGGTTCTGGGACGACCTGTACGCGGCCCGCCCACCGGCCGCCGACCCGCGGACGGCGCGACCGGGCGCTGACCCCACCACCTCCAGGACAGGACCACATGACCACCGCACCACGGCCGGAACCCCCGCCGGCGATCAGTCGAGCGGTACGACTATCTCGCCCCCGTGGTCGCCCTTCTCCGCCTCCTCCAGCATGAGCGCGGCCACGGAGGCGCGGGACATCCGGGGCGGCAGCAGCGGACGCCGCAGGTCGGCGAGCCGTACCAGGCGGCGCCCGGGGCTGAGGGGCCCGTCCTTCAGATCCGGCGCGTGGAACACCGTGGCGCCGGCGCCCAGGGCGACCTGGTCGGCCTCCGCCTTCTCGGCCAGTTCCGCGCCGACGAACATCCGCATCACCACCTGGTAGATCAGCCCGCCCGCGCGTTGCGACGGGCCCGACCCCAGCGCACCGAGCCACACGGTGCGGATGTTCGCCGCGGCGAGCAACCTGGCCCCCGCGACCAGCGCGCCCGGACCGTCGCCCTTGCCGACACCGATGGCCGAGACGACCACCTCGACGTCGGCGAGGTCAGGGAAGGTCCGAGGGGAGAAGACGTCCGCCTGCCGGACGTCGGCCCGCCGCGAGACGGGCACGCCGGCCCGCTCCGGATCGCGGACCAGGGCCACGACCTGGTGACCCCGCTCAAGTGCCTGATCGACGAGCAGGCGGCCGACCCGCCCGGACGCGCCGAGTACTGCCATGCGCATGATGACCCGTTCTCTGACTGAAACTGTTCGTGGAAAGACCGGACACGGCTGTGGCCGCAGGGGGCGGCACCGCCGCCTCGTCTCCCGCCGGCGGCGGAAGGACCCGCGAGGAATCATCGCCCGGGCCGACCGCGCGCAACCGGCGCCGCGCACGGCCCGTTCGATATCCGCCAGACATCGGCCGAGCCCGGCGTCAGGCAGCACCGATCAAAGGAAGCGAACATCGCATGGGGGATCACACGTCGATTCTTGATGGTGCGCGCCGCCGGTGTCCAAGACCGATCCGACAATCATCGATAACCCATAGGCATGGACGAACTGGAGACCCGTGGGTGCGGGTACTTCGTAGCGGCCGCCGATGAGCCGCACTCCGGCCCGCCACGCTCAGGCGACGCCGCTACCGACCCGATCAGCCCTCGACGAACCAGAAGACCCGTCCGGCCCCGACGCGGCCGAACCCGCTTCCACCGGAGAACAGGGAGGAGGAACGCTCACCCTTCGAGATCACCACGATCATGACGTGCGTGACGGAAAGCCGCCCTGATCTCGGAGATCAGCAGATCCGGCTGTTCCAGGCCGGGGAAGTGGCCACCACGGTCCAGCTCGTGCCATGACCGCAGGTCGTGGTAGCGGCGCTCGGCCCAGCGCCGCGCGGTCGGCCACGGCTCGGCCGGGAACAGCGAACAGGCGGTGGGCACCGTCACCGGCTGCGCGTTCTCCTCCTCGGCGCTGCGCGGTACCCACCGCATGGCCTCCCAGTACCAGCGGGCACTGGAGGCACCCGTCCCGGTCAGCCAGTACAGGGCGATGTCGTCCACCTGCCGCGACACACTCACCCCGCCGCCGGCCTCCGGCCGGGTGTCGGAGTAGGCGGCGAACTTCTCACCCAGCCACGCCGCCAGACCGGCAGGCGAGTCCAGCAGGGAGTAGCCGAGCGTCTGCGGACGGGTACTCATGATCATCCCGAAGCCGTATCCGTCCGCCAGATGCACATCACGCCGCTCCAGCATGCGCCGCTCCGCCGGGTCCGGTGAGATCCGGTCGCCCGGCAGGGGAGAGGCGATCGGCATCGTCAGGTGCAGGCCGGCGACGCGCTCGGGCACCAGGCGCGCCAGTTCCGTGCTGACGAACGCACCCCAGTCCCCGCCGTGCGCGCCGAACCGCTCGTACCCGAGCACGCTCATCAACTCCGCCCACGCCCGCGCCGTGCGGGCGGGGTTCCAGCCGCGCTCACGCGGACGATCGCTGAACCCGAACCCCGGCAGGGCCGGGACGACGACGTGGAAGGCGTCACTGGCGGAACCGCCGTGCGCGACCGGATCGGTGAGCGGCCCGAGGACGTCCTCGAACTCCAGCACCGAGCCCGGCCAGCCATGGGTCAGCACCAAGGGGAGCGCTGCGGGCTCGGGGGAGCGCACGTGCCAGAACGCGATCCGCAGGCCGTCGAGGCGCACCCGGTAATGCGGAATCCGGTTCCACTGCTCCTCCCTGGCCCGCCAGTCGTGCTGCCGCCAGGTGTCCAGCAGCAGCCTCAGCCGATCCAGCTCGATACCCTGCGAGGCGTCCGGCACCGTTTCCGGCTCCGGAAGCCGGACCCCGTCGAGGCGAGCCCGCAGGTCCGCCAGGTCGCGATCAGGAACGCGGATGGGAAAGGACTCGATCTCAGGCGGGTTCGCCGTGTTCACAGACATGGGCGAAACCCTAGAAACGACCCACCTCCCGGATCCATGCCTGCAATTGCCGGAAGAGCGGTCAGGAATTGCGATACGCCGAGGGACGGACGCCGGTGTGCCGCAGGAAGGCCGTCGACAGAGCACCGGGACCGGCGAAACCGCACAGCGGCGCGATCTGGGCGACCGGCAGGTCGGTGTCCCGCAGCAGACGTTGCGCCTTCTCGATCCGTAATCGCATGAGAAACCGGTGGGGCGTCTCCCCGGTCGCTCTTTTGAACACGCGAACAAGGTGATAGACGCTGAGATACACCTCCTCGGCGATGTCGGCCAGGCTGAGCGGCCCCGCCAGCCGGTCACGCATGAGGGCGATCGCCGCGCGGACGCGTGCGTCCTCCCGCACCGGCAGCCGTTCACCGGGTGCCCGGGAATGGCGGGTGAGCAGGTGCACGGCCAGGAAGGCGGCCGCGGACTCGGCGTACAGGTCGCCGGCCTCCTCCGCCGAGCCCACCGCGCGGACGGCCTCCTCCACCAGCGGGTCGCCGGCGGCCACGGACGCCGCCATGCCGGCGTAGTCGACCGCCCGGCCACCCAGCTGTTCGGCGGTCCGCTCGACGGTGCCGCGCGGGATATGGACCTGCACGCTGCGCAACGGGCCGTCCGCGCGATAGCGGCGCAGGGCGGCCCGGTCCGGGACGCGCAGTTCGAGCCGCCCCGGCACCCAGGTGTGGCGGCTCCACCGACCACCGACCCGCGTCTCCATCACGGCCCGGCCCCCTACCGGCAGTATCAGGTGCACGTCCGCCGCGGCCGGCAACTCCATGTCCTCCACCTGCGGGACGTGGTCGAAGCGTTGCGCGAGCAAGGACTGCCAGCCGAGGTCCTCCCAGCTGCAACGGGTCCGCCGCACGTATCGATCCATGTCGAAACCGGCATAGGGCTGGAGATCGAAATGAACGGAGTCGAACACCATGCGACCGAGGCTAACGGCATACGTCACAGGATCAGGATGCGCGGCGAACGTCACCGGCCGCCCCGACGGGCAAGCCGCCGGGCGCGTCCCAGGCAGGGGGCCGGCCCGTCACCGGCCGTCGCGGCGACTGCTCAACCCGCTACCGGACATGAACGCGAACCGGCAGGCAGGTTAACGGTCTTCGCCGCCTGTTCCCCAAGTTGATCACGCCTTTTACGATCAGGCCGCAACGATGATCATACCTCTCCCAGAGGTGCGCGAATCGGAGACCGAAGAGTGGCATCGAACCGCGCCCGCGTCCGCCGGACGACCCCGGCGGACCGGGCCATCGCCGCTGTGCTGTCCGTAGGACTGGCCGTGACCGTCGCGGACATCCCCACGGCGAACGCAGACACCCCCACCCCCCAACCCCCACCGGCGGCCCTCCGGCCCGACCCCTCCACCGCTCCGGCCGGGCCCAGCGCGCCCGATGAGAGCTCGGCCAGGCTCACCGCCCGGCTCACCGGCAAGCGGATCGAGATCGAATCGGCACGGACCGAGACCTCCTCCACCTACGCCAACCCCGACGGCTCCCTCACCGAAGAGATGTTCGCCGGGCCGGTCAGGGTGCGCGACGGCGCCGGGTGGAAACCCGTCGATCTCGCGCTCACCGCGGCCGGCGACGGCACGGTCACGCCCAGGTCGCACGGCAGGGCACTGCGCATCGGCGGGCGCTCCGGGGACGCCAGGCAGGCCGCCGCGGCCGGAACCGACCTGATCAGCGTGGCCGCCGGGGACGCCCGCGTCACCCTGCGCTGGCCCGGCGCGCTCCCGTCCCCGCAGGTGTCGGGCCAGAGCGTCACCTACCCCGGCGCGCTGCCCGGCGCCGACCTGACGGTCACCGCGACCAGGACGGGCGCCGAGCAGTTCCTGCTGCTCAAGCAGCGGCCCGCCACCCCGCTGTCCTACCGGCTCCGCCTGGAGGCCCCCGGGCTCACACCCCGCCAGGCCAAGGACGGCGGCGCCGAACTGGTGGACAGGCGCGGCAAGGTCGCCGCGACCGTGCCCGCGCCCGTGATGTGGGACGCGCGCCTGGACCGGTCATCCGGCGAGCACACCCATCGCGCGCCGGTGAAGATGGAGGTGTCGGGCAAGGACCTGGTCCTCACACCCGACCCGGCCTTCCTGAACGACCCCGCCACCGCCTACCCGGTCACCGTCGACCCCTCGCTCAACGTGGGCGAGGTGTTCGACACCTTCGTACAGCAGGGCTACAACACCGACGAGTCCGCCTCCACCGAACTCAAGATCGGCAACAACGGCAGCGGGCAGATCGCCAAGTCGTTCATCACCTGGAACACCTCCGGCCTGGCCGGACGGAAGATCCTCTCCGCAACGCTCAACCTGTGGAACTTCCACTCCTGGTCGTGCACCGCCAAGAACTGGGAGGTGTGGAGCGCCGACCAGGCCTCCACCTCCAGCCGCTACCCCGGCCCCGCCATGGCCGCCAGGTACGCCACCTCCAGCCAGACCAAGGGCTACGGCTCCGGCTGCGCCGACGGCTGGGTCACCGCCAACGTCACCTCGCTGGCCCAGTACTGGGCCGACAAGGGCTGGGCCAAGTCCGGCATGGGACTGCGCGCCACAGACGAATCCGACCCATACGGATGGAAACGGTTCAACTCCGGCAACGCGGCTTCGCACCCGCCGTACATCTCAGTGACGTACAACTCCTACCCGAGCACACCGCTGTCCGTCTGGACCAGCCCGAACAGCGAGACGAGCGGCGCCCTCCACACCAACACGCTGACACCCCGGCTGTACGCCCACGTCGGCGACGCCGACGGCGGCAACGTACGCGGCAAGTTCGAGGTGTACGACGGCAGCACCGCGATCATCACCGGCCTGTACGGCGCGTACGTGGCCTCCGGCGGCTTCTCGGACGCCGCCACACCGGCCGGCAAGCTGGTCAACGGCCACACCTACACGCTCAAGGGCTGGACCAACGACGGCTCACTGGACTCCAAGCAGTCCCAGTCCCGGCAGTTCACCGTCGACACCACCCGGCCGCCCGTCCCCAAGCTGACCAGCGGCTCCCACCCCGACACCGGATGGCACGGCGACGCCGGCGAACCGGCCTCCTTCACCGCCACGCCGGCCGACATCGACGTCGCCAAGATCGCCTACCGGCTCGACGACGGTGACACGGCCACGGCGGCCACGACCGGCGCGGCCGTCACCCTCACGGTGACCCCGCAGGCCGCGGGACCGCACACGCTCACGGCCTACGCCCTGGACCGCGCGGGCAACGCCTCGGAGGCCGTCACGTACCGCTTCAACGTCGGGGCGGGCGCACTGGCCGCGCCGGCCGACGGCACACGCACCGCCCGCCGTACCGAACTGGCCGCGACCGGCCGCGGCGAGTACGACCGGGTGACCTTCCAGTGGCGGCGCGCCCAGACCGACGACTGGGCCGACATCCCCGCCGCGCAGGTGCTCGGCACCGACGGCAAGCCGCTGACGGGCTGGCCCGTCGCGGCGACCGTCGCCGACGGCACCGCGACCGTGTCGGGGCTGACCTGGAACCTGGTCGACCAGCTCGGCGGCGACGGCGCCGTCCAGGTCCGCGCCGTGTTCGCCAACCCCTCGGACTCGGCGAGCACGCCCGCCGCCGACGTGGTAGCGGATCGGCAGGCCTCAGGGGCCGAGACACAGAACGTGGGACCGGGCAGCGTCAACCTGCTGACCGGTGACTTCCGCGTGGAGGAGAGCGAGGCCGAGCTGTTCGGCCTGGCACTGTCCAGGACGATCTCCTCACGCGACCCCAAGGCCGGCGCCAAGATCGCATCCCAGGCGTCCCCGTTCGGCCCCGAATGGTCGGCCGGCGGCGTGTCGGACGTCGCCGACTCCGAATACGCGGCGCTACGCGAAACCTCCGCCAGCTCCGTCGAGGTCACCCTGGTGGACGGCACCCCCATCCAGTTCACCAAGACCCGCGACGGCTGGAAGCCGGAGGAAGGCGCCGAAGACCTGACGCTGACCGGCTCCTACACCCTCAAGGACGCCGACGGCGTGGTCACCACGTTCACCAAGCCCGCCGGCGCCACCTCCTACCTGCCGGCCACGACCACCCCGCCCGGCGCGAACAACATCACCCGCTACGTCTACGAGGCCGCCGGCGGCGCCCAGCGGCTCAAGGCCGTCATCGCACCCACCAGCGCGGTGTCCGACCCCGGTGCGGACTGCGCGCTGCCCTCACCCAAGCCCGGCTGCCGCGTGCTGGAACTCCTCTACGCCACACAGACCGGCGGCGGCGACTACACCGGCCGCGTCAAGCAGGTGCTCTTCCACGACTCCGGCACCCCCGTGGCCGTCGCCCAGTACGCCTACGACAGCGCCGGCCGCCTCACCCAGTCCTGGGACCCGCGCATCACACCGCCGCTCAAAACGACCTACGGCTACGACACCGGCAACCGCCTCACCTCGCTCACCCCGCCCGGACAGCTCCCATGGAGCTTCGCCTACGACACCGACGGCAGGCTGACCAGCGCGGCCAGACAAGCCCTCAAGCCGGGCACCGCCGACCAGACCGACGGCGAGAACCGCACCTCCATCGTCTACAACGTGCCGCTGGACAAGGCCACCGGCGGACCGGCCGACCTGCGGCCGCAGCACACCGCGACCTGGGGACAGCACGACAACCCCACCGACGCCACCGCCGTCTTCCCCGGCGACCAGATCCCCGACGGCCACTCCTGGACCAGAGCCACCGTCACCTACCTCGACGCCAACGGACGGCAGGTCGACCAGCTCACCCCCGGCGGCCACCTGTCGGCCACCGAACACGACAAGTTCGGCAACATCGTCCGCGAACTGACGGCGAGCAACCGCGAACTGGCCCTCGGCACCTCCCCGCGCCTGGCCGAGCTCGGCATCTCCGGGCTGCCGACCGCCGAACGCGCCGAACTGCTGTCCAAGCGCTCGACCTACAACGACGACGGCACCCGGGAACTGGAGACCCTCGGCCCGCTGCACGTCGTGGCAGCGGGCGACCAGGACACCCCCGCCAGGGAACACACCGTCAACACCTACGACCAGGGACGCCCCGGCGACGCCCCCACCAAGGACCTGGTGACCAGGACCGAGGTGAGCGCGCACCTGCTCACCGGCGAAGACCGCGACACGCGGGCGACCACCACCGAGTACGACTGGACACTCGGCAAGCCCCTCAAGACCGTCAAGGACCCCGGCGGCCTGAACCTGGTGACCGCCACCTCCTACGACGGCGACGGCAACCCCGTCAAGACCGTGCTGCCCAAGGGCAACGACGCGGCCACCACCATCACCACGTACTACACCGCCTCCGGCAGCGCGCCGTGCGGCGGCAAACCGGCGTGGGCAGGACTGGTATGCCGGACGGCACCCGCCGGGAAGATCACCGGAGGCGGTGACAACCCCGACGAACTGCCCACCGCCATCACCACCTACGACCGCTACGGCAACCCACTGACGGTCTCCGAGACCGCCAACGGCATCACCCGCGTCACCAACACCGCCTACGACCAGGCAGGACGCCAGATCCGCCAGTGGATCACCGGCGGCACCGGCGAGGCACCGGGCACCGCGGCCACGGTGTACGCACCCGACTCCGGCGAAGTGGCCGAACAGCAGCGCCTGGACGCCTCAGGCAACGTCACCGAGCGGATCGTCATCGCCCACGACCGGCTCGGCCGGCGCATCTCCTACACCGACGCCGACGGCGGGGAGACCAGGACCGAGTACGACCTGCTCGACCGGACCACCAAGGTGACCGACTCCGCCCCCTCCACCCTCACCTACGGCTACGACATCGCCACCGAACCACGCGGCCTGGCGGTGACGATGACCGACTCGGCGGCGGGAACGTTCACCGCCCGATACGACGCCGACGGCGAGTTCACCACCGGCGACCTGCCCGGGGGAGTGCACCTGACCGTCACCGACGACGAGACCGGCGCCGACATCTCCCGCGTCTACACCAAGGACGGACTGGACCAGCCCATCCTGAGCGAACAGCTCACCGAATCGGTACACGGCCAGTGGACCACCGACGCGCGCGGCGACGCCGGGTACGAGCGGGCCTACGGCTACGACAAGGCAGGCCGCCTCACCTCCGCCAAGGAGTCGGCGGGCGGCACGTGCACGCTGCGCCGCTACACCTTCGACGCCGACTCCAACCGGACCCGCCTTGCCACCCAGTCCCAGACGGACACCTGCCCGCAAGCCGACGACGCCGCGGCCGCCATCACCTCCTACGCCTACGACTCCGCCGACCGGCTGGTGGGCGACGGCTACCGCTACGACGCGCTCGGCCGCACCACCGCCCTGCCCGGCGGGACGACGTTCGACTACCACGTCAACGACCTGGCCCGCCGGCAGACCACCGGCGGCCAGACGATGACCTGGGCGCTGGACCCGGCCGACCGGTTCAGATCCACCACCACCACGGCGGGCACCGCCGTGAACCACTACGGCTCCGACGGCGACTCGCCGCGCTGGAGCACCGAACCCGGCGGCACGGTGCTGAGGAACGTCTCCGGCTTCGACGGCGACCTGGCGGCCATCACCGGCGCGAACGGCGACGTCCGCCTGCAACTGACCACCCTGCACGGCGACGTCGGCACCGAGTACACCCTCGGCACCCAGACCGCCACCGTCGTCGACGCCGACGAGTACGGGGTGACGCGCGGCCCGGCCCGCAGGTACGGCTGGCTGGGCGGCGAACAGCGCGCCGCCGACACCCTGGACGGCACGATGCTCATGGGCGTGCGGCTCTACAACCCCTCACTGGGCCGGTTCCTGCAGCTGGACCCGGTGCCGGGCGGCAGCGCCAACGCCTACGAGTACTGCTCGGGGGACCCGGTCAACTGCACCGACCTGGACGGCAAGTGGGGCTGCGGCTGGTGCCGCAAGCTCCGCCACAAGGCCAAGCACGTCTGGCGCCGCGCCAAGGTCCACTACCGGGCGTTCCGGTACGGCTGGAACACCCGCAGGGGCCTGGGCGGTTTCGTCCACCGGTGGGCGAGCAGCGGCCGGCGCTGGGTCAGCCGGGGATCCTTCATCGTCGGCGTGGGCTTCGGCACCTACAGCTGTCTCCGCAGGCGCACCCTGAGCGGCTGCGCCAGGGCGTACTGGGAGAACAGCGCGATCGGCGGCCTGTCCGGTGCGCTGTACGGCATCGGCCGCGTGGGATGGCGAGGCCGCCACTGGTGGCGCCGCGTACACCGGTGACACATGAGTGAATAAGGCCACCGACGGCCTGCGGGAGTGCCTTTCCAAACCAGGAAAGGCACTCCCACACCACCACCCCGCCCGAACCGACCCCTCGACGGCAGCGTCCCCGACGCTGCGCTGAAGGACCTGCCGGCATCCGGTCAAGTCGCGGCTCCTGCCTGGACTCCTATAGCGGACCGCCGTGCACAACACGATCGAGTGCGGCCCGGCCTGCGGGTCCCCATGCCGGTTTGCCGCCGGGAAGGCCCCGGTCGCCGTTCTGGCCCATCAGCATGAGGAACAGGCTCTTCAGGGCGGCCAGCCCCCGGGCCCGCCGGATGGTCCCCTCGTCTGCCTGACCGTATGCGCCGAAGAAGCGTGAGGCGCAGCCAGCGGGAAGGATGACCCATGCGGCGGCGAGATCCCACGCCGGATCACCGGCGAACACGGCATCGAAGTCGATCACGCCGGAGAGGGTGCCGTCCGAGACGACGACGTTCGCGGGGTGAAGGTCGCCGTGCACCCAGAGCGGCGGGCCCTCCCACTCGGGCGCCGCGACGGCGTCATCCCAGACGGCGCGGACATCGTCAGCGAGGTCGCCGGGGACGACGGCGCGGAAGAAGTGGTCAAAGCCGTCCGTGCACTTTTTGGGATGGTCGCCGCGGTCCTCACTGATCGGCGCGTCTTCGGGTGCCTCCACGTGGAGCGCGGTGAGGAAGGCCGCCAACGTGTCGGAGGCGTGGTCGCCGCGGCTGATGGAGGCGTGGTCCAGTGGCTCGCCCGGGACCCACGTCATGACGGTCCAGGGCTTGGGGAAGCGCGCGGACGGTTCACCGATCCGTACGGGGGTGGGGACCGGAAGCGGCAGGCGCGGAGCCAGGACGGGCAGCCACCGGCACTCCTTGCGCAGGAGGTCCGGGGCACCCTCTGTACGCGGCATGCGCACGGCCAGGTCGTCCCCAAGGCGCCACATTTGGTTGCCCCACCCGCCCGCTACTTCCCCGATGGTCAGTCCTGCGAGGTCCGGATGCTGCTCCTGCAACAGGTCATGGACCAGGTCGGCGGTGATCTCGATCCCGGAGTCGGTCATGCGAAGCCACACTACTGGGACACGATTCCGGCGTCGCTCGTGATCCGCGGCCGGCCACCGACACCACCGACGGCGCGGATGCTCGGTTCGTCGAAAGACGGCCCGAGGGGGCCGGGTGGCGGCCTGGAACCGGGCAGGCCGATGTGACGGTGAGCGGCCCGGCGCAATCGCTGCTGCCAAACGCCGTCAGTGGCGGGCCTGTTCCGGGGCTTCCTCGGTGAAGCCGAGTTCGGGTGGGGGGAGGCGGAACATGCGGGTGAGGTAGGCCAGGTAGGCGAGGCCGAGGACCAGCCAGACGACGCCGAGGGTCAGGGCGTGGCGGTCCAGCTGGGTGAGCAGCCATACGTCCACGGCCGCGCCGACGGCCGGCGCCACGACGTACCCGGCCAGGCGGGGGCGGTTCCCCGCGCGGCGCTCCCGCACGTACAGGGCGATCACGCTGAGGTTCACGAAGGTGAACGCGGTGAAGGCGCCGAAGTTGATGAACGACGTGGAAGTGGCCACGTCCAGCCGCAGCGCCACCAGGCCGACCGCGCCGGTCAGCAGGATGCCCAACGCCGGCGTGCGGTATCTCGGATGGATGTAGCCGAAGATCCGGCGCGGCAGCACCGAGTCCCGGCCCATCGCGTACAGCAGGCGCGAGGTGCTGGCCTGGGCGGCGAGGCCGGAGGCGAACTGCGCGATGACCAGGCCCGCGAGGAAGACCGACCCGAACAGGTCACCACCGATCGTCTTCGCGATCTCGAAGGCCGCCGACGAGACGTCGTGGAAGTGCCCGCCCGGGTGCACGAGCTGGGTGGTGTACGAGACGAGGACGAAGATCGCGCCGCCGATCAGCGCGACCAGCAGGATCGCCCTGGGGATCGTCTTCGTCGGCTCCACCGTCTCCTCCGTCAGCGTGGTCACCGCGTCGAACCCCAGGAACGAGTACGCGGCGATCGCCGCCCCCGCCGCGACCGCGGGTACGCCCGGGGCGGAGTTGGCGAACGGCGCCGCGTCGAACAGCGCGCCCGCCCCGTGCCCGCCCGCGAGATGGCTCACCGACAGCAGGACGAAGATCACGAGCACGAGGAGCTGGAACAGCATCAGCAGCGTGTTGGCCTTGTCGGCCACCTTGATGCCGAGCAGGTTCAGCGCCGTGGTGACCGCGATGAAGCCGACGATCCACACCCACCCGGGCACGCCGGGGAACCGCGCCGACAGGTAGGCGGCGCCGATCAGCCAGATCACCATGGGCAGGAAGAAGTAGTCCAGCAGCACCGCCCAGCCGACCAGGAAACCGGCGCGGGAGTCGATGGTGCGGCGGACGTAGGTGTAGGCCGACCCGGCCATCGGGTAGGCCGCCGCCATCTTCCCGTAGCTCAGCGCGGTGAACAGCATGGCCACCAGGGCCAGGGCGTACGCGGCGGCGGTGGCGCCCGCCGTCGTCTCGGCCACCACTCCGAAGATGCCGAGGACGATCAGCGGGCACATGTACGCCAGCCCGAACAGCACGACCGACCTCAGCGTGAGGGCGCGCCGGAGAGCGGGTTGGTCGGTTTGCATTGGCGGTTCCCTCCGGGAGATCGGTGGCGCGGGCCGCGTCCGCGGCCGCTGCCGGGGTGATTCAGCCTGACGCGCGGCCCGGGTCCGGGGCCCAGGTCGCGGGGTCGATGCGCCCGCCGTACAGCGGCAGCTCGACGGGACGGTCGGCGGCGGTGAACTGCGACCACATGCGGTTGAGACCGGCGGTGCCGCAGGTGCGCACACGGGTGACGTCGTCCAGGTCGAGCACGTCGGTGAGCACGGTCGCCGCCTCCCCGGCCTCGGCGCGGACGCGGCCCTCGGGGTCGACGACGAGGCTGCGCCCGGTGCCGGCCGGCGCGGCGGTGTTCACGCTCACGACGTACACCTGGTTGACGATGGCGTTGGCGCGGGCCAGCACCAGTTCCTGGGCCCGGTCGGCGGTCGTGGTCATGACGGGGTTCACGATGACCTCGGCGCCCATCCAGGCCAGGTGGCGGGCCACCTCGGGGAACCAGGCGTCGTAGCAGATGGCGAAGCCGACCCGGCCGGTGCCGGGCAGGTCGAAGACCACGAAGCGGTCGCCCGGCCGGTACGGCTCGTAGGGACGCCAGGGGAAGATCTTGCGGTACCAGGCGGCCAGCCGCCCCTCGGGGGAGTACGCGACGGCGGTGTTGTACAGGCTCGCGTCGGCGCCGCGCTCGCACACGCTTCCCGGCAGCAGCCAGATCTTCAGGTCGCCCGCCAGTTCGGCCAGCGCCCTGGACCGCGGGCCGTCGAGCGGTTCCGCCGACGCCGCGAGCTGCTCCTCCCGCCGCTGTCCGGTGGCGTCGCCGCCGTGCAGGTGCATCTCGGGGAACACGACGAACCGCGCCTGCGGGAACCGTCCGGCCAGCTCCTCGACCTCCGCCGTGAAACGCGTCAGCGGCACGTCGACCGGGTGGGGCACGGCCTGCGCGAGTGCGATCGGGAGAGGTCGGGACACGGTTTCACCTGCTTCTTTCCGGCCGAGAGCTGAAAAAATAGCTCATTATGAGCAGTTAATTCAACAGTGCGACGCCTCCGGACATGCCGGGCAGTACGGTGTGGGCATGACGCCAGGCAGGTCCATGGCCGCGCTGGGAGCCCCCGCCCTCGCGGGCATCCGGCGGCTCACCGCGCTCGACACCGTCCGCGCCCGCATCGCCATGGCGGTCGACCTCGGCCTGCTCAAGCCGGGGGAGCGGCTGCCGCCCAGCGCCGAGATCGCCAAGGCCCTGGACGTCGGAGAGATCACCGCCAGGCGCGCGCTGATCTCGCTGTGCGAGGAGGGCGTCCTCGAACGGCGGCGCGGCCGTGCCGGCGGCACACTGGTCGCCGAACGTCCCGCCGCCGGCCGGGTCCGCGAGATCGAGGCCTACCAGGCCGCCGCCGGCGAGGTGCACCGCCTCATCGACCAGCGGCTCGTCCTGGAATGCGGCATCGCGCACCTCGCCGCGGCGAACATCGGCCAGGGCCTGCTCGACGAACTACGGTCACTGGTGGCAGCCATGGAGGACGCGCCGAGCTGGGCGGAGTTCCACACAAGCGACGAACGCTTCCACCTGCTCCTCGCGCAGGCCACCGGGCTGCGCTCGGCCGCCGACCAGTACGGCGCAGTCGTGCGGGAGCTCTACGGCTACTACCTGCCGTACCCCCTGAAGTACCTGCGCGAGTCGAACCGCGAGCACGCCGAACTCGTCGCCGCCCTGGCCGCGCGCGAGGCGCTGAAAGCGGCCGAAGTGGCCCGCCGCCACGTCGAGATCCTCCACCGCACGATGTTCGTCGGGCTGCTGCCCTGACGTTCCACCGGCCTCACACCGAGGCGGGGTCCAGGTCCCGCTCGTAGGCGGTGACGACCGCGTCCAGCACGCCGGGGAAGCGGGCGTCGAGGTCGCCCAGGCGCAGTGTGGTCCAGCGGCGGTTGCCGTCCTCCCGCTGGCGGATCACCCCGGCCTCCCGCAGCACGCGGAAGTGGTGGGTCAGGGTGGAGGGCGCGACGTCCACAGGGAAGGTGCCGCAGGCCCGCTCGGGATCGGCACGCAGCGTCCGCACGATGGTCATCCGCGTGGGGTCGGACAGGGCGTGCAGGACGTCGAGCAGGTCGATCTCGCCGGTCTCGGGGTGGACCAGAGTCGCGCGGCGTCGCTGTGATCGGGGCATCTCGAACCTCTCTTTCGACAAACATCGTACAACTGTGGTACGACTTTCGTTGTACGACGAACATCGAAAATCGGAAGGACGGCCGCCATGCGCGCCCTCGTCATGACCGCCCCCTCACAGACCTCCGACCGCACCGAGGTCCGCGACCTGCCCACCCCCCGCCCCGGCGCCGGAGAGGTGACCATCGACGTCACCCACGCCGGCATCAACTTCATCGACGTCATGGCCCGCCGCGGCGACCCCGGCTACGCGACATCCTGGCCGTACGTGCCGGGCAAGGAGGTCGCAGGCATCGTGCGGGAAGTGGGCGAGGGCGTCGAAGGGCTCGTGCCGGGGCAACGAGTGGCGGCCTTCACCGACCGCGGCGGGCTCGCCGAGGTGGCACCGGCCCGGGCGGCCCTCACCGCGCCGGTGCCGGACGAGGTCGGCCTACCGGCCGCCGCCGCCGCCCCGCTGATGCTCGCGACCGCGCTGCTGCTGCTCACCGACGCCGCGAAGTTCGGACCGGGAGAGACCGTGCTCGTGCACTCCGCCGGCGGGGGAGTGGGCTCCGCCGTGGCGCGGCTCGTCCCTGCCCTCGGCGGCGGCCGTCTCATCGGCACCGTCGGCCGGCCCGACAAGACCGCAGCGGTCCGCGCGAGCGGCTACGACACGGTCGTCGCCCGCGGCGGCGACCTTGCCGAAGCGGTACGCGCGGCCGCCGGCGGCGGCGTGGACGTCGTCCTGGACCCTCTGGGCACCACCATGCTCGACCTCGACCTGGCGATCACCGCCCCCGGCGGCCGCATCGTGCTGTTCGGCAACGCGGGCGGCGGAGAGGCACGGCCGCTCCCGCCCGCCGAGCTCATGCGGCGCAACATCGCCGTCGCGGGCTTCAGCATGAGCGCCCTGTCGGCGACGGCGCCCGAGCGTGCCGCGGCGGCCCTGCGCCGGGTCCTCGACCTGATCGCCGCCGGCCGGCTCGACGTCCCGGTGACGGAGATCGGCTCGCTGGAAGAGGTGCCGGCTGTCCACCAGCTGCTGGCCGACGGCCGGGGCGAGGGCAAGTACGTGGCCCGCGTCGCCGCGGCCGGATCCTGACCTCCCCAGGGGGAAACCGGTGCCCCCGCCGTGACCTGCAGAGAATCGCAGCGGCGGACGGCATGGACGCCTGGTGTGGCTGGCGGTCGACCGGGGTGCGTTCGGGGACGGTCTGTGCGCCGAGACGCCGGTCCTGGATGCCGGCATCTCCGGCTGGGAGGGTGCCGGCGGGCCGGTGCAGGAGGCCGATGACGTGCCCGGGGCTCCGCCGTCCTCGGTCGCCTGTGAGCGTGATGATGTCGGGTGGTATCGCAGGAGCGGCCGCCGTCATGAGTATGTCGTCCTGGACGGCGACCGTGTGATCCGGCTGGGTGGCCGCCGGGTGGATGTCGATCGGGCGGCGCTGAAGGAGGCCATGTCCGGCCTGCGCCCGGTGACCGGGGGCGGCACCGGGATGGGGGATCCGCGGTACCGGCCCCGGCCGCGTTCGACCGGGCCGGCGGATGGAGGGGTGATGCCGGTCGCGGCCCCCGCGCCGCGCTGGGAGGACGGCCCGGACGCACACCCTGGGGTGATCTCTCCTCGGGGGTTTTGACCTGCGTGGACGTCCTTGTGTGGCGGTGTGGGGGGCGGGCTTGCTCGTGGGTGGCAGGAAGTGGTCAGGGGCGGGCAGCTTGCTGCCGCCTATTTGTCTGGTTCGAGGGCTTTCGGTGCCGCACAGTTGATTGTGCAAGGACGAATTGAAAAGCCCTCAAGAAAAGAGACGAAGAAATGACGAACACCACTATCTCCCCGGTTTCCGCCACCCGTTCCGCCGGCACCACCTGGGACGGCCGCTCCCGCACCGCCGGCACCACCTGGGACTGACATAACCCCTGCCAGCAGCCCCGGCCCGACCCCCAACCCCTGATCGCCAACCACCGGCAGACCCGCATCGCGGCCGCCGGCCGACCGGCCGCCCCGGCGAAGGCTCTCGCCCTCACCGGCTGACGGAAAAGCGTCGAAACCGCGAGAACCCCGAATATCCGAAACGCCGGAAATCCAGGTCGCACAATTACCGGCGACACAATGTCGAAGCCGAAATTCCGGCACAAATCCCGGCCCCCGCCAATTCCACCGCAGGGCCGGCTCGAGCCCGGCACGCAACGACCCTGACCAGCGCCGACCGCCCCTTCCCTCACCACGACCAAGCCACCCGGCATGCCCGGTACACCCGGACGGCGCGGCACAATGGGCGGCTGTGAACTCCTTCGACGCGGTGCTCTGCGATTTCGACGGCATGCTCGGACGCCGGAGGCGGGCTGGTTTCCCTCGGTGGCCTTCAGTCCGGCTTCGGACAACCGGAGGAGTAGGGGAGTGGTCGCGACAGCGAGAAGCAGGAACGTTCGCACGTCGATGTGAGCAACGGTTGCGGTGGCGTGAGTGCTGTGCTGCCGATGAGATACAGCGACGGGTGGCGGGTCGACGCACACCGCTCGCATGAAGGCGGCTTCCGACTGGTGGTCCACGCGTCGCATCCCAGCACACACCCCCGGCAGAACCAGGCCCCAAGGTGTGTTGGCGGGGAGTGGTCAGTCGAAGACTTGTTCGGCCGGCATGGCAGACACCCCCACAGCAAGCCCCGAGGCGTTGCCCGAACTCTTCAACACGGCAATCGCCCGGTCAGGAGGGTTACCGAACTCATCGACATACCGCGCCGCTGGTTGCGGACGAAACCAGGGAAGTATCCAGAATCCCTCCAGATACCGTACAGAATGCAGCTTCTGTACGGTAAGGAGTATTTTAGGCTGGTAACGGCCCCAATGGGGGCAGGCCTGGTCCGCACCACCGCATACCGCCGGCAAGGCGCTCCACCGCGGCCGCGCACAGGAAAGATCAACGCACCTCGAACCGTGAATGCCGGAGACGCACCTCGAGGTGGGCGGCGGGGCATGATCGGGGGCCTCCTCGCCATGATCGTTTCAGACGGGTCCGAAGGGCCTGGGCCGGTCAGGCGTGGTACGGACGCCGGCGGGACCTCACCGGCGTCTTTCTCCTCGAGGACGCCCAGCACCCTGCGGACGTGGCGCGTCCGCCGTCGTCCGCCACGGCGGCATCCGGACCGGCGCTCGCGGGCACGCGGCGACCGCGTGCCGGTCGGCGCGTGAACGCTCCGTCCCGGGTGGCCGCGTCCCGTGCGCGGCTGGTGTCCGTGCGTACCGCGCGGCCGCGTCCGCATGCGGCCCTCTGTGCGCGACCCGTCGCGGCGTTCGACGTACGCGGCGGCGTTCCGGCGTTCTCGGGCGGCTTGTTACCCGTGCGATGTGCGCGCGTGCCGCTCGGCCGCCACGGGTTGCCCGGCGACCCCTTCCGCCAGGCCCTTTCCCTGCGTTTCATGCATAATCGCACTTATGCATGATTAGCGGATGCCCTCCCCGGCCCGCCTCCGTACCGGCCCCCACCCGCGCGGCTCACAAGCCGCCGCCTGCTCGCCGAGGGCGGCGCTGTTCGTTCCGGCGGTGGCCGCCGACGGCGGTTCGGCGTGTCGGCGGGTGGCGTCTGGCCGGGTTGATGCATAATCGCAGGCACTTGTGGCGTGTTCGGAGCGTGTGGCCCTGACCGGGTGCGGAGGGCGTGATGGGTGACGGTGAGCCTCTGGTCCTGCGGCGCGTGCCCGACGCGGCCGCGGAGTTCATCTCCTCTCTGCGCACCAAGAAGCTCTCCCCCCACACCATCGCCGGGTACCAGCGTGACCTGCAGCTGGTCTCGCGGATCGCGGCGGACCTGGCCGGGGTCGCCGCCGCCGACCTGGAGGTACGGCTGCTGAGCGGGCGTCTGGTGCGGGCGGCGTTCGCCGATTTCGCCGAGCCGCGCTCCCCCGCGAGCGTGAACCGGGCGTGGAGCGCGTGGAATCAGTTCCTGACGTTCTGTGTGGCCGAAGGGATGCTGGAGGGCAATCCGATGGCGGCGGTGCCGCGTCCCAAGCAGCCGGCGAAGGCGCCCAAGCCGCTGCTGGGTGATGGGAGCGCTTCGGCGACGCTGTTGGAGCGGATCGCGGCGGGGGCGCGTAAGGCGCGTGATCCGTGGGTGGAGCGTGACCTGGTGGTGCTGGCGTTGGCGCTGGTCACGGGCATGCGTTCGGCGGAGTTGCTGAGTGTGACGCTGGGTTCGATCGGGGGCGCGCCGGGTGATCGCCGGATTCAGGTGGTCGGTAAGGGGGGCAGGACGCGTTCGCTGCCGATCGAGCCGCCGATCGAGCATTTGATCGAGGATTATCTGGGGAGCCGGATGCGGCGTTTCGGGCTGGCCTCGCTCCCCCGTTCGGCGGCGTTGCTGGTGGACACGCGTAATGAGCCGTTGCAGCGGGGTGGTTTGCAGTATCTGGTGCGGCAGTGTTACCGGTATGCGGGGATTCATGACCGGGTGCAGAAGGGCACGCTGGTGCATGCGTTGCGGCATGAGTTCGCGACGCGGCTGGCCGAGCGGGGTGCTTCGGCGCACGAGTTGATGGAGCTGCTGGGGCACTCGTCGATCGTGACGGGGCAGGCGTATGTGGCGTCGACGGCGCGTGAGGTGCGGGGTGCGGCGCGGGCGAATCCGGCGTATGAGGTGCTGGGCCGGTTGGGTCCGGTTTCGGACGGCTGAGGGTTGCCGTCGGGGGGTTTCAGAGCTGGTCGACGAAGGCTTGGGCGTCGGGTTCGTTCATGCCGGTTTCACCGCGGACGAGGAAGACGGCCTGTTCGGTTCGTCCTTCTGATTTGAGGCGGCGTACGCGGGTGGCGAGGTCGTCCCGTGGTGGGGCCGGGGTGAGGGGGATCCGGCCGGCTTCGAGGGCGTCGACGTAGTCTTTGGCCTGTTTGAGGCCGAAGCCGGTGCGCTGGCGGACCAGTTTGATGGCTTCGATCTTCCTGCCTTGGGCGGCCAGGGCGTGGGCCTGGCCTTGGAGGTCGCCGGGGATGGGGTGGGTGGGCTGGTCCTGCCATGCCGAGACGTAGGGCTGGGGGGTGCTTCCGCGGCGCGCCAGGGTGACGATGACGATGATGGCGACGGGCAGGCCGATGAAGAACATGGCGGCGATGAAGATGAGTTCGGGAAGCCCTATGTTCGCCATACCCGGATCGTAGTCGCCGTTCGGGGTGTGGTGGCGGGGAAATCGTTGGTGGCCGCTCCCCCGGGCGGTGTGCGGGCGTGGAATTGTCGGTGGCGGGCGGTACGGTCGGCGGGTTCCCGGCCGAAAGGATTGAGCTGTTCGATGCGGCCCGCTGAGCTGAAGCGAATCACTGTCGAGGAGTCGGCTGACCGTTATGTGGAGCTGGTGCGTGCGAAGACGGTGACGGGGGCGTTGTCTCCGGCGACGTCGGAGGTGTATGCGCGGGATGTGGCGACGTTCGTGGCGTTGGCCGGTGGGGGGCGGGTGCTCGATGATCTGACCGGGGAGGATGTCGACGCGGTGTTGCTGGCGTTCGCCCGTAAGCCCGACGGGCGGCGCTCCTCCCCCGGTGGCGGGCAGATGCAGAGCCCGTCGTCCCAGGCGCGGTTCCGCCGGTCGGTGTCGGCGTTCTTCAAGCATGCGGTGCTGGCGGGCTGGGTGCAGGTCGATCCGATGACGGCGGCGACGGTGACGGCCAAGGAGCGGGGCGGGTTGCGGGCCGAGCGGCGGGCGTTGACGCGTGAGCAGGCGCAGGGTCTGGTGGGGGCGGCGCGGTCGTTGCCGGCGGCGGGTCCGCAGGGGCGTCGGCGTGATCAGCGTACCGAGGTGCGTGATGCGTTGATCGTGCTGTTGTTGTCGACGCTGGGGCCGCGGGTGTCGGAGTTGGTGCGGGCGAATGTCGAGGATTTCTACACCAACGACGGTGTGCGTTATTGGCGGATCTTCGGTAAGGGCGGCCGTACGCGTGATGTGCCGTTGCCGGTGGATGTGGCCGAGGTGCTCGATGTGTATTTGTCGGCTGCTCGTCCGGTGACGTCGGAGAAGGCGTTGTTGTTGTCGTGGCGGGGCAAGCGGCTGGCGCGGGGTGATGTGCAGGCGGTGATCGACCGGGTGCAGCGGCGGGTGGATCCGGCGCAGCGGCGTTCGGTGACTCCGCACGGGTTGCGGCATACGACGGCGACGCATCTGCTGGCGGACGCGGTGGACATGGACGCGGTGCGCCGGGTGCTGGGTCACAGTGATCTGGCGACGCTGGGGCGTTACCGTGACGAGCTTCCCGGTGAGCTGGAAGTGGCGATGCGTGCTCATCCGTTGTTGCGTCGTCCGGCGTCGAGCGAGTAGGCGGGGTGTTCGGTCGGGTTGGCGGGTGGGGGCCGGTCGGTGGGGTGGGTGTCGCGCCGGGCGGGTGAGGGACCCTGATGATGATCCGTTTTGGGATATGAAGGGTCCTATGGGAATGAAGGATTGGTATCCGCTGGTCGAGCCGTACGACCGCGGGATGCTCGGTGTGGGGGACGGCAACGAGATCTACTGGGAGACGTGCGGGAGTCCGGGTGGTAAGCCCGCGTTGTTCCTGCACGGCGGCCCGGGCGGGGGCGTGCTGCCCGCCAACCGCAGGTTCTTCGATCCGTCGGGTTATCGTCTGGTGCTGTTCGACCAGCGCAACTGCGGCCGTAGCCGGCCGTTCGCGGGAGATCCGGCGGTGTCGCTGGAGCACAACACCACGCCGCGTCTGGTGGCCGACATCGAGCGGTTGCGTGAGCATCTGGGGATCGAGCGGTGGCTGGTCTTCGGGGGCAGCTGGGGCAGCACCCTGGCTCTGGCGTACGCGCAGGCGTATCCGGAGCGGGTGACGGAGCTGGTGCTGCGCGGTGTGTGGCTGGTCCGCCCGTCCGATGAGGCGTGGGGGTTCACCCCGCAGGGGGCGGCGCACCTGTTCCCGGCCGAGTGGGCGGCGTTCTGTGATCCGATCCCCGAGGCCGAGCGGGGTGATCTGGTGGCCGCCTACGGGCGCCGGATCTGCGATCCCGATCCGGCGGTGCATCTGCCGGCGGCGCGGGCGTGGATGGGCTGGGAGTTGTCGGCGAACACGTTGCTGCCGGTGGAGCCGCCGGAGCTGGACGACGCGGCGCTGTTGTCGTTCGCGAGGATCACCCATCACTACATCGGCAACGGGGGTTTCCTGCCGCCGGAGGGGCTGCTGGCGGGGGTGGATCGGATCCGGCACATACCGGCGGTGATCGTGAACGGCCGTTATGACGTGAAGACCCCGCCGGCGCAGGCGTGGGATCTGCATCGGGCGTGGCCGGAGGCGGAGTTCCACATCGTGGAGGACGCCGGGCACGGCGGCTCGGAGCCGGGGATCCGCCGGCTGCTCGTCCAGGCGACCGATCGTTTCCTCGCCGCCGGCTGACGTCCGCGCGGCCGGCCTCTTACGTCTGGTGAGGGCCGGCGTCTCCCCGGGCCGCGTCGGCGTGCTCGGCGGCAAGGTGGCCGGGGTGCCGTCTGAGTGCCGCTCACCCCGGCCGCCGTTTCCGGGGCGGCCGGTGGGAGGGGCCGGTCGGGGTGGTGCCGTTCGCGGCGCGGCGGCCCGTGGGGGCGGTCATGGCCCTGTACGGCGGGTGGCGTGCCCGGCCTGAGCCGGGACGTGGGGTCAGCCGAAGGTGACCGGGATGTCCTTCTCGCGCAGTGCGTGGAGGACCGGGGCGTACATCCGGGTCTTGATGGTGCCGAGCGTCGGCCCGGCTTTGGCGGCCTGCGGCCCGGCGATCTCCAGTGCGGCCTGGCGTACGGCGTCCTCCCCCGCTGCGCGGTCGACGATGGCCGCGGCGAGGGCGTCGTGGCCGCCGTAGCGGCGGGCGGTGGTCATGGCCTCGTGGGCGACCTGCGGGGTGAGCCGGGCCTGGATGAGGGCGGACATGCCGGTGGTGAAGGGGATGTCGATGTCGGCTTCCGGCAGGCACCAGAAGCCGCGGTCGGCGCGCATCACGCGGAAGTCGTGCGCCAGTGAGAACATGGCGCCCGCGGCGAAGGTGTGCCCTTGCAGGGCCGCCACGGTGATCAGTGGCAGGGTCAGCACGCGTGCCAGCAGTTCCTGGACCGCGGCGACGTAGCCGGCCGCCTGGTCGGGGTGGGTGAGCAGCCAGTCCAGGTCCAGGCCGTTGGAGTAGAACTTGCCGGTGGCGGTGGTCACCAGGGCGCGCGGGCCGTCGGTCTTCTCCACCTCGTCCAGCAGGTCGTCGACCGAGGTGATCCAGTCGGGGTGGAAGCGGTTCTCGGTGTCTCCGAGGTCGAGGACGAAGACGTCGTCCTGACGGTCGAGAGCGGGCATGGCTGCTCCTTCGGACGGGGGTGGGTCGGTGCGGGGTTGCGGCGCCGTCCGGCCTGGAGGGCGCGGCGTCGTCCGCCGGTGCCCAGGGGCCGGGGGCGGTGGTCCCCTACGCCGGACACCGAACCTACTGGCGGGTAACTACGGTGGTTGGCATCGTACAGGCAAGCCCTGCCGGATCAACCGCCCCCGGCGGCGGGAAAGCGCCCGCCGGTGCCGCCGGTGCCGCCCCTGGGAGGGACGGGGCGGACCGGAGGCCTCCTACAGTGGGTGTTCGTGCTCTACGGCAGATCTGCGGAAATCAGCGCGATCGACGAGGTGATCGCGCGGGCTGGCGACGGGTCCGGCGGCGCGGTGGTGGTGCGGGGCGAGGCGGGCGTGGGCAAGACCGCCCTGCTCGACGCGGCCGCGGCGCGGGGTGGCGCGATGCGGGTGTTGCGGGCCACCGGCGTCGAGTCCGAGTCCGACCTCGCGTTCGCGGCGCTGCACCAGGCGCTGTGGCCGGCGGCCGGTTCGCTCGAGGCGCTGCCCGAGCCGCAGCGCGATGCGCTGCGCGCGGCCCTGGGGCTCGCCGCGGGCAGTGCCGGCGACCGGTTCCTGGTCGGAGCCGCGGTGCTCTCGCTGCTGGCCGAGGCGGCCGAGCCGGACGGGCTGATGTGCGTGGTCGACGACTTCCAGTGGGTCGACCGGGCCTCGGCCGACGCGCTGCTGTTCGCCGCCAGGCGGCTGGGGACGGAACGGATCGCGATGGTGTTCGCCGTACGCGGGGATGCTCCCGTCAAGGGTGTGCCGCTGACGGTGGAGGTGCGCGGCCTGGCCGAGTCCGCCGCGGCCGAGCTGCTGGAATCCCGCCACGGGGTGCTGCCCGCCCAGGTGAGACGGGAGCTCGTCACGCTGACCGGCGCGAACCCGCTCGCCCTGGGTGAGATCGCCGCCCGCCTGACGCCCGCGCAGCTCGCCGGGCGCGAACCGCTGCCCGACCCGCTGCCCGTGGGTGCCCGGCTGTTCGGCGACCGGGTGGCCGGGTTGTCGGCCGCGGCCCGGCGGGTCGCCTTGGCCGCCGCCGTGGAGGCCGACCTCGGCCTGGTCCTGCGCGCCACCGAGCGGCTGTCGGCCGAGCCACCGGCAGGGCCTGGCGCGAACGCCGCCCCCTCCGGGCCCGGGGCGCGGGCCGGCGCCGCGCGGGTCGCGCTGGCCGAGCTGGAGAGGACCGGGCTGGCCGAGGTGTCGGGCACGAGCGTGCGGTTCGCTCATCCGCTCATCCGGTCCGCGGTGCACGAGGCGGCCACCCCCGCCGAGGTGCGCCGCGTGCACGCCGTCCTCGCGGAGCTGACCGTGGACGACCGCCGCGCCTGGCACCTGGCCGGCGCCGCCCTGGGGCAGGACGAGCGGGTCGCCGCCGAGCTGGTGGCCGCCGCGCAACGGGCGCGTGACCGGGGCGGGTACGGCGCCGCGGCCGCCGCGCTGGCCAGGGCCGCCGAGCTGACCCCCGAGCCGGGCGCCCGTGCCGTCCGCCTGAAGGACGCCGCCGTCGCCGCCTGGCTCGGCGGCCGCCCCGGACAGGCGGAGTCGCTGCTGGCCGAGGCGCGCGAAGGGGCCGGCGGGGACACCACGCTCACCATGGAGGTCGCCCAGCTGCGGGGCCGGTTCGAGCTGAACTCGGGCAACGCCGCTGCGGCGGGCACTGGCGCGGGCCGGCGAGCTGCAGGACGCGGCGGGGTACCTGTGGGCGACGGCCGCGGCCAGCGCTCTGGGCGAGCCGGACCTGGCCGGCGAGATGGCCGAACGGGCCGGGCGGGTGGCCAGGGTGTCGGGGATGACCGGGCAGCTGCCCGTCGTGCTGGAGTTCGTGGCGACCGCCGAGCGCATCGCCGGCCGGCTGGCGCGCAGCCAGGCCGTCTCCGAGGAGGGCCTGGCGCTGGCGCGAGAGGCCGGGTACGAGAACACCGTGGCCGCGCACCTGGCCAACCTGGCGGCGCTGGCGGCGCTGCGGGGCGAGGAGGAGCGCTGTGAGCGGCTGGCCCGCGAGGCGCTGGCCATCGCCATCCCGCACCGGGTGGGGTTGCGCGCGGGCGTGGCGGCGTACGCGCTGGCGATGCTCGACCTGTGCCTGGGCCGGTACGGGGCGGCGCACGACCGTTTCACGGCCATCGCCGCGGCGGGACCGGGCGCCGGGCATCCGACCGTGGTGTGGCGCAGCACGCCCGACCGCGTCGAGGCGGCCGTGGGCGCCGGCGTCGAGGCGGCCGCCGGGGCGGCGCTGCGGGCGTACGAGCGGTGGTCGGCGCACGCCGCGACACCGGAGTCACGCGCGTTGCTGGCCCGCTGCCGGGGCCTGGCCCACTCCTGTGAGGACGCCTTCGGCGAGGCGCTGCGGCTGCACACCAACCCGTTCGAGGCGGCCAGGACGGCCCTGCTGCTGGGTGAGCGGCTGCGCCGGACGCAGCGGCCGGGCGAGGCGCGGACGCATCTGCGGATGGCGTGGGAGACGTTCGAGCAGGCGGGCGCCCGGCCGTGGGCCCGGCGCGCCCAGCAGGAGCTGCGGGCGGCGGGCGAGAGCGGGCAGGCCCCGCCCGTGGCCGTGCTCGGCGCGCTGACCCCGCAGGAGCTGCGCATCGCGGGCCTGGTCGCCGAGGGGTTGTCGAGCAAGCAGATCGCCGCCCAGCTGTTCCTGAGCCCGCGCACGGTCGAGTACCACCTGTACAAGATCTATCCGAAGGTGGGGGTCGGCTCCCGTACGGAACTGGCGCGACTGGTAGTTCTACAGAAGGCGCCCGTACCCGCGGACGCCATGATGTGAGACATGCAGAACGTGACCATCTGGAGTGAAGAGTTCGGCGCCGAGACGGACACGCCGATCCTGTTGATCATGGGTTCGATGTCGCAGGGCATCCTGTGGCCGGACGAGTTCGTCGGCCGCCTGACCGCCGGAGGCCGCCGGGTGATCCGCTACGACCACCGCGACACCGGCATGTCGGGCACCGTCGACTTCGCGGCCGACCCGTACACCTGGGACGACATCAAGAACGACGTGTACCGCGTGATGGACGCCCACGGCCTGCAGAGCGCGCACCTGGTCGGCCACTCGGCGGGCGGGCTGCTCGGCCAGCTCATCGCGGTGGAACGACCGGAGCGGGTGCGGTCCCTGACCGTCATCGCCTCCTCGCCGCTCGGCGGCGGCGAGGGCCAGGTGCTCATGCGAGCCCTGATGGGGCAGCCACAGCCCGAGGGAAGCCTGGCCGAGCCGACGCCGGAGTTCGTGGCCTTCTACCGCGCGCTGATAGCCTCCCCGCCGCCGCAGGGCCGGCGCGCGCTGATCGACGGCATGATCGCCGAGCAGCGCGTGCTGCACGGCACCGGACTGCCGTTCGACGAGGACGCGGCGCGCCGGCTGCAGGAGCGGATCTACGACCGGGCCCGCGACCTGTCGGCGGCGGCCAACCACCGGCTGGCCGCCATGGGAAACCCCGACTTCGAGCCGGTGGGCGTGCTGCACCAGGTGAAGGCACCCACGCTGGTCATCGAGGGCAGCCACGAGCCGGCCAAACCGGGGCACGGCGCGATCATCGCCGAGCAGATCCCGGGGGCGCGGCTGAGGATCGTGGCGGGCATGGGGCACACGCTGCCGCCGGAGGCGCACGAGGAACTGGCCGCCGCCATCCTCGCGCACACGGCCGGGTGACGCGCGTCCCTGATCGGCGACGAGCCGTTCGCCCCGGGCCTGCACGCGCCCGCGGAGCAAGGGGCCGCCCCGGGCGCGGTGGTCTCGACGCGGTTCCGGCCCCGCCGGGATCACCGCTGCCGGCCGGTGGCCCGGCTCGGCGCGCCTCTCCTTGACGACGTCGCCCCAGGGAGGACCGTCCAGCCCACACGGGGCCGGTCAGCGCTCGGCGTCGCCGGTGAGCAGGAACGCGGGCGGGGAACGGCGCCAGCCCGGGACGTCCAGTGCGTTGAGCGCCGAGACGATGCGTTTCTCCTCGTAGAGGAAGTGCGTCTCCATCAGCGCGGCGAGACTGTCGATCTCGCGCCGCACTCCGGCGGGGTCCGCCTGCCGGTCCAGGTCGGCGACGAGCGCCTCGAGCCGCCGCAAGGCGTCCTCCACCAGCCGGTGGTCGCGGCGCAACTCCTCCAGCACAGGGCGCAGCTGGGGGAACCGCCCGGCGACTTCGGGGAACGCGCCGTCGTCCTCACCGCTGTGATGCCGGGTCAGCGCCGAGCAGAAGGTCAGGCAGTTGGCCCGCAGTTCGCGCAGCCGCGCGCCGCCGGCGAAATAGGCGTCGACGCCTTCACGCAGCTCGGCCAGCTCCTCGCGGAGCCAGAGATGTACGTCGATCAACTGGTTGCCGAACGCCACCAGGCGTTCGTCGGATCTCACCAAGGTCGTTTCCGTGGTCCGGCGCCTCCATGCCCTCGGCGGTCTGTTCGCCGGGTGCACCGCGACGCTGCACGATTTGTAGCGAGTTCGGCGAGAATCTGTCAAACCTGCCCGATGCGGCGCGAGCTGAGATCCCGAGATGCCGTTCACGAGCGTCCCGCCGCCGAGCGCCACGGTGAGGACGCCGGGAACGTCGAAGCCGGTCCGCGCCGGCGGCGGCGTCAGGCGTGCCGTGGCCGTGAACAGGGCGGCTCCGGCCGGGACGCTGACGAACAGCACCCACCGCCACCCCAGCGTGCCGGTCAGCACTCCGCCGATCAGCCACTCCCAGGGCCGCCGCGGACCCGGAGGCGGCACTCCAGATCGACAGTGCGCCGGCGGAACAGACCGGCAAGGACCCCGCGGCCCGGCAGGATGATCACACACCACATGGACGCCGCCACAGGGCTCACCCGCATGCGCGACCTGCTGCGCCCCGGCGGGGTCCTGGCCATCGTCGGCCTGGCCCGCCACACCATGCCCCGCGACCTGCCGTACACCCTGGCCGGCGTCGTCGCCGGCACCCTCCACCGCGCCGCGAAAGGCCACTGGCACCACCCCTCCCCCACGGTGTGGCCGCCACCGGTGACCTACCGGCAGATGCGGGCATTGGCCACCGAGATCCTCCCCGGCTCCCAGTACCGCCGCCACCTGCTGCTGCGCTACAGCATCACCTGGCGCAAACCCCCACGACTGACCCACCGTCCAGGGGTGCGACAGGGCCCCCCTGGACGGCCCCATCCACCCCACCGGGTCATCAACACTGGAACCATGCCCGAACAGCACACCGACACCGGAGGAAGTGAACTGGGACGCTTCCTGCGCGCCCGCCGCACCCAGACCACCCCCGCCGAGGTCGGCCTCACCGTCGGCCCCGGCCTGCGCCGCACCCCCGGCCTGCGCCGCGAAGAACTCGCCACACTCGCCGGCGTCAGCATCGACTACTACACCCGCCTCGAACGCGGCAAAGAGACCCGGCCCGGCCCCGGCGTCGTCGACGCCCTCGCCCGCGCCCTGCGCCTGGAGGCCGACGAACACCACCACCTGCGCGAACTCGCCGCCCGCGCCGCCCGCCACCCCTCCGAACCACCACCCGTCCCCAGCCGCACGGTCCGCGACCACCTGAAACTGCTGCTGGAGACCATGCGCCCCAACCCCGCCTACATCCTCAGCCGCAGCATGGACCTGCTCGCCCACAACCCCGGCGGCCTCGCCCTGTACGCCGGCATCGCCGACTGGCCGCCCAAACAGCGCAACCTCGCCCGCTACCTGTTCCTCCACCCCACGGCCCGCGAACTGTTCCCCGACTGGCACACCCAGGTACGCGGCTGCGCCGCCCGGCTCCGCGCCCAAGCCGGAACCGACCCCGACGCCCCCGACCTCACCAACCTCGTCGGCGAACTCCTCCTCAAAAGCCCCGACTTCGCCAAACTCTGGGAACGCTACGACGTCAAAGGCCGCAAACCTCCCCACAAGACCTTCCACCACCCCCACGTCGGCCAGATCACCCTCGCCTCCCAATCCATGCACCTGGAAGGCACCCAAGGCCAGCGCCTCGGCGTGTACCTCGCCCAACCCGGCACCCCCGACCACGACGCCCTCCTCCTGCTGGACATGACCACCCACCAACCGGACGCCGAACACACCCACCACTGACCCCCGCGCGAAAACACCCCCCACCCGACGGAACCGGCCGGCACACCACCAGCGATAGACAAGGTGTGCCCCGATTCCTCAAACGACGCCGAGAACCACCCCCCACCGGACCCGACAGCGACGACACCCAGCTCCTCGCCGCCGTCGCCGCCGAACGCCCCGACGCACTGAAGATCCTCCACCAGCGGCACGCACCCTGGCTCCGCGCACGACTCACCCGCCGCTGCGCCGACCCCGGCCTCGTCGACGAAGTCATCCAGGACGTCTTCGTCGCCATCTGGCGCGGCGCCTCCCGCTACCGCCCCACCCAAGCGGACGCGGCGGCCTGGATATGGACCATCGCCATCCGCCGCCTGATCACCCACCTGCGCGGCACCGCGACCACCCCACCCCACCTCCGGCTGGACACCGCGTCCCCACCCGACGCCCACCTCCTCACCGAGTCGGCCGAGGACGCCGTCCTGATCGGCGTCGAACACGGCGACCTGGGAACCGCCCTGGCCAGACTCTCCCCCGACCTGCGCGCCGCCATCCAGGCCACCATCCTCGACGGCCTCACCACCCGCGAGGCCGCCCACCTCCTCGGCATCCCCCAAGGCACCGTCACCCGACCCCCGGAGACCCCCGATGACCCCCACCGTCCAGGTCCGCGCACTCACCAAACACCGCGGACGCACAACCGTCCTCGACCGCGTCGACCTGGACATCGGCCCCGGCGTGACCGGCCTGCTCGGCCCCAACGGCGCCGGCAAGACCACCCTGCTGCGCTGCCTGGCCACCACCCTCGCCCCCGACAGCGGCCACATCACCGCCCTCGACCTCGACCCCGCCCACCACGACCAGCGCACCGCCCTGCGCCGCCGCCTGGGCTACCTGCCACAGGACCCCGGCTTCTACCCCCACTTCACCCTCTTCGAGGTCCTCGACTACGTCGCCATCCTCAAAGAGCTCACCGACCGCACCACACGGCACCGCGAAGTGCGCAGAGTCCTCACCGAAGTCGACCTCACCCCCCGCGCCCGCACCAAAGTGCGCAAACTCTCCGGCGGAATGAAACAACGCCTCGCCCTGGCCCAAGCCCTCCTCGCCGACCCCGACCTGCTCGTCCTCGACGAACCCACCGTCGGCCTGGACCCCGAACAGCGCATGCGCTTCCGCGCCCTGATCTCCCGCCTCGGCGAAACCCGCACCGTACTGCTGTCCACCCACCAGACCGAGGACGTCGCCGCCCTGTGCGAACGCGTCATCGTCATGGCCACCGGCAAGGTGGTGTTCACCGGCACCCCCGACGAACTCACCGCCACCGCCTCCGGCCGCGTCTGGACCAGCGACACACCACCCACCGGATCCACCCTGTTCTGGCGCACCGCCGACGGCCGCTACCGCACCCTCGGCGAACGCCCACCCGCCGCCACCCCCGCCGCACCCGCCATCGAGGACGGCTACCTGCTGCTCCTCGGCACCTCCACGCAGGCCGCCGCATGAACCCGCTGCTCGCCTTCGAGACCCGCAGACTCCTGCGCAGCCCCCTGCTGTGGGGCGCCGCGGCACTCTGCCTGGGACTACGCCTCGCCGCCGTATGGCGAACCCTGCCCGACCTCAACAGCGACCCCGTCAGCACCTCAGGAGCCATGCTGCTCCCGGCCGGCGCCGCCCTGCTCGCCGCCCACCTCGCCACCTCACGCGACCGCCGCACCGGCGTACCCGAGACACTCGCCGCCCTGCCCGGCCACCCCACCCGCCGTACCGCAGCCGCCCGTCACCACCGGCATCGCCACCCTGCTGATGACCGCCTACCTGACCATCCGCGCGGCCATGGGACCGGTCGCCGGGACACTCGACCCCTACGAGGCGCTCACGGGAGTGCTGGTGGTGCCGTTCGGCGCCGCCCTCGGCGCGCTGCTGGCCCGATGGGTCCGATGGCTGGTCGCGGTGCCGGTGACGATGTTCCTGCTGGCGACCTTCACCTGGCTGAACGCCAACCAGGGAGGGTACGGCGGCTGGTTCCTGCCGGTGGTGCTGTTCAGCGGCCCCGACTGGCCGGCGCGCCCCTCCCGGCTGCACGTGCCCTACCTGCTCGCCGCCATCGCGCTGCTCGCGGCACTGACGCTGCTGCGCCACGGCCCCCGGCCGGTGCCGGTGGCCGCGGCGCTCACCGCGGCCGCGGCCGCGGTCCCGAGCTCAACCAGCTGCGCTTCGCCGCCGACGACCAGGCACGCCCGGAACGGCTGCCCGCCGAGATCCGCCGGCACTACCTGACGCCGCACGCCCGCCAGTGCCGCCGGCGCGGCCCGCTCACCTACTGCGCGTTCCCGGGCTACCTGTCCTGGATCCCCCTGTGGGACTCGGCACTCGGCCCCGTGGCCGGCGCGCTGCCCCCACGACAGCGCTCCCACCTGCCGGTCGTACGGCAGGCCACCTCCAGCTGGTGGCTCTACGACCACGACGACGAATCGATCACCACGTTCATGACGTGGGGCCGGGCCCGAGCGGCCGACGAGCACCGCGCGACACTCGCCTCCGACCTGATCCGCCAGGTGACCGGCCTGCGCCACTCCCAGACCGGCGCCGCGGAATGGTGCGACGCCCGCGGCCAGGCACGCACCCTGGTGGCGCTCTGGCTGCTCGGCCAGGTCGTCCCGCCGGAACTCCCCCGGATGCGGTCCTTCGAGATATGCGCCGGCGTCTACACCGAGGGGCCGCTGCCACTGAACTTCTGGTACGGCGCGGCCGAGCTCGGCTACGCGCGCCGGATGCTGGCCGCACCGGGGACCCGGGACCGCCTGTGGGCGCACTGGGACACCCTCACGCGGCCCGGCACCACCCTGGACCAGGCGCTGCCGCTGCTCGGGCTGCGCCCCGAGTTCGCCCCCGAACCCGTCAGGAGCCGGCCGTGCTCGTGATCCGCCTGCTCAGGCCGCTGGCGCGGGCGATCGACTGGGTTCCGCTCCTGGTCACCGGAGCCCTCACCGTGCTCCTGGTCTGCGTGCTCGACGCCGGCTCCCCTCTGGACCCGTCGACCTCCTTCACCCTGCTCAGGATGACGGGCGGGCTGCTGGGGGCGGCCGCCGGGTTCACCGTGCTCGACGCGATGGCCCCGACCACCGCGGCGGCCCCCGTCCCGCGCGGGGTGCGCCACCGGATCCGGTGCGCGGCCGGAGGGCTCGCGGCGGGCGCCTGGTGGGCGATGGCGTCCGCGGTCGCGGTGGCGCGGCTTCCGGAAGGCGGAGTCCTGCGGCTGCCGGGGATGGCGGTCGAGGCGGCGGCCTGCGTGGCCGCGGGGCTGCTGGCCGCGTCGATCGCCACCCGCTTCCACCCGGGCAGGGCCGCGGCGCTCGCCGGGATGGGCGGACTGCTGGCGGTCTTCTCGGTCACGCTGGTGCTGCGGTGGCCGTGGCCGTACCCCGACGACCCCGCCTGGGAGGCGGTGCACCACGGCTGGACGGCCGCCCTGGTGCTCCTGCTC
The DNA here is from genome assembly GCF_018531465.1 of Sphaerisporangium fuscum. Taxonomy (GTDB): domain Bacteria; phylum Actinomycetota; class Actinomycetes; order Streptosporangiales; family Streptosporangiaceae; genus Sphaerisporangium; species Sphaerisporangium fuscum. The sequence continues at coordinate 204,141 of NZ_JAHDTF010000006.1, forward strand.
GTCGCGCTGGAGGTGACGGGCCGGGGCCCGCTCCGCACGCGCTGACCCCCCGATCCTCAGCGGGCCGGCTGTCAGCGTCCCCCGCGGCAGGTTTCCCCGTCGGGTGATGGTTTTGAAAAGCAAGATCATTTCTTGTGACCACCCGACGCCTTTACGTTGTAGATTAATTAGCTGAGCGGCATCATCTGCTCGACCAGCGAGGTGGTGTGCTTGGCGTACCTGAACAGCGGGTGCGCCAGCACCTCCATCAGGAACGGCAGGTTGGTGCGCACGCCCGGCCCGCGCACCGTGAACTCCTCCAGCGCCCGGTGCGCCCGGGCCAGGGCCTCTCCCCTGGTCGGCGCCCACACCGACACCTTCGCGATCAGCGGATCGTAGTCCGCGGTGACCCGCGTCCCGGCGGCCACGTGGGTGTCGACCCGGGTGAAGGGGCCGCCCGGCGGGACGAACTCCTCGACCAGCCCCGGCGCGGGCAGGAACCCCCGCGACGGGTCCTCGGCGTTCACCCGGCACTCGATCGACACCCCGGAGGACACGATGTCCTCCTGCCGGTACGTCAGCCGCTGCCCCGCCGCGATCAGCAGCTGCTCGCGCACCAGGTCGATCCCGGTCACCATCTCGCTGATCGGATGCTCCACCTGCAGCCGGCAGTTCACCTCCAGGAAGTAGCAGGCCCCGTGCTCGTCCACGACGTACTCGAAGGTGCCCGCCCCGGCGTAGCCGGCCTCACGGGCGGCGTGCACGGTGATCTCACCGAGGTGCTCCAGCGTCGCCGAGGGCAGGTTCGGGGGCGGCGTCTCCTCGATCAGCTTCTGCCGCCGCCGCTGCACCGAGCAGTCCCGGGCGCCGAGGTGCACCACCTCGCCGTGCCCGTCGGCCAGGATCTGCACCTCCACGTGCCGCGCCGCGTCCAGGTACTTCTCGACGTACACCCTGGGGTCGCCGAACAGGGCCAGCGCCTCGCGGCGGGTGACGGCGAACGCGCGGGCGAACTCGCCCGGCTCGTGCACCACCGTCATCGCCCGGCCCCCGCCGCCCGCCGAGGCCTTGATGAGCACCGGGTAGCCCACCGCGTCCGCCGTGCGGGCGGCCTCGGCGGCGTCGGTGGCCGGGCCCGGACTGCCCGGCAGCAGCGGCAGCCCGGCGGCCACGGCGAACTCCCGCGCCGAGACCTTGTCGCCCAGCCGCGCGATCACCTGCGCCGGAGGCCCGATCAGCGTGATCCCGTGCGCGGCGCAGATCTCGGCGAACTCCGCGCTCTCGGACAGGAAACCGTACCCCGGATGGACGGCGTCCGCCCCGGCCTGCAGCGCCGCGGCGATCACGGCCGCCGGGTCGAGGTAGCTGCGCCGGGGCGCGGCCGGACCGATCTGGATCGACTCGTCGGCCTGGCGCACCGCGGCGGTGTCGCGGTCGGCCGTGGAGTGGGCGACGACCGTGCGGACCCCCATCTCGCGGCAGGTCCGCAGCACGCGCATGGCGATCTCGCCCCGGTTGGCGACCAGAACTGTGGTGAACATGACGCTCCAGACTCCGAGCTCCAGCAGAAAAGATCAGTGGCCGTCGCGGTCAGCCGGCCTCGAGCGGCACCAGGGCCAGCAGCGGTTCCTCGTACTGCACCGGGGAGCCGTCGGCGGCGACGATCTCGACGACGCGCCCGGCCTGCTCGGCCTGGACCGCGTTCATCAGCTTCATCGCCTCGATGATCCCCACCTGCTGCCCCGGCTCGACCACGTCGCCGACCTCGACGAACGGTGGCGCTCCGGGTTCCTGCGCGCGGTAGAAGGTGCCCACCATCGGGGCGGTGACCAGGATCGAGCCGGGCGGGGCCGTGGCGGCGGGCAGGGTGCCGGCCTCCCCGCCGCCTTCCACCACCTCCAGGCCGGGCGGGGTCTGTGCCGGGGGGGACCATTCGACGGCGACGGCGATCGCGGCGGTCGAGACGGTGATCCTGCGAAGGGGCGCTACGCCGGCGTCGCCGAGCCGTGCGGCGTGCCGCACGACCCACTCCAGCACCTGCTCGCGCTCGTCGACGTGCGCGGGTTCGGCTGTCAATGCACGTCCTCCTTTCGGTGACTTACCGAGGCGGCCGGACGCGGCCCGCCTCCACACGGCCGGCCTCTGGCTAGGCGGGCAGCCCGAAGGCGCGGAAGCGCCCGGTCCGCCCGGCCAGCAGCCGCGCCGGGTCAAGGGACACAAGTTCGTGCAGCGCCGCGGTGACGGCGCCTTTCACCAGGCCCGCCGTCAGGGACGGGTTGCGGTGCGCGCCGCCGTCGGGTTCGGGGATGACGGCGTCGACGATCCGGTGGGCGAGCAGGTCGCGCGCGCCGATGCCGAGGGCGGCCGCGGCCCTGGGCGCGGCGGCGGGGTCGCGCCACAGGATGGCCGCGCACCCCTCGGGGCTGATGACCGAGTAGACGGCGTTGCCCAGGGCGAGCACCCGGTCGGCCACGCCGAGGGCCAGCGCTCCCCCGCTGCCGCCCTCCCCGGTGACGACCGCGACCACCGGCACGGGCAGCGTCGACATCAGCCGCAGGTTCTCGGCGATGGCGTGGGCCTGGCCGCCGGTCTCGGCCTCCACCCCGGCGTGGGCGCCGGGGGTGTCGATCAGGGTGACGACGGGCAGCCCGAGCTTGGCGGCCAGGCGCATCAGCCGGGCGGCCTTGCGGAACCCGGCCGGGGAGCCCATGCCGAAGTTGCGGGCGACCAGTTCGCGGGTGTCGTGCCCTTTCTGGTGGCCGATCAGCATGACCGGGACGCCATCCAGGCTGCCGAGGCCGCCGACGATGGCCGGGCAGTCGCCGGAGGCACGGTCGCCGTGCAGTTCCTGGAAGTCCTCCAGCAGGTGGCCGGCGTAGTCCAGGGTGGTGGGACGGCCGGGGTCGCGGGCCAGCGTCACGGTCTGCCAGGGGTCGCGTACGGGCAGCTCGCCGGGGTCGCGCACCAGCGGCGGGGCGCTCCGGCGCCAGTGGGAGGGGACGGGGCGGCCGCGCCGGGCCCAGGCGGCGGCGGTCAGCAGGGCGGCCAGGACGGGCCGCAGTTCGGGGCGTTTGCGCACGTCGTCGACCAGGCCGTCCTTCAGCAGGGTCTCGGCGGTCTGGAACCCCGCAGGGAGCGTCTGTTTCATCGTGCCGGCGATGACCCGGGGCCCGGCGAACCCCATGTGGGCGCCCGCCTCGGCGATGATCACGTCGGCGAGGGTGGCGTAGGAGGCGGCGACGCCGCCGTAGGTGGGGTCGGTGACGATCGTGACGGTGAGCAGGCCGGCCTCGTCCAGCTCCGCCAGGGCGCGGCTGGTCTTGGCCATCTGCATCAGGGCGAGCGCGCCCTCCTGCATCCGGGCGCCGCCCGAGGCGGTGACGATCACCAGCGGCGTGGCCTCCTCCAGCGCGTGCCGGGCGGCGGCGGTGATGCGCTCGCCGACGGCGCAGCCGAGGCTGCCGCCCATGAACCGGAAGTCCATGACGGCGGCGGTGAGCGGGTGGCCGCCGGTGGAGGCCGCCACGCACACCACGGCCTCGTCCAGGCCGGTGGCGCGGCGGGTCTGTTCCAGGCGGGCCGGGTAGGGGCGGGTGTCGGTGAAGCCGAGCGGGTCGGTCACGGTGGGCGGGACGGGCAGGGGCCTGGCCGAGCCGGGGTCGAGGAGCTGGCCGAGGCGTTCGGGCGCGCCGAGCCGGTCGTGGTGCCCGCAGGCCGCGCACACGCCCAGGGCGCGGCGGTGGTGCTCGCCGTACAGGGGGCGGCGGCAGCCGGGGCAGCCGATCCACAGCGGGGACGGGGCGTCGGCGCGGGTCGCGGTCACGCGCCGGCCTCCGCGGCCGCCGTGACGCCGTCCTGTGGTCGCATCTGTTCCCCTCCGGTTTCGCGGCGGAGGCCGGGCGGGCCTCCTCTCATGCGGAAAACCATTCCTCCGGCCGCTGGTCGGGCGATGGCCGGGCGATGGAGGGGCCCTGGTGCGGGCGGCGGCACCGGCGTCACGGGGCGGGAACGGGGGCCACCGGCCCGGCCAGCTTTATGCGGCTTTTATACGGAAATAACACCTTTTAACGCATCAAAACGGGCAGGGTGGCTGCGTCCGCCGCACCGCCCGTCCGAGGGCCTCCCCATTCGGAAATCCTGCGGGATGTAAAGAAGATAGTGCGAGACCAGGACTTTTTCGGAGATTTTGTCCTGAGGAGCCATTTTTCCGGAAGTTCCGATAAGCGGGTTCATCTAAATTCGAGAGGTCCACCAGGTCCCAGGTGGGGCGACGTCGCCGATCAACTTCGGAGATCAGCATGGAATTCCGGGTTCTGGGCTCGCTGCAAGTCGTCGACGGCGTCACCGACCTGACGCCCAGCGCCGCCAAGGTGCGCGCCCTGCTGGCGATGCTCGTCCTGCGGCACAACCAGATCGTCTCGACGCGCGAGCTGATCGACGAACTGTGGGGCGAACGCCCCCCGGCCACCGCGCTGCCCACCCTGCACACCTACGTCTACAAACTGCGCAAGATGCTGGGCGCCGGCGGCCCCGCCTCGGTGGACACCAAGCCGTACGGCTACCTGCTCGCCACCGCGCCCGAGACCATCGACGTCTACCGCTTCGACCGGCTGGTCGCCGAGGGCTGGAGCGCCCTGGAGCGCGAGGAGCCCGCGCACGCCGCCGAGACCCTCACCCACGCCCTCGCGCTGTGGCGGGGACCGGCCCTGGCCAACCTCACCGCCGGCGAACTGCTGTCGGCGCAGATCACCCGCCTGGAGGAGAGCCGGCTGCGCGCCCTGCAACTGCGCCTGGAGGCCGACCTGCGGCTCGGCAGGCACCGCGAGCTGATCAGCGAGCTGAAGGAGCTCATCGCCACCTACCCCCTCAACGAGGACTTCTACGCCAAGCTCATGACCGCCCTCTACCAGGTGGGGCGGCGAGGCGAGGCGCTGGAGGTGTACCACAACCTGCGGCAGGTCCTGGTCGGCCAGCTCGGCCTGGAGCCCTCCCCCGCGCTCAGCCGCCTGCAGCAGCGGCTGCTGTCGGGCGACCCGGCCCTGGAACAGCCCGACCTGGAGCCCGTCCCCGAACCCCGCCCCGCCCCGCAGGCGCCCGCCGTCGCCGTCAAGCCCGCGCAACTGCCCCCCGACATCGCCGACTTCGTCGGGCGGGACGAGGCCGTCGAGCGGATCGCCACCGTCCTCTCCCGGCCCGCCGAGTCCGGCACCGCCGTGCGCGTGGTCTGCCTCACCGGCATGCCGGGCGTGGGGCAGACGGCGCTGGCCGTCCACGCCGCCCACCGCTGCCGCGCGGGATACCCCTCCGGCCAGTTCTACGCCCACCTCGGCGGCGCCGCCGCCCCGGCCGACCCCGGCGAGGTGCTGGCCGGATTCCTGCGGTCGGCGGGCGTCCCGGCCGCCGACATCCCGCCCGACCGGGACGAGCGCAGCAAGCTGTTCCGCACCTGGTGCAGCGACCGGCAGGTGCTCATCGTGCTCGACGACGCCGGCGGTGCCGCCCAGATCACCCCGCTGCTGCCGGGATCACCCGGATGCGCGGTGATCGTGACCAGCCGGTTCGGGCTGCACGGGTTCGCCGGCGCCCACATGGTGGCGCTGGAGCCGCTGAACGAACAGGAGAGCCTGGAACTGCTGGCGCGGATCGTCGGCCCGGCCCGCCTGGAGGCCGAGCGCGACGCGGCCGAGCGGATCGTCCGGCTGTGCGGGCGGCTGCCCCTGGCGCTGCGGTGCGCCGGCTCCCGACTGGCTGCCGGCCAGGGGCTGAGCCTGGCGAAGTACGCCGAGCGGCTGGAGGACCCGCGTACCCGCCTGGCCGACCTGCAGGTGCCCGACCTTGACGTCCGCGCCGCCTTCCGCGGCACCTACGACCGGCTCGGCGAGCCCGAACGCGGGCTGTTCCGGCTGCTCGGCCTGCTGCAGACCCCCGAGGTCACCGTCCGGCAGGCCGAGGCGCTGCTCGGCTGCGGCCCCGACCACGCCGAACGGCTGCTCGCCCGCCTCGCCGACGCCTCCCTGCTCACCGCCGGCCCCGGGCCGGTCGGCGAGGTGCGGTACACCATCCACGAGCTGGTCCGCCTGTACGCCAGGGAGTGCCTGACCACGGAGCTGGGCGCCCACGGCGAGGCCGTGCCGGGAGCGGGGACCGCGCAGGCCGGTGGCGAGCGGGTGGCGCGCGCGGCCGAGGTGCCGTCGTACACCCCGCCCGCCCCCGAGTGCGTGAACGGCGGCCCGGCCCGGGTGCTCGGGCCCTGACCCCTCCCCCCGGCACCATCCTCCGACCAGCCGCCCGGCTATCCGGCCACTAGCCCCGCATCAGCACGAAACCAGACGTCCCAGACAGCATTGCTGACTATGGACGAAAGGAGACGTGTGGTGCATCGGACGCTAATCGTGGCGCGGATGGAACCCTCCGAGACGGAAGCGGTGGCCAAGATCTTCGCGGACTCCGACGCGAGCGATCTGCCCCATCTCATCGGGGTGTCCAGGCGGACGCTGTTCCGCTTCCACGACCTCTACTTCCACCTGGTCGAGGCCGACAAGGACATCACGCCCAACCTCTACAAGGCCCGCAGCCACCCCCTCTACGGCGAGATCAACCAGCGGCTCAGCGAGCACATCCGGCCCTACGACCCCAACTGGCGCGAACCCAAGGACGCCATGGCAGAGCCCTTCTACACCTGGGAGGCGGACGACCGTGACTGAGATCCGCCTCACCAAGGTCTCCGCGGGCGAGGTCGCCCCCAACCGCCGCCGCGGCGGGGACATCCGCGTCCTGCTCAGCCCCAAGACCGCCGGCTCCACCTCCGGCTTCATGGGCGTCGCCTACCTGCAGCCCGGCGAACACTTCGTCGAGCACTACCACCCCTACTCCGAGGAGTTCATGTACCTCGTCCGGGGAACCGTCGTCGCCCGCATCGAGGGACGGCAGGAGATCGTCCTCAACCCCGGTGACGCCCTCATGGTGCCCAAAGAGGTCAGGCACCGGGTCGACAACACCGGCACCGAAGAGGCGTGCATGGTCTTCCACGCCAGCCCCCTCGCCCCACGGCCCGAACTCGGCCACGTCGACACCGAGCAGCAGCCCGCGGCACGAGAACCCGCGGCGGGGAGCCCCCGGTGAACGCTGCCGTCACCCGCCCGGCGCCCCGGCGGCGCACCCGGGCCCGCCCCGGCACGTCCCGGCCGCCGCGCACCCGCGGTGACCGCCGCGTCGTCATCACCGGCATCGGCGTCACCGCCCCCGGCGGCATCGGGACCGGCCCCTTCTGGGACCTGCTCACCGCCGGGCGCACCGCCACACGGGCCATCACGCTGTTCGACGCCACCGGGTTCCGGTCCCGGATCGCCGCCGAATGCGACTTCGACCCCGCGGCGCACGGGCTGTCGCCACAGGAGATCCGCCGCATGGACCGCGCCGCGCAACTCGGCGTGGTGAGCGCCCGCGAGGCCCTCACCGACAGCGGCCTGACCGACGTGCCGCCCGAACACCTCGGCGTCAGCATCGGCAGCGCCGTCGGCTGCACCATGGGCCTGGAGGAGGAGTACGTCGTCCTCAGCGACGGCGGCCGGCACTGGCTCGTCGACCCCGCCTACGGGGTCCCGCAGCTGTACGGGTACATGGTGCCCAGCACCATCGCCACCGAGATCGCCTGGGCCGCCGGCGCCGAGGGCCCGGTCGCGCTCATCTCCACCGGCTGCACCGCCGGGCTCGACTCCGTCGGCCACGGATACCAGCTGGTGAAAGAGGGCAGCGCCGAGGCCGTCGTCGCCGGCGCCACCGACGCGCCCATCTCACCGATCACCGTCGGCTGCTTCGACGCGATCAAGGCCACCTCGCCCAGCAACGACGACCCCGAGCACGCCTCGCGCCCCTTCGACCTCGACCGCAACGGCTTCGTCCTCGGCGAGGGCGCCGCGGTGCTCGTCCTGGAGGAACGCCAGGCCGCGCTGCGCCGGGGCGCCAAGGTGTACGCCGAGATCGTCGGATTCGCCAGCCGCAGCAACGCCTACCACATGACCGGCCTCAAACCCGACGGCCGCGAGATGGCCGAGGCGATCCGCGCCGCCATGCGCCAGGCCCGGCTGCATCCGGACGACGTCGACTACATCAACGCCCACGGCTCGGGCACCCGCCAGAACGACCGCCACGAGACCGCGGCGTTCAAGGACGCCCTCGGCGAACGGGCCTACCAGGTGCCCGTCAGCTCGATCAAATCCATGATCGGGCACTCGCTCGGCGCCATCGGATCCATCGAAGTGGCCGCCTGCGCGCTCGCCATCGAGCACGACGTGGTCCCCCCGACCGCCAACCTGCACACCGCCGACCCCGAATGCGACCTCGACTACGTGCCGCGCACCGCGCGGGAACAGAAGGTCGACGTCGTCCTCAGCGTCGGCAGCGGATTCGGCGGATTCCAGACGGCCATGCTGCTCGCCCGCGAACACGGCGGGCGGGAAGGCGACAGCCATGACTGACCGCACACACGACGGGCGCCCGGTGGTCACCGGCATCGGCGTCGCCGCGCCCAACGGCCTGGGCACCCAGGCCTACTGGTCGGCCACCCTGGACGGCAAGAGCGGCATCGGCGCCATCACCCGGTTCGAACCCGAACGCTACCCGGTGCGCGTCGCCGGCGCGGTGTCGGAGTTCGACGACACCGAGCACGTGCCGAGCCGTCTGTCGGTCCAGACCGACCACTGGACCCACCTCGGCCTCACCGCCGCCGAGATGGCCCTGCGCGACGCCGGGGTCGACCCCGGCGAGCTGCCCGAATACGAGATGGCGGTCGTCACCGCCAGCTCCTCCGGAGGCACCGAGTTCGGCCAGCGGGAGATCGAGAAACTGTGGAGCCAGGGACCGGGATACGTCGGCGTCTACCAGTCCATCGCCTGGTTCTACGCCGCCACCACCGGCCAGATCTCCATCAGGCACGGCATGCGCGGCCCCTGCGGGGTGCTGTGCACCGAGCAGGCCGGCGGCCTGGACGTCGCCGCGCAGGCCCGCCGGCTGCTGCGCCAGAGCGCCCGCGTGGTGGTCACCGGCGGCACCGACGCCTCCCTGTGCCCCTACGGCCTGGTCGCGCAGATCTCCACCGGCCTGCTCAGCACCTGCGACGACCCCGAACGCGCCTACCTGCCCTTCGACGCCGACGCCTGCGGCTACGTCCCCGGCGAGGGCGGCGCCATGCTGATCGTGGAGGACCGGGCCCGGGCGCTCGGCCGCGGCGCCCGGCCGTACGGGGCCATCGCCGGGTACGGCGCCACCTTCGACCCGCGCCCCGCACCCGGCCGGCCGGCCAGGTCGAACCTGCGCCGCGCGATCACCCTGGCCCTGCAGGAGGCCGAGGTGGAGCCCGGCGAGGTCGACGTCGTCTTCGCCGACGCGCTCGGCGTGCCCGAACGCGACCTGGCCGAGGCGCAGGCCATCTCCTCGGTGTTCGGCCCGCACGGCGTCGCCGTCACCGCGCCCAAGACCATGACCGGCCGCCTCTACGCCGGCGGGGCCGCGCTGGACCTGGCGACCGCGCTGCTGGCCATCCGCGACGGCGTCATCCCGCCCACCGTGGGCACCCGCGCCGCCGCCCCGGCCTACGAACTGGACCTCGTGCGCGCCACGCCCAGAGACGGCCCCGTGCGCAACGCACTGGTGCTGGCCCGCGGGCACGGCGGCTTCAACGCCGCCCTGGTCGTCACGGCCGCCTGAAACCCGACCTCGCGAACGGAGAACGACATGACCACATTCACCCTCGACGACATGAGACAGATCATGAGCGGCTGCGCGGGCGTGCCGGACAGCGTCGACCTCGCCGACGACATCGGGGAGGTGCCGTTCGTCGACCTGGGCTACGACTCCCTGGCAGTGCTGGAGATGGCCGCGCGCATCCAGCAGCGCCTCGGCATCCGCATCCCCGACGACGCCGTCGAGGAGATGAAGACCCCGCAGGCGGCCGTCGACTACGTCAACCGCCGGCTCGCGGCCTGAAACCGAAAGGAACGACATGGCCGGACACACCGACAACGAGATCATCATCGCCGCGCCGATGGACCTGGTGTGGACCATGACCAACGACCTGGAATCCTGGCCCGCCCTGTTCAGCGAGTACGCCGCCACCGAGATCCTCGAACAGCGCGGGCCCACCATCCGGTTCCGGCTCACCATGCACCCCGACGCCGACGGCAACCAGTGGAGCTGGGTCTCCGAACGCACCCCCGACCCGGTCACCCGCACGGTGCGCGCCCACCGGGTCGAACCCGGCTGGTTCAAGTACATGAACCTGTTCTGGGAGTACACCGAGGTCCCCGACGCGGTGCGCATGCGCTGGGTGCAGGACTTCGAGATGAAGCCCGACGCGCCGCTCAGCGACAAGCAGATGACCAAGCGGCTCAACGACAACACCGTCGTCCAGATGAACCGTATCCGCCGGCTGGTCGAGGAGGCCGCCGAGCAGGCCCCCGCCCGGATGTGACCCCTCCGGGCCACCCATCCGTCCGGGGCCGGCCTCGTCCGGATCCCGGCCGCCCGGGCCGGAGGTCAGGCCGCCCGGACCCCTCTCTCCCCGGCACACCGCCCCACGCGGGCAACAGGTTCGACGACAAGAAGAGAGTGGGCATGAACGACAAGGACAGCGTGTACCGCGTCATGGTGAGGATGCGGATCCACCCGGGCATGGAGCGGGACTTCGAGAAGACCTGGCGCGAGATCGCCGCCACCATCGCCCGCCACCCGGCCAACGTCGGCCAGTCGCTGGCCAAGAGCCCGGACGAGGACGGGGTCTACTACATCGTCAGCGAATGGGAGAACGAGGAGAAGTTCCGCCAGTTCGAGCACAGCCCCGAGCACGCCGCCAACCGCATGCGGCTGGACCCCTTCCGCGACTCCGCCGGCACCTCCATGATCCCCATGCTCGTGGCCTCACGCCTCGGGTCGCAGCCCAGCCCCGGGCGGGTCCGCGTCGCCCTCTACCTCAACGAGCCGGAGTCGGACAAGGGCTCGGTCGAGAGCGCCTACCACCAGATCAGCACGACGCTCGCCGGACGGCCCGGCCTGCGCGGCAACGAACTGCTGCGCTCGCTGCGCGACCCGCGGCGGTTCGCGGTGCTCAGCGAGTGGGACGACGTGCCCACCTACCGCGAGTGGGAGCGCAGCCCCGAGCACCTGCCGACCACCTCGCCGCTGGCCCGGTACCACGACAAGGGTCTGGGGATCTTCGGATCCTACGAGGTGGTGGCCGCTTACTGATCCTTCTGGACGCCTCCCCGGACGGGCCGCCGCCGTCCGGGGAGGGCACTCCCCCGCCCCGGCGGGCCATCTGACGACCATGGAGGCACCACATGCCATACGCGATGATCACCTTCCGGGTGAAACCCGGGCACGAGGACGAGCTGGCCGAGATCTTCGGCGGCGCGCCGCCCCTGGAGTCACCCGTCGTCACCGACGAGAACGGCGAGGAGACCGCCCGTCTCCTCGGGACCGGCGTGTTCGTCAAGGACGACGTCCTGGTCCGGCTGATCCACTATGAGGGCGACTTCGCCGGGATCGCCCGCCACCTGGCCGGCCAGCACCACGTCCACGTCATCGAGGACCGCATCGTGCCCTTCCTCGCCGACCGGCGGGACACCGCCACGGCCGACGGCTTCGCGGCGTTCTTCCGTAACTCGATGATGCGGTGCGTCACGCAGTCCTCCAGCGAGACGCACTCCGGCGCGCGGTGACCGATGTGGGCCGCGAGGCGGCCGGCCTGTTCGCGCAGGCCGGCCGTCTGGTGGAGGCCCTGGCCGCCCGATCGGGGCTGGAGGCGCCCGCCTTCCGCTGCCTGACGGTGCTGTACCGCAAGGGCCCGCTGCCCGTCCGCCGCCTGGCGGTGCTCGCCGGGCTCGATGAGCGTCAGGCCGCCGAGGCCGTCGAGGCGCTCGAACGCGAGGGCTACGCCGCCCGCCGCCGCGAGGGGGACGACGAGCCGGTGTTCGCGGAGTACGGCCACCTGTCCGGGCCGCCGGTCGCGCCTCCGCCCGGCCGCGGGCGCGTGCTGGTGTACGCCAACCGCGCCGCCTGCCGCGCCCGCCTGGAGCCGGCCCTGAAGGAACTCCGCGACAGCTGGCACCCCCTGACCGCCGGCCGGTGCGACGACCTCGGCGTTGTCGCGGGTCTTCTGGGGGACGGGCGGAGGCTCACCGATCTCATGATCGTTATACGTCCCCGGCCCGACGCCTTTACTTTGTAGATCAACAGAGGAGGGGGCGCGGCCGGGGCGCCCCCTCCGGACTCAGCAGGAACGGATCGGCGACAATCTCTTGGTTGCGGAATAGAGACCCGCGGCTCCAGGATTGCCGTCCGGATAGGTCCAGGTCGCCCACGCGTACGTCATGTACTTGTAGCAGATCTTCTCCGGCTGGGGGTGTATCCATTTCTGGACGTAGCCGGACCGCGAGACGGCGACGGTCCCCCAGGAGGTGGATTTGCTGTCCGCCACGTACCACCCGGACTTGAACTGGTAGAGCTTCACGCCGACCCGGACGTTGCGCACCCGGCCCTTGCAGCTCGCGGAGTTGGTGGCCACCACGCTGTAGCCGCTTTCCACGCGCGGGGTGAAGGGCACGACCGAGCAGCCCGCCCTCGCCGCCGCGGCGGACGCGGTCGTGGCGGACGCCGGCGGGACGGCGAAGGTGGTCGCGGCCGCGGCGGCCGCCGCGGCCGCCGCCACCATGAGCATCCGTCGCGGCGAACGCGCTGTCCTTTTCATTACTGGCCTCCTTTTGAGCATGCGTGACTTACCTCTGCGTCCTGACCGGGATTCTCATCCTTTCGGAAATATCGGCCGCCGGAATTCACCGGCGAAACGCAGCCTGCCAGAAACCGCGTGCGCCGGTAAAACCTTTTCGCCTGTACGCAAACGCCCCGGTGAAAGAACGGTGCCCGGGCGCCGATCGGCGCCCGGGCCCGTCCGGGCCTAAGATCGCCCCGTGGACGCACCCGCCGTACAGAGCAGCGAACCCGGCTCCGCACCGGACGTCATGCCGGGCGCAGGGAGCACAGGGAGCGCGGGGATCGGCGCCGTCGCGCCGGCGGGCGACCCGTACCGGGTCTACCTCGACGCGCTGACCAGCGCCGAGTCGCGGCGCACGATGCGCGGCTGCCTCGACCGGATCGCGCGGATCATCTCCGGCGACGAGGAGGCGACCGGCTCCGGGCAGCCCTGGCACCTGCTGCGTTACGAGCACACCGTGCGCATCCGCACGATCCTCACCGAGCAGGGCTGGTCACCGGCCTACGTCAACAAGCACCTGGTCGCGCTGCGGCGGGTCATGCGCGAGGCCTGGCGGCTCGGCCAGATGGACGCCGACGACTACCAGCGGGCCGCCGACCTGCCCACCCTGCGGCACACCCGGCTGCCCGCCGGGCAGCACGTCCCGCCGGAGGTGGTGGGGGCGGCGCTCGCCGCCTGCGACGATGACGACTCCCCCGCCGGGGTGCGCGACGGCGCGCTGCTGGCCGTGCTGTACTCCACCGGGTGCCGGCGCGCCGAGGTGGCGGCGCTGTCGCTGGCCGACTACGACGTCGCCGCCCGCTCGCTGCGGGTGCGCGGCAAGCGCGACAAGGAACGCCTGGTCTATCTGACGGCGGAGGCGGTGGCCCGCACCGAGGCGTGGCTCGCCGTACGGGGGCGGGCGCCCGGCGCGCTGTTCTCCCCCATCAACAAGGCGGGGCGGCTGCGCGCCCCCTCCGGCAGGCCGGCGCCGATGACGGGCCAGGCGATCGCCGACATCGTCACCAGGCGGCTGGCCGCCGCGGGCGCCTCCAGGAGGACCCCGCACGACTTCCGGCGCACCTTCATCGGCGAGCTGCTGGACGCCGGCGTCGACCTGGCCACCACCCAGGCCCTGGTCGGGCACGCCTCCCCCGTCACCACCGCCCGCTACGACCGCCGCCCGGAGAACCGGCGCAGGGAGGCCGTCGACCGCCTCCAGATGCCCGCCGCCCGCCCGCTGCGGCCCGGCGCCTCCTAGCTGAGGTGCGGGCAGGAAGGCTGTCATGAGCCCCAAAGGGCGTCGATCTCGCTGTGACGACATGGCCACCAGTCGTCGCCAGGAACTGGAGTTGAACGTCTTGTGCCTGCGCATTCTCAGGCAGACGCACGCTTCAATCGTCGTGGCCGTACGGCGCGCCAGAGGCGTGCGGCGACCACCGTGAGGCCCGCGGCGGCGGCCGTCAGCAGCCAGGCCATGAACGTCGGGTAGAGGTAGACCAACTGGACCCAGCTGATATCGCGGCCGCGCGCCAGTAGGCGGTGGATAGGGGCGATCGTCGCGCACAACGCGAGCGGGACCAGATACGGCGCCAGCCGCCACAGCTGCCATCCCGAGCGGCGTGCGGCCCATTGCCGGGCACGTGCCGTGCCCCGGACCGCGAGCCCGATGGTCACCAAGGTCAGTAGTGCGAAGAGCGCGTCGGTGAGGAGCGACGGCCGCCCGGAGGGCGCCTGCGGGGTGCCGCCCTCGATGATGGCGACGATGCCTCTCATGAGGGTGTGCGCGTCGGCGAAGGCCAGGCCGGTGTTGGCCATGACGGCGACGCCGTAGCCGGAGGCCGGCATCAGCAGTTGGTGGGCGGTGGAGGTGAACAGGTCTCCGCCGTGCTCGAGTACGGGGGTGCCGCGTTCGGTCTTTCCGATCTCCCAACCGAGGGCGTACTCATCGTTCGGCTTCGATGGGGTGCGCATCTCCCGGACGGCCCGCGGGGACAGGAGACCCCGGAGACCGGTGTTCTGCGCGATCAGCCATCTGGCCATGTCGTTGGCGGTGCTGAGGACCCCGCCCGAACCGTTTCCGAAGCCCGTGGGCTCGGGCACGGCGATGGCCTGGCCGAGTACGTACAGGTGGCCGCGGGCGCTGCCGGGCAGGTCGCGGTCGGTGTCGATCGTCGTGCTGTCGCGCATACCGAGGGGCTGGAACACGTGCGCGTCGAGGTAGGCCGCGAACGGCCGGCCGCTGACTACTTCGACGAGCCGGGCGGCGACCTGGTAGTTGGTGTTGTGGTAGTTGAAGGCGGTCCCGGGATCCGCGGCGAGCCCGGCCGTCCTGAGCCGGGCCACGGCGCCCTGAAGCGTTCGAGGCTGAGTCGAGCTCTTCTCGTGGAAGGCCGAGTCGGCCATGCCGGAGGTCTGGTCGAGCAGCTGCCGTATGGTGATCTTCGCGGCTCGGGGGTCGGCCATCTTGAACTCGGGCAGGTAGCGGCGCACCGGCTGGTCGAGGGCGACCTTGCCCTTATCGGCCAGCTGCAGGACGGCCAAGGCGGTGAAGGACTTGCTGACCGAGGCCACCGCCAAGGGGGTGTCGGCTGTGACCGGCTCGCCGGTGGCGGTCCTGCCGTATCCGCGGGTGTGGATGACCCTGTCCTGTTTCGTGATCGCCACCGTGACGCCGGGCAGCCCCGTGGCCGCGCGGTACCGCTCGACGTAGGCGTCGACCGACGCGGGGACCGACGCGGGGACCGACGCGGGGATGCTGGGGACCAGGGCGAGAAAGATTGCGGTAAGGACGGTTTTGAGCACCCGCCGAAGCTACTGAGGCCCTCTTCCACGCACCATTGCGGGAATCCTCCGCGTTCTTTACGGGAAACCGCTATGAACGCAGGGGTGGTGCGCTGCCTAGACTGCAGGCCGTGTCAGGACGTCGTGGTGTGCGCACCTTGGTGGGAATGTCGGCGGGCGCCGTCCTTGGCATGGTCGAGCTGGTCTTCCTCTGTGTGGCCGGGCCGCTCCGCCTGGTCCCGGCGATGCGCCCCACCTGCGATCGGATCGCGGAGCGGCTGCTGTCATTCGAACGAGCACGGCTCGCCACGTGGCTGGGGCATCGGACGGCTCCTGCCGGTGGCGGATACGGCTTTCTCGTCGTGCGCGCCACAGTGGGATCGGTGGTCGGGTACGGCGTGGCCGCCGGACTGTTCTTCAGCGGCCTGCTCTTGTTCGGAGGATCATGGGACCTGCTCACCGGCGAAAGCGAGTCGGTGCCGATTCGCCTTCCCGGTGTGAAGGTGATCAGCAACATCGGCGTCGTAGGGGTGCTGACAGGGGGATTCCTGCTCGTACTGACCCAGGCCGGAGCGCTCGCCGCCGGTGCCGCGGAGCGCTTGCTCGCCGACCGGTTTTTCGGGCCGACCCCCCAGGAGCGGATGCGCCGGCGCATCGCGGAACTGACCGCCACCAGGTCCGACATCGTCCGCGCCGTGGACGACGAGCGGCGCAGGATCGAGCGCGACCTGCACGACGGTGTCCAGCAGCGGGGAATCGCGCTGGCCATGCTGCTCGGCCGCGCCCAGCACACCGCCGACCCGGCCAAGTCCGGCGAACTGGTCGCCCAGGCCTACAGCGAGTCACGGCGGCTCCTGGACGAGTTGCGCAGCGTGGCCTGGCGGATCTACCCGACGGCACTCGACGAACTCGGACTGCGTACCGCGCTCGCGGGCATCGCCGAGCGGTCCAGTGTGCCGGTGGCCGTGAACTACGGGCTGGTCGAACGACCCGTCTCCGAGATCGAGACCGCCCTGTACTTCATCGTCCGCGAGGCGATCAACAACGTGATCAAGCATGCGGGCGCACGTGACATCCTGGTCGACGTGGACGAGGACGAGCAGACCATCAGCGTGACCGTCTGCGACGACGGCGCGGGAGGCGCCGCTCCCTCCGGCGGTGGGCTGTCCGGGCTCGCCAGGCGCGTCCGGGCACTGGACGGGGTTTTCACCGTCCACAGCCCGCCAGGCGGGCCCACCAGGATCACGGCCACACTGCCCAAGGAGGTCCCGTGCGCTTGATCCTGGCCGACGATTCGGTACTTCTCCGCGAGGGCCTGACGCGGCTGCTGTCCGACGCCGGGCATGTGATCGTGGCCGCCGTCGGTGACGGGCAGGCGCTACTCCAAGCAGTCGCCGGACATCCACCCGACGTCGCGGTGATCGATGTACGCATGCCGCCGACGCACACCGACGAAGGGCTTCGCGCGGCTCTGGAGATCCGCGAACGCCACCCCGGCGTCGGCGTGCTCGTACTGTCGCAGTACGTGGAGAAGACCTACGCCGCCAGGCTCCTCGCAGGTGACGCCGAGGGCCTGGGATACCTGCTCAAAGACCGCGTCTCGGAGGTGGCCGACTTCCTCGACGCGTTGGAGCGAATACGCGCGGGCGGCACGGCCTTCGACCCCGAAGTGGTCCGCCAGCTGCTCAGTCGCACCACCCATGTCGACCCGCTGAGCAGATTGAGCTCGCGCGAGAGAGAGGTGCTGCGGCACCTCGCCCAGGGCTACGTCAACACGGCGATCGCCGGACGCCTGCACGTGTCGCTGAGCACCGTCGAAAAGCACATTCATTCGCTCATGGAAAAGCTGGAGCTGCCGCGCGACCCCGGCTACAGCCGCCGCGTGCTGGCCATCCTGCGTTACCTCGGCGATTGAGAACCGAGAACTACGAGCGAACAGACTCTACCGGGTGGTTTCGCTCGTGAACGGCAACACCCTGGGGACGATCGGGTCTGGAACGCCGGCGAGAAGGAGCAGCACCCGGAGGCTCGACTACTCACCTGAACGCGATTACTCGAGGAAGTCTTCCATTGATCTTTTGGACCCTTCCGAGGAGGAACCGGCTCCTCGGAAGCGTCGCACGAGGAGAGATCGTCACAGCTCACAACCAGGCGAGAGGCCCACTTGGGAATCTTGTCGAAGCCGGCCCCGTTCAGGTCGATCGTCCGAGCGAGGACAGCTTCTCCACGCATTCCGGCGGCTCACGAGGCGCCAGCCGGAGAAGCCGCTCGCTTGGGGCTCATGACACTTTCACCGGCACTAGCTCTCCCCTTTCCGGGGCACCGGGACGGCGCCCACGCGGACCGCCTCGAGGTATTCGGCGATGGCGTCGCGGTTGCGGGTCAGGAAGGCGATGCGCTCGGTCATGCGGTCGCGCTCGCGCTCCAGCGTGGCGATCATCTCGGGTGTGGCGTCGGGGAAGTGGATGGCGCGCGGCTTGTCGAGACAGGGCAGGATCTGCTTGATGATCCTCGTCGGCAGCCCGGCGTCGAGCAGGCCCCTGATCTGCATGACCCGGTCCACGAACCGCGGATCATAGTCGCGGTACCCGTTGGCGCACCGGTCGGAGACGATCAGCCCCTGCTCCTCGTAGTAGCGCAGCAGGCGGCGGGAGGTGTTCGTCAGTTCCGACAGCTCCCCGATGCGCATGTGCTCCACCTCACACTTCGCCGCGTTTGACCTTCACATTTATGTGAGGGTTTGAGCATACGCACATGTCGATCAGCACGCATCCCCCTGCCTCTGTTCCCGTCCGTCAGGGACTTCCCATGGCGGCGCTGCTCGCCCTGGCGACGGCCGTCTTCGTCACCAGCCTCACCGAGACCCTGCCCGCGGGGCTGCTGCCCGCGATGAGCGCCGACCTGCGCGTCGGCGAGTCCGCGATGGGCCAGTCGGTGACGATCTACGCGATCGGGACCGCGCTCACCGCGATCCCCCTGTCCGCGGCCACCGCCGGGTGGCGGCGCAAGCGCCTGCTGCTCACGGCGATGGCGGGATTCGCGGTGGCCAACACGGTCACGGCGGTCTCGGCGAGCTACCCCCTGATCATGGGGGCCCGGTTCGTGGCCGGCGTGGCCGCGGGGCTGGCGTGGGCGCTGCTGGCGGGGTACGCCCGCCGCCTGGCGCCGGAGCACCTGCAGGGCAGGGCCATCGCGATCGCGATGGCCGGCATCCCGGTCGCCCTGTCGCTGGGCGTCCCGGCCGGGACGTTCGCCGGGCAGGCGCTCGGCTGGCGCAGCGCGTTCCTCAGCATGACCGCGATCACGGTCGTCCTGCTCGTGTGGATCGTCGTGGCGGTCCCCGACCACCCCGGGCAGCGGGGCGGCGGGCGCGCCCCCATGCTGCACGCGCTCAGGGTCCCCGGCGTGACGCCGGTCCTGTTCGTCACCCTGGTCTACGTCCTGGCGCACACCGTGCTGTACGCCTACATCGCCACGATCCTCGGCCGGTTCGGCCTGGGCCGCTCCACCGACCTGGTGCTGCTGGTCTTCGGCGCGGCCTCCCTGGTGAGCATCTGGATCGTGGGCGCGCGGATCAACCGCCGGCTGCGGATCCTCACCATCGCCGGTGTCGCCCTGGTCGCGGTGGCGGCGGCCGCCCTGACGCTGCCGGCGGGCACCCCGGCCCTGGTGTACGGCGCGGTCACGCTGTGGGGCCTCGGGTGGGGCGGCGCCCCCACCCTCCTGCAGACCGCCGCCGGCGAGGCGGGAGGCGAGGCGGCCGACGCCGCGCAGGCCATGCTCGTGACCTTGTGGAACGTGGCGATGGCGGGCGGCGGGATCTTGGGCGGTGTGCTGCTGGACCGCCTCGGCCCGGCCTCCCTCCCCTGGGGCGCCCTGGTGCTCCTCGCGCCGGTGATCGTCGTGGTGATCGCCGCGCGCCGCCACGGATTCCCCGCCCGGCGCGCGGACTCGACCGCCTGAACACCGGCCACGGCCCCGCCGCGTTGCATGTTCATGCATTGCAGTGCATACTTCTACTCATGTCCAAGGTGCTCACCTCCCTGCCCGTCGGCGAACGCGTCGGTATCGCCTTCTCCGGCGGCCTCGATACCTCGGTAGCGGTCGCGTGGATGCGCGAGAAGGGTGCGGTCCCCTGCACCTATACCGCCGAGATCGGCCAGTACGACGAGCCCGACATCGCGTCGGTGCCCGGGCGCGCCACCGCGTACGGCGCGGAGGTCGCGCGGCTGGTCGACTGCCGCGCGGCCCTGGTGGAGGAGGGGCTCGCGGCCCTGGCCTGCGGGGCGTTCCACATCCGCACCGGCGGCCGCACCTACTTCAACACCACCCCGCTCGGGCGGGCCGTCACCGGCACCCTGCTGGTGCGCGCCATGCTCGAGGACGGCGTGCAGATCTGGGGGGACGGCTCCACCTTCAAGGGCAACGACATCGAGCGGTTCTACCGTTACGGCCTGCTCGCCAACCCCTCCCTGCGGATCTACAAGCCGTGGCTGGACGCCGACTTCGTCAGCGAGCTCGGCGGCCGCAAGGAGATGTCGGAGTGGCTGCTCGCCCACGGCCTGCCCTACCGGGACAGCACCGAGAAGGCCTACTCCACCGACGCCAACATCTGGGGCGCCACCCACGAGGCCAAGTCGCTGGAGCACCTCGACACGGGCATCGAGATCGTCGAGCCGATCATGGGGGTGCGGTTCTGGGACCCCACGGTCGAGATCCCCGCCGAGGACGTCACGATCGGCTTCGAGCAGGGACGACCGGTGACGATCAACGGCAAGGAGTTCCCCTCCGCCGTCGACCTGGTGCTGGAGGCCAACGCCATCGGCGGCCGGCACGGCCTGGGCATGTCCGACCAGATCGAGAACCGCATCATCGAGGCCAAGAGCCGGGGCATCTACGAGGCCCCGGGCATGGCACTGCTGCACGCGGCCTACGAGCGGCTGGTCAACGCCATCCACAACGAGGACACCCTCGCCAGCTACCACACCGAGGGACGGCGCCTCGGCCGGCTGCTGTACGAAGGCCGCTGGCTGGACCCGCAGGCGCTGATGCTGCGCGAGTCGCTGCAGCGCTGGGTCGGCACGGCGGTCACCGGCGAAGTGACGCTGCGGCTGCGGCGCGGCGAGGACTACTCCATCCTCGACACCTCCGGCCCGGCGTTCAGCTACCACCCCGACAAGCTGTCGATGGAGCGCACCGAGGACTCCGCGTTCGGGCCGGTCGACCGCATCGGCCAGCTCACCATGCGCAACCTCGACATCGCCGACTCGCGCTCCAAGCTCGAGCAGTACGCCAGGCTCGGCATGGTCGGCGGCCCGCGCCCGCCGCTGGTCGGCGCCGCGCAGGCGGCCTCCACCGGCCTGATCGGCGCGATGCCCGAGGGCGGGGCCGAGGCGATCGCCTCCCGCGGGGAGGTCCCCGCCGACGAGGAGCTGCTCGACCAGGCCGCCATGGAGTTCGGCACCGACTGACCCGCCACCGGCTCGCCGCCCGGGACGCCGTGCCCGGGCGGCGAGCCGTCAGGCGGTGACGGCGGCGCCGCGGCGGGCGTGCCAGTCGGCGGCGGTCAGGCGGTAGAGGACGTGCGGGCGCAGCGGGCTCCCCGGAGGCGGCTTCGGGTGCTCGAAGTCGTCGGCGGGGTCGTAGGTCATGCCCAGGCGCCGCATCACGGCCTGGGAGCGCACGTTGCTCCTGGCCGTCATGGACACGATGTCGGTGAGGCCCGCCGGCCCGAAGCCGTGGTCGAGGGCCGCGGTCGCCGCCTCGGTGGCGTACCCGTGCCCCCAGGCGTCCCGGCGCAGCCGCCACCCCACCTCCACGGCCGGGGTGAAGTGCGCCTCGAAGGTCTGCCAGACGATGCCGGTGAAGCCCACGAACCGGCCGGTCTCCTTCACCTCCACCGCCCACAGCCCGTACCCGTGCTCCTCGATGCCGGCCATGATGCGGCCGACCATCGCGTCGCTCTCCTCCCGCGTCAGGGTGGAGGGGAAGTGCTCCATGACCTCGGGGTCGGCGTTCATCTCGGCGAAGGGCTCTTTGTCGTCCTCGCGCCAGCGGCGAAGGATCAGTCGCTCTGTCTGCAGCATAAAGACCCATTTTTCCCTATCACGCCCGCCCGCCGCCGAGCGGCGACGGGCGGGCCTGGGATGACGACCCCCGGGAGTGCCTTAGAGTGGAGGGGCCGATGTGGTTTGTGTCCCCCGGGCCGCAATTACCGCCTTCACGGAATACCGTTCGGCTGGAGCCGTGTTGTGCATCTCGCCGAGGAGGCGACCGCCACATCGGCCTAAACGTCCGCGCCCCGCGAGTCCACCTCGCGGGGCGCTTTCGTTGTACGACGATGTAACAGTTTGTGCGCGGGCGTAACACAAGGTTGCCTGTCGGGCCCGTATGGTTGACATTGTCGTCCGTCACATCGGGAGAGTCCGTGCTGTATCGCATCACGAAGATCGTCAGCAGCCCGTTCCTGCGGCTGCTGTGGCGCCCTCAGGTGACGGGCGCGTCCAACGTCCCGGCGGCGGGCGCGGGCATCCTCGCCTCCAACCACCTGTCCGTCCTCGACTCGGTCTTCCTGCCGCTGATGCTCCCCAGGCACGTCACCTTCGTCGCCAAGGCCGAGTACTTCACCGGCAACCGGCTGATGGCCATGTTCATGCGCGGCACCGGGCAGATGGCGATCGACCGCGAGAGCGCCGCCGCCGCGCAGACGATGCTCGACGGGGCCGTGCAGGTGCTGAAGAACGGCGAACTGTTCGGCATCTACCCCGAGGGCACCCGCTCCCCCGACGGCCGGCTGTACCGCGGCAAGATCGGCGTCGCCTGGCTCGCGCTGACGACGGGCGCGCCGGTGATCCCGGTCGCGATGGTCAACACCGACCGCGTGCTGCCGCCCGGCGCCTCGGTGCCGAGGATCGCCAAGATCGGCGTGCGCATCGGCGAGCCGATGACCTTCACCGGCGACCCCGCCAAGGCCAAGGACCGCCGGGCGGTCACCGACGAGGTGATGAAGGCCATACAGCGGCTCTCGGGCCAGGAGTACGTCCCGGCGTACGCCACGAGCGTCAAGGAACGCGGCCAGAAGGCCGCCTGACCCCAGGTCCCGGACACCGCCAAGGGCAGGTCCGGAGTCCCGCAAAGCGGCCACCTCCGCCGCGGGCCGCGCTAGGCTCGTGGCCGAGCGACGTCGAGACACCGGGGGTAACGCGTGCCGCGCGGCCGTATCATCGCGATCACGTCCGTCGCCACCGTGCTGGCGGTGGGGGCCGCCGCCGGGGGCGCCTACTACGTCCTGCACACCAGGGGCAGCGCGCGGGAGACCGCCGGCCACTTCGCCGAGGCCTGGGCGCGCGGCGACCGCGCCGCCATGCGGGCCGACCTCGCCGCCCCGGCGGCCGGGTTCGACGCAGCCTACGCCGAGCTCGCCAAGAACCTCAGCGTCCAGAAGACCAGCGTGAAGCTCGGCGAGGTCACCGACGCCGGGAACGAGCGCGCCAAGGCGTCCTACACCGCCACGCTGTCGCTGGCCGACCTCGGCGCCTGGACCTACACCGGGTCGTTCGACCTGGTGGTCAAGGACCGCCACTGGAAGGTCGCCTGGACCCCGCAGGCCGTCCACCCCGCGCTGGACGGCTCCACGCACCTGGCGCTGAAGAGCACCTGGCCGCAGCGGGCCGCGATCGAGGACGCCGGCGGGTCCCGCGTCGACCAGGGCGACGTGGGCGGCTCGGTCCAGCAGCTGGTCGGCTACCTCGACAAGGCGAGCGCCAAGGACGCCGCCAGGCTGGGCGCGCCCTACAAGACGGGCGACGTGATCGGCAAGGCCGGGCTGCAGCAGACGTTCCAGAAGCAGCTGGCCGGCGTCCCGACCACCGAGATCGTGGTCACCGACGGCGCCAAGAAGGCCGTCAGGACGCTCAAGAGCATCGAGGGCTTTCCCGGCACCCCCGTGCGCATCAGCCTCGACCCGCGGGCCCAGAAGGCCGCCGTCGAAGGCGTGCGCAAGCTCGACAAGCCGGCCTCGCTGGTCGCGATCCGGCCCTCCACCGGCGAGATCCTCGCAGTGGTCAACAACCGCGGCGGGTTCAACCGGGCACTGGAGGGCGGCTACCCTCCGGGGTCGACGTTCAAGGTGATCACCGCGGCCGGGCTGCTCGCCGAGGGGCTCACCCCCGAGCAGAAGGTCACCTGCCCCAAGAGCGCCAACGTCGGGGGGCTGCCGATCCGCAACTCCGACCACGAGGCGTTCGGGTCGCTGACGTTCCTCGACTCCTTCGCCCACTCCTGCAACACGACCTTCGCCCCCCTGGCCGCCCAGCACCTCAGCGCCGCCAAGCTGTACGACATCGCCACCAAGATGGGCTTCAACCAGCCGCTCAACATCGGCGTGCCGGTGCCCAGGGGCAGCATGCCGAAGGCCACCAGCGACGCCGAGCTCGCGGCCGAGTCCTTCGGCCAGGCCCGCATCACCGCCAGCCCCCTGGTGATGGCGAGTGTCGCGGCCGCGGTGGCCGACGGCACCTGGCGCCCGCCGACCCTGGTCACCTCGATCAAGCAGAAGGCCCAGCCCCAGCAGCTGCCCGGGACGGTCGCGCAGGGCCTGCGCACGATGATGGCGGCCGTGGTGACCAAGGGCACGGCCAAGAGGGCCGGGCTGCCCAAGGGCACCGCCGGCAAGACGGGCACCGCGCAGTTCGGCACCGGCCCCAAGCTCGACACGCACGCCTGGTTCATCGGGTTCCGCGGCGACGTGGCCTTCGCCGTGGTGGTCGAGGCGGGTGGCGCGGGCGGCGAGGTGGCCGCCCCGGCCGCGGCCCGTTTCCTGCGCGGCGTCGGCTAGCCGACGCCGCGACGGCGGCGGGAGCGTACGGGGGATCCGGGGGACGCACGTCGCCGGCCGGCGGCTCACATGGGCAGGGCCGCCGCGTCGTTGCGGAAGACCATGATCAGCAGGGTCGTGATGAGAGTGGCGATCAGCAGCCAGCTCACCAGGATGATGACCGTGGACCTGCTGGGACGGCGCCGCAGGCGGCCCGCGCGGGCGGCACGCCTGCGCCGGCCGGTCTCCTTGCGCTGCAGACGCTCGTTGAACGACTCGAGCCGGGCGGCGAGTCGCGGATCCTCGTCGGCGAGGTAACTCTCGATCTGCGCAAGCATTCGCTCCTCGTCCTGCGACCAGGCCATGCCCAACCTCCCGGCAGCGCAAGCGGTGTGACGACGATCCTCCCCCAACTCGAAGATCTTTAGCCGTTTCCTGGGCCGGTTTTTGCCGTCGGTTTCAAGACGGTGCGCACGAGCCGGTCAAGGTCCCGCAAAACGTCCGGGATCGTGAGAGTTTCCCCAGGTCGGAGCGGTATGGCCCAAGCGGGCCTTTCCTCCTGCCCTGTCGGCCCCCACCCGGGTCCGTGCGATCAGCCCCGAAGGTGTCGTTCCGTGGCGCCCGGCGGCCGACCGGGGAGCCGGCAGGCCCGAGCCGGTCAGGAACGAAGAAGCGCCGGTCCCGGAGCCCTTCGTAGGGTGATCTCATTCGCACGACCCCTTACGCGATCCTCAAGCCCGCCGGCGCCCTGCCGTGGGGTGGAGAACCCGCGAACTCCCCAGCCCGGCAAGAAAGGTAGTCACACGACATGAACCGACACGTCAGCGAGAACGTCCTCGTCGTCGAGCCCGTCGAGCCCGTCGAGCCCGTCGAGCAGCGGCCCAGGGCGCGCCGGACGAGGTTCAGGCTCAACGGCGCGCTTTGGTCACTTCAAGCGCTGTTCGGCTTCTTCTTCGCCGGCAGCGGCTTCGGCAAAGTGCTGCTGTACGACGATGCTCTGTACGCGGCGGCACCCCGGGCCGTGGCCTGGTACGCCGCGGTGCCGCAACCCCTGATCGTCTTCATCGGGGTCTGTGAGGTGCTCGGCGGCGTCGGCGTGATCCTGCCGGCGATGACGGGCGTCAGGCCGAAGCTGACGCCGCTCGCCGCCGCCGGCCTGACGCTGACGATGATCCTCGCGGCCGGTTTCCACATCATGCGCGGCGAATACGAACTGGTGCCCGCGAATCTCCTGCTGGGAGGCCTCGGGGCGTTCATCGCCGTCGGGCGGGGGAGGCTGAGGCCCGTCGCACCCGCGACCCTCACCACCTCCCGCGTACTCAAGTCGCTCGCGGTCCTCGGCGCACTGGTCCTGCTGGTGTTCGCTCCGACCTGGTACACGATGACCAACGTCCAGTTCTGATCGGCTGAGCGCCGGCCGATCGCCCTGCGGCCGTTCCCACCCTGCTCCGGCTCGGCGCCGTCGTCCGGGCGCGGTCCCTCGCGCCGGACCGCCGCCACCCGAACCGGCCGGGATCTGGTCGTAGGGGAACACGGCAGCGTCACACCCCTCATGCCCTTGCCCGGCCCACTCTCTAACGAACTGACCAACAGAACCAATTTGGTCAGTTCGTTTGATAGGTTCGCTGCGGCAGCACAGGAAGGGAGACGTCATGGAAAGAACAACGGGGCGTGGCCGCGCCCTGGTGGTCGGGCTGGGCATCGCCGGCATCGCCACCGCGTTGCGGCTGCGCCAGGTCGGCTGGGAACCGGTGGTGGTGGAACGCGCGCCCGCGCGCCGCTCCAGCGGGTATTTCATCGTCCTGTTCGGCGCCGGCATCGCCTCGGCCCGGCGGCTGGGCGTGCTGGAGGCCATCGGCGACCGCAGCGGCCCCCATGTCACCAGCTACGAGGTGGACCGCGCGGGGCGCCGCCGTCCCGGCATGAACCCCTTCGCCATGGCCGCGGGCCCCCGGCCGCTGCTGCGCGGCGATGTCGAGCGGGGGTTGTTCGCGGCGCTGCCGGACGATGTGGAGATCCGCTACTCCACCGTCCCCACCCACATCGCGCAGGACGACACCGCGGCGGAGGTGACGCTGCACGACACGGCCGCCGGCACCACCGTCACCGAGCGGTTCGACCTGGTCGTGGGCGCCGACGGGATGCGCTCCACGGTGCGCAGGCTCGTCTTCGGCCCCGAGGAATACCTGCACCCGCTGAACTACATGATCGGCGCCACCGTGCTGGACGGCCCGGTCGACGGCTTCGGCCTGCACGAAGGCCTGGTCCTGGCGGAGCCGGGCCGTTCGGTGTGGGCCTTCCCGTTCGCCGATCACGCCCCGAGCCTGCTGTTCTCCTACCGCACCGGCGACATCGACGCCGAGTTCCGCCGCCCGCCGATCGAGTCCATCCGGGCCGCCTTCGGCCCCGAACCCACCGGCCCCCTGCTGGAAGGGCTGCTGACGCGCTACGAGCAGGCACCCGACGCGCTGTTCGATTCGGTGCAGCAGGTCAGGATGCCGCGCTGGCACCGCGGCCGGGTCGTTCTGATCGGCGACTCCGCCTGGTGCGTCACCCTGTACGCGGGCATGGGCGCCTCCAGCGGCATGGCCGGGGGCGAACTGCTGGGCACCATGCTGCAGCGCCACCCCGGCGACCTGCCCGGCGCGCTACGGGCCTGGGAGGCCCGCATGAGGCCGTTCATCCACCTGCAGCAGGACAGCGCCCTGCCCGGGCGCCGCATCTTCACCCCGCACGACCGCAAGGAGTATCTCCTGCGGGCGGGGATGATGCGCCTGATGCGGATGCCGGGCGTCGGCAAGGCGATGGGCAGGAGAATGTTCAACGGCAAGGACATGCGGGCCAAGAACATCGACGTCGCCGCCCTTCCGGCCCGGACGTCCTGACAGCACGAAAACGGAGGACAGCACGGTGAGCCAACTGGTCGAACACCACTCGCACAAAGCCGCCCGCATCCTGGACAGCACACGCGCGCTGGTGTCCGACCACGGCGTACGCAAGGTCACCGTCAGCGAGATCGCCGCGGCGGCCGGGGTCGGCAAGGGCACCGTCTACCTGTACTGGCCCACCAAGGAGGACCTCATCCTCGGCCTGTTCGCCCGCGAACTGCTGGCCTTCCTGGAGGAGGTCATCGCCCGCATCACCGCCGACCCCGCCGCCGTACGGCCGCGCCACCTGGCCCCGCTGCTGATCCGCACCGGGCTGCGCTCCCCGCTGGCACGCCGCCTCACCGTCAAGGACGCCGAACTGCTGCGGCTGCTCACCGAGCAGGCCGGCGACCGCGACCTGTTCGACCGCACCCAGCCCAGCGCCATGTGCGAGGCGGTGATGCCGATCCTGCGCCGGCACGGCCTGATCCGCCAGGACCGCCCGCTGGCCGATCAGTCCTACGCCATGCACGCCGTGCTCGTCGGCTTCGGCGCCGCCATGTCCGTCCCGGACTCCGCGCCGCACAGCGCCGGCGACCCCGGCGACGTCCTCGCCGACACCGTGGCCCTGCTGCTCGAACCCGCGGTCGCCCCCGCCGAGCAGGCCGTCACCGCGGCCGCCGGTGACACCGTCGCCGTCTTCCGCCGGACCAGGGACGCCGTTCTGGCGATCATCGACCGCAGCCAGACCCTCCAACAGTGACCCCGGCACGCTCCCTCGGTGGTCGCGGCGAACTGGGCGGGGTGGCCAGGGGCGGAGGGACTTCGCCGGCGGTGACGGCGCGGCCGCGCGGCGGAGGGTGTCAGGCGTCCTGGGGGACGGTGTCGCCGACGGGAACGGCCGCCCGGTCGCCGGCGGCGTACCGGGCGCGGGCGATCCCCCAGCCGACGAGGGCCGCCGCGACGATGGTGAGGCTGAGGCCCGCGATGGTGACGGCGCGGTGGAACTCGCCGGTCTGCCGCGGGCTCCACTGTGAGGTGGCGATGTCCCCGGTGAACAGGGCGGCGAGGATCGTTCCGGTGATGGCGATGCCGGCGCCGGAGGTGACCTCGGTGGCGGTGTCGACGAGCGCGGTGCCGATCGTGGTCCGGTTCGCGGGCAGGCCGCGGACCACGTTGAGCCCGGCGACGACGCCGACCACGCGCATCCCGGCCGCCACGAGGACGAGCGCGATCGCGACCCACGGGTAGCCGAACCGGCCGAGCAGGCCATAGACGGCGAGGCCGGACACGACCGCCGCGGCGCTGATCCAGGCGGCCCGGTCCAGGCCGGCGCGCCGCACGAACGGGTCGACGATCGCGCTGCCCGCGACGAGGACGACGACCTGCGGCAGCATCCCGATGGCGGCCAGTGCGGGCGTCCAGCCCCAGTCGAGCTGCAGCTGCAGCGTCACCATGTAACCGAGTCCGGCGGTCGCCAGCCCGGCGGCGGCCTTGTAGGCCAGGCCGCTGGAAACCAGGGGAAGGGCGAGGAGTCTCAGGTCGAGCAGCGGATGGCGGGTCAGGCGCTCGCGCAGGACGAAGCCGATCGCCGTCACGGCGGCCGCGGCGGTGGCCGCCCAGGGCGCCCAGGAGCCGGCGCCCTCGTCCACGAACAGCGTCGGCGCGAGGAGCGCGAACACGATCGCCGCCGTGCCCAGCAGCATCCCGGGGACGTCGAGGGTGTCGCGGTGGAGGCCGGCCGGGTCGTCGGCGGCGATGCCGGAGCGCACGCCGAGGAACGCGAGCACGGCGACCGGCACGTTCACCAGCAGCAGGACCTGCCAGGGCACGATCGCCAGCACCAGGCCGCCCGCCGTCGGGCCGATCGCGAGCCCGACCAGGCCGACGGTCGAGATGAGGGTCAGCGCGCGCAGGCGCGGGCCGTCCTCGTCGAACAGCCGGAACGCCAGCGCCATCGATCCCGGGGTCGTCATCGCCGCGGCGGCCCCCATCGCCGCCCGGACGGCGATCAGCTGCCCGGCGGTGGCGACCAGGGCGGTCGCCAGGCTCGCCAGTCCGAGCAGGACCAGCCCGATCAGCATGATCCGCCGCCGGCCGAACCGGTCGGCGATCGCGCCGAACGCCAGCATCAACCCGCCGAACACGACCGCGTAGGCGCCCGTCACCCACTGCAACGCGGTCGTCGAGGCGTGCAGCTCGCGCCCGATCACGGGCAGGGCGACGTTCAGGATCGAGT
Source organism: Sphaerisporangium fuscum (assembly GCF_018531465.1). Classification (GTDB taxonomy): domain Bacteria; phylum Actinomycetota; class Actinomycetes; order Streptosporangiales; family Streptosporangiaceae; genus Sphaerisporangium; species Sphaerisporangium fuscum. Next base: position 233,570 of record NZ_JAHDTF010000006.1, read on the forward strand.
TGTCCAGCATCTCGAAGAGGAACACCGCCGACAGCCCCGCCAGCGCGACCCACGCCTCCCGCAGCGACCGGGGAGTACGACCCGGCCGGTCCGCGGCCGTCTCATTCATGGAGGACTCCTTCACGTCGTGATCCGGCTGGGACCTCGCCGCTACCTTATGTGACTAAATTGAGTGACACAAGCAAGTGGGCGCGTGACGGAGTCACGGCGTGCGGGCCGGCGGCCGGGCGAGGCGTCATCAGGGTGATGGCGACGGCGGAAGGCGGGAAAGGGTCACAGCTGTGCGGCCGTATGGACGACCCGGCAGCATCCCGACCTCGTATGCGCCGGAGTCCCGCCGCACGTGCCGCCGCAGCTCGTTCAGCAGGTCGAGATCATGGGTGGCGGGCACGGCGGGGTTTGCGATCTGCATCGAACTTCTGTTCTAATTGCGGGCATGCGCTGGGACAACCTGCGCCTGGCCGACACCGGCCAGGCCGCCGTGGCGGCGCCGCTGTTCGCGCGCGGCGCGGTGGCGCGCACGTTCGACACCCCGGAGTTCCGGGGCATGACGTTCTACGAGATCCACGCCCGGTCGGTCATCAACCGGGTGCCGGCCGGCAGTCACGTGCCGTTCCAGTGGACGATCAATCCCTATCGCGGCTGCTCGCATTCGTGCACCTATTGCTTCGCCCGCAAGACCCACGAATACCTCGACCTCGATTCGGGGCACGACTTCGACTCCAAGGTCGTGGTCAAGGTGAACGCCCCCGAGCTGGTGCGCAAGGAGCTGGCGGCGCCGCGGTGGGGCGGCCATCCCATCGCCATGGGCACCAACGTCGACTGCTACCAGCGCGCCGAGGGGCGTTACCGGCTGATGCGCGGCATCCTGACCGCGCTGCGCGACGCCCGCAACCCTTTCTCGATCCTCACCAAGGGCTCGCTCATCCTGCGCGACCTCGACCTGCTGACGCAGGCCGCCGAGGTGACCGAGGTCGGCACGGCGCTGTCGATCGGCTTCGTCGACGACGAGGTGTGGCGGGCGGTCGAGCCCGGCACACCCCGGCCGGGCAAGCGCCTGGAGGTGTGCGCCGCGCTCACCTCCCACGGTCTGCCGTGCGGAGTGCTGATGGCGCCGATCCTGCCCTATCTCACCGATTCGCCGCAGGCGCTGGCGCGCACGGTGGCGGCGATCGCCGAGGCCGGCGCCACCCACATCGTGCCGATCGTGCTCCACCTGCGTCCCGGCGCCCGCGAGTGGTTCCTCGGCTGGCTGAGCCGCGAGCATCCGCGCCTGGTGCCCCGCTACCTGGAGATGTACGGCCGTGGGGCCTACGCGCCGAAGGCGTACCAGGCGCGCGTCCAGCAGCAGGTCGCCGACCTGGCCCGGCGCCACGGCGTGGGCCGCTCCTCCGCCGCGGCGGCCCGCCGCGTCCGTCCCCCGGCACTCCCTGCGACGCCCACGTCCGCGGCGGGCCCGGAGCAACTCACGCTGCTTTGAAGGCGACAAAGGCCGATATGGGTGATTGAGGCCGATGATGGGTATTTAAAGCCGATGATGCGACCTATATGGCGCATTATCAGCAATGGTAGACCCATGAGATCGGGGGAAATCATGGCGGGGAACGGAAAGAAGTCCAGCAAGGCCACGGGGAAGGCCAAGAAGGCGGCCATCAAGGCCACGCGCGAGATAAAACAGAATAAACACGACGACCAGGACAAGCAGCGCACAACGCAGGAGCAGGCCGAGTAACGGCTCACCTGACCACGGTTGCCGTGAACCGTACCGCACCACCGCCCGCCCGAGCCGCACCCGATTCGCGGCCCGGCTGAGCCCGCCCCCACCGCGGTCCGGCCGAACCGTACGGCGGGGCACGCGCAGCCCACCGGGCCGCGTGCCCCGCCGAAGCGACGCCGGACCGCCTCCCCGGCCGCGTGTCCCGCCGACCCATGCCGCCCGCCCCGGTCACCCCGGCGCGCTCTGATCATCTTTCCGCCCCGGGACGCAGCGGCCCGCCGGTCACCTCGCTTAAGGTAGGCGACGGACAAGCCCCGACCATTGCCACCAGAGCTCCCATACCTGTACGACCAGCAGTCCCCCTCGCCGCGTCGAGGGGAACCCCCGTCCCCCCGAACGCGAGGACCGATGTCCGCATACCTCCGCTTTCCCGCGATCTTCAGCGACACCATCGTCTTCACCGCAGAGGACGACCTCTGGATGGTGCCGGCCGAAGGAGGCCGGGCCTTCCGCCTGACCGCCGGGGTCGCGGAGGCCGCCTACCCCCGCTTCTCCCCCGACGGCACCACCCTCGCGTTCGTCGGCCGGGAGGAGGGCCCCGACGAGGTGTACGTCATGCCGGCCGACGGCGGCCCCGCCGAGCGGATGACCTACCACGGGGCGTCCTGCACGGTCACCGCCTGGGACCCCGCCGGCGGGATCGTCTACGCCAGCGACGAGGGCCAGCCGTTCGGCCGCTACAAGTGGCTCCACCGCCTCGAGCCCGGCGGTGTCTCCCAGCGCCTGCCGTACGGGCCGGCCAACACCATCTCCTACGGCCCCGGCGGCGCGAAGGTGCTCGGCCGCAACACCGCCGACCCCGCCCGCTGGAAGCGCTACCGCGGCGGCACCGTGGGCGACCTGTGGGTCGACCGGGAGGGCGACGGCGAGTTCACCCGCCTGATCTCCCTGGCCGGCAACCTCGCCTCGCCCTGCTGGGTGGGATCGCGCGTCTACTTCCTGTCCGACCACGAGGGCGTCGGCAACGTCTACTCCTGCACCCCCACCGGCGAGGACCTGCGGCGGCACACCGACCACACCGACTACTACGCCCGCAACCTGTCCTCCGACGGCGAGCGCCTGGTGTACCACGCGGCGGCCGAGCTCTACCTGCTCGACCCCGCCGCCGGCGAGCCGCGCCGCCTCGACGTGCGGCTCGGCACCTCCCCCACCCAGCGCAACCGGCGCTTCGTCTCCGCCGCCCGCTACCTCGACACCGCCACGCTCAACCCCGACGGCAGCGGCCTGGCGATCACCACCCGCGGCAAGGCGTACTCCATGGGCGGCTGGGAGGGCCCGGTCCGCCAGCACGGCGAGCCGGACGGCGTCCGCTACCGCTTCCTGACCTGGCTGAACGACGGCAAGCGGCTGGTGGCCGCGGCCAGCGACGACGGTGACCGCGAGGTACTGGTGATCCTCACGGCCGACGGCTCCGCCGCCCCGGCACGCCTGTCCGGTCTGGACATCGGCCGCGCGATCTCACTGTCGGTGTCCCCCTCGGCCGACAAGGTGGCGGTGTGCAACCACCGCAACGAGCTGATCCTCGTCGACCTGCCCTCGGAGGAGACCGGCGAGGCCACCCTCACCGTCGCCGACAGCAGCAGGTTCGGCCGCATCGACGACGTCGCCTGGTCCAAGGACGGCGACTGGATCGCCTACGCCTTCCCCGGCACCGCGCAGATCACCGCGATCAAGGTCTATGAGATCGCCGGCGGGCGCGCCCACCAGGTGACCCGCCCGGTGCTGCGCGACTTCGCGCCCGCCTTCGACCCCGAGGGCAGGTACCTCTACTTCGTCGGGCAGCGCGTGTTCAATCCCGTCTACGACTCCCTGCAGTTCGACCTCGGGTTCCCGCTCGGCACCCGGCCGTACGCGGTCGCCCTGCGCGCCGACGTCGGCTCGCCGTTCGTGCCCGAGCCCAAGCCGCTGTCCGGCGACGACCACTCCGCCAAGGGCCCCTCGAGCTCCTCCGAGGCCGAGGTCGAGGTCGAGGTCGAGGACGGCGAGCCCGGCGAGGCCGGCGAGGCCGGGGCGGACACCCCCGCCGAAGGCGCGGCGGAGGCCGCCAAGGCCCAGGAGGAGAAGAAGAAGACGGGGCTGACGATCGACTTCGAGGGCATCGAGCGGCGCGTCGTCGCCTTCCCCGTCGCCGAGGGCCGCTACCACCGCCTCGCCGGCCTGAAGGACAAGGTGCTGTTCACCGCCTTCCCCGTCGAGGGAAGCCGCGGCGACGAGTTCGCCGAGCCCGACCTGGGCACGCTGAAGGCCTACGACCTCACCAAGCAGAAGCTCGAGACGCTGGCCTCCGACGTCGCCGACTTCTGGCTGGGGCGCGACGGCGCCACCCTGCTCTACCGCTCCCGCCACAGGCTGCGCGTCATCAAGGCCGGCGACTCGGCGCCCGACGACGACGGCACCAACCGGAGCGCCGGGTGGATCGACCTCGACCGGATCAAGGTCTCGGTGCGGCCGGACGCCGAGTGGCGCCAGATGTTCCGCGAGGCCTGGCGGCTCCAGCGCGAGAACTTCTGGGTGCAGGACATGGCCGGCATCGACTGGGACGGGGTGTACGAGCGCTACCTCCCCCTGGTCGGCAAGGTGGGCACCCGCGGCGAGTTCTCCGACCTGCTGTGGGAGCTCCAGGGCGAGCTCGGCACCTCCCACGCCTATGAGAGCGGCGGCGAGTACCGCAGCAGCCCGCACTACTGGCAGGGCAAGCTCGGCGTCGACTGGTCCTACGCCGACGGCGTCCACACGATCGCACGGGTGATCGGCGGCGACCCGTGGGACCCCGAGGCCACCTCTCCCCTCAACCGCCCCGGGCTCGACGTCCGGCCCGGCGACGCGGTGGTCGCGGTGAACGGCCAGCCGGCCGCCACGACCACGGGCCCCGAGAGGCTGCTGGTCAACCAGGCGGGCCAGGAGGTCGAGCTGACGATCAGGCGCGGCGACGGGCCGACCAGGACGATCACCGTCAAGGCGATCTCCGACGAGCAGCCCGCCCGGTACCGCGACTGGGTGGAGGCCAACCGCGCCCGCACCCACGAGCGCACCGGCGGCCGGGTCGGCTACCTGCACATCCCCGACATGGGCCCCGACGGCTACGCCGAGTTCCACCGCGGCTTCCTGGCCGAGTACGATCGCGAGGGCCTGGTCGTCGACGTCCGCTTCAACGGCGGCGGCCACGTCTCGGGGCTGCTGCTGCAGAAGCTCTCCCGGCGGCGGCTGGGGTACGACTACCCGCGCTGGGGGGTGCCGGAGCCGTATCCGGCGGAGTCGCCGCGCGGCCCGATGGTGGCGATCACCAACGAGTGGGCGGGGTCCGACGGCGACATCTTCAGCCACACCTTCAAGCTCCTCGGCCTCGGGCCGCTGATCGGCAAGCGGACGTGGGGCGGGGTGATCGGCATCTGGCCGCGCCACCGGCTGGCCGACGGCACGGTCACCACCCAGCCCGAGTTCTCCTTCGCCTTCGACGACGTGGGGTGGCGGGTGGAGAACTACGGCACCGACCCGGACATCGAGGTCGACATCACCCCGCAGGACTACGCCCGCGGGGTCGACACCCAGCTGGAGCGGGCGATCGACCTGGCGCTGGAGCGGCTGGCGCAGCAGCCGTCGCACACCCCGGACCCGGCCGACCGGCCACGCCTCGGCCCGCTCCCGCCCCTGCCGCCGCGCGCCTGACGGCTCGTTCGGGGGCACCATCGCGTCCACCTCTCCGGCGAGGACCGGCCCCGGCCGGGTCGAGTGCGGCCGGGGACATGAGCAGGATCAGGCGCCCGAGCGGGCCGCGTAGGAGGCCAGGCGGGCGGCGAGGGCGGCGACCTCGTCCTTCAGGGCGTCGGGGGCCAGGACGGTGAACGGCCAGCCGAGACCGGCGAGCATCACCGCCATGCCCTCCAGCCGCTCGGCCCGCCCGGTCACCAGCACGCCGCCGTCGGTCTCGGTCAGCGTCACGACCGACGGCGGCAGCCTGCGCCCCGCCTCCTCCATGGTCGTCTCCAGCAGCACCCGCACCTCGTGCCGGTAGGGCACCGACGCCAGCGAGCCCATCACCTGGGCCACCGGGTCGAACTCCCCCGGGTCGGGGAACGTCTCATCGAGCGCCCGGGCGGCGGCGACGCGGTCCAGGCGGAAGGTGCGGACCTGCTCCCTCAGCCGGTCGAACCCGGTGACGTACCAGCGGCCCGAGTGGAAGACCAGGCCGTAGGGATCCAGGTCACGCTCGGTGTCCTCCCCTCGCCAGGAGCGGTAGCGCAGCCGTACCCTCCGGCGGCGGCGGGCGGCGGAGGCCAGGGTGAGCAGCGTGTCCGCCGCCGGGCTCGGCGTGCGCGCCGGCCGGCCGGTGTGCCCGACCGTGTCGCCGACGGCCGCCACGCGCTCCCGCAGCCCTGCGGGCAGCACCCGCTGGATCTTGGCCAGGGCGCTCGCGGTGGCGCTCTCCCCCACCGCGAGGCCGGTACGGCGGCCGGCGAGCAGCCCGAGCACGACGGCCGCCGCCTCGTCCTCGGTGAACATCAGCGGCGGGAGCTTGAACCCGGGCAGCAGCCGGTACCCGCCGTAGCGGCCCCGCTCGGCCTCCACGGGGACCCCCAGCTCGGCCAGGCGCAGGGCGTACCTGCGCACGGTGCGCTCGTCCACCCCCAGACGTCGCGCCAGCTCCGCGCCTGTCACCCCGGGATGCGCCTGCAGGAGCTCCAGCAGGGCGAGCACCCGCGTCACCGGATGCGGCATGAGATTCCCCTTTTAATCCGGACCGGTTCTGCCCGGATTCCACCCTACGGTCGTTCCCGACGGCACACCACCACACAAGGAGACGATCCATGAGCACCTTCGTCCTCGTTCCGGGTTTCTGGCTGGGCGCCTGGGCCTGGGAGGGCGTCACCCGCCCGCTGCGCGCGGCCGGGCACGAGGTCCACCCGCTGACGCTGACCGGCCTCGCCGACCGCGTGCACCTGGCGACCCCGGAGACCGACCTGGAGACCCACATCGACGACATCGTCAACACACTGCTCCACCAGGACCTGCACGAGGTGATCCTCGTCGCGCACAGCGGCGCCGGGGCGCCGGTCACCGGCGCGGCCCACCGGGTCCCCGAACGGATCGCCAAGGTCGTCTACGTCGACAGCGGGCCGGTAGCGGACGGCCAGTCCCAGATGGACCTCTACCCGCCGCAGAACCAGGAGTTCGTCAAGGCCCACCTGGTGGACGGCTGGCGGTACGGGCCGATCACCTGGGAGGAGCAGGAGGGCTTCGGCGCGAGCACGGCCGGGCTGGACGAGGAGGTCAGGGCCGGCGTCGCCGCCCGCATGACCCCCCAGCCGTACGGCACGCTGACCCAGCCCCTGCGCCTTGCCGACGGCTCGGCCGCCGGCAAGCTGCCGAAGGCGCTGGTCAGCTGCTCCTACCCGCTCGCCCAGGTCCGGCAGCTGATCGAGCAGGGGCATCCCTACTTCGCGGTGCTTTCGGGCCCGGAGTGGGAGCTGCACGAGCTGCCGACCGGCCACTGGCCGATGTTCTCCCGCCCGGAGGACACCGCGCGGCTGCTCGCCTCGCTGTGACCGGCACGGCGGTGGCGGGCCGCCCCCGTCACGGCCACGCCGGCGTCTCGCGCGGATGGGGCTCGCGCCAGATCTCGGCGCCCGCCGCGTCGTAGCCCACCACCTCGAAGCCCTCCCGATAGATGTCGCCGGAGCGTTTGTGGAGGCCGGAGAACAGGCGGAAGCCGATCCTCCACGGGTCGGACCGGGTGACGGCGGCCGACGTCGAGCGGTCGGCGAAGACCAGCTCGACCTTGGCCGTCCTGGCGTCGGCGATGCCGAACCAGTGGCCGTCCCTCTCGGTCATCTCGACGGGCGACTTGCCGCCGTCCATGCCGGACAGCAGGTCCTTCGGCCTGACCAGGTGCATGCCGGCCATGTCGCCGTCCAGCCGCCAGACCACCGTCTCGTCGGGGGTGTTGACGAGACCGGCGGTCATGCCGTGCGGCATCCGCTCCACCGCGCCGACGGGCCGCGCCTCGGCCTCGGGGTACGCCACCGGCTGCTCCTTCACACCGCCCAGCACCTGGCCCTGGGCGCCGGTGAACTCGAAGGAGGTGACCCTCGTCTCGGCGGGCACGCTCACGGTCCAGATGCCTCGCGGCGCCCCGGCGGGACGCTGGACCCGGCCGGGGATCCTGCCACCGTCGGCGGTGATCCCCGACACGCCCGTCACGTCGTCCCGGCAGGTTCCGTAGCGGAACGACGGATCGGCCGGCGAGGTGACCATCACGTCCGACGGCAGGGAGGCCACATCCGAGCCGGCGCCTTCGCACGATCCGCTGCCCCCTCCGCCCCTGGTCCTGACGATGGCGCAGAAAAGGGCGCGCCCGTTCCCGTCCTTGGCGAACCACATCAGCATCGGCCGGCGCTGGGCGGTGTTCTCCACGACCAGCCGTTCGCCGAAGGGAGTGCGGTTCTCCATGACCCGGTGGTAGATGTCGCGTTCGGGCGGAGTGGTCGCGGTGGCCGTGGGAGTGGGGGTGGCTGTGGCGATGGCGGTGCTGACGTCCCCACCCCCGACCCCCCGCGCCACCAGGGCGACGGGGACGGCCATCGCGGCGACGGCCGCACCCGCCACCAGCGCGCGGGCCCGCGTCCTGCGCAGCAGCCCGCGCCTTTACTTTGTAGATCATAATTATGGGACATTTGTCCTGGCCAACCCCGTATCCGCGTTCCTACCGCGGGCCCGGCCGCCCTCCTAGCTTTACGGACATGAACGCGAACGCCGTCTCCCTCACACAGATCGTCAAAAGCTTCGGGACGGTGCGGGCCGTCGACGGCCTCACCCTCGAGATCCCCCAGGGCCAGACCGTCGCCCTCCTCGGCCCGAACGGCGCCGGCAAGTCGACCACGATCAGCGTGCTCCTCGGCCTCACCGCCCCCGACGCCGGCCGGGCCGAGGTCTTCGGCGGCGCCCCCGAGGCGGCCGTGCGGGCCGGCCGGATGGGCGCGATGCCGCAGGAGGGCGGCCTGATCCCACGGGTGACCGTCGGCGAGCTCATCGCGTTCGTCGCCGGCACCTACGGCACGCCGCTGCCCGTCGAGCGGGTGCTGGCCACCGCGCGGCTCACCGGTCGCGCCGGGCGGCGGGCCGACAGGCTCTCCGGCGGGCAGGCCCAGCGCGTCCGGTTCGCCCTCGCCCTCGCCGGAGACCCCGACCTGATCATCCTCGACGAGCCCACCGCGGCCCTCGACGTCGAGGCCAGACGCGAGTTCTGGCAGAGCATGCGCCGCTTCGCCGCGCGCGGCAGGACGGTCCTGTTCTCCACCCACTACCTGGAGGAGGCCGACGAGCACGCCGACCGGATCGTGGTGATCGACCGGGGCCGCGTGATCGCCGACGGCACCAGCCGGGAGATCAAGAAGGCCGTCGCCCTGACCAGGGTGAGCCTGACGGTCACCGGTCCCACGTCCTGGCTCGCCGGCCTGCCGGGGGTCGCGCAGATCGAGATCCGCGGCGACCGTGCGCACCTGCGCAGCACCGACGCGGACGCGACGGTCGTGGCGCTGGCCGAGGCCGGAGCCGTACACGACCTGGAGGTCTCCCCCGCCGACCTGGAGGACGCCTTCCTCGCCCTCACCTCCCCCCTCACGGAAGGCAGCGCCGCCTGATGCTCGGCTACATCCGCCTCGAACTGCGGCGCGTCACGCGCGACGTCGCGTTCCTCGTCTTCGGCATCGCGATGCCGGTGGTGATGTACCTGATCTTCACCACTCTCGGCCTCGCCCAGGGCGGCGGGCAGGAGGCCACGCTGTACGTCATGGTCAGCATGGCGGCCTACGGAGGCGTAGGGGCGGCGTTCAACAACGGCGCCGGGCTCGGCGAGGACCGCGGCGCCGGGTGGCTGCGCCAGCTGCGCCTGACCCCCCTCGCCCCGGCGAGCATCGTCACCGGCAAGACCATCACGGGGATGGTCGTGGTGGTCCCCGGCATCGTCGCGGTGCTCGCCGCGGGCGCCCTGATCAAGGGCGTCACCCTGCACCCGGCCCAGTGGATCTCCATCATCGCCCTGCTGTGGGCCGGGACCATCCCCTTCACGCTCATCGGGCTCGGCAACGGCTACCTGCTCACCGGGCAGGCGGTGGGCATCGCCAACATGGCCGCCAACATGGGCCTGGCCGTCGTCGGAGGGCTGTGGCTGCCCGCCGAGACCTTCCCCGGATGGCTGAAGGCGATCTCGGACTGGACACCCACCCGCAACTACGCCGACCTGTCCTGGCACGTCGCCTTCGGCCAGGCGCCTCCCCCGGGCTCGGCGCTGATCCTGCTCGGCTGGCTGCTCGCCGCCGGGGCGTACGCGGTGTACGGCTACCGCCGCGCCGCCCGGACGGCCTGAGCCCGGGGACGGCCATGGCGGAGACCGGTTACCTTATGGCGGTGAGCACGCCCCCACCCGGCCGGTGCCGGGACGAGCAGGCGAAAAGACGCTTCGGCGACGAGGGCCCGGACGCCGATCCGTTCATGATCTGGCTCTTCATGCTCGTCGTCCCCCTGTGGAGCACCATCGACGGGGGCACCAAGTCGTTGTGGCCGGCGATCGGCGGCGTCGTCGCCGTCGCCGCGCTGTACGTGTGGACGGTCAGGCTGGCCTTCGTCGACCCCGGGAAGGCCGAGAGGCTGCCGCTGCCGCTGCTCGCCGCCGCCACCCTGGTCCTGACGATCACGCTGGGGGACGGCTGGGGCGTGCTGTTCACCCTCCTCGCCATCGCCACCGGCGTGACGGTCAAGGGACTGAAGAGGGCGTCGGTCGCCATCCTCGCCGTGACCGTCGCCGCGTGCGCGGTGTCGCTGTGGCTCGACGGCGACTGGGGCGCCCTGATCGGCCAGGGGTGGGGGACGTACACCGCCGGCCTGGTGCCCGCCATCATCCTGCAGCTGTTCGACGTGATCGGCGAGCTCAAGGAGACCCGCGAGGAGCTCGCTCGCACCGCCGTGACCGAGGAACGGCTGCGGTTCGCCCGCGACCTGCACGACCTGCTCGGTCACACGCTCTCGGTCATGGTCGTCAAGGCCGAGGCGGTGCGCCGGCTGCTGCCCGGCAGGCCCGAGACCGCCGCGCAGCAGGCCGGCGACATCGAACGGCTCGGGCGCGACGCCCTCAAGGACGTGCGCGCCGCCGTCAGCGGGTACCGGGGGCGGGGGCTGACCTCCGAACTGGAGTCGGCCCGCACGGTGCTCGGCGACGCGGGGGTCTCCCTCACCACGCGCATGCCCGTCGTCGAGCTGGCACCCGAGGCCGACGCCCTGCTCGGCTGGGCGGTTCGGGAGGGGGTGACGAACCTGATCCGGCACAGCGGCGCGCGGACGTGCGAGATAGATCTCAGCGTCGGCGACAATGGCACGGTGCTGGAGATCCGTGACGACGGCAGGGGCGGCGCCCCCCAGGCGACTTCGGGCAACGGGCTGAGAGGGCTGCGCGAGCGGGTGACGGCCACGGGCGGGCTGCTCGACGTGGCCGACCTCCCGGCGGGCGGCTTCCGCCTGCGGGTGACCGTGCCGCAGGAGGCCGCGTGATCCGGCTGCTGCTCGCCGAGGACCAGGGCATGATGCGCGGGGCCCTGGCGCTGCTGCTCGGCCTCGAGGACGACATGGAGGTCGTCGCCCAGGTGTCCTCGGGCGACGAGGTCGTCGGCGCCGCCCTGGCGCACCGGCCCGACGTGGCGCTCCTCGACATCGAGATGCCCGGCCGCAACGGCCTGGACGCCGCCGCCGACCTGCGCGAGAAGCTGCCCTCCTGCCGGGTGCTGATCCTCACCACCTTCGGCAGGCCCGGCTACCTGCGCAGGGCCATGGAGGCCGGGGCTTCCGGGTTCATGGTCAAGGACGGCCCGGTGGAGGATCTGGCCTCGGCGGTGCGGCGCATCCTGGCCGGTGAGCGGGTGATCGACCCGGCGCTGGCGGCGGCCGCGCTGAGCGCCGGTCCGAGCCCGCTCACCGACCGCGAGCGCGACGTGCTCGCCGCCGCGGCGGACGGCTCCACCATCGCCGACATCTCCCGCCGCCTCCACCTGTCGGAGAGCACCGTGCGCAACTACCTGTCGGCGGCCATCGGCAAGACCGGCACCCGCAACCGCATCGAGGCCGCCACCCTGGCCCGCCACAACGGCTGGCTCTGACCTTCACCCGCCGGCCGCGAGGGGCTCCGGGGTGAGGGTCGTGGCGCCGTCCCAGGGGAAGCCCGCCTTGAACGTCGTCTGGGCCAGCGCCCGCTGGCCCTCCGCGTTGGGGTGGAAGAAGTCCCACTTGCTGATGTGGTCGAGGGTGAAGGGATAGGAGAAGACCGCGCCGCCGTCGTACCTGCACCCGGGGCCGTACGCCGCGCAGGCCTGCTCCATCTCGTCGTTGTAGTCGCGCACCCGGTCCCTGACGCGGTCGCGGCGGGCCTGGTCCTTCTTGGCGTCGGAGTCGGCGCGGGCCAGCATCGTCGGGCAGATGTGGCCGAGCGCCCAGAACGACTTGGCCACGACGTTGTCCCTGCCGATCCGCCACAGCCGCTTCAGGTCCGGGACGCTGGCCGCGAAGATCTTGACGCCCGCCGCGGCGAGCAGGGCGAACGCCCGGTCGATGCGGGCCCGGTACGCCGGGACGGGTGTCATCCGCTCCTCGCTGGGGGCGCAGGCGTCCTGCGCGCCGATCAGGACGGTGACGTAGGCGGCGCCGGCCGCCACGGCCTGGCGTGCCTGCGCCTCCAGGTCGGCGCTCTTGGACCCCGGCACGGCGAAGTTGAGGTTGTGCCCCCTGATCCCCGGGCCGACCGCGAGCAGCCGCAGATAGTGGCTGCCCACGTCGGGGTCGTCACCCGCCGACCAGGACCGCGAGGCGCACGAGACGTACCAGCCGCAGGCGTTGAACCCCGCGCTGATCGAGTCGCCGAGCGCCGCCATGACCGGCGGCACGGGGTCGGCGGCCGCGACGGCCGTGCCCGGGACGAACACCACCGCGGCGGCGAGCGCGAACGCGGTCCTTCTCACCATGGTCACCTCCACCTGGGACGATCGATCCCTGGAAGAGATCGGCCACCCAAGGTAGAGATCGACGCGGGCGTGCTCTATTACCTCCGGGCGAGGCGTTGCTACCGTTGACCAAGTTCCTATCGCCGCTTGACAGCGCGTCACGCCTGTGTAGACGCCCGTGACGACGAATCACCCCGCTTGGGCGGGGTAGTGAGACCGGGCACCCGATGTCGAACGCGTTCAGTTTCCGAATAAGGTGGGCAGAGTGAGTGTCGCGCTCGGGATAACCCGCCCCCCGCTGATTCGCAGCGTCCCCGTCAACCACCCCGAAGAACTGATCGCGCGACTGCCACAGGCTCCGCCGTACGCCTGGGTGCAGCGCGGTGAAGGTCTCGTCGGCTGGGGCGAGGCCTTCCGCGTGGCGGTCCCCCCGGGAGCCGACCGTTTCGAATGGGCGCGCCGGTGGCTGGCCACGACGTTCGGCGAGGCGCGCATCGACGACGACGTGCACGTGCCCGGTTCGGGGCCGGTGGCCTTCGGCTCGTTCACCTTCGACCCGGCCGCGACCGGCTCGGTGCTCGTCGTGCCCCGGGTGGTGATCGGCCGCCGGGAGGGCCGCTCGTGGATGACCACCGTGGGTGATCCGCCGATCGAGCTGATGACACCCGCGCGCTCCCCCGGCCGCATCGTGTACGGCGACGGCTCGCTCACCGCGCCGGAGTGGCAGCACGCCGTGTCGCGCGCGGTGGGCGAGATCCGGTCGGGGCGACTGGAGAAGGTCGTGCTCGCCCGCGACCTGGTGGCCACGGCCGAGCGCGACATCGACGTGCGCGTCCTGCTCGACCGGCTGGCCCGCGCCTACCCCGACTGCTACACCTTCTCGTGCGCGGGCCTGGTGGGGGCGACGCCCGAGCTGCTGGTGCGGCACACCGGCGAGGAGATCGAGTCGCTGGTGCTGGCCGGCACGACCGCCCGCGGCGCCGGGCCCGCCGACGACGAGGCCCGGGGCGCCGCCCTGTTCGCCTCGGCCAAGGACCGCCAGGAGCACGTCTGCGCGGTCGCTTCGGTGCGCGAGGCGCTCGCGCCGCTGTGCTCTGCCCTGGAGGTGCCCGAGGAGCCCGAGCTGCTGGTGCTGCCCAACGTCCAGCATCTGGCGAGCCGGGTGCGGGGCAGGCTCGCCGACGGTGCCTCGGTGCTCGACGTGGTGGCCGCCATGCACCCGACGGCGGCCGTCGGCGGCACCCCGACGGCGGTCGCGCTGGAGGTGATCCGCGAACTAGAGGGCATGAACCGCGGCGGCTACGCCGGCCCGGTGGGGTGGATCGACGCGCGGGGTGACGGCGAGTGGGGCATCGCGCTGCGCTGCGGCTACGTCGAGGGGCGCCGGGCGCGGCTGTTCGCGGGCTGCGGCATCATGGGCGGCTCCGACCCGGCGTCCGAGCTGGCCGAGGCCCAGGCGAAGTTCCGCGTCATGAGGTACGCCCTGGAGGGCTGAGCCGGAAGGCCGGCGAGCCCGCCGAGAAGAACGTGTCCCGGCGGGCCCTCGCGGATGACGTCGTCAGTTGAGGTTCCGGACGAGCCCCAGGATCTCCTGCAGCATCGTCGTGTGGTCCTTCAGGACGGCCGAGTGCTCGTCGAGTCTCCGGGTGTGCTCGTCCTGGTTCGCCCTGAGCTCGTTGAGGATCTCCGTGTGCTCGTCGAGCCTTCGGGTGTGCTCGTCCTGCGTCTCCTTAAGACCGTCCAGCCTCCGCGTGTGCTCGTCCTGCGTCTCCTTAAGACCGTCCAGCCTCCGCGTGTGCTCGTCCTGCGTCTCCTTAAGACCGTCCAGCCTCCGCGTGTGCTCGTCCTGCGTCTCCTTGAGGTCGATGAGCTTGTGCTTGTGCTCTGTGAGCATCACGGTGTGCTGGGCCTGCTGGACCTTGATGCTTTTGAGGTCGAACATGATCTGCCCGTAAAGCTCGCCGGCGCTCTCCGAGGTGGAGTGCGCCCGAGCGGCTATGAAGGACAGGGCCCTGTACTCCTCGTGCAATTCCTGGAACCACTTCTCGATGTTGGTCACGCGTTCTTCAAGGGGGGACGTCGTCGTCACCATCATCACCTCCGCGCTCACACTAGCGCCCTGTGTGACGCTGTGCAGCGAAGTCGTCACGTAAAGTGAATCAGCTTCATGGTTCAGAAGTGCTGATGGACCAGGGCGCGGCCGAGGGGCTCATGACGGGGTCCCGTCCGGCAGGTCACGGCCGAGTTCGTGGGCCAGTTGTTCCAGCTCCGCTCCCCCGGCCATCAGTGACGTCAGCTCCTCCCGGGTGATGTCCGCCTTGGCGAACTGGCCGAGGCTCGTCCCCCTGTTCAGCACGAGGAACCGGTCGCCGACCGGATGGGCGTGGTGGGGGTTGTGGGTGATGAAGACCACGCCGAGGCCGCGGTCGCGCGCGCGGGCGATGTAGCGCAGCACTACGCCCGCCTGCTTGACCCCGAGCGCCGAGGTCGGCTCGTCGAGGATCAGCACGCGGGCGCCGAAGTACACCGCGCGGGCGATGGCCACCGACTGCCGCTCGCCGCCCGACAGCGTGCCGACCGGCTGGTCGACGTCGCGGATGTCGATGCCCATGCTCAGCAGTTCCTCGCGCGCCACGCGCCTGGCCCGCGCCACGTCGAACCGGCGCAGCGGCCCGGTGACGGGCTCGGAGCCGAGGAAGAAGTTCCGCCAGACCGACATCAGCGGGATCATCGCCAGATCCTGGTACACCGTGGCGATGCCCCGGTCGAGCGCCTCGCGCGGGCCCGACAGCCGTACCGGGACCCCGTCGAGGAGGTACTCGCCGCTGTCCTGGCGGTGCACCCCCGACAAGATCTTGATGAGCGTCGACTTGCCGGCGCCGTTGTCGCCCAGCACGCAGGTGACCTCGCCGGCCCGGACGAGCATCGACACCTCGCGCAGCGCGATCACCCCGCCGAAGACCTTCCCGACCCCGCGTGCCTCCAGCAGCGGTGGCGTCATCGTCGCACCTCCTCGGCGTAGCGGCGGACCAGCCGGTTGGCGAGGGTGGCCAGCAGCAGCATCCCGCCCAGGAAGAACTTGAACCAGTCGGCGTCCCAGCCCGCGAACACGATGCCCTTGTCGGCCATGCCGAAGATCAGCGCGCCGACGGACGCGCCGATCGCCGAGCCGTACCCGCCGGTGAGCAGGCAGCCGCCGATCACGGCGGCGATGATGTAGATGAACTCCTGCCCGATCCCGGAGTTGGCCTGCACCGAGGTGAAGCGCAGCGCCAGGATCGAGCCGACCAGCCAGGCGGCGGTCGCGGTGGTCATGAACAGCGCGATCTTCGTACGGGCGGCCGGCACGCCCACGGCCCGGGCCGCCTGCTCGTTCCCGCCGACGGCGAAGATCCAGTTGCCGGCCCGGGTCCGCATGAGCACCCAGGTGGCCAGGGCCGTGACCGCGAGCCACCAGAGGATCGCCACCCGGAAATCGACGCCGCCGGCCGTGATGGAGCCGGCCAGCAGCGCCCGCGCGCCCTCGTACCCCTCGGCCCTGCGCAGCCCGCTCACCTGGACGGTGCCGGTCAGGGCCTTGGTCACGCCGAGGTTGAGGCCCTGCAGCATGAGGAACGTGCCGAGGGTGACGATGAAGCTCGGCAGCTTCGTGCGGACCACCAGCAGCCCGTTGGCGAACCCGATGAGCAGGGCCAGGACCAGCCCGGCCGACATGGCGGCCCACACGTTCCAGCCGAACCGCGTGGCCAGGGTGACCAGGACCAGCCCGGTCGTGCCGGTGAGCACTCCGGCGGACAGGTCGAACTCGCCGCCGATCATCAGCAGGGCGATGGCGACGGCCATGATCCCGAGCGTGGAGGCGGGGTCGAGCCAGTTCGCCACGCCGTCCGGGGAGGGGAACACCGAGGACTGCGCGGAGAAGAACGCGAAGACGGCGACGGCTCCGACCACCGAGCCGAGCTCCGGGCGGATCAGCACGCGCCGCACCCATCCGGCGCCCGCGACGCGTTCGTCGGCGGTGACGCTGGTCACCGGGTGCCGTCCTGGGCCAGCTTGGCGACCTGCCCGGCGTTGTCCTTGGTGACGAACCCGGGACCGGTGTTGACGGGGAGGCCGCCGCCGACGGTGTTGAGGTTCTTCTTGTACAGGTACAGGAAGGTGATCGGCAGCCAGCCCTGGAGGTACTGCTGCTGGTCGACCGCGAAGAGGATCTCTCCCGCCTGGATGGCGTCGACGACGTCGGCGGACAGGTCGAAGGTCGCCAGCTTCGCCTTGGAGCCGCCGTCCTTGATCGCGTCGCGCGCGGCGACGGCGACGGCGGGGTTGAGGGTGAGCACGCCGTCGATCGAGGTGTCCGACTGCAGCTTGGCCTTGATCTTGGAGGTGGCGCCGGCCAGGTCGGAGACGTCGACCTGCAGCCGCTGCACGCTGCCGCCGAGGGTGGCCGTCGCGCCGTTGCACCGCTGGTCGAGGCCCACGTTGCCCGCCTCGTGGATGACGCACAGCAGCTTGGTGACGCCTTCGGCCTTCAGCTTCTCGCCCGCGCCGCGCCCGGCCACCTCCTCCGACTGGCCCACGTGGGTGATGGCGCCGAACTCCTTGGACTTGTCGGCGCCGGAGTTGATGGTGACGACCGGGATCTTGGCGGCGACGGCCTTGGCGATCGACTCCTTCAGCGCGTCGGGGTTGGCCATCGAGACGACCACACCGTCGACCTTCTCGCTGACCGCCTGGTCGATCAGCTGGGCCTGCCTGCCGGGGTCGCCGTCGCCCTGGTAGGTGACCTTGACGCCGTACTGCCTGCCCGCCGCCTCGGCGCCGTTCTTGACCACGTCCCAGAAGGCGTCTCCGGCCCCGCCGTGGGTGATGACGGCGAAGGTGCCCGCGCTCGCGCCTCCTCCCGCGCCGCCCGCCGCGGAGGCGGTCGGGCCGGCGGCGCCGCCGCCTCCTCCGGAACATCCGCCGAGCACCAGGGCACCGAGCACAGCCGCCGTGATCAGTCGCGTGACATGCCTCATTGATACCTCCGTGCGGCCCAGGGGATGAGAGCGGCCGCTTGGTCGGTTTCTAACCTCGGGTATCCTGCCTGTCAATCGTTTGTCCATACATCCGGACCTATGTCGTGATCACGGTTCGGTGACGGCGCGGACGGCCGCAGCGGAGGAGCCGACGCCGCCACTGCCAGCATTTGTCAGGACATTCTTACGTCCGCTACCCTCATGCTGTACGCGATCAGCGAGGGAGCCGGGAGAAGGCATGGGCGCTCGACTCGACATCGACCTCGATCGCTCGAGCCCGGTGCCGCTCTACTTCCAGGTGGCCGAGCAGATCGCCGAGGCCATCAGGCGCGGCGACCTCGCCCCCGGCGCCCGGCTCGACAACGAGATCATGCTCGCCGACCGGCTCGGCCTCTCGCGCCCGACGGTCCGCCAGGCCATCCAGTATCTCGTGGACAAGGGCCTGCTGGTGCGCAAGCGCGGCGTCGGCACCCAGGTGGTGCACGGCCAGGTCAAGCGCACCGTCGAGCTGACCAGCCTCTACGACGACCTGCGCCGCGCCGGGCAGGAGCCGGGCACCAAGGTGCTCTCGCTGCGGCCGGTCGAGGCCGACGAGGAGATCGCGGCCGTTCTCGGCGTCCAGCCCGGCACCGAGGTGCTCCACCTCGAGCGGGTCCGCTACGCCGCCGGGGAGCCGCTGGCGCTCCTGCACAACTGGCTGCCCGCCGGCCTGTCGCAGCTGACGCCGCAGTCGCTGGAGGAGCGCGGCCTGTACGAGCTGCTGCGCGCCTCAGGCGTGCGGATGAGGGTGGCCAACCAGCGCATCGGCGCCCGCGCGGCCAGCCCGGCCGAGGCGCGGCTGCTGGACGAACGCCGGGGCGCGCCCCTGCTCACGATGCTGCGCACGACCTACGACGACCAGGGCAGGGCCGTGGAGCACGGCTCCCACGTCTACCGGGCGTCCCACTACTCGCTGGAGGTCACGCTCATAGAGCGCTGAGCGGCGTCGGCGTCGTGGGCGACGGCCCGCGCGGCGCGGCGCTTGATGTAGAGCGTGGTGCCGAGGCCGAACAGCACGGCGACGACGAGCCCGACCCACGAGAAGCCCTTGAGCCACTTGTCGGCGACGATGCCGAGGTAGTAGATCACGGCGGTGGTGCCGCCGGCCCAGATGATGCCGCCGAGCACGTTGGCCACCAGGAAGCGCCAGTACGGCATGTGCAGGGCGCCCGCCAGCGGCCCGGCGAGGATGCGCAGCAGCGCGATGAAGCGGCCGAAGAACACCGCCCACATGCCCCACCGGTCGAAGGTGCCCTGGGCCTTGGCGATGTGGGCGGGGCCGAAGTGCTTGGGGAAGCGCCTGCCGAGCCGGTCGAACAGCGGCTGTCCTCCCTTGCGGCCGATGACGTACCCCAGCGAGTCGCCGATGATCGCCCCGGCGCTCGCGCAGATCCCGAGCCACACCGGGTTGACGACGTGCTGCGCCGCCAGCAGCGCGGAGCTGACCAGCACGACCTCCCCCGGCAGCGGGATGCCGAGGCTCTCGAGGCCGATGACGACCGCCACGATGACGCAGATCCAGACAGGCGGGATCGCCTGCAGCCATTCCTCGAGATGCATGGGTCTCAGCCTATGTGGCGAGGGGTGCCGTTTCGATCGGCCGGAAGAACGATACCGGGGTGTCTTCGGTCGCCCCCGAGGGGGAGCCGGACCACGACGAAAGTAGCGGCCGCCTCACCGGGCCCCTGGTGAGGCGCTCAGCCGAGCGACCGGACCGCCTGCTGGGCAGCCTCGCGCATGGCCGCGTGCACCCGGGCGTTCTCCTCACGGTCGGTGCGGGCCTCGACCAGGCGCAGCCCCTCCCCCCTTATCGCCTTCGGCAGGTCGTCGGGCGAGGCGAGCAGGGTGTACGGCGTGCCGGTGGCCGCCGCGACGTACGACAGGTCGACGCCGTGCGGGGTGCCGAAGACCCGCTCGAAGGAGTCGGGCAGCCCGGCCTGCGGCAGCAGCGAGAAGATGCCGCCGCCGTCGTTGTTGACCACCACCAGGCACAGGTCCGGCCGCGGCTCCCGTGGGCCGAGGATCAGGCCGTTCTGGTCGTGCAGCAGGGTGAGGTCGCCGAGCAGGGCGTAGGACGGGCCGTTGTGGGCGAGCGCCGCGCCGACCGCGGTGGACACCAGGCCGTCGATGCCGGAGGCGCCGCGGTTGGCCATCAGGCGCAGGCCCCGGCGGGGCCGCATGGCCTGGTCGAGGTCCCGGATCGGCATGGAGGAGCCGCAGAACAGCAGGGCGTTGTTGGGGAGCATGTCGGCGAGGTCCCGGGCCAGGCGCGGCTCGGTGAGGCCGGCGTCGTCGAGCACGGCGTCGACGGCCTGCCGGGCCGCGGCCTCGGCGACGCGCCAGGAGCGCAGCCAGGCGTCCCCGCCGGCGGCGACGGGGATCTCGATCGCCGCGGCGACCTGGGTGGCCGAGCGGGTGGGGTCGGGCCAGCGGCCCAGGTGGGGCGTGACGACGATGTGCTCCTGCGCCCGCTTCAGCCAGGACAGCAGCGGCCGCGACAGGCTCGGCCGCCCCAGCGTCACGACCACGTCGGGCCGGTGGGCGTCGGCGAACTCCGGGACGCCGAGCAGGAAGTGGTAGGAGGAGATCGCGTGGTCGCCGTACCGTCCGCCGCCCGAGGGCTCCGACAGCACCGGCCAGCCGGCCATCCCTGCGGCGGCGACGTAGCGGCGCACGTTGGTCGCGCCGTCGCCCACCACGAGCACGCCGCGCCGGGTGGGCGCCACGTGCAGGCCCGCCGACGGCGGCGCCACGCGGGCCCGCACCCACGGGCCGCTCGCGTCGCCGTCGAGCGACTCGCACCAGGAGAAGTCGCCGTCGGGGATGAGCGGCTCACGGAAGGCGAGGTTCAGGTGGACGGGGCCGGGGTCGGCCGGCCCGAGGGCCCGCTGGTAGGCGCGCGCGGCCATCGAGCGCCAGTAGGCCACCTGGCCGGGCCGCTCCTCGGGGACGCCGACCTCGCTGAACCAGCGCACCGACGAGCCGTACAGCTTCATCTGGTCGATGGTCTGGCTGGCCCCGGTGTCGCGCAGCTCGGGCGGCCGGTCGGCGGTCAGCACCAGCAGCGGCACACCGGACTCGTGGGCCTCGATCACCGCCGGGTGGAAGTTGGCGGCGGCCGTGCCGGAGGTGCACACCAGCGCGACCGGCCGCTCGGACCTGCGGGCCAGCCCGAGCGCGACGAACGACGCCGAGCGCTCGTCGACGCGGACGTGCAGGCGGACCCGCGAGTCGCCGTGGGCGGCGATGGCGAGCGGCGCCGAGCGGGAGCCGGGGGCCAGGACCACGTCGGTCAGGCCGCAGCGCACCAGCTCGTCGATCAGGACGCTGGAGAGCGCGGTGGCGGGGTTCACCTGCCCTCCTCGGGAGCGGCCCGCAGGGGGCGGGCACGCGTGATCGTCGTTGTGGAGCCGGGCCTCATCTGGGCCTGTTTCCGCACGAGCCCGAATCTCCCTGGTCAGACACTATAGGCGGTCCACTGCCATCAGTGATCGAACCGGGCGGACGAGGGCGACGTGCGGGAAACGGGGCTAGGGGCGGCGCGGGAAACGGGAGAAGTCGGGACGGCGCTTCTCCTTGAAGGCGTCGCGGCCCTCCTGCGCCTCCTCGCTCATGTAGTACAGCAGGGTGGCGTCGCCGGCGAACTGCTGCATGCCCGCCGCGCCGTCGCTGACGGCGTTGATCGCGCCCTTGAGCATGCGCAGGGCGAGCGGGGACTTCTCGAGCATCTCGCGGCACCACTGGACGGTCTCGGCCTCCAGCTCCTCCAGCGGGACGACCTTGTTGACCAGGCCCATGTCGAGGGCCTCCTGCGCGTTGTAGAACCGGCACAGGTACCAGATCTCGCGGGCCTTCTTCAGCCCGACGGTCTCGGCGAGCAGCCAGGCGCCGTAGCCGCCGTCGAACGAGCCGACCTTCGGGCCCGTCTGGCCGAAGATCGCGTTGTCGGCGGCGATGGTCAGGTCGCAGCAGACGTGCAGGACGTGGCCGCCGCCCACGGCGTACCCGGCGACCATGGCCACGACGGGCTTGGGCAGCCGGCGGATCTGGATCTGCAGGTCGAGGACGTTCAGGCGGCCGATGCCGTCGGGCCCGACGTAGCCGTCGTCGCCGCGGATCTTCTGGTCGCCGCCGGAGCAGAAGGCCTCGGTGCCCGCGCCGGTGAGGATGATCACACCGACGTCGCCGTCGTCGCGGGCGTCGTTGAAGGCGCGCTGCAACTCGAAGAGCGTGGTGGGGCGGAAGGCGTTGCGCCGCTCGGGGCGATTGATGGTGATCTTGGCGATGCCCTCGGCGGTCTCGTAGATGATGTCCTCGTAGTCACCGGACCGCTTCCAGTCGACAGTGCTCAGGGTCACTCTCGCTCCTCACTCGCCTCACGCGTCGACCGCCCTGCCCAGGGCGGAGGCGCCTTTTCAACGGGACTAACCTTACGACCGTGAGTGAGCGTCCTGTGCATGCGGTGGTCCTCCCTCCGGGTCCCGCCCTGTTCGAGATGGTCCGCGAGGCGCTCCTCGGCGGCGGCCCGGCCCTGCTGCCCCTGGCCCCCGACCTGCCCGGGCCGGCGCTGCGCGCCACGCTCTCGGCCCTGCGTCCCACCCACGTGGTCACGGCGGAGGGGACACGGCGCTCGCCCGATGGCGTCCCGGCGCGCCACGGCACGGCGGTGATCATCTCCACCAGCGGCTCGACCGGGACGCCCAAGGGCGTGGAGCTGTCGGCGCGGGCCCTGACGGCGTCCGCGTCGGCCTCGCTGCGGCGGCTCGGCGCCGCGCCGGGCGAGCGGTGGCTGTGCTGCCTGCCCCCCTCACACGTCTCGGGGCTGACGCTGCTGGCCCGGTCCCTGGTGGCCGGTTCGGAGCCCGTGATCCACGAGCGCTTCTCCCCCGCCGCGGTGGCGGCGAGCGAGGTGAAGTTCGTCTCGCTGGTCCCCACACAGCTCAGGCGCATGGTCGACTTCGGCGCGGGCCTGGCGGGCGTCACCGTCCTGCTCGGCGGGGCCGCCGCCCCGCCCGGGCTGGTGGAGGCGGCCCGCGAGGCGGGCGCCCGGGTCGTGACGTCGTACGGCATGAGCGAGACGTGCGGCGGGTGCGTCTACGACGGCGTACCGCTCGACGGTGTGGAGGCCTCGGTGGGGGACGACGGGCGGATCCGCCTGGCCGGGCCGGTGCTGTTCTCGGGGTACCGGCTGCGGCCCGACCTGACGGCCGAGGCGCTCCAGGGCGGGCGGTTCCTCACCTCCGACGTCGGGGTGATGGAGGAGGGCCGGGTGCGGGTGCTGGGCCGGGTCGACGACGTCATCAACACCGGAGGCCGCAAGGTGGTGGCGGGGTCGGTGGCCGGTCTCCTGGCAGGCCACCCGGGGGTTCGTGAGGCGGTCGTCGTCGGCCGTCCCCACCCCGAATGGGGGGAGGAGGTGGTGGCGGTCGTGGTCGCCGCCGACCCGGCCACTCCCCCGGAGCTGTCCGATCTGCGCGAGCACGTGAAGAGCACGATGCCGGGCTACGCCGCCCCGCGGGCGCTGGCGCTGCTGGACCGGCTGCCGCTGCTGCCGAACGGCAAGCACGACCTGATGGCGATTCGTCGACATATTTCCGGTTTTGTTGGCACACGGGATCCTTCTTGACCACAATGTGCCGTCAAGGGAACCGGAAATCGCATCCAGTACGTCATAAGGACAGCTGGATCCAGGAAGGAACGCCTTGATGAACCCAACCCGCAAGATGTGGATCTCCGCCGGAGTGGCCGGTGTGGTCCTCGCCGGGGGTATCTCCGTCGCGGCGGCCGCCGCGTCGGGAAGGGTCGACGCGACCGACAAGGTCAGCCAGGAGACCGGAGGCCAGGCGACCTACGGCCCAGGCCAGGCTCCTGGGCAGATTCCCGGTCCTGACGTTCCCGCGAACGCCGAGCCCACCCGCTCCCCGAAGGAGTTCGTCGTCACCGACGGCGAGATGAACGCCGACCCGAAGAAGGTCGCGGAGTTCTGGACCGAGAAGCGCATGGAGAGCGCCGAACCTCTCCCGATCCCGGTCATCACCCCGGACAAGCCGGAGAAGAAGCAGGCCAAGTAGCATCGGCGGGCTTCACGGACGGCGGGTCGCCACAGGGCGGCCCGCCTTTCGCTTGTCTCCGGCCGTGTCGATCTCCTCGTCCTGGGAAGAGGGGCCGTGACCAGCCAAGACGAACAGCCGATCAGGAGGCGCCCTGCCGGTGGGACACGGGTGGCGGGAACAAACCGCGCGCTGCGGCGTTATTGATACTGGTGCGCCGAACGCCGAACGCCGCGCCATCTCATCGACCAGACAGACGACTCCGTGACGGAGGAGGTGTGCTCATGCCCCGAACTGCCGTGGCGATCTCGACTGAGCGCGAGGGCGCTTCGACATCCCTCGCTCAGGTCCTCGACCGAGGGCGAGCGCAAGGTCACCTTTCCCTCGCGGAGCTCCGCGAGGCGTTCGCCTCGGCGCAGATCAGCCCCGCCCAGGGGCGCTCGATCCTGCGCGAGCTGACCGAGGCCGGCGTGAGCCTGGCCGCGGAGGGCGAACCCACGCTGGGAGCCGCCGGGCCGGCGAGGAAGACCCGTAAGAGCACCACCACGAAGAAGACTACCGCGAAGAGCGCAATGACCAGCACCACGATGACGCCCGCGGAGACAGCGGGTACCACCGAGTCCCCTGAGCACCCCACCGAGTCCTCTCCCCGGCACACCGCCACCCGCCGTACCACCCGTAAGCGTGCCCAGACCGCCGCCGCCACGCAGGCCCCGCCCAAGGCGGCGCCGCCCGCCGGCGACGAGCACGCCGCCGAGCCCGACGACTCCTGGGAGGAGCCCGACGAGCAGGAGCTGCAGGGCGAGACCCTCGACCTCGACGACCAG
This sequence comes from Sphaerisporangium fuscum, assembly GCF_018531465.1. Taxonomy (GTDB): domain Bacteria; phylum Actinomycetota; class Actinomycetes; order Streptosporangiales; family Streptosporangiaceae; genus Sphaerisporangium; species Sphaerisporangium fuscum. The sequence goes on from NZ_JAHDTF010000006.1 coordinate 258,260, forward strand.
TCGTCGGTCATGGGCGACTCGGTGCACACCTACCTCAAGTCCATCGGCCGGCGCACCCTGCTGACCGCCGCCGAGGAGGTCGAGCTCGCCAAGCGCATCGAGGCCGGCCTGTACGCCGAGCACAAGCTCGAGACCGAGACGCTGACCGACGAGCAGCGCACCGAGCTCGAGTGGGTCGCCGAGGACGGCAGGCGCGCCAAGGACCACATGCTGGAGGCCAACCTCCGGCTGGTCGTCTCGGTCGCCAAGAAGTACACCGACCGGGGCATGGCCCTGCTCGACGTGGTCCAGGAGGGCAACCTCGGCCTGATCCGCGCGGTGGAGAAGTTCGACTACTCCAAGGGCTACAAGTTCTCGACCTACGCCATGTGGTGGATCCGGCAGGCGATCCAGCGCGGCTTCGCCGACTCGGCCCGTACGATCCGGCTCCCGGTGCACGTGCTGGAGATGCTGTCGAAGCTGTCGCGCATCGAGCGCGACATGCACCAGCGCCTGGGCCGCGAGCCCACCCCCGAGGAGCTGGCCGTGGAGCTCGACAAGACTCCCGACCAGATCGAGGAGCTGCTGCGCACCAGCCGCCAGCCGATCAGCCTCAACGCCACGATCGGCGAGGACGGCGAGACCACCATCGGCGACCTCATCGAGGACGTCGACGCGCCGGAGGCCTCCGAGGTCGTCGACCGGCAGCTGCTCGGCGCGGAGCTGCGGGGCGTGCTGGAGAACCTGACGCCGCGCGAGGCCAAGATCATGGCCCTGCGTTTCGGCCTGATCGACGGCAAGCCGCACACGCTCGACGAGATCGGCAAGCACCTGGGGCTGACCCGCGAGCGGATCCGCCAGCTGGAGAAGGAGTCGCTGTCGAAGCTGCGCCACCCCAGCAACACCCGCCCGCTGCTCGACTGGGCCAGCTGACCGGCACCTCATCGGGGGCACGAGGCTCCCCGCGAACACCGGAGGCGACGGCCGACGGACCCCGAAGAGGGGGAGAGGTCTCCTCTCCCCCTCTTCGCATGCCGGTGCTCCTCCATGGCGAGGACCCCGCATGCGGGTCGTGCGCCCGGGTCAGCGGGCCGGAGCCGCCAGGGGACGGGGGACGCGGGCGATGCCGGTGAGGCGGTTGGCCTCGCGCAGCGTGCGCAGGCGGTCGACCTCCTGGGTCCACTTGGCGCCATCAGGGGTGGCGCGGCCCTTGCGCCGCCGGATGCGGTCGTCGTAGGCCTTCACGCCGAAGGTCGCCCGCTGGGCCGCCTCGGCGGCGCGCAGGGCGTCGGTCAGCGCCCGGTCGAAGGCCAGCCCGGCGGACCGCAGCTCCTCGGCCCCCGCCCGCTCCTGCTGTGCGCGCCGCAACCGGCCCTCGGCCTCGCGGGCCTTCTCGACCAGCTCCGCGAAGCTCTTCCCGACCTCTTGGTCGGCGTGGTGCCTGACCTCCGCCTCCCGGCTCACGCTCGGACGGAAAAACGCCATCGCCTGCCCTTTCTCGGCCACATCGCCGGTGATCCGGCGTTCGTTGCTTGCCATAGCGTACGCCGCCCCGCGGACACCTCGGTTCGCCGGTCGGCCGTAGTGGGACGGCAGGCGGGTGCGTTCCGCGGCGCGGCGCCCTTTACAAAGTAAGCCAACGTCTCGATCATGTCTTCCATGCCGGCGAAACGACCTCCCGTACCCCTGTCCCGCGAGCGCATCATCGACGCCGCCCTCCACATCGCCGACGGCCAGGGGCTGCGCCGGCTGACGATGCGGCGCCTGGGCGACGCGCTGCAGGTCGAGGCGATGGCGATCTACCACCACCTGCCCCGAGGCAAGGAAGCCCTGATGGACGCGCTCGCCGAGCACGTCACCACGGTCACCGTCGAGCCGGAGGGCGCGGCGAGCTGGCAGGAGGTCGCGCGGGCGTGGGCGCACGCGGCCCGCCAGGCCCTGCTGGAGCACCCGGGGGTGCTCGCCCTGGCCCTGACCAAGCCTCCGCAGGGCACGGCCCTCATGGCCATCAGGGAGCAGACCGAGCAACTGGCCGCCGCGGGACTCCCCGGTGCCGCTCACGCGGTGCGAAGCCTGCGGGCGTACGTGCTGGGCAGCGTCGCGGTGGAGATCCAGCGTTCGGACTGGGCCCTCGGGCCGGGCGACGATGACGACGAAGCCGGCTTCGCGGTGCCGGCACCGGCGGGTTCGCGGCCCGAACCGGCCGAGGAGGCCCTGGCGGCCTTCGAGAGGGGCCTCACGGCCCTGCTCAGCGGCCTTGCGCACACGTAACCTTTCGTTTATCTGTTCGGCGGCGAGTCGTGCTTGGACCGTTATCTTCCCTGCGGCAGGCTTGTGTCGCAGGTCACAGCGCCGAACCAGCCCGTTGGACCCCCTCCGACCCCCTAATCCAAGGATCGAAACCGTCCTAACGGGCTATGTCGCCCGCGTGTGACCCGCAGCACACTTACTCTGTAGGTGTGCGGAACAGCACACCCATGTCAACCACACGACGCCCGCTCCCGTCCAACGGGAGAGGGGCGATCGGCGCGGGCGAAAGCAGCGCGCCGCTCACCTCGCAGGGCAATCAGATCGAGAGAGAAAACCGGAGGCACGCCGATGTGCCCGCATGAGCCGTCCTGTCCGGAGTCGACCGCGCCGGACCGCGAAGCCGCCCGCACGATCGCGGCACACCCCGAGCAGGGGTGGAGCCTGCTGTGCAACGGCATCGTGCTTTTCGAGGACACGGGGGAGCTCCTGCCCGACGGCGCGATCATCGCACCGCACCGGCCAACCGACCTGGCCATCAGCGCAGCCTGAGATCACGGGAACCGGGGGCAGAGCCAGTCCGCCACGACCTCGCCCACCCGGGCGGGGTTCTTACTGAGATCGTGATCCTCACCGGGGAGCACGACCAGGCGTGCCGCGTCTTCGGCGTCCGGCACGCCGAACCTGTCGCGGTCACCGCTGACCGCGAGCACGTCCACGCCCGCGTCGCGCAACTCCGCGACGCGCGAGCGCTCGGGCCTGCCGGGCGGGTGCAGGGGGAAGGCGAGCGCGACCACCGCCCGCGCCCCCACCGCCCGGGCCGTACGGCAGGCGACCCTCGCCCCGTTGCTCCGCCCGCCCTGCGCGAGCGGCAGCCCCGGGAGCTTCTCCCTTATCGCCGCCACCAGCGCGACCCACGCCTCGTCCTGCTTGGCCGGTGATCCCGGCGCGCGGCCTCCTTTGACCCGGAACGGCTGCAGCACCCGCGCGACCGAGCCGCCGATCGCGACGACCGCGTCGCGCACGGCGAGCAGGTCGGCCGACTCCACTCCCCCGGCCGATCCGTGGGTGAGGACGAACAGGAACCGCGGGTCGGACACCTCGTCGAGCTCCACGATCGCCGGCCCGTGGGGCGTCGCGATGTGCATGGTCGCCACGGTATCGGGGGACGAGATCGATCCTCCTTCCGGGGGAGCCCCATCGCCGGGCCCGGTGTGCCAGATTGGTGATATGCCGGACAACCTGCCCCCGCGTGACGACCTCCGGGCCACCGTCGAGGCCCGCCGCGATCTGGGCCCCGAGTACGAGCCCGTGCTGATCGAGTCCTTCCTGGAGAAGCTCGACGCGGCGATCGAGGCGCGCGTCAGGGCGGAGGTGGCCGCCCGGGACGGCTACCACCCCTACCAGGCGCCCCAGGGACACCCCGGGCCGTACGCGCCGCCCCCTCCCCCGCGCAAGCAGAAGCAGGGCGACGCGACGATCCCCATCGCCCTCGGCTCGCTCGGCATCGGCGTGCCGCTGACGGCCATCGCCGCGACCCAGGCCGGACCGGCGGGGCTCTTCCTGGCCTGGACCGGCATCGTCCTGGTCAATATCGCCGCCGCCTTCGGCCGCCGCCGCCGCTAGGCCGCCCACCGCGCCGGCCGTCCCGCACCTGCCGCACCTCCACAATGGAGGCCATGGAGACCATGCCACGAGGCCGTACCGCCACCCCCTCCGTGGCCACGCCCGCCTCACACGCGCAGCCGGCCCGCGCCCGCCGATGACGACCCCACAGGACGGCGAGGAGCTCCGTGGGGGAACGGCGCGGGTAGCGCTGGCCGCCGCCCTCACCCTGACCGGCGGGGCGGCGTTGGCGTTCGCCGCCTACGGCGAGGGCGCCTTCAACAGTCTCTTGCTGGTCGGCGTACCGGGGCTGCTGGTGGCGTTGTTCGTGCTGCCGTCGCGGTCGGCGGCCCGTTCCCGCGCCCGGCGCCGGCTGGGCCGGTGGGCCGGCGCCCTGGTGGGCGGCGGACTGCTGCTCCTGGCCGTGACCACGCCGAAGTTCGCCGTGCCGGCGCTGTTCATCGCCGCGATGTACCTGGTGATCGGATGGCCGCTGGCCGCCTCCGCCGCCTGCGTGATGGCGGCCGCGGCCGTCCGCTCGATGTCGGCGGCGGGACCGCCGGCGCCGCGGCGGACGTGGGCGCGGCTGTCATGGACCTGGCTGCTCGGTCTCGTGGCCGCCTACGGTTACGGGCTCAGCCACTTCGACGACGCCATGGCGGACGTCAAGGACCGGGTGTGCCGCGTCGATCCCTCCGCCGGGCTCGCCGGGCACGGCGGCGGCCAGAGCCTGCTTCCGCTGGGTGACACCTCCTGCGGTGCCGACACGGTGCCCGGGTTCGTCAACCCGCTGCTGGCCGTCCTCGCCGTTCTCCTGGCGGTGTCCGTGACGGGCTACGCCAGGGCACGGCTCCGCGGGAGAGAGCGGCCTCGGCAAGCCCCGGAACCGCGGGGTCCCCGGACCTGAACCGGGGCCGCCCCGCCTGTCAGGCCTCGGGGACGACGGCGGGGTCGGTACGGTGGAGGCGGAGGCGGACCTGTTCGGACAGGTCCTCGTCGGGATGGTCCAGTCCGTAGGCCCACACCGCCTCGGCGTCGGCGTCGCGGCCGCGCAACGGCAGGGTGCGGGCCAGTAACTCGATGGCCAGGGCCGCGCCGTCGGGGTCGCCGGCGCTCTCGGCGGCCGCCGCGAACTCCCCGCAGGCCATGTCGAGGTGCGCCATGCCGAGCAGCACGCGCAGCCGTCCCGGGTCGGCGACGTCCGGCAGGTCGAGCGCTTCCAGCAGCACGTCGGCGGCCTGTCCCGGCTCGCCTTCCGACAGCAGGTGCTCGGCGAGGCGCTGCGCGGCGTGGGAGCCCACCCTGGGGTCTCGGGTGGCCAGGACCGCCCGCAGCGCCGCCTCGGCCTCCGCGTCGTCGCCCTGCTCGGCGGCGATGCGGGCGAGCGCCATGTGGGCGGCGGGCAGGTAGGCGGGGGTGCCGAGGCCGATCACGGCCTGCCAGGCGGCGCGGGCCTGGTCGGTGAGGTCCTCCTTCTCGAACCCGCGCGCCAGGTGGCAGGCCGCCTGGGCGGCGTACTCGGGGTGACCGGTCGCCAGGGCCGTACGGGCCGCGGCACGCGCGCCGGCGAGGTCGCCGCGCTGTTCCAGCACGACGGCGAGGCCGACGGCCGCCTGGGCACGGTCGGCCCCGTCCTCGTCGGCCACCAGATCGGCGAAGATCGCGGCCGCGGCCTCGAGCTCACCGCTCTCGGCCAGCCTCCGCGCGTCGTCGATCCGCCGGCCGGAGTCGACCTCGTGCGCCGCCATCGGGACCTCTCCTCCACCTGGAAACGAACCCCGGGCCTTGCGACGCGGGCGCGCCGTCCGCGCGCGACATATTATGCCGATCCGGACGGCGCGCCGAGGCCGCTCTCTCAGTCTTCGTACGCCTCCAGCGGAGGGCAGGAGCAGACGAGGTTGCGGTCGCCGTAGGCCTGGTCGATACGGCGGACCGGCGACCAGTACTTGGCGTCCCGCAGCGCCGGCACCGGGTAGGCCGCCTCGGTGCGGGTGTAGGGGTGGCTCCACTCGTCGGCGACCAGGCAGTCGGCCGTGTGCGGGGCGCCCCGCAGCGGGTTGTCGTCCTTGTCGTAGGCGCCGGAGGCGACCTTGGCGATCTCGGCCCGGATGGCGATCATGGCCTCGCAGAACCGGTCGAGCTCGGCGAGGTCCTCGCTCTCGGTCGGCTCGATCATCAGCGTGCCGGCGACCGGGAACGACATCGTCGGGGCGTGGAAGCCGTAGTCGATCAGGCGCTTGGCGACGTCGTCGACGGTGACGCCGGTCTCCTTGGTGATCTGGCGCAGGTCGATGATGCACTCGTGCGCCACCAGGCCCTCACGGCCGGTGTAGAGCACCGGGTAGTGCGGGGCGAGCCGCCGCGCGAGGTAGTTGGCCGACAGGATGGCCTGCTCGGTGGCCGCCCTGAGGCCGTCGGCCCCCATCATCCGCACGTAGGCCCACGAGATCGGCAGGATGCCCGCCGAGCCGTACGGCGCGGCCGAGACCGGGCCGACCGGGCTCTGCTCCAGCGGGTGGCCGGGCAGGTACGCCGCGAGGTGGGAACGGACCGCCACCGGCCCCACGCCGGGACCGCCGCCGCCGTGCGGGATGCAGAACGTCTTGTGCAGGTTCAGGTGGGAGACGTCGGCGCCGAATGCGCCCGGCTTGGCCAGGCCGACCAGGGCGTTGAGGTTGGCGCCGTCGACGTACACCTGGCCGCCGGCCTCGTGCACCTTGGCGCAGATCTCGGTGATGGTCTCCTCGTACACGCCATGGGTGGACGGGTAGGTGACCATGATGGCCGCGAGACGGTCGCGATGCTTCTCGATCTTGGCGGTGAGGTCGGAGACGTCGACGTTGCCCTCGTCGTCGCAGGCCACCACGACGACCCGCATGCCGGCCATGACGGCGCTGGCGGCGTTGGTGCCGTGGGCGGAGGACGGGATGAGGCAGACGTCGCGCTCGTGCTCGCCGTTGGCCCTGTGGTAGGCGCGGATGGCCAGCAGCCCGGCGAACTCGCCCTGGGAGCCGGCGTTCGGCTGCAGCGAGACGGCGTCGTAGCCGGTGACCTCCGCGAGCCAGCGCTCGAGGTCCTTGATCAGCTCGACGTAGCCCTCGACCTGGTCGGCCGGGGCGTAGGGGTGGATCCCGGCGAACTCGGGCCAGGTGATGGGCTCCATCTCGGTGGTGGCGTTGAGCTTCATCGTGCAGGAGCCGAGCGGGATCATGGAGCGGTCGAGCGCGATGTCCTTGTCCTGGAGCCTGCGCAGGTAGCGCAGCATCGCCGTCTCCGACCGGTGGGAGTGGAACACCGGGTGGGTGAGGTAGTCGGTGGTGCGCAGCAGCGAGGCCGGGAGGGCGTCGGAGGTGGCGGTGTCGAGGTCCTCGAGCACGACCTCCGTGAGCCCGAAGGCCGTCCAGACGGCGCGCAGCTGGTCGGCGCCGGTCTTCTCGTCGCAGCTGACGCCCACGTGGTCGGCGTCGACGAGGCGCAGGTTGACGCCGTTGTCGCGGGCCGCCGCGACGACGTCCGCGGCCCGGCCGGGCACCCGGGCGAGGACGGTGTCGAAGAAGTCGTCGTGCACGATCTCGACGCCGCCGTCGCGCAGTCCCGCCGCCAGCACGGCCGCGTGGCGGTGGGTGCGCTGGGCGATGCGCTTGAGTCCCTCGGGGCCGTGGTAGACGGCGTACATGCCGGCGATCACGGCGAGCAGCACCTGGGCGGTGCAGATGTTGCTGGTGGCCTTCTCGCGGCGGATGTGCTGCTCGCGGGTCTGCAGGGCCAGGCGGTAGGCGGGCCGGCCGTCGGCGTCCTGCGACACGCCGACCAGGCGGCCGGGCATCTGCCGCTGCAGGCCCTCGCGTACCGACATGTACGCGGCGTGCGGGCCGCCGAAGCCGAACGGCACGCCGAAGCGCTGGGAGGAGCCGACGGCGATGTCGGCGCCCAGCGAGCCGGGGGCCTCCAGCAGGGTGAGCGCGAGCAGGTCGGCGGCGGCGACGACCAGGGCGCCGCGCGCGTGGGCCTCGTCGGCCAGGGCCCGGAAGTCGGTGACCTTGCCGCTCGCGCCGGGGTACTGGACCAGCACGCCGAACAGCTCGCCCTCGGGCAGGCCGGCGGACAGGTCGGCCTCGGCCAGCTCGATGCCGAGCGGCTCGGCGCGGGTGGCCAGCACGGCCTTGGTCTGCGGGAGCGCGTCGGCGTCCACGACGAAGACCGGGCTCTTGGCGCGGCCGGCGCGGCGGGCCAGGGTCATGGCCTCGGCGGCGGCGGTGGCCTCGTCGAGCAGGGAGGCGCCGGCGACGTCGAGCCCGGTGAGGTCGGCGACGACGGTCTGGAAGTTCAGCAGGGCCTCCAGGCGCCCCTGCGAGATCTCCGGCTGGTAGGGGGTGTAGGCGGTGTACCAGCCCGGGTTCTCCAGCAGGTTGCGCCGGATGACGGCCGGGGTGATCGTGTCGTGGTAGCCGAGGCCGATCATCGAGGTGAGCACGCGGTTGCGGGAGGCGAGGGCCCGCAGCTCGGCGATGGCCTCGGTCTCGCTCGCGGCCTCGGGCAGGTCGAGCCGTCCCTCCGCGCGGATGACCTCGGGGACCGCCACGGCGATCAGGTCGGCGACCGAGGCGTAGCCGACGGCCTCGAGCATGCGCGCCTGGTCGGCGTCGGCGGGGCCGATGTGCCGGGTGGCGAAGGGCGAAGCGGAGAGGTCGCGAAGCGGTGACCGATCGGTCATGTGGCCCTCCTGAAGGGGTAGAGACCGGGCGCTGAGCGCGCGCGTATGCCGGATCTCCCCCTCTGTCAGCGCGACAACGTCATCGCGACCTGAGAGCTTCATCCCGTGTGAGGGGATTTGCACCGTCGGTGAGACACGCCTGGCGGGCACGCCTACTTTCCAGAGTCGCCTCGCCTGTGCGGTACATGGGCCTGAGAGATTCCGGGGAGGTTGCTCCTTCGGCGCCCCGGACGTCGGACCGGCGCCGCGTGGCGCGCGGTACCGGCCGTGCCGGGGACTCTCCCGCACAGGGTCATAAGCACTTGGGTCAATGCTACCGTCCCGCCTCGCACAAGGGGTTACCCCTATAGGCGGGTTTGCCGGGTTTTATCCCTGACCTGCGGGTTCCAGGTGGATCATCCCTGCCCTCGCGGGCCTCAGCCCGTCTTGCGGGCCTTCCTGCGCCGAGCCAGCTCGTCACCCGGGTGCTCCTCCATGGAGTCACGGTCGGCCGGCTCCGCGCGTTCCCCCGGCAGCTCCGCCAGGGACCCCTCGACCTCGCGCCACACTCCGCCAAGGGCGATGCCGAACACGCCCTGGCCGCCCTCCAGCAGGTCGATCACCTCGTCGGCCGAGGTGCACTCGTAGACGCTCACGCCGTCGCTCATCAAGGTGATCTGCGCCAGGTCGTTGACCCCCCGCTGCCGCAGATGCTGCACGGCGGTGCGTATCTGCTGCAGGGAGACCCCTGTGTCGAGCAGGCGCTTGACCACTTTCAGAACGAGGATGTCGCGGAAGCTGTACAGGCGCTGGGAACCGGACCCGTGCGCCGCCCGCACCGACGGCTCGACGAGCTGCGTGCGCGCCCAGTAGTCGAGTTGACGGTAGGTGATGCCGGCCGCCGAGCACGCCGTCGGGCCGCGGTATCCCACGTCGGCGGGCAGTGACGCCGGCCGCTCGTCGAACAACAGGCCCTGCTCACCCGCGCGCTCGCGCGCCGACTGGCGCTGCGCTGGATCGTGCTGGCCGGCCGTCTTACCCTCGCCGCTGCTGACCGCCACTGCGGACCTCCGGCTTTCTCTCATCCCACGGTCTGATCTGGGGGTTCGTGAATTACAACCGTGGGTTCCCTTGCACCGTAGGACCGGCGCGATGCTCAGTCAACGATCCCGCCCGGCGCGTCGTGAAGCGTAAATGCCCGATATGGCTAACCCGCACGGCCGAAGTCCTCGGGCGTGATCGTGTCCAGGAACTCGCGGAACTTCTCGACCTCGTCCTCCTGGTCGTCGGGAATGATGACTCCGGCCTCGCGCACGACATCCTCACTGGCGAAGATGCCGGCGCCGGTGCGAAGGGCCAACGCGATCGAGTCGGACGGGCGCGCGCTCACCTCGACCCCGTTGGAGAACACCAGGTCGGCGAAGAAGATCCCGTCGCGCAGCGCCACGATGTTGACCGCCTGCAGCCGCACGCCGAGAGCGTCTATGACGTCCTTGAACAAGTCGTGGGTGAGCGGCCGCGGCGGCGGCTCCTCTGCCTGCGCCAGTGCGATGGCCGTGGCCTCGGTCATCCCAATCCAGATAGGCAGATAACGTTCACCCTTCGCCTCCTTGAGCAGGACGATGGGCTGGTTGGAGGGCATCTCTACCCGGACCCCCACGACCTCCATCTGCAACACAGGCTGCTCCGTCTCATTGGGTCGCCGGCCCGCTGCGGGCCTGTTCCCTTGCGGCTCTCGGCTCGCGGCGTGACCATCGCCGCAAAATTCAACGTAACATCCCCGCGCCCTGAAATGTCCGGGCGCCTCCGTCACCGGCCGAGAATGCCACGCAGACTGCTACGGACCAGGGCGGTGCGGAGTTCAGCCAGCAGACCGGCCAGCTCTCTTGCGGTCTCCTCGGCCTGCCCGGTGGCGCCGGGGGCACGGCGGCGCAGCAGCGGCGCCACCGCCTGCTCGACCAGGCCGGCCTCCCGCTCGGCCGCGGCCTTGAGCACCCGCAGATGGCGGGGGTGCAGCCCGAACCGCGCCAGCGCGCCGGAGGCCCGGGCCACGGTGAGCGCCTCGGCGTCGTACCACCGGGCGACGGGGGTGAGCAGGCCGAAGTCCTCGAGCTCGGCGAGGGTCTCCTCGTCGAGCTCGGCGGCCCTGAGCAGCTCGGCCCGGCTCAGCCGGACCTCGGGCACCGGGGCGTCGGCCCCGACGGCCCTGGGCCGCCCCCCGGGACCGTTCCCGTCGCGCTCCGCGGTGTCGAGGTGATCCTTGATCACGCGCAGCGGCAGGTAACGGTCACGCTGGGCGGTGAGGATGTAGCGCAGGCGCTCGACGTCGGCGTGGGTGAACTTGCGGTACCCCGACGGGGAGCGCTGGGGCTCGATGAGCCCCTCGCCCTCGAGGAAGCGGATCTTGGAGACGGTGACGTCGGGGAAGTCCGCCCGCAGGATCTCGAGGACCTCCCCGATGCTCATGAACGCCCTCGCGGCCTGCGCGCTCATCACCGTTCCTCCTCACCCACGCGTGAGGAACACCAGCCGGAACTTGCCGATCTGCACTTCGTCACCGCCCGACAGGGGAAGCTCCTCGATGCGCTCCCGATTGACATAGGTGCCGTTGAGGCTGCCGACGTCACGGGCGGTGAAGTAGTCACCCCGCCTGTAGAACTCGGCGTGCCTGCGCGACACGGTCACATCGTCGAGGAAGATGTCGCTCTCCGGGTGGCGACCCGCCGTGGTGAGATCACTGTCGAGCAGGAAACGACTCCCGGCGTTGGGCCCCCGCATCACGACCAGCAGGGCCGTACCGGGTGGCAGCTGCTCGACGGCCGCCCGATCAGGGATGAGCGTCTGGCCTGTCGTCTCACTGTCCATCGCCTCGATCCCGCTGAGCGAGATCGTGGAGGTGGTGTCCCCTGGCGTGTTCTCGACACGACTCAGCGGCGACCCGCAGCGTGAGCAGAAACGGGCGTCGTCAGGGTTGGCATGACCGCACTGCGTGCAGTAGACGCTCGGCATCGATCGGCTCGGCCTCCTACCGCGAAGTCGCGGCGACGGTGCTCTGGGCGGCGTGCCTCGATTCTTCGCTTCTCATGGTTGCTCAGACTGCGAATGCCGCAACTTACGCTGATGAGACGCAAAGGTCAAGATGAGGGCAGGCTCGCGGGGACGGACATGCTGCTGGTGAGGCTCGCTCGGGTCCTCGCTGACGGGGGCTCGCGTGTGCTCCTGACGGCGCTCGCCCTCCTTCCGTCCGACTCGGCTCGCCGCGCCGGTCCAAAGTTACCGCCCGCGCCGCCCTCCGGTCCATTCGGCACGCCGTCGAATGTGATCGGAAAGGCCGTTCCGGACATGACGGTCGGCCGGCCGGGCGCCCCTGCCGGGGTGCGGCGCCCGGACGGCGGGGTCACCGGTGTCAGTTGCCGACCGCCTGCTCCACGACCCGGGCCCAGCGCTCCAGCAGGCTCTGGGCCACGTCGAGGTCCTCGCCCTCGGCCCACAGGTGGGTCACGGCCTCGGCGGGGTCGGGCAGGATGAGCGCCCAGCCGCCGTCCTCCTCGACCACGCGCACGCCGTCGGTGGTGTCGAGCCGGTAGCCGTCGGCGGCCTCCACCACCGACCTCATGACCGCCCCCTTGGCGGCCCACGGCGTTGGCACGGTGCGCTTGAGCATCTTGGCCTGGGGGATGCGGGCGTCGATCTGGCTGAGGGACAGCCGGGTGCGCGCCACCAGGCCGAGCAGCCGCAGGAAGGCGGCCAGGCCGTCGACCGTCGGGGCGAACTCCGGGACGATGAAGCCGCCCCGCCCGTCGGCCGCGAAGATCAGCTCGGGGTCGGCGGCCGCGGTGGTGAGGGCGTCCAGGGCGGTGGAGGTCCACTGCACCTGCGCGCCGTGGAACCGGCACACCTGCTCGGCGACCCGGGTGGTGGTCACGGGCAGGGCCACCCGCCCTCCCTGCCGCTCGGCGGCCACCAGGTCGAGGACGACCAGCTGCGCGCGCTCCTCGCTGATCAGCTGGCCCATCTCGTCGACCAGGGAGATGCGCTCCCCCACCGGGTCGAAACGGACCCCGAACGCGGCCCTGGAGGACGCCACGAGGTCGGCCAGGCGCTGGAGGTCCCTGCGGCGCTCGGCGAGCGTCTCGGTGGGCGAGGCGTCGTCCAGGCGGTTGTTGACGGTGAGGACGTCGACGCCGACCCGGCCGAGCAGGCTCGGCAGCACCAGCGAGGAGGTGCCTCCGGCACAGTCGATCACGACCTTCATCTCGGCGTCGCGCACCCCGCTCATGTCGATCCAGCGCAGCAGCTCGCGCGTGTAGTCCTCGACCGCCCGCGCGGGGAAGCTGAGCTCGGCGATCTCTCCGGGGAAGGCGCGGCGGAACTCCTGGCGCGAGAAGACGCGTTCCAGCTTGCGCTGGGCGTTCTGGGAGAGGTCGGCGCCGTTCTCGTCCATGAAGATGATGTCGACGCTCTGGGGGTCGCCCGGGGTGGTGCGCAGCGCGATGCCTCCGGAGGCGTGCTCGTTGGAGGTGTGGAAGCGCGCGACCGGCAGCGGGGCGGCCTCCAGGTCGAGCACGTTGATCGCGCCGGCGGTGAGCGCGCTGATGACCGCCCTCTTGAGGGCGCGGGCGGCCCGCGAGGAGTCGCGGGAGGTGATGACCGACACCCCCTTCTTGAGGGTGGTGGCGTAGGCGCTGGCGAGGCGGACGCACAGCTCGGGGGTGATCTCGACGTTGACCAGGCCCGAGACGCCGCGCGGCCCGAACAGGCTGCGCTGGCCGCGCGACTCCCAGATGACGCTGGTGTTGACGACGGCGCCGGCCTCGATGGTCTTGAACGGGTAGATCTTGACGCCGGAGGAGACGTAGGCCTCGGCCTCGATCACGCACTCGTCGCCGACGACGGCGTTCTCCTCGATGCGGGCGCCGGTCATCACGTCGGTGTTCTTGCCGATCACGCAGCCGCGCAGGTGGGCGCTCGGCCCGACGTAGACGTTGTCGTGGACGACGGCGCGGTGCAGGAAGGCGCCCTCCTTGACCACGACGTTGTCGCCGAGGACGGTGTACTCGCGAAGCTCGGCGCCCGCCTCGACCTTGGCGTAGCCGCCGATGTAGAGGGGGCCCTTCAGGATGGCGTCGGGATCGACGGACGCGCCCTCGGCGACCCAGACGCCCGGGGAGACCTCGAAGCCGTCGGCGTCCAGCTTGACCCGCCCCGACAGGGCGTCGGCCTGGGCCTTGAGGTAGCTCTCGTGGGTGCCGACGTCCTCCCAGTAGCCGGCGGCGACGTAGCCGTACAGGGGGGCGCCGCGGGCCAGCAGCTTGGGGAAGACGTCGCCGGACCAGTCGACGGGCACGCCGGGGGCGACCTCGTCGAGGACCTCGGGCTCCATGATGTAGATGCCGGTGTTGACGGTGTCGGAGAAGACCTGGCCCCAGGTGGGCTTCTCCAGGAAGCGCTGCACCCTGCCCTGCTCGTCGACGATGATGATGCCGAACTCCAGAGGGTTCGGGACGCGCTTGAGGCCGATGGTGACCAGGGCGCCGTTCTCCTCGTGGAACCTGATCATGTCGGTCAGGTCGATGTCGGTGAGGGCGTCGCCCGAGATCACCAGGAAGCGCTCGTCGCGGAGCTTGTCGGCGGCGTTCTTGACGCTGCCCGCCGTGCCGAGGGGGATCTCCTCGGTGGCGTAGTGGAGGCTCATGCCGAGCTCGTCGCCGTCGCCGAAGTAGTTGCGCACCAGGGCCGCCAGGAACTGCACGGTGACCACCGTCTCGGTGAAGCCGTGCCGTTTCAGCAGGCGGAGCACATGCTCCATGATCGGCCGGTTGACCACGGGGAGCAGGGGTTTGGGCTGGTTCGCGGTCATCGGCCGGAGCCGAGTCCCCTCACCGCCCGCCATCACGACGGCCTTCACAGATCACCCTCCCGGCTGTTCCGACACGGTGGGCGCGCGGCCGTGCTCGCTCGTGCAGTCGCCGTGGGACCACACCGGGGCGGGCCCACGATCGATCATGCCCGGCTCGCCCCTCCGATGAGCCGGCGCCCCTGAACCACGTACAGCGCCCCCGCCCACCAATACAGACCTGTTCCCCAGATGGCAAAGGCCCACCCCAGGATCCGGGCCGCTTCGGCGTACCAGCCGTCGTGCGAGGCCAGGAAGAGCAGAGGGAAGGCGTACAGCAGGCCGGCGGTCGCCGCCTTGCCGAGGAAGTGGACGGGCAGGGCGGGGCCGAAACCGTGCCTGCGCAGCACCGGGACGCCGAGCAGGAGCAGGACGTCCCTGGCGACGATCAGGGCGGTCAGCCACCACGGGATGACCTCGCGCAGCGTCAGGCCGATCAGCGTGGCCAGGATGTACAGCCGGTCGGCGACCGGGTCGAGTAGCCTGCCGAGCCTGCTCGTCTGGTTCCACGCACGGGCGAGCTTGCCGTCGAGCCAGTCGGAGAACCCGGCCAGCATCAGCAGCACCAGCGCCCAGGCGTCGGCCTTGGGGCCGAGCACCAGCCACAGGAACACCGGCACGCCGAGCAGCCGGAGCATGCTCAGAACATTCGGAACCGTCCAGATCCGGTCCTCCGCCGATTTCACCCGTGACTCCCCTCGTCAGCCTGGTGCCGACCCTACCGGGCGTGGCCGGGACGGCGGCGCGGGGCGAGGCCGTATGGTGAAGGAAGGCCGCGTTCGCGACGTCTTCCCGTATTTCTTCGACCGAAGGCGGCATCCTTCTCTGGGAGGACATGGCATCCTCCTGAAGACGATGAGATCGTTCGGACGGCGGAAGCGAGCAAAGCGTTTTGTTCCTTAAGGTCACTGCCATGGCCAACGACACAGCTCTTTTCTTCGGGCAGTTCATGCGTTCGCCCGGCACCACGGGTGCGGTGGCGCCGAGTTCGCGCCGCCTGGCGCGACTGGTCACCACGCCGGTCCCCGAGAAGGGCGACCCGGTGATCGTGGAGCTGGGGCCGGGCACGGGGGTGTTCACCGACGAGATCCAGCGGCGGCTCGGCGGGCGCGGCGACCATCTGGCCGTCGAGATCAACCCGCGGCTGGCCGCGCGGCTCGCCGACCGTCACCCGGCGGCCAAGATCGTCGTCGCGGACGCCGTGAACCTCCCGCAGCTTCTCGCCAAGCACGGCCACGAGCGGGCCGACGTCGTCGTCAGCGGCCTGCCCTGGGCCGCCTTCCCCGGCGAGCTGCAGGACCGGCTGCTCGAGGCGATCATCGGCACCCTGTCCCCCGAAGGGGCCTTCACGACCTTCGCCTACGTGCACGCCCGCACCCTTCCCCCGGCCCTGCGCTTCCGGCGCCGCCTGCTGGAGAGGTTCGAGGAGGTCGTGGCGAGCCGCACCGTGTGGGGGAACGTCCCTCCGGCCTTCGTCTACCACGCGCGGCGGCCGCGTCACTGACCACCGCCCGCTCCGTACCGGCACCCGGCGGGCCGCGACAATGAACCGAACTTCGTTCTACCATTGCGCGGCGAACGGGAATGGAGTGATCACGGTGGACTTCACGCTTCCGGAGAGCGCCCGCGGCGTCCAGGAGGGCATCGCGGCCATCTGCTCCCGCTACGACATGGATTACTGGCAGCGTTGCGAGGCCGAGAAGCGCTGGCCGGAGGAGGTCTGGGCCGAGCTGGCCAAGGGCGGCTGGCTCGGCCTGGCGGTCCCCGAGGAGTACGGCGGCGCGGGCCAGGGCCTGCTGGAGCTGGCCGTGGCCACCGAGACGCTGTCGGCGTCCGGCTCGGCCGGAGGGTCGGCGTTCACCTATGTGCTCACCCCCGGATTCGGCGCGCTGACGGTGACGCGCCACGGCTCCGCGCAGCAGAAGCAGGCCCTGCTCCCCAAGCTGGCCACCGGCGGGATCGAGACGTGCTTCGCGCTCACCGAGCCCGACGCCGGGTCCAACTCGCTCGCCATCTCCACCTTCGCCCGGCGGGACGGCGGCGAGTACGTCGTCAACGGCCAGAAGATCTGGATCACCGGTGTCCAGCGGGCCACGTGGATGCTGCTGGTCACCCGGACCGTCCCGGCCGCCGAGGCCAGGCCGCGCACCCACGGGCTGACGGTCTTCCTGGTGAACGTCCCCGAGGCCGTCGCCGCCGGGCGGCTGTCCTACCGGCCGATCCCGAAGATGGGCGCCAACACCACTCCGTCGAACATGGTGTTCTTCGACGACCTGCGGGTTCCCGCCGAGAACGTGCTCGGCGAGGTCGACCAGGGGGCCGTCGTGCTGTGGGACATCCTCAACCCCGAGCGGATCCTGCTGGCCGCCAGCGCCCTGGGCGGGGCGGAGGTCGCGCTGCGGGTGGCGGTGTCCTACGCCAGGGAGCGCGAGGTGTTCGGGCGGCCGATCGGCGCCAACCAGGCCATCGCGTTCCCGCTGGCCCAGGTGAAGGCGAAGATCGAGCTGGCGCGCCTGATGCTCTACAAGGCGGCCTGGCTGTTCGACCGGCACCTGCCGTGCGGCGCCGAGGCCAACATCGCCAAGCTCACGGCCTCCCAGGCGGCCTGGGAGGCCGCCGACCGCGCCTTCCAGACCCACGGCGGTATGGCGTACTCCCTGGAGTACCCGGTGGCCCGGCTGCTCGCCGACGCCCGGATCGGCAAGGTGGCGCCGGTGACCGAGGAGCTGCTGCTCAACCACATCGCGACGCAGGTCCTCGGCCTGCCCAGGAGCTTCTAGAGGCGGCGCGGTGCCCGCCTCAGGGCATCGCGGCCTCGACCAGGGCGTCGACCAGGCGGTTGTCGTCCCCGCGCTCGGGGTGCCACTGGACGCCGACGCAGAACCTGTGCCCCTGCAGCTCCACGCCTTCGACGATCTGGTCGTCGGCCCACGCCACGGCCATCAGGCCGTCGCCGAGCCGGCGGAGCGCCTGGTGGTGGGGGGTGGAGACCTCGATGCGGTCGCCGACGGCCTTGCCGACCTTGCTCGACACGCTCACCTGGATGAGGTGCGGCGTGGTGGCGGCGTGCCGCTCGTGGTGGACGGCGTCGGGCAGCCACGGGATGAGGGTGCCGCCCAGGGCGACGTTGATGACGTGCAGGCCGCGCGAGACCCCGAGCAGCGGGACGTCGGCCTGGATCGCCGCCTTGGCGAGCGCGACCTCGAAGGCGTCGCGCCGGGGGTGCGGCTCGTCGAGCCTGTCGTCGCGCTGCTCGCCGTACACCTCGGGATCGACCTCCAGCCCGCCGGCCAGGATCAGGCCGGACAGCCCCCGCAGGTAGCCGTCGATGGCCCCCGTGCTGAGCGGGGGCACCAGCACCGGGGCGCCTCCGGCCCGGTCCACGGCCTTGGCGTAGGCCGGGGGCGAGATCAGCGCCTCCCGGACCCAGGTGCCCCAGCGGGCGGCGTCGAAATATGTGGTGATACCGATCAGCGGTCGGGGCATGCGGTCTCCAGGGGCTCGCGAGAGGTCGTGCCGCCGTGTGGCGGCGGCACCCGGCCCATTTACGGTGGCTAGCCAATCATGGCGCAGATCATTTCGGGTATGTCACCTATCCCGGTATCAGTCGCGTCACTTTCGTCCGGTTTTCCACCCGTCGTCCCGTCCTGTCGCCGCAGAGCCCGGCGACCGTGTACGGGCCGCCGCTCACGCACCCGCGCGCCGGCCGCCGGCGGCGGGCAGGGCGGGCCGGGAAATGCCTTCGGACAAATATGAATGCGATTCTCTTTCACTTCACGCCCCCCACTCCCTACAGCGCTCATTACCGAGAATAATCACGCAATTACCAACAGTTCGCTTTCAGTGCACCTTGTGCGGAAACGGTTGTGGGGCCCATGAGGGAATGGAAGACTCCAATTCGAGCGATCGGCCGAGCCGGGACCGGCGGGCGCTCGACCCGGAGCCTCAGGGAGGAGAAACAACCAGATCGGATATACGATCCGATCTATTAGGGTGGCGTCGACCAAATGTCGTTGAATCCGCGTCTCGTCAAAGAAAGCTTCTCAGCCATCCAGCCCGTGATGGGCAAGGCCGTCGCCTACTTCTACGGCCGGCTGTTCGCTGAGAACCCGCATCTGCGGAGCATGTTCCCTCCCGCCATGGACCTCCAGCGCGACCGCCTGTTCGGGGCGCTCACCCGGATCGTCTGGAGCCTGGACAGCCCCGAGGGCCTCGGCTCCTACCTGGCCCAGCTCGGCAGGGACCACCGCAAGTACGGCGTCGTCCCCGAGCATTACACGGCCATCGGCACCGCGCTCCTCGCCACGATCAGGCGCTTCTGCGGCGACAGCTGGAGCGCCGAGGTCGAGGCCGCCTGGGTCGCCGCCTACACCGCCGCCGCCACCATCATGATCGAGGCGGCCGAGGCCGACGCGGGGACCTCTCCCGCCTGGTGGCTGGCCGAGGTGGTCGACCACGAGCGGCGCACCCCCGACATCGCCGTCATCACCCTGCGGCCGGGCGTCCCCATGCCGTTCGTCCCGGGGCAGTACGTCAGCGTGCAGACCGCGCGCTGGCCCAGGGTGTGGCGCACCTACTCCATCGCCAACGCGCCCCGCCCCGACAACACCCTCCGGCTGCACGTGCGGGCCGTCGGCGGCGGCTGGGTCAGCGGCACGCTCGTCACGCACACCCGGGTGGGTGACACCGTCCTGGTCGGCCCCCCGATCGGCACCCTGGCCCCGCCCGAGGGCGACTCCCCCCGCGACATCCTGTGCGTCGCCGGGGGCACCGGGCTCGCCCCCCTCAAGGCGGTCGTCGAGCACGTCATCGCCTCCGGCCGCCGCCCCAACATCCACCTGCTGGTGGGCGCCCGCACCGCGGCCGAGCTGTACGACCTGCCCGACCTGATCGCCATGGAGGCCCGCTACCCCTGGCTGCGGGTGGTGCCGGTGGTGTCCGACGAGCCGTCCTACGACGGCATGCGCGGCCCCCTGCCCGACGTCGTCCAGCGCTTCCACTCCTGGGCCGACCACGAGGTCTACGTCTGCGGGCCGCCGGCGATGGTCGGCGAGACCGTCCGTCGGCTGCAGGAGGACGGGGTGCCGCTCTCGCGGATCCACCGCGACACCGTGCGGGGCGAGCCCTGAGGCCGCCCGCCTCCCTGGAACGGTCCCGCCCCCGCCAATCAGATATCGCAGGACGATCCCGGCGAACCGATCGGCAAATCCCGGGGAGCCCGGCGGCCGTCCCGCCGGCGTGACACCATGGTGGCGATCCGCGCGCAGCGGCCGAACAGTCGATCGGGCGAGACCACGCCGAGCCGGGGGGACAGGCGATGCGGGCCCGACACCGCGAAAGGAAGGGCGATGATGCAGGGCATGCTGCTCGCCGCCGACCGAAGGCGCCCCTCTCCCCACCCCTCCCCGGCGGTGCGCTGACTCCGATGGCCAAACCGGTCACGCTCGTGACGTTCGTGCTGCCCAGCACGCTGTGGCACTGGGGCTGCGGGGCGAGCGAGGTCCGCGTCTTCGCGGTGGCGGACGCCGACGACGCCCGCCCGACGCTCGGGGCCGCGCTGCACACCCTCCGGCGCACCCATCCGGGCCTGGAGAAGCGGTTGTGCGACGAGTACGGGGGGATCCGCCGTCACATCAGCATGTTCGTCTGCGGTGAGAACGCCCGCCGCCTCGGCGGCCTCGCCTGCGCCCTCCCCCCGGGCGCCGAGGTGTACGTCCTGCCGGCCCTGTGAGCCGGGTGATCACGGCCGCGGCGGCCCGGCGTCCGCGCGCGGTGCGCCGTACCAGCGCCAGGACGTCAGGCGCGGGCGCCCGGGAAGCTCGGCCCGCCCGGTCGCCCACAGCAGGGTGGGCCAGGGGGCGGTGTCACGCGGGGCGTCGGGGAACAGCCGGTTGAGCACCCGCGCGCACAGATCGGCGGGCGGCTCCCAGTCCAGGTCGAGCCCCTCGGCCAGATCGTGGGTGTGCACGAGGGTCTCCACGATCCCCATCGCCGCGAACCCCTCGGCGTCGGAGGCGCCGAAGCCGTGGTGGGCGCGCACCGCCGGCGGGGTGACGCGCACCATGGCGACCAGCAGCGCGCCGCACGCCTCCAGCATCTGCAGCAGCCCGGCCGGTCCGGCCGCACGATCGGCGTGGACGGCGTTCGCGGGGCCTGCGGCCCTGCGCCGCTCCCAGGCGAACGGCACGAGGCCGTCCAGCGGCGGTGTGCTCGGGCCGAGCTGGGCGGCGTAGGAGAACAGGTCGTCGGCCAGGTGCTCGACGGTCTCCCAGCAGGTCCACTCCAGCGAGCCGGCCCTGCCGTCCCAGGCGTGCGGCGGCACCTCCCGCAGGACGCCGACGGCCAGCCGGACGGCGTGCCCGAGGTCGTCCGCGGTCACCGGGGACGGCGGGGCATGATCTGATGGCGACATGCAGCGAACCCTATCTCCGGTGTCCGGGAGCGGGCACGCGGGTTTCCGGGGATCGCCGGCCCTGAACGGCGGCCGAGCACGACCCCCTTCCCGGGCGGTCGCCCGGAAGGCGGTGGGCCCGCCATCTCTCGGCCTGGCGTCCTTCCGGGCTGTGCACCGCGTTCAGTGCGCCGCCGCAGCGGTCACGAGGCCGTGTCGAAGGGCGAGACCATGGGCTCGCCCCTCATGACCCTCTCACGGTTGCGCCGCAACGACTCGCTGTCGTTGAGATGCGGATAGGGCTCGTCCTTGGGAGGTTCGACCCCGAGGAACTCGCACAGCGGCTCCCAGCCCTGGCTCGCCTGGAAGACCAGCAGGCGCTCGGCGGGCAGGCTCTCCTTCACGGTCTCGATGTGCCGCCGGAACACCTCGACGGCGTGCTCCTCCCCCGGCAGACTCTCCCCGAAACTCCAGGAGTCACCGAAGGTGGACCGCCCGATCAGGTCCATCACGGGGCGGAAGCGCATCATCGTCTCCATCGCCGGATCCCCGGCGCCCGGTGCCCCCGGGGAGACTTGAGGCCGGTCCAGCAGGTTGCAGAAGCTGGCGTACCAGCGGTGCGGGTCGCGCACGGTGAGGATCACCTTGGCGTCCGGATAGGCGTCCGCCAGCTCCCGCCAGAAGAAGGAACCCGGCCAGTCCACGGCCGACTGATACCCCTCTAACACCTGCTCCCAGTCGGTCGGGCCGTCGGACAGGACGGGGAGCCACCGCTCGGCCTGCTCGGGCCGCATCAGCACTTCCACCATGTGATGGCAGGGGCCGAACCCGAGCCGGTCCAGAGCCGCTTTGAGCGAGGTGGTGCCCGTGCGGGGGAAGCCCGCGCCGATCACACGCAACATCCTGTGCCTCCTGTGGGGTCAGCGGGTGACAGGAAACTCGTCACAGGATGAATTCTAGGTCATTTCCGGGTTGTCGACCGAAGTAGTCGACAATTCATCCGCTAATTCGGTTATTCGGCATCAAGCAGCAATAATTACGACATAGCGAACTAAAGCGGGAATCTGCGGCGAGGGAGGGCCGTCAGGGCGCGACGCGGCCGGCGGCGTTGAAGGCGGCGTGGGTGAGGGGCATGAGCTCCGCCCAGATCGCCTCCATCTTCTCGGCGACCATCTCGATCTCGCGCTGCGGGAAGGACGGCACGGCGGAGCGCTCGTCCTTGGTGCGCAGCGACAGGAAGTGCATCAGGGAGCGGGCGTTGCAGGTGGCGTACATCGAGGAGAACAGCCCGACGGGCAGCACCGCCCGGGCGACCTCGCGGGCCACCCCGGCCTCCAGCATCTCGCGGTAGGCCTGGTAGGCCTGCCGGTAGGAGTGCTCCATCGCCTCGGTCACGAGCTTGTACTGCTCGTCGCTGCCCTCGACGAACTGGTAGCGCCCCGGCTTGCCCTCCTGCACCAGCTTCCGATCCCGCCCAGGAACGTAGAAAACGGGCTGAAGCTCCCGATAACGGCCACTCTCCTCGTTGTACGACCATCCCACCCTGTGTCTGTGGAACTCCCGGAAGACCATGATCGGGGCGCTGATGAAGAAGGTCATCGAGTTGTGCTCGAACGGGCTGCCGTGCCGGTCGCGCATGAGGTAGTTGATCAGGCCCCTGGAGCGCTCGGCGTCCTGGTGGACCGCCTCCAGCGACTGCTCACCCGCCGTCGAGACCCGCGCGGCCCACACCACGTCGGAGTCGGCGGCACTGTGCCTGACCAGCTCGACGGTCACGTCGCTCACGAACTTCACGCCCGGCTCCCCTTCTGTCGGCGCCCACATGTTAGTGGCGGACGCCTCGCAGGTCACAGCCGGTACACCCGCCGGGCGTTGCCGGAGCCGATCATGTACGCCACGCGCGCCGCGTCGGCCGTGCTCCACTCCCCCTGCGCCAGGCGGGCGGCCAGGGCCCGCGCCAGGCCCTGGCGGAAATACAGCGCCCCGAGGTGGCACATCTCGGCGACGCCCTGGCCGCCGGAACCGAACATCAGCTTGTGGAACGGCACCAGTTCCAGCAGCTCGCCGATGATCGCCGCCGACCCGGCGGCGGTGTAGGTGAGCGCGAGGCCCACGTCGACGTGGACGTGCGGGAACACGCTCGCCAGATGGGCCGCCTGCCGGTGGAAGGGGTAGCAGTGCAGCAGGATCACCGGCACGCCGGAGGGGCGCAGGGCCCGGACGAAGGCGGTCGCCAGGGCGGGGTCGGACCGGCGCAGGTCGGCGTCGGGGTCGCCGTACCCGGTGTGGAGCTGCAGGGGCAGGCCACGCTCGCGGGCGACGTCGGTGGCCGTCCACAGCAGGTGGCGCAGCAGGACGGGGTCGTCCAGCGGCTCCTTGGGCTCGGCCAGCCGCCTGCCCGCCGCCGCGATGACGGCGCCCCGGGTGGGCCTGGAGGGGTCGAAGCCGAGCCCGTGGCGGCGGGCGACGACCGACTTCAGGCCGACGGCGCGGGCCGCACGGACGGCGACCAGCTCCTCGAGGGCCTGGATGTAGCCGACGGCGGTCCGGTCGCTGCCCGCGACCTCCTCCTCGACGTCCTCCAGCCGCACGATCTCGTCGGCGGCGGCCCCGCCGAGCCGTCCCATCTCGGCCGCCGACAGCAGCTCGCGCCCGCCGGAGCCGTCGACGAGGAAGGCGACGACCCCGGCGGCGTGGAGCAGCCGCCGGTTGGCCTCGGCGCCGAGCTCGGCGCGGCGCGCCAGGTAGACGGGCGGGGGCGCGTGGGGGTCCAGGCCGAGCACGGGGGCGCACCAGCGCCTGATCGCGACGCCGAGCGGCGTGTCGAAGTGGGTGGTGCCGGGCGGCGCCGGCGAGCCCGACTCGGTGATGAGCATCTCGTAGCGGGCGCGGGCGAGCTCCTCGCGGCGCACGCCGTGGCAGTGGTGGTCGACGAGCGGGGCGAGGAGCGCCTCGCGCACGGCAGCGGGCAGGGTGACCGGGAGTACGTCGTGCGCGTCCAATCGGCCACCTCTCCCCGCCCGCCGTGTTCGGCCCGGCGGCGAGGGGCGCTCCTCGAGGCGGCGTCCCGCGCCGCCGCGCCCCTCGCCTCAGCAGGTGGACTCTACGACGGGTGCCGTGGAGCCCTGGCGGCCTTTACTCAAGCTCGGCACAGCCTCAACACGTTGGCGACGATCCGCGCCCCGGCCGAGCCCTCGGCGGTGAGGATCGACTCGGGGTGGAACTGGACGGCGAAGCGCCGGTTGGCGGTGTCCTCGATGGCCATGACCGCCCCGTCGGGGGTGAGCGCGGTCACCGTGAAGCCCTTCACCCCGTCCTGCTTGGCGTGCAGGGAGTGGTAGCGGGCGGCGGTGAACTCGGGCGGGAGACCGTCGAGCAGCGCGCTGTCGCCCACGCGGCCGACGCTGCCACGCTTGCCGTGCTCGGGCTGCGCCAGCAGCGACAGCGTGCCCCCGGCCTGCTCGACCATCGCCTGCAGGCCGAGACAGACGCCGAAGACGGGCAGGTCGCGGGCGTACAGGGCGTCCACCAGGGCCGCGCAGCCGAAGTCGGACGGCCAGCCAGGGCCGGGCGAGAGCACGACCAGGTCGGGCGTGATCTCCTCCAGCATGGCGAGCGGGAAGCCGTGGCGCAGCGTGACGACGTCGGCGCCCTGCTGGCGGAAGTAGTCGGCGAGGGTGTTGACGAAGGAGTCCTCGTGGTCGACGAGCAGGACCTTCATGCCCTCGCCGGGACGCTCGGCCACCGGTGCGGCCTCGGTCTCGGCCTCTGGGGCGCCGACGGCGGCGAGCGCTCCGAGCAGGGCGCTGGCCTTGAGCTCGGTCTCGCGCTCCTCGGCGGCGGGGTCGGAGTCGTACAGCAGGGTGGCCCCGGCACGGACCGTGGCGACGCCGCCGCGGATCTGGGCGGTGCGCAGGGTGAGGCCGGTGTTCATCGACCCGTCGAACCCCAGATAGCCGACGGCCCCGCCGTACCAGCGGCGCGGGGTGGCCTCGTGGTCCTCGATGAACTGCATGGCCCAGGTCTTGGGCGCGCCGGTGACCGTGACGGCCCACATGTGGGTGAGGAAGGCGTCCAGGGCGTCGAACCCGGGGCGCAGGCGGCCCTCGATGTGGTCGACGGTGTGGATGAGGCGGGAGTACATCTCGATCTGGCGCCGGCCGATGACCTGCACGGTGCCGGGCACGCAGATGCGCGACTTGTCGTTACGGTCGACGTCGGTGCACATGGTCAGCTCCGACTCCTCCTTAGTGGAGCTGAGCAGTGTGCGGATGGCCTCGGCGTCCTCCACGGGGTTGGTGCCGCGGGCGATCGTGCCGGAGATCGGGCAGGTCTCCACCCGGTCGCCCTGCACCCGGACGTACATCTCGGGCGAGGCGCCGACCAGGTGCTCGCCCTCGCCGAGGTTGAACAGGAACTCGTACGGGGCGGGGTTGCTCTTGCGCAGGCCGCGGTAGAAGGCGGCGGGGTCGGCGCAGGGGGCGTGGAAGACCTGGCCGGGCACGACCTCGAACAGGTCGCCGCGCACGAACTTCCGCTTGGCGGCCTCGACGACGGCGGCGTACTCGCCCCGCGGCGGGTTCTGCGGGATCTCGGCGGCCGGCGGGGGCAGGGGCACGCTCTCGCCGGTGCGCGGCAGGCCGCGGGTGGAGACGCCGTCGACGGTGAACTCGTAGAGGTATTCGCGGCTGGTCTCGCGCTTGCGGTCGATCACCATGACGCGGTCGGGCAGGTGGAGGACCAGGTCGCGCTGGTCGGGCGCCCGGTCCAGGGCCTGACGGACGGGCTCGAACTGGAAGGCGAGGTCGTAGCCGAACGCGCCGTACAGCCCGAGGTGCTCGTCGTCGCCGGCGAAGGCGGCGACGACCTCGCGGATGGCGGTGAAGACGGTGGGGCGGCGGCTGCGCATCTCCTCGGGCAGGATGTCCTCGGACTGCTCGACGTACACCTCGACGTGGTCGGCGCCGGGCTCGGCGGTGGTCTTGCCCGCGGCGAGCAGGCAGGAGGCCACGGCCGGCAGGACGACCCGCCCACGCTCGTTCAGCGCGCGGGCGGAGATCCGGCGGCCCCTGGCGACGATCTCCAGGATCGGGTCGACGTAGGCGAGGTGCCATCGGCTGTAGCGGCCGGGGTACTCCATGCCGGAGGACAGCACGCCGCCCCGGCGCTCGCCGAGGGAGGTGACGACCTCCTCCAGCACGGACTCGGGAACGTCTGCCGTCGTGACCTCGACAGCGATACCACCCGCAGTGGTATATCCGCTCGTGTCCACCCTTGCCCCGCCCTTTCGATCTTGCATTGAGCCCCGGGCGGGCATGAAAAAGGCCGCCTCCCGGGGCGGCCGTCGGTGAGAATGCGAAACGCGCGCCGCCTAGGAGCGGCGCCACCACTGCGCGGGTGAGGTGCTTCGCATGCCTGAATGCTAGCGGCACCTCCCGCCCCTCGCCACTTGTTCGGGCCGACACACCGGAGAGGCCCTCCGAGTCGAGAGTGACTTCCGTCACAGCGCCCGGCCGCTGATAGCACTACCATGTTACCAATGAGTAAAGCGCTGCTTACATCCCCGGGACGCCGTCCCGATTCCGACGAGGAGCGCTCATGGCCCGGACACCGTTTCGCGTGGTCGTCCACCGGGACATGCAGGTCCCGATGCCTGACGGCGCCGTGCTGCTGGCCGACCGCTACTTCCCGGTCGGCGTGGCGAGGCCGCCGGTCATACTGATCCGCTCGCCCTACGGCAGGCGCGGGGTCTTCGGGCTGGCCTACGGCAGGGCCTTCGCCCGGCAGGGGTTCCAGGTCGTGCTGCAGAGCTGCCGGGGAGGTTTCGGCTCGGGCGGCGAGCTGGCCCCGCTCGACGAGCAGGACGACGGCCTGGCCACCGTCGAGTGGATGCGCGACCAGCCCTGGTACGGCGGCAGCTTCGCCATGCACGGCCCGAGCTACCTCGGCTACGCGCAGTGGGCGATCGCCCCGCACGCCGGTCCCGACCTCAAGGCCATGGCCACCCAGGTGACCGCCTCGCAGTTCCGTGACGCCGCCTACGTGGGCGGGTCCTTCGCGCTGGAGGCGACGCTCAGCTGGAGCACGCTGACGTCGCTGATGTCGGGCCCGCTCAGCGGCGCCGCCGTGCTCTTCGCCCCCCGGCGCGCCCAGCGGGCCCTGCTGTCGGGGCGGCCGGTCGGCGAGCTGGACGTCCTGGCCAGCGGGCGCACCCTGCCGTTCTTCCAGCAGGTCCTCACCCACCACGCCGACCCGGCCGTCCCGTTCTGGAAGAAGCGGGACTTCTCCGCCACGGTCGGCGAGGTAGACGCGGCGGTCACCATGACGGGCGGCTGGTACGACGTCTTCCTGCCCTGGCAGCTGAAGGACTACGTGGCCATGCGGGCCGCCGGGCGGCGCCCCTACCTGACGGTCGGGCCCTGGCACCACGCCGACGTGCGGCACGGCCGCCTGGCCAACCTGGACGCCCTGGCGTGGTTCCGCGCCCACCTGCTCGGCGATCTGTCGGGCCTGCGCCCGAGCCCCGTCCGCCTGTACGTCACCGGGGCCGGCGAGTGGCGCGACTACGACGACTGGCCGGTGCCGGGCATGAAGGAACGGCGCTGGCACCTGCAGCCCGGCTTCGCCCTCGCCCCCACCGGCCCGCTGGAGTCGTATCCCGACCGGTACCGCTACAACCCCTCCCGCCCCACTCCCGTCCTCGGCGGCCCGACGCTGCTCGGCAACTCCGCCCCGCGCGACAACCGCCGGCTGGAGGCCCGCTCGGACGTGCTGGTCTACACCGGCGAGGAGCTCAGGGACGACCTCGACCTGATCGGCCCGGTCAGGGCCGAGGTGTTCATGCGTTCCAGCACCGGCCACACCGACCTGGTGGTGCGCCTGTGCGACGTCCACCCGGACGGGTCCTCCCTGAACGTGTGCGAGGGCGTCCGGCGCCTGGTGCCGGGCACGCCGCCCGCCGACGAGCACGGCGTGCGCCGCGTCGAGGTCGAGCTGTGGCCGATCGGCCACCGTTTCCGGCGCGGCCACCGGCTGCGGGTGCAGATCGCCAGCGGCGCCTACCCCCGGCTGGCGCGCAACCTCGGCACCGGCGAGCCCCTCGCCACGGGCCACGCCGGCATCGCCGCCGACCAGGAGATCTTCCACGACCCCGGCCGCCCCTCGGCGGTCATCCTTCCCCACGCCTCCGGCTGACGACCGCTCGGCGCGCCAACAGGGCCGTTCGCCGATTGGTGCGGGCCGGGCCGGACCATCGTAACTACGCTTCCGGTCAACCGATAACTAGCCTGATCAGGCTAGACATACCTCTCTTCTCCTAGGAGAGTGTGTTGACCACGCCACCAAGCGAAGAGCGCCCGGCGCGCAGCG
Organism: Sphaerisporangium fuscum; assembly: GCF_018531465.1. Taxonomy (GTDB): domain Bacteria; phylum Actinomycetota; class Actinomycetes; order Streptosporangiales; family Streptosporangiaceae; genus Sphaerisporangium; species Sphaerisporangium fuscum. The sequence goes on from NZ_JAHDTF010000006.1 coordinate 286,439, forward strand.
ATCGCAACCCCTGGAACTGGTTGCTGCTCGTACCGGTCGTGATCCCGTTGATCCCCGCGCTGTACAACGCCGACGAGCCCCGGCTGTTCGGGTTCCCGCTGTTCTACTGGCTGCAGCTCGCCTTCATCGTGCTCGGCGTCGGCGCCACGACCATCGTGTACCAGACGGGCAAGAAGCGGAGCGGGCGATGAGCGGGCACGTCACCGAGATCGTCGTATTCGCCGTGCTGTTCCTGGCCGTCAGCGGCATGGGCTTCGTCGCGGCGCGCTGGCGCCGTCCCGACGACCTGGCCAGCCTGCACGAGTGGGGGCTCGGCGGCCGGAAGTTCGGCTCGTGGATCACCTGGTTCCTGGTCGGCGGCGACCTGTACACCGCCTACACCTTCGTCGCGGTGCCCGCACTGCTGTACGGCGCCGGGGCGACCGGGTTCTTCGCGCTGCCGTACACGATCGTGACCTACCCGCTGGTGTTCCTCGTGCTGATCCGGCTGTGGTCGGTGTCGCACGTGCACGGCATGGTGACCCCGGCGGACTTCGTGCGCGCGAGGTTCGGCTCCCCCACGCTGGCCCTGCTGATCGCCATCACCGGCCTGGTCGCCACGATGCCGTACATCGCGCTCCAGCTCATCGGCATCGAGTCGGTGCTGAAGACGATGGGCGTGACCGGCGACCTGCCGCTGATCATCGCCTTCGCGATCCTGGCCGCCTACACCTACCAGTCGGGCCTGCGCGCCCCGGCGCTGATCGCCTTCGTCAAGGACTCACTGATCTACGTGGTGATCCTCGTCGCGGTGATCTACATCCCGGCCAGGCTGGGCGGCTGGGGCACGATCTTCGACGCGGCCAAGGCGAAGTTCGACGCGACGCCGGCCCCGGGCGACGGCTACCTGCTCAACGCCGGCAACCAGCTGCAGTACGTCACGCTCGCCCTCGGCTCGGCCATGGCGCTGTTCCTCTACCCGCACAGCGTCACCGGCGTCCTGGCCGCGCGCAACCGTAACGTGATCAAGCGGAACATGTCGGCCCTGCCGGCCTACAGCCTGCTGCTCGGCCTGATCGCGCTGCTCGGGTACATGGCGATCGCGGCCGGGATCAAGCCGATCACCGCCGGCGGCAAGGCCGACGCCAACACGGTGATCCCGCAGCTGTTCGACAAGATGTTCCCCGACTGGTTCGCCGGCGTGGCCTACGCCGCCGTCGGCATCGGCGCCCTGGTGCCCGCCGCGATCATGTCGATCGCCGCGGCGAACCTGTTCACCCGCAACATCTACAAGGAGTACATCAAGCGGGACGCCACCGACGCCCAGGAGGCGGCGGTCAGCAAGATCGCCTCGCTGGTGGTGAAGGTCGGCGCGGTGCTGGTGATCCTGCTCATCGACCCGCAGTTCTCCATCGACCTGCAGCTGATCGGCGGCGTGATCATCCTGCAGACCCTCCCGGCGGTCGCGCTCGGCCTGTACACCCGCTGGTTCCACCGCGGCGGGCTGATCGCGGGCTGGGTGGCCGGCATGGGGTCGGGCATGCTGATGCTCTACAACATCGCCAACCCGGCGACCAACCACGCCCACTTCGGCGGCTCGGCCTTCCAGCTGTCCAAGCTCGGCCTGGACACCAAGATGACGGTCTACGTCGGCTTCCTCGCCCTGGTGGTCAACCTCCTCGTCGCGGTGATCGGCACGGCGATCGCCCGCGCGGGCAGGCTGGCCGACGGCCCGGACACCACGCGGCCGTCGGACTACTTCGCCGACGAGGGCGACCCCCGCGTCCACGAGGTCGAGCTCTCCGGCTCGCACTGACACCACGCGGCCCCGCCGAGCTCGCGGGGTGCGCGACCGGCGCCCACGGCCGGTGGTCCCACCCGGGGACCACCGGCCGTTCCACGTGCGGGCGCCAGGCTCCCGTCAGGGCCTGCCGTCGCCCATGGCGGCGGCGATCACGTCCACGAGGCCGTCGACGACCTGCCGGCGGTCGACCTCGCGGTGCTCCAGCCACCAGTCGCCCGTGGTCTGCACCATGCCGACGAACGCGTGGCCGAGGATCTGCGCCCGCACGGGGTCGGCCACCGCGGCGTCGGCGGCGATGACGGCGCCGAGCTCCTCGCCCAGGCTGCGCACGATCGAGGCCATGTGGGAGTGCGTGCGGCTGTCCTCGGCGCCGGCCCGGTGGAACAGGAAGCGGTAGAGGTTGCGGTTGGCGGCGATCATGTCGAGGTAGGTCTCGATGGTCGCCCGGGCCCGGGTGCGCAGGTCGGTGCGGGTCTTGGCGAACTCCACCCGCAACTGCCTGATCACGGTGCGGGCGTGCCGGTCGGCCAGCGCCTGGTACAGGCCGCTCTTGTCGCCGAAATGCCGGTAGAGGATGGGCTTGGTGATGCCCGCCTCGGCGGCGATGGCCGCCATGGATGCCTGCGGGCCCTCACGCCGGATCACTCTGTCGGCCGCGTCGAGAAGCGCCCGGCGCCGATCGGGGTCCCGCCCGCCGTTCCCCGCCACGGTCGCCATGGACGACAAGCATACGGCCGGTCCGGCGGGACGTCCGCGCCTCGGCCACGTTCCCCTCAGGTGACGCGAGGGGTGATCTACCGAAGTCCGCCTTTCCGGTAATGTGCCGATCGCGTGCCGCGATGGAGGTGGAAGGTGACCGAGCCTGGAGCACCCGAGGTGCCGGGCTACGAGGTGCTCGGGATCCTCGGGCAGGGTGGTTTCGGGGTCGTGTACCGGGCGTTGCAACTGGCCGTGCGCCGCGAGGTCGCCCTCAAGGTGGACAACCGCGTGCTGGTCTCCGAGCGCGACCGGCGCCGCTTCATGCGGGAGGTCACCTCAGCGGGAGCGCTGTCCGGGCATCCCCACGTGGCCGACGTGTACGACGCCGGGGTGCTCGGCGACGGCCGGCCGTACATCGTCCTGGAGCTGTGCCCGAACGGCTCGCTGTCCGACCGGCTGCGCCGGGAAGGTCCGCTGCCGCCGGCCGAGGTGCGCGACATCGGCGTCCGCATCGCCGACGCGCTGGCCGCCGCCCACGCCGCCGGGGTGCTGCACCGCGACGTCAAGCCGGCGAACATCCTGGTCAACGGCTACGGCATGGTCGCCCTGTCGGACTTCGGGCTCGCCGCCACCGCCCACGGCGAAGGCGAGGCGTCGGTGACGCGGGAGTCGCTGACGCCGGCGTTCGGGCCTCCGGAGGCGTTCGAGCTCGCCGAGCCGAGCCCCGCGGGCGACGTCTACTCGCTGGCGGCGACGCTGTACGCCCTGCTCAGCGGCCGCCCGCCGCGCTTCCCGGAGAGCGGTGTCGTCAACATCGCGATGATCGTCGCGCTGCACCGCAGGCCGATCCCGGAGATCCCCGGCGTCCCGCCGGAGCTGACCGCCGTCCTGCGGGCCGGAATGGCGAGCGACCTGCGCGAGCGCACCCCTTCGGCGGCGGCGCTGCGCGACGCACTGGCGGAGATCCCCGCGGCGGTGCTGTCCGAGGTGCCCGCGGGGCCGGGGCCGTCCCCGGCGTCCGGGATGCCCTGGCCGTCCTCGGGGGGACCGGCGAACCGGCCACGGCCGGCGGGGCATCCCCCCGGGTCGCCGCGGCCTGCCGCTGTGCGTGAGGCGGACCGGCCGGAGGGGGTGCGCCCCGGCGCCGGGCGCCGTCCGGACCGGCGCGAGGAGGTGCGCCGGGCGGTCGTGACGGGACCGGGCGCCCGCGCCTCGGTGAGCACCCAGCCCCGGCCGCCGGCCAGGCCGCAGTCGCACTCGGGGGTGTACGTCGCGATCGCCGGCGCCTTCGCCCTGCTGCTGACGATCGGCGCGGCGATCATGCTGTTGGAGCAGCGGCCCCCGGTGGACGGTCCCGCCGGCGGTGGGACCACCTCCGGCCCGCCGGCGGCCGGCGCCTCGCCCGCCGCCGCCGAGAAGGTGACCGGGGGCGTGGAGACCACGACGGCCGGCTGCCCCGCCGCCGCGGTGGCGGGCGCGCAGGCGGCCTGCGTGCGCCAGGCCGAGTGCTGGGGCGGAATCACCGACGTCTCGGGCTCGGTGACGGCCGTCCGGCGTGGCTGCGAGGAGGAGCACTCCTGGGAGACCTACGCCGTGGCCCCGCTCCCGGTGGACGCGCTCACCTACAACTCGCGCGACCTCGCCAGGCATCCCCTGGTGAAGAAGCTTTGCTCCGACCAGGTCCTGATCCAGTCGCGGTACGGCCGGGCCAAGGAGATCGCGCCGGCCAAGTGGATGAACGACGTGCTCCCGCCGACCCCCGAGGCGTTCAAGGAAGGCGTCCGGGTCTTCCGCTGCGTGGGCGCGGTGCTGGGGGACGACCGTCCCGGTACCTTTTTCCGGCCCCTCAGCTGAGGCCCCCGGACGCCTTCGGCGGGGCTCAGGAGCAGGACAGGCCCGGACCGCTGAACACCAGCACCAGGCGGTCGCCCGGGTAGACGCCGTCGCCCTTGAACTCGCTGTCCACCCACAGCTCACCGCTGGCCGGCCAGTAACTGGCATTCTGGGAGTTGGCCGGAGCGGTGGTCCAGTAGTGGAGGTCCAGGGTGCCGTCGGCCGCGAGGGTGGCCTTGTGCAGGCAGGACTTGGTGTAGGTGGTGCCCGAGGAGTTGACGACCTGCCCGTCGGTCGTCGCGGGCATGTAACTCACCACGGGCGTGCCGTTGGGGCAGCGGCCGGTCAGCACGCCGCGGCCGCCGGTGAAGACCCCGCCCTGCACGTCCCAGACCGGGGAGCGCCATCCGGCGATCGGGTGGACGTAGCCGTCGGAGCTCTTCTTCAGCAGCGCGGTTCCCGCGTCGAGCGGCCAGCGCAGGATCTTCCCGCCCGAGCCGCCGAACTTGAACTCCGTGGTCACCATGGCGTCGGGGTAGCCGGACCTGTCGAGGGAGACGCCGGTCATGCACGGCTCGGCGAGGGCGAGCGAGGCGCAGACCCCTCCCCCGGTGAAACGGTAGTAGCCGATCTCCGGGAGCGCGTAGATGTGGTAGGCCGCCGAGCACGCCGAGGCCGTGCAGCCGACCGACACCGAGGAGGTGGAACTCATCTTCCAGATGTGCCGCAGGTCGAACACCCGGACGAGGCGGTCTCCCCCGCCGGCCGCCGGGTCGCCGCCGGTCACCATGAAGAGCTTGTTGCCGTACCACATGATGCCGTCGGCGTGGCTCGGCACGGCGTGGTAGCCGGCGGCGGTGTCGTCCGGCTCGACGAGCAGCACGTGCCGGTAGCTCGCCCCGGCGACCCCCGAGGTGACGTCGACGAAGCTGACGCGTGCCAGCCGGTTCTCGCCTGCCTCGTGATGGGCGCTGCTGTGCCAGCTCACCGCGACGATCTTCCTGGCCGCGCAGCCCGCGCAGGGGGTGTACAGCACCGACCCGTTGGCCCCGTCGCCGCTGCCGGTGATGCCCTGCGGGTACCACACGTTGGTGGAGTCGTCCCCGCCCGCCCAGCAGAAACCCGACACCGACGCCGAGACGTGCAGGTCGGTGGCGTGGCAGATCCCCTGGGTGCGGTAGCCGCCCGTCACGACCTCGGAGAGGTCGGTGACCGTCAGCGGCCGGGACGACGCCTCCACGGCGTCGCGGTGACGGGTGATGGTGGTGAAGCTGCCGCCGTCGTCGAGCGGGGTGACGGCGGCGAGCTCGGAGGAGGAGATCACCGTTCCGGTGGCGGCTCCGGCGGGTGCCTGGAACGCCGTCACGCTCGCGACCACGAGCGCGACGGCGGCCGTGAGCCGGGCGAGTCGTCTTGTGTCCATGTGCGGCTCCTTCGGGGGGTAAGGGGGAGGAGATGCCGGACGGGACGGATCGGGCGGGCGCGCCTTCAGGGCCGGGGCGTCGTGAGGCGTGCCCGCAGCGCGGCCGGCTCGGCCGGGGTCATGCCGGCCGCGCGGAGATAGGCCTCGGCTCCGCCATGGCGGTCGAGGATCAGCCGGTAGATCTCCGGGAGGGAGTCGCCGATCAGCTCCAGGATCTCGTCCTCCTCCTTCGCCGGATCCAGGACCGAGATGTTGCAGTAGATCGGGGTTCCGGCGAACGCGCTGGGCAGGGCGGCGCACTCGGCGGGCAGGCGCAGGTCGACGATGAGCGACAGGCCCGCCCCGAGCACCGCCCGCGCCCCTTCCGGCGTCAGCCGGTGGTGGCCGTCCGAGCGCAGCAGCGCGCCCGGACGGATCACTCCGCCCGAGGTGAGCGGCAGCCCGCCGAGGTCCCGGGCGTTCTCGCACCCGGGCCAGGAAAGCACGGTCTCCGGCCCCTCGGGCGCCCGGCCGGCCGGCCTCCCTCTGCGGCCGGCCGGACGCCTCTCCGGACGCGCCGCCGGACGCCTCCCCGGGCGGCGGGAGGCCGGGGGTCTCCCCGCGCGCGTCGCCGGCCGGCTCACCGGGGGTGCCGTTCCCGGGGAGGACGAATCCGGGCGGCGGGTCGCCGGTCATGGGCGGGCGCCCCGGATGTTGCCGGTCTCGGCCGCCATGTGCGCGAGCCAGCTGTCGAGTTCCTCCGGGCGGCCGGGCACGCCGGGGCGGGTCTGCCAGGGCAGCGGGCCCTCCTCCCCGCGGTACTCGACCCCGGCCGCGTCCAGCCGCCGCAGGTGCGCGCCGAGCCGCCCGCGGAACTCCGCGAGGTCGCGCCCGCCGCGCCGCCACACGGCCTCGGCGAAGGCGCACAGCCGGGGGAAGGCCATGTAGTCCAGCCGCCGGGCCGAGTCGATGAGCTCGGTCCACAGGCAGCACGTGGCGCCGATGACGTGGGCGGCCTCGGCCTCGGTGAGCCCGTCGGGGACCGGCTCGAAGGCGTACACGCCGGCGAGGGGGAGCACGGTGCCGAAGGGGACGGGCTCCTCGGGGCTCTCCGACTGCCGGTAGTCGAGGTACACCGAGGTGTTGAGGCAGTTGATGACGTCGTGGCCGGCGCGGGCCCCCAGGACCACGCCGTCCAGGCTGCGCCAGGAGGCGACGACCGCGCCTGGCGCCAGGCCGCCCTCCAGGATCTCGTCCCAGCCGACGAGCCGCCGGCCCCGGGCCGCCAGGTGGTCGTCGAACCGCCGGATGAACCAGCTCTGCAGCTCGTCCTCGCCGCGCAGGCCGAGCTCGGCGATCCGGCGCCGGACGGCCGAGCTCGCCCGCCACTGGTCCTTGCGGCACTCGTCGCCGCCGACGCAGATGTAGGGGCTCGGGAAGAGCTCCAGCACCTCGTCGAAGACGTCCCGGAAGAAGTCCAGGGTGGATTCCTCGACATTGAGGACGTTGGCGGAGATCCCCCAGGTGGTGGCGACCCCGATCGGGGTGTCGAGGTTGCCGAGCTCGGGGTGGGCGGCGATGGCGGCCTGGGTGTGGCCGGGGATGTCGATCTCCGGGACCACGGTGATGTGGCGGGCGGCCGCGTACGCCACGATCTCCCGGATGTCCTGCTGGGTGTAGAAACCGCCGTGGGGCTGGCCGTCCATCGGGCCGGCCCACCCCTTCTGGCTCTCCTCCCGCCAGGCGCCCACCTCGGTGAGGCGGGGGTACTTCTTGATCTCCAGGCGCCAGCCCTGGTCGTCGGTGAGGTGCAGGTGCAGCACGTTGATCTTGTGCATGGCGAGCAGGTCGACGAAGCGCAGCACCTCCGCCCTGGTCATGAAGTGCCGCGCCACGTCCAGCAGGCAGCCGCGCCAGGGGAAGCGGGGCCCGTCCTCGATGTGGACGGCCGGCGCGGTCCAGGGCCCGGCGCCGGCGGGGGCGCGGCGGAAGGCCTCGGGCGGGAGCAGCTGGCGGAACGTCTGGGCGCCGTAGAACGCCCCCGCCGCTCCCCCGGCCTCGACGCGCACGCCCTCGGGGTCCACCGTCAGCCGGTACTCCTCGGGGCCGAGGGCGCCCTGCGGCGCGAGCGCCAGGACGATCGCCCCGAGGTCCGGCCGGCCCGGGGGGAGGTCGTGGCCGGTCGCCGCGCCGAGCTCGGAGCGGAGCCAGGCGGCCACGCCGGCGAGGGCGGGATCCGCCGCGATCCGGGTGTCCGGGCCGACGGTGAACGAGCCGGGGCGGGCTTCCAGGCGCTCGGGCCTCGGGATGATCATGGGGTCCCTTCAGTCACAGGTGATCTTGGCGTCGGCGAGGTCGGCGTGGTCGAAGTAGGCGTTGTCCGGGCCGCTTGTGGCCACGAGGGGACGAGGGCGGCTCCCTTGACCGAGGCGGTGACCCTCCCGGCCGGCCCTTGGACGCGGGCATGGTGAGGCTGCGCGCCCTGCCCCCGGGTGAGGTGAGAAGCGCGCGGCGGCCTCACTTGATGGTGGCGTTGCCCTCCTGGACGGCCTGGTCGGCGGCGGCCTTCGGCGTGATCTTGCCGAGGTACATGTCGTTGAAGATCTGGTTCATCTTCGACTCGAAGGAGTTGAAGCCGGTGACCACCGGGAGGTTGTAGGTCAGGCCCTTGGACTCCTCCACGAACGGCGCGACGTCGATCTTCTTGGCCTTCCAGAAGTCGACGTAGCCCTGCTCCAGGCCGTTCAGCGCCGGGAACGCGAACCCGGAGTCGGCCATCATCTTCTGGGCGTCGCGGGACCCGAGGAACTTCACCAGCTCGCGGGCCTCCTGCGGGTGCTTGGAGCCGGCCAGGACCGTGTCGGCGCCGCCGGCCATGTTGACCGACCGCCCGGCCGGGCCCTCGGGCATCGTGGTGACGCCGATCTCGAAGTTGGACTCGGGGGCGACGAACGGCAGCAGCGCGTTGTTGGCGGGGAACATCGCGACCTCGCCGCGCTCGAACATCGCGGTGACCTTGCCGGTCGGGGGGTTGGTCTGGGTGGCGGGGGGCGAGACGTGGTACTTGTTCACCAGGTCGACGCCCCACTGCAGGCCCTGCACGGAGGCGTCGTCGTTCATGGCCCACTTGCCGAACGGCTTGTCGATCAGCTTGCCGCCGTTGGAGTTCACCCAGTTCATCCACTGGGTCTGGTAGTGGTTCCAGGAGGCGAACCCCCACTGCTTGACCGAGCCGGCGTCGAAGCCGCTGTCACCGGGGTGCTTGCCGGCCGCGTCGACGGTGAGCTTGCGGGCCAGCGGGAGGAGGGTGCCCGAGCCGTCCGGCGCCCAGGTGAGCTTGTCCGGCATCGTGACGCCGGCCTTCTTGAACAGGTCCTTGTTGTACAGCAGGCCGACGATGCCCCAGTCCTTGGGCACGCCGTACAGCTTGCCCTGGTAGGTGTAGCCGTCGACGACGGTCTTCTTGTACTGGCCGGTGTCGATGCCCAGGGAGGAGAGGTCGGCGAGCACGCCCTTGGTGACGAACTCGGGGAAGTACCCGACGGTCATCCAGCACACGTCGGGGCCGGTGCCCGCGACGGCGTCGGAGGTGAGCTTGAGCCAGTACTGGTCCCAGGGCAGCAACTCGATGTTCACGTGGATGTTCGGGTGGCTCTTCTCGAAGGCGGCCATCACCTTGTCGTAGCCGACCTTCTGCTGCTCGTCCCAGAGCCGGTAGGTCAGGGTGACCTTCTCGCCGCCGGATCCTCCGGAGGAGCCCGAGCCGCCACAGGCGGTGGCGGCGAGGAGGAGCGCGCCGAAGGCGGCGTCGGCCCAGCGAATCCGGGGGGTGGTCATATTCGCTGACACCTTTCTGTGTGTCCTGCTGTGTTTCGGGGTGGTGCCGGGTGCGGCACGGCTCATTTGAGGCCGCTGAGGACGACGGACCGCACGATGTACCGCTGGAAGAAGATGAAGAGCGCGACCATGGGGATCAGGGCGACGAGGCTGCCGGCCATCATCAGGGTGTCGTCCACGCCGACGGCCCCCTTCAGGCTCGCGATGGCGACGGTGATCACCTTGGTGTCGTCGCTGCTGGTGATGATCAGCGGCCACATGAAGTTGTTCCACGAGGAGATCACCGTGATGATCGCCAGCGTGGCGAGGGCGGGCCGGCTCAGCGGCAGGATGACCCGCCACAGGGTGGCGAGCGGCCCCGCCCCGTCGATCCGGGCGGCGTCCTCCAGCCCCGCCGGGATCGCGCGGAAGAACTGCCGCATCAGGAAGATCCCGTAGGGCGTGCCGAGCAGGTAGGGGACGAGCAGGCCGTACCACGTGTTGACCAGCCCGAACTGGCGCATGATCAGGAACAGCGGGATGACGGTGACCGCGGCCGGCACCATCAGCGTGGCCATGTACAGCCAGAACAGCACCTCGCGGCCGGGGAAGCGCATGCGGGCGAAGGCGTAGGCCGCGAAGGTGGTGAAGATCAGCTGCCCGGCCGTCAGGGCCACGGTCATCACGACCGTGTTGGCGAGGTAGTGGGGAAAGCCCGTGTCCAGGAGCCGCTCGATGTTGCGGAACGTCGGCGGGACGGCGGGCAGCCAGGGCTCGGTCGAGTTGAGCTGGCCGCGCGACTTGAAGGCGGTCAGCACCACCAGCACGTAGGGGAACACCGACACCAGCGCCCCGATGAGCAGGACCGCGTACAGCGCGAGCTTCTTGAACACCTCTGGTCGCCCTCTCAGCTCAGGTCGTAGGTGGTGCGGCGGTTGAAGTAGCGGACCTGGACCAGGGTGACGACCAGGATGATCACGAACAGCAGCATGGCCAGCGTCGAGGCGTAGCCGAAGTCGAAGTCCCTGAAGGCCGTCGAGAAGATCTTGAAGTTGACCACCTCGGTGGCGTGGCTGGGACCGCCGTCGGTCATGGAGAACACCGTGTCGAACACCTGGAACGCACCGATCATGTTCGTGACCAGCACGAAGAACATCGTGGGGTTCAGCAGCGGCAGCGTGATCATGAAGAAGCGCTGCCGGGGCGTGGCGCCGTCGGCGGCGGCGGCGTCGTGCAGTTCCTTGGGGATGCCCTGCAGGCCGGCCAGGAAGAACAGCATGTTGTAGCCGGTGTGCTGCCAGACGGTGACCAGGGCCACGGCGGGGAGCGCCCAGGCCGGGTCCGACAGCCAGTCGGGGCCGCGGACGCCGACGAGGGCCAGCAGCTCGTTGATCACGCCGTTCTCGGGATTGAAGATCCAGTCCCAGATGAGGCCGAGCACGATCGGCGTCGCGATCCAGGGGATGACGAACATCGCCCGGAAGATCTTGACGCCCTTGACGCGCCGGTTCAGCAGGACCGCCAGGCCGAGCGCCGGCACCGTCTGCGCGGGGACGCACAGCAGCACGTAGAGCATGGTGACGAACAGCGAATGACCCACCGACGGGTCGTCGATCAGCCGGCGGTAGTTGCCCAGGCCGGCGAAGGTCGGCGGGGACAGCAGCCGCCAGTCGAAGAAGCTGAGCCCGGCGACGATGAGCACGGGCAGCAGCAGGAACACCACCACGCCGAACAGGCTCGGCGCCACGAACAGGTAGGGGTACCAGCCGGCGATCGAGAAGCGGCGGCGCGGGGCCGTGGAGGCGGCGGGCGGGGTGGCGGGCACGGCGGACGGGGCGTCCGCGGGCGCCTGGGTGGAACTCATTCGGCCTCCGTACGGCGGTGTGACGGGAGCTTGTGGGCCGGCGGCGCGGACCCGGCGGTACTCACGCCCCCTCCCCCGGGGCCGGCGAGGACGCGACGCCGGGCGGCACGGCGGTCCCCGAGGGGCAGGGCCGGGTGGGGGTCATCAGGCGGCGTGTCGTCTCGAGCCCCCACGCGTCCAGGCTCGCGATCGGGTCGCTCGAGCCGCGCAGGCCGCCGCTCGCCTCGATGTGGGCCGCCCACTCCTCCCGGGTCTCGACCTCCGGCCGTGCCATGAGGCAGTCGGGGTCGTTGGCCCACCAGCGGGCGTGCAGGAACTCCCGGGCCTGGCCGGTGAGCCGGGCGCCGAGCTGGCTCGGCTGGCTGATGTCGCCCGCGCGGGGCAGCCGCCGGGGAGCGGTGTCGGGGCTGACCCGCATGATGTCGACGAGGCCGAGGCTCGGCAGCAGGGGCGCCCCGCATCCGTGGAGCACGGCGTCCGGGCCGGCGGCCTCGCGGATCAGCTCCAGGCCGCGCCGGTAGGCCGTGATCGGGTCGACGTCGTCGTGCCTGCGGCCGCTCATCGCGCCCGCGTAGCAGTAGTCGAGCTTGAAGTGGGTGATCCCCAGGGCCGCGAGCTCGCGGAACACCCCGGCCAGGTGCTCGGCCGCGGCCGGGTGGGTGACGTCCAGCACGGCGAGGTCCTGGTCCCACATGCGCCCGGCGCTGAGCTCGGGGACGGTCCAGTCGGGGTGCCGCTCGTACAGGCGGCTGTGCCGTCCGACCAGGAAGGGGGCGACCCAGATGCCGGTCCTCCTGCCGCTCGCGGCGATCGCGGCGACCGTCCGCTCCAGGGAGCCGAAGCCGGGGCGGATGTCGAGCCAGTCGCCGATGCCGCTCTCGTAGCCGTCGTCGATGAGGAACAGGTCCAGGTCGATGCCGTGACGGTCGGCGAGCGCGAGGTTGCCGGTGATGTCGGTCTCGGTGACCTTGTCCCAGTAGGCGTACCAGGAGCACCACAGGGGCGGGACGACGGGGATCGCCGGCCTGACGGGCGCGGCCATGGTCTCGGCCCACCCGGCGAGCGCGGACGGAAGCGAGCCCTCGGCCCGCCAGTGCCGTACCGGGCCGTCCGCCGAGACCACCAGGCCGCCGCCCTCGCGCCGCGCCCTGATCGACGGGACGGCGAGGTGGCCGGGGGCCGACCACACGTGCACCGGGCCCCCGTCACCGGGGTCGACGGCGAGCAGGCCCTCGCCCTGGAAGACGCCGGACGGCACCGGGCTCTCCGGCCGGTAGGCCACCACCTGGATGTTGGCGTCGGCGGGGCGGGGCGGCCGTTCGTCCAGCCGGTAGGCGCCGGACGGGCTCCACGACTGCCAGCCGTGTTCGAAGACCAGCGCGCGCCGCGTGTCGCACGGGACCTCGCCGACGTCCGTGAAGGCCGCTCGTGACATCAGCAGTCCTCTCAAGCCGAGCCAGTTACGAAGGAGCCCATCATTAGTAACACCCGTCCGAAAAGGGGTCAACGGTCAGTTTTTTCAGTAAAGGCAGGCCCCTGACGGCCTACGCAGGCGAGTGGCGAGGCTGGCATAATGTCCGTTAAGAAGGAGACTTACGTTAGGACGGTCATGGCGAACCCTCCGCCGAGCGGCGGCGACCTCTCCCGGTTGCGGCGGCTCAACTCGCTCGCCGCGCTGCGGGCGCTGCGCGGGGCCGAGCCGCTCACGCTCTCGACGCTCGCCGAGCGCACCGGGCTGTCCCGGCCGTCCACCAAGGACGTCGTGGACGAGCTGGCCGGGCTCGGCTGGGTCGAGGAGGTCGCCCCGGTGGCCGGGACGATGGGGCGGCCCGCCCGCCGCTACCGCTTCCGCGCCGACGTCGGCCACGTGGTGGGCCTCGACATAGGAGCCCACAAGGTCCTCGCCGCCCTGGCCGACCTCGACGGGAACGTCCTGGCCGAGACTCGGCACGCGCTGGAGCCCGGCACGCCCACCGAGGCGCGGCTGGAGGCGATCGGCAAGGCCGTCTCCGGCTGCCTCACCCTGGCCGGCCTCGGCATGGACGACCTGTGGGCCGTCACGGCGGGCACCACCGGCCTGGTCGACCCCGGCGGCCGGGTGGTGCTGTCCACGGCCGTGCGCGACTGGTCGGGCCTCGACCTCGCGGGGCGGCTCGGCGAGATGTTCCCGTGCACCGTCCTGGTCGAGAACGACAGCAAGCTCGCGGCGCTCGCCGAGTGGCAGCGCGGCGTGGCGCGCGGGGCCAAGGACGTGGTGTTCCTGCACGCCGGGCGGCGCACGGGCATCGGCCTGATCATCGACGGCAAGCTGCACCGCGGCTTCGGGGGGTTCGCGGGCGAGATCAGCCTGCTGCCCCTGACCAGGTGGGACACCGGGTCGGCCGAGCTCGACCGCAGCCCGGTGGTCCCCGAGGGGACCCCGCCGCAGGACGCCGCGCGGCACGTCCTGTCGGCCGCGCGCGACGGGGACCCGGCGGCGCTGGAGTCGGTCGAGCGGTACGTCGACGTGCTGGCGCTCGGCGCGACCTTCATCGTGCTCACCCTGGACCCGGAGACCGTCGTCCTCGGCGGCAGCTTCTCCCGCGCCGCCGACGTGCTGCTGCCGCCGCTGCGGCGCCGTCTGGAGGAGGTGTGCGCCCGCATGCCCGAGCTGCGCGCCTCGACGCTCGGGGACGAGTGCGTGGTCCTCGGCGGCATCGGCTACGCCATCGGCCACCTCGACGAGCGGCTCTTCGGCGGCGAGGGCGACCTGCCCACCCCCGTCCCGCGCAACACCCGGCTCACCTCCGCGGCGTCCCCCTGACGGGTGCGCGGGGGCGCGCCCGCCACCCGACACGCCGCGGGAAAACTGGAAATCCCTGGAACTCATGGGAACTGTTGGTACGCTCCGGGCGTGAGTGAAACGCTGGACGATCTCGAGGAGCGCATCAACGCGCTCCGGGGAGAGATCCGGCAGGCCGTGCGGGCGCGCGAGAGCGCCCTCGCCCGGTCGCTGCGCGCCGAGCTGCGCAAGGCCGAGCGCGCGTGGGACCAGGCGGTGGCCGTCCACGCCCCCGACGACGGGGCGGCGGCGCGGCCGGCGTCGCTGCTGCCGGTGCGCGAGCAGGTCCACCAGGCGCTGACCCTGCTCGGGGTGCCCAGCGCGGCGAAGATGATCGTCACGGTGCACGAGGCGCTGCGCGCCGGTTCGCTCAAGAGCACCCAGCTGGCCAGCCTGCGCCGCGACGAGGAGCGCTCCTTCCGCACCTCCCCGTTCTCCCGGCCCTACTACCTGTGCGCCGCGCTCACCGACCGCCTCTCGGCGTCCCGGGGCCTGATCGCGGTGAGCACCTGGCCGCTGGAGCAGCGGGTCGTCGGCCCGCTCAGCCCGCGCGTCCACTTCCTCACCACCGCGATCCGCGTCGCCGAGCACGTCCTGCGGCTCGCCGACGCCGGCGAGCAGGCCGCGCCGCAGGCGCAGCGGCTGCTGTCGAGGCTGGCGCACAACATCCCCGGGGCGATGCCGTACGGCGGAGGCACGCGCGTCCTGCCCCTGGCGTCCGGGCGGGGCTCCGCCCTGGACGGCTTCGCCGGCCCCGACCCGGCCACCGTCGTGAAGGCGGCCCGCGCCGAGCTGGAGGTCCACGCCGAGGCCGACGCCGGCGCGCGGGCCGAGATCGCCGCCCGTGCCCGCGACCGGCTCGGCGACGCCGAGCGCCTGTTCGGCGGCACGATGCTGAGCCTGGCCCGCAGGGAGGCCTCGTGCTGACGCGGCCGGGCCGGCCGCGGCACACGGAACCATCAGGAAGACGAGCCACGCCGGGCCCCGCGCGCGCCGGCCTGGCCGGGAAAGAGGCGTGAGGTGGATCGACTCGATCAGCTGCGCGGCCCGGTGCCGCCGCGTCCCCATGACGCCCGGGCCATCGCCGCCCTCGCCGCCAACCCCGGGTGCGCGCGGCGCGCCGTCCTGGACGCCGCCGGCATCGACAAGGACGCCACCGCCACCCACCTCGGCTTCCCCGCGCCCTTCGGCCAGTCGCCCTTCGCCATCACCCGCGGCAACGCCTTCGAGTCGCTGGTCAAGGAGAGCGGCTGCGCCGAGCTGCTGCGGCTGCTGCGCGAGCGGCTCGGCCTGCCGATCCCGCAGGCGTCCTACACCGATCTCGGCGACGTCGGCGGCAACCCCTCCGCGCAGCTGCGCCACGGCCACACCCGCAAGCTCATCGACCGCGCCGCCCGCGACAGCGACGACGCCGGCACCCTGTTCGACCATCCGCTGCTCCGCCTCGACATCGCCGGGCACAGCTCCTATCTGGAGCCCGACGTGGTGGCGTTCCGGCTCGGCGCGCGGTTCCACATCGTGGAGATCAAGTCGTTCGCCGTCGTCGACGGGCAGGCCGAGCCGGACAAGGTGGCCGCCGCCGCCCGCCAGGCCGCCGTCTACGTGCTCGCGCTGCGCGACATGCTGGGCGAGCTCGGGCACGACCCCGAGCGGGTGTCCCACGACGTCGTGCTGGTGTGCCCGGAGAACTTCGCCAACCGGCCGACCGCCACGCTGGTGGACGTCCGCAAGGAGCTCGCCGTGCTCAGGAGGCAGCTCGCCCGCATGACGCGGGTCGGCTCGATCGTCGCCGCGCTGCCGGAGGGGCTGAGCTTCGACCTGGCGCGCGACGCCGCCGGTGTCCCCACCCGCCCGGCCGACGAGCTGCGCGAGGCCGTTGGCACGGTCGAGGCGCGGTACGTCCCCGAGTGCCTGTCGACGTGCGACCTGTGCTTCTTCTGCCGAGACGAGGCCGCCGGCGAGGGGTCCACCGACCTGCTGGGCCGGCAGGTCCGCGACGCGCTCGGCGGGGTGGCGACGGTGGCCGAGGCGCTCGGCCTGGCCGACGGTTCCCTAACGCCCGACGAGGGCCAGGAGGAGATCGCCCGCCTGCTCCGCCTCGCCGACCGCATCTACGCGGAGGTGTCGTGACTCCCCCGGCCGTCCCCGGCCGCGACCGGGCCCTCCGTCCTCGGCCGGAGACGGCCTCGTGAGCACGCTCGCCGCCCTCGCGCGGCTGCGGGCCGTCCGGTCCGGCACGGCGCAACCGCTGGCCACCGTGCGGCACTGCCACCTGTCGGAGCACCCCATGGTGTTCATCCCGCTGCGGCTGGCCGGCGAGGCCGCCGCGCCGCTGGCCGCCATGGTCGGCACCGACCCCGGCCATCCCCGGCTGCTCGTGGTGCCGCAACCCCGCGACCGCGACCTGCGGTTCGCCTTCGCCGCCGAACTTGCCGAGATCGTGCTCCCCTACATCGAGGGGCTGCAGAAGACCACCGAGACGGTCGAGCGGCGCGGCGCCGAGCCGTACGAGCGGTGCCTGGACGCCCCGCAGCTGATCGTCCCCAACCAGGGCGCCATCGCGTTCACGGGCCTGCTCGGGCGCTCCACCCGCTTCCGCCGCGCCGAGGGGCCGTACGCCGTGCATCCCTCGGTGCCGCTGCTCGGCCGGTGGCTCACCTTCCTCGCCCAGCGGGCCCAGTACCCCGGCTCGGTGATGCTGCAGGCGGCCACGGCGGCGCTGTCGCTGCACTGGGCGACGGGGCAGAGCATGCTGGAGGACGCCAACCTCGCGTCCCTGGTGAGCTGGATCGATCCCCCCGCCGGCATGTCCGGGGCGGACGCCGCCCGCGAGGCGGAGGATCCCCTGATCTGGCCGCCGGCCGGGCCCGCGACCGACCCGGTCTTCGACGCCGAGGTCCTGGTGCCCGCGATCCGCGCCTACGAGGAGACGCTGAGCGAGCGCGCCGCCGCGCGCGTCGGCGAGGCGGTGCGCTCCCAGCTGGAGCCGACGTGGCGGCTGGTGTGGCGGGCGATCGGGCTGCTGCGTTCACTGCCCGCCGCGACGAGCACCGCCGCTCGCTGGGAGGCCGACCGGGCGGCGTTCACCGGCTTCGCCGCGCAGCTCGCCGAGGGCGGGCCTCCGCAGCCCCGGCACGACAGCGCCGTCGCGGCGGCGTCCCGGCTGGCCCGCATGGAGCGCGCCCAGGCCTCCTACGACGCCCAGCGCGCCTACGACGACCCGCTGGTCATGGCGGCCTACCGGCTGACGGGCGAGGCGTTCACCGGCACGGTGGTCGCCACCGATCCCGAGCACACCGAGGGCGAGGGCCGAGGGCGCAAGCTCCGGCCGCTCCTCACCGTGAGCACCACCGACCCCGTCCGGCTGGCGACGGGCGCGCGGCTCGGCACGCCCGAACGGCGGGGGCAGCAGGCCGAGGTCGTCGAGATCGACGGGGGGCGGGTCACGCTGAAGATCGTCAAGGGGATGGGGCGCGGTAAGGCGGCGACGCCCGGCGCGGTGCCCGAGGTCGGCGAGCGGGTGTGCTACGCCGCCCTGACCGACGAGTACCAGCCCCCGGCGAGCCTGCCGGCCCCCGAGGAGACCCCGTGGACGCACGGCGGCCCGCCGCCCGAGCACGTCCCCGCGGACGACGACCCTGAGGAGGAGTGGTCTTGAGGTCAGGTGACCGGGCAGCGGTCCCGCCGCCGGGCGGTTGCGGCGCGCGGGTGAGCGGGCTCACGGGACGCGGTGGGAGCCGATGACGGCGGGTGCGCCCTCCCCCGGCGCCGAAGCGGCGGCCGTCGTCGAGGCGGTGCTGGCCGACCTGCCCCGGCACCGGGGCGTCGTCGTCGACTCGCCTCCCGGCGCGGGCAAGTCGACGCTGGTCGTGCGGGCCGCCGGGCACATCGCCGCCACCGGCGAGCCCCTGATGATCATCGCGCAGACGAACGAGCAGGTCGACGACCTGATCGTCCGTCTCGCCGACGAGCACCCGGACCTGTCGATCGGACGGCTGTCCGCCTCCGACTACGCCGTGCCGCAGCGGATCGTGGGCAGGGCCGCCATCGGCACCAAGCTGCCCGACCTCGGCGACCCCGCCGTCGTGGTGGCGACCGCCGACAAGTGGGCGTGGGCCGGCGGCCGCACCTGGCCGTGGGCGATCGTCGACGAGGCCTACCAGATGCGTTCGGACAAGCTGCTGCGCATCGCCGGGCTGTTCGAGCGGGCGCTGTTCGTGGGCGACCCCGGTCAGCTGGACCCCTTCTCGATCGTCGACGGCGACCGGTGGGCCGGCCTGTCCTGGGACCCGCTGCAGAGCGCCGTCGCCGTGCTGCTGCGGCACAATCCCGATCTGCCCGTTCACCGGCTGCCGGTCTCCTGGCGGCTGCCCGCCTCGGCGGCGCCCGTGGTCTCGGAGGCGTTCTACCCCTTCACCGGGTTCAAGGCCGGAACCGGGCACGGTGAGCGGCGTCTGTCGTTGGGCGTCGGCGGCATGCGCACGGCGTACGACCGGGCGCTGGAGGAGGCGGCGGCATCCGGCTGGGCGCTGTACGAGCTGCCGAACCGCCACACCGTCCGCACCGACGCCGAGGCGGTCCAGGCGGTCGCGGTGCTGGCCGCCCGGCTGCTGCAGCGGGCCCCGGTCGCCCTGTCGGAGCGGGGCGAGCACCAGGTCACCGCCGAGCGCATCGCCGTCGGGGCCGCCCACCGCGACCAGGTGGCGGCGATCCAGGCCGCCGGGCTGCCCGAGGGGATCACCGTCGACACCGCCAACCGGCTGCAGGGCCGGGAGTACGACGTCACGATCGTCCTGCATCCCCTGTCCGGCCGTAGGGACGCCACCGCGTTCCACCTGGAGTCGGGACGGCTGTGCGTGCTCACCTCGCGGCACCGGCACGCCTGCGTCGTGGTGGCCCGCGCGGGGATCCCCGAGCTGCTGGACGCCCACCCCTCCGCCGAGGCCGTGCAGCTCAACGTCCCGGTGAAGTTCCCCGACGGCTGGGAGGCCAACCAGGCCGTGCTGTCCCACCTGTCCAAGCACCGCGTCGAGGCGGCCCCGCTGCGCTGACGCCGGGGCCCGGCGCAGGCCGTCCTATCCCTGCGCGGACTTCGCCGGCACCGGCTTGCGGGAAGCCGCCGGCCGGTCCGCCTTCGGGCGGGTGCGCCGTGCCTCCACCTGACGGAACGGCACCGTCCCCACCGCGTCCGCGTCATGCGGCCGTCCCGGCCCGTCCTCTCCGGGCCGCTCCGCGCCCTCGCTGTCGCCGGCCGGTTCCTGTGCCGTCACCCGGACGGCGTCCATCGGCTCGGTCACGCCGTCCGCGTCCTCCCGCCCGGCGGCGGACGTGCCGGTCTCCGGCTCGGGGGTGACGGGACGGATCGGCGCCGGGCGGATGGGGACGCGCTTGACCGGCTCCGGGGGATCCGGGCGCCGCCTCGGACGGGCCTCCTTCAGGGCGGTGGGCTCGACGTCGGGTTCGGGGTTCGTGGTGGAGGCCAGCAGTGCCAGGGCGATGAGGCTCAGCACCGCGATGAGCACCAGAGCGACCCCCGCGAGCGCCAGAACGGCCGCCACCGTACCGGCCGCGCCGATGACCTCCATCATCGCTCTGATCCTCCTGTTGTGTTGTGGCGGTGAGACCGGTGCCCTCCACGGCCCCTCTCACACATCCCCCGGAAAAGCTGAAAACCCCTGTTGTATCAGTAAACCTGGCAGATCTCCCTCACATCCCCCGCAACAGTGTGATCTCGGAAACACCGGCCGTCACACTCCCGGCATGGCGTCCAGGCGGCGCAGGATCACACCCTCGCGCAGCGCCCACGGGCAGATCTCCACCTCGGGGACCTCGAACAGGTCCATCGTCGCGTCGGCGACCACCGCCCCCGCCAGCAGCTGGGGCGCGCGTCCCGCCGACACGCCGGGCAGCTCGGCGCGCTCGGCGTTGCGCATCTTCGCCAGCCGCCCCACCCAGCGGGCGACGTCGTCGTGGCCCAGGACCCGCCTGACGTGCGCCCCCTCGCTCGAAGGAGCCGCGCCCGCGATGCGCGCGAGCTGCTTGAAGGTCTTGGACGTGGCCACGGCGTGGTCCGGCCGCCCGTACTTCACCACGTCGCCGACGACCCTGCCGATCTCCGCGCGGACCTGCCTGCGCATGTCGCGCACCTCGTCGGCCGGTGGCGGGTCGGCGGTGAACCACCGGCGCGTCATGCGCCCGGCCCCGAGCGGGAGCGAGACCGCCACGTCCGGCTCCTCCTCCACGCCGGAGGCGATCTCCAGGGAGCCGCCGCCGATGTCGAGCACCAGGAGCCGTCCCGACGACCAGCCGAACCAGCGGCGCACCGCGAGGAACGTCAGCCGCGCCTCGTCCTGCCCGGAGAGCACCTCGACGTCCACGCCGGTGGCCGACCGCAGGCGGCTCAGCACCTCCTCGCCGTTGACCGCCTCGCGCACGGCGGAGGTCGCGAAGGCCATGACGGCCTCCACGCCCTTGTCCTCGGCGATGCGCAGCGACTCCTCGACGAACCGCCGCAGCTCGCGTTCCCCGCCTGAGGACAGCTTGTCGCCGTCCTGCAGATGCTCGGCCAGCCGCAGCTCGGCCTTGTAGGAGAACGCCGGGAGCGGCTGGGCGCCCCGGTGGGCGTCGACCACCAGGAGATGCACAGTGTTGGAACCGATATCGAGGACGCCGAGTCGCATGATCCGACGCTACTACTGTCCGGAATCGCCGGTGACGCCCGATCCAGCGGGCGATGCGCCGTCGCTGACCGGTCTGGTGGCGATGACGGCGGTGGCGTCGAGATCGTCGCAGGTGGCGAGTTCCGGAACCAGCCCGGCGTCCACGGCGGCTCGCAGGACCGTGTCCGCCTGCCGTCTGCTCATCTCGATCAGCAGACGGCCACCGGGGGCCAGCCAGTGCGGCGCGCCGGCGATCACGCGCCGGGCGACGCCGAGCCCGTCGGCGCCTCCGTCGAGCGCCACGTGGGGCTCGTGCAGGCGGGCCTCCGGCGGCAGCAGCCCGATGGCCTCGGTGGGGACGTACGGCGGGCTGACCAGCAGGACGCCGACGCGTCCGCGCAGCGCGGCCGGCAAGGGGCGGTACAGGTCGCCCTCGTACACCCGCCCGCCGAAGGGGGCCAGGTTGCGGCGGGCGCAGCGCACCGCGGCGGGGTCGAGGTCGGCGGCGTGCACCTCGACCCCGGGCACGGCCGAGGCCAGCGCCGCGCCCAGCGCGCCCGCGCCGCAGCACAGGTCGACGACCACGGCTCCGGGGCGGGCCAGGGCGACGGCCTGCCGGAGAAGGTGTTCGGTGCGGCGGCGCGGGACGAAGACCCCGCGCTCGACGACGAGGCGCAGCCCGCCGAACTCCGCCCAGCCCACGACGTGTTCCAGCGGCAGGCCGGCGACGCGCCGCTCCACCATGAGCTCGAGCTCCTCGGGGGTGCCGGCGCTCGCCGCGAGCAGCTCGGCCTCGTCCTCGGCGAACACGCACCCGGCGGCGCGCAGCCTGGAGGCGATCACGGACGACGGCAAGAAGGATGAGACGGACACAAGAGCCTTTCGGGATACCGAAGGGCGCTCTCGCGGTCAGTGGGAGAGGGGACCGTCGTGAGGTGAGAGCACCCTGCCTGACATGGCGTTGATGGGTCTCACCTCCTGAGGACGATCACTGTCGAGCGAGGCCACCCTACCAGAGCCGCCCGGACCCCCGGCCGCGTCTCCCCGCCCCCGCCGAGCGTGACGGATGCGCGGCCGCACGGCGGCTCCGCTTCCCGTACCACTCCGCCAACATCGTCTGGCGGAAGACGGGCCGTCCGGTGCTGCGCCCGTACAACGTCGAGTACGTCACGGTGCCGGGCGGGCGGCACGTCGCCCCTCAGCACCGGAAGAGCGCGGCGTTGCCGGTGACGTGCTCGTGGTCGGTGAGGTAGAGCCGGTCGTGGCCGTCGGCGAGGTGGCGGGCGAAGGCGGCGTGCCCCGCCCGCGCCTGCTCGCGCATGTGGCCGACCATCGCCAGCAGCCGCTCCCCCACCGCCTCGGGCAGGGCGGCCCTGTCGCCGCCGCCGAGCCCGTAGGCGTCGCAGAACAGCCGCAGCCGCCTGGCCTGCTCGTCCACCGGGAGCACCGCCTCGCCGTTGCCCACCGCCGTGAGCGGGACGAACCGGTAGGCGGCGTAGGCGACGTCCCACAGGCGCGGGCCGGGGTGGGCGGTGTCGAAGTCGATCAGTGCGACGGGCAGGCCGTCCCGGTAGACGCAGTTGTACGGCGCGACGTCGCCGTGGCAGATCACCTCGGCCGGCTCGCGGGGCGGGAAGTACCAGGCGGCGTCCGGCGGGGGGACGAACCCGGCGCAGGCGTCGTGGTAGGCGCACAGCAGCCGGCCGGCCGCCGTGAGGGAGGCCTCGCTCCACGCGTCGGGGGGCAGCGGGTAGTGCCCCACCTCACCGGGGACGAAGTCGAGGATCTCGCGCCCCCGCTCGTCCAGGCCGTGGGCGCGGGGCGCGCCCGTGAAGCCCCTGGCCGCCAGGTGCCCGAGCAGGGCGTGGACGACCGGCGTCCAGGGCCCGGCGGGCCGCCGCACCGTCGCGCCCGCCCGCACGACCTCGTTGACCCCTCCCCCGGCCAAGATCTCCTCCATCACCCGAAGGACCCTATCCGACCGGAAATGAACGAGGTCGAATCGTGATGACCGGCGAGGCCCGGCGGGGTGTCGGGCAACGCCGAGGAGGTGACGCGGCGCAACGCCGAGGCCGAAGGCGTGGCCGGCCGGGTCGAGCTCGTCACCGGCGACATGCGCTCGCTGCCCGTCGAGGACGCCTCCTTCGACCTCGTCGTGTCCTCCCTGGCCGTCCACAACATCCCGGACGCGGACGGGCGCGACGGCGCGATCACCGAGGCCTACCGGGTGACCGCTCCCGGCGGACGCCTCCTGCTCGCCGACTTCCGGCACGCCCCCCGCTACGCCGACGTGCTGCGCGGGCTCGGCGCGCAGGAGGTGGCCGTACGCGATCTGGGGTGGCGCTTCTGGTACGGCGGGCCGTGGTTCGGCACGGGCATGGTCACCGCCCGCAAACCCGGTTAGCGGCCGCGGGCCCGGATCAGGCGCCGAAGAGCACCACGCCGGCGGCGACCACCACCAGGAGCACCGCGGAGGCGGCGAAGATGGCGCCGACGGCGACCCCGCCGCCCCAGACGCTGTCGACGCGGACACGCGACGGCTTCTCGGGGTCGTACAGCACGGCGACCAACCCGCCGACCGGGGCGACCGGCGGGTTGGACCCGTAGTTCGTCTCCGCCTCGATCTGCTGCCCGTAGGCGGTGACGAACCTGATCGTCGGGTAGTAGACGTATCCGCCCTCGGTGGAGCCGCGGCGCAGGTGGACGACCTGGCCCTGCGCGCGCTGGGCGATACGGCGGAACTCGCGGTGGGAGACGAGCAGACCGGCGCCGACTCCGCCGAACGCCAGGGCGCCGAGGCCGAGTCCGAGCACGATCCAGGCGGTGGGTGACACGTGTACTCCTTGTTCCTCGAGGGGGCGGGACCCACGTTAGGAACCGCCGCTTGCGCGCGACTTGCCGGCGCCTTGACCCTCCGGGAACAAGGAAGCCCCGGTGGCCGTGTCGACGGCCACCGGGGCGATGCGTGAGGCGGGAAGGCTACTCGAAGGCGCCGACGATCGCCGTCTCCTTGGCGGAGTCGCCGTCCTGAGGACCGCCGCCCGAGGCGGGACCGCCGCGCAGCGGGACCTGCTTGACGAAGGCCGCCAGCACCGGCACGGCCACCGCGAACAGGATGGCCCAGACGAAGATGCTGGAGACCGAGCCGGCCAGGGACTCGAGGAACCCGGTGCGCACCTGGGCGGGGAGCTTGGCGAGCGCGGCCGGGTCGAGACGGCCGCCGCCGCCCTCGACCATCTTGGCCGCCTGCGGCCCGAGCTTCTCGGTCAGGTGGTTGGTCAGGTTGTGGTTGAAGATCGCGCCGAAGAGCGACACGCCGAACGAACCACCGATGGACCGGAAGAACGTCGAGGCGCTGCTCGCCACGCCGAGGTCCTTCTGCTCGACGCTGTTCTGCGCGATGAGCATGGTGGTCTGCATCAGGAAGCCCATGCCGAGGCCGAGCACCGCGATGAAGATGCCGGTCTGCCACCGGGTGGTGTTGACGTCCTGCAGGGAGAGCAGCCACATGCCGACGGCCATGATCACACCGCCGATGACCGGGAAGGCCTTGTACTTGCCGGTCTTGGTGATGAACTGGCCGACGAACAGGGAGACCACCATCATGGCGGCCATCATCGGCAGCAGCAGCAGGCCGGAGTTGGTCGCCGAGGCGCCCTGGACGGTCTGCTGGAACAGCGGCAGGAAGTTGATCGCGCCGAACATCGCGAAGCCGAGCAGGAAGCCGATCAGCGAGATCAGGGTGAAGTTCCGGTTGCGGAAGACGTGCAGCGGCATGATCGGCTCGGCGACCTTGCGCTGGACCGGGATGAAGATCGCCAGGGAGACCACGGCGACCGCCACCAGGCCGAGGATCTGCCAGGAGCCCCAGTCGTACTGGTTGCCGCCCCAGGTGGTGATGAGGACGAGCGCGGTGATGCCCACGGTGAGCAGGGCGGCGCCCCACCAGTCGATGCGGTGCTCGGTGCGGTACTTCGGCAGGTGCAGCCGCGCGACGAGCCAGACGAAGGCGATGGCGCCGATGGGCAGGTTGACGTAGAAGGCCCAGCGCCAGTCGAGGTGGTCGGTGATGAAGCCGCCGACCAGCGGGCCGGCGACCATCGCCAGCGACATCATGGCGGCCATGATGCCCTGGTAGCGGCCACGCTCGCGGGGCGGCACCAGGTCACCGATGATGGCCATGGCGTTGACCATCAGACCGCCCGCGCCGAGACCCTGGAGGGCACGGAATCCGATCAGCTGGGCCATGCCGTCGGCCGTGCCGCCGAGGAGGTCGGAGCCGGCCATGCCGCACAGGGCGGAGCCGAGCATGAAGATGCCGATCGACGCCAGGAAGATGGTCTTGCGGCCGTAGAGGTCACCGATCTTGCCCCAGATGGGCGTCGAGACCGTGGTGCCCAGGACGTACGCGGTGACCACCCAGGACAGGTGGGCCAGGCCGCCCAGCTCTCCCACGATGCGCGGCATCGCGGTGCCGACGATCATGTTGTCCAGCATCGCCAGGATCATGGCCAGCATGAGACCTGGCAGGACGGCCATGACCTCTCGGCTGCGACCGGGCAAGGCCTCGGTCTCTGTCATTTCTTACGCCCCCTTGGGATAATGCCTACTTACTTGCCGACCGGCTAGTGTCTATACTGCAAAGCTAGAGCACTTACTTGCCGACCGTCAAGTTGTTTCGTGCGCATTAGGGAGCGTCTGCAGAGACATGAGGGAACAGACCGATACGCGAGCTCGTATCCAGGAGATCGCCCTGAAGCTCTTCACCGAGCAGGGCTACGAGGCCACCTCGCTCCGGGAGATCGCCGAGGCCCTCGGAGTCACCAAGGCGGCGCTCTACTACCACTTCAGGACCAAGGACGACATCCTCGCCAGCATGGCCGAGGACCGGCAGGCGTCCATGGAACACCTGATCAAGTGGGGCAAGGAGCTCCCCCGCACGCTGGAGGCGCGGCGGGAGTTCGTCCGCCGGTACGCCGACGAGCTGTTCGACAGCCACCACCACGAGTTCATGAGGTTCATGGAGCGCAACCAGACGGCGCTGCGCGAGCATCCCAAGTTCCAGAAGATGCGCTCGCTGATGGGCGACCTCACCTCGATCCTGTGCGACGAGGGCGACTCCACCGCCCAGCGCCTCAGGAGCTCGATGGCGGTGTTCACGCTGCACGTGAGCTGGTTCCTCCTCCAGGAGGACGACCTCACCCACGCCGAGCGCAAGAAGGCCGCCCTGGAGGTCGCCTTCGAGCTCATCGAACCCCGCCTCTGATCCACCCGCGCCCCGCCTTCACCCGCCAGAGGCGTCCGGCGGCCCTGGGATGGCCGGGCCGCCCTCACCCGCCGGAGGCGTCCGGCGGTCGGCCCCTGGGATGGCCGGAGCACCCGCCCTCACCCGCCGGGGGTGGTGCCTTTCATCGGCGCCGCGACGGCGGGAGGGTGGGCGGCGAGGCCGGCGCCGCCGTACGGCGGGTGGCCCGGCGGAGCCACGGTGGCTAGGCGACGGCTCCGTTGAGGAAGACCTCGATGATGTCGTCGAGCGCCACCGTCTCGGCCTCGCCGTCGCGGGCGGCGGGGCGGACGAACAGCATGCCGAGGAAGATCGCGGCCAGCTTCTCCGGCGGCCGGCGCAGCGTGTCGCGGTCGGGTTCGAACAGCTCGGCCACCGCCTCGCGGGTGCGGGCGAACGACTCCTCCCTGCTCACCGGCCCCCCGCCCCCGCCGTCCCCGGCGTCGGGCCTGCCGCGCCGGGCGCCCGAGGCGTGCAGGGCGCCGATGACCGACCCCATGCGCTCCAGATAGGCGCGCATCGCCTCCGCGGCCTCGCGGAGCCGGTCCGCGAGGGGCTGGTCGAGCGGGATGGCCGCGATCTCGGCCAGCATGTGGGCCGGGTCGAGCGCCCGCGCGACGCAGGCGCTCAGCAGTTCCTCCTTGTCGGCGAAGACGCGGAAGATCGTCGCCTCCCCGATCGCCGCGGCCCTGGCGATCTGGGCGGTGGTCACCGCGGCTCCGTACTCGGCCACCAGCGGCAGGGCCGCCTGGAGGATCATCTCGCGCCGCCGTTCGGGGCTCATCCCCGGCGCCCTGCGCCGGGCCTTCGTCTCTGTCATACCTCGAACTGTACGGAGTGAGTCCTCACTCCGTCAACTGTCGATGTGCGAGGACGATCGTCACGGCGTTCGGGAGAGACGGGGGCGGTGTCCGTGCGGGAGTGATACCGGGGACGGCCTCGCCGGCGTGAGGGCGACAGGGGTCAGACGGCGAACGGGTAGGTCTCCGGGACCTCTCCCTCCTCCCAGCGGGCGGTCCGTTCGAGGGGTTCGACGGCCCGGGTCTCGTCGACGTGGATCACCGCGTCGAACTGCTCCGACACCCGGCACCGGAAGTAGTGGCTCCGCCGCTCGGTCCGCGGCCGGTAGATCACGCCGATCATCCGCTCCAGGCGGGCCTTGCGCAGCGCCTCGGCCGCCTGCGGCGCCAGGCCGAACCACAGGAGGAACTCCTTCCCTCCCGCCTCGTGGTGCAGTTCCTCGATCGACTCGGGCAGCGCCGGCCGTACCCGCTTGCGCTCGGCCGGTCCGCCCCAGTCGTCGGCGGCGGTGACCGTGCCGGTGTAGGTGGTGAAGCCGATCAGGCGGCACTCCCCCGGGAACCGTTCGCGCACCAGCTGCCCGATGGTGAACTCGCCGCGGGTCGCGGCCTCGGTCACCCGGGCGTCGCCGATGTGCGAGTTGTGCGCCCACACCACGATCTTGGCCGGGCGGCCGCGCCGGCGGCCGAGGTGGTCGGCCAGCGCCTCCAGCGTCTCCGCCATGTGCTTGTCGCGGAGGTTCCAGGAGGAGACCCGCCCGCCGAACATGATGCGGTAGTACTCCTCGGCCGCCTGCACCACCTGGGCGTTGCGCTCGGCGTAGAAGAGCTCGTCCTCGGCGAGCAGCCCGTCGCGCCGCGCGTAGTCCAGCGCGTGGCGTCGCAGGTCGACGAGCTGCTCGACCACCTCCCGCTGGCAGGTCTCGCCCGCCCCGAACGCCGCGGCGTATCCGTAGGCCTGGGCGTCGCCGCCGGACCGGTGGTCGAAGCAGCTGTAGCGCTCCCGCGCCCGGGCCGCGGCGCCGGGGTCCACCCGCTCGAGGTAGGAGATGACCTCGTGCACCGAACTGTGGAGACTGTAGAGGTCCAGGCCGTAGAACCCGGCCTTGCCCCGCTCGTCCCCGATGGCGTCGTTGTGCTCGCGCAGCCAGCAGGCGAAGTCCAGCACGGCGGTGTTGCGCCACATCCAGGTGGGGAAGCGCCGGAAGCCGCGCAGCGACTCCTCGGCGGTGACGTCCCGCCCGCGGCCGCGGACGAAGCGGTTGACCCGATAGGCGTCCGGCCAGTCCGCTTCGGCGGCCACGGCGCAGAAGTCCTTCTCCTCGATCAGCCGCCGGGTCATCCGGGCGCGTGCCTGGTAGAACTCGTGGGTCCCGTGGGACGCCTCGCCGATCAGGACGAACCGGGCGTCTCCCACCAGGTCGAACAGCACGTGGTCGTCGGGTACGCCGTCCACGGTGGGAAGCGCCTCCATCCGGACCACGGCCACGTCGGTCAGCGTCCGCGAGCCCGTGGTGATCGGCCGGGTCCTCGTGGCGGCGCGCAGCAGATCGCGTACCTCCTCGTCGGTGGTCCGGCCGTAGTCCCAGTAGGAGCGCCCGATCGCGAGGAACGGCGAGGGTGTGGTGGCGCAGACGACGTCGTCCGCCAGGGCCGCCAGATCCTCGCAGGTGGAGTCGGGTGCCGCGGGAACGGCGACGACGACGGCGGCGGGCCGGGCACGACGCAGGGCGTGGATGGCGGCGCGCATGCTCGCCCCCGTCGCCAGGCCGTCGTCCACGACGACGACGGTCTTGCCGGCGAGGTCCGGCGGCGGGCGTCCCTCCCGGTAGGCCTCCTCCCGCCGCAGCAGCTCCCGCCCCTCGCGCTGGGCCACCTGCATCATGGTCTCCGGCGCGATGTCCAGGCCCCTGACGACGTCCTCGCCGACGACGACCACTCCGCCACCGGCGATCGCGCCCATCGCCAGCTCCTCGTGTCCCGGCACGCCGAGCTTGCACACGACGAGGACGTCGAGCGGGGCGTCCAGCGCCATGGCGACCTCGTACGCCACCGGCACGCCGCCGCGCGGCAGGCCGAGGACGACGACGTCGGGGCGGCGATACTCGTCCAGGAGACCCGCGAGAACCCGGCCCGCGTCCCGCCGGTTCTGGAACAGACGATCGGACATGGCAACGGCCTCCTCGAGAACCGCCAGCCATACCCAGAAGCGGGCCCTCCATGCCCGCACCCGCCCCATCGGCACCCGCGCTCGCCCATCGCTTGACCCGCACCGGACCAACTCCGGACCGGGAACGCGCACCGCGTCCGCCGAGGCCGGGTATGTAACCACGCGTCGTCCCCACGGCACGCTGACGTGGACACCTGGAGGCGAGCCGTGGAGCCATGGAAGACCGACAGCGCGGCGAACCCGCCGGCCGAGGGACCCGCCGTCACGCCGGGCGGCTCGGCCACCGCGGCTCGCCGGAGCGGGCTGGACCGGACACTGATGGGGATCCTCGCCCGCGCGGAGCGCATGCTGCTGTACCTGGTGTCGCTGATGCTGCTGGCCCTCGGCGCGGCCGTCATCGTGGTCATGTGCGTCAACGTGGCCCGAAGCCCCGGCCCCTGGACGGGCACGACGGTGACCGTCATCGAGGAACTGCTCCTCGTCCTGATCATCCTGGAGATCTTCGTCACGGTCCTGGCGCACCTGGAGGGCGGCCCTCTCCGGCTGGAACCCTTCATCATCGTGGGCGTGATCGCGGTGGTGCGGCACATCCTGTCGGTGGCCGTCCGGCTCGCCGCGGGGATGAGCCAGGCCGAGAGCCGCGCCCGGTGGACCGAGCTGGCCGTCTACGCGGGCGCGACGTTCCTGCTGGTCGCGGCCCTGGCCATCGCGCGATGGTCGCGGAGGATGGCCGGCCGGGAAGAGCCATGACCCCGGCCGGTTCAGTCCGTGGCGTTCCAGCGGGCGAGTTTGAGCGCGAGGTGGAGTTCGAGCCGGTGGCGGCCGTCGCGCAGGTCGCGGCCGGTGATCTCCTCGATGCGCCGCAGACGGTAGTAGAGGCTGGTGCGGTGCAGGTGTGCGGCCTCGGCGGTCGCCTGGGCGTCTCCTCCTGAGTCGAGATAGGCCTCCAGGGTGGCCGCGAGGACGCCTCTGGGGTCGCGTTCGCGCAGGCGTGCCAGGGGGCCGCCGGACGCCTCCGGCCGCCGCTCCGCGCGGTCGCCGAAGAACCGGTAGACCCCGATCTCCGGCCAGATCGCCACCGGCCCGATCGCCGGGTCCCCCACCGCCGCCCTGAACGCGGCGAGCGCCTCCCGGTAGGCGTCCGGCGCCTCCGCCAGGCCGGTGTGCGGCGCGCTCACCCCGGCCACCGCCCCCGGGGCGGCGGCGCCGGGCGGGGTGCCGTCCACGGCGAGGATGACCGTGCGGCCGTCGACCAGGGAGTGGGCGGCCGGTGGGCGGAGCCCGTGGAGCGTTCCGGCGAGCAGGCGGCGGAGTCCCTCGGGCGAGGGGACGATCCCGCCGGCGGAGACCTCGCCGCCGGTCGCGGGCGGGTGGGTGACGATCACCCGGTACGCCCGGTCCCCGACGGTGAAACCGTGGTCGAGCAGTTCGGCGGCGGCCTGGCGCCGGGCGTCCGGGCCGCCGGTGAGCAGCCGGCGCAGGGTCCGGCCGGCGCCACCGGGGGTGGCGGGGACGTCGAGCAGGGCGGCCAGCGTGGCCGCGTCCCGTTCGACCCGGTCGATCTCGGCGGCCGACAGCGGCCGCTCCCCCTCGATGACCCAGAGGTACCCCAGGCGCCGTCCCCGGTGGAGCAGGGACACGCACAGCCGGGCGCCCATCGCCAGCGCCGCGTTCGCGGGGACGCGAACCGGGCCGGTCGCGGTGCCGACGCCGTGGGCGCGCTGCCACTCGCCGACGTCGGCGGGAACGGTACGGGAGAGGATGGCGCGGGCCCGTACGGGGTCGATGTCGGTCTCGCCGTGGTGCGCGCTGTGCGCGATGACGCGCCCATCGGGGTCGTCGACGGAGACGCCCCTTCCCACGGCCCGTGCGAGCGCCTCGAGCACCTCCTGCACGTCGTCGGCGACCATGCGCGCATGCTAACCCAGCCGTCCCCGGGGGCCCCACCACCAGGCTCACCGCCCGACTCGGCGAGCGAAGGCGATCACGTGACGGCTCCCGCAGCGGGCGGACTCAGCCGGCGGACTCCGACAGGGACCGCCACTCCCGCCAGGTGGCCAGGCGTTCGGCGTAGACCCGCTCCGCGATGGGCAGACAGTACCCGCCGAGGAACAGTCGCAGCGGAGGCCGCTCGGCGTCCACGACCGCGAGGACCGCGTCGGCGGTGACCGCGGGGTCGATCGGGACCCTGCCCGCGGCGGCGGCCCGGCGGGCCTCCCGGACGTGCTCGTACGCGGGTTCGGGCTCGGCGTGGACGGCCGACGACCCGCTCCAGTCGGTGCCGTAGGGGCCGGGCTCGATGATGGTCACCCTGATCCCCGCCGAGGCGACCTCCTGGGCGAGCGCCTCGCTGAACGCCTCCAGGCCCCACTTGGAGGCGTGGTAGAGGCCGAGCGTGGGGAAGGCGGCGACGCCGCCGATGCTCGACACCTGCAGGATGTGGCCCCGGCCGCGTTCCCGCATCCCGGGCAGCACGGCCTGGGTGACCCAGAGGGCGCCGAAGAGGTTGGTCTCCAGCTGGGCCCTCGCCTGGGCCTCGGTGACCTCCTCCACCATTCCGAAAAGGCCGTATCCGGCGTTGTTGACGGCGACATCGATCCCGCCGAAGTGCGCGGCCCCCCGGGCCACCGCGGCGAAGGCGGCCTCCCGGTCGGTGACGTCCAGCGCCAGCGGGAGCACGGCGTCACCGAACTCGTCGGCCAGGGGCTTCAACGCCGAGACGTCGCGGGCCGTCGCGACCACCCGCTCGCCGCGCCGCAGCGCCGCCCGCGTCCACACGTCACCAAAGCCGCGGGACGCTCCGGTGACGAACCAGGTCTTCGTGTGTCCGGTATTCATGACGGTGACTTTGCCCGCCCTCGGCCGGGGTAACCAGTACCGTGACAGGGCCACCATCGCGGCGTGGGCCGCTCGCGGTGTTGCGTAGAGTGGTCGGGTCATGGACGGCAACGCTCTCGGCTGCTTCATCAAGGCGCGCCGCGCGCTGGTGCGCCCGGAGGACGCCGGGCTGCCCGCGACCGGGCGGCGCCGGGTCGCCGGGCTGCGCCGCGACGAGCTGGCCGCGCTCGCGGGCGTCAGCTCCCACTACCTGACCCGGCTGGAGCAGGGCCGGGACCGCCACCCCTCCGAGCAGGTACTCGACGCGCTCGGCGCCGCGCTGCGCCTCGACCCCGACCTCACCGCCCATCTGCACGCGCTGGCGCGCGGGACGTCGAGCCGGCGCGGCGAGCCGCCCGACCGGCCGGCGGAACGACCGGCCCCGGGCACGCAGCGGCTCCTCGACGCGTGGGCGGGCACACCCGCCTACCTGCGGGGGCGGCGGTTCGACGTTCTGGCCGCCAACGCGGCGGCCCTCGCCCTGGCGCCCATGTACCGGCCGGGGCGCAACCTCGTCCGGGACGTCTTCCTCGACCCTGGCGCGCGGGCGCTGTTCCCCATGTGGACGGCTGTGGCGGCCGACTCGGTCGCCGCGCTGCGGGCCGCGGCCGGCACCGGTCTCGACGACCCGGCCCTGCGCGAGGTGGTCGAGGAACTGTCGGCGGCCTGCGAGGAATTCCGCCGCCTGTGGGAGCGCCACGACGTGCGGCCGACGCGCGACGAGACGAAGGAATTCCGTCATCCGGTCGTCGGGCCGCTGGTCCTGCGGCGCCACAGCCTGGCGGTCGGCGGGACGGACGGCCAGGTCGTCATCGCCTACCAGGCCGAGCCCGGGACCCCGTCGGCCGCGGCGCTCGCCAGGCTCACCGCCCCGGCCGGGGCCCGTGCCGTTCACTCCGGGGACGGCACGTACACCAGGGGGCCCGGGGAGATGGTGGCCTGGCCGGCGGTCGCCGCGGCCACCCAGGCGGTGAACTCCTCGGTCCGCCCGGCCTCGACGCCCACCTCGGCGGCGACGTCGGCGCCGTAGGTGACGCCGCGGACCGCGTGCCCGCCGGCGCGCAGGTCGTTCTCCAGGCGTCCCGCCTGGGCATGGCCGACGCGGACGGTCATGACGCGGGCCGGCACCATGGTCACCAGCCCGGCCCGGTCGAGGGTCTCGGTGACGGCGCCGCCGTACGCCCTGGCCAGGCCGCCCGCGCCCAGCAGGATGCCGCCGAAGTAGCGCGTGACCACGGCGATCGTGTCGGCGATCCCGCGCCGGTTCAGCACCTCCAGCATGGGCAGGCCGGCGGTGCCGGACGGCTCGCCGTCGTCGTCGGCCCGCTGCAGGAGCCGGTCGCCGCCGATGACGTACGCCGTGCAGTGGTGCCGGGCTCCGTGGTGGGCCTTCCTGCGGGCGGCGACGAACTCGGCCGCCTCCTTCTCTCCGGCGACGGGCGCGATCGCGCAGACGAACCGCGAGCGCCGCACCTCGATCTCGTGCTCGGTGAACCCGCTGACGGTGAGGTACGGCTCGGCCATGCCGTCAGCGTAGCGCCGCCCGCCTCAAGCGCTTTTCGGCGATACGCCTAATATCAGGGGCTATGTACAAGGGTGAGGTCCGGGATATGTACCGCTGGCCGGTGAAGTCGCTGCGCGGTGAGAAGGTGAGCGCCGCGCTCCTCGACCACCGCGGCATGGCCGGGGATCGGGCGTACGCCCTGATCGACGAGCGGCCCGAGCGGGGCCGCAAGCGGCTCACCGTGCGGCAGAGGCCCGAGATGCTGGCCTGGGAGGCCGCCTACCCCGCCACCTGCGACGGCTCCCCCGAGCCGTCCGGCCCCCCGGTGCTCTACTCCGCCTCCGGTGCCGCGTGGGCCTGGGAGGACCCGGAGCTCCCCGCCGCGCTCGCCGAGGAGTACGGCGTGCCGCTGTCGCTGCGGGCCGCCGACGGGCAGCAGGACCGCGGGCCGACGGTGCTGGTCACCTTCGAGGCCTCGCGGCGGGGGCTTGAGGAGGAGACGGGGCAGGAGGTGGACATCCGCCGCTTCCGCCCCAATCTTCACCTCGACACCGACGCGCCCGCCTTCGCCGAGGAGTCGTTCGGCGAGGGCGCCACGATCACGGTCGGCGAGGTCACGCTGGCGGTCGTCGGCGACAACGCCGGGCCCTGCATCCGCTGCACGGTGCCGAGCTGGGACCCGTACGGACGCGAACGCCGTCCTGAGCTGCAGAAGCACCTGATCGCCGAGCACGAGAACAAGTTCGGCGTGATCATGCGGGTGACGGCGCCGGGCACGGTCCGCGCCGGCGACGTCGCCTCGGTGTCCGCCTAGCCGGGGCCAGGCCTCAGAGGCCGGCGGGCCTGCCGCCCGCCCCGAAACCCGTCTCGTGGTCCCACAGGTAGGCGCACCCCGGGCACTGCACGTGCAGGACGCCGCCGGTGGTGCTCAGCAGGTAGCGCCAGTGGTCGCGGCAGTTGCGGCCGGACCGGCAGTCGGCGCAGCCCCTGTCGTCACGGCAGCGGGGGCAGGCGATCCAGGCGCGACGGGAGATGTCGGCGTGCGGGTCAATCGGAAGCACGGCCGGCCTCTCGCCGCGGGAGGACACCGGCGGCCACGAGCATGTCGTAGACCTCGAGCTGCCGGTCGTCCAGCCCGGAGTAGAGCAGGTCGTAGGCCTCCTGCTCCCCGCGCACGACCGCCACGGGGTCCCAGTCCGTGCCGAGCGCGGCGACGACCTCGGCACGCCTGCGCGTTTCATGCAGCGAGAGGTCCATCTCGAAGACGATGTGCTCGGGACCGTTGTCGTGGGTCATGACGTGACTTCCCGTAGGACGAGGAACGAACGAGAGCGGCGGACCGGGGCGGGGGCGCGGCGGACGCCGTCACGGCGGGGGGCACGGGCCGCGAGTGGACCTGGATCCACCTACAGCAATGCCGCTTTATACCTTTTTATACCATATGTCGGGTTTATACCGCTTGATCGTGTCACGGATGAGTGGTCCGCCTGCCACCGCTTTAACGTCCGACCTACCGGCGCCCGATCTGGCGCCACCGCCGCGCGGCACTCCTGCGGCCCGGCTCCGGTCAGCGGTCGTCGCCCGCCAGGCCCGCGTCGTGGACGAGCAGGGCGATCTGGACGCGGTTGTTGAGGTCCAGCTTGGTGAGGATGCGGGACACGTGGGTCTTGACCGTCGGGACGCTCAGGTAGAGCTCGGCGGCGATCTCGGCGTTCGACGCGCCCTGGGCGACGGCCGCGGCGACCTCGCGCTCACGCTCGTTCAGCTCGCCGAGCCGGGCGAGCGCGCGGGCGCGGCGCGTGCCGGGGCCGGGCTCGGTCACGTGGGCGATCAGCCGCCTGGTCACCGACGCCGAGAGCACCGGGTCACCGGCCGCGACCCGGCGCACCGCGGCCACGATCTCGGCCGGAGGCGTGTCCTTGAGCACGAAGCCCGCGGCGCCGGCGCGCAGCGCGCGCAGCACGTACTCGTCGGCGCCGAAGGTGGTCAGGACGACGACCTCCGGCGCCCGTTCCCGC
This sequence comes from Sphaerisporangium fuscum, assembly GCF_018531465.1. Classification (GTDB taxonomy): domain Bacteria; phylum Actinomycetota; class Actinomycetes; order Streptosporangiales; family Streptosporangiaceae; genus Sphaerisporangium; species Sphaerisporangium fuscum. Next base: position 321,969 of record NZ_JAHDTF010000006.1, read on the forward strand.
CGCCGCAGCGCCTCGGTCGCCGCCAGGCCGTCCATCTCCGGCATGCGGATGTCCATGAGCACGACGTCGGGGGCGTGCCGCTCGACCAGGGGGATCACCTGGCTGCCGTCGCCCGCCTCGCCCACGACGGCCATGTCCGGGGCCCCGCCGAGCATCATCGTCAGCCCGGCGCGTACGAGGGGGTCGTCGTCCACGAGCAGGACGCGGATGGGCGAGGTCATGCGGGCCAGGGTAGACCACACCTCGTCCCGGCGGACGCCGCGAACCGACCGTCAGAGGGGGCCGCCGCGCCAGGCCGGCATGGCGCGCTCGCCGACCGCGACGTCGTAGGCGGCGCGGGCGAGCAGGCGGGTGGAGTCCAGGGTGGGCAGCGGCGAGACCTCCGGGGTGACCAGCAGGGGGATCTCGGTGCACACCAGGGCGACCGCGTCGCACCCTTGGGTCGCGAGCCGTTCGATGACCCCGGTGTACGCCCGGCGCGAGGCCTGCGTGACCACGCCCGCCACGAGCTCGTCGAAGATGATGTCGTTGACGAGGCGGCGGTCGTCGGCGCCGGGTGTCACGGCGGCGATGCCGCGGGCGGCGAGCGCCCGCGGGTACAGCTCGCCGTCCATCGTGAACTTCGTGCCGAGGATCCCGACCCGGGTGCGGCCCTCCCCCGCGGCCTGGTCGGCGACGACCTCGGCGATGTGCAGACCCGGGAGCGCGAGGTCCGGCCCGGGGATCTCCAGGGCAATGTGGGCGGTGTTGTCCGGGCAGACGAAGAAGTCCGCGCCCGCGCGGGCGAGCCGCGCCACGCTGGTGGCCAGGGTGGCGCGGATCGAGGCGTGGTCCCCCGCCTCCCAGGCGGGCATGCTGCGGCCGAAGGCGATGTAGTCGAGGGTCACGTCGGGATGCTCGTGACGGCCGGCGCGGCGGAACCCCTCCTCGCAGTAGGCGAGGAAGCACAGCGCGGCCCCTCCCGTGCTGTGGGCGAGGATTCCGAGGTGGCTCATGACGACTCCGGGGACGGGAACGGCGACAGCTCCATCCTTCACCGGTTCCTACACCTGTAGGAACCCCCGCCCTCCATCCTCGGCGGCTGTCGGTGGTGGCGGCGGGAAGGGGCGTCGTAGCGTCGATCACGTCTCCTCCCACCGTCCGGAACGGAGTTGGTCGCCGGTGGAAAGCCGTAGCCGCGTCGCGCCCTGGGCCTCGTCCCGTGCCCAGCGGCGCCTCACCGAACTGGAGGCGCTGCTCGCCGGGCAGCGCGCCGACGATGTCGTGCGGACCGTCACCGACAGCCTGGCCCGGCACCGCCGCGCCTTCGACGAGGACGGCATCGTGCTGTACGCGGGCACCAACACCATGACCCCGCGCGCCCTCGCCGTCCACGAGGCCACCGTGTCCAGCCGCCCGTCGATGGGCTGGCCGGGCGAGAAGTTCCAGGCCGGGCTCGAGCACCTGGACGTGCTGGAGACGCTGGCCCCGCTCGGCATGGCCTCCCTGATGGAGGGACGGTTCGCCGAGGTCCGCCTGCAGAGCGCGACGCTGGCCAACCTGGCCTGCTACACGGCCTTCGCCCGCCCTGGCGACACGATCGCCGTGCTGCCGGAGGCCGCGGGCGGGCACGCCAGCCATCACGCGCAGGGCGTGGCCGGCATCCGGGGGCTGCGGGTGGTGGACCTGCCCTACGACGCGGCCGGGTTCACCATCGACCACGAACGGCTGCCCGGTTTCCTGCGGCGGGAGCGGCCGGCCGTCGTGGTGATCGGCGCCAGCCTGATGCTGTTCCCGCACGACGTCGCGGGGGTGCGGGCCGCGTGCGACGAGGTGGGCGCGACGCTGCTGTACGACGCCTCCCACGTGGCCGGCCTCGTCGCCGGGCGCCGCTTCCAGCGCCCGCTGGAGGAGGGCGCCCACGTGCTGACCATGTCGACCTACAAGTCGTTCGGCGGGCCGCCCGGGGCCGCGATCGTCACCCGGGACGAGGAACTGGCCGAGCGGGTCTCGGCGGCCGCCTATCCGGGGCTGACGGCGAACTACGACGCGGCGCGCCTGGCCCCGCTCGCCGTCACCGTCGCCGAGCTCGCCGAGAGCGGCCCCGCCTACGCCGACGCTTGCATGGCGAACGCGCGGGCGCTGGCGGCCGCGCTCCATGCGGCCGGTTTCACGGTCGCGGCGGCCGGGCTCGGCTGGACGGCGTCCCATCACGTCGCGGTGGACGCGGGCGCCTTCGGCGGCGGGGACGAGGCGGCGCGGGCCCTCGCGGCCGGCGGGGTGTACCTCAGCGGCATCGGCCTGCCCGACCAGGCGCCCGGCGAACCCATGCGCGGCCTGCGCATCGGCACTCAGGAGATCACCCGCCGCGGTTTCACCCCGGGCCGGATGGAGGCCCTCGCCGAGCTGATGCGCCGCCTGCTCCTCGACAAGGAGGACCCGGCGGCCGTCCTCCCCGACACCACCGCCCTGCGCCGCTCGGTGCCCGCCGCGCCGTAGGGGCACCCCCTTTCGCGCGGATGCCGCTTCCGCCGGCTTGCTAGGACGTCCTACTATTTACTTGGACGTCCTAGCAATTCGTTGTGGAGCCTTGGAGGAGCGCCGGTGCACGTACCTGTCAATCCCGTGCGAGTCGTCACCGCGGCGGCCCTGTTCGACGGGCACGACGCGGCGATCAACATCATGCGCCGCATCCTGCAGTCGCAGGGAGCCGAGGTGATCCACCTCGGCCACGACCGCTCGGTGGACGAGGTCGTCACCGCCGCCATCCAGGAGGACGCCCAGGCCGTGGCGATCAGCTCCTACCAGGGCGGCCACGTGGAGTTCTTCACCTACCTCGTCGACCTGCTGCGCGAGCGCGGGGCCGGTCACGTCAGGGTCTACGGCGGCGGGGGCGGCGTCATCGTGCCCGAGGAGATCGCCAGGCTCGAGGGCCACGGCGTGAGCAAGATCTTCTCCCCCGAGGACGGCCAGCGCCTCGGCCTGGCCGGCATGATCAACACGATCATCGAGACCTGCGACACCGACCTCACCGAGGGCGCCGAGCCGCCGTCGGTCCTCGGCGGCGACCACAGGGCCGTGGCCAGGGCCATCACGTTCGTGGAGACCGGCCGGGCGGACGGGGCGTACGTCGAGCGGCTGCGCGCGGCGGCGGCCGAGCGCCAGGTGCCCGTGCTCGGCATCACCGGCACCGGCGGCTCCGGCAAGTCCTCGCTCACCGACGAACTGATCCGCAGGCTGCGCGTCGACTACGAGGACAAGCTGCGCGTGGCCGTGATCGCCGTGGACCCGACGCGGCGCAGGGGCGGCGGCGCGCTGCTCGGTGACCGGATCCGGATGAACAGCCTGGGCGGCGACCAGGTGTTCTTCCGCTCGCTCGCCACCCGCGGGTCGCACGAGCTCCCCGAGCACCTCACCGACGTGATCGCGGTCTGCAAGGCCGCCGGGAACGACCTGGTGATCGTGGAGACGCCCGGCATCGGGCAGGGCGACGCCGCGATCGTCCCCTTCAGCGACGTCTCCCTCTATGTCATGACACCGGAGTTCGGCGCGAGCTCCCAGCTCGAGAAGATCGACATGCTCGACTTCGCCGACGTGGTGGCCATCAACAAGTTCGACCGGCGCGGCGCCGAGGACGCGCTGCGCGACGTGCGGCGGCAGCTGGTGCGCAACCGGGAGGCGTTCGGCGCCGCACCCCAGGACATGCCGGTGTACGGCACGGTGGCCTCGCGGTTCAACGACGACGGCGTCACCGGGCTGTACCACGGGCTGCGCGAGCTGCTCGGCCGCAAGGGCCTTCCCGAGAGCCCGGGCATCCTGCCGCGGACCGACGCCAGGACCTCGGCGCTCGGCTCGGCCATCGTGCCGCCCGCCCGCGTACGGTACCTGGCCGAGATCGCCGAGACCGTGCGGGAGTACCACCGGGAGACCGAGCGCCAGGCGGGCGCGGCGCGGCGGCGCCAGCAGCTCACCGAGGTGGCCGAGCTGGTGAGCGCCGAGGGCGGCGACACCGCGTCCCTCGACACCCTGCGCGAGCGCGCCGAGGCGGAGCTGCCGGAGGACGCCAGGGCCCTGCTCTCGGACTGGCCGCGCACCGTCGCGGCCTACTCCGCCGACGAGCTGGTGGTGAAGGTGCGCGACAAGGAGCTGCGCACGCCGCTGTGGCGCACCACCCTGTCGGGCAGCCGGGTGCCGCGCGTGGCGCTGCCGAGGTACACCGACCACGGCGAGCTGCTGCGGTTCCTGCGCTCGGAGAACCTGCCGGGACGCTTCCCCTTCACCGCCGGCGTCTTCCCGTTCAAGCGGGACGACGAGGACCCGACGCGGATGTTCGCCGGCGAGGGCGACCCGTTCCGCACCAACCGCCGCTTCAAGATGCTGTCGGACGGCCAGCCCGCCGTGCGCCTGTCGACGGCGTTCGACTCGGTCACGCTGTACGGCAACGACCCGGCCGAGCGGCCCGACGTGTACGGCAAGGTCGGCACGTCGGGGGTGTCGATCGCCACGCTGGACGACATGAAGGCGCTGTACGACGGCTTCGACCTCGGCTCGCCGAACACCTCGGTGTCGATGACCATCAACGGCCCGGCGCCGACGATCCTGGCGTTCTTCCTGCACACCGCCGTGGACCAGGCCCTTTCGCGCTTCCAGGCCGACAACGGCCGCGAGCCGACGCCCGAGGAGGCCGAGCGGCTGCGGGCCGCCACGCTCGCCACCGTGCGCGGGACCGTGCAGGCCGACATCCTCAAGGAGGACCAGGGCCAGAACACCTGCATCTTCTCCACCGACTTCTCCCTGCGGATGATGGCGGACGTGCAGGAGTGGTTCATCGCCAACAAGGTGCGCAACTTCTACTCGGTGTCGATCTCCGGCTACCACATCGCCGAGGCGGGGGCCAACCCGATCAGCCAGCTGGCGTTCACGCTGGCCAACGGCTTCACCTACGTCGAGGCGTACCTGGCGCGGGGCATGAAGATCGACGACTTCGCGCCGAGCCTGTCGTTCTTCTTCTCCAACGGCATGGATCCGGAGTACAGCGTGCTCGGCCGGGTGGCCCGCCGCATCTGGGCCGTCGCCATGCGGGAGCGGTACGGCGCGAACGAGCGGTCGCAGAAGCTCAAGTACCACATCCAGACCTCCGGCCGGTCGCTGCACGCGCAGGAGATGAACTTCAACGACATCCGCACCACGCTGCAGGCCCTCATCGCGATCTACGACAACTGCAACAGCCTGCACACCAACGCCTACGACGAGGCCGTCACCACCCCCAGCGCCGAGTCGGTGCGCCGTGCCATGGCCATCCAGATGATCATCAACCGGGAGTGGGGCCTGGCGAAGAACGAGAACCCCCTGCAGGGCTCGTTCATCGTCGAGGACCTCACCGACCTGGTCGAGGAGGCGGTGCTGGCCGAGTTCGAGCGGCTGTCGGACCGCGGCGGCGTGCTCGGCGCGATGGAGACCGGCTACCAGCGCGGCCGCATCCAGGACGAGTCGATGCTGTACGAGCAGCGCAAGCACGACGGGTCGCTGCCGATCATCGGGGTCAACACCTTCCGCAATCCGGAGGGGGACGTCCAGCACGGCACGCTGGAACTGGCCCGCGGCACCGAGGAGGAGAAGCGCGGCCAGCTCGAACGGCTGCGCGCGTTCCAGCAGCGGCACGCGTCCGAGGCGCCGGAGGCCCTGCGGCGGCTGCGCGAGGCGGCGATGTCCGACCGGAACGCCTTCGCCGCGCTGATGGACGCCGCCCGGGTCTGCTCCCTGGGCCAGATCACCGAGACCCTGTTCGAGGCCGGGGGCCAGTACCGCCGCAACCTCTGACCGCGGACGACGGAAACGGACCCCGGCAGGCGCCGGGGTCCGTTTCCGTGCAAGGGGAGGTGAAGGTCAGGTCCTGCGCCAGCGGGCCTCGCAGACGCAGTAGACGCCGAAGAGCACCAGCCCGAGGGCGACCACGGCGAGCACCCAGGGGCCGAAGGGCATGCCGGCGAACGAGCGGAGCGTGGAGTCGATCCCCTTGGCCTTGTCCGGGTCGTAGGTGATGGCCGCGTGCAGGAAGAAGACGCCGGCCGCCACGGCGATCACGCCGCGCGCGCTGTAGCCCACCATGCCGAGCTTCTCGACCACGCCGCGCACGCGCGGGGACATCTCGCCGGTGCGCAGGTTCTTGCGGAACTTCCTGGTCACCCCCTCGTAGACCCAGAAGGCGCCCAGGGCCATGATGCCGAGGCCGACAGCGCCGACGATCAGCTGGCCGCCCGGCCAGTCCATGACGGTGGCGGTGAGGTCCTTGGACTTCTGGTCGCTCGACTGCCCGGTGCTGCCGCGCAGCAGGAAGCTGAGGACGGTGCCGACGACCAGGGCGTACACGACGGTGCGCGAGGCCGCCTCCACCCGGTCCTTGACCTCGAGGCCGCCGAACAGCGCCTCCGACAGCTGCCACAGGGCCAGCCCGGTGAAGCCTATGGCGAGCAGCCACAGCACGACGGTGCCGAAGGGCTGCTCGGCCACCATCCGCACGGCGCCTGTCTTGTCCGCTTCCTTTCCGCTACCGCCGAAGGCGATCTGCAGCGCCAGGATGCCGATGAGGGCGTACAGGACGCCCCGGCACGCCATCCCGAACCGGGCCAGCCGGTCGAATGCCCGGCTGCGTGTCGCTTGCCGCGCGACTCCCCGCGCGTGGTGACCGGCTGAGGCCACGGAGCTCATGGTCCCTCTCCTTTCGGTACGCCTTCCCCTCTGCACTTCTGGGCGGAAGATAAACTCCCGTCTCTTCATCGGATCTCCAGTCGACCACCGGTTTGAACGGCCGTGATTCCTGAGGCGGGGCTTCGCGTGGCGGGCCGGCATGGCGGGGATGAAGGCGGCATGAGGGTACTGATCACCACGCGGCGCCGGCCGCGGACCGGGGGCGGGCGCACGGCCTGGGAGGGGGTGCCGGGCCTGCCCCGGGTGCTGCTGGTCCCCGCAGCGCTCGGCCTGGCGGTGCTGGTGCTGCCCCTCGCCTGGCCGGCGGCGGTGGCTCCGTGGACGGTCCTCGGCGCCCGGCCGGCCGACCCGCGCGTCGCCGACTCCCTCCGGCTCGCGGTGGGGGCGGCCACGGCCGCCACCGTGTGCTGCCTGCTGTCCGGCCTGCCGCTGGCCTGGGCGCTGGCCCGCGCGTCCTTTCCCGGCACGGCGGTGGTCCGGGTCCTGGTCGCATTGCCGCTGGTCGCGTCGCCGGTCGTCCTGCTGCGGGCGCTCGGCCCCGAGGAGCCGCCCGGCGGGCGGCTCGTGCCGGCCGCCGCGTTCGCCGCGATGCCGTTCCTCGTCCTCACCGTCGAGGGCGTGCTGCGCGCCCGCGGGCCACGCCTGGAGGAGGCGGCGGTCCTGCTGGGCGCCTCCAGGTGGAGGACCATGCGCCTGGTGACGCTGCCGCTCGCCTGGCCGGGGATCGCGGCGGGAACGGCCCTCTGCTGGGCCCGGGCACTGGCCGAGTCCGGGGCGGCGGTCGCACTCGCGGCGAGCACCCCGCCCGCCGCCCTCCGGCAGGCCGCCGTCGTGCTCGGCCTGGTGCCGCTGCCGGTCGCCGTCGCCGTCGTGGCGTGCCTGCGCGGCCGGGTGCTGGACCACCGATGATCGACGCCCACCTGGTGGCCGAGCGTCCGCCCTTCCGGCTCGACCTCAGGATCCGCCTGGCCGCCGGGGAGGTGGTCGCCGTGACCGGGCCGCCGGGGGCCGGCAAGACCACCGCCCTGAGGGTCCTCGCCGGCCTCACCCCGCCCGGCGGCGGCCACATCGTCCTGGACGGGGCCGCCGTCCACGCGCGGCCGCCGGGGGTGCGTCCCGTCGGCATGCTGTCCCCGGAGCACCTGTTGTTCCCGCACCTGAGCGCGCTCGGGAACGTCGCCTTCGGGCCGCGATGCCGGGGGGCGAGCCGCGCCGAGGCCCGCCGGGCCGCGGCCCTGTGGCTGCGGCGGCTGGGGCTGGGCGGGCGGCTGCGCGCACGGCCCCGCGAGCTGACCCCCGGGGAGGCGCGGCTGGTCGCGCTCGCCCGCACGCTCGCCGTACGGCCCCGGGTGCTGCTGCTCGACGAGCCGCTGGCCGCTCTGGACGCCGGCGCGCGCCTGACGGTCCGCGCCGCGCTGCGGGCGCAGCTGGGCGTGTTCGACGGCGGGTGCGTCCTCGTCACCGGCGATCCGCTGGATCTGGCGCTCGCCGACCGGGTCCTCGTCGTCGAGGGGGGCGCGCTGGTCCAGGAGGGGACTCCCGCCGAGGTGGCGTGCCGCCCGCGCACCGGCTTCGCCGCCCGGCTGGCGGGGCTGAACCTGTGCCGGGGCGACGGGCGCGGCCGGGAGGTGTCGGTCGGCCCGGCGGGCGGGCCGGTGCTCGGCGTGGCCGACGAGGCCAAGGGGCCGGTGTACGTCGCGTTCCCGCCGTCGGCCGTCACGCTGCGCCCGCGGCCGCCGGACGCGGCCGCGGGCCGGTGGGAGGCGGTGGTCGCGGGGGTCGAGCCGCACGGCGACCAGGTGCGGGTCCGTCTCGCCGGGCCGATCGCCGCGGCGGCCGACCTCGCACCGCCGGCCGCCGTGGAGCTGGGTCTGTCCCCCGGCCTGCGGGTGTGGGCCGTCACCGACGCCGCCCGGACCCGTGCCTACCCCCTGGACGACACCCAGCCGGACATCCCCGCCTTCTGGGATTAGACGGGCCGCGGCCGTCCGTGGCATTACCCAAAGGTAACGTTAGCCTTATCGGGGGTCCGTGCTTGCCCGGCCTCTGTGCGGGCAGAGGTAAGGACGCGGGGATCTCTCCGGAGATCCCTCGCACTCCTCCACACCGCCGCTGACCATCATGGAAGGGAGCGGGCGCCGATGCCGAGGCAGATCGCCACCGGATACCAGCCCCCAAGCCCGATCGACCTCGAGGCCCGGGTGCACAGCCTCGAACTCCAGGTGGCCTATCTCACCGAGGCCGTGCAGTCCCTCACGGGAAGCACCGCCGAGGCCGGGGCGGGCCGCCCCGGCGACTGATCGGTCCTCCCCCGCCTTCGCCCCCCGCTGAACACTCCGAAGACCCGTATGGTCGACTGGTCCTAGGGGTGCGAGAGGGTGCGTGTGCGTCACCGATGGTCGGTCAGAACCCGCGTCACGCTGTTCGCAGGCGTGGTCGCTGCTCTGCTGTCCACGCTGGTCGCCACCATCCTCATGGTGGCGGTCAACCGTATCGCCACCGAGTACGTCAGCGACGAGGTGACCGCGGCGGGGGACCGCGTGGCCGGCGAACTGATACGAGGCTACCGGCCCAACCCCCTTTCGGCCGGGCCCATCGAGTTCATCCAGATCGTCGACCCCAGCCGCAGGGTCGTGGCGGCCACGTATCGCCTCCAGAGCAAGCCGCCGATCGCGGACTTCACCCCTGCCGCCGGCAAGACCATCGCCTCGAGGGTGGTGTGCGGCGGGACCTTTCCCGACGACGAGTGCTACATCGTCGTGGGGCAGCGGGCCTACGTCATGGGGCAGGACTGGATGGTCTACGCCGCCGCGCCCCAGGTGCCCCCGCTCGTGCATCCCACGCTGGCGGCGCTGGTGATCGGCGGCACCGTCTTCCTGACCGCCGCCATCACCTACGGCGCCTACCGCCTGCTCTCCCGGGCGCTGAACCCGGTGAACGCCATCCGGGCGGAGCTGGACGAGATCAACGCCAGCTGCCCCGACCGCCGGGTGCCCGTGCCCCCCGCCCGGGACGAGATCCAGGAGCTCGCCGAGAGCGTGAACCACACCCTCGACCGGCTGCAGGCCGCCATGGAGCAGCAGCGCCAGTTCGCCTCCGACGCCTCCCACGACCTGCGCAGCCCCATCACGGCCATGCGGGCGGAGGTCGAGGACGCCCTGCTCGCCCCCGAGGAGACCAACATCAGCGTGATGGGCGACTCCCTGCTGGAGAGCCTGGACCGGCTGCAGGCCATCGTGTCCGACCTGCTGATCGTCGCCCGGCTGGACGCCGGGACGCCGGGCGAGAGGGAACGCGTCGACCTGTCGGCGCTGATCAACTCCGAGCTGAACCGGCGCCACTCGAGATTGACGATCAAGCGGGACCTGCAGCCGGGCGTCGTGGTGATGGGTGACCGGCTGCGGCTGGCCCGGCTGTTCACCAACCTGATGGACAACGCCGAGCGGCACGCCGAGCAGTCCATCTCGGTGACGGTGCGCAGCGAGCCCCCGAACAGGCGCTTCCGTACCGGGGTCATCGTCCTGGAGGTGCAGGACGACGGGCCGGGCATCGAGCCCGACAAGCGCGAGGCGGTCTTCCAGCGATTCACCCGGCTCGACGCGGCGCGCAGCAAGGACGCCGGGGGCACCGGCCTGGGCCTGCCGATCGCGCGCCAGATCGCCCAGGCCACCGGCGGGACCCTGACGATCGAGCCGAGCGACAAGGGCGCCCGCTTCGTCCTGTGCCTTCCGCTGGCCCTTCCCTCCGAGGAGGACGAGGACTGAGCCTCACCCGCGGCGCAGCGCCGAGGCCGGCACGGGTATGGCGGGGAAGGGGTTGTCGGGGAGCAGGATGAGCCGCCGCGGGTCGGCCGAGCGGCCGGTGGCGTCCAGGTGGAGCAGCGCCGCCCCGATGCCCGCCGCGCCCACCATGTAGCCCGTGTCGGCGGTGACCTCCCAGGGGCGCAGCCGCCGGTAGGCCTGGTACCAGCGGTAGCCGGCGTGGTCGTGCCCGGTGGCGCGGCTGACGAGGTTCTCGCCGAGGGAGCGGGCGAACCGGAGGTACCGCTCCTCTCCGGTGGCGGCCCAGAGCCCGACGAACAGCTCCAGCAGGCCCGCCGCGCCGCAGCACTGGCAGGCGACGTTCCAGAAACCGGGGGTCTGGCGGTGCGGCACGCCGCTGCACATGATGCCGTCGGCGAGCCGCGCGACCCAGTCGAGCTCGCCCCGGTCGCCGGTCACCCGGTAGAGCTCGTAGAACATGCGGGCCACGCCGGCCGACCCCGAGCACAGCCCGAGGTAGTGCAGTCCTCTGCCCTGCGGGACGTGGTGGGGGACGAAGGCGTGCCTGTCGGTCACGGTGCTCACGGTGCGGACGAAGTCGGCTCCCCTGCGGGCCGCCTCCAGGAACCGCTTGTCGCCGGTCACGCCGTACAGGCGGGCGAGCAGGAAGGCCGTGCCCGCCGTGCCGGACAGGAAGCCGGGCGTGACGGCGTCCACGGGCAGGTCGGCGCAGCCTTCCTCTCCGAATCTGTGGCCGGGCACGACCAGCCCGGCGATGCGTTCGCCGGCCTCGACGGCCACTTCCTCGTAGGCCGAGACGCCGAGGATGCCGGCCGCGTGCAGCAGCCCGAGGATGATGCCGCCGTCACCGCGCTGGGCGGGGTCGCCGGTCCAGCCGACGCCGTCGCCGTTCCTGCGCAGGCTGCGGACGACGCGGTCGGCCCCCGCCCGCGCGGCGACCGAGAAGCTCTCCTCGCCGGTGGCCCAACCGGCCTCCGCCAGCGCGAAGACCATGCCGGTGAGGCCGTGGTACAGCGACAGGTCGGGCTCGTCCTCCCAGGTGGCCGCGAGGTAGCGGGCGCCCTGCCGGGCGTCGTCGAGGTAGGCCTCGTGGCCGGTCGCGGCGGCGAGCTCCAGGAAGAACAGCACGATGCCGGCGACCCCCGCGTACAGGGAGCCGGGCTGGCCGGATCTCGCCGAGGGCCGCCGGGGATCGGGGTTGGCGCGCCAGTGGCGCCCGCGGCCGTCGTCGACGGCGGCGGATCGGATCCAGCGTCCGGCCATGACGGCCGCGCTGAAGGGTGTCTCGGCGCGCGGCCACGACGGGCCGCTCCGGTCCGGGCTCATCTCGCCTCCTCTACGCGATCCCCAGCATACCTATCAATTTGGTAGGAAAACTAGGCAATCGGTCGGCATCCGGTCATGGTTCGCCACCGACCCCTTCATCGGCCGCATCAGAACAATCTCACAGACCGCGCCCGGGCGGGCGGTTCCGGCGGCCCCCGATACGGCACAATCCCGTATCGCCGCGGGCTGTCCGCCGGTCCGAAGGACGAGCAAGACGGTATTCGTCCCCGCTGACGCTTTTGCCCCGGCGGAACGGCGGAAACAGAGGGAGCGACGGCACCAGACGGGCCCCGCGGAAGCCGGGCGGAAGGAACGGTCACGTGAGCGACACCGGGAACACACCTGTCCTGGCGGACTCGGTCCGGCTGACCGGCGACGGCGTGGACATCCTCGACCGCCGGGTCTACCCCTTCGAGCGGCGGTGGGTGCGCTGCGCCACCGCCGAGGACGTCGCCGTGGCCATCGAGCGGATGGTCACCCAGAGCCTCGGGCCGCTGTTCGCCACCACCGCCGGGTTGGTGCTGGCCGCCCGTGAGGCCGCGCGCCTCGGGCCGGGGGCGGCCGCCGAGCGGCTGCGGGCCGCCGGCGCCAGGCTGATCGCGACGCGGCCCACCAACAACCACATCCGCGACGCCGTGCGCGCCGTCCTGGCCGCGACCGCCGACGGGCCGCTGGCGGACGCCTCCGGGGAGGAGCTGCTGCCGGCCGTCACCGAGGCGGCGGCCCGGCATGACGAGAGCCGCCGCGCCGGATTCCGCGCCCTCGGCCGGCACGCCGCCGAGCTGCTCCCGGACGGGGCGCGGGTGCTCACCCACTGCTGGGGCGACGCCTACCTGGTCGCGACCGTCCGGGCCGCCGAGGAGCAGGGCAGGCGCCTGGAGTTCGTCTGCACCGAGACCCGGCCGTACCTCCAGGGGGCGAGGCTCACCGCGGCGGCGCTCGTCGAGATGGGGTACCGGCCCACCCTGATCACCGACGGCATGGTGCCCGCCGCGCTGGCGAACGGCCTCGCCGACGTGGCACTGGTCGCCTCCGACCGGGTGACCATGGACGGCCACGTGGTCAACAAGGTCGGCACGCTCGCGGTGGCGCTGGCCGCGCGGGAGTTCGGGGTGCCGTTCCACGTGCTGTCGCACGCGCCCGATCCGCTCTCCCCCGGCATCGACCACGTCGAGATCGAGCATCGCGACGGCGAGGAGGTGCTGCACGTGCTCGGCACGCGCACCGCGGCGGAGGGGGTGCGCGGCTACTACCCGGCCTTCGACGCGACACCGCCTCACCTGGTGACCAGGATCGTCACCGAGCGCGGCGCCTTCGCCCCCTCCCGCGTGGCCGACCACTTCGCCTACGGCGCCGGCGCGGAGGGACGGGCGGGTTGAGCGCTCCCCGCCGCGTCGTCGTCGACACCGACACCGGCATCGACGACGCGTGCGCGCTGCTGTACCTCGCCGGACGCCCGGAGACGGAGATCACCGCGGTGACCTCGGTGTTCGGCAACTGCGCCGAGGAGGACGCCGTGCGCAACATCGCGTACGTGCTGCGGCTGCTCGGGCTGGACACCCCCGTGGCGCGCGGCGCCGGGCGCCCGCTGGCCGGCGGGCGGCGGGCCGGCGGACACCACGAGGGCGAGGGGCGGGGAGCCCCGGACGGGGACGGGGTGCACGGGAGGGACGGCCTCGGCGACCTCGGGCACGACCGGCCGCCGCCGCCCGCCGGCGGCGAACGCGCCGCCGGGCTGCTCGTCCGGCTCGCCGCAGAGCGGCCGGGCGAGCTGGACCTGCTGGCCCTCGGCCCGATGACCAACCTGGCCCTGGCGCTGCGGGCCGACCCGGCGCTCTTCACGAAGTACCGCTCGGTCGTGGTCATGGCGGGCTCCGGCCCGTACGTCCCGCCGGGCGCGCCGCTCATGGCCGACACCAACGTCGCACAGGACCCGCGGGCCGCCCGCGCGGTGTTCTCGGCGCCGCGCCGCGAGCTGACCATGGTCGGCGTCGACGTCACGGCCACCACGATCCTGCCGGAGCCGGCCCTCGCCGCCCTGCGCGCCGCGGGAACGCCGGTCTCCGGGTTCGCCGCGGAGATCCTCCAGGCCTACCTCGAGCTGTCACGCCGCAGGCGGGGGCGGATGGCGATCCCGCTGCACGACCCCCTGGCGGCCGGCGTGCTGGCCGACCCGTCGCTGGTCACCGCCGCGGCCGTCGGGCCGGTGAACGTGGTCAGGGACGACTCCTCGTGGCGGGCGCACCTGATGGGTGTCCCCGGCGGCCCTCCCCCGGCCGTGCCGTGCGAACCCGCGCCCGGCACACGCGTGGTCAGGGCCGTCGACTCGGCGAGGTTCGTCGACGGCTTCGTCCGGGCCCTGACCCGGACGCCGCCCTGACCGGCGCCCGCGCGGCTCTAGCGTGCCCCGGCGGACAGCCGGTCGAACAGCGCGAGAGCGGCCTGCCGTACCTCGGCCGGGGTGATCCCGCCGAGCGCGGCCCTGGCCTCCGCGATGTCGCGCGTGGTGGCGCAGGTGATGGCCACCGACGTGGCGGCGGCCTTGTCCAGCGAGCCGGACGGGGCGTCGTCGGCCAGCTCGCGGGCGGTGGTGGCGAGGTCGAGGTTGTCCATCTTGGGTGCGGTGCTCAAAGGGTTCTCCTCGCGGTAACGGATCTGGTCGCCGGGGTGGCGAGCCCGGGCGGGTGCCGAGAGCGGCAAATCGTGCGCCGGGCCGACAACAGCGCGACGCGGTGGAAAGCCCATCCTGCTCCGCGACGCCGCCCGATGCCACTCAACCGCACCATACGCGACTCGCGTCGCGGGGCTCCGGCCTCCCCACTCTCCGAGGATCGCACACGGCACCGCACTTCCCGTCCGGCGGGCGCGAGGGGGACGAAGGCAGGGGGTGTCCACAAGGGGGGCGTGAGGGATGGCGAATACTGAGGTCACAGGACCAGTGAAGGGGGCGGGACGATTGATCAGCACAGAGACCGTCGACCGGATCATCCGCTTCCACGGGGGTGAGCTGCCCGTGGTTTCCCTGTACGTCGGCGTGGGCCAGGACGGCCCCGGCGCCCTTCCGACCCGGATCAACAGCCTGCTCCACGAGATCCGCCCGCTGGGGCAGAACGGCTCCCTCGGGCGGCGGGCCCGCATGTCCCTGCGCGCCGACATCGAGCGCATCGAGACCATGGAGGGCCTGGATCGGGTGGAGACCGGTGGCGTGGCCGTCTTCTCCTGCAGTGAGGGGGAGCTGTTCGAGCAGCTGGTGCTGCCGCGCCCGGTGCGCGACAGGATCATGGTGAACGCCACGCCGTGGGTCCGTCCCATGCTCGCCGTCCTGGACGAGTACCACCGTGCCTGCGTCCTGATGGTCGACCGGCGCTCGGCGGAGGCGTGGGAGCTGTACCAGGACGACATGCGCGCCATCGGCGAGGTCGAGGACGAGGCTCTGCGCAAGCCCAACTACGCCGGCTGGTACGGCTACACCGAGCACCGGGTGCGCAACCGCGCCGACGACCTCACGCGGCGCCACTTCCGCCACACCCTGCAGCTCCTCGACGAGCTGTTCCGCGCTCGCGCCTACGAACTGCTGATCGTCGGCGGCCACCCCGAGGAGGTGCCGAACTTCCTGGAGTTCCTCCCCCGCGAGCTGCGCGCCAAGGTCGCCGGGACGTTCAGCGTCGATCCCCGCACGGCCACGCCTGCCGACATCCGTTCCTGCGCCGAGCGCATCGTGGAGCAGTACGAACGGGAGGAGGAGCGCCGCTGGGTCACCGACGTCCTCGCCCGGGCCGCGACGCGCCGTCCCGCCGCCCTCGGGCTGGACGACTGCCTGTGGGCCGGGTCGGTCGCCGCCGTCCAGACGCTGCTGGTGCAGGAGGGCATGACGACGCCGGGGGTGGTCTGCCACGAGTCCGGCTGGCTCGGCACCTCCGGCGACGCCTGCCCGCTGTGCGGGCGGGCGACGCGGCGCACCCCGGACGTGGTCTCGGAGCTGGCCGAGGCGGTGATCGACGAGGGTGGCACGGTGGAGCACGTGCTCGCCGAGACCGAGCTCAAGGACCTCCTGGTCGCGGCCTCCCTCCGCTTCCCCCTCCCGCCCCGCCCACCCCAGCCGGCCGCGGCCTGACCGGGCCACGCCGGCACCCTCGGGTCCCCGGCCGGGCGGGGACCCGGGTCCGTCGCGGCGGCTCACCCGTCCAGGTACTTGGCGAAGTCCGAGCAGGTGTACGGCCTGCTCCCCTTCAGGCTCTGCCCCGTGAGCGGGTCGATGTAGACCACGTCGGGGGTGGTGTCGCCGGTTCCCGGGCTCTGGGCGTGGAGTACAGGTATCCCCCTTCCCTGCACGATCACGCGCTGGACACCGGGAATGGCGGTGCCGGTGCACACGATCTGCGCCAGCCCGAGGCCCTTCTCCTCCAGCCCCCACACCGACAGGGTGCCGCCGTCCGGTGATCGGTTGACCTGGATGTCGGAGCCGGTGTCCACTCGGGCCGCCCGCGAGCCGAGACCGCGTGCCCTCTCGATGTCGTTGGGCCCCTCAAGGAGCTGCTGGAGGGAGTACTCCGGGACACCGGGCAGCCCGGGTCTGGTGACGCTGGTCAGCTTGCCCTGTTTGACGAAGTAGACGACGGTCGGCTGGGACGTGGACCTGGCGATGGGCGGGTCCCCGGCCACGGTGGTCTCCGCCGGCGTTATCCCGCACCCGCTCGCGAGCAGCGCCGCCGCGACCAGGATCAGGCGGCGCGGGCACCGCCCGGGCCGCCTCACGCGTCCTCCCCGAGGGGAAGCCACACGGTGAACACCGCGCCCCGCGGCTCGTCGTTGACGACGTTCACCACGCCGCCGTGCAGTTCGACGTTGGCGCGGGCGATCGCCAGGCCGAGCCCGCTGCCCTCGCTGCTGGCGCGGGCCCGGTCCAGCTTGACGAACCGGTCGAACACCAGGGGCAGCAGCCACCTCGGTATGCCGGGGCCGTGGTCGGTCACCGTGAGCGTGACACCGGGCACGTCGCCGTTCGCCTCCTGCCGGAAGCGCACCACCACCGGTGGCGCGCCGTGCTTGAGCGCGTTGCCGACGAGGTTCGCCATGATCACATCGAACCTCCGGGGATCGATCCGGGCCATCAGGTCGGGCGGGCCGTCGATCTCGACCCGTCCCGCCCATCCGCGCGGGGCGAGGCAGGCGGCCACCGCCTCGCCCACGTTCAGGTCGTCCGGCACCAGGGCGGCGGTGCCCGAGTCCAGCCGGCTGATCTCGATCAGGTGCTCCACCAGGGTGCCCAGCCGCCGGATGCCCTCGGTCACCAGCGGGCCGGCCGTCTCCCGGTCGGCGGCGGAGACGTCCTTGTCGGCCAGCGTGTCGGTCAGCGCCGTTATCGCGGTGAGCGGGGTGCGAAGCTCGTGGGAGACGTCGGCCACGAACCGCCGGGACGACTCCTCCATGGCGCGAAGTTCGGCGACCGTCCCCTCCAGGGCCCCGGCGGTCCGGTTGAACGTCCGGGCGAGGTCGGCGAGCTCGTCGCGGCCGAGCACCTCGACGCGCGTGTCGAGCCGTCCCTCGCCGAGGTCGTGCGCCGCCCGGCCGAGCCTGCGTACCGGCCCCAGCACGCCCCGCGCGGCCACCAGGGCGAAGACGACGGCCACCACGACCGTCGCGACATTGGCGATCACCAGGACGCGGGCCAGCGTCCTGAGGTCGTCGGCCTCCCGGGCCAGGCTCACGATGACGAAGCCCATGATCGGGGTCGGGCGGTAGGTGCCGTCCGCCCGCCGCTCCCCGTAGACCTGCCCGCCGACCAGGAGGAACGGGGTTCCCCGATGGTCGATGCGCCGGTAGACGGTGTTGCCCCGGGCCATCTGGACGAAGTCGCCGGGCAGGTCGACGCCGTAGCGGGTGTCGAAGTCGGGGAAGAAGAAGATGTTGCCGTCCCGCACCTGCGCGAGCTTGACGTCGTAGCGCCCCTGCACGCTGAGGGCCGACTTCAGTTGCTGCAGATAAGAGATCCCCGGACTGCTGAAGCCGCTGCTCCACGCCTCCATGTCCGCCGGCACCGACCTGCCGAGCGTGTTCTTGAACTCCCCGATCACGTTCGCCTGCGTCCGGTCGATCATGGAACGCTGGATGAGGAAGTAGGCGATGCAGGAGGCCGCCGCCGACGACAGCACCGCGACGACGACGAACCCCGCGACCAGCCGCAGCCGCAGCCCGGCCCGCCACAGCGACAGGCCGCCTCGGCGGTTCGGCGCCCCGGCGCCCCTTTTCAGGGCCCGCGCTCTCCCGGCCACCGTGCGTACCCGGCCCGCGGCCCGCGTCAGCACGGCCACCAGGGGCCTGAGCGCGGCGAAGCGCGAGGTCCGAGGGCTGTGGTCCGGTTCGGCGCGCCCCTTCGTCACGGTCATGGCGCGACGAACCGGTAGCCGAAGCCGCGCACGGTCTCGATGTACCCTGGCCGTGACGGCTCGTCGTCGATCTTGGCGCGGATGCGCTGCACGCACGCGTCGACGATCCGCGAGTCCCCCGGGTAGGTGAGCTCCCACACGTCGGCGAGGAGCTGCTGGCGGGTCAGCGCAAGCCCGGGACGGCGGGTCAGCGCCAGGAGCAGCCGCAGCTCGGTCGGAGTGAGCCGCACGTCCTTGCCGTGCTTGGTCACCTTCAGCGCCCCCCGGTCGACCACGAGGTCGCCGTAGGTCGAGATGTCCCCGTGGGAGGTCTCCGCGCGCCGCAGCACCGCGCGGATGCGGGCGTCGAGGACGCGGGGCTCGATGGGCTTGACGATGTAGTCGTCCGCGCCCGCCTCCAGGCCGAGGACGACGTCGAGGTCGTCGCCGCGCGCGGTCAGCAGGATGACGGGCAACGTGTCGGTGCGGCGGATCCTGCGGCACACCTCGATGCCGTCGATTCCCGGCAGCATGACGTCGAGGACCGCGATCTCGGGGCGGCGGGCCCGGATGCACTCGAGCCCCTCCTCCCCGGTGGTGCGCGAGGTCACGCTGTGCCCCTGCCGGGAGAGGGCGAACTCCACCGACGCCCGGATGAGCGGGTCGTCCTCCACGAACACGATGCTGGCCACGGTGGTCATTATTTCGACCATCCGAATCGGGCCGCCGCAATGTCACCAATCCCGGATATTTCGCGGAAGATCCGGTCGAAACCCCGCCAGAGCCTCTCTGGCATGACTCTCACCACCACACGTCCGGTATCGCCGCCCCCCTCGGCCCCGCCCGCCGCGGCCCCGCCCGCCGCGGCCTCGCGGCTGCGGTGGGTGCTGGCGGCGGGGTGGATCGCGCACGTGCTGCTGAGGCTGTGGCTGGCCCGATGGCGTACCGGGCCGGTGGCCAACCCCGACGAGGTCGGGTACCTGGTGGCGGCCCGGTGGCTGGCGGGCGGCCCGGGGGCGGACCTGAGCGGCAGCACGTTCTACCAGGGCGGCTACCCCCTGGTCCTGACGCCGATCTTCTGGTTCGTCCACGACCCGGCGCTCGCCTACCGGCTCGTCGTCGCGGTCAACGCGCTCATCGGGGCGGCGCTGTTCCCCCTCGGTTTCCTCGCGCTGCGCCGCCTGGCGCCGCAGGGACTCGTCCCGGGCCGGTGGGCGGCGTGCGCGCTCGCCTTCGCCGCCGCCCTGCTCCCCGCCACCATGGTGTTCGGCCAGATGGCCCTCACGGACGCGGTCCTTCCGACGCTCGTCCTCGGCTGGCTCCTCGCCCTGCACGCCTTCGCGCGGTCGGGCTCGGCGCGGGCCGGCGCGCTGGCGGGCGCTCTGGCCGGGTACGGCTTCGCCGTGCACATGCGCGGAAGCGTGCTGCTGTTCGTCCACGTGCTGATCGTGGCCTTCGTCCTGGTACGGCGGTGGGTGCCCCGCCGCGCGGCCCTGGCCGCGGTGGCGGTGACCGCCGTGACGGCGGCGGGGGCGCAGGTGCTCAACGGAGCGGTGCGGGCGGCGATCTATCCCGGCGGCCCGCGCGACCTCTCCGCTCTGCTGGGGACGCGGCTGACCGGCCTCGACGGCCAGGCCTGGGCGATCTGCGGGGCGGCCGGCCAGGTGTGGTACCTCGTCGTCGGAACCTGGGGCCTGGCGGGGGTGGGGATCGCCGTCGCCACCGCGGCGGCGCTGCGCCGCCGCACCCCTCCCGCGACCCGCGTGACGCTTCTCGCGCTGCTGCTGCTCACGGCGGCCGTGGCCTACGCCTCCTCGGCCGCGTTGCCGGACGAGCACCGGGTCGGCAACTACGCCTACGGCCGGTACCTGACGTGCGTGGCGGTCGTCCTCGCCCTGCTGGGGCTGGCGGCGCTGGCCCGGGCGGGGCGGCGGGAGGCCCTGCGGTACGCGGCGGCGTCGGCGGGGCTGCTGGTCGTGACCGGCGCGGTCGCGGCCGTGTACGCGGGCGACCGGATCCGGACCTACAACTTCATCGCCTTCGACTTCCCGGAGGTGTCCTTCCTGACCCGCTCCCACGACGCGCTGCGCATGGCGCCCGCGTCGGCGGCCGCGCTCGCCCTGCTGGCGGTCCTGACGGCCGCGTCCCTGGTCGGGCTCCGGCGCCCGTCCCCGCCCGGCACGGCCGTCTCCCGCCCGTCCGCGGCGTTCCCGGCGGGACGGCGGGGCCCGCTGCCCGCTCTGGCGCTCGTCGCGGTGAACCTGGCGTTCGTGGCCGGCGGCACCTTCGACGGACCGGCGCGGCCTCCCGTCCCGGACCCGCTGGTCCGCCGCGGCGGCGTGGTGGTGGACCGCCAGGTGTCGTGGTGGGCGTGGCTGCCACTGTCCTACCGCGTGGAGTGGACAAGGCTGCGGCTGAACTTCGACACCGCCCACCAGGCCCCGCCGGCGGGAACCTGCACGGTCATCGTGCCGGAACCCGAGGCGGGCGGCGCGCCGGAGACGTCGTGGCCGGGGCACCCGGCCGGCTGGCGGCCCGCCGCCGCCTCCGGCTGGGTGGGGTGGACCTCCCCGGCCTGCCTCAGGTAGCGGGCAGCTTCATCACCAGGAACGGCGTGGTGGAGGGCTGCTTCGACCCGCCCGCCGGCTCGACCGTGACCGCGACCTTGGTGGCGTCCCCGACCCGCCCGAGGAGCACGGGGGGTGTACGGCCGGCGGCGTCGGGCCGCGTCACCTCGTCGGGGACCGCGCCGCCCGGGCCGATCCGCCACAGCTGGTAGATCTTGCCCTCCGGCGGCGCCGCCAGCCCCGAGGAGAGGAACACCATCCTCCCCTGCGACCGCGACACCACCACCTTGGCGCTGACGCCCCGCCCCGCCTTCCCGGTGACGGTGCGGGCGTCCGGCGCGGCGAGGACGGCGGCGATCGCCCGGCCGCCGGCGCGCTCCCGGTCGAGCGCGTCCCGCTCGCGGACGGTGACGATCCCGAGCCCCACCGCCGCGGCCAGGCACGCGGCGGCCAGACCGGTGACGGCGCGGGGCCACCACGGACGCCGGGGCGCCCTGCGCGACCGCCGCCCGCCGCCCCGGGCGGCCGAGCCGCCCGCGTACCCGGTCTCCGAGGTGCCGGCGTGCCCACCGCCGGGGACGGCCGGCACCGGGGCGGTGACCGGAGGCACCTGGCGTACCAGGGCGATCTCGGTCATGACCCGGGCCCGCAGCCCTGGAGGAGGCTCGACGGCGACGGCGGCCCCCAGCCGCGCCACCGCCTCGCGCAGTTCCCGGGCCTCCTCGGCGCACTCCTCGCACCGGCCCAGGTGCTCCTCGAAGCCCGCACGCTCGGCCGGGTCGTCCACGGCGTGCAGGGCGTAGGCTCCCGCGAGCGTGTGCGGGTCGCGGCTCATCGCTCCACCCCCAGGCAGTCGCGCATGCGGATGAGACCATCGCGCATCCTGGTCTTGACCGTCGCCAGCGGCACCTTCAGCAGCTCGGCGACCTGCCGGTAGGTGTAGCCGCCGTAGTAGGCGTAGGTGACGGACTCCCGCTGGAGCGGCGTCAGCCCGCCCAGGCAGCGGCGCAGCCGTTCCCACTCCAGCCTCGTCTCGACCGACTCGGCCACCTCGTCGTAGGGACGCTGCGCGCCGAGGCGGGCGACGCGGGTCTCCCTGTCGGCCGCCGCCTCGGCCGCGCGGACCCGGTCGACCGCGCGGTGGTGGGCGATCGTCATCACCCACGACATCGCCGAGCCGCGCGAGGGGTCGAAGCGCGCCGCGCTCCGCCACACCTCGACCAGGACCTCCTGGGCGACCTCCTCGGCCTGGGCCGGATCGCGCAGCACCCGCAGGGCGATCCCGTACACCGGGCCCGCCACCCTGTCGTACACGTGCTCGAACGCCGGCCGGTCGCCGCGCGCCACCTGTTCCAGCAGCGTCTCCAGCCCGGGCCCGTCGTGCCGGCCGTCCCCCAGGGGCACGGCCCGTCTCGGCCTCATGCGCGCTCCTCACTCGCCGGCGCCGGTAACGGACACAGGTTGTTCGCGGCACACCGGCGCCTGGATCGCCGCGAAGGGGGACGACCTCGAAGGGATCACCGGGTGATACGCGGCGGCGGGCGGGATGCGTTCAAGGTGGGGCGGGTGAGCTCCCGGAGTTGGAAGAGGGGCCGGTGCGGGCGGCATCATGGCATGCAGCACCGACGACCGAGGAGCGGCACGTGAGCAAGCGTCCCCTGGTACTACTGGACGTGGACGGGGTGCTCAACCCCGCCCGGCGGCACACGCTGCGGCTCCGGCGTCACCAATGCGTCGTCGACGGGCAGGCGTACACCGTCCTGCTGAACGCCCGGCACGGTCACAAGCTGTCCGCGCTCGCCCGCGACACCGGGGCCGAGCTCGCCTGGGCCACGACCTGGGAGGAGCAGGCCAACCTCCAGATCGCCCCGCGCATCGGCCTGCCTCCGCTGCCGGTGATCGCGGTGAACGGCGACCCGGGCAGCCGCGCCGGAGAGCATTTCAAGACCCGCCACGTGGCCGAGTACGTCGCCGGGCGGCCGTTCGTGTGGTTCGACGACAGCCTCGGCACCCCGGACTGGCAGTACCTCATGGACCATCCCGGCGTGGGCGAGTTCCTCCTGGTGGCGGTCGACCCCGGTACGGGGCTCACCGACGAGCACATCGCCCAGGCCCGCGACTGGCTCACCGCCGGAGCCGTCCCCCGCCTCGACGACGCCGCGACCCTCGACCCCTGACAGGCCGGCGGTCGAAGCGGCGAGGCACGGAACACGGCGACCGCCGGCGGTCCCGGTACCGCCGGCGGTCGCTTTCCGGCTCCACGAGGGCCGCTCGCCGGCCGCTCGTGGAGCCTTCACAGTGGATCGATCTCGGTGTCAGCTGGCGTTGGCGCAGATGACGAAGGCGCTGATGCCGACGTCGCCGTAGCCGTCCTGGCGGCCCAGTACGATCCAGCCGTTCGCCTGGTCGGTGGGGAAGCTGCCGACGAGGATCGCCCCGTTGCCCCGGGCCTCCCCGCCGCCGCCCACCGCGCGCTTGCCGGGCGGGCAGTAGACGACGCGGCGCTGGAAGTTCGGGACGTTGGCGTTCGGCAGGGTGACCAGCTGGTATCCGGTGAAGTCGGCCTTGTGGGGGGCGGGCGCGGCCTGCGACGCCGAGGCGGCGGCGACCGTGCCGAGCCCCGCGCAACCGGCGGCGACGGCCAGCCCGACCGCCCAGAGCTTCTTGGTGTTCATTGCTCCTCCTTGGATCGTTCCCACCAGCCGTGACCGGCGTCCGCCAGGGGGCGCGGAGGGGTGCCGGCAGGGAGGGTGGGGGCCTTCAGGATTCGACACGAGGAGTATCTACACGAGCACTCTCTGTGTTCAACCACTGGTTTCACCTGCGCCCCCGCCGCCCCAGGAGGCGCACGGGAAGTGCTTGACAAGCTGATCGCCGGAGCGACCTGCGCTTTCATCGGGGCGGGCCGCCCCTCCTCGCCGGGTTGGGCTCCCCTCGGCTGGCCGGATGTGGACAACGTCCCACGCGGAGATTCGCCACCCGCCGCCGGATTTATGGGCTAATCGTCCCTTTTGAGCCGATCATCGCTTTTGAGCTTCATGCGGAGAATTGGCGGGTACGACTTGCTTAGCAGCAGCGTCCCGCCCGCCCGGCGCATCTCACGCTCCCAACCCTTCACGTTCTCGGCACGCACGCCAACGGGAGGTCCCACGGCTCCGTGAACCTCGGCGCAGGAGGGTCCATGATCGGTACGGAGAACGATGACACGCGGGTCCGCGGGCTCGCCGACGTGGAGAGGTTCGCGCGGCGGTGCTTCGAGGGCACGCCCGGCGACGCGACCGGGGTTGAGCTCGAATTCCTGGTCTTCGACCGTGGCGACCCGTCCAGGAACGTCCGGATAGCAGAGATCAGGGCCGCGCTCCCGATCCTCCCCCATGGGAGTGCCCTCAGCTTCGAACCCGGCGGGC
The DNA here is from genome assembly GCF_018531465.1 of Sphaerisporangium fuscum. Lineage (GTDB taxonomy): Bacteria > Actinomycetota > Actinomycetes > Streptosporangiales > Streptosporangiaceae > Sphaerisporangium > Sphaerisporangium fuscum. The sequence goes on from NZ_JAHDTF010000006.1 coordinate 346,103, forward strand.
AAGTGGAGTTCTCCGGCCCGCCCGGCCCCCTCCCCCAGGCGTTGTCCGGTCTGGCCGAGGACGTCGAGGCCGCGCGGGCCGCCCTGCGGCAGTCGGGCCTCGTGCTCGCGGGGACCGGGCTCGACCCCGTGCGCCCGCCCCTGCGCCAGCTCCGCTCGCCGAGGTACGAGGCGATGGCCGACCTGCTCGGCGTGCCGTACGGGCCGATGATGATGTGCCAGACCGCCTCGGTGCAGGTGAACGTGGACCTCGGCGGGCGGCCGCGGGTCCGCTGGGAGCGGGCCCACGACTTCGGCCCGGTGCTGAACGCCGCGTTCGCGAACTCGCCGCTCCACCGCTCGCGGCCCTGCGGCTGGGCCTCCGGCCGGCAGGCCGTATGGCTGCACCTCGATCACACACGGACCCGGCCGGTCGTGTGGGACGGTGATCCCGCCGAGGCCTGGGCGCGGTACCTCATGGACGCGCGGCTCATGCTCGCCCGGCCGAAGGGCGCGAGGCGGCGCCCCGCCACCGGCGGCCCGACCTTCGCCGACTGGATCGGCATGCCCCGCATGGGAGGACATCCGCCCACCACCGCCGATCTGGCCTACCACGCCACCACCGTCTTCCCGCCGGTACGGCCGCGCCGCTGGCTGGAGATCCGCTACCTGGACGCCCAGCACCCGAGGTGGTGGCCGGTCTGCGCGGCGGTGACCTGCGCGCTCGTACTGGACGACCGCGCCGCCGGGGAGGCCCTGGGCGA
>NZ_JAHDTF010000064.1 GCF_018531465.1 Sphaerisporangium fuscum
GAGGCCGAGCCCTTCGCCGGCCGCTGGTGGCAGGCGGCGCACGCCGGCCTCGGGGACCCGCGGCTGCGGCGGGCGGCCGAGGCCTGCTTCCGCGCCGCCGCCGCGGCGCTGCCCCGGCTCGGCGCCGATCCGGCGCTGGTGGCCGAGGTCGAGGCCTTCGCCGACCGCTACGTGACACCGGGCCGCTCCCCCGCCTTCGACCTGCTGGCCTGCCACGAGCGGGGCGTACCCGTCCCGGGGTGGCTCGACGAGGAGGTACCGGCGTGAGCGCCCGCGAGCCGCGGCCCGGCGCGCCCCCGGACGGCGCCGCCGGGAACCGGGAACCGTCCGCCGCCCCCGCCGACCGCGCCTGCGCCTGGCGCGGCAAGGAGCTGATCGCCGCGCGCCTGGAGCAGGTGCGCGCCCGGTCGCTGGCCTACACCGACGCCGACGACGAACTGCTGGTGCGCCAGCATTCCACGCTGATGTCGCCGCTGGTGTGGGACCTGGCGCACGTCGGCAACTACGAGGAGCTGTGGGTGCTGCGCGAGCTCGCCGGCGTCACCCCGCTCCGCCCGGAGATCGACGAGCTGTACGACGCCTTCGCCCACCCCCGGCGGGAGCGCCCGCGCCTGCCGCTGCTGCCGCCGGCCGAGGCGCGCGCGTACATCGCCGGGGTGCGCGGCCGGGTCCTCGACGTGCTCGACGCCGCCGACCTGGCCGCCCCGGACCCGATGGCCCTGGACGGGTACGCCTTCGGGCTGGTCCTGCAGCACGAGCACCAGCACGCCGAGACCATGCTGGCGACCCTGCAACTGGCCGGACGGCCCGGCCTGGTGGGCGACGGCGACCTGCCGCCCGGGCGGCCCGGCGACGCGGGCGAGGTGCTCGTCCCGGCCGGCCCGTTCCGCGTCGGCACCGGCGCCTGCCCCTGGGCCTACGACAACGAGAGGCCCGCGCACCGGGTCCGCCTGCCGGCGTTCTGGATCGACCGGTTCCCGGTCACCAACGGGGCCTACCTGGCGTTCATGGAGGACGGCGGGTACGCCGACCCGCGCTGGTGGTCGCCGGCGGGCTGGCGCTGGCGGGCCGCGAGGAAGGTGCGCGCGCCGCTGTTCTGGGCACCGGACGGCGGCCGCTGGTGGCGGCTGCGTTTCGGCCGCGCCGAGCCCGTTCCGCCGGACGAGCCGGTGCAGCACGTCAGCTGGTACGAGGCCGACGCCTACGCGCGCTGGGCGGGCCGCAGGCTGCCCACCGAGGCCGAGTGGGAGAAGGCCTGCGGCTGGGATCCGGACCTCGGCCGGGCGCGCGCCCACCCCTGGGGGGACGCCGAGCCGGGGCCGGGGCACGCCAACCTCGGCCACCGCGCCTCGCGGCCCGCGCCGGTGGGCGCCTACCCGGCCGGGGCGAGCGCCTACGGCGCCGAGCAGATGATCGGGGACGTCTGGGAGTGGACCGCCTCGTGGTTCGAGCCCTATCCCGGCTTCCGCAGCTTCCCCTACCGGGAGTACAGCGAGGTGTTCTTCGGCCACACCTACCGTGTCCTGCGCGGCGGGTCGTGGGCCACGCACCCGGTCGCGATCAGGACCACCTTCCGCAACTGGGACTATCCGTCCCGGCGGCAGATCTTCGCGGGGTTCCGGTGCGCGCGCTCCGCCGCGCCGGAGGAGGTCTAGATGTGCCGCCACGCGGCCTGGCTCGGCGCTCCCCGCCGGCTGGGGCCGCTGCTCCTGGAGCCCGCCCACGGCCTGCTGCGGCAGTCGTACGCGCCCCGCCTGCAGCGGTGCGGCCGCGTCAACGCCGACGGCTTCGGGTTCGGCTGGTACGACCCGGGACTGGAGGAGCCGGTGCGCTACCGCCGCACGGTCCCCATCTGGACCGACGCCAACGTGCCCGCCCTCGCCACCTGCGCCCGGTCGGCCTGCCTGGTCGCCGCGGTACGGTCGGCGACCCCCGGGATGCCGGTGGAGGAGTCGGCCACCGCGCCCTTCTCGGAGGGGCGGTGGCTGCTCAGCCACAACGGGCGGGTGGAGCGCAAGGCCGTCAGGGACCTCGCCGACGGCCGTGAACCCGAGAGCGTCTGCGACTCGGCGTGGCTGGCGGCGGCGGTCTTCGCGCGGCTCGCCTCCGGCGGCGGGCTGGCCGACGCGGTGGCCGACGTGGTCACCGGCGCCGCCGCCGCCGACCCGGACGCGCGGCTGAACCTGCTGGTGGCCGACGGCGGCGCCGTCGTGGCGACCGCCTGGAACGAGACGCTCTTCACCCACCGGGGAGAGGGGCTGCTGGTCGCGAGCGAGCCCCTGGACGATCGGCCCGGCTGGTGCGCGGTCCCCGACCGGCACATCGTCCACGCCGGCCCCGGCGGCGTAAGGGTGGACCCGCTCTGACCGGTCCGCGGCACCGATCCCAGCCCCCGTCCCACCGTCACACAAGGAGGCCCGAGTGTCGGTCACACAGATCCCTCTGCCGTTCCACTACACCGCCCGTCACCTCGAGCCCGGCGACCTCCGCGCGGCCCTCGCCCGCGACGCCCGGGCCGGGCTCACCGCGACGCCCAAGTGGCTGCCGCCCAAGTGGTTCTACGACGCCACGGGAAGCGAGCTGTTCACGCGGATCACCCGGCTGCCGGAGTACTACCAGACGCGCCGCGAGACGGCCGTCCTGCGCGAGAACGCCGCCGAGATCGCCCGGCTGACGGCGGCGGAGACCTTGGTCGAGCTGGGCTCGGGAACCAGCGAGAAGAGCGTGATCCTGCTGGACGCGCTGAGCGCGGCGGGCACCCTCAAGACGTACTCGCCCGTCGACGTCGACGCGGTCACGCTGGACGCCGCCGCCCGCCGGGTGGCCGAGGACCACCCCGCCCTGGCCGTCTGGGCGGTGTGCGCGGACTTCGAGCGGCATCTGGCGCTGCTGCCGGCCTTCGGCCGCAGGCTGGTCGTCTTCCTCGGCGGGACGATCGGGAACCTCGACGACGACGCCCGGGCCTCGTTCCTGCGCGAGCTGCGGGCCACCCTCGTCCCCGGCGACGCGCTCCTGCTCGGCGCGGACCTGGTGAAGGACACCGGACGGCTGGTGGCGGCCTACGACGACGCGGCCGGGGTGACCGCGGCGTTCAACCGCAACGTCCTCGCGGTGCTGAACCGCGAGCTGGGCGCGGACTTCGTCCCGCGGGCGTTCCAGCACGTGGCGCTGTACGACGCCGGGCGGCACCGCGTCGAGATGCGGCTGCGCGCCCGGCAGCGCATGCGGGTGCGCCTGCGCGACCTCGGCCTGGACATCGGCTTCGCGGCCGGCGAGGAGATGCGCACGGAGATCAGCGTCAAGTTCCACCGGTACCGCCTGGAGCACGAGCTCGGACGCGCCGGCTTCACCGTGACCCGCTGGTACACCGACCCCGCCCAGGACTTCGCCGTGGTCCTGGCGCACGTGCCGGGCGAGGGCGGAGGGGGCGGCTCCTACCGGGTCACCGGGAGGCGGCGTGACCGGGGCGCTCCAGTGGGCCGTACGGCCGGTCGCCGCGCAGGGTGATGCGGTGCATGACCCGGTGGGCGGAGCCGTAGTCGCGGTTGGCGTAGTGCGCGGTGCTCCGGTTGTCCCACATCGCCACGTCACCGGCCCGCCACCGGTGGCGGACGATGTGCTCGGGCTTGGTCAGGTGGGCGTAGAGCAGGTCGAGGATGCCACGGCTCTCGGCCTCCGAGACGCCGACGATGTGGGAGGTGAACCCGGGATTGACGAAGATGCCCTTGCGGCCGGTCTCGGGGTGCACGCGGACCACCGGATGCTCCACCGGTTCCAGGCGGGTGACCACCTCACCGTCCCACAGGTTTCCTCTGCCGCCGCGCCGCTGGGCCAGGTAGTAGCCGAACTCGCGGTTGCCGTCGTGCACGGCGGTCAGCTGGTCCACCAGCCTCTGGACCGGCGCCGACAGCGACTCGTACGCCAGCTGGGCGTCGGCCCAGTTGGTGTCGCCACCCGACGGCGGCAGGCTCACCGCACGCAGGATCGAGCCCATCGGCGGGCGCGGCATGAACGTCACGTCGGTGTGCCAGACGTCGGCGAAGCCGTTGTCGGCGCTGTCGATGGGATAGATCTCGGGGTGGTCGTCGTCCAGGGCCCCGACGACGGGGTGGGACGCGGTCAGCTCGCCCAGGCGCCGCCCGAGCGCCACCTGGCCGTCGGCGTCGAGGGTCTGGCCCCGGAAGAACAGCACCTTGCGGTCGACGAGGGCGGCGCGGACGGCGGCCAGCTCTGCGTCGGTCGCGGTGGCGAGGTCGAGCCCGGCGACCTCGGCGCCGAAGGCCGGGCCGAGCGGGTCCAGCGTCAGCTCGGCGAGGGGGTGTTCGGAGGTGGACGTCATCTGGGTCCCTTTCGCTGGTGGGCGGTTCGGCTCGGTCAGGCGGCGGCGCGGACGGCGTGGCCGACGGCGGCGCGCAGGGACGCGTACTCCGGGAGCGCGCGCAGTTCCTCGGGTTCGAGCCCGGTGCGCGGCAGCCCGACCTCGACGTCCAGCGCGATCCGTCCCGGCCGGCGGGAGAGGACCACCACGCGGCTGCCGAGGAACACCGCCTCCTCGACACTGTGTGTGACGAAGACGCAGGTACGGCCGGTCTCGGCACCGACCCGGCGCAGGTCCTCCTGCAGGCGCTCGCGGGTGAGGGCGTCCAGGGCGGCGAAGGGCTCGTCGAGCAGCAGCAGCGGGTTGTCCGCCGCCAGCGCCCGCGCCATGGCGACGCGCTGCTGCTGGCCTCCGGAGATCTGCCAGATCCGGCGCCCCGCGACGTCGCGCAGGCCCACGCGTTCCAGCAGCTCGGCCGCCCGGTCCGGGCGCTGCTCACGGGGCACTCCGGCGTAGCGCAGGGCCAGCTCGACGTTGCCGCCGGCCGTCTTCCAGGGGAAGAGCCGGGGCTGCTGGAAGACGACGCCGGCGCTCCTGCCGGGGGCCGGGGCCTCGCCCGCCACGCGGACCGACCCGGACGTGGGCGGCTCGAATCCGGCGATGAGGCGCAGCAGTGTGCTCTTGCCGCACCCGGAGGCGCCGACGAGCACGAGGAACGCCCCACGCGGGACCGTGAGGGTGAGCGGCCCGAGTGCCGTGACGGCGTCCGCTCCGCGGCCGTAGACGTGCCGGACGTCGCGCACCTCCACGGCGGGGGCGTCCTCGGCCGGGCCGGCGGCGTCAGGAGAGGACATCGGGCAGTCCCTTGGTGTAGATCGCCTTCTCGACGGTGGCCAGGTCGGGCACCGCGTCGATCTTCTGCTGGCTCTTGAGGAACTCGGCGGCGCTGAGGAGGTCATGGGCCAGCCCGCCCACTTTGCCGGGTGTGCCGAGCCATTCGGGGCCGGCGAGGTCGGCCGGGGAGAGGAAGACCCCCTGGGAGAGCTGGTTCGCCGCGTCGGCGGGGCTGAGGTTGAGCTCGGCGCCGACGGAGGCCGCAGCGGCGTTCCGATCGCTCGCGATGAGGGTGAGCGCCCTGGCCTCGGCCTTGCGCCAGGCGTCCACGGCGTCGGGGTGGGCTCCGGCGAAGGCGGTGGACACCACGCCGAGGTCGAGCGTCGGCTTGCCGGCCGTGGCGAGCTGACGGCTGCTGATCAGCACCTTGCCGTTCTTCTTGAGGGTGTCGAGCACCGGCAGCCAGACGTAGGCGGCGTCGATGTCACCGCGTGTCCACGCGGCGAGGATGTCCTGGGGCTCCAGGTCGACGATGTTCACCGCCGACTCGGGGACCTTCGCCTTCTCCAGTGCCGCCAGGAGGCTGTAGTGGGAGGTGGAGGCGAAGGGGCTGGCGACCTTCTTGCCGCGCAGATCCGCGACGGACGCCGTGCCGGTGCCGTTCCGGGCGACCAGCGCCTCGTTGTCGCCGGCGACGTCGAGGACGAACGCCACCTGGTAAGGGATGTGGAGCGGCGCCGACAGGCCTCGGGCGACCGGGCTGGAGCCGATGGCCGCGATGTCGACGCTGCCCGCGACGAACGCGGTGTTGATGCTCGCGCCGGAGTCGAACTTCGTCCAGGTGATCCGGTAGCCGGGCAGCGACTCCTCCAGCCACCGCTTGTTCTTGACGATCAGGTCGCCGCTGGGGAAGGCCTGGTAGGCGATGCGGATGGTCTTGCCGCCCGTACCGCCGCCCGCGTCCGCGGCCCCGCGGGAGGCGGTGCCGTCGCCGCAGGCGGTCAGGGCGGCCGCGGTCAGGGCGGCGGCGGTGAGCAGGAGCAGGCGGCGCAGGCGTGGTCGTACCATGGGGGCTTCCTTCTGTGGTGCGGCGGGGCTCAGACGCGGCCGCGCCAGGGGACGAGCTTGTTCTCGGCGGCGCGCAGCGCGGCGTCGATGAGCAGGCCGGACAGTCCGATGGCGAACAGCCCGAGCACCACGACGTCGGTCTGCAGGTAACGCTGGGCGTCGCGCACCATGCCGCCGATGCCGGGCACGCCGTTGATGGTCTCGGCGGCGACCACCGACGAGTAGGCGATGCCGACGGCCAGGCGCACGCCGGTGAAGATCTCCGGCAGCGCGTTGGGCAGCACGACGTCGCGTGTGAGGTCCCATCGCCTGGCGCCGAGGGCCCGGGCGGCCTCGACCAGCCCCTCTGGTGCCCCGTACACCGCCGAGGCGGTGGCGACGGCGACCGGTGGCAGTGCCGCGATGGTGAGCAGCCAGATCTTGGGGGTCTCGTCGATGCCGAACCAGATCACCAGCAGGCTGAAGTACGCCAGCGGTGGCAGCGCACGCACGAAGGTGACCAGCGGCTCCGCCACCACGCGGATCCAGGGAACGGTGCCCATGACCACGCCCAGCGCCAGTCCCGCCGCCACGCCGAGCAGCGATCCGGCGAGGATGCGGCGGAGGCTCACCCCGAGGTGCTCGATCAGCAGATGGCCGCTGTAGCCCCTGATCCCGTCGTGGACGGTGGAGGTCAGCACCAGCTGGTGCCAGACCGCGCGCGGCGGAGGGATGAACGACGGATTGCGGGTCAGGGCGGCCGCCAGCTGCCACAGGGCCAGGAGCACGACGAGCGAGAGCACCCGCACACCGGCCCTGCGGTATCCGGCCGTCCGGCGGTGCCGGCCCTCCCTCACCGCGGCCTCCTCCTCGCCGGCCCCGGCGGGCGGGAGGGCGGGCTCGGCGGCGGGATCGGGGTGGAAGGAGACGGGGGAGGTCACGGGATGACTCCGGAGCGCATGCCATATTTCCTACCGCAAATGAGGGAAATATGGCAAGACCCGGCACCGGACAAGGCCGGCTAGCGGGCGGCCTTCTCCGACAGGGTGTCGCACAGGGCGCGCACGGCGGTGACGACCCCCTCGAGGGCCGGGTCGTCGGGGAGTTCGGGCTGCTCGCCGACCGGCTGGCCGGTGCGGACGGCGTCGGCGATGCCGTCCAGCGCCTTCACCGCCGCCTGCACGCTCTCCTCCGCCGGCGGCGGCGCGCCGTGGCCGGTACGCGAGACGGTGGCGGCGGTGGCGTCCGCCACCTGTTCCAGGGCCGTCATCGCGGGCGTCCAGGTGGTGACGCGCCTGCTCACCACGGGCGGCTCGGTCACGGCCCGCTGGAACACCGTGCGGAGGTCCGCCAGCGCGTCCATCGCCTTGCGCTCGTGCAGGGCGCGCCGGGGACAGCCGGGGTGGAAGGCGTGCCGCAGGTGGCCGGCGGTGGCGGCGACCGCGTCGGCGAACGTGGGCCCGACGTGGGCGTGCCAGCTCGCGGGCCACGGCAGGTAGCCGGCGAGCAGGACGACGGCGCAGCCGATCAGCGTGTCCACCAGCCGGATCTCCGCGAGCTTCGGGCCGAGGCCGGTGAGCAGGTCGACCAGGAGCACCACCAGCGGCGCCTGGAAGGTCGACATCAGCCCCCAGTTGCGCTGCAGCCCGTACGGCAGGAGCGCCGCGAAGATCGCGATGGGGATCAGGATCATCGGGCCGTACGGCACCACGGCCAGCACGGCGGTGCCGATCAGCGCGCCGACGACCGTGCCGAGCCCCCGCTGCAGGGCCCGCGCGAAGACCGAGCCGAAGTCCGGCTTGAGCACCAGGGCGACGGTGAGCATCACCCAGTACGACCGCTGGATCCAGGGCAGCTCGCTCACCGCGGCGGCCACGCCCATGCACAGGGCCAGCCGGAAGGTGTAGAGGCGGGCCATGTGGCCGTGCGTCATGCGCCGCCACACCGCGCGCAGCCGGGCGGCGTGCCCCACCCGCTCGTAGGGGAGCTGGTCGGCCGTGATCTCACCACCGGTGACCAGCTCCACGGCCCCCTCGACGCTCGACCGCAGGGCGCGCAACGCCGGGGAGGCGGCCTCGCACCACAGAAGCCGGGCCGGGCGTCCCTCCCCCAGCAGGGCCTCGGCCACCGAGCGGACCGCGTCGGCGACCTCCGGCGGCGGCCGGCGCCCCTCCTGGGCCAGGGAGATCAGGGCGTTGCGTATCTGGGACGCCTGGTTGAGCAGGGCGATCAGCCGGGTGCGCTCGGAATCGGGTCCCATCGCCGAAGAGCGGGCGCCGAGCACGGTGTCGTAGCCCTGCTTCAGCGCGGCGTCCGGCATCTCGGCCTGGCCGGGGCGGGGAGGCCGCTCGATCACCCGGGCGAGCTCCCGGTACACCGCCGCGACGGCGTCCTCCTCGGCGCCGCGCGGGCGCAGCGGCCAGCCCGCCAGGGGCAGCACGACGGCCCACAGCGCCCCGATCAGCACCGCGAGCGCGCCCGCGGGGGGCGACTCGCGGAACGGCACCCCGATGCCGATGACCGTCATGACCAGCAGTTGCAGCCCGTACAGCGACCCCACGGCGCCACCCGTGCTGACCAGGGCGGACAGCACCGAGACCAGCACCACGACGACCACGCCCCACCAGCCGGCGCCGTAGAAGGAGTGCCCGATCACGAACCCAGTGGCGCCGCCGAGGCCGGCCGCGCCCATGCGCAGGACCCGGGTGCGGTAGGACCCGCCGCGGTCGGCCAGCGCGGCGGCCATGGCCCCCATGGACGGCAGCAGGCCGAGCGTGATCCCCCCGGCGGCCAGGCCGGCGAGCAGCGGGCCGGTGATCGAGGCGGCCACGCGCAGCATCGCCGCCCGGTCCGGCCGGGCGGGCACCGGGCGCACGGTCTCCACCAGCCAGCCGGGGGCCGCGTCGGCAAGCCGGTGGGCGGGACGCCGGAAGAGCCCGAACACGTTCATGCCCGCGCTCAGCGCACCAGCTTGTCCAGCCGGATCGGCAGATCCCGGATCCGGGTGCCGGTCGCGTGGTACACGGCGTTGGCGACCGCCGCCGCGGTGCCGACGATCCCGATCTCCCCGATGCCCTTGGCCCCCATGGGGTTGAGGTGCGGGTCGTCCTCCTCGATCCAGACGGCCTCGATGTCGCGCACGTCGGCGTTCACCGGGATGTGGTACTGGGCCAGGTCACGGTTGAGGTAGTCGCCGAACCGCGGGTCCATGAGGCTCTCCTCCAGCAGCGCCATCGACATGCCCATGATCATCCCGCCGGTGAACTGCGAGCGCGCGGTCTTGGGGTTGAGGATGCGGCCCGCGGCGAACACCCCGAGCAGCCGCCGCACCCGCGTCTCGCCGGAGTCGGCGTCGACGGCGACCTCGGCGAACTGGGCCCCGAAGGCGTGCCGCGACAGCTTCGCCTGCCCGCGCACCTCCTCCTTGGTGTCCGCCGACGCCTCCAGCCCGGCCGCCGGGACGACTCCGCCCGCCCGGCCGAGCTCCTCCGCCAGCGCCTCGCAGGCCCGCACCACGGCCGTACCCCAGGAGGCGGTGCCCATCGACCCGCCCGCGAGGGTCGCTGCGGGCAACGCGCTGTCGCCGATCCGCAGGGTCACCCGGTCGCAGGGGACGCGCAGCGCGTCGGCGGCGATCTGGGTCAGGACGGTCTTGGCGCCGGTGCCGATGTCGGCGGCGGCGATGTCGACGGTGAACCGCCCGTCCGGCTCGGCCCTGGCGGAGGCCCTGCTGGGCGCGAGGAAGACCGGGTAGGTGGAGGCCGCGACCCCGGTCCCGATCAGTGTCGAGCCGCTGCGCCGGACGCCCGGCCGGGGGTCGCGCTCCGCCCAGCCGAACCGCCGCGCTCCCTCCCGCAGGCACGCCACGAGGTTCCTGGAGCTGAACGGCAGCCCGGTCCCCGGGTCGGTCTCCGGCTCGTTGCGGACGCGCAGCTCGATCGGATCGACCCCGCAGGCGACGGCCAGCTCGTCCATCGCCGACTCCAGGGCGTACATGCCCTGCGCCTCGCCGGGGGCCCGCATCCACGAGGGTGTGGGGACGTCGAGCCGGACCAGCCGCTGCGTGGTGCGCCGGTTCGGGGCGGCGTACATCATGCGGCTGCAGGCCGCGCTCTCCTCGACGTACTCCGCGATGGACGAGCTCTGCTCGCAGGCGTCGTGGACGATCGCGAGCAGCCGGCCGTCGCGTTCGGCGCCGAGCCTGACCCGCTGGATCGTCGGGGTGCGGTACCCGGTGACGGCGAACATCTCCCGGCGGGTCACGGCCAGCTTGACCGGCCGGCCCACCTGCTTGGCGGTGAGCGCGGCGAGCACCACGTGGGGGTGGGGGCGGCCCTTGGAGCCGAAGCCGCCGCCGACGTAGGGCGAGATCACGCGCACGTGGGCGGGCGGCATGCCGAACAGCGCGGCGACGGCCTTGCGCAGCATGGTCGCGCCCTGGGTGGAGTCGTAGAGGATCAGGCCGTCCTGGTTCCACTCGGCGACGGTCGCGTGCGGCTCGATGGGGTTGTTGTGCTCGGCGGGGGTGCTGTAGGTCCGGTCGACCACGACGGGGGCGGCCGCGAGGGCGGCGTCCGGGTCGCCGTGCTCCTCGTCGGGGTGGTCGTCGGCGGAACCCGGCCGGTACACGCGGGGGTGGTCGGCCCGCAGCTCGACGTCGTGCTCCTCCTCGGCGTACTCCACCCGCAGCACCCGGGCGGCCTCCTTGGCCTCCTCGAGGGTCTCGGCCACGACGACGGCGACGTACTGGCCCCGGTAGGCCACCCTCGGCGACTGCAGGACGGCCAGCTCGGAGTCGTCGGAGGGGGCGAGGCGCGGCGCGTTGGCGTGCCAGATGACCGCGATCACGCCGGGGAGCTTGGCGGTGGTGTCGACCAGGGTCACCTCGCCGCGGGCGATGGTGGCCTGCACCGGCACCGCGTAGGCGAGATCGCGCAGGCTGTGCTCGTAGGCGTACCTGGCCCGGCCGGTGACCTTCTCCAGCCCGTCGACCCGATTCAGGGCGGAGCCGACGTGTCTCGTCTCGATCGTGGTCATGGCTCCTCCGCCAGCTCGGACAGCACGCGTACCAGGACGTTGCGGGTCAGCGGCACCTTGTAGGCGTTCAGCGGCAGCGGCCGCGCCTGGGCGAGCTCGGCGTCGGCGGCCCGGGCGAACTCCGCCTCGGTCGCCGGCGCCCCTCGCAGTGCCGCCTCCGCCACCTCGACCCGCCAGGGCACGTGGGCGACCGCGCCGAGCGCGACGCGGCAGTCGCGGACGACGCCGCCGGACACCTCCAGCGCGGCCGCGACCGACACCACCGCGAACGAGAAGGACGCCCGGTCGCGCACCTTGCGGTAACGCGAGCGGGCGGCGAGCGGCAGGGCGGGCAGGTCGACGGCGGTGATCAGGTCGCCGGGCCGCAGCAGCGTGTCGCGGTCGGGCTCGTCTCCGGGGAGGCGGTGCAGCCCGGGGATCGGCAGGCTGCGGGGACCGTCGGCGCCCTCGATGTGGACCACCACGCCGAGCGCGGCCATCGCCACGGCCATGTCGGAGGGCTGGGTGGCGACGCAGCTGTCGGAGTGGCCGAGGATGGCGAGGTTGCGGTGGTCGCCGGTGCGCGCGGGGCAGCCCGAGCCGGGAAGGCGCTTGTTGCAGGGCTTGGTGATGTCCTGGAAGTAGGAGCAGCGGGTGCGCTGCAGCAGGTTGCCGCCGACCGTCGCCATGTTGCGGACCTGCCCGGACGCCCCCGACAGCACGGCCTCGGCGAGCATCGGGTAGCGGGCGCGCACGAGCGGGTGGGCGGCCAGGTCGCCGTTGCGCACCCCGGCGCCGATCCGCAGGCCGCCGTCGGGTCTCTCCTCGATGGCGTCGGTGGCGATGTGGGTGACGTCGACCAGCGTGGCCGGTTCCAGGACGCCGAGCCGCATGAGGTCGACGAGGTTGGTGCCGCCGCCGAGGTACATGACCCCGGCGGACCCGGCGGCCGTCTCGACCGCCGACCTGGCGGTGGCGGCGCGCCGGTAGGTGAAGGGCCTCACCGCGCCACCTGCCGGATCGCCGCCACGATGTTGGGGTAGGCGCCGCACCGGCACAGGTTGCCGCTCATCCGCTCGCGGATCTCGTCGTCGTCCAGGACGGGGTCGGCCAGGCCGGGGGTGACGAGGCTGGGCCATCCCTCCGCCGCCTCGGCGAGCATCCCGGCGGCCGAGCAGAGCTGGCCGGGGGTGCAGTAGCCGCACTGGAAGGCGTCGTGCTCGATGAAGGCCTCTTGCAGGGGATGGAGGGCGTCGTCGCCGCCCAGGCCCTCCACCGTCGTGATCGCCGCGTCCTGGACGGCGACGGTGAGCGTCAGGCAGGACACCACCCGCCTGCCGTCCACCAGCACCGTGCAGGCGCCGCACTGGCCCTGGTCGCAGCCCTTCTTGGATCCGGTGAGGCCGAGGCGCTCGCGCAGGGTGTCCAGCAGCGACTCCCTGGTGTCCACGGTGACGGTACATGGCCGTCCGTTGACGGAGAGCCGGAGGTCCACGGTGACCGGGGCCGGAAAGGAATCGCCGCAGGTCATGTCCACTTTGCCCTTCACCCGGCCTTCCCTACCCCGGGATCGGCCTGGGCTATCCCACGAAATGTTCACGCCTGCCGGCGGCGGGGCCGCGGTGGGCGCGGGTTGGCACGCGGGCCGCGCCTGTTGTGGAATATGTTCGATCGGACCGAAAAGCGCGGCCGGGCCGCTCGATTGGAGGAGGTCTTCCGGTGGCCACATCGGAGCGCCAGGGCCGCGACGACCGCGACGACCGCGAGCGCCAGGGTGCCGTGGGCGCCCGCATGCGCCGTTTCCGCAAGGAGCGCGGTATGACCCTGCGCGGCCTGTCCACCCGATCCGGGCTGTCGATCGGGTTCCTCTCCCAGGTCGAGCGCGGCATCTCCTCGATCGGCCTGACGGCGCTGAACGGCGTGGCGGCGGCCCTCGACCGCAGCGTGGCCGACTTCTTCGACGACGAGCAGGGCGGCGACGACCGCGCGACGGTGGCGCGCCTGCCGTCCCACTTCACCCTCACCCGGGCCTCCACGGCCGCCACCGAGTACGTCTCGGGCCAGCAGACCTACCGCATGCTGTCCGCCCGGGGGCCGAACCTCGTGCTCGAGCCGCTGCTGGTGCACATCGCCCCCGGTGGGCGGCGCGAGGACGCCTACGGGCACGCCGGCGAGGAGTTCGCCTACGTCCTGTCCGGGGAGCTGCTGTACGAGGTGGACGGTGTCGAGCACCGGCTGTACCCGGGCGACAGCGTCCACCTGCGTTCGACGGTGCCGCACAGCATGTACAACGACACCGACCGGGTCACCACGGTGGTGTCGGTGGTGACGCCACGCCTGTTCTGAACCGGACGCCGTTCGCTGAATCGGGACGCAATTCCGTTAAGTGGGACAGAACATCATGAACATCGTCGGAGGCGTCTGAGGCACCCGATTCGGGCGTTCCCTTACATGGCGGTGCGCGCCGACCACAGTTCGGGGAAGACGTCACGGCGCAGGCTCCGCTCCAGCCAGGTCAGCCCGCTGGACCCGCCGGAGCCCGGCTTGGCGCCCATCGAGCGGCGCACGGCCATCAGGTGCCGGTAGCGCCAGTCGGAGAACCGCTCCGACAGGTCGGTCAGCGTCTCGGCGAGGGTCCACAGCTCGTCGCCGGGGCCGCCCTCGGCGTAGACCTTCACCCAGGCGGCCTCGACCAGCGGGCTCGGGACGTACTCCGCCTTGTGGTCCTCCACGGACGGCATCTCGAAGCCGCGCCGGGCGAGCAGGGCCAGCACGCTGTCGTACAGGCTCGGCCGGGCGAGGGCGTCGAGCAGCTCCTGGTAGACCTCCGGGCTGCGGCGGTGCGGGCGGGTCAGCGGCTCGGACTTGTTGCCCAGGAGGAACTCCAGGTGGCGGTACATCGCCGACTGGAAGCCCGAGGCCTCCCCCAGCGCGTCACGGAAGGAGTTGAACTGCGCCGGTGTCAGCCAGGCGAGGCCCTGCCAGGCCGCGTTGAGCGCCTCGAAGTACCGCACGCTGCGGTCCAGCACCGCGGTGGCGCCCGCGACGTCGTCGGCGTCCAGCAGCCGCTGCGCCAGACGCCACTCCTCGCGGATCAGCCCGAAGTAGAGTTCCATGACCTGGGTCGTGACGAGGAACGCACGCTCCTCGGGCACGTCGGTGACCGGCCGCTGGAGCCGGTGGAGGGTCCCCGCCGCCACGTACTCGTCGTAGGGCGTGCCGGACGTGAAGTCGAGGGTGGGCGCGCCGAGGTTGGCCGCCGCCCGCGAGGCCCGCTGCCGCGCGCCGACCGGCCGCACCCGGGCGCCGAGTCGCCTGCTCGTCATCTCATCTCCTTAGTTCACCTCCATGTTCACTTAGACAGAATTTTAGTGAAATGATGAGTCAGTAGCGATTCGCCCCTTTCGCTTTCGGGATGAAAGGTGCAGACCGGTTTCAGGTTTCCGAGTAACGGAGCGTGACCGTGGACGCGATGGACTGGGCCTTGCTGGCCG
This sequence comes from Sphaerisporangium fuscum, assembly GCF_018531465.1. Classification (GTDB taxonomy): domain Bacteria; phylum Actinomycetota; class Actinomycetes; order Streptosporangiales; family Streptosporangiaceae; genus Sphaerisporangium; species Sphaerisporangium fuscum. Next base: position 14,710 of record NZ_JAHDTF010000064.1, read on the forward strand.
AACTACAGGTGGACGCGAGGCTGTCCTACAGCGAGCTGTCCCGCCGGGTGCACCTTTCGGCGCCGGCGGTGGCCGAGCGCGTCAGGCGGCTGGAGGAGAGCGGGATCATCTCGGGCTACCACGCCCGCGTCGACCTCGGCCGGGCCGGCCGCAAGGTCAGCGCCCTGATCCGCATGTCGTGCTACGGCGTGCGATGCGTGCTGCGCGACGAGCGGGCGCTCGCCTGGCCGGAGATCGTCGAGGTGCACCGCGTCACCGGGGACACCTGCTGCCTGCTCCGCGTCGCCACCACCTCGATGACCGCCTTCGAGGACCTGATCGACCGCCTGGCCCCCTACGGCCAGCCCTCCAGCATGATGATGCTCTCCAGCCCCCTCCCCTGGCGCCCCCTCACCCCCGTGGAGGACTGACCGGGCCGGTCTCCGCGAGCCCCGTCCGGGCGGCGGGGACGTGGAGCCCCCGCCGGTGGGCGTTGATCTCGCTGGTGGCGCCCCAGCGCAGCGCCAGCCCGACGGGGTTCGATTAAGAGATCGTGTCGGGGTTGACGCCCCCTTCTCGGGGAGAGCCGTGGGGGACGGACGGCGAGGTGGCGTGCCGCAGCAGCAGGCGGGGCACGCCGTCGCCGGCCGCGGAGACCGACCAGAGGTCTCCCCCTTTGGCGTAGACGACGGTGCGGTCGTCCAGCCAGGCCGCCTGGTCGTCGACACTGTCCGGCTCGGCGAGCGGCGTCTCCCGCCCCGTGGCGAGATCCAGCACGTGCAGCCGCCACGGCCGGGCCGACCCCTCCGGGGCCACCCGCTTCTTGAACACCAGCCGGGTGCCGTCCGGGGAGAGGGACGGGCACTCGGCGTTCTCGCGCAGCGTGCGCGCCCGCCACCTGCCGTAGTCGCCCTCCACCAGATAGGTGCGGCCGCGGGTCGAGACCGTGGCGTAGAAGCGGTTGTCGTCGGCGGCGAAGGTGACGCCCCAGTAGTTGACGTCGGCCGAGCGGTACCTCCTGCCGTCGAGGTAGAGCTGGATGTTCTCCATGTTGGGCACGGCGTAGCCGGTCCTGGTGTCCAGGATGCCGGTCCACGTCGAGAACCCGCCGCGGTTGTAGGAGTCCCCGGTGACGAACACCGTCCACGAGACCATCCGCCCGCTGGCCGACACCCGCGCGCGGTTGGGGATCCCCGCGGTCTGGACGCGCCGCACCTCCTTCAGCGACCGGTCCACCACCACCGCGTACGTCGCCGGCACCGGGCCCGGCCGCACGACGACGCACACGCCCGTCCCCGCCGCCGCGTAGAACCGCTGGCAGGTCAGCCCGCTCACCGTCCGCGCGCCGGGACCGCCGCCGAGCGGGGCGGCGGCCACCTTGTCGTCCTGCAGGAAGAGCACCTGGCCGCTCCCGGCCAGGTCCACGGCGCCGGCGGACGGCCGGGGGGCGCGGCGGGCGGCGTACACGATGTAGGCCGCCGCCACGACGGCGAGGACCACCACGGCCGCGAGCAGCACCCGCGCGCGCGTTCTAGGCATCGCGCGCTCCCTTCCGCAGGAGGAATCCGGCGGCGACGGCGCAGACCGCGACCCCCGCTCCCATCACCCACAGCCCGGCCGCGCTGCCGAAGGCCGTCCAGAGGGCGCCGAACAGCATCGAGGAGACCAGCCGGCCCACCGCCTGCCCGGTCTGCACCAGGGCGAGCCCGCTGGTGCGCAGCCGGGCGGGGACCAGCGGACCGGCGGCCGCCATCAGCACCCCGTCGGTGGCGGCGTAGAACACCCCGAGCGCGAGCAGCGCCGCCGCGACCAGCCACCCTCCGGCGCCCGGCAGCGCCAGCAGCCCGTACAGGACGACCAGGACGGCGTGCCCGGCGAGGAACACCCGGAACCGGCCCACCCGGTCGGCGAGCCGGCCCATCGGCACCGCCAGCAGCAGGAACGCCGCCGCCGTGCCGAGCGGGAGCAGCGGGAAGAGCTCCGGCGCGAGCTCCAGGCGTTTCTGCAGCAGCAGGTACACGAACGCGTCGCTGACCGTCACCAGGCCGAGGGCGGAGGCGGCGGCGCACATCCGGACCAGCGGCGCGTTCCGCAGCACGGGACGCAGCGAGAGCCGCTCCCCGGCCAGGGGCTCGCGCCGGTCCTGGACGTACAGGACCATCAGCAGCACGCCGAGGACGCCGACGCAGAAGCTGGTCACGAAGACCGCGTCGTAGGCGTTCCCGCTCGCGGCGAGCACGCCGAACGCCACCAGCGGGCCGAGCAGCGCGCCCGCGGTGTCCATGGCCCGGTGGACGCCGAACGCCTGCCCGAGCGCCTCCGGGGACGCGCTCAGCGAGATGAGCGCGTCCCGGGGCCCGGTGCGCAGCCCCTTGCCGGCGCGGTCGGCCGCCACCATCGCCCCGAGCGCGGCGACCGACGTCCCGGCGGCGAGCAGGCCGATCCGGGACGCGGCCGACACGGCGTAGCCCGCGAGCGCGACGGGCTTGCGCCGCTGCCTGCGGTCCGCGAGATGGGCGCCGGCGAGCCGCACCAGGGCCGTCACCCCGAAGTACAGCCCGTCGATCACGCCGAACGCCAGCGGGCCGAGCCCGAGCGACAGCACCAGGTACAGCGGCAGCACCGCGGTGACCATCTCCGAGGAGACGTCGGTGACCAGGCTGACCGCGCCCAGGGCGAGGACGTTGCCCGGCACCGTCGCGAGCCGGGGCCACTTCGTCGCCGAGACGTACATCAGTGGCAGGTGTAGGTGGGGCTGGAGTCCTTCACCTTGCCGTCGGTGCCGACGAGCTGCCAGGAGTAGGTGGTGTCGGTGAAGGCGAGCTTGACGACGCCGTAGGTGCCGCTCAGCCGGAACTGGCTGTTGGGCTGCACGTTCTCGATCTTGTACGGGTCGGCGCCGCCCATGCCGCCCAGGATCTCCACCAGGCCCTTGGGGTCGGCCTTCCCGGACGGGTTCTGCGGGCCGAACCGCTCGTAGTGGTGGTCGTGGCCGTTGAGCACGAGGTCGGCCTTGGCGTCGTAGAGGATCTGCCAGACCGGCCTGCTGACCGGGTCGTTGCCGTGCTCGCCGGAGCTGAACAGCGGGTGGTGCCAGTAGGCGGCGACACATCCCTTGGTGGTGGCGGCGAGGTCCGCCTTCAGCCAGTCGATCTGCGCGGTCTGGTCGAAGATGTTGGAGTCGAGGGCGATGAAGTGCCAGTTGCCGCGGTCGTAGCTGTACCAGCTCTTGCCATTGGGGAAGGCGATGGCGCCGAAGTACGACTTGTAGCCGGCCTCGAAGCCGGCCGGGTCGTAGCTCTCGTGGTTGCCGGCGGCGGGGTGGGTCTTGCTCTTGAACCTGCCCCAGGTGGTGTCGTAGTACTTGCGGAAGTCGGCGATGGTGCCGTCGTCGTACTGGTTGTCGCCCATGGTGAGCACGAAGTCGGGGTTGATCGCCTGCACCTGCGCCGCCGTCTTGGGGTGGGCGCAGGAGCTGGAGCTCGCGGTGCACTGGGCGGCGATGTCGCCGGCCGCGACGACGGTGAACGCGCCGCCCGGAGTGGGGGTCGGGGTGGGCGTCGGGGTCGGGGTCGGCGAGGAGCCCGCGCCGTAGATCTTCACCTCGTAGAGGGAGTAGCCGTATTCGGTGCCGCGGGCGGTGCCCAGCACGCGCACGTAGCGCCCGGACCCGGAAAGGCCGGTCCGGTCGTCGGTGCCGCCGTCGCCCTTCGTGGTGGTGTGGATCGTGGTCCAGGTCGCGTTGTCGTCGGAGGTCTGCAGCTGGTAGGCGGTCGCGTAGGCGTCCTCCCAGTACAGCTTGACGTGGGTGATCGAGTAGGTGGCGCCGAGGTCGACGGTGATCCACTCGGGGTCGTGGCCCTCGGCGGAGGCCCACCGGGTGGAGGAGGTGTCGCCGTCCACGGCGTACTTGGCCGCGTAGGAGGACGACTCGACCGACGATGCGGTGGCGGGCCTGCCCTGCGACAGGAGGGTCTCGGCGGCGTAGGCCCGCTGGACGGTCGTCAGCAGGGCGGCGAGGAGCACCAGGGCGGCGGCGACCGCGGCGTACCGCGCCGGGGTCAGGGCACGGCTGCGAGGGGGCGGGAGGTGCGGGGACATGACTGTCTCCTGAGGGGTGAGCGACCATTGCTGAACACCGGGACGTCATGCGCCGCGCGGGCGAGGCGACGAGACGTTCCGGACGGCCGGGGCAGGTTCACTGAGCACGTCACGTCCCGCGGAGGACGCCGCGCCAAGCCGCTTCCCCAAATCGTGCAAGCCGTTCGGCCCGCTGTCAATATGTTAGGAAACCTACTTAACATTCTTCTCCGGCCGCTTCGATCACAGGCCGAGGTCGCTCAGGCCCGGGTGGTCGTCGGGACGGCGGCCGAGGGGCCAGCGGTACCGGCGGTCCGCCTCCTCGATGGGGAGGTCGTTGATCGAGGCGAGCCTGCGGCGCATGAGGCCGTCCTCGTCGAACTCCCAGTTCTCGTTCCCGTAGGAACGGAACCAGTTGCCGGAGTCGTCGTGCCACTCGTAGGCGAAGCGGACGGCGATGCGGTCGCCCCCGAACGCCCACAGCTCCTTGATCAGCCGGTAGTCCAGTTCCCTGGCCCACTTGCGCTCCAGGAAGGCGACGATCTCCTCGTGGCCCCGCAGGAACTCGGCGCGGTTGCGCCAGGAGGAGTCGGGCGTGTAGGCCTGCGCGACCGTGCGCGGGTCGCGGGAGTTCCACGCGTCCTCGGCCAGGCGGACCTTCTCGACGGCGGTCTCCCTGGTGAACGGCGGGACCGGAGGGCGGGCGTTCATCGTCTTCTCCTTGCGCGCAGCGGACGGCCGGGCGGTCCGCGAGAGGGTGGAGAACGTGCGTTCCCCTCTGGCCGATGATAGGAGAACGTACGTTCTCCGACAAGTCGGAACCTCTGGCCGGCAGTCCCGGAAAGGACACTGAGCTGCGAGTATGCCCGCCGAGCGGGCGCCGGAAGCGGCCGGAGGCTCTACGCTTCCCCGGGCCCCAGCCGGGCGGAGAGCGCCTCGGCGGTGGCCTTCCAGATGGACGCCGCCGGGTCGATGACCGCGAAGTGGTCGCCCGGGCCTTCCAGGCAGACCGCCTGTTCCCCCGCCGCCTCGCCGTACCTGCGCCCGAAGTCCACCAGGTCGGGATCGTCGGACTCGGCCACCACGACGATCTGGGGCACCCCCAGCGGCAGCCGCGCCAGCGGGCTGGAGGCCGCGTAGACCTCCGGGATCTCCTCGTGCGAGCCGCCGAGCGCGGACGGCACGGCGCCGTTGCTGATGTGCCGCCGGTCGCCCTCCACCAGGTCGAGGACCCCGGCCAGCGACACGGCGACCGCCACGGCCCGCGTGTCGGCCGCCAGGCGCAGCGCGAGCTGCCCGCCCGCCGAATGGCCGATCACCGCGACCCTGCCGAGGTCGAGCGGGCCGCCGACCTTGCGCAGCACGCGCAGGCCCGCCGCCAGGTCGCCGGTCGTGGCGTCCCATCCGTGCAGGTCCGGGCGGCGGTACTCCAGGTTCCACGCGGCGTACCCGCGCGCCGCCAGGTCGATCGCCAGCGCGTCCATCAGGTCGGCGCCCCAGATCGTGCGCCAGTACCCGCCGTGGACGAGCATCGCGACCGGCGCCCCCCTCCCCCCGGCGCCCGCGGACGGCGGCAGCCGCAGCTCCCCCCACTGGTCGGGGTGGTCGCCGTACGGGATCCGGCGGGCGGGATGGCGCAGCCGGTGCACCGCGTGGCGGATCGCGAAGCCCAGCCCCCCGGCGCCGCGCCCCTGCAGGTGGGCGGCGCCTCCGGCGGGCCGCAGCGGGCCGACGCGGGCGAGGTCGAGCCACACCGTCCGCCGGGAGTGGTCCTCCGCGGTCTCCATCAGCCGCCGGGCGGCCGGGTCCGGGCCGGGCAGGACGACGAGGGCGCGGCCGCCCCCGGCGCCGGCGAGCAGCGCGCGCAGCCCCGGCACGTCCGCCGCGGTCGCGAACCGGCCGTTCACGCCCAGGGCGGCGCACTCCGCGGCCGTCGTCCCCTCCAGCAGCCGCCTGTCGGCCACGAGCCCCGGCCCCGCCGCCACCAGCACGTCCACGTCCGATCCTCCTCGCCTCACGCGACGGCCGCCGTACGGCGGCGGCACCTCACCGTCCGACAGTACGGGGCGCGGCCGGGACCGCGACGCCGGCCCCGCTCCCCTACCCGCGGCCCGAGCGGTCGAGCAGGGGCAGCACGGCGGCGCCCAGCAGGTCGACGCCCCGGTCGTCGGTGAGACCGTGCGGGGTGCCGAACTCCACCCGCCGCACACCGGCATCGATCAACGCCTGCGCCTGCGCGGCCACCTGCTCGGGCGTGCCGGAGAACGCGAACAGGTCGAGGACGTCGTCGGGGATCAGTTCCCCCGCCTCCCGGTCGCGGCCCGCGTCCACCAGCTCCTTCACGCGGGCGAGCAGGTCCGCGGGGACGGCCGCGGTGGGGTCGAGGTCCGCCACCACCGCCAGGTACATGGCGACCTCGGTGCGCGCCCTCGCCCGCGCCGCGGCGCCGTCGGCGTCGACCACGGTCACCGCGCCGAGCACGATGCCGACCTCGTCCGCCGCGCGGCCGACCTGCTCGGCCCCGGCCCGCACCCGCTCGCGGATCACCGGCACCATGGCGGGGTTGGCGCTGCCGCCCACCTTGATCTCGTCCGCGATGCGCCCGGCCAGCGCCGCCGCCTTCGGCCCCCACGCGCCGATGAGCAGCGGCGGGTGCGGCCGGTGGACGGCGTAGCGCAGCCGCGTGCCGGCGGCCAGGCGGAACACCTCGCCTTCGTACCCGTCCTCGTCGCCGCTCAGCAACCGGTACACCACCTCCGCGGTGTCGGCCAGCGCCGCGAGCGGACGCGGCTGGGCGAGCCCGACCGCTCCGAGCCAGGTGCCGCGGGCCAGGCCGAGGTAGGCGCGGCCCCGCGAGGCGAGGTCGAGGGACGCGACCTGCCCGGCGATCTCGTGCGGGGCCAGGGAGTAGGGGTTCAGGCAGGCCGCTCCGAGCCGTACGCGCTCGGTGGCCGCGGCGATCTCCAGCAGCGGGAAGAACGGCGGCTGGTACATCAGGTCGCCGAAGACGCTGAGCACGTCGAACCCGTGGCGTTCCGCCAGGCGCGCCAGCCTCGCGTAGTCGCCGGGCCGCTTGTCACTCTGCAGGCCGAGCCCGATCTCCGCGGTGGTCAAGGGAACTCCTCAGGGTCGAGATCACACGGGGGCGTGCCGGCCGCCTCAGGTCAGGTCGGCGGAGTCCATCCGGCGGCGGCGGGTGCGCTCGACGCGCATGACCAGGCGCTCCTCCGGGTCCGGGCAGCTGAACAGCGAGTCCTGGGCCAGCCAGTCGCCGTCGGCGAGGTCGCGCTGCTTGGCGGCGAGGAACGGCAGGACGGAGGCCATCGCGTACACGCAGAAGTGCTTGCCGTCGGGGAGCCGCAGCTGAGCGCTGCGCTCCAGCTCGAAGCAGTCGCCGACCTCCATGCCGCAGACCGACCTGCCCTCGATGCGGTCGACCACCACCCGCAGGTCGTACAGCTCCATGTCGCCCTCGCCGGTCGTGGTGAGCTCGCCCCCGGGGGTGGCGGCCCCGTCGGCGGGGGTGTCCGCGATGGTCTCGGCCGGGTCCGGCCGCTCCACCGCGCCGGCCGCCGGGACGACCGCCCGTGCCGTGGGCGCGGCGGCCCGGTCGTCGCGGACGACCTCGCCGCCCTTCATCACCCACCGCACGGTGCGGAAGGCGGAGGTGGCCGCCAGGGGGTCGGCGTCCATGGCGATCAGGTCGGCGTACCTGCCGGGTTCGACCGTGCCGAGGTCGGCGTCGGCGCCGAGCCACCGCGCCGGCCCGAGCGTGGCGGCGTACAGGGCGCGGGCGGGCCCGAGGCCGGAGTCGGACATGTGCTCCAGCTCCCGCACCGTCGCGTTGGTGCCCTCGAAGTCCCAGAACGGCGGCATGTCGCTGCCGAGCAGCACCTCGACGCCCGCGGCCAGGGCCATGGCGTAACTCTCCAGGTGCCTCGGCCCGGCCCCGAGGGAACGGCACTGCATCCACTCGGGGACGCCGAGCTCGTCGAAGAACTCCTTGCAGCGCGTGACGAGAAGGGTGGGCACCAGGGCGGTGCCGCGCTCGGCCATCAGCGCCGCCACCTCGGGCGTGAGCTCGTAGCCGTGCTCGACGCAGTCGAGGCCGAGGCGGACGGCCTCGGCGATGACGGCGGCGGGGCCGGCGTGCGCGGTGACCTTACGGCCCCAGGCGTGCGCGGTGGAGAGCACCGCCGCCATCTCGTCGGCGAACAGCTGCGGGGTGTCGATGCGTTCGTGCTCCCCGGCGATGCCGCCCGAGATCATGACCTTGATCAGGTCGGCGCCCGCCCTGATCTGGGCGCGGGTGCCGCGGCGGAAGCCGTCCGGGCCGTCGCATTCGAGGGTGTCGGTGCCCTCGTGGCCGTGGCCGCCGGTGCAGACCAGCGCGCGGCCGGCGGTGAAGACGCGCGGCCCCGGCACCCGGCCGGAGTCGATGGCCCGGCGCAGCGCGAAGTCGGCGTGGTCCTTCTCGGCGACGCACCTGACGGTGGTGACCCCGCAGTGCAGGGTGCGGCGGGCGCCGTCGGCCATGTACAGCGCGAGCTCGTGCGGGCCCATGCCCTTGACGCCGTCTCCCCCGGCGCCGGGCAGCGACAGCGACAGGTGGGTGTGCATGTTGACCAGGCCCGGCGTGAGGTAGGCCCCGCCCAGGTCGACGCGCCTGGCATCGCCGGCACCCTTGAGGATCTCCTCGCGGGGGCCCACGGCGGCGATGCGGTCGCCCCGCACGAGCACCGCCGCGTCCGCGACCGGCCCCACGCCCGAGGCCGCCCGGCCGTCGGCCACAGTGCAGTTGACGATGACGATGTCGCCCATGCGGCCGGCCCCGTTCCACAAGATGACCCGAAGTTCATGAACAAGAGCACAGCTTGTTCACCGGCACTATACGCCGGTCAGCACGAACCCGCCGCATCCGCCGCACGGCGACGGATCCCCCTGTTCACGAAATTTCACCCTGTCGGCCCCCAGCACCACGGGCCGGCGGGCTCGCCTCCGGCAGCCCGGCAAACGGAAACGGCGCCCTCGTACCACCGGCCCTGGCTACCGGGCCGGCGGAGCGGCCGGGTCCACCACACCGGCCGTTACGGACTCCTCCGGCACAACTGCACCGGGCCGGCACGGCGGACCCGAACGCATCCAGCCGGCCGGCCTGCTACACCGACCGGTACGCGTCCGGGCGGCCGGTCAGCCGCAGCCCTCGAACTGGGGGACGGTGAAGCTGAGGGCCAGGCCGGACTTGGCGAACCACTTCTCCAGGAGCTGCTTGGCCGTGCCGTCCTGGTACATCTCGGTGATCGCCTTGTTGACCGCCTCGCAGCCGTCGATGTCGCCCGTGCGGATGCCCACGCCGTACCGCTCGTCGCTGAACGGCGCGTTGACGATCTTGGTGCCGGTGGTGGCGAAGCCGGCGAGGATGAGGTCGTCGGTCGAGACGGCGTCCACCTTGCCCGAACGCAGGTCGTCGACGCACTCGCCGTACCGGGCGGCCGGCACCAGCTGGACCGGGATCTTGCGCTCCTCCCTCACCCGCTTCCAGGAGTTCGAGCCCGTCACCTGGCACAGCTTGCGGCCCTTCAGGTCGCGCACGTTGGACACCCCGGACTCGTCGGAACGGATCAGGGTGTCCTGGTGGGCGACGTAGTAGGGCCCGCCGAAGGAGACCTTGGTCTTGCGTTCGGGGGTGATGGAGTAGGTGGCGAAGATGAGGTCGACCGTCCCCTGGGCCAGCATCTTCTCGCGGTCGGAGGAGGGCGCCGTGACGAACCGCACGGGTTTGCCCAGCTTGCGGGCGACATAGGAGGCGACGTCGACGTCGAACCCCTCGTAGCGGCCGTTCGGCGTCTTCTCGCCGAGGTGCGGCTGGTCGGCCTTCACCCCGATGACGAGGGTGTCCTTGTCGAGGATCGACGTGCCTGCGGCGCAGCCCGCGGCGAGCGGGAGCAGCGCCGCCACCGCGAGCATCCCGGCGGCGGCCCTGCGGCCGTCCCCGCCCCGCGGGCGGAGCATGCGAGTCAGCGTGACCATCAAGACGTTCCCTTCAGCGGTACTCGGCGAGCCGTGGCCGGACACCGATGAGGATCAGCAGGGCGGCGGCGAGCGCGGCGGCCGGCGGCACGACGTTCCAGCCGCCGAGGGCGCCGTCGCCGGTGCGCACCGCGGCGTCGAACGCTTTGCGGTGCAGCGTGGTGAGCTCGACCAGGGCGGCGTCGTACTGCCCGAAGGCCGGGCCCATCGCCTGCCTCACGGCGCCCTGCCGGTCGCCGCCGGTGGCCAGCTGCCGCATCCGCCGGTCGTTCTCCTGGAAGCCCTCGTAGAGCTGGAGCATCTTGGAGACGGCGTCACGCTGCCCGGGCAGCGTGACGTACACGGCCTCCGAGCCGTAGAAACCGAGGAAGTCGACCTTCGCCGGGAACCCGGACACCACCCGGCCGAGGGCGGCGTAGTACTTGTCGAGGTTGCCGCCGGGGACGTACATCACGGCCTGCGACTTGTCGAGGTAGACCTGCTCGTAGGTGTCGGCCCGCTGGGGGTCGAGGAGGTAGCGGCTCTCGTCGCCGTGCAGGGTGTTGCCGATGGCACGGGCGCGCGACAGCGCGAGGACGGAGTTGAAGCCGTCCTGCTTGGCGTCGGTGAGCGCGTTGCGCTCGTGCTGCAGCACCACCACGCCCGCGATGGCCAGCGCGCCGACGACGGCCGTGGCCACCAGCAGCGGCAGGTTGAACGTGCGCCGGAACCGGCGGCTGAGGAACACCTGCAGCACCACCAGCGCCGCCAGGGCGAGCACCCCGGTGCCGGCGACCCAGAGGCGGCCCGTCCCCATCGCCGACAGCTCCGAGTCGTAGGCGTGCCGGACGATGGTGCCGCTGTCGAGGGTCAGGTTGTAGGCCTTGGGCAGCAGGTCGAGGCGCATCAGGTCGGTGGCCTGCCGGTAGACGTCGAGGACCTCCTGCGGCGGCGGTCCGACGGCGTGCTGTGACCGCTCGTCCAGCACCAGCGCCCGCGAGGCCAGCCGCTCGTACCGCCCGAGCCCGTCGAGCACCGCCCGGACGGTGTTCTGCCCGGTGGCGTCGCCCCTGGCCAGGTCGGCGGCCTCCAGCACGGCCCGGTCGGCCTGGGCACGGCTCTGGTCGTAGCGGTCGAGCATGGCCTGGCGGCCGGGGCCGAGCCCGCCCTGCCTGCCGGTCAGCAGCAGGTTGGCGACCTGGGCGTCCATGTCGCTGAGCGCGAAGTACAGGTCGGCGGTGGCGACGACCTGCGGCCCGGCGGTGTGGCCGATCGAGTTGAGCCCGTCCCTGGCGTGGCCGATGGCGACGGCGACGGCCGCGAACAGCAGCAGCACGGCGGCCACCGCGAGGGCCGCGAACAGGCGGATGCGCCCGGGGACGGTGCGCACCTGCGCGATCCGGCGCAGCGCGGCGGACCGGCCGGGCGGCCCCGCGACGGGCGGCTGCGGGGCGAGGCCGGGCGAGGCCACCGGAGCAAGGGGCGCGCCGCCCCCG
>NZ_JAHDTF010000065.1 GCF_018531465.1 Sphaerisporangium fuscum
CGGCCACGTTCGCCGCGCCGTACGCGGCGCGGGTCGCCGCCATGGACGCCCTGCTCGCCGGCGCCACCCCGGCCGACTGGTCACGGACGATCGTCGAAGGCTGGACGCTGCGGGAACTCGTCGGCCATCTCGCCGCCACCGACAGCCTGCTCGCCGTCGAGGTGGGCGCGCCGCCGGCCGGTCCGCCCCCCGTGACGTCCGACGTCCCGGCCCGGACCGCCGAGCTGATCGAGTACGCGCGCGGCCGCTCACCGGAGGAGATGCGCGCCGGCTGGCGCGGGCAGGCCGAGGCGATCTGTGCGCGCGTCGCGGAGCTGGACGCCTCGACGCCGGTCACGCTCGGCGGCGTGGCCTTCCCCGTGGGCGACCACCTGCTGGGGCGCATGCTGGAGACCTGGATCCACACCGACGACGCGGCGACGGTGATGGGCCTGGGCCTTCCCCTGCCGCTCGCCGAGCACATCCACCCCGTGGCCGACTTCTGCGCCCGCCTGCTCCCGTGGACGATGCTGCTCTCCGGCGCCGACGGGGCCGGCCGCGCGGTCCGGCTCGTCCTGACGGGGCCGGGTGGAGGGTCGTGGCACGTTCCGCTCGACGTCGGCCGCGTCGCCGTCCCCGACGACGGCTCGCCGGTCGACGCCGAGATCGCCTGCGAAACGGTCGACCTGTGCTTCCTGCTCGGCGGCCGGAGGACGCCGTCGGACTTCCCCGCCGGCATCCGGGGCGACGCGGCCCTGGCCGCCGAGGTGCTGGCGGCCGCCCCCGCCCTTTCGGGGCCGTGATGTTCCTTCCTGAGGGGGATCGGCTGACAGGGGCGGTTGGCAGTAGATTCGGGGCATGAACGATGCGGGTGGGATGCGGGCCTCGGACGCCGAGCGCGAGGCCGTGGTCGAACGCCTCAGGCAGGCCTCCGTGGATGGACGCCTGACCCTGTCGGAGCTGACCGAGCGCACCGAGGCGGCCTACCTCGCCGTCACCCACGCCGAGCTCGCCCAGATCACCGCCGATCTGCCCGGTGGCCCGGCCTTCGCGCCCGAGTCCGCCCCGCCCGCGTACCGGCCGGCCCCGCCTGCTCCCATGGGGAGGGCCCGGCGCTGGTACGTCGCCGTGATGGGCGACACCAAGCGGCGCGGCAAGTGGCGGGTCGACCAGGAGATCGGCGCGGTCGCGGTCATGGGCGACGTGACGATCGACCTGCGCGAGGCCGAGGTGCGCTCCAACGAGGTCGACATCGTCGCCACGTGCGTGATGGGCGACATCAAGATCATCGTGCCGGACGGCGTCGACGTCGACCTGAGCGGCATGGCCATCATGGGCGACAAGAAGGTCGACGTCCTGGAGGCGCCGCCCGGGCAGAACGTCCCGGTGGTGCGGGTGCGGGCGTACGTCGTGATGGGCGACGTGAAGATCATCGGAGACTCCCGGGCCGAGCCGATCAAGCGCGGGTTGTTCGCCTGGAGCGAGTGGTGGCAGGAGCGGCGGGCCGAGATCCGGCAGGACGCCCGCGAGGGCATGCGGGCCATCCGCGAGTCGCGTCACGACCTGCACCGCGCCATGCGCGAGTCGCGTCACGACCTGTACCGTGCCCATCACGACGCGATCCGCGAGCAGCGCGACGCCCTGCGCCAGGAGCGCCGCGAGTGGCGCCGGGCCGAGAGGGACGCCCGGCGCGGCGGCCCGCCCTATCCGCCCTACCCCCAGGACGACCCGCGCCCCTAGCGGCCGTCCTGGAGTGATGGCGTGGACGGCCCGCGCCCGTGGCGGCCCGGGCAGGTCCCGCCGTGCGGGTCAGGAGCCGTAGGCCGCGTGGGAGGCGATGCTCGCGCTCTCGATCTCGGCCGACTGCAGGGCCTTGTGCAGCGCCTTCGGCACCGGGGCGATCACCTCGCCGAGGGTGCCGGTGCGGTCGCGGTAGGCCCGCCAGTGGGCGCGGGACAGGACGGTCCTGAGCCGCGTCGTAGCGGCCAGGGCCGCCAGGGCGGCATCCCTCGGATCCACCCGTGAGGCCGGCTCCGCGCCCCGTACCGCCCGGGACACCTTGCCGGCCAGGCTCTTCACCACACGGGTGTCGCGGACGGTGACCTTGGCCGTGGGGAAGACGCCGAGGAGGCGGCGGCTCTCGATCCGGATCCAGCCGCGGGCCGCCAGCTCGTCGCGTACCATCCGCGCGGCCGTGCCCGACCCCTTGCTCACCCAGTGCTGCCAGCTGCGCCGCCTGGAGCCGGCGATCTGCTGGAGGACGGCGTCGAGCAGGGGATCGGGGACCGATCGGGTGCGGGCGGCCGGCCCGCGCGCGGCGTCCTCCAGGTGGCCCTGGAGTAGCAGCTCGGCCAGGATGGCCGCCCGCATCAGGTAGCCCAGGTGCAGACGCGCGGTCATCCGCCGATTCTCGGTGTCGTAGGCGAGCAGGTAAAGCCGCTCGGGCAGGGTCTGGGGCAGGTCCACCGGTCACTCCTCTTGGTCGTCGCCGGTCTTGTCGTCGCCGTCCTTCGGGGGACGGCCGCGTTTCGGCAGGCCTCCCACGTCGCCGGGGAGCCGGCCGGCGGCGGCCAGCGCCCGGCGGAGCAGGAACTCGATCTGGGCGTTGGTGCTGCGGAGCTCGTCGCCCGCCCAGCGCGCGATCGCGTCGTGGACGGCCGGGTCGAGCCGCAGAAGTATCTTCTTCCGCTCGCTCACTGGTACAGGGAGCCGGTGTTGACGACCGGCTGCACGTCGCGGTCACCGCACAGCACGACCAGCAGGTTGCTGACCATGGCCGCCTTGCGCTCGTCGTCCAGGTCGACGACGTCGGCCGCGTCGAGCCGGTGCAGGGCGGCCTCGACCATGCCGACCGCGCCCTCGACGATCTGCTGCCGGGCGGCCACGACGGCGCCGGCCTGCTGGCGGCGGAGCATGGCCTGGGCGATCTCCGGCGCGTACGACAGGCGGGTGATGCGGGACTCGATGACCCGGACGCCCGCCGAGGACACGCGCAGGGCGATCTCGGCCGACAGCTTCGCGGTGATCTCGTCGGCGTTGTCGCGCAGCGACAGCCGGCCCTGCTCGTGGGAGTCGTAGGGGTAGCTGCCCGCGATGTGGCGGACCGCCGTCTCGGTCTGGATGGCGACGAACTCCGCGAAGTCGTCGACCTCGAACACCGCCTTGGCGGTGTCCTCGACCTGCCAGACCACGACCGCCGCCATCTCGATGGGGTTGCCGTCGGCGTCGTTGACCTTGGCGACGTCGGTCTCGTGGTTGCGGATGCGGGTGGAGATGCGGCGCCGCTGGGTGAAGGGCACCACCCACCGTAGCCCGTCGGTGCGGACCGTGCCGAGGTAGCGGCCGAGGAGCTGGACGACCCTGGCCTCGCCGGGGGCGATCGCGATCAGCCCGCTGAACAGCAGGAGCGCGACGAACAGCACGACGATCCCCGCCACGGCCAGGGCGGGGGACTCCATCTCGGTGGCCCGGCTGAGCAGCACGAGGCCTCCGATCACGGCCAGGAGCGCCAGCCCCAGCATCGGCCAGCCCGACACGTTGGCGGGACGCCGCTCGCTCACCTGCGCCGCGGGCATCGCGACGACGACATCATCGATCTTCTCCACCGGTTGCTCCGTTTCCCAAGGCTTGACCAGGTAATGGCACAACCATAGCAAAGTGATATCACTTTTCAAGCCCTTGCCCGGACCGCCCGGCCGGCACCGCACACCAGGGCACGCCCGCCGGGGGGTGGTCCGGGTGGTGTGCTGGTGACCTGGCCGGCGACGTGGGGTACGGGCGACTGGTGGAGGTCGGTCCTGGTGGTTACCGCAGCGCGTCGACCGGCTCCATGCGGGCGGCGCGCAGGGACGGGTACAGGCCGGCCAGCAGGCCGACCACGGCGCCCGCCGCGGGGGCGGCCGCGGCAAGGCCGACGTCCAGGACGGGCGTCCAGTCCTTCACCGCCGACACCGCGACGATGGCCACCACGCCGAGACTCGCCCCGATCACCCCGCCCGTGGTGCCGATGAGCGTGGACTCCAGGAGGAACTGCGCGGCGATGTGCCTGCGAGCGGCTCCCAGGGCCCGGCGCAGGCCGATCTCCGAGATGCGTTCCATGACCGTGACCAGCGTGACGTTGGCGATGCCGACGGCGCCCACGACGAGCGAGACCAGGCCGAGGATGAGGAACAGCGCGTTGACGTCGCTCTGCACGGCGTCGCGGGCGCGCGTCGGGCTCGCCGGGCTGGTCACCCGGAGCATGCCCTGGTCGCCGGGGCTGAGCGCGGCGGGCGCCTGCCTGGCGATGAGCTCGGCCGCGCCGAGCGTGGTGTTGACCAGCACCCGGGTCACCTGGCGCAGCCCGAAGCGCCGTCCGACCGTGGGCGGGACGATCACCGCGGTGCCGAGCTCGCGCTCGCGGCGCAGCTCCCCGAGGATGCCGATCACGGTGTAGGCGTGCCCGCCGACGAACACCGCGGGCGCCCGGTCGAGGCGGGTGACGCCGAGCATCCTCGCCGCCTGCTCGCCGAGCACCACCACCTCGTCGGCGCGTGCCACGTGCCCGGCGTCGAAGAAGCGGCCCTGGACCATGCGCCCGCGCGCCGCCTCCGGCAGGGTGGGGGAGGCGGCGACCACGGTGAGGGTCTGCCCGGTCACCCTGGTCGGATCGACCAGGTCGTTCGACCGCACGATCTGGTTGGCGCTCTTGTCGTTCTGCGCCAGCGCCGCGGCGGAGGCCGTCCCGCGCAACCTGGTCACCTCGCCCACGGCGTCCCACGGGACGAGCGGCCGGTCGTCCTGCTCGGGCACCTCGACGGTGATGGCCGTGGCGGTGAGCTCGTCGAACCTGCCGACGATCTGGTTGCCCGCCGTCGCCGCCACGCCGAGCGTGACGACCAGCGTGGTGATGCCGAGCACGGTGCCGAGCGTGGTCAACGCCGACCGCACCGGACGGGCCAGGATGCCCGCCATGGCCTCGTTCGTCAGATCACGGACGTCCACGTCGCTCCTTCACCGGGACACGGCCGACCGCGGACGGTTCCCGCACGTCATTCCTCCACCAGGACGCCGTCGGTGATCCTGGCCCTGCGGGCGGCACGGTCGCTCACCTCGGTCTCGTGTGTGATGACCACGATCGTCAGGCCCTGCTCGCGCAACTCGTCGAACAGGTCCAGGACCGCGCCGGTGTTGCGGCTGTCGAGGTTGCCCGTCGGCTCGTCGCACAGCAGCAGGGACGGCTCGCCGAGCAGCGCGCGGGCGATCGCCGCCCGCTGCCGTTCCCCGCCGGACAACCGGTCCGGCCGGAAGCCGACGCGATGCCCGAGCCCCACCCGCTCCAGCGCGGCCAGGGCCCGCTCACGGCGTGTACGCCTGGACCGCCCGCCGTGGTACAGCTCGGCGAGCATCACGTTCTCCAGCACGGTGCGGTGCGCCAGCAGGTGGAAGGCCTGGAACACGAACCCGATCCGGCTGCCGCGCAGCCGCGTCCTGGCGCCGTCCCGGAGCGCCGTGGTCTCGATCCCGTCGAGCCGGTAGCCGCCCGAGGACGGCCTGTCGAGCAGCCCGAGCACGTTGAGCAGGGTCGACTTCCCCGACCCGGACGGCCCCACGATCGCCAGGTGGTCCGACCGCTCGACCCGCAGCCACACCTCCCGCAAGGCCTGCACCGGCGGCTCGGCGGGAAACTCCTTCCCGACCCCCTCCAGCTCGATCACCGGCGTCTCACGCATCGCCGACCACCACCCGGTCGCCCGCCTTCAGGGGGCCGGTGACCTGGACCTTGCCGTCGGCGGTGAGCCCCGTGCGGACCTCGACCTCCTTGGTCCGGTCCGGCGCGACCTCGACCTGCACGCGCGGCCGGCCGTCCGCCGCGGTGATCACCGCGGCGACCGGGACGACCAGCACCTCGCCGTCGGTCGCCCCGACGGTCACCCGGGCGGTCACCGTCGTGCCGGACAGGCTCTTCAGGCCCTTCATCGAACTCGGCGTGATCAGGACGGGCTCGGATCCCGGCTGCGCCTCACCGCCGTCCTTGGCCCCCTTGCCACCTGACTCCGCGTCCGCCGGCCTGGCCTTCTCGCCCACGGCGGTCAGGGTGGCGGGGAAGGTCTTGCCCGAGTCGGTCTCGATGACCGCTTTGAGGCCTTCCTTCAGCAGGCGGCTCTCCGTGGCGTCCACCGACCCCGGCACCGCGAAGGACGAGCTGGTGACGGTGGCGACCGCCTTGTCGACCGTCTCGCCCGCCCTGACGCGGGACGTCTGCAGGCGGGCGGGGAGCTTGGGGAGGAAGACCAGCTCGCCCGGCGGGATCGCCGTCCCGTACGTCCGCCGGAACTCGGCGAGCAGCGCGTTCGCCTCCGCCAGGTCGGTCTTCGCGTCGGCCACCTTCAGCCGCTCCGGCGAGAGCCGCCGAGCCTGGCGCAGCGCCTGCTCGGCGGCGGCCAGCGCCTCCCGGCCGTCACGCACGGCCTTGCGCAGCGTCTCCAGCCGCTTCTCCCGCGCGGTGCCGATCTCCTCCCGGGTCCGGACCAGGGCCCGGCGCGCGGCGTCCAGCGCGGCCTCGGCGCCTGCGACCTTCAGCTCCAGCAGCCCGACGTCGGCGGTGGGCTTCGGGGCGGGCGTGGCGCCGGGGGTGGCGGGCGGGGCGGTCTCCCGCCTGGCCTGGTCGAGCTCGCGCCGGGCCTCCGCCAGCTTCTCCTCGGCGTCGCGCACGGCCGCCTCCGCCGCGTCCAGCTTCGCCTCGTCCTCGGGGGTGAGCTCCTCGGCCTCGGCCTCCCGCAGGGCCTTCTCCGCGATCTTCAGGTCGGTCCTGGCGTTCCTGGCCTTGATCTTGAGCGGCAGCACGTCGCGTCCCTCGTCGAGGGCCTTCTGCTCGGTCGCGAGCGTCTCCCGCGCCGTACGGACGGCCTTGCGCAGCGTCCCGAGCTGCTGCCGGGCCTCCAGGGTGGGCTGCTGCGCCTGGTACCCCTTCCGGGCGTAGAACCTGGTGACCGCGGCGACCGTGGCCTGGTCGAACACGCCCGTGACCGGGATCTGATGGCCGAGCCGGCGCAGCGCCTTCTGCAGTTGCCGGACGTCGGCGCCTTCGGCGCCGGGAGTGATCGTGCGGTGCATCGGCACGGTGCCGGCCAGAGCGATCACCGGACGGCCGTTGACCTCCATGATCACCGCGCCCTCCTTGATCCTGCCCGGCCTGGGCGCGCGGGTGGCCCGCTGAAGCGGGTCGGCCCCGCCGACGACGCCCGCCAGCATGACGGGGACCGGTGAGCCGTACTCCAGGGTGCCGCTGACCACGACGGTGCTGACCAGCCTGGTGAGCTCGACGGGCGCGGTGACCAGGGACGGTTCGGGTGGCTTGCGCAGCGCGGCCTCGTCGGCGGGGGAGCGCAACCGGGTGCCGACCGCCCAGCCGGCGGCCGCGATGACCAGGACGCCCGCGACCACGGCCAGCAGGAGCCTGCGTGGGGATCTCATGGGGACTCTCGTGGGGATGGGGTCGGGGGAGGGCGTTGATCGACGTTCCCCCTCGTCGGTACGGAGTGGGCGGAAACGGGCCTAGCCGGCGTCTCCGTACTGCTCCTCGATCCGCATCGTGATCTCGGTGGACTTCGGCATGAAGGCGGCGTAGAAGTCCTTGCCGCATTCGAGGTCGTCGAGCGCCACCTTGATCTCTTTGTCGAGGTAGGGCCGGGCGACATCGGGCTTGAGGTGGGGGATGTAGTAGCCCATCCCCGTCTGGGTCGGCTGGTACTCGGGGATGCCCTTGTCCTCCTGTCTGGCGAGGTCGTGCATCTCTTTCCCGAACTTCTTGGCGCCCCAGTACGCCATCGCCAGTGGGTTGGTCGTGGTCACCTGATAGCCCTTGCGCGTGAGGCAGTCCGCCATGGCCGAGGCCAGTTGGACGAGCTTCGGGTCGCCGTCGAGTTGCCGGGCCGTGGTCTGTTCGATCAGCTTGTTCTTCTTCTCGGCCGCCTCGTGCCTGGACTTCACCGTCTTCCCGGTGAGCTTCTTGATCACCTGGACGTCGCACGCGTTGCCCGCCTTGGTGTAGGCCTCCTGCTGGTCCGGGGAGAGGTCCCTGATGATGGCGAAGTTCGGATTCGCGGACGCGCCGTCCGCGCCGGCCCCGCGCATCTCCCTGGCGTAGACGATGGTGGAGAAGACGCCGAAACCGTACTTGGCGCGATGGGCCTTCATCGCCGCGTAGTCGCCGCTCCAGTGTTCGTCGTCCTCGGAGGACTGGCCGGACACCGGCGAAGGGACATAGGCGACGTACTTGAAGCCCTTCTCCTTCATGCAGTCGGCTTTCAGTGCCTGGAATTTGTGCTCGTGGCTCTGCCCGCCCGTCGCGCTGGGCGTGGCGGACGGGCGCGCGGTCGCGCCGGTCCCGGTTCCGCATCCGGTGAGCACGACGAACGCGGCCAGAGTCAGCAATGATCTCTTGGGCATGCGGAGGACCATACTCCGTTCAACGGAGTATGGTCAATCGAGAACAGGCCCGCGCCGACGGTCGTACGAGATCACGGCGGTCGCCGCGGTCAGCAGGGCGAGCAGCCCCCAGTAGGCCAGATGCCGGGAGGTCAGGGTGGTGAGATGCTCGCCGAGCCGTGCCGTGACGGCCAGCAGATAGACGGCCGCCGCGAGCGCCCAGCGCGGGTCGCGGGCCAGCCGCGCCGCCCACACCGCCAGGCACAGCACGCCCAGCTCCAGCGCCATGCGGCCGAGCCCGACCGGCGCGGGCCTGCCCACCGCCGGCCACACCGGCCCCGCCCAGGCGGCGAGCGGTACAGCGGCCGCCCACCACCAGGACCTCGCCCGCGACCCGCCGCCCCCGACGGCCAGCACCAGCAGCCCGCAGCAGGTGAGCCCGTACTCCATCGCCAGAGAACCCGGTCCGCGCGTCACGAACAGCGGATCGGAGGTGAGGAACCCCGGGTACACCGGCAGGAGGGTCACGTCGAACGGCTGCAGGCCGCTCGCGACGGCGATCGCCTTCAGGCCGGTGAGCAGTGCCGGCGGCAACGCGAGTCCGACCCGGCCGCGCAGGGCGGCGAGCAGCGCCAGCGCCGAGAGAGCGACCCACACCGGGATGTCCCGGGCGTACGGCAGCAGGACCGCCAGCTGCGTGACCATGACGGCGGTGAGCCCGAGGTGGAGCCCGTCCCGCCAGGGGACGCCCCGCGCCGCGTGCCGGAGCCGCTCCCGCACCCCGCCCGCCAGCAGCCCCGCCGCCTCCCGGACGTCGGGCGCCGTACGGCCGGGGTCGGCGCAGTCGAGCAGGACCCCGAGCAGTTCCTGGCCGTGCGCCGCCCGGTAGGCGCGCGGGTAGGCCAGCAGCAGCCGCCGGTAGCGGCGCTCGAGCGGGGTCATGCGTAGCTGGTGCGCTTGATCACCAGGGCCGCCGCCTGCTGCATCCGCCGCGCCTCGGCCTCCAGCACGCTCTGGCCCGTCTCGGAGATGCGGAAGTAGCGGCGGCTGCGGCCGTTGACGGTCTCCTCGCGGTCGACGGCGATGAGCCCGCGGTCGTTGAGGCGTTCGAGGATGCCGTACAGGGTGCCGACCGAGGGCTTCACCCGGCCGCCGGACAGCTCGGCGACGACCTTCATGACCGCGTGCCCGTGCAGGGGGCCGTCGAGGAGCGCGGTGAGCACGTAGTACATCGGCTCGCTGACTTCGTCGGAACCCCTCGGCATGCCGCCGAACATAACAGACGCGGCCCCGCCGCGCCCCGCCGAGGACGGGTGGTCGCCTCGGCGAGGCCGCGCGCGGCGCGGCGCCCCGAAGAACGGCACCGTCGCCGTCGCCCTGCGGGTGGTGCGCCGTCCCGAAGGACGCCACCCTCGCCGTCGCCCTGCGGGGCGGCGCCCTATGCCCCGCTGAGGACGGGACGGCGGGCGAAGGGCTCCGCGGTGGCCTCGGCGTAGCGTTCCAGCAGGACGGTGACGAGCTCGGGGGCCGGGCCGAGAGGGGCGGCGACCGTGTGGGCGCCCGCCTCCAGGGTGTTCCCGCGCACCTTGTCCGCGAAGTACCCGGGGGCGAGCAGATAGGGCGCGACCACGACGCGCTCGCATCCCTCCAGCGCACGGCGGACGGCCTGCTCCGGCGTGGGGGAGGCGGCGGAGGCGTAGGCCGGGACGACCGAGTGCCAGCCGCGCGAGCGGGCCCAGTCGCGGGCCATGCCGGCGATCACCTCGTTGGCGCGGGCGTCGCTGGACCCGGCGGACACCAGCACCACGGCGGTCTCCGGGTCGCCGATCGGCACGCCGGCCTCCGCCAGCCGCCTCTCCAGGGCCGTGATCAGCAGCGGGTGCGGTCCGAGCGTGGCTGCCTGGCGCACCCGCAATCCGGGGCGTCCGGCACGGGCCTCGGCGACGACCGCCGGGATGTCGACACGGCTGTGGTAGGCCTCGGTGAGCAGCAGCGGCAGCACCACGGCGTGGCACGCGAGGTCGTCCAGGCGGGTCGGGTGGTCGACGTCGTCCACATGGGCCGACACAGGACGGGCGAATGCGGTCTCCTCCACGCGGCCCGCCGAGTCGGCGAACACACGGGGGAGCACGTTCTCGTCCACGCGCTCCAGTGCCTCGGCCAGTGTGGGGCGGGAGTGGTCGAGGTAGGCCGCCACGACCGGGATCTCGGGACGCGCCAGCCGTACCTCCGCCACCAGCGCCTCCACCGTGGCGGAGGCGCGGGGGTCACGGGACCCGTGCGCCACCGCCACCAGCGGCGGCAGGGCCGCCGCTCGCGCGCCGGCGAGGACCCCGCCGCGCCCGTGGCGGGGGTTCAGAGGTGGATACCGCATTCGGTCTTGCCCAGGCCCGCCCAGCGGCCGCTGCGAGGGTCCTCGCCCGGCGCCACCCGGCGGGTGCAGGGGGCGCAGCCGATCGAGGGGAAGCCGTCGTAGTGCAGCGGGTTGATCAGCACGCCGTTGTCGGCCATGTAGTTGTCGACGTCGTCCTGGGTCCAGCGCGCGATGGGGTTGATCTTCACCATCTGGCGCTTGGGGTCCCATTCGACGACCTTGGTGTTCGCGCGGGTCGGCGACTCGTCGCGGCGGATGCCGGAGATCCACGCGAGGTACGGCTCCAGCGCGCGGTTGAGCGGCTCGACCTTGCGCAGGTAGCAGCACAGGTCGGGGTTGCGGCCGTGCAGCCGGGGGCCGAGGTCGCGGTCCTGCTCCTCGACGGTGCGCGAGGGCTTCACGTTGATCACGTTGACGTCGTAGACCTGCTGCACCGCGTCACGGGTGCCGATCGTCTCGGCGAAGTGGTAGCCGGTGTCGATGAACAGCACGTCCACCCCGGGCTTCACCCTGCTCACCAGGTCGATCAGCAGGGCGTCGCTCATGGAGGAGGTGAGGCAGAGCCGGTCGCCGAAGGTCGCGGCCGCCCAGCGGATGATCTCGCGGGCGGAGGCGTCCTCGAGGAACGTCGCGGCCGACTCGACGATGCTTCGCAGGTCCAGCACGCCGCGCTGGCGTTCCAGCCCGGTCTCTATGTCCACCAGTGTCGTCATCACTCGTTCACCTCGTTCGTCAAAGTGTGTGGGGGCGCCGCGGGCCGGCCGCCGGTCATGAGCGCACGCCTATGCCGAGGAACTTCAGCCGGAAGGCGCGGGCGCACGACCGGCAGTACCAGCAGCCGTCGCCCTCGTAGGGTTCG
Organism: Sphaerisporangium fuscum; assembly: GCF_018531465.1. Taxonomy (GTDB): domain Bacteria; phylum Actinomycetota; class Actinomycetes; order Streptosporangiales; family Streptosporangiaceae; genus Sphaerisporangium; species Sphaerisporangium fuscum. Next base: position 11,622 of record NZ_JAHDTF010000065.1, read on the forward strand.
AGGTCCTCTTCGCCGCAGTACGGGCAGTGGAACGGGACCGCGCGCTCGCTCATGCGCCCCTCCGCCCCGAGGCCCCCGCCGGACGGGTGCTCACTTGAGGTCCGCTTCCTCGGCGCGCTGCACCCAGTCGGCGAAGGCCTCGCCGTCCTTCCGCTGAGCCTGGAAGTTGGTCAGGACGCGTTCGATGTAGTCGGGAAGCTCGGTGGCGGTCGCCTTCAGGCCGCGGACCTTGCGGCCGAAGCCGGCACTGGTCCCGAGGGACCCGCCGAGGTGGATCTGGAAGCCCTCGACCTGCTGCCCGCTCGCGTCGGTGACGAGCTGGCCCTTCAGGCCGATGTCGGCGGTCTGGATGCGGGCGCAGGAGTTCGGGCAGCCGTTGACGTTGATCGTCAGCGGGTCGGTGAACTCCGGCAGGCGGCGCTCCAGCTCGTCGATGAGGTCGGAGGCCAGGGCCTTGGTCTCGACGATCGCCAGCTTGCAGAACTCGATGCCCGTGCAGGCCATGGTCTGACGCCGGAAGGTGCTCGGCCTGACCTGGAGGTCGGCGGCCTCCAGCTCGGCCACGACGCCGTCGACCTCCTCGGGGGCGACGTCGAGGATGACCATCTTCTGCTCGACCGTCGTGCGGACGCGCTGGGAGCCGTGCCGCTCGGCGATGTCGGCGATCAGGTTGAGCTTGTCGCCGTCGAGCCTGCCCACCCGGGGCGCGAAGCCGACGTAGAAGTTGCCGTCCTTCTGCCGGAACACGCCGACGTGGTCGCGGCGGCCGCCCCGGGGCTGCTCCGGCGCGGGCCCGTCCGGCAGCGTGTAGCCGAGGTACTCCTTCTCGAGCACCTCGCGGAACCGCTCGACACCCCAGTCGTGGACGAGGAACTTGAGGCGGGCGCGGTGGCGGAGCCGGCGGTAGCCGTAGTCGCGGAAGATCCCGACAACGCCGGCCCACACCTCGTGCACCTGCTCGGGACGCACGAACGTGCCGAGGCGCTTGGCGAGCATCGGGTTGGTGGACAGGCCGCCGCCCACCCACAGGTCGAAGCCCTTCTCGCCGTGCTCGTCCACGACCCCGACGAAGGCGACGTCGTTGATCTCGTGCACGGTGCAGTGCGCCGCGCAGCCGCTCATCGCCGTCTTGAACTTGCGCGGGAGGTTGGAGAACGCCTTGTCGCCGATGTAGCGGGCGACGGTGTCGTCGAGCTGCTCGGAGGCGTCGATCACCTCCTCGGCGTCGATGCCGGCCAGCGGACAGCCGATGATGACGCGCGGGGTGTCGCCGCAGGCCTCGGTGGTGGAGAGGCCGACGGCCTCCAGCGCCTCCCAGATCGCCGGGACCGACTCGATGTCGATCCAGTGGAGCTGGATGTTCTGCCGGTCGGTGACGTCGGCGGTGCCGCGGGCGTACCGGTTGGCGATGTCGGCGATCGTGCGCAGCTGCCGCAGGTCGAGCTGCCCGCCGTCGATGCGCACGCGCAGCATGAAGTAGCGGTCGTCGAGCTCCTCGGGCTCCAGGACCGCCGTCTTGCCGCCGTCGATGCCGGGCTTGCGCTGGGTGTAGAGGCCCATCCAGCGGAAACGGCCGCGCAGGTCGGCGGGGTCGATCGAGTCGAAGCCGGCCTTGGAGTAGATGTCGATGATCCGCTGACGGACGTTGAGGCCGTCGTCGTTCTTCTTGTTCTCTTCGTTCTTGTTGAGCGGCTCGCGGTAACCGAGGGCCCACTGGCCTTCGCCTCGCGGGCGCTTGTGGTGGCGGTTCGCAGGCCTGGCCGGGGTGGTCATGGGGCGTCCTTTGCCGAAGATGGTCGTCAGGTCGCACGGACGCGCGGCAACAGGCGGCCTCCCGTCTCGTCGTCGAGTGCGGGGGCATGAAAAAAGACGCCTGTCAGGCGGCGCCCATGCTGTCAGAGGTCAACAGGGGGCGACGGTCAACGGGCGTCACAACAGATGGCACTGCGGACACGCAGGAAGTCGACGTGGCGTCGCACGACGAGAAGCGGATCCGCTGGCATGTAGGGAACGATACCCCGCGTCCGCCTGATGTCCAATAACTGGTCCACAGTCTGGACATCGAGCCCAAAAAGGACAGGGGTTGTACTGGGGGGTGCGGGGGGCCCGCCGAGGTCAGCCGCGGCGGCGCCAGGAGAGCGAGGGCTCGCGCGGCTCGTCGGGCGGCCGGTGCTGGCAGTCGCACCAGGAGCCGCCCCGGCACTCCTCGTGCTTCTGGTCCTTGCACTTGTCGCAGATCACCACCGATACATTCCCCTGTCCCGCCAGAACATGACTCGGTTACGCTGGGCGAAGCGCGAACAACGGAGGTGCACGTGGCCGTCTCCATGTCAGAGCTGGTGAGCGACCTTCGCGCGGAGAGCGCCGAGCTGACGGCCATGATCGGCGTCCTCGACCCCGCGAGCTGGGAGCTTCCCACCCCCGCCGAGGGATGGGCCGTACGCGACCAGATCAGCCACCTGGCGTGGTTCGACGACGCCGCCACCACCGCGGCCACCGATCCCGACGGCTTCCGGGCCGCGCTGCCGGCGCTGCTGTCCCGGGGCGACAGCGCCGTGGACGAGATCGCCGTCGCCGCCCGCAACCTGTCCCCGCGGCAGGTCCTCGACTGGTTCCACGCGGCCCGCGCCCGCAGCCTCGACGCCTTCCAGCGGCTCGATCCCCGCCAGAGGCTGCCGTGGTACGGCCCCGACATGTCCGCCGCCTCCTTCGTCACCGCCCGGCTGATGGAGACGTGGGCGCACGGGCAGGACGTCGCCGACGCGCTCGGCGTCGACCGCGTTCCCAGCGTCCGGCTCAGGCACGTGGCGCTGCTGGGCGTGCGCGCCATGGCGTACGGCTTCGCGATGCGGGGGATGGAGCCGCCGTCCGGGCCGGTGCGCGTCGAGCTGACGCTTCCCGACGGCACCCCGTGGGAGCAGGGCCCGGAGGACGCCGCCGACCGGGTGAGCGGCCCCGCCCTCGACTTCTGCCTGCTGGTCACCCAGCGGTGCAACCTCGCCGACACCTCTCTCACCGTGCGCGGCGAGACGGCCGCGACGTGGATGTCGGTCGCCCAGGCGTTCGCGGGCCCGCCCGGCAGCGGCCGCCCGGCCGGGCGCGCGCGGGCCCTGGCGTAGTGATCGCGTGTCGCCTAGGTTGTGACTAGTCCGAAATGGCTAGTATGAGGGCTGTGTAATAGCCCGCCGGATAAGGCCCTTTCCCCACGGGTAGACGCCACGAGCCGAGATCGTTACCCGGCGGAGTCGTGGGACAGGCCATGTTGCGAATACCTTTGGATGCCATGACGTCCACCGACGCTCCGAGCAGGTCGTCCGGACCATCGGGCCGGGCATCCCGCTGGAGGTTGGTAAGGATCAGAGCCAGGGAGCACGCCGAGGAGCGAATGGCGGCCGTCCGCCGGTCCAAGACCTGGATCGGCGTCATGGAGTCCCGCCTGTGGGCCCTCGTGCGCGCCACCACGCTCGCCGGGTTCAACTACCGCGTCACCGGCCTCGCCGGAGAGGCGGCGTTCTTCGCGCTGTTGTCGCTGCCGCCGTTCGTGCTCGGCATGATCGGCCTGCTCGGCCACCTCAGCGGCGTCCTCGGGCCCGGCACGGTCTCCGAGACCCGGGGCTGGGTGCTGAAGCAGGCCGAGCTGCTGTTCACCGGCAACACCGTCGACCGGGTGGTACGGCCCCTGCTCGACGACGTCCTCAGAGGCGGCCAGGTCTCGCTGATCTCGGTGGGGTTCCTGCTCGCGCTCTGGTCGGGGTCGCGGGCGCTGTTCGTGTACGTCGACCTGATCTCCATCGCCTACGGCCTGGGGGAGACGCGCGGGGTCATCCGCACCCGCATCCTGTCGTTCGGCCTGTACCTGGCGGCGCTGGTGATCGGGCTGATCGTCATCCCGGTGCTGGTGATCGGGCCCACGCTGCTGTCCGACGCGCTGCCCGGCCGCTACGGCGGGCTGGTGAACATCCTGTACTGGCCGGTGGTGGTCATCGGGTCGGTGCTGGTGCTCACGCTGCTGTACCACGTGAGCGTCCCGGTGCGCACACGCTGGTGGCGCGAGGTGCCGGGCGCGCTGCTCGCGCTGCTCATCTGGATCCTCTGCGCGGCGGTGCTGCGCGAGGTGCTGGCCGCGTGGTTCTCCCCCCTGTCGATCTACGGCTCGCTGGCGGCGCCGATCGCGGTGCTGCTGTGGCTGTACATCACGGCGCTCGCCGTGCTCATCGGCGCCATGCTGAACGCCGAGCTCGACCGGCTGTGGCCGGGTGGCGGGGGCAGCAGAAACGGTGAGTCCGCTATCGTCTAACCCGACGTGACTGGCGCGTCTGGGTGGGGCTACCACCGGGGAGCGAACAGGGGGTGGGGGCCGGGCGCCTGGGTTCCCGCCGGAGCCAACGAAGGGTAGGGCCATGAGTTCTCTTGCAGACGTCGATCCGGAGATCGCCGAGCTGATCAAGGCGGAGGAGCGCCGCCAGGCCGACACCGTCAAGCTCATCCCGTCGGAGAACTACGTCTCGCGCGCCGTCCTGGAGGCCACCGGGACCGTGCTCACCAACAAGTACTCCGAGGGCTACGCCGGCAAGCGCTACTACGAGGGTCAGCAGGTCATCGACCAGATCGAGACCCTCGCCATCGAGCGGGCCAAGTCGCTGTTCGGCGTCGGCCACGCCAACGTCCAGCCGTACTCCGGCTCACCGGCCAACCTCGCCATCTACCTGGCGTTCCTCGACCCCGGCGACACCGTGATGGGCATGGGCCTGCCGTTCGGCGGCCACCTCACGCACGGCTGGTCGGTGTCGGCCACCGGCAAGTGGTTCACCCCGGTGCGCTACGGCGTCCGGCAGGACACCGGGCGCATCGACATGGACGAGGTGCGCGCGCTGGCCCTGGAGCACCGGCCCAAGCTGATCTTCTGCGGCGGCACCGCGATCCCGCGCACGATCGACTTCCCGGCCTTCGCCGAGATCGCGCGTGAGGTCGGCGCCATCCTGGCCGCCGACATCGCCCACATCGCCGGCCTGATCGCCGGCGGCGCCCACCCCTCGCCGGTCGGGCACGCCGACGTCATCTCCACCACCACGCACAAGACGCTGCGCGGCCCGCGCGGGGCGATGCTGATGGCCGACTCCGAGGAGCACGCCAAGGCGCTCAACAAGGCCGTGTTCCCGGGGCTGCAGGGCGGCCCGCACAACCACACCACGGCGGCGATCGCGGTCGCGCTGCGCGAGGCCTCGACCGACGACTTCAAGGCCTACGCCCAGCAGGTCGTCCGCAACGCCAAGGTCCTGGCCGAGGAGCTGTCCTCGCGCGGGTTCGAGCTGGTCTCCGGCGGCACCGACAACCACCTCATCCTGATCGACCTGACCTCCAAGGGCGTGGCGGGCAAGCCGGCCGCCCAGGCCCTCGACCGGGCCGGTCTGGAGACCAACTACAACACCGTGCCGTTCGACCCGCGCAAGCCGTTCGACCCGTCCGGCCTGCGCATCGGTACGCCGTCGATCACCAGCCGGGGCATGGGCGAGGCCGAGATGCGCCAGATCGGCGCCTGGATGGACGAGGTCGTCACCGCGCTCGCCAAGGGCGACGCCGACGACGTCATCGCCCGCGTCCACGGCGAGGTCAGCGAGCTCACCGCCAAGTTCCCGGCCCCCGGCCTGAGCTGACCGTTTGATCGGGTGACGCCGCCGGCCCTGTCGCGAGGGCCGGCGGCGTCGTCTTTCCCAGCGGTGCTCGCCCTCGGGCGCCCGAGGTACCGCCAGGGGGTAGACGGCACGGCCGGGGACGTGGCGTGTCATGATTCTTGCGCTATGGCCGCCGCATTCTGGTTCCGTCTCGCCCGCACCACGGCGTTCGCCGTCGTGTGCCTGGCGCTGGGCGTGATCGCGCACGTGTTCGCGGGGGGTACGGTCTCCGTCCCCACCGCGGGCTGCGGCCTGGCCGTGGCGTTCGCCGCCGCGCTGCCCGTGACCGGGCGCGAGCGGGGGGCGGTGCTGATCGCCCCGCTGCTGGCCGCGGTTCAGGCGGCCCTGCACGTGCTGTTCTCGGCCGCGCACGACACCCAGGCGATCGCCTCCTACGTCTCCGGGCACCCCCATCCCGTGGCGCTGCCGGGCCTCGGCATGCTGCTCGCCCACGGGTGGGCCGCCCTGCTGGTCGGGCTCTGGCTCGCCCGGGGCGAGGCCGCGCTGTGGGCCGTCCTGCGCCGCCTCGGGGCGCGGGCCGCCCGCCTGGTCGTCACCTGGCTCACCACGCCGCTCCCCGGGCCGGCCGCCCGGCCGGCGGCCCCGCCGACGGACCTCCCGGCCCTCCGTACGGCCACACTTCGCCACAAGGTCACCCGCCGCGGCCCGCCATCGCTCCTCCGCGGCCGCACACCTTCCCTTACCAGCTCCCGCTGACGATTCCGACGCCGGCGGGAGCCGCCGCCGTACCCCTTTTCCGGACGGACCTCCGTGTCCCTCCGGTTGCCGGCGTACTCGTGATCTTTGTGGAGCAATCTGCCATGTCGGTATTTCCGCTGTTCCGGGGCGTAGCACGCCCCGCCGCGGTCGTCCTTGTGACGGCCGGATGTCTCACCGCCGCCGCCTGCGGCGCGACCGCGGCTCCGGGGGCGTCCGCCGCCCCCCGCGCCGCCGCTGCCGTGACCTCCAGTCCCGCGCCCGGTGCGTACCCCGTCACCGTCACCAACTGCGGCAGGCGGCACACCTACACCAAGCCGCCCAGCAGGGTGGTCGTGATGAACGGCGCGTCGGTGGCCGAGGTGTCCACCCTGCTCGCCCTCGGGGTGGGCGACCGGATCATCGCCAACGCCCAGTCGTACGGCGCCTCCGACGAGCCCGGCCGGGCCGAGGCGATCGCGGCGCTGCCGACCGGCGGCGTCAAACTCAACGACCTGCGCGACATCCCGCGGGAGGCCATGCTGGGTCTGCGCCCGGACCTCGTGCTCTCCACCTCCGGCACCGGCTTCGAGGCCTCCGGCGGGTACGCCACCCGCGAGGAGCTGGACAAGGCGGGCGCCGCGACCTACGTGCCGGAGCGGACGTGCGGCGGCCCCAACAAGGTCGAGGGCAGTCAGACGATCGAGGACAGCTACGCCATGCTCCGCGACCTCGGCAAGATCTTCGGCCGGTCCGACCGGGCCGAGGACCTGATCGCCGCCTCCAAGCGGAAGATCGACGGCGTCGCCGCCAAGGTGGCGGGCAGGCCCCCCGCGAAGGTGCTGTACATCATCCCCGGCATGCAGATGGGCGCCGCCGACTTCGGCTCCGTCGGCGCCAACGGCATCTGGAACGACATCTTCGCCAAGGCGGGCGCCGTGAACGTCTTCGCCGGCGCCACGCGGAACCTGTTCGCCGACCTGAGCAAGGAGCAGGTCGCCGCCGCCGAGGTCGACGCCGTCGTCATCATGAACTGGCACAACCCGGACCCCGACGCCTCGGCCCGGAAGCTGTTCGCGCGGTTCCCCCAGTGGGAGGCCGCCAAGCGGGGCCGGTACGTCGTGCTGTCCGACTCGCTCTACCTGGCGCCGAACAACGCCACCGCCGTGGAGAAGATCGCCAGGATCCTCCACCCGGAGGTGTTCTGAGATGGCCGTCCGGCAGGCACCGGCCAGGCGCGGCCGTACGCGCCCGGCCGGGGTGTCCCGCACGGCCCCGCTGCACGGCGTGCCGCTGCCGCTGCAGGCCGCCGTACTGACGGCGGTCCTGGTGGGCCTGGCGCTGGTCGCGGCCGGGATCGGCTCGGTGGACGTGCCCGTCGCCCGGTCCTTCGACGTGGTCACCGGGCACCTCACCGGGCACACCGCCGGCCTGGACCCGGTGCAGGACCAGATCATCTGGCAGTACCGGCTGCCCCGCGTCCTGCTGGCGGCCCTCACCGGCGCCGGCCTGTCGGTGGCCGGGGTCGTGCTCCAGGCGCTGGTGCTCAACCCGCTCGCCGACCCCTACGTGCTCGGGGTCTCCTCCGGCGCCTCCCTCGGCGCGGTGCTGGTGCTCACCCTGGGCAGCGGCGTGGCGGGCGGGCTGGGCGTGTCCTCCGCGGCGTTCGCCGGGGCGATGGCCGCCGCGCTGCTGGTGTTCGCCCTCGGGCAGCGGGCCGGCCGCCTGGCCCCGACCCGGCTGGTGCTGGCCGGGGTGGCCGTGGGGTACGTCCTGCTCGCCGCGACCAGCTACGTCCAGCTGCAGGCCACCCCCGACGAACTGCGGGCCGTCATGTTCTGGATGCTCGGCAGCGTCGCCGGGGCGGCCTGGGCCCAGATCCCCGTCGTCGCGGCCGTCGTGGGCACCTGCCTGGTGATCCTGATGGCCTACGGCGGGCGGCTCAACGCCCTGGTGACGGGGGAGGAGTCGGCGATCGCCCTCGGCGTCGACGTGCGACGGGCCCGCGTGGGGCTGCTGGCGGCCTCGTCGCTGCTGGTCGGCGTGCTGATCGCGGTCGCCGGCGGCATCGGCTTCGTCGGGCTGATGATCCCCCACCTGGTGCGGCTGGCCACGGGCGCCGACCACCGCCGCCTCCTGCCGCTGTCGGCGCTGACCGGGGCGGTCTTCCTGGTCGCCGTGGACCTGCTGTCGCGGACGCTGGACCGGCCGAACGAGCTGCCGCTCGGCATCTTCACCGCCGCGCTCGGCGCGCCGTTCTTCCTCTGGCTGCTGCGCAAGGACAGGAGCGTGACCGCCTCGTGAGACTCGTCCTCGACCGGGTGGGCGCCGAGCTCGGCGGCGTCCCGATCCTCCGGGACGTCGGCCTGACGGTCGAACCCGGCCAGTTCGTCGGCCTGGTGGGGCCGAACGGCAGCGGCAAGTCGACCCTGCTGCGCACCGTCTACCGGTCGCTGCGCCCCTCGGCGGGCGTCGTGCGGGTGGGGGACGACGACGTGTGGCGGCTCTCCGCGGGCCGGGCCGCCCGCCGTACCGCCGCCATGCTCCAGGACGGAGCTGCGGCCGGCGGGGCGACGGCCGCCGAGGTCGTGGCCCTCGGCCGTACCCCGCACCAGGGCATGTTCGGCCGGGACACGCCGGAGGACCGCGCGGCCGTGGAGGAGGCCCTGGACCGCACCGGTACCCGGGGGCTCGCCGACCGGCTGTTCGCCTCCCTGTCGGGCGGTGAACGGCAGCGCGTGCTGCTGGCCCGCGCGCTGGCCCAGGGGCCCCGGCTGCTGGTCCTCGACGAGCCCACCAACCACCTGGACATCCGGGCCCGCTTCGAACTGCTCGACCTGGTCCGCGCGCTCGGCGTCACCACCCTGGCCGTCCTGCACGATCTGGACCTCGCGGCGCGGACCTGCGACAGCCTCGTCGTGCTGCACGGGGGCCGGGTGGCGGCCGCCGGGCCGGTCCTGGACGCGCTCACCCCCGAGATCATGCGCGACGTCTTCGGGGTGAGCGCGCACGCCGCGCGCCACGCCGACGGGGTCGTCCGCGTCACCTACGCCGCCCAGCCCCTGGCGGAACGGTGATCCGCGGCGAGCCGTGAAAACATGTTGCCCACGGTGGCCGGGGCCGCGATAAAGTGGTCCCGGCTTCGCCGCCTCCACAGGGAGGCGGCCGCGACGACCGGGAGGTGAGGAGTATGCGGGTCTTTCTGAGCATGCCCATGTCCATTTCCTCCCGGGTGTCGTCCTCGCGCTGAAGCCACCGGCACCCGATCCCGAAGGGTGCCAACGTTGATCACTCCTGATCACGATCTTCTTTCTCTCGGCTGGGACGCGTCCCTCGCCATCGATCTTCCCGGCGGGACCGTGCCCGCCCGGGTGGCCCGCGTCGATCGCGGCGCCGCCGAGGTCATCGCCGCCGACGGCCACCACGTCGCCCGCTACGCCGCCCCGCTGCGGCGCGCGGCGGCGGAGGATCCGGTGGCCCTGCCCTGCGTGGGCGACTGGGCCGCGCTGTCGTGGCTGCCCGAAGGCCGCTACGAGCTGGAGACGACCCTCCCGCGCCGCACCGCCCTGGTGCGCGGCGGGGTCGCCCGCGACTCCCGGGGCGGCCTGTCGGGCGACTCGCAGGGGCAGGTGCTCGCCGCCAACGTCGATGTGGTGTTCGTGGCCGAGCCGGCCCTGCACGCCACAGACTTCGCCGACCTCGGGCGGGTCGAACGGCTGCTCGCCCTCGCCTGGGAGAGCGGGGCGCGGCCGGTCGTCCTGATCACCAAATCCGATCTCGTGGGAGACCACCTTCCCGGCCTGCTCGACGACGTCGCGGCGGTGGCGCCGGGGGTCGACATCCACGCCGTCTGCTCGATCAGCGGCGAGGGGGTCGAGGTCGTGCGCGGCCACCTCGGCGGCTCACGTACCGCGGTGATCCTCGGCGCCTCGGGCGCCGGCAAGTCGACGCTGGTCAACGCGCTCGCGGGGGAGCAGGTGATGGAGACCCAGCAGGTGCGCGCGGGCGACGGCCGGGGCCGCCACACCACCGTGCACCGCGAGCTGATCCCGCTGGCCGGCGGGGGCCTGGTCATCGACACGCCGGGCATCCGCAGGGTGGGCCTGTACGAGATGAGCCAGGGCGTCGAGCTGGTCTTCAGCGACATCGAGGAGCTGGCGGAGCGGTGCCGGTTCGGCGACTGCGCCCACGAGAGCGAGCCGGGGTGCGCCGTGATCGAGGCCCTGGAGTCGGGCGAGCTGCCCGAACGGCGCCTGGACAGCTGGCGCAAGCTCCAGCGTGAGGCGGCGTGGATGGCACGGCGCTCCGACGCCCGGCTGCGGGCCGAGGAGACCCGTCGATGGAAGATCATCCACAAGTCCATGCGCGGGCGGAGCCGTCCCTGATCCGGACGGGAAGCGCGGCACGGGGCGGGAACCTTCCCCGCCCCGTCCGGCCGTACGCTGCCGGGCCCGGGTTTCCCGGATGGGCCGGGCCGGCCGGACGCGGCGGCCGGAGCTCCTCGCCGGTCAGGCGACCCACCCGTCCGGGTTCCGGCCGCCGTCAACGGAGGGCGTGCGGCTTGCGGTGGGGATCGGGGGGTACGAAAGGGGCATGGGCGCTGGTCGGCGGGTGTCCTTGCCCTTCGCCGACAGGGCGGAGGCGGGCACCCTGCTCGCGGAGATGCTGGCGGACATCGGGCTCGCCGATCCCGTGATCCTCGCCCTGCCCCGCGGCGGGGTCGCCGTGGCGGCGCCGATCGCCGAGCGGCTGGGCGCGTCGTTCGACGTCCTCGTGACGAGGAAGATCGGATACCCCGGGCAGCCGGAGCTCGGCGTGGGCGCGATCGCCGAGGGCGGCGAGCCGGTGTTCGACCTGGCGTTCATGGCCCGGCTCCGCCTGGCCGAGGCGGACGTGGAGCCGATCGTGGAGTCCGAGCGCAGGGAGCTCAGCAGAAGGATCGAGGCCTATCGCGGGGAGCGTCCGTTGCCGCCGCTGGCGGGCAGGGACGTGGTCGTCGTCGACGACGGGCTCGCGACGGGAGGCACCGCCCGCGCGGCGTTGCGCGCGGTGAGAAGCGCCCGGCCGCGGCGGCTGGTGCTCGCCGTGCCGGTGGGGTCGCCGCGGACGGTCAGCGCGCTCCGCGACGAGGCGGACGAGGTGGTCGTGATCGCCACCCCGCCCGGCTTTCATGCTGTCGGACAGTGGTACGCGGAGTTCGACCAGCTGTCGGACGCGGATGTCCTCCGCCTGCTGGGGCAGCGGCGGTGAACGGAGGGGTTTCGCCTTCTTTTACCGATGGACGCGGGGGCCGTCCGCGGAGGGAAGGTCACCCGCATGATCATGCGGCAATTTCGGCCCTGGAGGCGTTCAGGAGCGGAAAAGCCGCATGATCATACTGGCATGTGCCGGTGGAGGTTCAGGCAGCACTGATGCCGGCGCTGGCGGCACGGCGCATGCGCCGACGACGCTCGGACGCGCGCTCGTCCTCGTTGAGCCCACCCCACGTGCCGTACTTCTCGGGGCGTGAAAGGGCGTAGTCGAGGCACTCCGCACGGACAGGGCACTGGGCGCAGATGGCCTTGGCCTTGCGCTCGCGGATGTCGCGCTCCGGCTGACGCTCGCCGTCAGGGCCGAAGAACAGCACAAGGTCCTCTCCCCGGCACGCGGCATCATCCTGCCATCCCCAGCTGGGGCGCGGGCGGGCGATCTGCCGACGTACCTGAGACATGAGAAACCACCTTAGGTGAGTGAGAGGTATTTCGTGTTTGTGCCGCATTGGACGCTTATGGCGTCCCTCGTTCCAACGCGGGGATGGTCCGTGGTGTTCCCGGCTCCGTCAGGAGCCTCAGGTAAGCACCGGTGTCCCGCACTGGAGGTGCTCCAGCGCCACCGGCCTGTAAGTAGTGATCGAGTCCGCACACGCCATACCGCACGGCGTGAACGACGTCCGCTCGACCACGACCCGGAACCGGACCTCCCCGTGGCGCACAACCGCCTCGGTGACGTCGCCGTCCGACCTGGTGGATTCCACGGCCACTCCGCCTACCGACAGTTCGCCCGTATGTGCCCGGACGAAATGCTCGGCGGCCTGCGATGGCTCAGGGATGCCCGCGCGCCCCCGGAAACGGTCGAGAACGATCTCGCCGTGCCGGTACGCGTTTGCCACCGCGATCGCGGCAGCTTGAGACATGCTGCCGTAGTAAAGCCCGTGTGGCAAGCACACAAGGTTGGCGGCGTATCGATCGCCGCCAACATGAGTGGTTTCCCACACTCTTCCCGGCAGGCTCTCACTCAAAACCCGCGCGATGGGAAGACCAATGCGAGCACAACACGCGTTGCGCCTGGCATGTGTGCAGACCAGGAACACCGGCTCCTTCACCAGTATGCAGGACTCCGGAACCACTCCGCGCACAAGAGATCCCAGGTCAAGATCTCCGAGGTCCTCGAAGACCCCTTCGGCGATCCACGGGACCTCCGATGTGGTGTCGGCCACCATGACCCGGTATGGGCCCTTGGTCGCGGTGCGGCGTCCGGGCCGCCGGATGAGCTGCGGGCGCACCCCGAGACGGGTGGCGCGGTCGATCAGGGCGTGGACCTCGGCGGGCAGGTCGCACTCGGGCAGGTGGGACGCCCATGGCCCGGCATGCTCGATGAGCAGCCAGAATCGCGCGCCGACGGTCGCGCTCGCGAGCGTCGGCACCTCGCCTGTGTGGCATCCGGCCGGGTGGTCGCACCCCCGTGCCCGAGCTGTCGTCACGCCGTTCCTCCCCCTAATCACTTAGGTAAGACTAACCTTATAGGTCTTGCCAGTCGCGCCGGGGTCCGGGTTTGCGGATGTCCCTTTCGCACATCCCTATGCGTTCGCGCTATGTGAGATAAGTCACGTCGCGATTTCGCCCATTCGGGTCGCCGAGGAGCACCGCTTCGGGTTATCCGGGCGCGGCGGTGGGACCGACGCCGCCACCGCCCTCCGGCTCACTGATCGGGGGGCCCGCCGCGTGCGAGCGCCCCTGGCTCAGCCCGCGTACTCCCGCAGCACCCGCTCGGCAGCGGGCAGGGCCGCCGCGCGGTCTCCGGCCACCAGGCCGAGGCGCGTACGGCGGTCCAGCAGGTCGCCCGCGTCGAGCGCCCCCTCGTGCCGTACCGCCCACACCAGCTCGGCCAGGGTGATCCCGAGCGGCAGAGTCTCGGCGAGCGCCGGGTCCCGCTCGGCCAGTTCGTGCACGGCGGCCGCCTCCGAGCCGTAGCGCTCCACCAGCCGGGCCGGGACGCCGTCGCGCGGGGAGGCGCCCGCGCCGACGAGGGGGAGCCGGGCCGTACGGCTCGCCGGCGCGCCCGGGAAGGCCCTGTCGACGGCGTCCTGAGCCATCCGGCGGTAGGTGGTCAGCTTCCCGCCGACGATCGTCACGAGGCCGTCTGAGGCCTCCACCACGGCGTGCCTTCGGGAAAGGTCCGCCGTGCGCCCGTCGCCCGTCAGGAGCGGCCTCAGGCCCGCGTAGGCCCCCGCCACGTCGGAACGGGCGAGGGGAACGTCCAGGACCGAGTTGAGGACGCCCAGAAGGAAGCGGACGTCGCTCTCGGGCACCTCGGGGACGTCCGGGATCGGGCCGTCCACCGGCTCGTCGGTGAGCCCGACGTGGACGCGCCCGTCGGGCTGGGGGAGGACCAGGACGAACCGGGCACCCTCCCCCGGGATCGGCACGTGCAGCCCGGCGCGCGGCGCCCCCAGCGTGCCGGGGCGCAGCACCAGATGGGTGCCGCGGGAGGGCCGCATGGACACCGAGGTGGTCAGCGTCCCGGCCCAGACGCCCGTCGCGTTGACCACCCTGCGGGCGCGGACCGTGAAGGTCTCCCCGGCGAGCTCGTCGCGGACCTCGGCGCCGTCCCCGGACAGGGACAGGGCGCGGCACCGGGTGAGGATCCGCGCGCCGTACGCCGCCGCGGTCCTCGCCACCGCCACCACCAGCCGCGCGTCGTCGACCACCCGGCCGTCGAAGGACGCCAGCGCCCCGCGCAGGCCGGTGGCGCGCAGCGCGGGGACCAGGGCGCGGGCCGCCGGGGCGGGCACGCGCGAAGGGCCGGGCAGGGCGGC
>NZ_JAHDTF010000066.1 GCF_018531465.1 Sphaerisporangium fuscum
GCCAGTAGGGGGCGAACAGGCCGGAGAAGGCCGGGACGAAGTAGACGCCGCCGTTGTCCTCGACCTGGCGGGCGAGTGACTCGCTCTGGGAGGCGCCGGAGATGATGCCGAGCTGGTCGCGCAGCCACTGGACGGCCGATCCGGTGACCGCGATGGAGCCCTCCAGGGCGTAGACCGGCTTGTCGTCGCCGAACTGGTAGCCCACGGTGGTGAGCAGGCCGTGCTTGGAGCGGACCAGTTCGGTGCCGGTGTTGAGCAGCAGGAAGTTGCCGGTGCCGTAGGTGTTCTTGGCCTCGCCGGGGGAGAAGCAGACCTGGCCGACGGTGGCGGCCTGCTGGTCGCCGAGGTCACCGGTCAGGGCGACCTCTCCGCCGAGCGGGCCGTCGGCGCGGGTCACCCCGTAGGAGGCGGGGTTGGAGGAGGGGCGGATCTGCGGCAGCATGGCCCGGGGGATGCCGAAGAACGACAGCAGTTCGTCGTCCCAGTCGAGGGTCTCCAGGTTCATGAGCATGGTGCGGCTGGCGTTGGTGGGGTCGGTGACGTGGACGCCGCCGTCGGTGCCGCCGGTGAGGTTCCACAGCAGCCAGGTGTCGGTGTTGCCGAAGATCGCCTCCCCGGCCTCGGCGGCCTCGCGGACGCCTTCGACGTTCTCCAGGATCCACTGGATCTTGCCGCCGGAGAAGTAGGTGGCGGGCGGCAGGCCGGCCTTGCGGCGGATGACCTCGCCCTTGCCCTCGCGGTCCAGGGCGCTGGCGATGCGGTCGGTGCGGGTGTCCTGCCAGACGATCGCGTTGTAGTAGGGCCGGCCGGTCCTGCGGTTCCATACCACGGTGGTCTCGCGCTGGTTGGTGATGCCGAGCGCGGCCAGGTCGGCGGCGCTGAGGTTCGCCTTGTTCAGCGCCGTCTGGACGACCGCGCGGGTGCGCTCCCAAATCTCGGTGGGGTTGTGCTCGACCCAGCCGGCCTGCGGCAGGATCTGCTCGTGCTCGAGCTGGTGGCGGGCGATCTCGTTGCCGCCGTGGTCGAAGATCATGAAGCGGGTGCTCGTGGTGCCCTGGTCGACGGCTCCGACGAAGTCCGGCATGCGAATCGTTCTCCTTGAGAGGCGGGTGAGGTGGGGGTCAGACGGCTTCGCGCACGGGGTCGGTGGGGATGCGGCCGGGCTCGGGTCCCTCCTCGGGCGGCAGGAACCGCGCCACCAGGGCCTGGTAGAGACCGGCGCCGATCAGGCCGCCGACGACCGGGCCCACGATGGGCACCCAGAAGTAGAGGTTCCCGTACTGGTCCTTGAACGCCGTCTCGTAGCCGGTGAGGAAGGAGGCCAGGCGCGGGCCGAAGTCACGCGCCGGGTTGATCGCGTACCCCGCGTCGGTGCCCCACGCCATGCCGATCGCCACGACGAGGAGACCGACCACGAACGGCGCGAGGTTGGCGGCGGGGGCGGAGTTGCGCAGGTCGGTGATCGCGAGGATCAGGAACAGCAGGATCGCCGTGCCGATGACCTGGTCGCGGAAGGCGCCCCACTCGGTGACGGGCAGCGCCCCGTTGCCCGGGAGCGTGGAGAAGACGCCCTGGGTCTTGATGGTCAGGCCGGGGTCGGCCTTCTGCAGTACCTCGCCGTAGTTCCAGCGGACGAGCAGCGCGGCCACGAACGCGCCCGCGGTCTGCGCGAGGGTGTACGGCAGCACCTTGCGCCACTCGAAGCCCTTGAACACGGCCAGCGCGACGGTGACGGCGGGGTTCAGGTGCGCCCCGCTGATGCGGCCGGCGACGTACACGCCGAGCGTGACGCCGAGGCCCCAGGCCCAGGCGATGCTGTCGTGGTCGCCGATGCCGCCGGCGACGACCTGGGCGACCACCCCCACTCCGAACAGGATCAGGACCAGGGTGCCCGCGAACTCGGCCGCCAACTCGCCGATCATTCCGCGGGCCTTGAGGCTTTCCGCCATTACTCCTCCTCACATCCAGTGCCGCCTCGCCGGTCCGCGCGAGGACGCGGGCGTACAGCCGGGGCGGGGTGGTCCGATGCGGTGCGGCGCACCTCACGGATGCCGGGGACGCTAAGTGAGGAAAAAGGCCGGGTCAACGACAGTGTGCCGACAATGTCGAACACTAGTCAGCGATGCGATACAGGATTATCGTTTCCCGTCTATGACAAAGTCGTCACAGGGTCTAGTGTGCGGCGTAACACCACGATCTACACCGGCGAGGCGCCGACAATGTCGAACGTCCGCCGTCAGCACTACCATCGGAAACGTGCCAGGTCCGGTCCAGTCCATCCAGCGGGGAGCCGCCATCCTGCGGCTTCTCGCCCGCAGCTCCGGCCGGCTCGGTGTCGGCGAGATCGCCACCTCGCTGAGCCTGGCGCGTGGCACCGTCCACGGCCTGCTGCGCACCCTGCAACTGGTCGGCTTCGTCGAGCAGGACGAGGCGTCGGGCAAATACCAGCTCGGCGCCGCCCTGCTCCACCTCGGCACGAGCTATCTCGACGTCAACGAGCTGCGGTCGCGGGCGATCAACTGGGCCGACGCCCTCGCGGCGCGCAGCGGCGAGGCCGTGCGCATCGGCACCTTCCTCGACGGCCAGATCCTGGTCGTCCACCACGTCTTCCGCCCCGACGACAGCCTGCAGACCCTCGACGTCGGCACGCTGCTGCCCATGCACGCCACCGCCCTCGGCAAGGTGCTGCTCGCCTACGACGCCGGCGCCGCCGCGGCCCTCGGCGACGGCGCGCTGGAGGCGTACACCCGCAGCACCATCGTGACGCCCAAGATGCTCGCGCGAAACCTCGCCGGCGTCCGCGAGGTCGGCTGGGCCACCGAGATCGAGGAGATGACCATCGGCGAGGCCGGCGTCGCGGCGCCCATCCGGGGCCACGGCGGCCTGGTGGTCGGCGCCATCGGCATCTCGGGGGCCGTGGAACGCGTCTGCGACACCAAGGGCCGGCCGAAGGCCCCCCTGGTGACCTTCGTACGCGACGCCGCGCGCGCGGTGTCCCGTGACCTCGGCGCCTCCCGCTGGTGACCTCCCTCCACACGTCTGCCGAGGTAAAATGCCATGGTCATGCGCTATGTGATGTCCATCGATCAGGGCACGACATCGACGCGGTGCATCCTCTTCGATCATCGTGGCCGCCTGGTGTCGGTGACACAGCGCGAACACCGCCAGCACTTCCCGCGTCCCGGATGGGTCGAGCACGACGCCGCCCAGATCTGGCGCAACCTGCAACGCATCGCCCCTGAGGCGCTCGCCCAGGCCGGGGTCGGCCCCGAGCAGGTCGCCGCTGTCGGCATCGCCAACCAGCGCGAGACCACCCTGGTGTGGGACCGCCACACCGGCGAGCCCATCGGGCGGGCCATCGTCTGGCAGGACACCCGCACCGACGAGCTGGTCGAGAAGTTCACCTCCCGGCCCGAGGCCGCCCTGGTGCAGGAACGCTGCGGGCTGCCGCTCGCCACCTACTTCTCCGCGCCCCGCATCCGCTGGCTGCTCGACCACACGCCGGGACTGCGTGAGCGCGCCGAACGGGGCGAGGTGCTGTTCGGCACCATGGAGACCTGGCTCATCTGGAACCTCACCGGCGGCCCCGAGGGCGGCCTGCACCTGACCGACGTCACCAACGCCGGCCGCACGCTGCTGATGGACCTGGCCACCCTCGAATGGGACGACGACCTGCTCGGCTTCTTCGGCGTCCCCCGGGCGATGCTGCCGGAGATCCGCCCCTCCGTCGAGGTCTACGGCGTGGCCACCCGCGTGGTGCCCGGCGTCCGCATCGCCGCTGCCCTCGGCGACCAGCAGGCCGCGCTGTTCGGCCAGACCTGCTTCGCGGCGGGCGAGGCCAAGTGCACCTACGGCACCGGCAGCTTCCTGATGCTCAACACCGGCGCCGAGCCGGTCCGGTCGACCCACGGCCTGCTCACCACCGTCGGCTACCAGATCGGGAACCAGCCGGCGGTGTACGCCCTCGAAGGGCCGATCGCGATCACCGGTGCGCTGGTGCAGTGGTTCCGCGACGGGCTCGGCCTGATCAGCAGCGCCCCCGAGATCGAGACGCTCGCCCGCACGGTCGAGGACAACGGCGGGTGCTACATCGTGCCGGCGTTCGCCGGGCTGTTCGCCCCCCACTGGCGCAGCGAGGCGCGGGGCGTGATCGTGGGCCTCACCTCCTACATCACCAAGGGCCACCTGGCCCGCGCGGTGCTGGAGGCCACCGCCTGGCAGACCCGCGAGGTCGTCGACGCGATGAACTCCGACTCCGGGCTGGAACTCCGTACCCTGAAGGTCGACGGCGGCATGACCTCCGACAACCTTCTCATGCAGAACATCGCCGACTTCCTCGACGTCCCGGTGGTGCGCCCCATGGTCGCCGAGACGGTGTCCCTGGGCGCCGCGTACGCCGCGGGGCTGGCCGTCGGGTACTGGCCCGACCTCGAGGGGCTGCGCCGCAACTGGCACCGCGCCGCCCAGTGGCTGCCCTCGATGGACGCCAAGCGCCGCGAGGAGGAGTACGACAACTGGCACCGCGCCGTCGAGCGCACGTTCGGGTGGATCAAGCACCGCCCCTGACCGCGCGCGCCGTGCACCGGCCCGGCTGCGCGGCGTGGACCGTTCCGGATCATCACGAGGAGCTGTGGATCAGGGCGACTTCGTCCGTACCTGGGGGAACTCCTGCTCGCCATCGGTAAGCTTCAGGCGTTTCACACCAAATCGGGAGGAGCCTCAGCTGTGCGGGTACAACGCGTGATCGGCATCGCGCTCGCGGGGACCGCCGTTCTGGCACCCGCGGCGGCCTGCTCGTCCTCGGGCGGCGGAGCGGCCCCGGCGGCGCAGAACACCCAGCCTGTCACGTCGCCGCCGTCGAGCCCGCCCCCGCCGCCCGACCACCCGTTCACCGGGCAGCAGACCGCCGCTCGCAAGCCCGTGCTGGCCGTGAAGATCGAGAACACTTCGGCGGGCAAGCCCCAGATGGGCCTGCGCAGCGCTGACATCGTGTTCGTGGAGCAGGTCGAGGGCGGACTGACCCGCATCATGGCCATCTTCTCGTCCAAGATCCCCGCCAAGGTGGGACCGGTCCGCAGCGCCCGGATCAGCGACCTGCACCTGCTGCCGATGTTCGGCAAGCCCGCGCTGGCCTATTCGGGGGTCCAGACGAAGATGATCCCCTTCGTGCAGAAGGCGTCGCTGTTCGACGTCTCCGACAGCGCGCAGCCCGGAGCGTACTTCCGCCAGCCCGGCCGCGTCGCCCCGTACAACCTGTTCGCCAATACCAAGAAGCTCCTGACCGCGGCGCCCCAGGCCAGCCGCGCCAAGGACATCGGTCTCAAGTTCGGTGACGCGCCCGAGGGCGGAACCCCGAAGAAGACATTCTCCGTGAAATATCCGGCGGCGTCCTTCACCTTCACCTGGTCCGACGACGAGAAGCGGTGGCTGGTGACCCAGGACGGCAAGCCGGACATGGCGGCCGAAGGCGGCCGGCAGGGCGCCCCCACGATCGTCATCCAGTACGCCAAGACCACCAGGTCGCAGTTCCACGACTTCCACCAGAGCTACACCCCGCTGATCCACACCACCGGTAAGGGCAAGGCGGTCGTGCTCCGTGACGGCAAGGCCTACAAGGCCAAGTGGGAGCGGGCCTCGGAGACCGGGGGCACGACGTTCACCACCGAGAGCGGCGAGCCGATGACGTTCAGCCGCGGCCAGGTCTGGATCGTCCTCGCCGCCCCCAAACCGGTCCAGCCCTAACCCCCAGCCACAACCACCCCCCCGAAGGCCACCCCCGCGAAGGTCCTGCTCCCCGCCCATCGAAGGCAGGCCCTGGGCGGGGGACGGGAGACCTGTTCCGGCCCAATGGAAGGCGGGCCCTGGGGGGGAGTCCTGTTCCGGCCCATCGAAGGCGGGCCTTAGGTGGGGGAGGAAGGTCCTGGTCCCGCCCCTCGCGTCCTGGCCGATGTGTGTCTTGAATCGGCGCCGGGTCGGCGGGATGTGGGGCGGTGAAGCCGGCGCCGTCGTGCGGCGGGGACGTGGTGCATGGTCGCGGGCTTCGCGTCAGTCGTACAACTTGTCCAAACGACGGCCGGACCTGTGACGGTCCGGCCGTCAAGGGCCGTGCTGATCAGCGCCTAACATGGGACAGGAATCCGTCGTCGCGCTCGTGAGGTAAGACCGTGTCCAGCAGCACCCCCGAAGTGACCGAGACCGCCGTCACCGGCACCGCCCGCGTCAAGCGCGGCATGGCCGAGATGCTCAAGGGCGGCGTGATCATGGACGTCGTGACCCCGGAGCAAGCCAAGATCGCCGAAGACGCCGGCGCGGTGGCCGTCATGGCGCTCGAGCGCGTCCCGGCCGACATCCGGGCCGAGGGCGGCGTGTCGCGCATGAGCGACCCCGACATGATCGACGGCATCATCAACGCCGTCTCCATCCCCGTCATGGCCAAGGCCCGCATCGGCCACTTCGTCGAGGCCCAGGTCCTGCAGGCCATCGGCGTCGACTACATCGACGAGTCCGAGGTGCTGACCCCGGCCGACGAGGCCAACCACATCGACAAGTGGGCGTTCACCGTCCCCTTCGTCTGCGGCGCCACCAACCTCGGCGAGGCCCTGCGCCGCATCTCCGAGGGCGCGGCGATGATCCGCTCCAAGGGTGAGGCCGGCACCGGCAACGTCGTCGAGGCCACCCGCCACATGCGGCAGATCCGTGGCGACATCAAGCGTCTGGCCGCCCTCGACGAGGCCGAGCTGTACGCCGCCGCCAAGGAGCTCCGCGCCCCGTACGAGCTGGTCGCCGAGATCGCCAAGACCGGCAAGCTGCCCGTCGTGCTGTTCACCGCCGGCGGCATCGCCACCCCGGCCGACGCCGCGATGATGATGCAGCTCGGCGCCGAGGGCGTCTTCGTCGGCTCGGGCATCTTCAAGTCGGGCGACCCGGCCAAGCGCGCCGCGGCCATCGTCAAGGCCACCACCTTCTACGACGACCCCGACGTGATCGCCAAGGTCTCCCGCGGCCTGGGTGAGGCCATGGTCGGCATCAACGTCTCCACCCTGCCCGAGGCCGACCGCCTGGCCACCCGGGGCTGGTAGGAAATCCGGACCGCGGCCGGATCCATCGTCCGGCCGCGTCACCGTCCGGGCCGGCCCGGAGGCCGGTCGCCGGGATCGGCCGCCCGGCCGGGCTGAAGGGCGGCTCCCACGGCGTTTCGAGACCACCGGCCACGCGGCCGGTGGTCTTTCCGTATGCGCCTTCGGCGCACAGGAAACGGGCATGGGTTGATCGTCCGGAAATATCCGGCTGTGAGCTGGCTGCCGCTATACCCCGGGTTTGCCGTGAATAGCCGACGATCGTCTTGTGTTGGACAGGCGATCGTTCCTCGTGCTGGGGCTGGCGGCGGGAGTGCCACCCCTGCGGGTGCCGCACGGCGACCCGTTCACGCTGGGCGTCGCCTGCGGTGACCCGGCCCCCGACGGGTTCGTCATCTGGACCAGGCTCGCCCCCTCGCCGCTCGCCGAGGACGGCTTCGGCGGGATGCCGCCCGCGCCGGTCCAGGTCGCCTGGGAGATCGCGGCCGACCCCAACTGCGCCAACGTCGTACGGCGCGGCACCACCGACGCCGTACGCCACTGGGCGCACAGCGTGCACGTCGAGATCACCGGCCTCCAGCCCGGGCGCGAGTACTGGTACCGCTTCAAGTCCGGCCCGCACGTCTCGCCCATCGGCCGGGCGCTCACCGCCCCCGCGCCCGGTTCCCTCGTCGCCTCGCTCACCCTCGCGGTCACCTCGTGCGCCAACTACCAGCACGGGCACTTCACCGCCTACACCCGCGCCGCCCAGGAGCACCCCGACCTCGTGGTGCACCTCGGCGACTACATCTACGAATACGGCAAGGGCAAGCACCCCTGCCCGGGCGGCAACGTACGCGACCACGAAGGGCCCGAGGCCCGGACGCTCACCGACTACCGGCGCAGGCACGCCCTGTACAAGACCGACCCCGACCTGCGGGCCGCCCACGCGGCCGCGCCCTGGGTGCCGATCATGGACGACCACGAGGTCCGCAACAACTGGATGAGCCTGCTCCCGGCCGCCCGGCGCAAGGCCGCCTTCCGCGCCTACTACGAGCACATGCCGCTACGCCGCGGGGCCGTCCCGCACGGGCCCGCCATCCGGCTGTACCGGCGCCTGCGGTGGGGGACCCTCGCCACCCTGCACATGCTCGACCTCCGCCAGTACCGCGACCGGGCCATCTGCGGATCGGGTTTCGCCGAATGCCCCGAGTCCCGCGACCCGGCCCGGACGATCACCGGCGCGGCGCAGGAACGCTGGCTGCTCGAGGGCTTCCGAGAGTCCAGGGCGCAGTGGGACATCATCTGCCAGCAGGTCTTCTTCGGGCAGCGCACCAAGCACGCGGGCGGCCCGAAGGTCGTCCGGCAGGACGCCTGGGACGGCTACTCCGGCTCCCGCACCCGGGTCACCCAGGGGTGGGTCGACGCGGGGGTGCGCAACGCGATCGTGCTGACCGGCGACGTGCACTCCCACTGGGCGGGCGACCTCGCCCTGGACTACGAGGACCCCGCCTCCCGCCTGGTCGGCGCCGAGCTCGCGGTCACCTCGATCACCAGCGGCGGCGACGGGCACGACGTCGACCGGGCCAGGGACGCCCTGCTCACCACCAACCCGCACCTGAAGTTCCACCTGCGGCGGCGTGGCTACATCCTCCTGAAGGTCGAGCAGACGAAGGTCACGGCCGACTTCAAGATCGTGCGGTACGTCCGGGTCCCCGGCGCCCCCGCTCTGACCGCCGCCACCTTCACCGTCGCGGACCGGACGCCCGGGCTGTTCCGGCAGACCTGAACCCCGCCGCCGTCCCGGTGGGCGCAGGGAGCCGCAGAAGACGGCGGAAGCGGGAAGCGCGGGGCGGTTTGGGACGTTGTTCCGCTTGGCCGTACGCTTTCGAACGCATGCACGTCCTCCAGGGACGCCGCGTGCGCCGCCGACCGTGTGGCGGCCGCGCCCCCGCAGCCGGTGTACCGCCTGCGGGCGGCGCGCGGCCCGAGCGGACGGCCCCCCGGGGCGCACCCGCCCCGCGACGACCAGCTGATCGAGAGGAACACCGGTGACGTCCGCACCCACCGTCGGCGTGCTCGCCCTCCAGGGCGACGTACGCGAACACGCCCGCTCCCTCGAAGCCGTCGGGGCGAAGGCGGTGGCCGTCCGCCGCCCGGAGGAGCTCGCGGCGGTGGACGGGCTGGTCGTCCCCGGCGGCGAGTCCACGACGATGTGGAAGCTCGCGGAGGCGTTCGAGCTGCTGGAGCCGCTGCGCCTGCGGATCAAGTCGGGCATGCCGACCTACGGATCCTGCGCCGGCATGATCATGCTCGCGGACCGCATCGAGGGCGGCATCGCAGGCCAGCAGACGCTCGGCGGCATCGACATGGTGGTGCGGCGTAACGCCTTCGGCCGCCAGGTCGACTCCTTTGAGGCATCCTTGGACTTCGCCGGACGCGGCGTCATCCGGGCGGTCTTCATCCGCGCCCCCTGGGTCGAGTCGGTCGGCACGGACGTCGAGGTGCTGGGACTTGCCGAGCCGGGGGATAGGATCGTCGCGGTCCGGCAGGGACCTCTGCTCGCGACGTCCTTCCACCCCGAGCTGACGGGGGACACGCGGGTTCATTCGTATTTTGTCGAGATGGTGAGGGAGCTCTAGCCGATGTCCGGCCACTCCAAATGGGCGACGACGAAGCACAAGAAGGCCGCGCTCGACGCGAAGCGGGGCAAGCTTTTCGCCAAGCTCATCAAGAACATCGAGGTGGCGGCCCGCACCGGTGGTCCTGACCCCGACGGCAACCCCACCCTCTACGACGCCATCCAGAAGGCGCGCAAGAGCTCCGTCCCGCTCGACAACATCGAGCGCGCGCGCAAGCGCGGCGGCGGCCTGGAGGCCGGCGGCGCCGAGTGGCAGACCATCATGTACGAGGGCTACGCGCCCGGCGGCGTCGCGGTGCTCATCGAGTGCCTCACCGACAACCGCAACCGCGCGGCCTCGGAGGTCCGCGTCGCCATGACCCGCAACGGCGGTTCCATGGCCGACCCCGGCTCGGTGTCCTACATGTTCAACCGCAAGGGCGTCGTCATCGTCCCCAAGGGCGAGCTGACCGAGGACGACGTGCTGGTCGCCGTCCTGGAGGCCGGCGCCGAGGAGGTCAACGACCTCGGCGACTCCTTCGAGGTCGTCTCCGAGGCCGGTGACCTGGTCCCGGTCCGCAAGGCTCTGCAGGACGCCGGCATCGACTACGACTCGGCCGAGAGCAGCTTCCTGCCCACGATGAGCGTCGCCCTCGACGAGGACGCCGCCCGCAAGGTCTTCCGCCTCATCGAGGCCCTCGAGGACAGCGACGACGTCCAGAACGTCTACGCCAACTTCGACGTCTCCGACGACGTCCTCGCCAAGCTCGACTGATCCCGGCAGGGCCACTCCCCGCCTCGGGGAGTGGCCGCCTCCAGGGGGTGTGGCGCGGTGGGGCCGGCGCCGTAGTACGGCGGGAAACGATTCGACCTGCTCCGCAGGGTCGTCGTAGGTTTGGCCGTTGTGGAGATGCGCGATCTGTCGGCCGACGACCTCAACGCCGTGCTGGACAACCGGAAGCGAGCCTTCGGCCCCCTGTCACCGGACAACGTGGAGCAGTGGCGGAAGATGATCTCGCCCATCCTGCCCGAAGGACGGTACCTCGGAGCCTTCGACGGCACCCGCCTCGTCGGCACCAGCCGTATCAACCGCTACGAGCAGTGGTGGCACGGCCGTCCGATCTCGATGGGCGGCGTCGCCAGCGTCACTGTCGCCCCGGAGGACCGCGGACGCGGCGTCGGGGGCCTCCTCATGCGGTCCACGATCGAGCGGTGCGCCGAGCTGGGCCATGTGGCCTCGGCGCTCTACCCGGCCACCACCCCGCTCTACCGCCACCACGGCTGGGAGCACGCGGGGGCGCGCAACCGCGTCACCCTGCCCGCCGAAGGCCTGCGCACGCTCGGCTCCCGCGACGGCGGCGTCAAGCTGAGGCGCGTGGGGCCGGATGACGTCCCGGAGCTCAGGCGGATCCTCGGCCGCGTGTACGGCGCCGCCCGCGCCTCGGGACCGATGGCGACCGACGAGCGGTTCCTGCGCGTCTGGCTCGCCGACGAGAACGACTACGCCTACCTCGCCGACGACGGCTTCGTCATCTACCGCTGGGACGGCGACGACATCGACGTCGACACCCTCGTGGCCGGCTCGGAGGCGACGGCGAGGGCGCTGTGGTCGCTGGTCGGCAGCGCCTCGTCCGTCGCCCGGACGGTCACGGCCTCCCTCGAGCCCGACGACCCGGTGCTCTGGCTGCTGCGCGAACGCTCCACCGACCTCGTCGAGCAGCGCCGCTGGATGTTCCGCCTCGTCGACCTTGCCTCGGCCGTGGGCGGCCGCGGCTACCCGGCGGGCGTGGCCGCCGACACCGTGATCGAGGTGGACGACCCGCAAAGGCCCGCGAACTCCGGGTTCTGGCATCTCGCCGTCGCCTCCGGCGCGGGCACGGCCACCGCCGTCCGGCCCCCGGCGGGCGCGGAGGTGCCGCGCTTCACCATCGGCGGCGTCTCCGCGCTGTACGCGGGCGTCCAGCCCGGTGCCCTGCGCCGCGCCGGGCTGCTCACCGGAGGCACGCCCGAGATCGACGACGTCCTCGGCGCGGTCTTCGCCGCGAAGCCGTACATGATCGACTATTTCTGATCCGTACCGGCCGGGCCTGGCGTGTTGTGGTGCGCCGCCGTGGACGGCGGGGGTAGAGTCGTGGGCCGAACAAGTGTTCGGCGTTCTGGGGAGGCATGCCGGTGCGGCTACCTGAGCTGCGGGTGATGGGGGTCGACCCGGGACTGACCCGGTGCGGCCTCGGAGCCGTGGAGGGCCGCGCGGGCGCGCCGCTGGCGCTCGTCAAGGTCGGGGTGGCGCGCACCCCGGCGACCGACGGCATCGGCGCCCGACTGGTGGCGATCGAGGCCGAGATCGAGCGCTGGCTCGACGAGGTCCGGCCCGACGCCGTCGCCGTCGAGCGGGTCTTCAGCCAGAGCAACCTCCGCACCGTCATGGGCACGGCCCAGGCCTCCGCGGTCGCCATCGTCTGCGCCGCCCGGCGCGGGCTGCCCGTCGCGCTGCACACCCCGTCGGAGGTCAAGGCCGCCATCACCGGCTACGGCAACGCCGACAAGGCCCAGGTCGGCACCATGGTGACCCGGCTGCTGCGGCTCGACGCCATGCCGAAGCCCGCCGACGCGGCCGACGCCCTCGCCCTGGCCATCTGCCACATCTGGCGCGGGGGCACCCAGAACCGTCTCGCCGAGGCCCTGGCCAAGGCGAACCGCGGCGCGTCCGCGAAGGGAGCCGCATCGTGATCGCGTCGGTGGCCGGGCGGGTGGCGGCGATCGGGCCCGACTCGGCGGT
This sequence comes from Sphaerisporangium fuscum, assembly GCF_018531465.1. Classification (GTDB taxonomy): domain Bacteria; phylum Actinomycetota; class Actinomycetes; order Streptosporangiales; family Streptosporangiaceae; genus Sphaerisporangium; species Sphaerisporangium fuscum. The sequence goes on from NZ_JAHDTF010000066.1 coordinate 12,455, forward strand.
GGTCGAGGTCGGCGGGGTGGGTGTGCTGGTCCACTGCACGCCCGGCACGCTGGCCACCCTCCGCGCCGGTGAGGACGCCAGGCTCGCCACCTCGCTGGTCGTGCGCGAGGAGTCGCTGACGCTGTACGGCTTCGGCACCGACGACGAGCGCACCGTCTTCGAGATGCTGCAGACCGCCTCCGGCGTCGGCCCGAGGCTCGCGCTCGCCATGCTCGCCGTCCACGCGCCCAACGCCCTGCGGGTCGCGGTCGCCGCGGCCGACGTCAAGGCGCTCACCCTGGTGCCCGGCATCGGCCCCAAGGGCGCGCAGCGCATCATCCTGGAGCTGAAGGACAAGCTCGGCACGCCGGACGAGGCGGTCGCCGCCGCCCTCAACGGGCGCGAGGGCAAGCCGGCCTGGCGCGACCAGGTGCATTCGGGGCTGGTGGGCCTCGGCTACTCCTCCAAGGACGCCGACGAGGCCATCGCCGTCGTGTCGCCCGAGGCCGACGCCGAGATCGCCGCCGGGCGCACCCCCTCGGTGGCGGCCCTGCTGAAGGCGGCCCTGCGGGCCCTGAGCGTGCGATAGGGGCCTGTGGTGAGCCTCCAGAGAGATCTCGTGTCCCCCGAGCCCGAAGGCGACGAGCAGGCGATCGAGTCGGCGCTGCGCCCCAAGCGGCTCGGCGAGTTCATCGGCCAGAGCCGCGTGCGCGAGCAGCTGTCGCTGGTGCTCGAGAGCGCGCTGCGCCGCAACCGGCCGCCCGACCACGTCCTGATGAGCGGCTCGCCCGGCCTGGGCAAGACCACCCTCGCCATGATCATCGCGGCCGAGCTCGGCATGCCCCTGCGGCTGACCTCCGGCCCGGCGCTGGAGCGGGCGGGCGACCTCGCGGCGATCCTCTCGACGCTGTCGGAGGGCGAGGTGCTGTTCATCGACGAGATCCACCGCATGTCCCGCCCGGCCGAGGAGATGCTCTACCTCGCCATGGAGGACTTCCGGGTCGACATCGTCGTCGGCAAGGGCCCGGGCGCCACCGCCATCCCGCTGGAGATCGCACCGTTCACCCTGGTCGGGGCGACCACGCGGGCGGGCCTGCTGCCCGCCCCGCTGCGCGACAGGTTCGGCTTCGTCGCCCACATGGACTTCTACGACGTCCAGGAGCTCGAGCAGGTGCTGCGCCGCTCGGCGCGCCTGCTGTCACTGGAGCTTCCCGACGAGGGCGCCCACGAGATCGCCCGCAGGTCCAGGGGCACGCCCCGCATCGCCAACCGCCTGCTGCGGCGCGTCCGCGACTTCGCGGAGGTCCGCACCGAGGGCGTCATCACCCGGGAGATCGCCTCCGCCGCCCTCAACCTCTACGAGGTCGACGCCGAGGGCCTCGACCGGCTCGACCGGGCCGTCCTCGGCGCGCTGCTGGGCAAGTTCGGCGGGGGCCCCGTCGGGCTGTCCACCCTGGCCGTGGCGGTGGGGGAGGAGCCCGAGACCGTCGAGGTGGTCGCGGAGCCGTTCCTGGTACGGCAGGGCCTGCTCGCCCGCACCCCGAGGGGAAGGGTCGCCACGGCGTCGGCGTGGAAGCACCTCGGCCTCACCCCGCCGCCCGACGCCTTCGGCGCCTCCGCGCCGCCGGTCCTGTTCGGCGAGCCGGACGAGGCCGGCTGACCCGCGCGGGAAGTTCCGCGGCCGCCGGGACGTTCTGACAAGGGGTTTACAGCGAGCCTCCCCGGCCCTGTGTCGCCGCGGGTGGTCCGCGGCCTGGTACGACCGCGTCTCCCAGCGCGTATGCCCTGATCCCCGGCACGATGGCGGGCCGGCGGAGGCGGGAATACGGACGCCGGTGAAACTTTCAAGGAACCCGTATCGGCTGGTCACAGATCGGTGACAACGGGAACTTTCCAGCGTGCCCGAGCGTGGGTTCGTTGCCGGGCTTTGACAAGCTCGCCTAAACTCCGTGGCTTGGCTGGCTGTGTACGCTGACATGATCGGTGTGCGGCCGCGCCCATCGCCTCTAGACCTCCGGCGCAGGCCGGTCAGTTCTTAACCGGAAGGAAGCCCCGTGCAGGGCATTGGATCGTTCGTGCCACTGATCTTGCTGGTCGTGGTCTTCTACTTCCTGCTCATCCGCCCCCAGCGCAAGCGGCAGCAGGAACAGCAGCAGATGCAGAGCAGCCTCACACCGGGCACCCGTGTGATGACCACCACCGGCCTGTTCGCCACCGTCTCGCGACTCGAGGACGACGACCTGATCCTCGAGATCGCGCCGGGCGTCGAGACCCGGTGGATCAAGGCGGCCATCGGTCGCGTGGTGACCCCGGTGGAGGACGAGACGGTGGACAATGAAGGGGGCACGCCGGACGTCGTCGCCGACGAGCCGGTGACCGACACCACCCCCGAGCACCGGGGCGAAGAGGGTTCGACCGACAAGAAGTCCTGAGTAGGCTCACCGCAAACCCCTTGACGAAAGAACTGACCTCCAGTGGCCCCATCGACAAGTAGCCAAAGCAAGCCGGGACGCGTGCTCCTGGCGCTTTTGGTGCTCATCCTCGCCATGGGCGGGGTGATGTTCCTGCAGAAGGCGTTCGTGCCGAAGTTCGGCCTCGACCTGGCCGGCGGCACGACCATGACGCTGTCGCCGGTCACGCAGACCGGCGCCGTCGCCTCGCAGGAAAGCCTCGACCTGGCCGTCAACATCATCCGGGACCGGGTGAACGGCACGGGCATCTCCGACGCCGAGGTCGCGAAGTCGGGTGACAACATCGTCATCTCCGTCCCCGGAGCGGGGTCGGGCCAGGTGCAGAAGCTCGTCGGCACCACCGCCGAGCTACGGTTCCGTCAAGTCCTCGCCGTCGCGGCCGCCAACGCCACGCCGGGCAAGCTGCCCACCTCGCCCGCGACCCCGGCGCCGTCCGGCAGCGCGAGCCCCTCGCCCACGGCCAAGTCCTCCGGCACGCCCGGGGCCAAGCGGTCCGCCCAGCCCACGGCGACGGCCAAGCCCGCCCCTGGCGGCACCCCGGCGGGACGCGCGCTGTCGGAGGCGCTGACCGCCCCGACGCCCGCCCCGTCCGCCTCGGCCTCCGGCGGCAAGACCACCGGAAGCGGGAAGGCGACCGGCAAGGCGACGCCCTCGCCGAGCTCCCCGGCGTCCGGCCGGCCCAGCGCGCAGCCGACGGCGCAGGCCTCCGAGGACCCCTTCGCCGGGGTCGACCTCACCGGCGTCGACCCGGCCGTGGCCGAGCAGTTCAAGAAGCTCGACTGCACCAGGAAGGACAAGGGCCAGGGCGTCCAGGACGACCCGAACAAGCAGCTCGCCGCCTGCAGCGACGACGGCTCGGCCAAGTACGTCCTGGACAAGGCCGCGGTCAAGGGCACCGAGGTGTCGGGCGCCAGCTCCGGTGTCGACTCCACCACCGGCGAGTGGATCGTCCAGGTCACCTTCAAGAGCCAGGGCGCCAGCCAGTTCGCCAAGATCACCGGCGCGATCACCAGCGCGCCGCAGCCGCGCAACCAGCTCGCCATGGTGCTCGACGGTGTGGTCATCTCGGCCCCCGTCATCGAGGAGCCCATCCCCGGCGGCCAGGCGCGCATCTCCGGCAGCTTCACCCAGAAGTCCGCCACCGACCTGGCCAACCAGCTCAAGTACGGCGCGCTGCCGCTGAAGTTCCAGCAGAGCTCGATCGAGGAGATCTCCGGCACGCTGGGCGCCGACCAGCTGCGCGGCGGCATGCTCGCGGGCGCCATCGGCCTCGCGCTCGTGGTGATCTACTCCCTGCTCTACTACCGGGGGCTCGGCCTGGTCGCGGTGGCGAGCCTCGGCATCGCCACGGTCCTGACCTACTGCGCGGTGGTCGTCCTCGGCCACAACGCCAACTTCCGGCTGTCGCTGCCGCACATCATCGGCCTCATCGTGTCGATCGGTATCACGGCCGACTCCTTCATCGTCTACTTCGAACGCATGCGTGACGAGATGAAGGAAGGCCGGCGGTCGCTGCGGGTCGCCGTCGAGGTGGCCTGGGTGCGCGCCCGGCGCACGATCCTGATCGCGGACGCCGTGATGTTCATCGCCGCGATCGTGCTGTACTTCCTGGCGGTCGGCGGCGTCGCCGGGTTCGCCTTCGCGATGGGCCTGACCACCCTCATCGACATCGCGGTGGTGTTCCTGTTCACCAAGCCGTTCGTCGCGCTGCTCGCCAGGCTGAAGTTCTTCGCCAAGGGGCACAAGCTGTCCGGCCTGGACGCCGAGCGCATGGGCCGCGAGGCGCCCGCCGCCCGCACGACCGTTCCGCAGGAGGGCTGATGTCGCGCATCGGTGAAATCGGGCGCCGCCTGTACCGCGGCGAGGTCAACATCGACTTCGTCGGCCGCTACAAGCTGTGGTCCTCGCTGTCCGGGGCCCTCCTGGTGATCTCCATCGTGGGCCTGGTGTTCCAGGGGCTCAACCTCGGCATCGAGTTCAAGGGCGGCTCGGTGTTCACGTTCAACAAGCCCGCGGCGTCCTCCATCGAGGACGTCCGTACGACCGTCGAGGACGCCGGCGCCCACCAGGTGATCGTGCAGGAGGCCGGTGACCGCTGGCGCGTCACCACGCAGAGTCTCCCGCCCGACCAGGTGACCAAGGTGCAGGGCGCCATCTCCGATCGCTACCACATCGCGGACGGCCAGGTCAGCAAGCAGATCATCGGCCCGTCCTGGGGTGGTGAGGTGCTGAAGAAGGCGGTCATCGGCCTGATCGTCTTCATGATCGCCATCATCCTGTACCTCACGCTGGCGTTCGAGTGGAAGATGGCGCTCGCGGCCGTGGTCGCGCTGGTCCACGACCTGATCATCACCGCCGGCATCTACGCCTGGTCGGGCTTCGAGGTGACCCCGGCCACCATGCTGGGCTTCCTCACCATCCTCGGTTACTCGCTGTACGACGCCGTCGTGGTGTTCGACATGATCAAGGAGGTCACGGCCAAGCTGGGCCAGGCCTCCAAGATGACCTACACCGAGGCGGCGAACAACGCGCTGAACCACACGCTGATCCGTTCGCTGAACACCTCACTGGTCGCGATCCTGCCGGTGGCGGCGATCCTGTTCATCGGCACCACCCTGTTCGGCGCGGGCACCCTGAAGGACCTGTCGCTGGCCCTGTTCGTCGGCATGATCGTCGGCACCTACTCCTCGCTGTGCGTGGCGACGCCGCTGCTGGTCAACCTCAAGGAGCGCGAGCCGAAGTACGCCGCGATCGCCAAGCGGCTGGCCGCCAACAGGAGCGCCTCCGCCGTCCAGGACGCACGCGGCAAGGGCGGCAAGCAGCCCGCCACCGCGACGACGTCCACCGCTCTCCCGCAGGGCGGCGCGGTGGCCACCGACAAGCGCAAGAAGCGATAGAGGCGGACACCTCGCGCGGCGCCCCCGTGATCTCACCTGTATCACGGGGGCGCTGTGCTGCCGTCCGACGCCTGCCCCCGGAAGGAACCCCCGCATGACCGACATCACCACGACGATCCTCGACAGGATCCGCGACGTGCCCGACTACCCGCAGCCGGGCGTCATGTTCAAGGACATCACGCCGCTGCTGGGCGACCCCGTGGCGTTCGCCGCCGTGGTCGACGCCCTCGCGGCGGACCTGGCCGTCGACAAGGTCGTGGGCATCGAGGCCCGCGGCTTCATCCTGGCCGCCCCGGTGGCCTGCCGGGCCGGTGCCGGGTTCGTCCCTGTCCGTAAGAAGGGCAAACTTCCTGCCGAGACGCTCGAAGCGTCCTACGATCTGGAGTACGGCTCCGCCGTCATCGAGGTCCATCGCGACGCCTTCGCTCCGGGCGACCGCGTGCTCATCGTCGACGACGTGCTGGCCACGGGCGGCACCGCCCGGGCGGCGGTGGAGCTGGTCGGCCGGGCGGGCGCCACAGTCGTGGGCGTGTCCGTGCTGATGGAGCTCGCCTTCCTTTCCGGCCGCGACCGGCTGAGCGACATCGACGTGCGCGCGCTCGTCGTCGTCTGATCGCCTCGGCGGAGGGCGACGTCCCCAGCGTGGATACACTGGGGACCTGGACTCGACGTGAGGAGTCTGAGTGCCCCGTGACATGGCCGTGCCCGAAGTGACCGACACCCCTGAGCCGGTTTCCCCGCCCCCAGGCGACACGGGTTTAGCCATGTCCGCAGGCACCGAGGAGAGACCGGCGCCTGCCGTACGTCGCAGGCTTTCCCGGTTCGGGGGGCAATGGGGTGGTGCGATGAATCCGGTTCTTGAGCCGCTGTTCAAGACGGTGCGTGCCACCCATCCCAAGGCCGACCTCCGGCTGATCGAGCGCGCCTACGACGTCGCGGCCTACCACCATCGCGACCAGAAGCGCAAAAGCGGCGACCCGTACATCACCCACCCGCTCGCGGTGGCGACGATCCTCGCCGAGCTCGGCACCGACGACGAGACCCTGTGCGCCGCCCTCCTCCACGACACAGTCGAGGACACCGCCTACGGCCTCGATGAGCTGAGCTCCGACTTCGGCGAGAACATCGCGCTGCTGGTCGACGGCGTCACCAAGCTCGACAAGGTCAAGTTCGGCGACGCCGCGCAGGCCGAGACGGTCCGCAAGATGGTCGTGGCGATGTCCCGCGACATCCGGGTCCTGGTGATCAAGCTCGCCGACCGCCTCCACAACATGCGCACCCTGCGCTACCTGCCGCGGCACAAGCAGGAGCAGAAGGCCCGCGAGACGCTCGAGATCTTCGCCCCGCTGGCCCACCGGCTGGGCATGAACACCATCAAGTGGGAGCTCGAGGACCTCGCCTTCGGCATGCTCTACCCCAAGCGCTACAACGAGATCGCGCGCATGGTCTCCGAGCGTGCCCCGCGGCGCGACCTGTTCCTGCAGGAAGTGATCGAGAAGGTCTCCGCCGACCTGCGCGAGGCCAAGATCAGGGCGACGGTCAAGGGCAGGCCGAAGCACTACTACTCGATCTACCAGAAGATGATCGCGCGCGAGGTGGCGTTCGACGACATCTACGACCTGGTGGGCATCCGGGTGCTGGTCGACACCGTACGCGACTGCTACGCCGCCCTCGGCACCATCCACGCCAGGTGGAACCCCGTGCCCGGGCGGTTCAAGGACTACATCGCGATGCCCAAGTTCAACATGTACCAGTCGTTGCACACGACGGTCATCGGGCCCGAGGGCAAGCCGGTCGAGCTGCAGATCCGCACCCGCGCGATGCACCACCGCGCCGAGTACGGCGTCGCCGCCCACTGGAAGTACAAAGAGGAGATGGGCGCCGCCGGCCCCGCCGGGGGCAAGGTGAAGTCCGCGGGCGACATGGCCTGGCTGCGCCAGCTCCTCGACTGGCAGAAGGAGACCTCCGACCCGGGCGAGTTCCTGGAGTCGCTGCGGTTCGACCTGTCGGTGTCGGAGGTGTTCGTCTTCACGCCGCGCGGCCAGGTGATCGCGCTGCCCGAGGGCGCCACGCCGGTCGACTTCGCCTACGCCGTGCACACCGAGGTCGGCCACCGCTGCATCGGCGCCCGCGTGAACGGCCGCCTGGTCCCCCTGGAGTCGCGGCTCAGCAACGGCGACACCGTCGAGATCTTCACCTCCAAGTCGCCCGACGCCGGGCCGTCCCGTGACTGGCTGAAGTTCGTCAAGAGCGGCCGGGCCCGCAACAAGATCCGCCAGTGGTTCTCCAAGGAGCGCCGCGAGACGGCGATCGAGGCGGGCAAGGAGGCCATCGGGCGGGCGATGCGCAAGCAGGGCCTGCCGTTGCAGCGCATGATGTCCGGCGAGAGCCTCCTGGCCCTCGCCAAGGACCTTCGCTACCCCGACGTCTCGGCACTGTACGCCGCGGTCGGAGAGGGCCACACGGCCGCGCAGGCGGTCGTGCAGAAGCTCGTGCAGTCGCTCGGGGGGGTCGAGGGCGCCGAGGAGGACATCGCCGAGGCCGCCGTCCCGACCAAGCTGCGGGGCAGGCCCCGCACCGGCACCAACGCCGGTGTCATCGTGGCAGGCGACTCCGACGTCTGGGTACGCCTGTCGCGCTGCTGCACGCCGGTGCCCGGGGACGAGATCGTGGGCTTCGTCACCAGGGGCCACGGCGTGTCGGTGCACCGCACCAACTGTCCCAACATCGAGCAGTTGCGGGCCGAGCCCGACCGCCTGGTCGAGGTGAGCTGGTCCCCGGGCGACGACTCGGTGTTCCTGGTGGCGATCCAGGTGGAGGCGCTCGACCGGCCGCGCCTGCTGTCCGACGTCACCCGCACGCTGTCCGACCAGCACGTCAACATCCTGTCGGCCTCGGTCACCACCTCGCGTGACCGCACCGCCGTCAGCAAGTTCACCTTCGAGATGGGCGACCCCAAGCACCTCGGTCACGTGCTCAAGGCGGTCCGCAACATCCAGGGCGTCTACGACGTCTACCGCGTCACCAACTGACGGCGGCGGAGCCCGGACGGCGAAGACCGCCGTCTCTGAAGGAGCGCTCCTCGCCGCAGGGCGGAGCGCTGCCGGGCGAACGGCGGCCGTGCCCCCTGAGGGGCACGGCCCGCTCGCGGTCATCGCGGGGCGGCGACCAGCCGGTGGATGGTCATCGGCTCGGCCAGCACCAGGTCGAGCACCTGCCTGACGTGCTGGAAGTGGGGGGTGGCGAAGTGCTCCTCCAGGGCCTGCGGGCCGCTCCACTCCTCGACCACCACCATCCGGGCGGGGTCGTTGGGGTCGGCGTAGGGCCGGTAGGCCAGGCAGCCGGGCTCGTCGAGCGACGGCTCGATCATCGCCTCCAGGGCGGTGCGCAGCCGGTCCTCCCGGCCGGGCGCGGCCAGGCATTCGGCGACGACGATGAGGGACATGGGGCGTCCTCCCGCTGATGTGGTGGTCACGGGCGGGCGGGGCCGGTGCCCGCGCCCGAGGCGGTGATCGCGGCGGTGATCTCGTCGAGGTCGGACGGCGTCAGCTCCACCGATCCCGCCCCGATCCAGCCGTCGACCTGGGTGGTCTTGCGGGCGCCGACGATGGCGCCGGTGATGCCGGGCCAGGCCAGTGCCCAGGCGATGGCCACCTCGGCGACGGTGGCGCCGTGCCGCGCCGCGATCGGGCGCAGCGCGTCGGCGAGGCGGAGGTTGGCGTCCAGGCCGGTGGTGAAGTCGTGGTGGGCCGTCCGCCAGTCGTCCGCGGGCAGGCCGGCCACGCGTTCCGCCGAGAAGGTGCCGGTGAGAAGCCCCGACTGGAGCGGGGAGTAGACGATCACCCCGGTGTCGTGGGCGTGCGCCCAGGCGATCTCGGCGGCGGCGGAGCGGTTGATCGCGGAGAACGGCGGCTGGATCGCGTCGACGTGGGCGACGCGCTCGGCGGCCTCCAACAGCTCGGCCGAGTGGTTGGACAGGCCGATGGCGCGGACCTTGCCCTCGGCCTTCAGGTCGGCCATGACCTGCCAGTATTCCTCCAGCGGGGTGGCGTTGGGGGAGACGGCGCCGAAGCCGCCCCCGGCGTACTCCAGCGACTCGCCGGTGTCGGGATAGTGCACCTGGTACAGGTCGATGCGTTCGACGTTCAGCCGCCGCAGGGAGTCCTCGATCTCGCGGCGCACGCTGGCGGGCTTCAT
>NZ_JAHDTF010000067.1 GCF_018531465.1 Sphaerisporangium fuscum
CCCGCGGCCACCGTCGCGCCGGCGGCTGCCCGCCCCGCACTGGCCGAGCATCCGCGGCCGGGCCCTCGCCGACGCCGGGCCCCTGCTCCTGGCCGCCGCCGTCGTGGCGGTCGTCACCCTGCTCGCCGGGGCCGTGCCGCCGCTGACGCGCGCCACCGCCGACGCCGCCGTCCAGGACGCGGTCCGCCGCGCCGGAGGCGACGCCGACCTCCAGGTCCACGCCCGCCTGGAACGGGACGACGGGCCCAACCGTGGCCGCGTCCGCGCTCCCCGCCTCGCCGAGGACGTCGACGACTTCCGCGACAGGGCCACGGACGCGCTCGCCCCCGGCCTGCGCGCGACGCTGCGCCCGCCCGTCGCCATCGTCACCGGCCCCGTCCTCAAGGTCACCGACGGCAGCGTCCTGCGCAACTTCCAGCTCACCTATCTCGCGGACGCCCACGGCGGGCCCCGTGTGACCTGGATCGCGGGCGGCCCGCCCCGGTCCGCCGTCCCCGAGGCGGACGGCCATGTCGAGGTCCCCTACGAGGGGCCGCCCTGGCCGGTTCAGGTCGCCCTGTCGGAAGCGGACGCCGAGGCTCTCGGCGTGCGACCGGGCGCTCACCTCCCGCTCGCCGACGACCGGGGGAACGTCAAGAAAGTCCAGCTCAGCGGCATCTTCCGGCCGACCGACAGCGCCGACCCCGCCTGGCGGCCCGCCCCCTGGCTGCTGCGTCCCGTCTCCGGCGCGGACGGCGTGGGCACCACGCGGCTCGCCGGCCTGCTGTCACGCGAGTCCCTGCCCGACGCCCGCCTCGCCTTCGAGCAGGACCAGCTGCAGCGAACCGTCCGGTTCACCCCCGACCCGGGCACGCTCACGTCGGATTCCGCCCAGGCGATCGCCGCGGCCCTGGTCACCCTCAAGGCGACCTCCGGCTCCTCCGGCGCCCTCGACGGCTCCCTGAAGTGGGAGACCCGGCTCGACGCCCTGCTCTGGAACGTCCGGACCCAGATCGCTGCCGCGTCCGCGCAGGCGTCGGTCCTGCTCACCGGCGTCCTGGCCGTCGCCGTCCTGGTCCTGCTGCTCGCCGCCGACCTGCTGGTCCGCCGCCGAGCCCCGGCGCTCGCCGCCGCCCGGCAGCGAGGGGCGGCCCTGCCCGACATCGGCGCCGAGCTGCTGCTCGAGTCCGCCGCGGTCGCGCTGTCGGCCGCCGCGGCCGGGCTCGCGCTCGCCCGCGCGGCCGCCCCCGGCGCCGACTGGGGGTGGGTGCTTCCCGTGGTCCTCGCCGCGGCCGTCGCCGGTCCCGTGTACGGGACGCTCGCCGCCGCCCGTGCCACGCGCGACCGGCGTGTCCCGGCCAACCGGAGCGCGCGCCGATGGGCCGGCCGAACGGCCCGGCTGCGCCGCGCCACCCTCGAGGCCGCGGTCGTGATCGCCGCGGTCGCCGCCTTCGTCGTGTTGTACCAGCGCGGGATCCTCCCGGCCGCGGCCCCCGGCGACGCGGCCGGCCCGGACGGTGGCGGCGTGCTGCCCGCGAGCGCGCCCGCCCTCGGCGTCCTCGCCGGCGCGCTCGTCCTGCTGCGGCTGCTGCCCGCAGGGACGCACCTCGCGCTGAAGCGCGCCCTGCGCTCGCGCCGGCCGCTGGCGGTGTTCGGCGCGGCGCGGGCGGCCGCGACGTCCGCGCGGGTGCTGCCGCTTCTGGTCCTGGTGACCTCCGCCGCCCTGGCGTCGTCGGCGCTCACACTCGCCGCCACCGCCGGCCAGGGCCTGGAGGACGGCGCGTGGCGCACCGTCGGCGCCGACGCCCGCCTCGACGTCGTCCCCGCCGCGGCGGCCTCCACACCCGCGCTCGCCCGGCGCATCGCCGCCGCGCCGGGAGTCCGGCAGGCCGTCGCCGCGCAAATCACCGACGGGGCGCGGGTCGTCGCCGACTCGCTGGTCGCCGCCCCGCGCCTGGTGATCGTCGAAGCCGCCGCCTTCCGGCGGCTGCTGGCGTCCACCCCACTGCCGGACGCGCCGCAGCTTTCCCGCCTCGCGGCGACCGGCCACGGCGACGTTCCCGCGCTGGTGCGATCAAGCGGCGGCGACCTGCGGCCCGGCATGCGGCTCCAACTGCTCCGGGACGGCGCCCCGGCCATCCGGCTCACCGCCGTCGGTACGGCGCCCGCCGTCGGTGACGCCGGCGACGTCGTCCTCGTGGACGCCGCGGCCGTCGCCGCCGCCGGTATGCGGGCCGTGCCGAACACGGTGTGGGTGACCGGCCCCGGAGCGGCGCGGGCCGTCTCGGCGGGCGACGTCGCCGCGACCGCCGTGCTGCGCGCCGACGTGCTGGGCGCACGCCGCACGGCTCCACTGACCGCGGGACTGCTGCGGTTGGCGTGGGCCTCGGCTCTGACCCTGCTGATCCTGGGACTGCTGGGGCTCGCCCTCGGCGCGGCCGCGAGCGCGCCCGAGCGGTGGCAGACCCTGACCCGGCTGCGCACCCTCGGTTTGCGGCCACGGGACGCCCGCTGGGTCGCTGCGGGGGAACTGCTGCCGCCGGTGGTGGTCGCCGCCGTGGCCGGCCCGCTGCTCGGGGTCCTGGTCGCGCGCCTCGCGCTCGGCCCGCTCGCGCTGCGGCTGCTCACCGGGCAGGACGCCGATCCGTCCCTGGTGCCGCCCTGGGCGCGGCTCGGCCTGGTGGCGGTCGCGTTGCCGGCGGTGGTCGCCGTGGTGGTGCCCATCGAGTCGGCCCTGCGCCGCCGCCGGCGACCCGGCGAGGTGCTCCGCGCGGGCGAGGGATAGCCGCACGGCCTACTTCACCACCTGCGGCTCGTGTGCGGCTACCGTAGCGCGCCACCAGCGGCGCGACGCCAGCGCGGCCGGCCCGGCGCCGGCGGTGTTGATCGACACGTCGTCCACAGAGGACACCCGGTCCAGCCGCAGGACGTACTGCGCGGTGCCGACCGCGGCCGGCGACATCCGCCACGCCCATGCCGGCGTGGTGCCGACGACACCGCGACGGCGTGCCAGAGCCCACGTCACCAGCGCGGCCAACGGCAGTCCGGCCACCGTGATGAGTGCCACGCCGGTGAAAGTGCTCGAAGATGTTCTCCTCGACGTAGTCCCAGTACGTCTTGCCGGTCACGGCCTGCACGATCAGCGCGGGGATGGCGACCTCGGCGCCGGGCGCTGAGGTAATGGCTGAAGTTCTTCACCCAGCGCGGACGATGCCCCGAAGGCCGCAGCGTGCTTCCTGCCGAGTTGCCGCCGCGGATGCGGCGCGATCAGGCGGCGGGCGCGCCAAGGGTGCTGGTGACCGTACGGATCTGGCGGCGGAGCCAGCGGTGTCCTTGATCGGCTACGTGGCGGGGGTGCCAGGCCATCCCGATCGCCACCGGGGGCAACTCCAGTGGGATGGGGAAGGCTCGCAGGCCCAGCGCGGTGAGGGTCTGATCCAGCCATCCGTCGATCGTCAAGCAGATGAGGTCGCTGGTGGCGGCCAGCATCATCGCCGTGGTGTGACTGGGAACGACCGCGGCCACCCGTCGGCGCAGGCCGTGCTGGGCCAGTGCGGTGTCGATGGGGCCGCGCAGTCTCCCGCGACGTGAGATGCCGATGTGCGGTGCCTGCGCGAAGCGGTGCGGGGTGATGGGCTCGGCGAGCAGAGGGTGTCCTCGCCTGGCCACGCCCACCATGGCCGTTCGAGCCAGCGGTTCGGTGCGGATCTCCGGGTCGAGGTTGCCCAGCACACCGAGCTCGATGTCCACCTCGCCCTGCCGCAACCCGGGACCGCCCTCCAGCGCCTCGGGTGCGAACACCACGTCCACCTGTGGTGCCAGGGCGGCGACCCGTTCCAGGAGCGGGGCGGCCAGGCCGGCCAGCAGCAGGTCACTGGCCTGAATGGTGAAGGTTCTGCGCATCTGGGCGAGATCCAGCGCGGCCGCGGGGGCGAGCAGGGCCTCGGACCGCTGAAGGAGTTCGCGTACCTCCTCACGCAGTTCCAGCGCACGCGGGGTGGGCACCAGACGCTGCCCGGCGCGGACGAGAAGCGGATCGCCCAGGACGCGGCGCAAGGTGGCGAGCTTGCGACTGGCCGCCGCAGGGGAGGTGCCCAGCCGTGCTGCCGCCCGGGTCACGCTGACCTCGTCCAGGAGGACATCGAGTGCCACCAGCAAATTCAGATCCATGAGCATCCCCGTCCGACTTGCGCTGGGCGGAAAGATTACTTGCCTATCTTTGCATTGCTCGACAGGGCGCGCCTCTTCGAGACTGGCCTGGCACATCCCAGACGAGGAGGAACAGATGACGCACGACGCACTGGCCGGGCGGGAAGGCGACGTTCTGGCGGTGGTGAGCCAGAGCGGGCCCACGGTGTCGTTCTTCGACGCGGCCGGCCACCGGCTGCTGGGCGTGCTCGAGGTCCTGGCCGAGCCGCACGAGCTCTGTCTCGACCCGGCGCGGCGCCTGCTGTGGTGCACGCACAGCTACCGCGCGGGCTACTACCACGCCAACAGCGGCCGGCGCAGCGAGATCACCCTCATCGACCCCGACGAGCGCCGCATCGTGGACGTGATCGACCTGGCGCCCGAGCACGCGCCGCACGGGCTCGCGCTCGACGCCGGCCGGGACCTGCTGTACGTCAGCGTCGAAGGGGCCGAAGACCGGCCGGGTGGCGTAGTGGTCGTCGACCTCGCCACGCGCAAGCCCATCGGCCGCATCGACACCGGAGCCAGGGGCCCGCACTGGTTCGTCATCAGCCCGGACGGAAGCGCGGGCTACGCCAGCAACAAGGAGGCGCCGTACGTGTCGGTGGTGGACCTGCGCACCGGCACGATGACCGCCAGGGTGGAGGTGCCCGGCAGCGAGGGCCTGGCCGTCTCCGGTGACGGCGGCAAAGTGTTCGTCGCCGCTCCCTATGGGTCATTCGCCGCCTCAGGGGCTACGGCGGCACCCGGCATCCGCGTCATCGACGCCGCCACGGCGTCGGTCACCGAGATCCTGCCCACCGGCGCGGTGGCGTTCCCCGTCCACGTCACCGCCACCGGACGGCTGCTCACGGGCGAGCTGCGCATGGAACCCGCCACCGACTCCCGGCTCGGCCGCCAGGCACCGGGCCGGCTCACCGTGTTCGACGCCCACGACCATCGGACGCTGGGCGGCATCGAGGTCGGACGCTTCCCGCTGACGATCACCTCCTCCTCCGACGGCCGGCTCGGCTACATCTCCTGCGTGTCCTCCTCCACGGTGGACGTGGTGGACCTGGAGGAGATGCGCCGGCTGGAGCGTTTGGAGATCCCCAAGCGCGGCGAACCGGGCGCGCACGGCCTGGCCTACATCCCACGGCAGACGTCGTGAGCACGAGCCGGCCCACGACCACGGCCGGCGGCCTCGGCCCGTCACCTGGCCCCTGTCCGCGAGGACGCCATCTTGGAGGCCGTCCACGACCTGTTCCAGCGCCGGATCTTCGGGGCGCGACGCCACGATGTTCTCGCGAGCGATCTCCTCAAGGCCGACCAGGAGATGCAGGCGCCGACTGGGAAGCACGCTGGTTCTGCTGATCGCGGGGAGTCTGGCCGGTCTCGGCGGGCGATCGCCGACGCGCGGTACGAGCTGTCGAGGCGTTCGACGGTGAGTGGTCCGATGACCGGCCAGTAACACCGTCCTGGAGGAGCAGTCAGGTCGGCCGACCGTTGACAGACATCGGAGGGATTTCTACGATCACTCTAATCCAAATTGGATGGCCTATATCTCGCCGAAGACGTCGAATACCGACAAGGCCCGGGTGGGGCGTCAGGTGCTCGCATGGAACTGGAACTCCGTCATCTTCGGATACTTTGCGCCATAGCCGAGGCCGGCAGTGTCGGCCGGGCGGCGTCGATCCTTGGGTACAGCCAGCCGGCCGTCAGCACGCAGTTGAGCCGCATCGAGGGCTATTTCGGGCGGCTACTGTTCGAGCGATCCGCGTCGGGAGTCGAGCCGACGCCGTTCGGGGCTGAAGT
This sequence comes from Sphaerisporangium fuscum, assembly GCF_018531465.1. GTDB lineage: Bacteria > Actinomycetota > Actinomycetes > Streptosporangiales > Streptosporangiaceae > Sphaerisporangium > Sphaerisporangium fuscum. The sequence continues at coordinate 5,962 of NZ_JAHDTF010000067.1, forward strand.
GCTGGCGCAGGCCCATGATCTGCTGACGCGGGCGGAACGGATCGGGCGACGGCGGAACGACCCGGCCGGGCGGGAGACACTCCGGCTGGCGGCCACGAATACGCCGATTCTGCCCGGCATGGCCATGCGGCTCCAGTCCATGCTCCCGGAGGTCGCTCTGACGGTCAGCAGTGTCTACGCCACCTCCGACATCGTCGATCTGCTGGAGTCCGCTGCGATCGACGCCGCGATCGCAGCCGACTATCCCGGCCGGGAGCTGGAGCACTCTGCGGCCATCTCACACCGTGGGGTCGTAACGGAGCCGGTGTTCGTTGCGCTGCCGGCGACCCATCGGCTCCGGCACCGTACGGAGCTGTCGCTCGATGAGCTCGCCGACGAGGCGTGGTTTCTCACGCCCGATGACGGGGCCGGCTGGCCGGGCGTCTTCTACTCCGCCTGCCGGGTCGCGGGATTCGCGCCGGTGGTCGTGCACGAATTCCTCGGAGACAGGCTGCAGCTTCAGCGGATGATCGCAGAGGGCATCGGCATCACAGTGGTGCAGGCGACGACCAAGCCCATCGCCGGGGTCGTGATCAAGCCGCTGGTCGGCACCCCGCTGTGGTGCCGCTATGTGCTCGTGTGGCGCCGTGAGGGATCGGCCGCCAACGCGGCGGAGACGTTGTACATGGCAGCGGTCGAGGCGTACCGGGAGCTGATCGGCCGGGCGACGCACTTCCAGTCCTGGGCGGAGCGGATCTACCGCGTCTTCTGAGCCGTGTTATGGCCTTGCTGCTTATTGTCATATCCCTTGACCCATTGTCGGGTTCGCAGCCCGAGTGAGATGGTGCATCGCACCGCACATGTGACATAGCACTAGGAGTGCTGATGGGTCATCTCACCCCCCGATTCATCGCTGCCGGCATGTCGGCCCTGGCTGTCGCCGCCTGCCTGGCCCTGACACCCTCCATCCCCGCCGTCGCGGGCGCGCCCGCCCGCTCACCGAAACCTGAGCAGGTGGGGGCGCGCGACTCCTCGCCTGACAAGGGCGCTCCGCGATCCGCCTACCATGCACCCCTGTCCGTCGCCGCGGCCCGTCCGGAACTCGTCCCCGAGAAGAACGCGAAATCCGACCGGTCCGCGAGCCCCCAGGCGCCCGTGGCGCAGACCTGCACCGTGGACGACTTCGCCAACCGTTCGGGCTCGGCGCTGGTGGCGTTCGTGAAGGGCTCGGCGACCTCGGGCTGCTTATACGGCCTCTTCAACCTGTCGCAGACGGACGGGCGACGTGCTTTCACCGACGCGAGCATGACCACGGTCTCGAACGCCCTCGGCTCCACGTCCGCGAGCTACCCGGGCGACAACTCCACACAGGTCGAGCAGTTGCTGCTCTACCTGCGCGCCGGGTACTACGTTCAGTACAAGTACATGTCGTCCTTTCCCGCCTTCAGCGCGGCAACCCACGAGGCGACCAGAGCCGGGCTCGATGTCCTCGTCAACAGCGCGCGCTTCCTGGACGTCGACGACGAAAACGGCTCGATCGGTCACGAGGCGCTGTACCTGACCGAGAACGCAGACCTGCAGGCCAAGTTCCTGAACGCCTACAAGCGGGTGCTCGACGGGTACAACAGCAGCACCTGGACGTCCTACAACATGCTCAACTTCGCCAACGGCGTGATGAACCCCATCCTGTCCGCCTACTGGAACGCCGACTTCACGGCCACGTTGACCGCGGACCCGAGCCTGCTGGACACGCTCTACAACTTCGCCATACGACATTTCGACCTGCTGCCCGGGGACAACTACTACCTGCCCGCGAACGCGGGTGGCCTCATGACGCACGCCGTGACGATCCCGGCGCTGAAGTCCAAGGTCCAGCCGCTGACACGAGACTTGCTCAGCCGTTCCGCGCTGGGCACATCGACCGCTCCACTGTGGATCGACGTGGCAGGCGAAATCGACCAGAACGACAAGGCCAACTGTTCCTACTACAACGCCTGCGATTTCCTCACCAAGATGAAGGCGGCGTCCCAGAGCCGGTCCTACTCGTGTGACTCGACCCATCGCATCGTCGCGCAGGCGATGACGAACTCGGAGTTCACCGAGACATGCACCAGCATCCTCAACCAGGACGCCTACTTCCACACCCTGGTGAGGGACAACGGCCCGATCCCCGGGGACTACAAGGGCTCCATCGAGCTCGACATCTTCGCCACACGCAGGGACTACCACGTCTACTCGCAATGGATCTACGGCAACTCCACGGACAACGGCGGCGAGTTCCTCGACGGCGACCCCACCGACCCGAACAACCAGCCGCGCTTCATCACCTTCCAGGAGCTCAACCAGTCCGACGGGCCATGGGCCGCGAACATCCGTAACCTGAACCACGAGTACACGCACTATCTGGACAGCCGCTACGACATGAAGGGCGGTTTCACCCAGGAGACCTCCTACCCCAACATCTGGTGGATCGAGGGCGTCGCCGAATACGTGTCCTACGGCTACCGGGGCGTCATCGACCGAAACATGATCTCCGAGGCGGCCACGCACCGCTACAGCCTGAGCACGCTGTGGCAGAGCACCTACGACAACGCCGACACCACCCGCACGTACCCATGGGGTCACCTGGCCGTGCGGTACATGTTCGAGCGGCACCGCAGCGACATCGACCACCTGCTCGGGAGGTACCGCGCCGGCGATTACCAGGGCGCGTACAACTACGTCAACAGCACCATCGGCAACCGGTACGACTCCGACTTCGACAGCTGGCTCACCGCGTGCGCGAACGGGGCCTGCGCAAGCACCAGCACGCAGGCCAAGTTCTCGACCTCGGTGAACGGTTTGACGGTCACCCTGACGGATCAGTCCACGGCGTCGGCGGGCGCGACCATCACCGGGCGTTCGTGGTCGTTCGGAGACGGCACCACCTCGACGGCGAGCAATCCGACGAAGACCTACTCGGCCGCGGGCACCTACACCATCAGTCTCACTGTGACCGACAGCAAGGGCAAAACCGCCTCGACCTCGCAGCCGGTGACCGTGTCCGGTGGTGGCGGCGGCTCCCTGCCGACCTGCTCCGGCGCGACGTACGTCATGGGGCAGAACTGCCAGCGGTCCGGTATCTCAGGGGCGCAGGGCAACTCGACTGCCCTGACCGTCTACGTACCCGCCGGCGTCACCCTCGCTATCACCACGTTCGGCGGCTCCGGCAACGCTGATGTGTACTACAACCCCTCCACCTGGGCGACGCGCGACAACTACACCGCGGTGTCCCGGGCATCGGGGAACTCGGAGCGGCTCAGCATCTCCAACGCGACCGCGGGCTGGAGGTACATCACGCTGTACGGCTCCTCGGCCTTCAGCGGCCTGACCATCCAGACGCGGTTCTGACCCAACAAGGGGAAGCCCGCCAGGGTAGAGGAGGCGAGCGGCCCACAAGGCCGCTCGCCTCATCCTCAGCCGTGGGCTGCGTCTTCCTCGGCGTCAGGCGGCTCTGGTCTTCCGGGTCGATTCCGTGTGGTTATCGTCGGGCCTGTCAAGGGCTCGTCTCCGGAGGGGCGTACGGAGCGCGTCAAGGACGCCACATCCCGCCTGGAGGTCGGCAGGCGGTCGTGGCGCCGCTCGCCGGGGAACTCCTCGGGGGCGCCGGTCACGCTCTCGACATCACCGGCGTGGAGGACGCTCGCCGCGAACGCGGCTCGCGCCTCGTGCTCGCTCACCGAACCGACGGCCGTCAGGAGCGCGTTCCTTGCGAACATCGGACCTTTGCCTTCGACTCCGGGGCTTGCAGACCTCGGGTGGACGAAGATTGGCAACTCCGCCCACGACTTTCCGCAGGTAGACAAGGCGGGTTCCAGAAGGACATGGATTCCATCATCCAGACTTATCTCCACGGGCTTGGAAACACCAGATGAATGCCTTGCCAGACCCCGCAAGGCGGGCGTAACGTCCTGCGCAACGCAGGCGAGACATCGGACGGATCAAGCCGAACATGACGTCCGGGCAACCGATTGCTTGAATCCTCCGGCTCGGTACGGCGACCGTGCCTTGCAGGAAGGAGGCCGCGGTGGCAGTGACCGACGTGGCGATCCACAAGATCAAGGTGATGATCATCTCAGGTGGGTTCGTCAGTGGTGCGCGACAGCCGGCAGCGGCGGTCGTCCCGGCTGGAATGGTCGCCATCGCCGTTCTCTGCCTTCACGTCGGTCTGTGGCCGGCGCAGACGGCGAACGCCGCCACAACGACAACCGCCTGGCGGAACGGTGGCTTCTCTGTCGACACGCCCAATGTGGTGCGTCGGTCCGACATCGTGCTCGGTGCGCCGAACACCAGGGCGTCGCAGTTCGTACCGCTGGGCAATGGCACTCTGGGCGCCGCGGTGTGGGCGGCTGACGGGTTCACAGCGCAGCTCAATCGGTCCGACACCTTTCCCGCCCGGAAGTCGCCAGATCGATCGTCTCGGAGCAGGCAGCGGTGAGGCCGGGGCGGGCCGCCGCGACTGATAGGTGGATGGGGCAGCCCATGCGGCTCCCTGGCGCATCGTGCTGGGGAACCGCCGAGACCGGCCGGACAGGCCCACCAGGAGACGCTGTCCGGCCGGCCGGTCTACACCGCCTGGTGGGGCCGTCGCCCGGAGTGCTGCCGCCGGGACGAGCCTGACGTGTGCCGTTACACCGTCACCACCAGGATGAGATGGGTCTGCCGTCGGGGGTCATCCTCCGGTCCTGGCGCGGATGGCCGCGATCATGGCGTTGAGGCCGATGGTGTTGAACGGTTTGCCCAGTGTCCGCATGAGGGAGTCCTGGGAGGGCCGGTAGAGGCCGTACCGGTAGTAGCCGGCTCCCTCGTAGGCGCCGACCACTCCGCCGTCCGGTGTGGGCCGGCCGAGGTACTGGTACCACTTGCGCCGCATGCCGGCCAGCTGGGCGGCGTTGTAGACGCTGATGTTGGGGGCGCTCGGCTCGGCCCAGGTGTAGCGGCCGTAGGGGGTGTCGTACTCGTCGGCCAGTCCGCCCATGGAGTGGCCGAGTTCGTGCACCGCGATCCACCCTGATTGGTTGTTGCCGCCGGAGGCGGTGGCGACCCTGCCTCCCGCGCCGCCGTACTTGGTGGAGTTGGCCAGCGCCACCACCTGGTCGGCCTGCGGCGCGTTGGCGGCGTAGGCGAGGGCGGCGGACTCGTTGACGCACAGCAGGCGTTCCAGGTCGCCGCACCAGAACCCCATGCCCAGCGCCGTGTTCTTGGTGACGCCCTGGGTGGGGTCGTTGTCGACACCCGACTGGGGGGAGACGACGTCGACCATCCAGACGTTGAAGGAGTCCTTGTAGGTCCTGAACGGCTCCACGCTGGTCATCAGCGCCCACTGTGCGGCGGCGTGGGCGTGGAAGGTGGCCAGCTGGGTGGCGGTGTAGCCGTCGCCGACGAAGACCAGGTCGAAGCGCTGGTCGGAGGGGCCGGTGTGCTGCAGGGCCACGACATCGGCCGGCGGGGGTGCGGTGAAGGCCGTGGGTGGCTGTGGGCGCTGGGCGATCTCCGCCTGCCGGATGGTGCCGTCGGGGGAGAAGAGCTCCACCCACTCGGTGGGCTGGGTGCGGGCGCTGGCGGGTGAGGCGACCAGGACGGCCAGGAGCAGGCCGGCCGCCGCCAGGTGGGGGGTTCGGCGCACGGTATCTCCTTGCGAGAAGGAAGTGCTGTCCCCCCAAGGCTGAGCAGAAGGTGCGCGTCCAACTAATCCGTAATATCCATAACTCTCCAGTTATGCCGTGAATGTCTTCTCGTACGCACGGGTAGACCACATTGATCATTTCGTTCGGTACGGCGAAGGCGGGCACCAGGCCGCGCAAGAGGAACCCCACCTCCTCGCCGGCGACCTCCGCACGTTCTTCACCCTTCGCCGATGACGTCCCCCGCAACTGGTGAACGTGCTCCCGGCATGGCCGGTTACGCGGCCTTCGGGGCGCAGCGCATACCGATGTAGATACAGCCCGTCCCGTCCGGCAGCGTTGAGAAGACCACGGGTGTGTAGTCCTCACTAAAGGCCGCCCCCACCCCCGTACCGGCGAAGACCGTCTCCGTCACCGGCAGCAAATCGATCTGAAGGGGCTCGGAAAAGTCCTTCATGCCGTCGACGAACTCGTAGAGCGCGTGCCCCGTACCGTCCTTCTCGGTCACGGTGATGACCACGCCCTCGCGCCGGTACGTACCCGCGAGGGGTGCCCAGTCGACCACGGGCGGCGAGGCCGGCGGGGTGAAGGGCTCCGGCATGGTCACCCCGGCCAGCTCGGCGAGGAGCTCGCGGTAGAGCGCTGCGTACACCTCACGCGCACCGCCGCCGTTGGTGAGCAGCGCGACCGCCACGCCCGCCGACGGCACCACGCGCAGGTAGCCGTACTGGCCGATGGAGGCGCCGTCATGGCCGTAGCCGGCGACGCCGTTCCAGTCGTACAGTGTCCAACCCAGGCCCCAGCCATCCGAGCTGACCGTCCACTTGTCGGGGCAGTCCACCACGCGGCGCTGCATCTGCGCGACCGTCTCCTCGGCGAGCACGCGGGTGCCGTCCGCGGCCACGCCGCCGGCGAGGTGCATCCGGGCGAGCCGGGCCAGGTCGCCGGCGGTGGCTATGACCCGCCCGTATGGGCCGGCCGAGCGCGGCATCAGGTCCCAGGACGGCGCCGGGTCCGGCTCCTGGCCCGGCGTGCCCAGGTGCCCCATCGCCGCCCGGAACCGCAGCGCCTCCTCGGGCAGCGTCATGGTGTGCGTGAGGCCGAGCGGGGCCAGGAGCAGCTCCTTGAGCGCCTCGTCCCAGACCTTGCCGGTCACCACCTCGATGATCCGGCCGAGCACGTTGTAGCCGACGCTGCTGTAGGAGATCGCGCTGCCGGGCGGGCAGTCGAGCGCCACGTTCTTCGCGGCCTCGACGTACTTGGCGAGGCAGTCGTCGCCGCGCCCGCTGTCGTAGGTGAAGTCGCAGGTGAGACCGCTTGTGTGGCTGAGCAGTCGGCGGGTGGTGATCTTCCTGGTCGCCTCGGGGTCGGCGGCCGAGAACTCCGGCAGCACGTCCACGACCGGCGCGTCCAGATCCAGTTCGCCGGACTCGGCGAGCTGCATGATCAGGGTGGCGGTGTAGATCTTGGCTATGGAGCCCATCTGGAAGACCGAATCGGTCGTCACCTCCACGCCGGTGCCGCGGTGCAGGACGCCGCTGGCCAGTTCGTGGACGGTGTCGTCGACGAGGATGGCGAGGGCCGCGCCCGGCACATGGTGCTTGGCGCGGAGTTGGTCGAGGCGGGATTGCCAGTAGGCGAGATCCAGCTTCCGGCCGGCGGAGTCCCGCGTCCCCCATGGCCCGTTGGCGCCCCAGTTGCCTTGCTCGTCCCAGCTCACCTTGTTCGACATCGCAGGTTCCCATCTCGATACGCACTCGATGCGAACAATGTACGCATCTCGGAACGCTGTACGCAAGACGCGTACGACGTGCGCTACGATGAGAGGAGACGAAGCGGCTGAGAAGAGAGGTGAGGTCTATGCCATTCGGCGAGAAGCCGATCGCCTCGGTGTGGACCCGTCCGCACCATCCGCAGCGGGAGCAGCTGACCCGCGAGCAGATCGTGGCTGCGGCCATCGAGCTGCTGGACGCGGAGGGCGTCGAGGCGCTCAGTATGCGCAAACTCGGCGCCCGGCTCGGCGCCGGAGCCACCTCCCTCTACCGGCACGTGGCCAACAGGGACGAACTCATCCAGCTAGCCGTCGACGACGTCTACGGAGAGCTCGACCTGCCGGTCTCCGCCGGCCGCACGCAGTGGCGCACGACGGTCGCCCGCATCGCCATTGAAGTGCGGGCCATGGTCCTGCGCCACCCCTGGATCGCCCCCGAGCTCGGCCAGGTCGGACTCATTCACATCGGCCCGAACGCCATGCGGATGTCATCGGAGCTGCTCACGCAGTTCGAGGTGGCCGGCTTCCCCGAGAACGAGAAGCGCGAGGCCGCGGCGACACTCATGTCATACGTCATCGGAATCGCGACCACCGAGGCCGCATACGTCTCACTGATCGCCCGCAGCGGCAGCACCGAGCGCGCATGGGTGGCGGACCGCAGCCCCGGCTTCGACGAGAACGTGGACCCGCGACAACTCCGCGAGGACCAGTTCGCGTACGGCCTCGACCGGGTCCTCGACGGCCTGGCGGCCCGGCTCTAGCCGGGCAGTGACCGTGACCCTCGCGCCTCCGCGGGCGCCACGACTGTATCGGGAGTCGTTAGGGCGATGACTCCTGGTCGGGGTTCCGTCTGCGGGCGTGGAGCCGGGGCTGATGTAGCAGGACCGCCCACAGGGGGTCAGGGCCCGGAAGTCCACGAGGGCCCGAAGATCCGCGATGAGTTGCTGATGCTCAGATGGAAGGACCCGTGGTCGTCGTCGCCCACTCCTACGGCGGCTTCCCGGCCACCGAGACGTCCACCGACCATCCAGGCCTCGCCCACCTCGTCTACCTCGCGGCCTACATGCCGACTGAGGGCGAGTCCCTCGGCAGCATCCATGGCCAGCCCGTTCCCAAGCCCGAGGATGAGGATCGCAGCGGCACCTGTCCCGTCATCTTCGATGACCCCCGCACATCGCTGTACGGAGACCTGCCCGATGACCAGGCCGAGCACGCCGTCAGCCAACTCGTCGAGCAGAGCCTGCGGTCATTCCAGCAGCCGGTGACCCGCGCAGTATGGCGGACCGTGCCCTCCACCTACGTGCTGTGCCAACGTGACCAGGCGCTTCCACTCGGGCTGCAGGCTCAGATTCCGTGTGTCGACAGGCAGAAGGGATGCCCTGCCGGGTCCAGGAGCACCCGCCGTACGTCGGGGCGCGGCTGGAAGGACGGCAGGGTGGCGCCCAGCGCGAGCATCCGCTCCTGTGCAGCGTCCAGGTCGTCGACGCCCAGTTCCAGGTGGGCCTGCTTGCCGCGGGCGGGATCGGGCCAGGTCGGGGGTTGGAAGTCGGCCTGGCGGATGAAGCCGAGCCCGGCTGCCCCTTCCCTGCCGAGCAGGACGAAGTCGTCGCTGCGGTACAGCACGGGCAGATCCAGGGCACTGCCGTAGAAGCGCGCCAGCTCGGCCGGGTCGAGACAGTCGAGGTCAAAGGAGAGGAGACGTATCCGGGGGGTGCTCATGGGACCGGACGGTAGGCCATGACCAGGACAGGAGAGGTCCTGGTCATGATGGACACTGGTGATTGTGACCAGGACCTCCTCCCGCCTGCTGCGCCTGGTGTCACTGCTGTCCGCTCGCCCGATATGGACCTGTCGTGAACTGGCCGAGCGGATGGCGGTGACCGACCGCACGATCCGCCGGGACATCGCCCGGCTGCGGGACCTGGGCTATGGCGTTGAGTCCGAGCCCGGTCCATGGGGCGGCTACCGGCTCAGTCCCGGTGCCAGGATGCCACCGCTGGTGCTGGACGATGAGGAGGCTCTGGCCGTCGCCGTCGGTCTGCGCGAGGCCGCTCTCAGCGGAGTCCTGGGCACCGGTCAAGCCGCCCTTTCAGCACTGCTCAAGCTCCGCCAGATCCTGCCCAAACACCTTGGGGACCAGATGGCCGCACTGGAGGGGGCTCTCGATCACACCCCCCGCTCCGGCGAACCGCAGATCGGCATGCCTGTGCTGCTGGAACTGGCGCGGGCCTGCGGCAGCGCGCGGCGCGCCACCCTGTCCTACCAGAACCACGCCGGCCGCGCCACCGTCCGGGAGATAGACCCCTACCGCTTGGTCCACACCGGTCTTCGCTGGTACCTGGTGGCCCGAGACGTGGCCAAGCAGGAGTGGCGCACATTCCGCGCCGACCGGGTGACGGCCGTTCACCCCACCACCGAACCAGCCGACCTGACCGACCCTCCCGAGGCAGCACAGCTGGTCTCCCAGGGCATCTCGAGCGTCAGCTACCCGTTGTACACGACCATCCGCCTTCCGCTGCCCCTGGACCGCGCCCTGGAAGCGGTCCCGCCCACCATCGGCACACACAGCCCCGATGGCCCCGAAGCCACCGTGGTCCGAATCGGCGGCAACAGCGCCGAGCGCCTGGCCGCTTACCTCCTCAGCCTGGGCACCGAGCTGACCGTCCTGTCCCCGAAGGACGTGCGCGAAGCGCTTTCCCGGCGGGCCCAGGCCCTTCTGGCAGCCAACCGCTGATGGTAGGGATCAAGGTGGCTGTTCCTCGAAGGCGGCCGGGTCGCGCGGTGGGCGTGCCGTTGCCGTGGGAGCGGACGATCGGGTAGTCGGCCGTGCCGCGCGGCGGTCGGCCACCCGCAGCGCCGGCGCGACCTGCTCCCAGGTGGCCCCGGCTCGGCGGCCGGCGTCGATCAGGTCCGGCTCGGCCTCGCTCAGCGTGCTCGCTGCCGGCGGAGGAGCGGCCGTTTATGAGGGGGTTATGTGGATCACCTCATGATCTTGTAGGTCGTCAGGCCCATGACAGCGTTGACCGCGAAGGATCACATGAAGAGTCACATCGTGCTCGCAGCCGTCTCGTCTCTGGCCCTCAGTCTGATTCCGGGAGGCGTCGCCAGTGCCGCCCCTCCTCCAGCGATGATCAGCTGGGCGCCGTGCGCCGAGGACACGACCGCCGAATGCGGCACGCTGAAGGTGCCCATCGACTGGGACACCCCCGGCGGCGCCACCGTCGACCTGGCGGTGGCGCGGCGCAAGGCCGCCATTCCGGCCACCCGGGTCGGCTCCCTGGTCGTCAACCCCGGCGGGCCGGGCGGCTCCGGTGTCGACTTCGTGGTGCACGGCAGCAGTTACTTCAGCACCGAGCTTCGCGGTCGCTTCGACATCGTCGGGTTCGACCCCCGCGGGGTGGGACGCAGCCACCCGGTGGTCTGCTCGGCAGCGCTGGTGAGTGAACGTCCGCACCCGCTCATCAAGAATCAGGCGGACATGGACGCCTGGCTGTCGTACAACCAGCGGCTGCGGGAGGACTGCCGGAGGCGCACCGGACCGCTGTACGACCGTGTGAGCTCGCTGGACGTCGCGCGTGACGTGGAGGCTCTTCGGGCGGCGCTGGGCGACGACAAGCTCACCTACTACGGCGTCTCGCACGGCACACTGATCGGCCAGGCATACGCCGAGCGCTTCCCCGACAAGGTCAGGGCGCTCGCGCTCGACTCGAATTTCGACCACAGCGTGAACACCGCGAGCTACCTGAACACCACGGCCGCCCAGACGGCCGGAGCGTTCGACCAGTTCGTCACCTGGTGTGAGGCAACGGCGTCGTGCGCGCTGAACGGCGAGGACGTCCGGGCGTTCTGGAGAAGGCTTCTTGAGCGGGCCGACCGCGGGGAGCTTCACGAGCCGGGTCGGCCGGACGTACCCCTGGGCGCCTACGAGCTGGTGGACACAGCGTTCGCTGGACTCTACAACCCCAATTGGGCCGAACTCGCCCAGATGCTGGTGGCAATCGACACCGGTGGCCCGCACCCGGCGGCGAGCGCCCAGAAGGACGAGGAGGTGAGGGTCAGTACGCCGGTGTTCTGCCAGGACTTCCACCTGCCGGTCACCGACTACAGGCAGTACGCCTCACTCCTGCGCCGGCAGGCGGCGCGGGCCGGGGACATGAGGTACAGCACGGCTGCGCTGGGCCGGATCGCGGGTTGCCTGGGGCAGCCCACGCCCATTCCCAACCCGCAGCACCGGCTACGTGTGGACGGCACCCCGCCCATATTGCTGGCCTCCTCGCTGAACGACCCGGCCACCGGCTACCAGTGGACCCTCAGCACGGCCAAGCAGATCGGCGCCGAGGCCGGCGCCGACGGAGCTTTCGAGCGTCTGCCATAGCCGTCTGATCGAAAGCACCGGAACTGGCGGGATGCCGGTCCCGCCCCGGTGCCAGAACCCGAAGCCGATGGTGAACGCGCTGTCCATGCCCGGATGTGCTCCTGCCTCGAACGGCAGGACTCGCAGCGTGACGTTGTCGAGTCGTCCGATCCCTGCCAGTCGTTGCAGCTGGCCGCGCATAGCCGATCTGCCGCCCACGAGGCGACGTATGGCCGCTTCGTTCAGGACGACCCAGATGTTGGCCGGGTCGTCACCGGCGGCACGCGTGAGCCGTACCGTCGCCGGATCGGTCGGCGGTACGGCTCACGTCTACAGGCCGGGTCAGCTCTGGGCGGCCTTGCGGGCCGCGTGCTCCAGGCGGTCGCGGTAGGTCTCCCACCACGCCTGGTCCATCTGAGGCACCCTTCCCCCGACCGAGCCGTCGATCAGTTCCCTCACGATGTCGGCCTGCCCGGCGTGGCGGTGGGTTTCGGCGATCAGGTGGATCAGGACGGTGTGCAGCGTCGCCTGGGCGTACTCCTCGGGGAACCACGGCACGTGGCCGATCGCGTCCAGGGCGAGGGCCTCGATGGTGGCGTCCGCGTGTTTCCAGGAACGCCGGTAGGTGTCCACGATGTACTCGCGGGACTCCTCGGCGGTCGCCCACATGTCGGTGTTGGGCTCGAAGGCGTTCGGGCCGAGGTCCGGGCGGAACCACGGCACCGGCTCGCCGTAGTGCCGGCCGAACACGAACCCCAGGTACAGCAGTTCGACGCCGGCCAGGTGCTTGACCAGTCCGAGCAGGTTGGTTCCGGTCGGGGTCATCGGCCGGCGGACGTCGTACTCCGAGAGCCCGTCCAGCTTCCCCACGAGCGCCTCCCGGGCCTCCTGGAGATAGCGGCGCAGGTCTGCCTTCAGTTGTGCCTCATGCGCGGCGCGTCCTGTGTTGGACGATGCGTCGGTCATGGGAGTCCTCCCTGGTAGGGGTATCAGTCGGTCCAAGAGGAGACTCCGGGCATGAGGCAGAATCATCGGTCGTGAGCGAAATTTCCTCCGAGGTGGCTGAGACGACGGACGGGCGAGCCGACGATTCCGACCTCGACCGGGCGCGGGGCGGGGACGACGCCGCGTTCACCCGCCTGGTACGGCCCCTGCGCCGGGAACTGCACGCTCACTGTTACCGAATGCTCGGCTCGGTCCACGACGCCGACGACGCTCTGCAGGAGGCCCTGCTGAGGGCGTGGCGGGGGCTCGCGCGCTTCGAGGGACGGGCCTCGCTGCGTTCCTGGCTGTACACCCTGGCCACCCGCACCTGCCTGGACGCCGTCGCGACCCGTGGCAGGCGGGCCCTGCCCGTCGACCTGGGCCCGTCCAGCTCGCACGCCGTGGTGGGCGAGGCGCCGATGACGGACGTCGCCTGGCTCGGCCCCTATCCCGACACCGCCCTCCCCGCAGGCCAGGCCGGGCCGGACGCGCGGTACGAGCAGCGGGAAGCGGTGGAGCTCGCCTTCGTCGCCGCGCTGCAGCACCTGCCGGGCAACCAGCGGGCGGCGCTGCTGCTCTTCGACGTCCTCGGCTTCTCCGCCGCCGAGATCGCCGCCATGATGGAGACCTCGCCCGCGTCGGTGAACAGCGCTCTGCAGCGGGCCCGCACGACCGTGGCCCAGAAGATCCCCTCATCGAGCCGGCAGCAGGTGCCGCGGAAGGCCGGCGACGTGCGCCGGCGGGAGGTGGTCGCCCGGTTCGCCGCCGCGTTCGAGCGCGGTGACGTGGACGCTCTGGTCGCGCTGCTGGCCGAGGACGTCACCTGGTCGATGCCGCCGCTGGCGCGCTGGTACCGGGGCGTCGAGGCCGTCGCCGGCTTCGCCGCCACGGTGCCGTTGACCGCGTGCGGCTCCTGGCGGCACCTCCCTACCGGCGCCAACGGCGCGCCTGCCGTGGCCTTCTACCTGTGGGACGAGGAAACGTGCGCGTACAACGGCTGGTCGATCACCGTACTGACCCTGCGCGGCGACCGCATCGCCGAGATCATCTCGTTCCTCGCCCCGGACCACTTCGAGCCCTTCGGGCTCCCCGCCTCGCTGCCCTGACTCAAGGACGGATCTCCGGGTGATCACCTGTAGGGCCGGGGAGAGCCGGACACTTCGGGAATCGGGGGCAGAGGTTGTGTCAGTGGTCATGACAAGATCGCGCGGGTGAGGCTGGAGGGCGGCAGGGATCCAGCTGCGCACCGGCCGCCGCCTGGACCTCAACGGCCTGCCGACTGCGTAACGCCGGACGCTCGCCCGTTCCGGCGGCACGTCGGCGATCGCGCCGGCACCGACATCGAGACGGCCGAGTACGCCGAAGGCTGCGTGGTCACCACGCCCACCCGCGCGTTGGAGTTCGGCTACCCACTCCGGACCCGGTCCGTCGGCGTGCACTTCAAGCCGTGGGGGGCTGGCGCCGTTCCTGCCGATGCCCGCGGCCGAGCTGTGTGACCGGCCGGTGACGGTAGAGCAGGTTCGGGGCGGGCCCGCCATTGCTGAGCTGCGAGACCGGCCGGCCACGGCGGACGGACCGCACGAGATGCCGACGCTGCTCGAGGAGGAGCTGATGCGACGGCTGTGCGAGACCGCCGGCCTGGGGCTGGTCCGCCACACCAGCAGCCTCATCGCGGCGACCAGCGGGGCGGGCGATCGGCGACCGGGACGTGTCGATGCCCCAGGACACGGCGAGCGTGCTGAGTTCAGCCCTGATCAGCCCGGAGAAGCGACCAGGACCGGCGAGCCGAGCCCAAGGGCTCCCAAGTGGAAACTCGCCGGTCCTTCGGTTGAAAACTCCTCCAGAGGAGGACCTTCATGGTAAGCCGCCAGCCCGAGCGCATCCATTCCTTCGCGCGAGCCGTGCCCTGGGGCGGGGCCCAGTGTCCTCGTGAGCTCCGGTGGGCAGCGCTCTACCGTCCGGGCGGCCGATCTGTGTCGCGTCGCTGGTGGCGTGTGAAGATGTCCAGCAGTACGCCGACGGGCATATCGGCCTCGGTGGGGTAGCGGAAGCTGCGATCCGGGTTGACCGTGTAGCGGTTACGGCGGCCGATCTTGGATCGGTTGAGGTAGCCCTCTTGGT
>NZ_JAHDTF010000068.1 GCF_018531465.1 Sphaerisporangium fuscum
TCTACAAGGTCATCCGCGAGTTACAACTGCTACTCGCGACCTGGACCGGCGCATGCCCCACCTGCCATCAAAGACTGAAACCGTCACGCCGCAACCGCCATCGACCGACCTAACAAAGCACTACTAGAGCCAGGGGGGATCATCGCGTTCGTTCGATTCCATCACGTGTGGCGCGCCCGTTCGTCGGCACGACCGAACCGCGCTCCCCTTCGGTTCAGCCCACCCAGGGGGAGTCGACGCCGAACAACTCCGACTGGTGGGGGCTGTCGACCGGGACGCTGCCCGTGACGGCGTCGAACTCGAACGGATTGTTGTCCGGCGCCCGTCCCGTGCCGCAGGAGACGTGTTCCGCCACTCGCCGCAGGTCGGATCGGCGGCGGCGCCATCGCCCCGCCCGACGCCGCCGCGGCAGCCACGTTCGAGGGGGAGGTCCGATCATCGGGCTCGGCGGCACCGGCGGCCATGTCTTGGACCAGGTCGCGAGGACCGAGGTCGAGTCGATCCTCCTCATCGACGGAGACCATTTCGATAATCACAACGCCTTCCGGGCGCCGGGCGCGGCGTCGCTGGAGCAGCTGCGTGAACGCCCGAACAAGGCCGCCTGCTTCGCGTCGGTCTATTCCCGGATGCACCGTGGCGTCGCCACCTACGAGCACTACCTTGATGGACAACCTCGAGGTTCTGTCCGGGGCGACCTTCGTGTTCCTCGCCTCGCACGATGCGCTGAGCAAAGCGACGATAATGGAGTGGCTGGAGGCTCACGACGTGCCGTTCATCGACGTCGGCATGGGCGTCGAGGAGATCGACGGCCGGCTCACAGGCCTACTGCGGGTCTCCACCAGCCTGCCGGGACGTCGCGGTCAAGCTCGCCGCCGGATCCCGCCCCCAGCCCCCGAACATGACGACTACGGACGCAACATCCAGACCAGCGACCTGAACGCGCTTGACGCGCTTCTCGCCGTCGGCGCGGAGCACGATGAGAATCCTGCCGAGGCGGCTCTACGGGAAGTCAGTGAAGAGAGCGGCCTGACGGCCGTCCTCGAAGGGCCGGCCTTGGCGCTGCCCACGGGGTTTCCCCACGCGGCGGTGGCCGCGCCCTGGTGGGTGGTGGAGATGGCTGCCGCTCCCGACAATCACACCCCGGTCGCGCACATCCACGTCGACCAGGTCTTCGTGGCGTGGGCCGCTGAGTGCGCGCCTACGAGCGAACCCGCGCATCAGGCCCGCTGGTTCACTGCTATCGACCTCGTGCAGGCGCGTGACGTTGCGGAGGACTCCCGGTTGCTGGCCGTCGACCTCATGCAGCGGGTGATCGCAGGGCAGGTCGCTCTGCCAGCGTGAGGAGGCTCGGCTGCCGTCCTCAGCGTTAAGACAGGAGCCCGGCCAGCAGCCGGTCAGCGTTCTGGACTTCCCGTTCCTTCCGGTATGGCGCACACGCGGTACGCAGCGCGCGAAGCTCGTTGGTCACGCGGGCCGAGGTGATCCCTGTCAGGTCGGCGCCGAGTCGGAGCACGGTCTTCGCGGAGGCCTGCGGCTGGCGTCGACGGACTTGGACGTGGGCGAGCCGCGCGCCGATCAGAACGCGGGTGCGGCGCTCTACGCTCCGGCGTGACCCCACAGACAGAGCAAAGTGTTCCTCTGCGCCAGAGAGGTCACCGAGCGCGGCCAGCATCAACCCGGTCTGGTGCTCCAGCGACTCGCGCCTGTAATTGCCCGTCCACTCCGTCTCCGGGAGCGAGCCGGCGCGTTCGAGGTCCTGCTCGGCGTGCCTGAGTAGGCACAGCGCCGGCGTGCAGGCGGCCGAAGGCCTCCTCCGGGTCCACCGCGTAGCCCATCGTCCGCGTGTGCAGCCGGTACCCGCCTAGCGGGACCGTCGCCTCCTCCGCCGCCGGCTCCCGACGATGGGGCCGCTTGTCGCGCGGGACGAACAGCCCGGTGGCGTACGGGCGGCGCTGGGCGGTGAAGTCGCGGAAGTTCGAGAGCATCCGGTAGCCGAACTCGGTGAGGACGGAGTCGATGTGGAACTGCACCCCCCACAGCGGGCGGGTGCGGTGCCGCAGCCCCATCAGGACGCCGTCCTCCGCCCACGCGGTCGCCTCCAGTGTCGCCGGCAGCGGCTCCGGTACGTGCAGCGAGTGGTACCGGACCGCGGTGAACCCCTGCGGCAGCCCGCGGAACAGGCCGCGCCCGCTGTGCCTGATCGTGGAGAGGTGACCGTGGCGCGGCTCGGGGGCGGGCTCCACCAGGGCGTGCTCGGCGACGGCGATCCCCTGGTGCCCGAGGGATACGCCGAGCACCGGCAGGTCGCAGCGCTCCGTCAGCCGCGCCGCCGCGCCGAAGTCGCGCAGGTTGGCCGGATGCCCCGGTCCCGGGGACACGATGACGTTGTCGAAGTCGCGGAGATCGATGTCCGCGAACTCCGGCGCGTCGTTCAGGATGACCACCGGCTCGCGCCCGTTCACCTCCGCGACGAGCTGCGCGAGGCTGTACGTGTACGAGTCGTAATTGTCGATGATGAGCGTCTTGATGCGACTGCTCCTTCACTCGTTCCTGCGCGGCTCCCCTCGCGCTCCCTCCGTTCTCCACGAGGTACGGCGGCTCGCCGCCCGTGGTTCACACGTTTTCGCCGATCGCGTTTCGCCGGTCAGTGGCACAGTTCGTCGCCGAGCGCGCTGCGACCGTACAGGACACTGCGGCCGTGCCGGGCGCGGGTGACGAGCCGGGCGGCGTGGAGCACCGCGAGGTGCTGGCTCACCGCGCCCGGTGTGACGCCGAGGCGGTAGGCCAGTTCGGTGGTGGACGCCGGATGCTCCAGCAGCACCAGTAGCCGGGCGCGGGCCTGGCCGAGCAGGCGGTCGAGCGTCCTCGGCGGGCGGGGCGGCTCGGTCTCGGCCATCGTGGCGCGGCCCCGCGCCGGGTAGCTCACCATGGGCGGCCAGCCGGGGTCGATGGCGCTGATGGCGCCATGAGCGAACAGCGTGGGGACCAGCACCAGGCCCCGCCCGGCGATGTCGAGGTCGTACTCGATGACCTGCCGGTTCCAGTGGAGCGTCAGGACGCCGTCGGCCCAGCTCAGCCGGGGCGCGAGGTCGGCGAACAGGCCCTCGGCGCCGTACTGGGCGAGCACGCGAGCGCGGTACACGATGTCGGCCTCCAGCACCGAGCGGGCGCGCGGCCACCAACGCGGGGCCAGGCAGACCGTCCAGTACTCCTCCATCGCGTCGGCGATGCGCGCGACCAGCTCCGACGGGTCCTCGTGCAGGCGGGCGGGGACACCGCCTTCGTCGTGCAGGAAGGCGCGTTCGAGGTCGGGCAGGACGGTCTCGGGCGGCGTGCGGCGCAGGACGGCGAGCTCGTCGTGGAAGTCGGGCCAGGAGGTGGTCGGCCGGGGCGTCAGGAAGTCGGGGATCCACCGGTTCACGGCAACCAGGGAGCACAGCAGTCCGGTGTCGAGCGTCTCGAACACCGGACGCATGCGCTGGAACCAGGGCATCTGCTCGGCGTAGTAGCCGGGGTGGGTCCACATGCGCAGGCTGAGAGCCGCCTCGTTGAGGGCGGAGTAGGCGAACGACGTGGCCGCGAGGTCGGCGATGTCCAAGTGGAATCGGATCATTTAGCGCCATGCTAAACCAGTGGCATGGCGTGGCCGGGCTGGGGTCTGATCACGTTCATGACGTCCGCGCCGATTGATCCTGATATTTCGCCATATGGACGGAATCGTCCGTGTCGATGGCCGACCCGCCTCCTGCATCCCGACCCCGTGGTGCGCCGGCTCGCGGTGATGTCGTTCGTGAACGCGTTCGGCAACGGGCTGACCATGACGGTGAGCGTGCTGTTCTTCACCCGGTCGCTGGGCTTCAGCGTGGCGCAGGTCGGTGTGGGGCTCACCGCGGCCGGGGTCTGCGGCATCGTGGCCGGGATCCCGGCCGGGCGGCTCGCCGACCGCTGGGGCAGCCGAGGGTTGCTGATCGTCCTCACCTGCCTGGAAGCGGCCGGAATGGTCGCCTACGTGGCCGTCCGGTCGTTCCCACTGTTCCTGCTGCTGTTGTGCGCCGTGACCGCGATCGACCGGGGCGCCTCGGCCGTGCGCAACGCGCTCTACGCCGAGGTGCTGGCCAAGGAGACGCGGGTGCAGGCGCGGGCCTACCTCAGGGCCGTCACCAACGTCGCCATCGGCATCGGCGCCGGACTGGCCGCGCTCGCCCTCCAGGCCGACAACCGGGATGCGTACCTCACCGCGATCATGATCGACGCGGCGTCGTTCGCGCTGGTCGCCGTCCTTCTCCTGCGCATCCCGGCGACGCGCCCCGGCCACGCGATCGCACCCACCGGCAATGGCGGCTCCGGGTCCCCGCCGAAGCGCCGCCCGGCCACGGCGCTCCGCAACCGGCCGTACCTCGTCGTCACCGTGCTCAACGGTGTGCTCTGCCTGCAGTTCGCGATGGTCGAAGTGGGCGTCCCACTGTGGATCGTGCAGGCGACCGAGGCGCCCCGCGCCACCGTCGCGGCCGTGCTGATCGTCAACACCGTGCTCGTCGTGCTCCTGCAGGTCCGCGCCACACGGGGCACCGACTCGCTGCGCGGAGCCTCACGGGCGTTTAGCCGGGGAGGGCTGCTCCTCGCCCTGTCGTGCCTTCTGATCGCGGCGGCGAGCGGCGTCCCCGCCTGGGCCGCCGTGGTCATCGTGCTCGGCGGCATCGCCATGCAGGGACTGGGCGAGGTGCTGTCCCAGGCGGGCGGCTGGGCGCTCAGCTACGACCTGGCAGACGAGGAGGCGCACGGCGCGTACCAGGGGGTTTTCCTGGCAGGGCAGTCGGCGGGGCAGATGCTCGGCCCGGCGCTCATCACCGGCACGGCCTTGGCGCACGGCCTGCCGGGCTGGGCGTTCCTGGCGGCGCTGTTCGCGGTCAGCGGGCTCGCCATGTCCCCGGTCGTGCGCTGGGCCGAGAGGTCCGGCCGGCGAGCCGGCATCTCCGGCACCGGCGTCGCGTGACCAGAAGAGGGGCTGACACCGCGCTATGCGCTGTCGCCGCGGTTCATGGTAGGTACTCTCGGCATGGAATTCTTCTACGGTCACCAGACAGCAGACGCCAGCACATCGGAACGTGGCAGCATCACCGGCAGCGAGCTCGCCAGGCGGTGTCCTTGGTGTCGTTCCTGCCATCAGGGATGATGAACCGGAACTGGCGCGTCGAGACCGAGCAGGGAGTGTTCGCGCTCAAGGAGCTCGTCGACGTCCCGGTGCCCAAGGCCCGTCGCAGTCTGGACGTCCTGCAGGCCCTCGCGGCCGGCGACCTGCCCGTGTGCCCGCCGCGCCTCACCATGCAGAAAGACTCGGTACTCGAGATCGACGGGCACGCCTACTGTCTGCTGCCCTGGGCTCAGGGCGTTCACCGCGACGGCACCGGCCTGAGCGCCGAGGAGGCCGCCCGGCTCGGCCGGCTGCTCGGGGAAACCCACCAGGCCGCCGAGACGACGGGGCTGGAGCCACCGGCGGGACGGCCGCGGGCGAAGGCGACCAGCCCGGAGGCGGCGGCGGCCGAGGCCGACCGGTTCCTGCAAGTGATCGCCGCACTGGACGAGCCGCAGGCGTTCGACCACGCCGCCGCCCGCGCCTTGCAGCAACGCAAGGAGCTGCTCGCCGCCTACGCCGGCGACCGGCCGGGTGATGAGGTTCCGGCCGGTCCGGTGGGGTGGACTCACGGCGACTTTCAGCCGCTCAACCTGCTGTGGGAGCACGGCCGCGTCAGCGCGATCCTCGACTGGGACCGGCTCGCCGTCCGCCCCTACGGCGAGGAGGTCGTCCGCACCGCGCAGGTGCAGTTCACCACGAGCGAGGGGCGGCTTGAGCTGGACCTGGTCGCCGCGTTCACCGCCGGGTACCGGGCGGTGATGCCGCTCGACGACGGCGACCTGGCCGACGCGGTGACCCGGCTGTGGTGGAAACGCGCGAGCGACTTCTGGCAGCTGCAGTGGCACTACGACAAGGGCGACCACGGCCCGGATGAGGTGTGGGTGTCCGGTGAGCGGCTGCTGCACTGGTGGACCGGCTGTCGCGACCAGGTGACGGCCGCCTTCACCGCCCGCCCCTGAGCGCCACCGCTATGCTCCAGCACCGCCCACTGGGCGATGGTCAAATCACCTCGACCCACGCATCGATCATTCCAGAAGTAGATCATTTAAGTGGTCACTTTAATCAGTCCCTAGTCGGGGAGTGTGGCGGCTTCGGTGCTGGTCGCCACCGCCTCGTCGATGCGGTCGAGCTGCTGCAGGGAGGCGCTCAGGGTGAGCAGGGCGTCGTGCAGGTCCAGCTCGGCTCGACGGACCTCCCTCAGTGAGGACTTCAGCTCCTCGCGTCGCCGCTTGAGCAGGTACGCCTCGGAATAGCGGTGATCGTCATCCCAGTCGTCCTCCGCTTCCAGCTCCCGGTGCCGCTCCTGATGAGCGCGCGCCCTGTCGCGGTAGAGCTGTACCGCTTCCTCGCCGGCGGTCAGCGCTGCTTCCGGCGCCTCCAGCGCGAGCAGGCGGACGCCGAGGTTGTGCCAGGCCCTTGCCTGGTAAGTGTCACGCTTGCGGCGCCGAATCTTCCCCATTGCCTCGACGATGCACGCGCGCGCCTGTTCGGTCTGCCCGCTCCGGACGAGCCGTTCGCTGCACAGGTCCAGCGCCTGGAGGAACTGAACCGTCGAATCGGCCTGTTGCCACCAAGCCGCCATAACCTCGGCGCTCACCTCGGCGGCTTCGGCTACGCGGCCGACCTTGTCCAGGCGATCCGCATGGGCCGTCAGAGCGCTAATGAGCTCGAAGCTCGCCGATGTGGCCCCAGCGTGCTGTAGCCGTCTGCGGGCCTCGGTCACCGCCTCGGCCGCGGACTCCACCGCTTCCTCGTCGCGGCCGAGTCTGGCCAGGAGCAGCGTCCGCCAGTAGCGCGCATCCGGGGCCTCTGCCTGCGCAGATCGGTTGGTATCCGCCAGCCGCAGGAGCTCCTCGACAACCTCGAGTGCTTCTTCATACCGCTTGCACTCCATGAGGCTGCGGCGTAACGCGGCCAAGGCGTGGACGATCCGGTCAGTGAACAAGCCCGGGTGGACGGCGGACAACGTCCGATAGACCGCTAGTTCTTCCCGGCGAGCCAGGCAGGTGAGATCGTCCCATCCCAGCTCGGTCAGCCACTTGGCGAGTTGGTCCAGCGACTCGGGTAGGGCGGTCGGAGTGGGCCATGTATCCGGGGATCGTCCACGCATCTGTCTGACCTGCTCGAGCTCGTCCATCGCCCACCGCACGGTCTTGTCCGGCCGGACCACACCCCCGTAACGGGCTGGGTCCACTGGACGATTGAGCAACCCAGGTTGAACCACTTCAGCGTCCAGCTCGTTCATCACCCGTGTATACCACCGGCGCGTGGCCGACGGAGTGGCAGAACGGCCGGCTCTCGACCGTCATGGTGAGTGCGGGTGTGGCAGTCAGGAGCGCTCTGGAAGTGCCCCATATCGTTCACCAGCCAGCGCTGGCCGTACTCGTCATCGAAGCTCACCCGGTAAGGGATATGGGGGTCACGAGTGTCAGCGCCGGGCCGGACGAAGTAGGCCCTGGTGTGGCCTGCGAGTTCTTGTACATGCTGCCGCCTGCTGAGCGTGCCTTCCACTTCTCGCCAAGCATCGGCTTGCAGGGCACCGTCCAGCTGCACCGGCGGATCGGGTTGGGGCCGGCGTTGTCGACCATGATGTAGAAGGCCGGCACATCCGCGCAGCCGGCCGCGGGTAGGCGGTGTTCCGTCCCGGCGACTCACAACCTGCGGCCCCGGCGGGCGGACCCCAAGCCCCCGAAGAGAGCGGGACTCTGTTCGCGAAAGACAAGTTGTCAGGCGGCGCCCACCGGGGCTCTTTCCGTGCGGCTGAGGCGGGCGGGAAGAACAAGACTGTTTTCCGCACATCTTTTCGTGCACGGTTGTCGGCGTCATCCCCCACACGCCGACAGGAGTTCCAGCATGTCCGAAACCGTGCCGCTGCATCTTGCGGGCAACAACGCGCCGGTCGCCGAGGAGGTGACCCTGGAGCCGTCCAAGGTCGTCGGCGAGATCCCGGCCGAGCTGAGCGGGCAGTTCTTCCGCAACGGGCCCAACCCGCGAACCGGCTGGTCGCCGCACTCCTTCGCGGGCGACGGCATGATCCACACCATCGCGCTCGACGGCGGCCGGGCGCGCTGGTACAGCAACCGGTACGTGCGCACACCCCTGTACGAGCAGCCCGGCGGGTCCCGCTTCGCCCTCGCCTACGACCAGGAGACGGGCCGGATCGACTACCGCGTCACCACGGCCAACACGCACCTGATCGCGCACGCGGGCCGGCTGTTCGCCCTGGAGGAGGGCGGCTTCCCGTACGAGGTGACGCCGGAGCTCGCCACGATCGGGGCGCACACCTTCGACGGGGCCCTCCAGACCCCGATGACCGCGCACCCGAAGACCTGTCCGATCACGGGTGAGCTGCTGTTCTTCGGCTACCGGCTGCGCCCCCCCTACCTGACCTACTACCGCGCCTCCGCCGGCGGCCAGGTGCTGCAGACCCGGCTGGTGGACGTGCCGCGGGCGACGATGATGCACGACTTCGCCATCACCCGGAATCACGTGATCTTCATGGACCTGCCGGTCGTCTTCGACGCCTCCCAGGCCGCGGCGGGCGGGCCGCCGTGGCGCTGGGAGGACGCGCACCGCGCCCGGTTCGGCGTGCTGGCCCGCACGGCCGGTGACGACGCACCCGTACGCTGGTTCGACGTCGCCCCGTGCTACGTGTGGCACACCATGAACGCCTTCGAGGACCCGGAGGGCGACACGATCACCGTCACCGGCACCCGCGTCCCCACGCTGTGGCGCGGCGGCGCCGACGACCTGGAGGGCGGGCTCCCGGTCGTGTACCGCTGGACACTGGCCCTGACGTCGGGCACGGTCACCGAGGAACCGCTCGACGACGCGCCCAGCGAGTACCCCCGGGTGGCCAACCCGATGCTCGGGCTCCCCCACCGTTACGGCTACACAACGAGCTTCTCCCTCGACCCCGAACCCGAGCGGTCGGAGATCTACGCCTACGACCTCACCGGCGGCACACGGACCGCGCACCGCCTCCCCCCGGGCCACACCTGCGGCGAAGCCGTCTTCGTGCCCCGGGCCGGGACCGGTGAGAACGAGGGCTACCTGCTGACGTTTGCCCACGACCGCGGCACCGGCACAAGCTACCTGGCCATCCTGGACGCCGCCGACCTGGCCGCGCCCCCGCTCGCCGAGGTGCACGTCCCGGTGCGCGTCCCCGCGGGCTTCCACGGCAACTGGATCCCGCAGAGCACCCTCCGGTCGTAGGCGGCCGATGCGGCCTGGAACCGATCGTCAACCTCGCACGCCTGCACATCCGCGCCAGCCGCGGCGACCAAGCCCACCAGCTGCTCCTCTCCCTCCACCACGCCGTCACCTGCCGCGCCGCCGCCGTGCTGGACGACATCACCGTCCCGGCGACCTCACCACCACCGACGACGGACACCACGAAGTCGTGACCTGGATGTGGCGGGTCATCGTCGCCGAAGGTGCCCGCGCCATGACCGCCGCCGGACGCCGGCAGGACACCCTCGCGCATCTCGAGCGGCACAACGGCGTCGGCCAGCGGATGCTCGACGGTCGCCAAGTCGCCGTCCTGGCCCGAACCACCGCCGGCGACTACGACGGCGCCCAGCAGCTCATCGCCAGCACGGCGCCGGGCGACGCGTGGGAGAGCGCGGTCACGACTTTGCGCTGTGCCGGCCGCCCGGCCACCGGCCCACACGCCAGGACATCGACACCCTGCTCATGTGCTGCCGCCGTCTCGACGTCCAGGCCGACCTGGTTGTCTTTCACACCCGCCTGGCGCTGTCCGCGTTCGACGCCGACCCCCCATCGCGGGATACGGGCCTATGCCGTCGAGGTGGCCACCCGGGTCGTGGACGCTCGCGACGGATACGCGGCCCGCGAGGTACTTGCGCACATCGGGTGCGGCGACTTCCTGACCACTCTCCACGCGCATGATCTTTCCACGGTCGTGCGATCGTGTGCGCTGGGAAGCCGAACGATCCCTCCGCAGCTGCGCGTGGACCTCGCGGCTAGTCTGGACACCGGTGAAGCCGTCATCAGGCGCTTCATCCGCACATCCTTGACAGCTAGCCAGGCGAGTTCTGCGGAAGTGGCACCCAGTTGAACTCCGGGCAGAACCGGGCATAGGTGGCCAGCTTCCACCGCGCGTAGTCCTCGGTCCGCTTCGATGTGGACCTCAACATCCTCTGCGCCGTCTTCGGCTGCGGAGTCGAGGAACTCCTCATCCCCAGCCCGAAAAGGTCCAGCGGGCCGGGCGGCAGGAGCAGCCCGCTGCTGCGGCGTCGTCAAGTGGAGCAACGGTGCGCCCAAGCAGCGCGACGGCCGGACACTCCCACCTGTCTGACATGACCTACTCACCCCACCGGGTTGCAGCCAGCTGCATCGACTGCATGGCCTGGGGGTTGTTGAACGGACGCCGCTGCGCCGCCTGCATGCTCTGGCGGCATAGGGCTGGTAGCTTTCACCCCGAGTAGAACTCCACTCCACCATGCACCTGCTGCGCCCGCGCCTCGGGCAGCGCCGGTGAGGATCGTGCTGCACGCTACGGCCGACTTCAGACGGAGGCGTCCCCACTCACCAGAGCTTGTCGATCTCCCCGGAATACAGCCCTATGCGGCTGTCACGGAACAACGCCTCGGCCTGCCGGGCCTTCGGCGAGAAGAAGTCCCCCATGGTCACCTTGTCGAAGCCGGACTGGTCACTGGGAAACGGGGCCTGCGGTGTCCCGCCGATCAGCACCGCGCCGGGAAGGACCCGCCAGCCCGCGCTCTCATAGAACACCTGGAGCGGGCTGTCGCAGGTGAACAACCCGAGGTCCAGCTTCCGCTCCATCATCGTCTCCCGGGCCGCCACCACCAGACGCCGGCCAAGCCCGTGGCCGCGGCTTTCCCGCCGTGTCACCACCGTGCTCAGCCCCCCCGCCTCATAACGCTCATCCGCGTGGGCGATCTCCTTGAAGAGGATATCCAGCGCGGCCAGCACCCTCCCGTCGTCCACGAGCAGCATCGACAACGGCCGGAGCGCGAGATCGTGGGCCAGAGCATCGGAAGGAGCGACCGACCCAGACGCAGACGGCCACGCCTGCTCTTGGATCTCCAGCACCTGCACACGCAGCTCAGACGGTGTGGCTTCTTCAGGGAACGACAGGATCTGCACGCATTGATTCTGGCCACCCACTGCGCAAGCGCAAAAGGTTTTTTGCATGCGCGGCTCGGCTGGCCGTTCGGTTGCTGCCAAGCCTGAACCCCCGAGATCTCCTATCTGGCGGCTGGGGACACGTTCGGCGAGCGGAGGACCTTCCCGAGTCGGGTGTCGGTAAGACTCGTGCAGCCAGGTACAAAGGTTCGAGTCAGGCCAGGTCGGCGGGGGGTTCGGGGTGTGCCGGTCAGTAGGTGCGTCGTGGTGGAGCGATGTCGGTTCTTGAAGTCCTCTGCACTGATTCCCGAGGTCGTCTTCAAACTGACTGATCAGAACGCGCCTTGCTCATCCGAGCTTCGCGGTACGCCGTCGCCGACGCCCACCAGACGGAGCCGACGACGTCCGCCCTGTGACACCCGGCCAATCTCCGCCCCGGCCCCCGGGCCACTTGATTTTCAGGATGCGGGTTTCCGGGAGCCCTGGTCGCTTCGGTGTCCTGCCGGTTCCTGTAGGGCGATCGCCGCGTCGTTGTCGCAGACGTCGCCCGCAGTAATCCGTTTGTGTATCTCCACAGCCCGCTGTCAGGATGAGGGCCCATGCGTCACCCTCTTGACACGCTGGACTGGCCGATTTCCACCGAGCGGCTGCTGTTGCGCCGGGCAGTCCCCGACGACCTGGACGCGACCTGGGCCTATCGGCAGCTGCCGGAGACTCACGAATGGGTCGCGGCCGCCACAGAGACCTACGACGACTACCGTGAGCGTTTCCTCCGCGAGGAGCGGCTCGTAGACCTGCTCATCGTCGAACTGGACGGCCGGGTGATCGGCGACCTGACACTGAAGATCCAGGACGGTTGGGCCCAGGAAGAGGTCGCTGATCAGGCGAAAGGCGTCCAAGGAGAGCTCGGGTGGACGCTCGATCCCTCCTATGGCGGCAAGGGCTACGCCACCGAAGCGGTACGCGCCCTCATCGACATCTCCTTCAAGAGTCTTGGCCTGCGCCGCCTGCACGCGGACTGCTTCTACGACAACGAATCCTCATGGCGGCTGATGGAGCGGGTCGGGATGCGCCGAGAACAGCACACGGTGAGAGACTCACTCCACCGCACCAAGGGATGGCTCGACGGTCTCTCATACGCGCTCCTGGCCGAGGAATGGCCCGCTCACGAGTGATCACGGCGGAGACGCTTGGATACCCTCGCCGGGACGAAGATCACGCTGTCACTCATACACGCGGCCGCTCTCCTGCCGGCCCTTGGGGAACCGGCCGTGCAGCGCGTAGAACCGCAGCATCAGGGCGAACGCCAGCTTCGTCGGCGCCCGCCGGTTCGACAACAACGCCAGCTCGTCTTCATCCAACGTGCGCGCCACGGCATCCGGCTCTCTCGCAAGCCGCGGCCGCCCTCCCGCCGACCACTGCAAACCCTACGAATCCGGATCAATACTGACCGCACAAAATCCAGCCCGTCACTCAAACCATGAAAGACCCCCCGCACCCCCGGGTGACCTGGCCTGACTTGAACCCTTGTACCTGGCTGCACAGGTCTTACCGACACCCCGAGTCGATCAAAACCTACTTTGGGTTGGGACAGCTTCGGGAGCGAAGGGCCGTATCTGCCTTATTCCGGTGGCACCCTAGGACAGGAGCCCGGCCAGCAGCCGGTCAGCGTCCTGGACCTCCCGCTCCTTCCGGTACGGCGCCCACGCGGCACGCAGCGCGCGAAGCTCACTCGTTACCCGAGTGATCCCGCTCAGGTCGGCGCCCAGGCGGAGCACGGTCTTGGCTGAGGCCTGCGGCTGCCGGCGGTGGATCTGGACGTGGGCGAGCCTGGCGCCGATCAAGATCCGGGTGCGTCGCTCTACGCTGCGGCGCGCCCCCACGGACAGAGCGAAGTGCTCCTCTGCGCCGGCCAGGTCGCCGAGCGCGGCCAGCATCAGCCCGGTCTGGTGCTCCAGCGACTCGCGCCGGTAGTTACCCGTCCACTCCGTCTCTAGGAGCGAGTCGGCACGTTCGAGATCCTGCTCGGCGTGCTGGAACAGGCTCAGCGCCTGGTACCTGTCACCTTCGGCGGCTGTGGCCTCGGCTTGCATCCCAGTGATCCATGCGCGGGTGCGCTGAGGGCATCGTCCCCGGGCCGACGAGGCGGCGGCGTCGGCGAGCGCCAGGCCCTCGGCGGTGTGGCCGAGCTCGATCGCCCGCCATC
Source organism: Sphaerisporangium fuscum (assembly GCF_018531465.1). Classification (GTDB taxonomy): domain Bacteria; phylum Actinomycetota; class Actinomycetes; order Streptosporangiales; family Streptosporangiaceae; genus Sphaerisporangium; species Sphaerisporangium fuscum. Next base: position 13,452 of record NZ_JAHDTF010000068.1, read on the forward strand.
GACCGCAGCGCCGTCGCTCGGATCAGCGGGTCGCCGGCCTCGTCGCCGAGGCGAGCCGCCTGCACGTAGTACCGCTGCGCGAGCCCTGCCGCCCAGGCGTTGCGATCCTGTGTCACCGGGAAGGGCGACGCCACCGCCGCGCGCTGGTGGTTGCGATCCTCGGTCGCCGCGGAGGGCGACCGCCACTTGACGAGAAATTTCCAGTACGACACGCGCCGCACATGTTGCGATCCTCGGTCGCCCAGAAGGGCGACCGCCACCGGGTCGTGGCGATTGCCGCCTCGACGTCGTTGCGATCCTCGGTCGCCCTGATGGGCGACCGCCACCCGCCCAGAGGGGCGCTTGGTCGTGCCGCTGCGGATGTTGCGATCCTCGGTCGCCGCGCAGGGCGACCGCCACCTGGTGTCGAGCAGCATTTGCTTTGCCCCGGACAGGTTGCGATCCTCGGTCGCCGCGAAGGGCGACCGCCACATCTGCGTCGAGGACGCCGACAGGGCCGCCGTGGTGTTGCGATCCTCGGTCGCCGCGAAGGGCGACCGCCACCACCACATCGAACCGCCGGGCCTGCAGGTCCTCGAGGTTGCGATCCTCGGTCGCCGCGAAGGGCGACCGCCACACCGGGCCGCCGCAGCGCGCTTCGCGCTTCAGTAACTGTTGCGATCCTCGGTCGCGGCGAAGGGCGACCGCCACCCAAGCGCTGGAGCTGCTCGGCGATCACCCGATGGGTTGCGATCCTCGGTCGCCGCGAAGGGCGACCGCCACCACGACATTGCTGGCCAGCCTCATGGTCGAGCACCACCTGTTGCAATCCTCGGTCGCCGGGAAGGACGACCGCCACGCGTACTGGGTCCACCGGCCGAACCGGCGGGCCAGGTTGTTGCGATCCTCGGTCGCCGCGGAGGGCGACCGCCACCCGACCGCTGCGCCCCGACGTTGTCCAGCACATGGGCCAGTTGCGATCCTCGGTCGCCGCGGAGGGCGGCCCGCCCGTCGGCGCACGGGTGGCCGCCTACCTCGATGGACAGGGCTGGCCGCTTCAACGCCAGCTGGGGCAACGGCGCCGGCGGCGTCGTCTCGATCACGCATGACGTCAGCACCTTTCGGCGGGCCTTCGACCAGGGCAGGCTGCTGCCGCCGTCGCTGCAGGAGGTCCTCACTGGCGGCAGCGCGCAGCAGGGCACGGGCCTGTGCGGAGGAAAGCTGAAAGGCCAGATGCTCGGCGGCTCGGCGCCCGGCCTCACCACACTGACCTTCTCCTCGGCCGACGGCCGGCAGCAGTTCGCCATCTCCATCACGCGGAGCACCGTCGACGACAACGCCATCGTCCCCGCGATGATCAAAACCGTCGAAGCCGTCCTCTGCCCGACGGCTTGAAGCCCTACCCACGGCTTGAAGCCCTACTCGGCGCGTCCGGCCTGGTAGGCGCAGCACCGACGCTAACTGACAGCCTTCCAGGCCGCCGTTGCGGCCGTGACGACATCCGAGCACGGCGCGCCCCGCCCGGAGGAGGACGGGGCCGCCACGGTAGTTGGTCAGGTCAGCGTGAGCGTGATGGTGACGCAGAACCGCACCAGCACGACGACGGTCACCACGCCGAGCGCCAGGTAGGCGGCGACGCGGTCGAACTTCCCGCGCCACTCCGGCTGCCCGTCGCCCGGCCGACGCGTCAGGCCACGGCCGTTCCCGTGGGGAATCACGTCGCGTGCATGTGCGTGATGTGAGGCTTGCAGCCAGAGCCGTGATCAGTCGTTTCGCTCGATGGCCTGTCGGATCCTGATGTCGTTGGCGATCTCTTCGGCGACGTGGTCCGTGCGTTCGTGGCTCACATTCGCTTCGCTGGCCTGCTGTGCCGACGGCTGGCCCCGCCTTGATCGAAAAACAGGCCTACGACAACGGAAAGGGCAGTTTCCGCACGTTGCCTGGCAGTGCGGCGGGGCGATTGCCTCTTTCGGGTCCCCGTAGCTTTGGCCGGAAATCCAACAGATATGCCTCTGGCCTACATGGACAGGCAGGGTTGGCGGCCGATCTGCCCTCTGCTGCCGGTGCTGAACCAGGCGCGGGTCGTGCCGGCGACCGTGCTGGCTGGACGGACCCCTCTGGCGCCACTGGACCGCAGATGCTGCGGCCACAAGGTCGTAGGCCGTGTCGGCATGGTCTCCGACGTCCGGATGCCTGCCGAGACCATGTCCGACGGCATGATGTTCTTCGAAACCATGTCCTCTGACGTGCAGGCCCAGAAGACCCGCGAATCGACTACCGATGAGGTGCTTCGCGCTTCTCGCCGCGGCGAGGAGCAACTACGGCATGGTCCCCGCGGTCCGCGGCTTACAAGGTGAGGACGACCTTGCCGGAGACGCGGCGCTCACGCAGCGCGGCGAGCGCGTCCGGCAGCTTGGACCAGTCGTCGACCAGTCCGAGCGTCGGATGCAGGCGCCCGGCCGCGACGAGCCCGGCCAGAACCTCCAGGTCGGCGGCGGGAGGCTCGGGGTGGGCGTACGACAAGTAGCTGACGATCCGCGCCCCTTCGTGACCGATGAAGTCGTAGATGTCGATCGGGGTCTTCTCGCCGCTGCTGGCGCCGATCAGCATGATCGTGCCCCCGGGCGCCACCTTGTGCAGCGCCGCCGCCAGCGACGCCCCGCCGACCGACTCGACGATCAGGTGGTACGGCTCGGCCGCCTCACCCGGGGCGCCCACGGCGTCGTGGGCGCCCAGCGCGAGCAGTTCGCCGGCCTGCCGGGCCACAGCGGTCACGGCGGCGCCTCCCAGCGCGGCCAGCTCGACCTGGAACCGGCCCACGCCGCCGTTCGCCCCGGTGATCATGACACGGCGTCCCAGCAGGTCGCCGCCCTTGCGCAGGGTGCGTAGCGCGGTCAGCCCGGCTAGCGGCAGCGCCGCCGCCTGCTCCAAGCCGACCTCGTCGGGCACCACCGCCAGCCGTCCAGTGGGAACCGCCACCCGTTCCGCCCAGCCGGCCTGCTCCACCAGGGCGACCACGCGCGTGCCAGCCGCCGGTCCCGACCCGTCGGCCGCCGCCTCCACGACCACGCCCGCCACGTCCTGGCCGGGACGCCAGCCACCGGTGCGGGCCTGCAAAAGGGCCAGCTCACCACGGTTGACAGAGAACGCCCGCACCGCGACCAGCGCCTCGTCCGGCGCGGGCACCGGCTCCCCAGCCTCCGCGATGACCGTGCCCTCAGGTGTGTTAATCACTGCTTTCATGCGTCCAAGCCAAGCGTGGGAACACTTCCCGATCCAGACGTGCTTTCCCTGCCGATGTATCACCGATCGTGATAGGACGTCATGGAGATCAGGCAGCTGCGGTACTTCGTCGCCGTCGCCGACGAGGGCGGTTTCGCCCGCGCGGCCGAACGGCTGCAGATCGTCCAGCCCGCGGTGAGCCAGCAGGTCGCGCGGCTGGAACGCGAACTCGGGGTCCGGCTCTTCGACCGCTCGAGCCGCCGGATCCGGCTGACCGGCGCAGGTGACCGCCTGCTCCCCGAGGCCCGCGCCCTGCTTGCCGCCGAGCAGCGTATCCACCGCATCGCCGCCGACATCGCCACCGGCCGAGACGGGGTGCTGCACCTCGGCACCAGCCAGGGCCTGGGTGACCGCCTCGACCAGGTGCTGCAGGAGCTGACACCCCGGCTCCAGGTACGGCTGCGCGCGCTCCCTCACGGCGACCGGCTCAAGGCGGTACGGACCGGAGAACTCGACGCCGCCTTCGTCCGGGCCGTCGACGATGCGCCCGGCCTTCAACTGCTGCCCGGCTGGACCGATCCCCTGGTAGTGGTGCTCCCTGCCGTGCACCCGCTGGCGGGTCAACCCGTCGTGAGCCTGACCGACCTCGCGCAGCTGCCACTGCGGCTGGCGCCCCGGACGCACAACCCGCCGCTGCACGACCTGCTGCTGGCCGCCTGCCGCCAGGCGGGATTCGAGCCGAAGCCCGGCCCGGCGTTCACCAACATCCAGGACACCATCGCCGAGATCGGCACCGGCCCGGCCTCCTGGACCATCCTCTACCAGGCCGCTGCGGACATGGTCCCGGTCCGGCGTGTGACCCTGCGTCCCCTGGCCGGGGTGCGGGTGACCACCTCCCTCGCCGTCGCGCCAGGCCCGCCAGGCCCCGCCCTCCGCCTGCTGCTCGACGCCCTACGCAACCAGACTCCGTAAGCCGGTCCGACCAGGCGACACCATTCCTCCGCTGGCTTCTCCAGACCTGGGGCGTTGCCGTGACGGAGCGAGATCCATGATCCCCCGATGCAAGAGGCTCCGCGCGCCCGAAAATCTCCCAAACTCGCGTAATCGAAACGCGTGCACGGACTCCTTATCAGAGAGCGAAGGAGTTCCAATGCATCAAGATCACTCAGTGCTGATGTCGTTCCCCTTGCTCGCGGTGGCCGTGGGTGTCCTGATCGACGAAAGCCTCTTCGGATGGGCCGCCGTGGGTTTCGGTGCTAGCCGCCCGCTACGGAGCGGTCGACGGCGACGGGGTTGAGCACGTGCTCGATGACCAGGACCGAGGCGCCGATCACTCCGGCGCGGTCGCCGAGCTGGGAGACCCGGATGCCGAGATTTTG
>NZ_JAHDTF010000069.1 GCF_018531465.1 Sphaerisporangium fuscum
GAGGCCGGCGGCCCGCCCGGCGGACGGCCGGGCGCCCCGGCCGCGCCAGGCGCCGCGCACGCCGTTCGTGCTGCTCGTGGTCGGGCTGCTGTGCGGCGGCCTGGTCAGCCTGCTGCTGCTCAACACCGTGCTCGCCCGCGACTCCTTCAAGGTGAACGACCTCGCCAAGAAGACCCAGCAACTGCGGGAGCAGGCTCAGGACAAGCAGAAGGAATTGCTGGAGAAGTCGCAGCCGGGCAACATCGCCGAGCGCGCCCGCCAGAACGGCGCCGAGCCCGACGACAGCGCCCCCGAGTTCCTGGTCACGGGCGACGACGGCGCGGAGGTCGCGAGCCGGTGAAAGAGGGCGGCGGCCGTCCTGGAAGGCCGGGCCGCGGCGGCCCGGGGGGAGGTCCCGGCGGCGGGCGTGGCGGTCCGGGCGGTTCCGGAGGCGGCCGGAGCGGTCCGGGCGGCCCTCGGCGTCTGCCGGGCTCCACAGGCCGTCCAGGACGCCCCGAAGGGAACGGAAAACCGGGTTCCCCCGGCGGTTCGGGGGCCTCCGGCGGCTCTCACGACTCCGGCGGCTCGCGCGGCTCGGGGGGCCGTTCCGGTGGTTCGGGACGCCCCGACGGTGCCGGGCGGCCGGCGCGCGACGGCTCCGACCCGAGGTCCGGCAAGGGCCGCCCCGACGCGGGCGGAGCCAAGGGCCGTCCCGACGGAGGAAACGGCAGGGGCAGGCCCGACCCGAAGAGCGGCAAGGGCCGTCCCGACGGAGGCGCCGGCAAGGGCGGGCCCGCCAGGCGATCACCGGCGGACGGTCCCCAGCGGCCCCGGCGCGGGCCGCAGGGCGGTCCCGACGGCCGGCGCGGCCCGACGGCCTCCTTCCGCATGGACGGGCGCGGCCCCGAGGGCACGCTCAGGGATCGCGGGCGCGGCCCCGAGGACGGGCGCGGACCGGCCGGGCGGCAGCCCCGTGAGCGCGGGCGCAGGCCCGGGGAGACCGTTCCCGGACCCCGCCGGGTCGTCCGGCGGGGGCCTGGAGACGTGCCGCCGCGCGGGCGTCCGCCGCGCGACGTCGACGGCTCGATGTGGGAGACGGCCCTGCGCCGCGCCTGGGACGCCCGCCCGAGCTGGACGCCGCGCCCCATGCCGCCGCTGCGCCTGGGCAACCCGCGCCGGCGCATCAACGTCGGCCTGATGGGCATGGCGGTGGTGCTGTCGCTGTTCGCCGGGCGGCTGGTCCAGCTCCAGGGCATCGACTCCAAGGTGTTCGCCGCCAAGGCCGCCGCGCGCGTCCGCGAGGAGAAGCTGCCCGCCCGCCGTGGCGCCATCACCGACGTGAACGGCAACGAACTGGCGGTGACCCTGGAGGCCCGCACGATCTCCGCCGACCCGACGAAGATCCCCGCGGCCGAGCGCGACAAGGCCGCCACGAGCCTGGCCGGCCTGCTCCAGGTGCCCAAGGGCGATGTCGTCGCGCAGCTCTCCCGCACCGGCACCCGATACGCCCTGCTCGCGCGGAACGTGCCGATCGGCGTCGCGAACAGCGTCCTGAAGCTGAAGATCGACGGCGTCGCCGCCGACCCGCAGTACCAGCGCGTCTACCCGGGCGGCAGCCTGGCCGGCGGGCTGATCGGCTTCGTCCAGGACGACGGCACCGGCGCGACCGGCGTGGAGCAGACCTACGACAAGCTCCTGGCCGGCAAGAACGGGCAGCAGACGATCGAGATCGGCACCAGCGGCCAGCGCATCCCCATGACCCAGAGCGCCAGGCAGGAGCCCGTCCCCGGGCAGGGCGTGCGGCTGACGATCGACCGCGACATCCAGTGGGCCGCCCAGCAGGCGATCGCCAAGCAGGTCCAGGCGACCGGCGCCCGCAGCGGCAGCGCCATCGTCATGGACGTCCGCACCGGCCAGGTGCTCGCCATGGCCAACGCCCCCGAGGTCGACCTCAACAAGTGGAAGAACGCCCCCGTGTCCGACCTCGGCAACCGCGCCGTCTCGGAGATCTTCGAGCCGGGCAGCACGAACAAGGTCATCACCGCGGCGGCGGCCATGGAGGCCGGCGTGGTGCGGCCCGACACCGTGCTGGAGGTCAAGGACAAGTACCAGTGCGCCGACCGCGTGCTCAACGACGCCCACCCGCACGGCCCCGAGCACCTGACCTTCACCGGTGTCATCGCCGAGTCGAGCAACGTCGGCACGATCATGGTGGCCGACCGGGTGGGCGACCAGCCGCTGTACAACATGCTCAGGGCCTTCGGCTTCGGCGCCAGGACCGGCGGCGGGTTCTACGGCGAGGAGGCCGGCCTGCTCCCCAAGCGGGAGACCTGGTCGGGCAGCCAGCGGTGCACGATCGCCTACGGCCAGGGCGTCTCGGTGACGGCGCTGCAGATGGCCAGCGTCTACCAGACCATCGCCAACGGCGGGGTCAGGATCACCCCCCAGCTCGTCGCCGGTACGGTCGATCAGCACGACCGCTTCACCCCGGCGAAGCCCGGCAAGCAGACCCGCGTCATCAGCGCGCGCACCGCAAAGGACATCTCACGGATGCTGGAGGCGGCCGTCGGCGCGGAGGGCACCGGCACCCTGGCCGCGATCAAGGGTTACCGGGTGGCCGGTAAAACCGGCACCGCCATGCGATACGACGAGAGTTGCCGAGGGTATTGCGGATATACCGCTACGTTTGTGGGGTTCACTCCCGCCGACGCGCCCCGTCTGGTGGTGCTCGCCGTCGTGCAGGCCCCCCAGAACGGCCACTTCGGCGGGAAGGTCGCCGCGCCCGTGTTCAAGGATGTCATGACGTTCGCGTTGAAGAACCGCAAGATTCCGCCCACCGGTACGACCGCCCCTTCGGTGCGCTTGAGCACCGACGGGTGACGGGGGAAGGTACGCTCTCGCCCGTGCGTCCCCCGTCGTCCATGCGTCCCACCGACTGCCCGGTCCGCCCGCTGTCCGGTCTCGCCGCCATGCTCGGCGCGCCCTCGGGCGGGCCCCGCGCGCCGCTCGCCGCGGTCACCGGCATCACCATCGACTCCCGCCGGGTCCGCCGGGGCGACCTCTACGTCGCCATACCCGGCTCGTCCTCCCACGGCGCGGAGTTCTCCGCCGACGCCGTCGCCGCGGGAGCGGTGGCCGTCCTCACCGACCCCGAGGGACGGGAGGCCGCGGTCGCCGCCGGCGTCCCCGTGCTCGTGGTGCCCGACCCGCGTTCGGTGCTCGGCCGGGTGGCCGCCTGGGTGTACGGCAGGCCGTCCGCCGACCTGCTGGTGATCGGCGTGACCGGCACGAGCGGCAAGTCGACGACCACGTTCCTGCTGGAGGGGGGCCTGCGCGCGGCGGGGCACCGCACGGGCCTGGTCGGCGGCGTGGAGATCCGCGTCGGCGAGCACAGGTTCGCGCCCACCCTCACCACCCCCGAGGCCAGCGACCTGCAGGGCCTGTTCGCGCTCATGCGCGAGGAAGGCGTCACCGCGGCCGCGATGGAGGTCTCCAGCCACGCCCTGGCGCTCGGCAGGGTCGACGGCGTGTCCTACGACGTGGCGCTCTTCACGAACCTCTCGCAGGACCACCTCGACTTCCACAAGGACCTCCAGGACTACTTCCTGACCAAGGCCCGGCTGTTCACCCCCGAGTTCTGCCGCGTCGGCGTCGTCAACCTCGACGACGAGCACGGGCGCGAGCTCGCCGGCATGGCCAAGGTCCCCATCACGACGTTCTCCGCCACCGGCGCCGCCGAGGCCGACTGGCGGGCGCGGGACGTCCGCCTCGGCGCCGACGGCAGCACCTTCCGCGTCATCGGCCCCGGCGGCGTCGAGGCCGACGTCTCGGTCGCGCTGCCGGGCCCGTTCAACGTCGCCAACACCCTCGGCGCGCTGGTCGCCCTGGTCGAGGCCGGGGTGCCGCTGCAGTCGGCCGTGCACGGCGTCGGTACGGTGACCGGGGTGCCCGGCCGCATGGAGCGCGTCCCGGGAGCCCGTGACTTCCAGGCCATCGTCGACTACTCCCACAAGCCGGGCGCCGTCGAGTCGGTGCTCAAGGCCCTGCGCCAGGTCACCTCCAGCGACCTGATCATCGTGCTCGGCTGCGGGGGCGACCGCGACCGGGGCAAACGGCCCATGATGGGCGAGGCCGCGGCCCGCCTGGCCGACGTGGCGATCCTCACCAGCGACAACCCCCGATCGGAGGATCCGCTGGGGATCCTGGCCGAGATGCTGGAGGGGGTCCTGCGCGTCCCGCGTGGCGAGCGCGCTCATATGATCATGGAGCCCGACCGCGCCGCCGCGATCGATCTGGCCGTCAGGCGTGCCCGGGCGGGTGACGTCGTCGTGGTCGCGGGCAAGGGGCACGAGCAGGGCCAGTACGTCGACGGTGAGGTCCTGCCGTTCGACGACCGGCAGGTGGTCGCCGAGGCGATCAGCAGACGTGAGCAGATGTGACGGGCGGCGACGTGCAAGGCTGAGCCACCGAGCCCGGCCGGGCGCCCCGCGCGCGGCGCCGGCCCCCCACACGCACCGAGAGCCTGTATGGAGAGTAGGGAAAACCAATGATCCCGTTGCCGCTGGCGAGGATCGCCGAGATAACCTCGGGTGCCCTGGCGGGCATGGCCGATCCCCAAGCCGTGGTCCGCGGGCCCGTCGTGATCGACTCGCGCGCCGCCGGCCCCGGATCGCTGTTCGTGGCGATCAGGGGCGAGCGGGCCGACGGCCACGACTTCGCCGCCCAGGCGTGCCAGGCCGGCGCGGTGGCCGTGCTGGCGACCAGGCCCGTCGACGCCCCCTCGGTGATCGTCGGCGACCCCCTGACGGCGCTGGCGGAGCTGGCCACGGCCGTGGTCGCCGAGCTGCCCCGCACCACCGTGATCGGCGTCACCGGATCCGCCGGGAAGACCACCACCAAGGACCTCCTGGCCAGGCTCACGGCGCTGGTGGGCCCCACGGTCGCCCCGGTCGGCTCCTTCAACAACGAGATCGGCCACCCCCTGACGGTGCTGCGCGCCGGCGAGGACACCCGCTTCCTGGTGCTGGAGCTCAGCGCCCGCAAGGAGGGGCACATCTCCTACCTGGCGGGCATCGCCCCGCCCAAGATCGGTGTGGTGCTCAACGTCGGCACCGCCCACCTCGGGGTGTTCGGCGGCCGCGAGCAGATCGCCAAGGCCAAGGGCGAGCTGGTCGAGGCGCTGCCCGCCGACGGCGTCGCCGTGCTCAACGCCGACGACCCCTTCGTGCGGGCCATGGCCGACCGCACCGACGCCCGCGTCCGCTGGTACGGACGCTCCGGCGAGGCCGACGTGCGCGCCGAGGGCGTGACCCTCGACGAGCGCGGGCGCGCCTCCTTCACGCTGAGGACCCCCTCCGGCGAGGCGCCGGTGCGGCTGCGCCTGTACGGGGAGCACGCCGTCGGCAACGTCCTGGCCGCCGCGGCCGTCGCCTACGAGCTCGGCCTGCCGGTCACGACCGTCGCCCAGGAGCTGTCCGAGGCCGCGCCGGCCAGCCGCTGGCGCATGGAGGTCACCGACCGGCCCGACGGCGTCACCGTGATCAACGACGCCTACAACGCCAACCCCGACTCCATGCGGGCGGCCTTCCAGACCCTCGGCGTGCTCGGCAAGGATCGCCGCAGGTTCGCCGTCATCGCCTCCCTGCTCGAGCTCGGCGACGAGAGCGACGATCTGAACGAGGAGGTGGGCCGCGTCGCGGCCGGGGCGGGTCTCGAGGGCCTGTGGGTCGTCGGCGACAACCCCTGGCCGGTGCTGGCCGGCGCCAAGGGCGCCCCGGCCGTCCACGTGCCCGGCCCCGCCGACGCCGCCGCCGAGCTGGCCGCGCGGCTACGACCCGGCGACGTCGTGCTCGTCAAGGGCCCGCGGGCGGCCGGTCTCGAGCGGGTCGCCGCGGCCCTCCTCGGTGGTGACGCCCGATGAGGGACATCCTCGTCGCCGCCGCGGTGGCGCTGATCCTGTCGATGCTCGGCACCCCGCTGGCGATCCGGCTGTTCGGCCGCCGGGGGTACGGGCAGAACATCCGGGAGGAGGGCCCCTCGGGGCACCACGAGAAGCGCGGCACGCCCACCATGGGCGGCACGGTCTTCGTGATCGCCTCGCTGATCGGCTTCGCCTGCTCCCATCTCGCCACCTGGACGCCGCCCACCGCCTCGGCGCTGCTGGTGCTGTTCCTGATGACGGGGCTCGCCACCGTCGGCTTCCTCGACGACTTCATCAAGATCTACAAGCAGCGGAGCCTCGGCCTGCGCAGCGGCGCCAAGGCGCTCGGCCAGCTCATCGTCGGCGCCGTCTTCGCGGTGCTGGTGGTGCAGTTCAAGAACGCCTACTCGCTGACGCCCGCCGAGACGAGGCTGTCGTTCCTCCGCGACTTCGGGCCCTCGGTCCCCATCGTGATCTTCGCGGTCTGGGTGCTCATCATGATCGTGGGCTTCTCCAACGCGGTGAACCTCACCGACGGCCTCGACGGGCTCGCCAGCGGCGCCACCGGCACCGTCCTGGCGGCCTACGTGCTCATCGGCAACTGGCAGCTGCGCAACAGCTGCCTGGTGCAGCTCGGCCCCAACTGCTACTGGGTGCGCGACCCGCTCGACCTGGCGGTGGTCGCGGCCGCCGTCCTCGGCGCGCTCGTGGGCTTCCTGTGGTGGAACGCCCCGCCCGCCAAGATCTTCATGGGCGACACCGGCTCCCTGGCCCTCGGCGGCGTCCTCGCCGGCCTGGCGATCACCACCCGCACCCAGTTCCTGCTGTTCATCCTCGCCGGGCTCTGCGTGCTCATCACCGCCTCGGTCATCATCCAGGTGGGCTTCTTCAAGATGACGGGCAAACGCGTCTTCCGCATGGCTCCCCTGCAGCACCACTTCGAGCTGAAGGGCTGGGCCGAGACCACCATCGTGGTCCGCTTCTGGCTCATCTCGGCCCTGTGCGCCGCCGCCGGGCTCGGCCTGTTCTACGTCGAATGGATGCCCAAGCCATGAGCGCGTCCGCGGGCGGAGCGGGCACGACGGTCACGGTGACCGGGCTCGGCGTCTCCGGGGTCGCGGCGGCGCGGAGCCTGGTGCGGGACGGGCACCGCGTCGTCGTCGTGGAGACCGGCGACGGCGAGCGGCAGCGGGCGGCGGCGGCCGAGCTCGCCGCCATCGGCGTCGAGGTCCGCTTCGGCGCGGAGCTCCCGCCGGAGACCGGCCTGGTCGTCACCTCGCCGGGCTGGCGGCCCGGCAACCCGCTCCTGGCGCGGGCCGCGGCCGAGGGCGTCGAGGTGATCGGCGAGGTGGAGCTCGCCTGGCGGCGCAGGCGCGCCGGGGCCGCGCCCTGGCTCGCGCTGACCGGCACCAACGGCAAGACCACGGCCGTGCGCATGCTGACCGCGATGCTGAAGGCCGCCGGCCACGAGGCGGCGGCCGTCGGCAACGTGGGCACCCCCGTCGTGGAGGCCGTCGACAAGCCGTACGACGTACTGGCCGTCGAGCTGTCGAGCTTCCAGCTCCACTGGTCGTCCGGTCTGGCGCCGCGGGCCGCGGCGGTCCTCAACGTCGCCGACGACCACCTCGACTGGCACGGGTCCATGGAGGAGTACGCCCGCGCCAAGGGCCGCGTCTACGAGCACGCCGAGGTGGTCGTCTACAACGCCGACGACCCCTGGTCGGCCCGCCTCGCCGCGCCGTACGCACAGGAGGGCGCCGGGCGGAAGGTCGCCGGGTTCACCCTCGATGTGCCGGCGCGCGGCCAGCTCGGCGTCGTGGAGGACCTGCTCGTCGACCGCGCCTTCGTCGACGACCCCGTCGGGGCCGCCGAGGAGCTCGCCACCCTGGCCGACGTGCGCCCGTTCGCGCCGCACAACGTCGCCAACGCGCTGGCCGCCGCCGCCCTGGCCCGCGCCTACGGCGTGCCGGCCGAGGCCGTGCGGCGGGGCCTGCTCGAGTACGTCCCCGACCCGCACCGCATCGCGCACGTCGCCCGCGTCGCCGAGGTCGACTACGTCGACGACTCCAAGGCCACCAACCCGCACGCCGCCGCGGCGTCCCTGGCGTCCTATCCCTCGATCGTGTGGGTGGCGGGCGGCCTGCTCAAGGGCGCCGACGTCGACGACCTCGTACGGCGTGCCGCGCCCCGGCTGCGCGCCGCGGTGCTCCTGGGGACCGACCGGGCCCGGATCCGCGAGGCTCTGGCGCGACACGCGGCGGATGTCCCCGTCGTGGAGGTCGAAGGGCAAGACACTGGGGTCATGGACCGTGTCGTCACCGAAGCCGCCCGGCTCGCATCCCCGGGCGACACCGTGCTCCTCGCCCCGGCGGGCGCGTCGATGGACATCTTCACCGACTACGGCGCCCGAGGAGACGCCTTCGCCCGAGCCGTCCACCGCCTGGCCGTCCCCGGCGGCGCCCGGGCAGGGGAGTGATCGGCGAGTGAGAACCATGCACTCGAGGGCGTCCTCGCGCCGCGGGAGCGGAGCGGGCGCCGTGGAGGCGCGGTGAGCGCGGACGCCACCGTCCCGGGGGAGGGGGCCGCGCCCGGGTGGCGCCAGGAGCGGCTGGCCGGGCTGCGGGAGCTGCTGAACCGCCCTCTCACGTCGTACTACCTGGTGCTGGGGTGCAGCGCCCTGCTGCTCGCCCTGGGCCTGATGATGGTGCTCTCGGCCTCCAGCGTCGAGGCCCTGCAGCTGAAGCGCGACCCGTTCTACTGGTTTCTGAAACAGGTGGTGTCGGTCGGCCTGGGCATCCCGATGATGTGGATCTGTTCCCGGCTGCCGACGCGCTTCTTCCGCCTCGCCGGCTATCCGCTGATGATCATCTCGATCATCGCCCTGATCATGGTGCTGTTCGTCGGCACGGCCGAGCTCGGCGCCCAGCGGTGGATCTACCTGCCCGGCGGCCTGACCATCCAGCCGTCCGAGCCCGCCAAACTCGGCCTGATGCTGTGGGGGGCCGACCTGCTGGCGCGCAGGGCCAAGGCCGGGCGCATCGAGTGGCGGCAGCTGCTGATCCCGCTCATGCCCGGCACGGCGATCCTGGCCGTCCTGGTCATGCTGGGCCGCGACCTCGGCACCACCCTGGTGCTGATGCTGATCTTCCTGGCGCTGCTGTGGGTGGTCGGGGCGCCGCTGCGGCTGTTCGGCGGCATCCTCGCCGTCGCCGCCCTCGCCGCCGTCGTCATGATCAGCGTTGAGGGCTACCGCTCCGCCCGTATCGAGGGCTGGCTCAACGTCTGGGGCAACGCGCAGACCTCGGGGTACCAGGCCGCGCAGGGCCAGATCGCGCTGGGCTCCGGCGGCTGGTTCGGGCTCGGGCTGGGCAGCGGGCGCCAGAAGTGGGGCTACGTGCCCCACGCCGAGAGCGACTTCATTTTCTCCATCATCGGCGAGGAGCTCGGCCTGATGGGCACGCTCGTCGTCGTCGCCCTCTTCGGCCTGCTGGGGTACGCCGGGCTGCGCGTGGCCACCCGCGTGAAGGACCCGTTCATCCGGCTCACCGCCTCCGCCGCCGTCGCCTGGATCGCAGGTCAGGCCATCGTCAACATCGGCGCGGTGATCGGCGCGCTGCCCATCACCGGCATCCCGCTGCCCCTTGTCTCCTATGGTGGTTCGGCGCTGTTGCCCACGCTGGCGGCCCTCGGCATGCTGTTGTCGTTCGCCAAGCGCGAGCCCGGCGCGGCCGCGGCGCTCCAGGCTCGTGGCCCCGGCCCCGCGGCGCGGGCTCTAAGCTGGCTTGGCCTGGGTCGCCTCCTGGCGCGAGATCGCCGGCAGGGGGCGCAGCAGGCCGACAGTGGACGACGTGGAGTGAAAGGACCGACATGAGGGTGGTCCTCGCGGGCGGCGGGACGGCCGGCCACATCGAACCCGCGCTGGCGCTCGCCGACGCGCTGCGGAGGCTGGACCCGAGCATCGGGATCACCTGCCTCGGCACCGAGCGCGGGCTCGAGACCAGGCTGGTTCCGGCGCGAGGGTACGAGCTGGCACTGGTGCCCGCGGTTCCGCTGCCGCGCGCGATCACGCCCCAGCTGCTGACGGTCCCCGGCCGGCTGGCCGGGGCGATCAACGCCGCGGCGCAGATCATGGACCGCGTCCAGGCCGACGCCCTGGTCGGCTTCGGCGGGTACGTCGCCACCCCGGCCTACCTCGGGGCCAGGCGGCGCGGGCTGCCGATCGTCGTGCACGAGGCCAACCCGCGCCCGGGGCTCGCCAACCGGCTCGGCGCCCGGCTCACCGACCACGTGTTCACCGGCCACCCCGACGCCTCGCTGCCCCACGCCGAGTACGTCGGCATCCCGCTGCGCCGGGAGATCGTCGCGCTCGACAGGCTCTCCAACGGCGACAAGGCCAGGTCGTACTTCGGGCTGGAGAACGACCGGCCCACGCTGCTGATCTTCGGCGGCTCGCAGGGCGCCCGCGCGATCAACGAGGCCGCCCTCGCCGCCGCGCCGGTGCTGCGCCAGGCCGGAGTCCAGGTGCTTCACGTGATCGGCCCGAAGAACACCGTGATCGAGGAGCCGCCTCCCGGCGACCCGCAGTACGTCGTGCTGCCGTACGTCGACCGCATGGACCTCGCCTACGCCGCCGCCGACTTCGTGCTGTGCCGCAGCGGCGCGATGACCTGCGCCGAGCTGACCGCGGTGGGGCTGCCCGCGGCGTACGTCCCGCTGCCCCACGGCAACGGCGAGCAGCGGCTCAACGCCGCCCCCATCGTGCAGGCCGGCGGCGGCATGATGGTCGACAACGCCGACCTCACGGCCGACTGGATCATCCAGTACGTGCTTCCCATCCTGCGCGACCCCGAGCGGGTCGTCGCCATGTCCGAGGCCGCCTCCCGCATGGGGCGCAAGGACGCCGACACCGTGCTGGCCCGAAAGGTGCTGGAGATCATCCACTCGGGAGGCCGCCGATGAGCCTGGTGAAGCTGATCGAGCCCGTGGCGGCCGGCGATCTCGGCCGCGTGCACTTCATCGGCATCGGCGGCGCCGGCATGTCGGGCATCGCCCGCATCCTGCTCAAGCGGGGCGTGACGGTGTCCGGCAGCGACGCGCGCAGCTCCCAGCTGGTCACCGAGCTGCGCGAGCTCGGTGCCACCGTGCACGTCGGGCACGCCGCCTCCCACATCAGGAACGTCGACACCGTCGTGGTGTCCACCGCGATCCGCGACTCCAACCCCGAGCTCGGCGAGGCGCTGCGGCAGGGGCTGCGCGTCATCCCGAGGGCGGCGGCGCTCGCCGCGCTGATGGTGGGGCGCACCGGCATCGCCGTGGCGGGCACCCACGGCAAGACCACGACCACCTCGATGCTCACGGTCGCCCTGCAGAAGTGCGCGCGCGATCCGTCCTACTGCGTCGGCGGGCAGCTCGTCACCACCGGGCTCGGCGCCGACGAGGGCGCGGGCGACGTCTTCGTGGCCGAGGCCGACGAGAGCGACGGGTCCTTCCTCATGCTGGCCCCCAAGATCGCCGTGGTGACCAACGTCGAGGCCGACCATCTCGACAACTACGGCGACCCGCAGGCCGTGTACGACAGCTTCGCCCGCTTCGTCGAGCGGATCGGCCAGGCCCTGGTGGTGTGCGCCGACGACCCCGGCGCGGCGGCGCTGATCCCGATGGCGCGCGCCCGGGGCCTGACCGTCCGCACCTACGGCGAGACCGCCGACGCCGACCTGCGCGTCCGCGACATCGTCCCCGACGGCTTCGGCGTGGCGTTCACGGTGGAGGGCAGGGGAGAGGTGCGGCTGGCCGTCCCGGGCCGCCACAACGCCCTGAACGCCACCGCGGCGCTGGCCGTCGCCGAGGAGCTCGGCGTGCCGTTCGACGAGTTCCGCGACGGCCTGGCGGCCTTCACCGGGGCCAAGCGCCGGTTCGAGGCCAAGGGCGAGGCGGCCGGGGTCGCGGTGTTCGACAGCTACGCCCACCATCCCACCGAGCTCGCCGCCGACCTGCGGGCCGCCCGCGACGTCGTGGCGTCGTTCTCCGGGCCCGCCGGGCGCGTCATCGCGGTCTTCCAGCCCCACCTGTACTCGCGCACCCGGTTCTTCGCCGACGAGTTCGGGGCCGCCCTCGGGCTGGCCGACGAGGCCATCGTGCTCGACGTGTACGGCGCCCGGGAGGACCCCGAGCCGGGCGTCTCCGGGGCGCTGGTCGCGGGCAAGGTGCCGCTCCCCGCCGACCGGGTCGCCTACGTGCCCGACCGGGGGGCGGTGGCGGCGATGGTCGCCGAGCGGGCCCGTCCCGGCGACATCGTCCTCACCATGGGAGCCGGCGACGTCACCGAGCTCGGTCCCCGCATCGTCGACGAGCTCGCCTCACGGTGAGCCCTCCGGCCTGGCGCACGGCACTCGCCGTCCTGCTGTCCTGCGGGGTGGTGGGGGCCGCCGCCTGGCTGGTGTTCTTCTCACCGGTCCTCGGGGTGCGCGACATCGCCGTCTCGGGGAACAGCCTGCTGCCCGCCGAGCGGATCCGCCAGGCCGCGGCCGTGCCCGACCACGAGCCGCTGGCCACGGTCGACCTCGACCAGGTCCGGCGCCGGATCTCCGCGCTGCCCGAGATCGAGTCGGCCCGCGTGGAGCGCAACTGGCCGGGCACCCTGGTGGTCCACGTCGTCGAACGCCGGCCCGTCGCCCTGGTCCAGTGGGGCGGCAGGACCTCGGTGGTCGACCGGCACGGCGTCGCCATGGAGCCGACCGGCGTGGTGCCGCTCCCCACGCTCCAGGTGCCCCGTTTCGCCTCCGGGGACCCCGCGACGGGGGCGGCGCTGGCGGTGGCCGCCGGTCTTCCGGACGATCTGGCCCGGAAAGTCCGCGCCGTACGCGCCACGACGGCGCGAGATGTCACGCTGGCGCTGTCCGACGGCCGTACGATCATGTGGGGTGGGGCGGAGCGCACCGGAGAGAAGGCGCGCGTCGCCCTCACGCTGCTGCGACGCCCCGGCGACAGTTACGACGTGAGTTCTCCTGACGTGGTGTCTGTCAAGTGATCTGTCCCACAGCTTGCCGGGTTCCGGCAGGAGCGAAAGGGACAGGGCGCGACACGCCGGGCGAGGTTGCGGCGCGGTGAGTTGACCCTGGGGGACGGGCAACCCTACTGTCCGTATCATTCCTCAGGTTGACATAACTCTAAATCTCAACTTGAGGGTGAGAGTTAAACAAGAAGGTCCGGCACCGTTTCGGGCTTCACGTAATGCAAGTAAACGAGCGGAAAGGCCCCTCGTCGTGGCAGCACCGCAGAACTACCTCGCGGTCATCAAGGTCGTCGGCATCGGCGGCGGCGGAGTCAACGCCGTGAACCGGATGATCGAGGAGGGACTCAAGGGCGTCGAGTTCATCGCCATCAACACCGACGCCCAGGCGCTGCTGATGAGTGACGCCGACGTCAAACTCGACGTGGGCCGTGAGCTCACACGCGGCCTCGGCGCCGGGGCGAACCCCGAGGTCGGGCGCAAGGCGGCCGAAGACCACCGTGAGGAGATCGAGGAGGTCCTCAAGGGGGCCGACATGGTCTTCGTCACGGCGGGTGAGGGTGGCGGCACCGGCACGGGCGGCGCGCCCGTGGTGGCGAACATCGCGCGCACCCTCGGCGCGCTCACGATCGGCGTGGTGACCCGGCCGTTCAGCTTCGAGGGCCGGCGCCGCGCCATGCAGGCCGAGGCCGGCATCGAGACCCTGCGCGACGAGGTCGACACGCTGATCGTCATCCCGAACGACCGGCTGCTGTCGATCTCCGACCGCCAGGTCAGCGTGCTCGACGCCTTCAAGGCGGCCGACCAGGTGCTGCTCTCCGGTGTGCAGGGCATCACCGACCTCATCACCACACCTGGACTGATCAACCTCGACTTCGCCGACGTGAAGTCCGTCATGTCCGGCGCCGGCTCGGCGCTGATGGGCATCGGTCACGCGCGCGGCGACGACCGGTCGGTGGCGGCGGCCGAGATGGCGGTGTCCAGCCCGCTGCTGGAGGCCAGCATCGACGGCGCCCACGGCGTCCTGCTCTCCATCGCGGGCGGGTCCGACCTCGGCCTGTTCGAGATCAACGAGGCGGCGCAGCTGGTGTCCAACGCCGCCGCGATGGACGCCAACATCATCTTCGGCACGGTGATCGACGACGCCCTCGGCGACGAGGTCCGCGTGACGGTCATCGCCGCCGGGTTCGACGACCCCGCGCCCGCGGAGCAGCCCGCCGCGGCGCAGCCCGCCTCGCGCAACCAGGCCGCGTCGCGTCCCGCCGCCCAGGCGGCGCCCGCGCAGGCCGC
>NZ_JAHDTF010000070.1 GCF_018531465.1 Sphaerisporangium fuscum
GACGATAGACCTTCAGAATCCCCGAAGTCTCATCAACGTTCGCAGAAGCCGGAGCGCCAGCAGATACGCCCAGGTCCTGGGGCTAGAGAGACCAAGAAGCTCAGTTGAACTCAAGGGTTATTAGTTACCCTTCCGGAGCGTGAGCCGCCCGGACCGTGAACCGTCCGGACCGTGAGCCAGCAATTGTCGGATGGGTTCGGCAGGATGTCCGCCATGGTTTCTTATCAGCTGGTCATCGACTGTGCGGCACCCGACCGGATGGCCCGGTTCTGGGCGGGCGCGCTGCGGTACACGGTGGAGCCGCCGCCGGGCGGATTCGACACGTGGCGGGATTACTGGCGCAGTATCGGAGTGCCCGAGGACGAGCTCGGCGAGGGGGACGGCAGCGACAGCATCGTCGATCCCGAGGGGCACGGGCCGAGGATCTGGTTTCAGCAGGTGCCTGAGGGCAAGGCGGTCAAGAACCGGTTCCACCTGGATGTGAAGGTGGGCGGCAAGCGGGAGGACGTACCGCTGGAGACCCGGAAAGCGCGGGTGGATGCCGAGGTGGAGCGGCTTGTCCAGGCGGGGGCGTCCGTTGTGCGGGTGCTGTCGCAGGCCGGCGTCGATCACTATGCGGTGGCGATGGTGGATCCCGAGGGGAACGAGTTCGACGTGGTCTAGCGCCGTTTTCCACACGTCATCACCCTCGACGTCAGAATCGGGCGCGAGGGCATCGACGGCGACCAGTTCTTCCAGCTTGCCGACCGACTCGGCGGACCAGCGCCTCACGGTCGTGCCGGTGAAGCGACTTCCAGAGTGGTGTAGCGGCCCTGGAGATAGCGAGGCAGGGGAGCGGCATCACGATTGCGCCAGGCAGCGATCTGGACATCGCCCTCCATGTGGCGGATCTGGGTCGTCGCGGCCGAGCTCCTCGTCGGAGCAGCACTGTTGACGATCCACCGCCGACGAGGGTGAGTACCGTTCAGAGATTGGGCTCCGGGGTGAGGAATGACCGAGGTCGCGGTGGGTGCCCTCGAGGCGTTCTTCAGGGTGTGGGTGCGGTGAGATACCGCTGGACCGTGGGTCCGAGCCAGTCCACGATCTCCTCGCGGCCGAGCGCCACGCTCGCCGGGAACCGGAGCACGTAGCGCGTCAGCGCGAGCCCCAGCACGGTCGAGGCGCACAGTGCCGCCCGCACCGGCGCCTGCTCCGGATCGGGGCCCACCCGGCGGGCCAGCGGGATCAACTGCTCGCGCAGCACGCTCTGCATGCGCTCGGCGGCGGCCGGGTCGGTGGCGCCGACCCGCATCAGCGCGGTGAGCTCCCCGTTCTCCTCCCACAGGGCGAGGAAGTGGCGCACCAGCGCACGGCCGATCGCCTCGCGCGGTTCGACGGGCAGACCGGGCAGCCCGGGGTCGATGGCGACGGCCGC
Organism: Sphaerisporangium fuscum; assembly: GCF_018531465.1. GTDB lineage: Bacteria > Actinomycetota > Actinomycetes > Streptosporangiales > Streptosporangiaceae > Sphaerisporangium > Sphaerisporangium fuscum. The sequence continues at coordinate 1,415 of NZ_JAHDTF010000070.1, forward strand.
CGCGAACAGGCCTGCCTTGTTGCCGTAGTAGCGCATCACCATCGACGGATCGATCCTCGCGTCGCGCGCGATGGCCCGGATGGTCGCCTTCTCGTAGCCGTCCGCCGCGAACCGCTCGCGGGCCGCGGCGAGGATCGTGGCGCGGGTGGCGTCGGAACGCCGTGCGGCTTGCTGGTTCTCCGTGGTGCCGGTCATGCCAACAACCATAGGCCAACACGTGTTGACACTCCAGGGCTGCGGCCCTACGTTTGCCAACAAGAGTTGGCCAACACATGTTGGCAGGATGGTGGACGCTGGAGGCCGGCACCGGCGATGCCCCTTGAGCGCCCGTCAGATCCCCCGTCCCACAGGTCGTGAGCGTCGCCGGATCCAGTACGGCGGTGGCGGGCCGCGGCGCCGTGGGACAACCGATAAGCGAGAGGAAGTACCGCAGATGGCCAAGCTGCAGAGCCTGGACCCGAATGTGCCGATGTTCGCGCAGTTCAAGGAGGAGACCGGACCCATCGTCCTGGCCAACACCTTCGTCGTCCCAAAGGAGAAGACCGAAGTGTTCCTGACCCTCTTTCGGAGGCAGGCGGAGTTCATGAAGGCTCAACCGGGATTCGTCTCCCTGCAGATGCACAAGGGGACGGCGGACAGCCGACTTCTGATGAACGTCGCGGTCTGGGAGTCGACCGAGGCTCTCGCCACGGCGTTCGGCAGCCCGGAGTTCCAGCGCATGGCCGCCGAGTTCCCCGACGACATCGTGTCGTACCCGCACATCTTCGAGCGGATCGACGTATGACGCAGCAGCCGTAGCCGGGGGAGCAGCTCGGCACTCGCCCGCTCGGCCCAGCCGGGCCCGGTTGGTCACGGGGCTTGAGCAGCAACCAAACGGCCAGTCACGTTAAAGAGCCCGGCGGGCTCGTCTTGCCGTGACTGGCCGTTTCGATGCGGGTGGCTTGGGGCGGGGTCAGTCGATGAGGCCGGGCCGGTCGGTGGGGTTGCCCTCGGCGGTCTTGAGGGTCTTGTGGACGACGCCGACGGAGACCTTCACCCCGGCGGCGATGGTGCGGATGGATTCCCCGCGCCGGCGGCGGGCCAGGATCGCGGCGCGCTTGTCGTCGTCGACGACGGGCCGGCGGCCGCCGACCTTGCCTTGCTTGCGGGCGGTCTCCAGGCCGTTCTTGGTCTTGCGGACGATGTCGCGGCGGCGTCCAGCGCGGCCCGTCCCGAGGTGGAGCGCGGCCTGCGGTATCGGCCCTCCACTCGGGTCCGTGCGATGAGCCCCAAAGTAGCGGTCAGTGACGTTGCAAATGCAAGTCGTAGCGGTCATGACTGAGTGATACCGATCCGAAGGGCCGTTCACCGGATACAGCCTGCTGTGCCGCCTGGCCCGCGACCTGCACGGCCTGGGGGAGCGCAACGACTTCTCCCGCAAGGCGGACCTGGAGGAAGCCACCGACCACTACTTCGACGAGCACTGCGAACCCTTGGTCGCTGCTCCGTTCCAGGCACCTGCCGCCGACTGGGCCCAGCTGATCGAGTCGATGACCGCGGCCCACGACACCCCGATATCGGCCCAGAGTGCCGCCCAGGCATGGATCCAGGCCCACCAACCGGCCGTCGATGCCACGCCTCGCAACACCCTGACCGAGCTTGCGCGACTTCTCCAGGCCGGCGTGTGGGCCTTGCGGATCACAACGTCGTTCTTCGAGGTCGCCCAGCGCCTACCGGCGATCAGCAGCTCACCGATCGGGGATGGTGAGGACTTTTGGAGTCGGCAGCCGCCGCGCGACTTGATGTCCTTCGTCCCCGAGCAGGCCGCCGGAAACCTCATGGCCCTGCAGTGGCAGCCCAACCCCCGCGGCGACAGCGGATCCTTCAGCATCCTGTGGCTGCGCGGGGTAGGCCGCTGGCCGCTCTACCATCTGCACGACCTGCTGGCGGCCGAAGGAATCGAGGGGCCGAGCGTCGTGCCGGCCTCTGCCACCAGCTGGAGGCCGGCCTCGCCCCGCTTCCACCTGGATGTCACCGGCGAACCTGGTCCTGCGCGAGCACAAGGAGGCCAGAGCCGCGCTGCGGAAGAGCCGGATGTTCTTCCGCCCGCCGCACTACCCCGACGGGCGACCGATCTTCATCTTCGGCACCGGCGGCAACCCGGCCGCGCACGCCGATGCGCTGTGCACCGCAACCGACTGGATCTGCACCCCCGCCCCCGGAGCACGCGAGTCACTGCTCGAGCAGGCCCGCCAGCAGCTAGCCGCCGACCGCCAGCAGGTCCTGTTCACCCCTGGAACGCGGCGCCGACGACGGCAACTGGGCCGGTCTCCCGGCCCGCGCCAGCGATGGGGGTCCAGTCGTGGGTCGTCCGGCTGTACGGCGCATCGCCGTGGGTCGGCCTGGATGAGATCGGGCTCGTAGCCCCTGAGAAACCTCCCCAGGAAGACCACGTGCACCGTCCCGCCACCGCCGCGATCAGCGCCAGGTGCCGACCCTAAGCCTGCTCCTTGTACACCGCCTCGACGTTGTTGCCGTCCGGGTCATCTACGAACGCGCAATAGGCGCCATATTCGGGCCAAAGTCGGGGCTCGTGCCGGGACTTGCCGCCAGCCGCCAGCGCGGCCGCGTGGAAGGCGTCGACCGCACCCCGGTCGCGGGCGGTGAACGCGATGTGCGCGCCCCGTGTCACCGTGGCGTCGCCAGCGGGATACAGACCGAAGGAAGGGGTGTCCAACTCCTCCTCCCAGAACTCCGCTCCGCCGTCTGCCGCCTCTCCGACGACGCCGAGAGGCTCCAGCGCGGCGGTGTAGAAGCGTGTGCTCGCCTCGAGGTCCGAGGCGATGAAGGTCACGTGGTGGATGAAGGGCCATCGTTCTGTCATGACCGCGGAGTCTACGAGAGCCGGCGCCGAATCCTGGTGCCGAACCTCGTGCGGCTCGCGGAGCTGAGTACGGCCCGAAGCGGGGAAGCCACCGCGGCGGCGCGCCGAGGCCTCCTCGATCAGCCCTTCGGACGAGTGGGACGAAGCAGCGCCTCGGCCAGCGCGAGCATGGTCGGCCCCCGAGGAGTCTGAGTGCAGAAATTGGCGGTAGCGATGATCACGGGACCTTTTGATCACTTCTTGGGCAACAGTCGAGGCAGGCCCTGTTATCGGCCCGCCCGCACGTGGCCGCAGCCCGACGCCACAGACCGAGCAGAGGGCCAACAGGATGGGGTCCGGCCTCACACACCCGGGCCTCGGGGTACCCGGGGGCGAGGGACCCGAGTTTGATCAAGGCTCCGACCAGCGTCGACTCGCTACTTTGGGGCTCATCGCACGGACCCGAGCGGAGGGCCGTATCTGCCGGACGCGGGGTGAGTGTCACCCGGTTCCGCTACGGTGATCCGCCATGGATGATCATTTCCCCCCGGCCGAGGACGTCCTGGTCCTCTCCGAGCCCCTGCGCCGAGATCTGCACCCCCGGCGGGGCGGCGCGCTCCCCGCGGAACCGGGCGTCTCCGACCGGGCGCTGGGCGAGGTCGCGCCCAGCGACACCGTCGACACCGGCGCCGCGGACGTGGCAGCGAAGCTGACCGAGAAGCACCGCGGCCGCATCGAGGCCGTGCTGTCGGCGGGCAGGAGCAACAAAGTCCTGGTCGCGCACGCGCGGGCATACCTCAGCGGCGCCGATGACCCCACCGGGGCGGCGGCGATCGCATCGATCGTCGACCGTCTGGAGAACGGGAGTAAAACGCCGCGAACCTTCACCGACGGGTGGATCGCCTCCCGCGGACTCGCCTTCGCCGCCTGCGCGCTCGCCGAACTGAGCGGCATCGCCTCCTCGGCGGAAGACCTGCGCCCGCTGGACTCCCTTCGGCTGGTCGACTCGGTGAGCCTGCGCCGGGTCCGGGGGCTGCTGGCCTTCTGCCCCGAGGAGGAGTACCGGCGGGCGGTGGAACGCCTGGCCGCGCACCGCGGCACCCGCTCCCGGCGGCTCGTCGTCTCCTACCTGGTGCCCACCCGGCACGACTGGGTGGACGAGTGCTGCGCCGACCCGCCGTCCACCTAGTGGGGGGACGCCACCTACCGCCAACGACTGTGGGCGTCGGTGAGCACCCTGCGGCACCTCGAACTGCTCGGCTGGAGGCTGGAGGAGTCCGACTTCGGCGCGTTCACGTACGGGATGCGCGCCACGATCGCCGACGGCCTGGGCCCGGCGGCCGCCCCGCTCCTGGTCGACGCCTGGGACCGGATGCTCATCTACAAGCCGTGGCGGGAGCAGTTCGTGGAGCTGATCTCCCTGATTCCGAGCGACGAGGCGTTCACGCTGCTGCTGGAGCGGTACGAGCGGGAGTTCGCGCGTGAGTACCTGCTTGCGGCGATGGAGCGCTTCCCCGTGCGGGCGGTACGGGTGCTGTCCGCGGTGGCCGCGCGCGACTCGACGTCGGCGCTCCTTGCCTCCGGGCTGCTTCGCATGCACCTCAAGGCGCATCCGGAGCTGCCCGGGCCGGACCCGGCGCCGCGGGTCCCGGACGCGCCCGGCGAGGACCTCCCGGCCGTGCTGACCGCGCCGGGCCGGGCGCCCCGGCTGCCCGCGTACGCCGATCCCGATGTCCTGCCGCAGGTGCTGATCAAGGGCGGCGGCCGGGCCCTGCCCGCCGCCGCGACCAGGAGGCTCGTGGCGCTGGCCAGGAAGCCGGACGAGCGGCTGGAAGCGGTCCGCGAGGCCTGCGACCGGCGCTCGCTGGCCGACCTGGGCTGGGCGCTGTTCCTGCACGGCGACGCCTGGGCGCTGCCCGCGCTGGGATGGCTCGGCGACGGCCGGACGGCCCGCGACCTGGCCGCCCTGATCCCCGGCTGGGTAGCGCGGGGCACCAGGGCCCGCGCGGTCAAGGCTGTCGACGCCATCGCCCGGATCGGCACCGCGGAGGCGCTGGAGGTGCTGGACGAACTGGCGAAGACGGGCCCGGACCACGCGGTCCGGGACGCTGCGGCGAGGGCGCGCCCGTAAGCACTCAGGTGCACCCGAGACGCGGCGGCACGCCCGTACCGCCCGCAGAGATCGCCGCCGGCACGCCCGGCCTGCCGATCCGGCAGTAGACGGCGGGGCCGACAGGGCTGAGCGGTGCCAGCCCTGGCCCAACCCCGTGCGTCATGGGGCACTGGGCCGCCCGAGCGGAACACCTCCAACTCCAGGTGGCGACTCATGTCGAGCTCGAAGCGGCCATACAGGTTCAGATGGGACCAGAACAGCGCGGTCAGCCCGCGCCGGTCGGCCGGGCTCAGCCGTTTTCGCCAAGCCGGATCGCGCAGCACGATCTGGATCAGGTGCGTGTTGAGGTAGGTGATGGCCGCGGCGATCAGGTGCAGCGCCAGCGCGGAGACCTCGACGTTCTCGCGGTCGTCGCCGGTCAGGTCGCCGGCCTTGCCATAGAACAGGTCCTTGCTGGCGGAATTGAAGTTCTCCACCACGTTCAGACCCTCGTTGATCTCCCTCCTGAGTTCCTCATCCGCCAGATACTCACAGATGAAGATTGTCCTGATGACGCGACCCAGCTCCTCGATCGCCTGGTAGGTGGGGTGCTTGGGGCCGCCGCGGGTGAAGCGGCGCAGCATCTGGTGCGACTCTGCGGTGCGCAACCGCAGCGCGGTCGCGTACTTGATCATTTGGTCGTAGTGGCGTGCGATCAGGTCCCAGTCGATGGTCTTGTTCGACAGCACCGCCTCCAGGTGTGGCCAGGCCCCGTCCTCGCCGGTCCCGGGCCGGTACAGCCGCGCCGAGCCGATGTTCTTCAGCCGTGGCAGCAGCTTGAAGCCGAGCAGTTCGGAGAAGGCGAACCCGACGATCGAGGCTCCGTGGGTGTCGGTGTACTGGCGATCGATCTCCGCGTCGGTCAGGTGCCGCAGCAGGCCCTCGATCATCGAGGCCACCTCGGAGGCGGTCATGCTGGTCACCTGGCTGTAGATGCACACGCTGCGGCGCTCGACGTGCCAGTAGACCATGATCCCCGGCCCGCTGTAGCGCTGATGCCACTCGATCATGAAATTCGCCGACCACGACCCGAACTTACGCGAATCGGACGCGCACGAGGTGCCCTCGCCCCACAGCACGGTGTCGCGCGCCTTCAGGGTGGCGTTGACGATGAGGCGGATCGCCTCGCGCAGGTTGTCCCGGTTGATGAACAGCCGGCGGGTTCGTCGCAGCGCCGCCTCATTGTCGCGCTGCCCGGGCGGCAGCGTGGCCGCGGCCACGCCGTCGGCCACTCGCTTGATCCCGACGTTCGTCCCAGCCCGTACAGGCAGAGCAATAGCCGTCTCTGCAGCACCGCCTCATCGATGACGGTGCGCGAGACCACCGAGGCGAAGGCGGAGGTGTAGTCGGTGACATGGGCGACGTCTTTGAGCACGTCCAGTAGGTCGATCACGCCCCAGCGGCGGGAGATCTCCGTCTTCAGCGCCTTCAGGCCCGTCGGCTCCTCCTGCTTGCCCAGCGGTGGGACGCTGATCCACGGCTCGCCCTTCTTCCGGGTGATCTTCACGCCGCCGGTGGTGCCCTTGCGCATCGCCTTGTCCAGCCGGTCGAGGGCGGCGGTGTGGCGGCGTTGCAGGTCGGCGATGAACGCCGCGGGGTCACGGGGCTTCTTCAGGGCCTCGTAGTGCACGTCCCGGTTGTCGTCAAAGTCGGCCGGCAAGTCCGCCTCCGGGTTGCGCCAGATCTTGCCGCCCTCGACCCAGATTTCCCGTCGGCGGATTGCCTTGCGCAGCGCCACCAGAACGCACAGCTCGTACGGGATGCGCTCGATCCGGCCGCGTTCGTCGGCCACCGCCTCGGGGTCCCGGTAGCAATCGCGGATAATCCAACGAACCCATCTCTGACCTGTGCTGATGGTGCAAGAGGATGCGATGGCCCTGAGCGGTTTGTCGTCAGTGGATCGCTCGGTCGCGGCGTCGGCGGGCGGCGCGGATCTCGGCGTCGGCGACCTTGTCGTCCAGCAGCGCGTACAGCTGGGTGGTTTCGGTGGAGGCGTGGCCGAGGCGGCGGCGCACGGCCTCGATGGAGACGCCAGTGTTGATGAGCTCGGTGGCGTGGGCGTGGCGCAGCTGGTGGATGTCGATCTCGACCCCGGCCTGCGCGCAGTAGGTCTGCCAGCGGTGGTGGGCGGCGTCGTAGGACAGCGGTCCGCCGCGGCCGTTGATGGAGGCGCGAAACAGCGGCCCGGCGGTGTAGCCGGCGCGGGCCAGGTAGAGCTTGAGCAGGGCGACGTAGCCGCGGTCGTCCAACAGGACGGTCCACACGCTGCCGCCCTTGCCGCAGATGCGGACGTGTTCGTCGTCCTTCCCAGTGTGGGCCTTGGTCGAGCAAGACAGCGAGCGGATCGTCGGCGTTACCGGTCTCTACGACAAGTCGTCCCCGCTGCTGTGGCCAGACGAGACCGAACGGTCCGAGGGGTCGCTCTTCTGGCCACCACCGTCACCGATCCGGCCTACCGCGAATACCGGCCTGGCTGCCTCATGGCCTGGTGGGCCCTCCGGCCGCCGCGCGCCGGCGTCCGGCGACGTCTGTCCCGTCACCGGGCGGGGCCGCCTGTCCTATCCACGCGCCGAGTACCTGTTCAAGACCGCCTCGGCCGAGCTCGACCCGCACCGCCAGGGGTGGACCTTGCATCAGCTGCGTCATTCGGCGCTCCAGCACCTCGCCCAACCCGGACGCACCGCGCCCGAGCTCCAGGCCAAGAGCCGCCACCAGCACCTGGCCAGCCTCGACCGCTACGTGCGCCTGGGCGAAGAGACCTCCGCCCGCATCACCGCAAAGGCCGACCCCATCCAGCGGCGCCGTCCCCGCTGACGGCACCAGGGCGGCCGACCGCTCATCAGGCCGGCCACACCTGCAGAGCCTGCTCGTCCTCGGAGTCGGGCTCGGCCCGCATCCCGACCACCCTCAGCACCGCCGCATACGCAGCAACCTGCTCCCCGGCCCCGCTCTCGGGCCCAGCGAAAGCCACCAGGAAAGGGACGCCCTGTGCCCCGCCCTCCACCACGAACCCGGCCCGGCTGTCGCTGAACTCCATCAGCCCGGCAGCACGCAGTGCGTCCCGGATGTGCTCGGCATCGCGATCGCGCTCCACAGCGGCCGCCGTCCTTGGCCGTAGCCGAACCTCGGCTCGTCATCGCCCATGATCCCACCGTAGACGCCTCGCGACTGCTGTCCAGGTCCTGTTTATCGCCGCAGGTCAGGCAAATCCGTTGGAAATTTCCCCGGGACTACAGCGAGGCCTTCAGAGAGAGAACGGATGGTGGTACGCACTCTGCTTCGTCCGCACTGCTCAGGCCCGGCACATCCTCCCGGACGTCGTCAAGGTGACCGAGCTTCGCCCGCACATCGTCGGCGACGACTGGCCCATACCGCACTGACCTGGAGCACACCACCGCGATGCATGGCTCCGCCCACCAATCACCGAAGCGAGGACAGCGCGTGAAGACGCGGCCGGCAGGCGTCGAATGGGCGACCGCGAACCTCGCCGAACTGGAGGACGGCACCCCGCTACTCCTCGGCGGGCAACTCGTCGCCGGATACCGCGACGCCACCTTCCTCCGCTATCTGGATGTCTCCAGGATTAAGCAGCGGCACATCATGGTCGTCTCCCACCGCATCGCCATGGGAAGTGGAACCACCTGCGAAGCCGCAGCCTGTGACCCTGTCCGCATCATGCTCGACGACGAAGGCCTTGAAATTGTCACGTACAGAGGTGATCCTGTTCCGGGTCGGTGGTCAGATGGTGAGGACCACCTTGCCGCGTACGTGCCCATTCTCGACGATGCGATGCGCGGCTATGGCCTGGCTGAGTGGGAAGGTACGGACGGGCAGGATCAGCTGGCCGGTCGCCGCCTTGTCAACGAGCTGGCGTAGGGCGGGAAGCGAGCGGCCCCCCACTCGTCGCACCCCGTGCTCTTCGACGGCACGCTGGTCGACGGTCGTCCCGATGCGGCGGCGGTCGTTGATCAGGGCGAGGCTGGTGGCGATGGCCTCACCGCCGATGAGGTCCAGGGCGACGTCGACTCCGTCCGGTGCGAGAGCGTGGACGCGGTCGAGCAGCCCAGGACCGTAGGTGGTGGGCAGGGCGCCGAGGTCGCGCAGGTAGTCGTGGTTGTTCTCGCTGGCGGTGCCGATGACCCGTGCTCCCAGCTCGCGCGCGAGTTGGACGGCGATGGTGCCGACGCCGCCGGCCGCGGCATGGATGAGGATGACATCGCCGGGTCCCACACCCAATTGGGACAGGGCGGTGTGGGCGGTCTGCCCGGCGGCGGGCAGGCCCCCAGCCATCTCCCACGGGACCGATGGCGGTTTGACGACCAGGCCGGCGGTGTCGACGGCCATGACCTCTGCATAGGCCTGCGCCGTAGCCGACCCCAGCACGTGCGCGCCGACGGCGACGGCCCCATCAGCGGGGACGTCCGGGCCGAGAGCGATGACCGTTCCGGCGAACTCGTTGCCCAGGCGCTGCGGGAAATTCGCAGGCCTGGAGTCGGCGAAGTCACCACGGCGGAGCTTGCAGTCGACCGGATTGACTCCGGCTGCGTGAATCCGCACGAGTGCCTGGCCAGGTCCCGGCCGCGGGGTTTCGATCTTGAAGGGTCGCAAGACTTCCGGAGGGCCGAAGCGGGTCAGCGCGATGACGGTCGGCATTGAAGGGGGCTCCTTGTTTCTCGTGTCGGCGCTCAGCCGGCCAGGACGTAGGGTCGGGCGAGGCGGGCGGCGCGTAGGGCAGTCCCCCACCAGGTCAGCCGGTCGAACAGGGTGTGCGCCGCGGCTTCGGCGGATTTGGCGGTGGAGGGGTCGGTGACGTATCCCTCCGGATCCACGTGGTCGTGCGGGAAGTGGAAGCTGACCGTGTCGCGCACGGTGACGGCATGGAGCTCGGCGAGGACCTGTCGTAGCTGTTCGACCGCGCGCAACCCACCGGCGATCCCGCCATAGGAAACAAACCCGACGGGCTTGGCGGCCCACTCCTGCCGGACCGTGTCGATGGCGAGTTTCAGCGAGGCGGGATAGCCGTGGTTGTATTCGCACGTCACGACGAGGATCGCGTCGGCGTCGCCGATGCGGCCGGTGAACTCCGTCGCGGCGATCGAGCCGCTGAGATCGGCGGGCAGGGAAAGGCCGGCCAGGTCGATGACGTCGGTGGTGAACTCCGGTCGGCTGCTGGCGACGCGAGAGGTCCAGTGGCCGATGGCTGTGCCGAAGCGGCCCTGGCGGGTGCTGGCGATGATCAGCGCCAGGCGCAGGGGCTGGTCGTTCACGGGCGGGTGTCCTTTTCTTCGTTGTGGGCTCGTGCGGCGTCACGGACGGCGGTGAGCCCGGCCATGAGCTGCTCGCGCTGTACGGGGGACAGTCGGCCGAAGGTGAGTCGTTCCAGTTCGGCCCAGGCGGCTCGAACGCGGGGGCATAGCGCCTGCCCGGCGTCGGTGAGGCCGACCTCCATCGCGCGCTGGTCGGTCTCGGATGGGGTCCGCACGATGAGCTGGCCGCGCTCCATGGCCTGCAGGGTCGCGGTCACTGTGGATCGGTCGCGGCCCAGGAAGCGGACGAGCTCAGCCTGCGGCGTCCGGCCATGGTCCTGCAGGTACAGCAGGATCACCTCCTGCGGCGCCACTAGGCCCAAGTCGGTCAGGAGGGAGGCGGCCAGGACGGCGTGGGCCCGCACGGCCTGCAGCAGCAGCGAGCCCAGCGGGGCCTCGGCGATCTGGACCCCCGGGTGGGAACGCGACCCTTTCCCGGAAACCTTTTTTGTTGGCATGCCAGCATATTACACAGCATACTGCTGGCATGCCAACAAATCGAGGTGACTCCGACCCGCTCGATCCAAACCTGCTCCGTCTTGCCGCTGTCTTGATGGTCGGCGGCCTGGCCTCGCTGCTGAACACCACCATCGTGGGAGTCGCTCTGGACGACGCCCGCGCCGCCCTGGCCGCCGACACCGAGCAGATTCAGTGGGTTGCGACCGCCCACCTCCTCACCCTGGCCGTGGTTGTCCCCACGATGCCCTGGGCGCTCAGCCGGGTCGGCGCCCGGTCGCTGTGGCGGGCCAGCCTGCTTATCTTCGCCGTGGCCTCGCTGCTGTGCGGGGCGGCCTGGTCCACTTCCAGCCTCATCGTCTTCCGCATCCTGCAGGGGATCGGCGGCGGGCTGATCCTGCCCGTGCTGCAGACGATCCTGGCAACCATGGCGGGACCACGGCGGCTGGGCCGGGTCATGGCGCTCGTCGCGGTGCCCGGCCAACTCGCGCCACTCCTCGGACCGGTCCTCGGCGGCATATTGATCGACGGCCCCGGATGGCGGTGGGTGTTCTGGGTCAGCGTTCCGCTGAGCATCGCCGCTCTGGTCCTGTCGTGGCATGGACTTCCCGACACGGTGCCCGCCGATCCGCGACCACTTGACCTGCGCGGACTACTCCTGTTGTGCCCTGGACTGGTGGTCCTGCTGTACGGCGGCACCCGGCTGACGGCCTCCACCGACGTCGTCGGCGCCGGGCCGCCGATCGCGCTCGGTACCGTGCTGCTGCTCGGCTACACCCACCGAGCCCTCCGCCGCCGTCATCCCCTGGTTGATCTGCGGTTGTTCGGCGACCGGGCATTCGCCCTGTCCTGCGGGCTGATGATGCTGGCCGGCGCGTCGATCTTCGGCCCCATGGTGCTGCTGCCACTGTTCTACCAGCAGGTACGCGGTGCCACCGGCGTGGAAACAGGACTGCTCCTGGCTCCCCTGGCACTCGGCACCATGACCGCGCTGCCCCTGGCCGGACGGCTCACCGACCGCTTCGGACCCCGCGTGCTGCTCATCGCCGGCACGGTCGTGGCCGCCGCAGGCACGGTGCCCTATGTGGCCGTGCCCGGCGCGAGCGATCCGGCGCTGAGCGTCGCTCTGTTCTTGCGTGGTGTCGGGCTCGGCCTGGCCACCGTCCCCATCACCACCGCCGCGTACATGCGGTTGTCACCTGAGGCCATTCCCGAGGCGACCACCCTGCTCAGCGTCATTCAACGCATCGGTGGCTCCTTCGGCACGGCTTTCCTCCTCGCCATCGTGGCCCGCCACCTCGCCACCGGTGGCTCTGCCCCGCAGGCGTACGCGATCGCCTTCGGCGCCACCCTCATCCTCTCCCTGCTCGCCCTCGCTCCAGCGGCGCTGTTGCCACGTCGCGATCCCGTCTCCCCAGACTCCGACACCACGGGCGCAGCCGCTAGGCCAGTTCGCTGAGCTGGGCTGCGTGCCATCGAACGCCGCGGCACCGTGACCGAAACCTGAGCCACCGCTCAAGCGTTCGAGTGCACGGGGTGCTGGCGCTACTGGCTGTGAGGCTTGCCCGTCTCGTTAGGCGTGACCGGGCGTGACCGAGATCTTATTCGGCCGTTCGATCCCTCAGCCGGCCGTGCGGAAGTGCTAACTAATAACCCTTGAGTTCAACTGAGCTTCTTGGTCTCTCTAGCCCCAGGACCTGGGCGTATCTGCTGGCGCTCCGGCTTCTGCGAACGTTGATGAGACTTCGGGGATTCTGAAGGTCTATCGT
>NZ_JAHDTF010000071.1 GCF_018531465.1 Sphaerisporangium fuscum
TTCCGAACCCGGAAGTTAAGCTTTCCAGCGCCGATGGTACTGCACCGGGGACGGTGTGGGAGAGTAGGACGCCGCCGGACAAATTTTTCATACGGTAAGGGCCACCCGCCAAGCGGGTGGCCCTTACCGCTGTGTGGGGGTATCCGCAGGGAGAGGCATCCGCAGCGGCGGGTGCTGATGCGGGTTCGTGCGAGGGCCGAGGGCCGTCCATGCTGTGGGCGGCCCTTTTCTGTTTCTGCCGCCAGATGCGCGATCTGCGATCTCGGCATGCACGGCCAGATCGACAGGCCGGCCGACCGTCCACCAAACGTCCGGGCTGTGATTCCGCCGCTGTCGGCAGGGCTTCGGGTGGCCCCTACCGCTGTGTGCGAGGGCATCCGCGGCTGCGGGTGTTGAGGCGGGTTCATGCGAGGGCCGAGGGCCGTCCACGCCGTGGGAGGCCCTTTCTGTTTCTGCCAGCAGATGCACGTTCCGCGACCTCGGCATGCACGGCCAGATGATCGACAGGCCGTCCACCAAACGTCCGGGCAGCGATTCCGCCGCTGTTGACAGGGCTTCGGGTGGCCCCTGCCGCTTTCTGCTTTCTGCGGGCAGGCCGACAGAGACCCTCCACCGACCGTCTAGGGCGGGGGACTTCGCTGCTGTTGTCGGGAGCCTCGGGGTCCCGTACGAAATGAGCCGCTACAACTGGCCGAGGGTTACCTCGTCCGGGTTTCCTCCTCCCGAACCGCTGGCCGACACCATTCACCGGTCCGCCCCCCTACCTTCACCGGCTCGCCTTTCCTGCTTTCACCGAGGCGTTTCACTCGTCGCTGGCTCTGATGCCTTCTCATCGGCGCCGCGGCGGCGGGATACCGTACGGCAAAGTCGGCGCCGTCGTACGGCGGGTTGGGCTGGTCAGGCTTTGAACGGGGGAATCAGGGGCCGGGCGGGGCCAGGTGCGCCGCCTTGAGGGCCGGCTTCCTCTGGCTCTGTGGGGGTAGGGGGAACCGTCCAGTCCAGGGGCGTTGAGGGTTTCTGCGGTATCGATGTGAGGGCCGGCCACGGTGTGGTCGGCCCTTTTCGTATTTGCCTGCTGACCAGGGCCATGCCTCCGCAGGCAGGTGCGTCTCCCGTACGCCCCACTCCGCGGGCGGACGTGCGGTGAATCCGGTACCGGCCGTACGTCTAGCCGCGGGGCGGCCTGTGCGGGATACGGCATCGGCTGGGCGAGTCAGCAGTGTGGCGGAGTCGACGTCGGCGTAGAGCGGGTGTGTCGGCGGATTCTTCTGCGCGCGTCGTGGGTTCGGTCAGAGTCGGTCGTTGCGGCGGAGGATTTCGATGGCGCGGAGGGTGGTGTGGCCCCTCCACTCCAGGGAGCCGGCAGGTGAGATCGTGGCGTAGTCGACGACCCAGCCGCCGTCGTCCTGTTGCAGCGAGGCCAACCGATCGAGGTCCTTCGAGATCACCTCAGGAGTGAAGTGATCTCGCGACGGCCGGTCGGGGTAGGGGGCGAAGTCGAGCGGGTGCAGCGCCTCATGTTCGGTGCCGCCCTCGACCGGCACCCGGCCGTCCGCGGGAAGGTACTTGCCGAGCCGCCCTAGCAGGTCGGCGGCCTCTGGGTGGCTGTCGTACACGCTGTCGAGGAACCGTACCGCGAAGGCCAGGACGTACGCGGACGGTGCCCGGTCCATCGCGTCGATGGTCTCCAGACAGTAGCGAGTGGCCCGCTCTAGCCATGGGTGAGCGGCGACGGCCGGGTCGTGTACGGCGACACGCCAGGCGGCGGCGGCCGTCACCGCAGTGATCTGCAGGGCCGACACCGTCGGATCGGCGGCCTTCCACCAGGGGGCCGTGCCCGCCTTGACCGTGAGAGGGAACGCGAACGGGAGCCCCCCGTCCGGGAGGGAGGCCGTCTCCAGCCAGTCGCATAGCGCCCGTGCCTCAGGGGCCGTGGCGGGAGCTATGTCCTCGAACACCTCGAAGGCGTGCAGCGCGGCTCCAGGCTGACTTTCCGTGGACCGAAGGTCCGGTTCCAAGCCCCAGCCGTAGCCGCCGTCGGGGTTGCGGTAGCCGCTCAGGGCCGCCAGTACGCCGGCGGGTTCGACCCGGTCGATCAGCAATTCGAAGCGACGGCGGTCCAGCAGCCGAGCGTGTCCGGCCATGAAGTCCATCGCGGCGGAGAGAGTCACGTTCATGTGTTCATCCTGCTCGTGCCGCAGCCGTGGGTCTTGCAAGAATCGGACGCTCCCGAAAGTTCGCCTCGGCATCGTCCGTCCCTTTACTTCCTGACCGCTTGCAGGAGGGAGACGTCCTGGTCACCGGGGTGGAGGGGCGAGAGGCAGGCGCCACATTCGTGGCTCGTCCGGGGAGCCGCACCTTCTCTGCGCTACGCGTGGACGGTTCCCGGCCGATGGCTGATTCAGGTGGTGGCGAAGGAGAGACGTTGCCGACGCCGAGCACTGCTTCGCGGGGTTATCCACAGGTGGCGGAGGCACGGCACGGACTGTGGGGGCCGGTAAGTAGGCTTCACGTGTGGAATACCAGGCGGTCGAAAAGGCGATCCTGCAGCGGGGCGTGGAGTGGAAGATCGATCCCACGCTCGACCGGATCAACGCGTTGATGGATCTGCTGGGGCATCCCCAGCGGGCGTACCCCATCGTTCACATCACGGGCACCAACGGAAAGTCCAGCACAGCCCGCATGATCGATGCGTTGCTGCGTGAGCGCAATCTCCGCGTGGGCCGGTTCACCAGCCCGCACCTCACCTCCATGCGCGAGCGCATCAGTGTCGACGGGGAGCCGCTGAGCGAGGACCGGTTTGTCGAGGTCTACGAGGACATCCGGCCTTACCTGGAGCTCGTCGACCAGCAGCAGGGCAGGCTTTCGTTCTTCGAGGCCCTCACAGGCATGGCCTACGCGGCCTTCGCCGACGCCCCTGTCGACGTCGCGGTCATCGAGGTGGGCATGGGCGGCACCTGGGACGCGACCAGTGTGGCCGAGGGCGCGGTGGCCGTTGTGACGCCCATCTCGCTCGACCACGTCGACTACCTCGGTCCCGACATCGAGGCGATCGCCCGGGAGAAGTCCGGCATCATCCGGCCCGGCTCCACGGCCGTGCTGGCGCAGCAACCGGTCGCCGCCGCCGAGGTGTTGGTGCGGCGTGCCGCCGAGGTGGGGGCCACGGTCGCGCGCGAAGGGCTGGAGTTCGGGGTCCTGCACCGGGAGGTCGCCATGGGCGGCCAGCTTCTCCGCATCCAGGGCCTCAAGGGCGTCTACGAAGACGTCTTCCTGCCGCTCTTCGGTGAGCACCAGGCGGGGAACGCCGCGTGTGCCCTGGCCGCGGTCGAGGCGCTGACAGGGGGCGACGAGCCTCTGGAGGGCGATCTCGTCGGCCGAGCGTTCGCCCAGGTCACCTCGCCCGGCCGCCTCGAGGTCATCCGGCGTGGTCCGACCGTGGTCGTGGACGCCGCCCACAATCCAGGTGCGATGGAGACGGTCGTCCAGGCCGTCGAGGAATCGTTCGGGTTCAGCCGGTTGATCGGTGTCGTCTCGGTCATGGCCGACAAGGACGTCGCGGGTGTGCTGGAGCTGCTCGAGCCCGTTCTGACGGAGATCGTCGTCACGCGCAACTCCTCGCCGCGTTCCATGGATGTCGAGGAGCTCGCCGCGCTGGCCGAGGGCATCTTCGGCAGTGAGCGTGTGCACCAGGCGGCGCGCATCGATGACGCCATCGACATGGCCATCGGCCTGGCGGAGGACACCGGGGAGTTCAGCGGCGCCGGCGTGCTGATCACCGGCTCGGTCGTCACCGTCGGCGACGCTCGATTGCTGTTGCGAGCAGGTGGCCCCGCGTGAGAGTGACCTCACAGCACCCCCAGGAAGACGCCCGTCGGTGCCCCCGACGGCTCGCGTCCGCCCTGGGCTTCGTTCTCCGAAAGGCTCGCGTCCGCCCGAGAGCTTCGTTGTCCCGACGGCTCGCGTCCTCCGAGGCTTCGTTGTCCAGGCGGCCCCCACCACGCCAGGGCTCGCGTCTGCCGGAGCGAGTCGCGCCGCACTGGACGGGCGGTGAAGCCGGTGGAGGTGTGTCGCTCTCGCGTCTCGGCTGGAGGCCGAGATGGCCGCGTCGGGTGGGATGGGGCGTGAGCGGCGCGGTTGAGCGCTGGGGTTATGCCGGGGTGGCCGGCTTGACGGCAAGGGCGGTCGGGTCGGGGACATGAGTGGTCCGGTGATGACGTGAGTGGCTCGGGTTGCGGGCTGGGGTGGTCGGGTGATGACGTGAGTGGCTCGGGTTGCGGGCTGGGGTGGTCGGGTGATGACGTGACCGGTCGGATTGTGGGCCTGCGTGTTCGGATTGTGGGCCCGAGTGAACGAGGTGAAGGAGTGTGGGCGTGAACATCACGGTCACTCCGGGGATGCGGCGGCTGTGTGCCAGCGTGCTCGGGATGGAGGCGATCGTGCTCGGGCTGATCACGCCTGTGGCGATCATGGTCAACCGTGTCACTCCGAGCGTCGCCATCACGGTCGGCCTCGGTCTCGCGGTGGCGTGTGTGGTCGTGACCGGGATGTTGAAGAGGCCTTTCGCCTACGTCGCCGGGAGTGTCATCCAGGTGCTCGCCATCGCCACTGGGTTTCTGGTGCCGACGATGTTCTTCCTCGGGGTGATCTTCGCCGCGCTATGGGTGACGGCAATATTCGTCGCTCGCCGTGTCGAGGGAGTGACTAACCGCTAAAGTCGGCCAGTATGGCCGTCCCCCCTATTCAGGCCGCGGGCCTCACGAGTCTTGGCCGGGTCAACCGTCTGTCCCTCGTGCTCGACGTGATCGTCGGGCTGGTGACGGCGATCGCCGTTCCGCTGGCGGTCGTCGCCATTCCCAACACCATCTCCGTCGTCTCCGCCCTACTTCCTCCCGAGATGGCGGGGGTGGCGATCCTGCGAGCCCATGGGCTCGCCCTTCCCGTGATGCTGTGCACGGTGCCGGTGGCGTCGGCGGTGCTGAAGCGGTTCCAGGCGGCGCCGATCCTCCTGGCGGGGCTGGCGCTCCTCGCGGTGGCCGATGTGCTGGGAGGCCTCGCCGGGTCGGCCCTGGCGGTGGGTGTGCTGCGGGCGCTGCACGGCGTCGGCGCGGGCATGCTCGTCCCGGCGACGTTCGTGGCGTGCTGGGAGCGTGCCCGGGCCGGCCGGAGTGTCCTGGTGGCCATCTGGGCGGCGGCGCTCGCGGGTGGGCTGCTGGGGGCCCAGGCGCTGGCCCTGTGGCCCCTCGCCGAGGTGACGTCGTGGCGGGTCACCCTGCAGCCGTACCCGATGCTGACCGGCGTCGCGCTCGCCCTGGCCGCCGTCCAACTGGTGCTGTCCCGCATGAATGGGGGGAGCTCCGGAGGTGAGGCCGTCGCGCATGACAGAGCCCTGGTGGATGACAGAGCCTTGCACGCGGGCCATGGCCCGCTGGACGCGGACGATGGCGTGACGAACGCCCCTCACGGCGCCCCGAGCACGTCGGCGGACGCGGGCTACGTCGCGGGGAGTGCCGATCACACCGGGTGGACCGGGTCGGCGGGCGCCGATCACATGATCGGGAGCCCGGACCGCGGCGTGGCGGACGCGCCGGCGGACGCCGGTCGCATGGCGAGAGGCGCGGATCATACGGCGGCGGATGCCGGTCCCACGGTGGGTGGTGCGGATCACGTCGCGGGGGCCATGGCGGCGGACGCGGATCGCATGGTGGGTGGCGCGGATCACACGCGGGCGGATGCCGGTCGCACGGTGGGTGGCGCGGATCATGCCGCGGGGGCCATGGCGGCGGACGCGGGTCGCACCGCGGCGGAGGCCGGTCACACGGTGGGTGGTGTGGATCACAAGGCGGCGGACGCCGGTCACACGGTGGTGGACGCCGGTTACATCGTGGATCAGCGGGTGTGGACTTCGGGGGTGGGTGAGGGGCAGGCCGTGGCCGGCGCAGGGGGCGGTGTCGCCGGGGAGTGGGGTGGGTGGCGGCGTCTGTTGCTGACCGCCGGGCCTTCGGCGGGCCTCGCCGTGCTCGCTGTCGGTTCGACGTTCGACTGGCCGTCCGGGCTGATCGTGACGGCCGCGGCCGCGGCGGTCGCGTTGCTGCTGGCGGTGGCGTCCCTGTCCCGTGCCGACGGGCCGGGGGGCCGTGTGGCGGCGCTCGTCATGGTGGCCGCCGGCCTGGTCGTCCTCCCCACCGTCGCCCAGGTGACCTACGTCGAGCTGGGCGGCCTCGGCGGCCCCGGGCTGTCCGGCCTTTGGGGGCCCTTCGGCGTCGCCGTCGTGGCCGGGCTGGGCGCCGCGCTCGCGGCCGTCCGGTTGGACGAGGCGTACGTGCCCAGGCTCGTCGGCGCCGGGCTCGTCGTGATGGTCATGGGGCTGTGCGCGGTGCGCCTGGTCGTGCCCGCGGTCTCCGGAGGTCCCTTGGTGGTGCCGTTCGCGCTGCTCGCCGCCGGGGCCTCCGTCGCGCTCACCGCGGCGCTGCGCCGGGTCGGTCTCCCCGGCGCCCTGTACGCCTTGTGCCTCTGCTTCCCGGCCGTCCTCAGTGGTTTCCTGGTCGGCACGGGCATCCAGGTCGGGTGGCTGCGCGCGGTGAGCATGTCCGGGAGGGTCACCTCGCAGGCCATGGTCGACGGGTTCGTCGGGGCGCTGCACATCTGGGCGCTGGTCGCGGGCTTCGCCGTCGTGGTGATGCTGGTGCTCGGCGCGGTGCTGGCGCGGCGTGCCCCGCGCAGGCCGTCCGCGGGAGCCGTCGCGGAGGACGTGCCCGCGGGGGATGAGAAGGTGGACAGGGAGGGGTCGTCGCCGGTCGCTGACTTCAGGACCACGATGATTCCGGTGGTCCCTTTGCCCACCCGCTCTCCCGAGGGCGGCGGCGAGGACGGCGACGGGGCCGAGGCCCGGTAAGCTGCGCACACGCTTCCCCTCATCGTCGGCCGTCATGCGCGGCGGCCGGTGATCACAACGAAGGAGACAACTCGTGTCCGAGCGCACGCTTGTTCTGATCAAGCCCGACGGTGTCCGCCGTGGCCTCATCGGTGACGTGATCGCCCGCGTGGAGCGCAAGGGCCTGAAGGTCGTGGCCATGGACCTCCGCACGCTGGACGTCGAAACGGCCAAGGCGCACTACGCCGAGCACGCCGAGAAGCCGTTCTTCGGCGAGCTGGTCGAGTTCATCACCTCCGGCCCGCTGGTGGCGCTGGTCCTCGAGGGCCCGCGTGCCGTCGAGGCGTTCCGCGCCCTCGCGGGGGCGACCGACCCGGTGAAGT
Organism: Sphaerisporangium fuscum; assembly: GCF_018531465.1. Classification (GTDB taxonomy): domain Bacteria; phylum Actinomycetota; class Actinomycetes; order Streptosporangiales; family Streptosporangiaceae; genus Sphaerisporangium; species Sphaerisporangium fuscum. The sequence continues at coordinate 7,255 of NZ_JAHDTF010000071.1, forward strand.
CGGCGCCGGGCACCATCCGGGGTGACCACGCGCTGGAGATCGGCGAGAACGTCGTGCACGGCTCCGACTCGCCGGAGTCCGCCGCCCGCGAAGTCAAGATCTTCTTCCCCGACCGCTTCTGAGCCCCGTCCTCGCCCGCCGGGCTGAGCGCAGCCAGGCGGTCAGGCGAGGTACGGCAGGATCCACGCCTCCCGCACAAGGGAGCCCCGCGGTCCGGGCGAGTGGTGGGCAGGCCCGCGAAGGGCCGCCGCAAGGCGATCACGAAAGGCCCCGGCGCATGGCGCGCGCCGGGGCCTTTTGCGCAGGTCGGGACCTGCCTGACCTTCCGGATGCACGACAAGTTTTTTGCGAGCCGGGCGGCTCGTTGCCCTCAGGAGTGGGTACGTCACGTTACGATTCGAATGCGAATCGTAATCTCTCGCGAACGACCTGAAGGAAGGTCTCCTTCCCTATGGGCAGCAAGCTGGCGTTCCTCGGCCGTGACATGGCCGTCGACCTGGGCACGGCCAACACGTTGGTGTACGTGCGCGGGCGCGGCATCGTGCTCAACGAGCCGTCGGTGGTGGCGATCAACACGACCACCGGCAAGATCGTGGCAGTGGGCATCGAGGCCAAGAGGATGATTGGCCGCACGCCCGGCAATATCGTGGCGATACGCCCGCTCAAGGACGGTGTGATCGCCGACTTCGACGTAACCGAGCGCATGTTGCGATATTTCATCCAGCGGGTGCACAAACGCCGCCATTTCGCCAAGCCTCGCATCATCGTGGCGGTGCCGAGCGGCATCACCGGCGTCGAGCAGCGAGCGGTGAAGGAGGCCGGGTACCAGGCCGGCGCCCGCCGGGTGTACATCATCGAGGAGCCCATGGCCGCGGCGATCGGCGCCCGGCTGCCCGTCCACGAGCCCACGGGCAACATGGTGGTCGACATCGGCGGCGGCACCACCGAGGTGGCGATCATCTCGATGGGCGGCATCGTGACCAGCCAGTCGATCAGGGTCGGGGGCGACGAGCTCGATCAGGCGATCATCGCGTTCGCCAAGAAGGAGTACTCCCTGATGCTCGGGGAGCGCACCGCGGAGGAGATCAAGATCGCGATCGGCTCCGCGTGCCCCGTGGAGGACGACTGCCACGCCGAGATCCGTGGCCGTGACCTGGTCACCGGGCTGCCCAAGACGATCGTGGTGTCCGCCGACGAGATCCGCAAGGCCACCGAAGAGCCGCTCAAGTGCATCGTCGACGCCGTCAAGTCCACTCTCGACAAGTGCCCTCCGGAGCTCTCGGGCGACATCATGGACCGCGGGGTCGCCCTCACCGGCGGCGGGGCGCTGCTGAAGGGCATGGACGACCGCCTGCGCGACGAGACCGGCATGCCCATCCACCTGGTGGAGAACGCCCTCGACTCGGTGGTGCTCGGCTCCGGGAAGTGCGTCGAGGAGTTCGAGGCCCTGCAGCAGGTGCTGGTTCCGGAACCTCGACACTGATGGAGCCGAGACGCTGATGAGGGATACCCGCCGTGCGCGGTTGATCCTCGGCCTGTTGCTCGCGGTGGCGCTCGTCCTGATCACCATCGACCATCGGCAGCGCGAGGATTCCCTGTTCGAGCCGGTCCGCGCCGCCGCGGCCTCGGTGTTCGGCGTGGCCGAGCGGGCCGGCACGGGCGTGACGCGGCCGGTCGGGGAGTTCATCGACACCTTCGCCTCGGCTGCGGAGTCCAAGCGGCGCATCGCGGCCCTGCGAGCGGAGAACTCCAGGCTGCGGCAGGAGCTGACCGCGCGGGCGCTCGACCGCCACAGGTCGGCCGAGCTGTCCCACATGCTCGGGCTCTCCGGCCTCGGCGGCTATCGCGTCGTCGCGGCCCAGGTGATCGCCCGGCGAGGGGTCCCGGGATTCGAGGACGCCGTCGAGATCGACGCGGGGTCGGGTGACGGGGTGAGGACCGAGATGACGGTGCTCAACGGCGACGGGCTGGTCGGGCGGGTGCTGCACGCCGGTCCGACCACCTCCACGGTGGTTCTGCTCACCGATCCCGCCTCCACGGCGGGGGCGCGGCTCGAAGGCAACAATCAACTCGGCGTCGTCAACGGTCTCGGCCCGGGGGCGGAGGGGCGGCTGCTGCGGTTCCGCCTCCTGAACTCCGAGGTTCCGCTCAGCGTCGGCCGCCGCATCGTCAGCTTCGGGTCGCAGCAGGGGACGCCGTACGCGCCGGGCCTGCCGGTGGGCGTCATCGAGCGGGTGGAGCCCACGCCCGGGGAGCTGACCAGGGTGGCCTACGTCCGGCCGTTCGTCGACTTCACGGCCCTTGACGTGCTCGGGGTGGTGGTGGGCGCGCCGCAGCGCGACCCCAAGGACTCGATGCTGCCCCCGCCGCCTCCGGTGAAGGCGCGGGCCACGGCGACGCCGTCCGCGTCGCCGCCGGGCACCCCGTCCCCCGGGCCGTCGTCTTCCTCCTCACCCACGTCCTCGGCGCCCGAGCCGTCGCCGTCCGGCACCGGGCGCCAGGGCGACGATCAGCGAGAACGCGGCGACCAGCGAGAACGTGGCGACCAGCGGCAGCGCGGGGACCAGCGGCAGCGCGGCGATCAGCGGCAGCGTGACGACGAGGCGGGCGCGCCACGGCCGCGGGGCGCGGGCCGGCTTCCTGCGCAGGCGCCCCGGCGAGCGGCGGCCCACCGGCCGTCCGGCGCCTCACGAGCGCAGGCGCCGG
>NZ_JAHDTF010000072.1 GCF_018531465.1 Sphaerisporangium fuscum
CGGCGTGGAGGGGACGGGCGGGCGGCCGCCGCCGACCGGCGACGCCGGGCCGCTCCGGCGGGACGGCCGGAGCGCCCACACCGCGATGCCGATGAGCGCGCCCACGGCGGCCGCCGTGAGCGCGAGCCGTACCGTTCTCGAGCCGATCAGCCGCCGCACGCCGGGCAGACTATCCCGAAACAGATCTTCCCCACGCGGCCGTTAGGGTCGATCTCATGCGATTTCGCCATCTCGGCCGCAGCGGTCTCATGGTCAGTGAGATCAGCTACGGCAACTGGATCACCCACGGCTCCCAGGTCGAGGAGGACGCCGCCAAGGAGTGCGTGCGCGCGGCCCTCGACGAGGGGATCACCACCTTCGACACCGCCGACGTCTACGCGGGGACCAGGGCGGAGGAGGTCCTCGGCCGCGCGCTGAAGGGCGTGCGCCGTGAATCCCTGGAGATCTTCACCAAGGTCTACTGGCCGACGGGTGCCGGCCCCAACGACCGTGGCCTGTCCCGCAAGCACATCACCGAGAGCGTCAACGGCTCGCTGCGCCGCCTGCAGACCGACTACGTCGACCTCTACCAGGCGCACCGGTACGACTACGAGACCCCGCTCGAAGAGACGCTGAAGACCTTCGACGACCTGGTCCGCCAGGGCAAGGTGCTCTATGTGGGCGTCAGCGAGTGGAAGGCCTCGCAGATCGCCGAGGCCCTGAGGATCGCCGACGAGATGGGCTTCGACCGGCTCGTCTCCAACCAGCCGCAGTACTCCATGCTGTGGCGGGTGATCGAGGCCGAGGTCGTGCCCTTGTGCGAGAAGGAGGGCGTCGGCCAGATCGTCTGGTCGCCGATCGCCCAGGGTGTGCTGACCGGGAAGTACCTGCCGGGGCAGCCTCCGCCCGCCGGGTCGCGGGCCACCGACCCCACCGGGTCGGGTTTCATCTCCCGGATGATGAACGACGACCTGCTCGCCAAGGTGCAGGAGCTCAAGCCGATCGCCGCCGACCTCGGCCTGACGATGGCGCAGCTGGCGGTGGCGTGGGTGCTGCAGAACCCGAACGTCTCCTCCGCCATCGTCGGAGCCACCCGTCCCGAGCAGGTCCGCGACAACGTCAAGGCCGCCGGGGTGAAGCTCGACGCCGACGTCATGGCCAGGATCGACGAGGTGATCGGCTCGGTCGCCGTACGGGACCCGTCACTGACCGAAAGCCCTTCCGGCCGCCCCTAAAGGACGAAACGGTCAGCGACCGACGGAAAAGGACGAAGAAGGCCCCTTGTGTTTTCCCTTCACTATCGCAACAGGCGTCACAGCAGAACGGGAAAGGGCAAGGGGCCGCTCGCCGCGCCTTTTCCGGCCCACATGGGGAGCCCGGGCGAGCAGGGGCGACGCGACCCCGTGAACAGGCGGAAGTGCGACGCCGTCGCCTCCGGCCGGCCGGAGGGGCTCACTCCACACGCAAGGACATTCCGCGGTACTCCACCTTGTCGTCCTCCAGGAGCGTGACCTGCTCGACTCCCGAACTCAGCAGCGTCCGCCAGTTTTCGCCGAGCCATGACTCCGCGTCGGCCTGGCTCGCAAAGATCTCGCGCGGAAGAAGGCCGTCCGTAACCTCACCGCCATTAGCATTTTCATAACGCCAGCGCCAAGTCATGCCATACGCTCCTTTTCGCGGGGTTTGCCCTATGCCCTCACCAGGCTGTGCAGACCCTATCTCCTGGAGTCTGCCGCAGATCTTGCCGTGAACGTGCCGGACAGGCCAGACGGCGCAGGAGAAGCACGGGAGACCCCCGCCCGGACCACTTCGAGGATGGAGGTCGGTTCATGCCGCCCACGTTCCGTTTCCCGGCCGCCTCGGCCGGCCCCGAACCGGCGACGGCGCCCGCGGCCTCCCTCCCGCCCGATCCGCCCGCCCTGATCACGGCGCCTTCGGGAGCGTCGCCCGCGACGCGGGACGCATCCGGGGTCGAGGCCCTGTGAAGGTCCTGCTCTCCGGCACGGCCGGCCCCTACGGCTGGCCCGAGCCCACCTGCGGCTGCGCCTCGTGCGGACGCCTCTCCCCCGGCCACCGCCTGCCCACCGCGGTGGTCCTCGACGACGTCGTACGGCTCGCGCCGCCCGCCGGCCTGCCCCTCACGCCGCCCGCGTCGCTCCCCAAGGGGTACCGAATGACCGTCACACCCGACGGCTACGCGGTGAGCGGGCCCGACCGGGGCCGCGTCCTGCACGCGGTCGCGCCGGACGAGCACTGCGGCTCCCCCTCCCCGAGCTGGGCCGAGGACGCCTACGACCTGGTCCTCATCGACCTGCTCGACCGTCCGCAGCGGCTGGGCGACCTGAGGCGGCGGGGCCTGGTCACGCCGCGCACCCAGGTCGTCGCCGTCCACCTCGACCACCGCCTGCCGTCCGAGGCCGAGCTGAGCCGGCGCCTGGCCCTCTGGGGCGCGCAGGCCGTCGCCGACGGGACGATCCTCGACACACGGCAGCCCGCGCCTGCGCGCCCGCTCCCGCCCAGGCGGGTGCTGGTCCTCGGCGGCGCCCGCTCCGGCAAGTCGGAGGAGGCGGAGATGCGGCTGATCTGCGAGCCCGACGTCACCTACGTCGCCACCGGCCCCGCCGGGCGCAGGGACCCCGAGTGGCTGGCCCGGGTCCGGGCGCACCAGCGCCGGCGCCCGCCCTACTGGACGACCATCGAGACCTCCGAACTGGAGACCCTCCTGAGGTCGGAGACCGGGCCGCTGCTGGTCGACGGCATCGGCACCTGGCTGACCTCGGTGTTCGACGCGTGCGGGGCGTGGGACGACCCGGCCCACGACCGGCCCAGGGGCCGCAAGCCCGGCCGGTTCGGCACCGCCCTGGACGCGGTGGCGGCCCGCTGCGACGACCTCGTCGCGGCCTGGCGGCAGACGCGGGCGCAGGTGGTCGCCGTCAGCGACGAGGTGGGCCTGAGCGTGGTGCCCGCGACGGCGAGCGGGCGGGTGTTCCGCGACGCGCTCGGCCGCCTCAACCAGCGCCTGGCGGCCGAGTCGGAGGAGGCCTTCCTCGTCGTGGCCGGCCGCGTCATCCCCCTCCAGCAGTGAAGGCCCGACGATGACCTCCCCCACCGCCTCCGAAGATCCCGTCGTCTCGGGACTGCGTCTCGCCCTCGGGACGCTCACCGTCCTGCCCGCCGGGATGCCCCGCGTCGACAGGGAGACCGCGGGCTGGGCGATGGCCCTCGCGCCGCTGGTCGGCGTGCTCCTCGGAGCCGTCGCCGCGGCCGTCATGGCCGCCGCCGCGCTGGTGGTGTCGCCGCTGCTCGCGGCCGCCCTCGCCCTCGGCTCGCTCGCCCTGCTGACGCGGGGCCTGCACCTGGACGGCCTGGCCGACCTCGCCGACGGGCTCGGCAGCGGCCGGCCGGCCCCGCAGGCGCTCGACATCATGAAGCGCTCCGACATCGGCCCCTTCGGCGTGGTGACCCTGGTGTTCACCCTGCTGATCCAGGCCGCCGCGGTCGCCGGGGCCGGGCCGCTCGCCCTGGTCCCCGCGTGCGCGGCCGGACGGCTGGCGATCACCTGGGCCTGCCTGCGCGGCGTGCCGTCCGCCCGCCCGGAGGGACTCGGGGCCATGGTCGCGGGGACGGTGCGGCAGAGCACGGCGATCATCGCGACGGCGGGGGTCGCCCTGGTGGCCCTGGTGCTCGGCCTCCTCGCGGGACGGCCGGTGACCTACCCGCTGGCCGTGGCGGCGGGCCTGGGCGCGGCTTGGGCCGTCCGCGCCCACGCCACCCGTCGCCTCGGCGGGATCACGGGCGACGTGCTCGGCGCCCTGCTGGAGATCGCCACCACCGCCGCCCTTCTGGTGTGCGCGGCGCACCCGTGACGATCACCCGGCGACGACGGGCCTTCTCGCGAGCCTGGCGAGCACGACCGCCGCGACGACGGCGAGCAGGACCCACCCGACGACGCCCGTGATGCCGGCGACGGCCAGGTTCGGCGGGTGGGCGACGTCGCCGATCAGCAGAGGGAGGCCGGCCAGGGCGTTCAGCGCGCCGTGCCCGACGGCGGCGGGCCAGACGCTGCCGGAGGCGAGGCGGAGGCCGCCGAGGAAGACGCCGAAGAGCACGCAGAAGCCGACGAACATGAGGGCGGCCCACGGCCCGAGCAGCGGGTAGTTGTATCCCCGCAGGGTCAGCGGCGCGTGCCACAGCCCCCAGATCACCCCGGAGACCAGCATCGCGCGGGCCGTCCCGAGGGGCATGAGCCTCGGCAGCAGCCATCCGCGCCAGCCGTACTCCTCCCCCAGCGACGGGACGACGTTCAGCAACGGCCCGACGACGATCCCCTGGACGAACTGGATCACGACCAGCGTCCCGGGGTCGAGGGGAAGCGCGCCCGTCCGCCCCGCCGCCTCGATCTGCCGCCGGAACAGGCTGAGCCCGGACAGGTCGGCGCTGAGCACCCCGGTCGCCACGCTGATCCCGGTGGCGAGGAGGGTGAGCAGCGCGGTGCCCAGCCAGGCCACCGCGATGAGCCCGGCCGTACGGCCGCGCCGTCCGCCGAGTGTCAGGCCGGTGCGGCGGGCCCACTCCCTGAACGGGACGTCCCGGTGGTGCAGGCGCCAGACGGCGATGACGGCGACCGTCGGCGTGAACATCATGGCCAGCCCGGTCACCGTCAGCAGCGCCGGGCCTCCGCCCGACAGCCACAGCGGAAGGGCGCACAGCCAGGACAGCCCGAAGGCCACGACCAGGAAGGTGACGAGGTCACCGGGGCGACGGGTCATGCCCGACCTCCAGAGGGAACCAAGCAGGGGAAGGGGGGGTCAGCGAGCGGCAGTGCGCTCGGCGACGAGGGTGTTGAGCAGGGCGGCGCCGCGTTCGGCGTCGTCGACGCTGACGGCGATTTCGCCGCCGGAGGAGTAGCGGACGACCAGGCACTCCCCGCCGCGGATCATGATCGTCGACATTCCGGGCAGGCCGCGGAAGCCCCAGCCGCCCACCTCGGACGGCCGCCGGTCCTCGGCCCTCGCGCTCTGGATCCTGCCGAGGGCGACGGTCCTCCTGGGCCAGGCGAGCGGCCCGAACGAGATCACCAGCCCCTTGTCGCTCACGCGGACGCCGACCCTCGACAGGGCCAGGCCGACGACGCCGACGAAGGCGAGCGGACCCGCCGTGACCGTGGCGCCGGCGACGGGGACGGTGAGCCCCGTGGCGGCGAGCACCAGGGCGCCGAGCAGGCCCGCGGCCGCCAGGCCGACCGACCACGGGTTCGACGCCGAAGAGATCCACACCGCCCGCTGCCCGGCCCGCAGCCGCAGCCGGCGCCCGGGCACCTCGGCCGCCGCGGCGTCCTCCGGCTCGGACGGCACGACCAGCCGGCCGATCGTTCCGGCGAGGATCGCCGCGGCGACGACGAGGAGGGTCTGCCAGCCGAGGGGCCCGGCGTCGCGCCAGTCGGGACGGCCGAGGTTGGCGGCCAGCCCGGCCCACTGCAGGCCCAGGGCCGCGGCCCCGGCCCCGGCGAGCAGAGCGGCGGCCGGCCTCATGCGTACCCTCCGCGCCCCGGCGGCCGGGCGGACGACGCGGTACATCGCGAAGCCCGCGATCAGCGCCCAGAGCACGACGACGAGGGCGAGCCACGACCCGAAGGACATGGCGCGGTCCGCCCGCCCGGACAGGCCCCAGTGCGTGGCGAGGGGCTCGGGCAGCCGGTCGCGCAGCGCGAGCGGGACGGCGACCAGGACGACCGTGACCGCCACGAACCACGCGCCGGCCAGCAGGACGAACCGCGGACGGTCGGTCATGACAACTCCTTCCACACCCCGGGCGGCCGTCGCGCGTCACACGCCGCCGCCGGGACGCACCCGGGCGGCCGGCTCACGCCAGCTCCCGGATGATCTCGATGACCTCTTCGGGGCGGTAGCCGTAGCGCTCCGCCTCCTCGAGCAGCTCCCGCGACCTGCGCAGGACGACCTCACGGCCGTCAGGGGGGCGCAGCACCGAGACCCCGCGGCCCCGGCGGAACTCCAGCACCCCCTCGTCGCGCAGGTCGCGCAGCGCCCGCAGCACCGTGTTGGCGTTGACCCCGAGGGCGGCGGCGAGCTCGCGGGCGGAGGGGAGCCGCTGCCCCGGAACGACCTCACCGGAGGCGACGGCGCGCCGCACGGCCCCGGCCACCTGCTCGTGCAGCGGCCGGGGGTCGTTCAGGTCCAGTGTGAGCAACATGATGCTAGTGACATTAGCACCATTCATCCCAACGCGCGAGATGGTGCTAGAGCCATTGGCACCATATGGAGGCTCGGAGCCCGGGAATTCATCGGACGAACCCTCGTTTATGCGTACGCCGCAACCAGGGCTAGCATCGGCCTACGTGACGACAGTGCGACTTAACGCCTCTGACTCGGGCTCGGTGGAGACCGACGCTCTCGTAGTCGGCATCAACACCTCTGCAGAAGGCCCCCGCCCCGCGCCGGGTTCGGAAGCCGTCGACGGCGCGATCACCGGCGGCCTCGCCGCCACACTCGGCGCGCTCGGCTTCTCCGGCAAGGTAGGCGAGGTCGCCAAGTTCCCGACGTTCGGCGCGATCCCGGCGCCCGTCGTCGTCGCGGTCGGGCTCGGCGACGCGCCCGAGACGCCCGGCGCGTACGACCTGGAGGTCCTGCGCCGCGCCGCCGGCGTCGCCACCCGCTCGCTGGCCGGCACCGCCCGCGCCGCCCTCGCACTGCCCGCCGCCACGCGCGAGCAGGCGGAGGCCGTCGCGCTCGGCGGCCTGCTCGGCGCTTACGAGTTCGTGAAGTACCGCACGACCGGCGAGGTCGCGACGCCGGTCGAGGAGATCGCCGTGCTGAGCGGGGCCGAGGGCGCGGAGGAGGCCGTGAACCGCGCCGCCGCGTTCGCCGAGTCGGTCACCCTGGTCCGCGACCTGGTCAACACCCCGCCGTGCGACCTGCCGCCGGCCCGCTTCGCCGAGATCGCCGAGGAGCGCGGCGGCAAGGCCGGCCTCTCGGTCGAGGTCCTCGACGAGACCGCCCTGAAGGAGGGCGGCTACGGCGGCATCATGGGCGTCGGCCAGGGCTCGGCCAACCCGCCCCGGCTGGTCCGCCTCGGCTACACCCACCCCGAGGCCGACACCACGGTGGCGTTCGTCGGCAAGGGCATCACCTTCGACTCCGGCGGCCTGTCGCTCAAGCCGTCCGCCTCGATGGCCTGGATGAAGTCCGACATGGGCGGCGCCGGCGCGGTCTTCGGCGCGCTGCTCGCCATCGCCAGGCTCGGCCTTCGCGTGAACGCCGTCGGCTACCTCTGCCTGGCCGAGAACATGCCGAGCGGCACCGCCCAGCGCCCCTCCGACGTGCTGCGCACCTACGCCGGCAAGACCGTCGAGGTGCTCGACACCGACGCCGAGGGCCGGCTGGTCCTGATCGACGGCATCGCCCGCGCCGGTGAGGACAACCCCGACATCATCGTCGACGTGGCCACCCTGACCGGCGGCCAGATCGTCGCCCTCGGCTGGCGCACCTCCGGCGTCATGGCCAACGACGACGCGCTGCGCGAGGAGCTCGTCGAGGTGGCGGTGGCGCAGGGCGAGGCCGCCTGGGGCATGCCGCTGCCCGAAGAGCTGCGCAAGGGCCTCGACTCCCCCATCGCCGACATCGCGAACCTCAACCCGGAACGCTCCGGCAGCATGCTCGCCGCCGGCATCTTCCTGCGCGAGTTCGTCCCCCCGGGCGTGCGCTGGGCCCACCTCGACATCGCCGGGCCCGCCTTCAACAAGGAGGCGCCGCACGGTTACACGCCGAAGGGCGGCACCGGCATCATGACCCGCACCCTGGTCGCGCTGGCCGAGCGCTACCAGTCCGGCGACCGGGCATGATGATCGGGCCCGTGACGCGCACCCGGCCTCCGGCGGGCGGCCAAGCGCGTCACACGTAGGCGAGACAAGTGAAAAGATGCTGTTGGGCAGGCCGGCCGCGCCACGAACGCGGGCATGAGCCGGCCATGAGGCCCCACCGATCCGACAAGGAGCTTTCCAGTGGCTGATGGCAGCGGCCCCTTCGACATCGTTGTCCTGGGCGGCGGTAGCGGCGGCTACGCGTGCGCCCTGCGGGCTGCCGAGCTCGGCAAGTCCGTCGCGCTGATCGAGAAGGACAAGATCGGCGGCACGTGCCTGCACCGGGGATGCATCCCCACCAAGGCGCTCCTGCACGCCGCGGAGGTCGCCGACGAGACGCGCGAGGCCACCAGCGTCGGCGTCAAGGCGCGCTTCGAGGGCATCGAGATGCCCGGCGTCCACGCCTTCAAGGACAAGATCGTGAACCGCGCCTGGAAGGGCGTGCAGGGCCTGCTGAAGAGCAAGGGCATCACGATCATCGAGGGCGAGGGCCGCCTCGCCGGTCCGAACCGCGTCATGGTGGGCGACCAGGCCGTCGACGGCCACAACATCGTGCTGGCCACCGGTTCGGTGCCGAAGTCGCTGCCCGGTCTCGAGATCGACGGCGAGCGGGTCATCACCAGCGACCACGCCCTGAAGCTCGACCGCGTGCCGTCCTCGGTCATCGTGCTCGGCGGCGGCGTCATCGGCGTCGAGTTCGCCTCCGTCTGGAAGTCCTTCGGCGCCGAGGTCACGATCATCGAGGCCCTGCCCCACCTGCTTCCGCTGGAGGAGGAGTCGAGCTCCAAGCTCCTGGAGCGCGCCTTCCGCCGCCGGGGCATCAAGTACGAGCTCGGCACGCGGTTCGAGAGCGTCAAGACCACCGACACGGGTGTCGTGGTGACCCTCGAGGGCGGCAAGACCTACGACGCCGAGCTGCTCCTGGTGGCCGTCGGCCGCGGCGCCGTGACCTCGGGCATGGGCTTCGAGGAGGCCGGGATCACCATCGAGCGCGGCACCGTCGTGGTCGACGAGTACTGCCGCACGTCCGTGCCGGGCGTCTACGCCGTCGGCGACCTGATCCCGACCCTGCAGCTGGCGCACGCCGGCTTCGCCGAGGGCATTCTCGTCGCCGAGCACATCGCGGGGCTCGACCCGGTGCCGATCGACTACGCCGGCGTGCCGCGCATCACCTACTCCGACCCCGAGGTCGCCTCGGTGGGCATCACGTCGGCCGTGGCGCGCGAGCGCGGCTACGAGATCACCGAGCTCGTCTACGACCTGGGCGGCAACCCCAAGAGCCAGATCCTGGGCACGCAGGGCGCCGTCAAGGTGATTTCCCAGAAGGACGGCCCGGTGCTCGGGGTCCACATGGTGGGCAAGCGCATGGGCGAGCTGGTCACCGAGGGTCAGCTGATCTACAACTGGGAGGCCCTGCCTTCCGAGGTCGCCCAGCTCATCCACGCCCACCCCACCCAGTCGGAGGCTGTCGGCGAGGCGATGCTCGCCCTCGCAGGCAAGCCCCTTCACGTACACAACTAGTAAGCCCTCACAAGGAAACGCGAGAGAAGACGACACCATGCCGGTTTCCGTAACCATGCCCCAGCTCGGCGAGAGCGTGACCGAGGGCACCGTCACCCGCTGGTTGAAGAAGGAAGGGGACCGCGTCGAGGCCGACGAGCCGTTGCTCGAGGTCTCCACCGACAAGGTCGACACCGAGATCCCCTCGCCGTCCGCGGGCGTCATCACCAAGATCGTCGTTGCCGAGGACGAGACCGTCGAGGTCGGCGCCGAGCTGGCCGTCATCGACCAGAACGGCTCCGCGGCCGCCGCCGCTCCGGCGCAGGCGGAGCCGCAGGCCCAGCCCGAGCCGCAGCCGCAGCCCGAGCCGGCCCCGGCTCCCGCTCCGGCCCCGGCTCCCGCTCCGGCGCCCGCCCCGGCCTCCTCGATCCCGCA
>NZ_JAHDTF010000073.1 GCF_018531465.1 Sphaerisporangium fuscum
CCGGCCGGCAGGCCCGCCGCGCGCTCCGGCTCCTCCGGTGGCGGGCCGGCCGGGCGGCTCGCGGCGCGACGCCGCCGGACCGGCTTGGTTTCCTGGTGTGCTGTTGTATCCCCGTCAGGGCCGAGGGCCCCGGCGATGGGCTCGTTGTCGAGCATGCGGGCGTTCTCCCGTCAGCTCCCGGGCGCGTCGCCGCGCCGCACAGGAGCTCTCGTCTCTCATGTGCGCCAGGCCGCCTCGCGGGGCCCGGCGCCAAGTCCTATTTGTGGTCGGCGACATGCCGCACAGCCGGCCCCGGCTCGCCGCCGCGAATGTCGCGGTCCAGGTCGAGCGGGTCGGCGGTCTCACCGGTGCGTGCGTCGAGCGGACCCTGCGCCAGCCTGGTCACCGCGGGAGGTGACGGCGGCGCGAGATCGGCCACAAGACGCAGACCCGTGAGCACGTCGTCGGGTCGAACGGCGGGCGTGACGTGCCGGACAACCATACGAAGTATCGCACATGGCCGCCCGGGCTCCTGGCCCGCTGCTTGGTCGGTTCCCTCATGAGCCGTCAGGCTGAGCACGGCCTCGCGCGTGTCGAAGCGCCGTAGCCCCTTCTTGGTCAGGCGCTCGACCTCGACGCGCCCGGCGGCAAGGAAGCGTTCGACCGCGGCCTCCGCCTCCGCCGGGTCGGTGCCGGGTAGGCCGACCTCCCACACCGAGCACTCCAGCCTGTCGGCCAGGCTTCCGGCGTGCGCCTCGACGACGTCGAGCACGTCGAGGCCGGGTGGCAGGGATGAGTCGAGGTCGGTGCGGACGCGCTCCGGCTCACAGGGGGCGACGACGCCGATCTCGAGATATTCGGCCTCGCTGGCCACCCCCGTGGGGGCGGCTCCCGCGTAGGAGATCTTCGGATGGGGGGTGAATCCCGCGCTGAAGCCGACCGGGATGCCGGCCCTGCGCACCGCTCGTTCGATGGCGCGCGAGATGTCTCGGTGGCTGGTGAACCTCAGGCGGCCGCGCTTGGCGTAGCGCACGCGAAGGCGCTGCACCACGGGCGCGGGCGGCGGCCCATCAGGAACAGGGTTCTTCAGTTAAGTGATCCTTCCTGTGTCACGTCGATGGTCATCCGGCCAGGTGGGCGTCTGCCGGTCCGGGCCCGCCGCGGCCTGCGGCGGTCGTCCGGACCGGATCGCCTATCTGGTCAACGGTTACGGGCGGTGTTTGCTTCCACCCGGCCCGTCAGACGACCGTCAACGGGAGGAGCTTCCTTCCCGTGGGACCGATCTGAATCTCGGTGCCCATGGTGGGACAGACTCCGCAGTCGTAACAGGGGGTCCACCGGCAGTCCTCCACCTCGGTCTCGGTGACGGCGTCCTGCCAGTCCTGCCAGAGCCATTCGCGGTCGAGGCCGGCGTCGAGGTGGTCCCAGGGGAGCACCTCGACCTCCTCGCGCTCGCGCGTGGTGTACCAGTCGACGTCGACCGGCCCGCCGGCGAACGCGCGCTCGGCGCAGGACATCCAGCGGTCGTAGGAGAAGTGCTCGCTCCAGCCGTCGAAGCGGCCGCCGTCCTCCCAGACGGCCCTGATCACGGCGCCGACCCGGCGGTCGCCCCGCGACAGCAGCCCTTCGACGATGGAGGGCTTGCCGTCGTGGTAGCGGAAACCGATGGCCCTGCCGTACTCCTTGTCGGAGCGCAGCTCGTCCTTGAGCTGCTTGAGCCTGCGGTCGACGGTCTCGTGGTCGCACTGGGCGGCCCACTGGAACGGGGTGTGCGGCTTGGGCACGAACCCGCCGATGGACACCGTGCAGCGGATGTCACGGGAACCGGTGGCCTCGCGGCCCGCCTTGATGACCTTCTTGGCGAGGTCGGCGATGCCGAGGACGTCCTCGTCGGCCTCGGTCGGCAGGCCGCACATGAAGTAGAGCTTCACCTGCCGCCACCCCTGGCTGTAGGCCGCGGTGACGGTGCGGATCAGGTCCTCCTCGGTGACCATCTTGTTGATGACCTTGCGCATGCGCTCCGACCCGCCCTCCGGGGCGAACGTGAGCCCCGAACGGCGGCCGTTGCGCGAGAACTCGTTGGCCAGGTCGATGTTGAACGCGTCGACGCGGGTGGAGGGCAGCGACAGGCTGGTGTTGGTGCCCTCGTACCGGTCGGCGAGCCCCTTGGCGATGTCGGCGATCTCGGAGTGGTCGGCGCTAGACAGCGACAGCAGGCCGACCTCGTTGAAGCCGGACTCCTTGACGCCGGCCTCCACCATGTCACCGATCGTCGTGATCGACCGCTCGCGGACCGGGCGAGTGATCATGCCGGCCTGGCAGAACCGGCAGCCACGGGTGCAGCCGCGGAAGATCTCGACGCTGAAGCGCTCGTGCACGGTCTCGGCCAGCGGGACCAGCGGCTTCTTCGGGTAGGGCCACTCGTCGAGATCCATGACGGTGTGCTTCTGGATGCGCCACGGCACCCCCGACCGGTTGGGCGCCACCCGCTTGATGCGCCCGTCGGGGTGGTACTCCACGTCGTAGAACTTCGGGACGTAGACACCGCCGGACGACGCCAGGCGCATCAGCAGCTCGTCGCGCCCGCCGGGACGCCCCTCGCCCTTCCACTCGCGGATCACCTCGGAGACGGCGATGGCGATCTGCTCGCCGTCGCCGAGCACCGCGGCGTCGAGGAAGTCGGCGATCGGCTCCGGGTTGAAGGCCGCGTGGCCGCCCGCCAGGACGATCGGGTCGTCCTCGCCGCGGTCGGCGGCGAGGAGCGGGACGCCGGCCAGGTCGAGCGCGGTCAGCAGGTTGGTGTAGCCGAGCTCGGTCGCGAACGACACGCCGAGCACGTCGAACGCGCGCACCGGCCGGTGGGCGTCGACGGTGAACTGCGGCACGCCGTGCTCCCGCATGAGCGCCTCGAGGTCGGGCCACACCGCGTAGGTGCGCTCGGCCAGCGTGTCGGGCAGCTCGTTGAGGATCTCGTAGAGGATCTGCACGCCCTGGTTGGGCAGGCCCACCTCGTAGGCGTCGGGATACATCAGCGCCCAGCGGACGCTCGCCTCATCCCAGTCCTTGACGGTCGAATTCAGCTCACCCCCTACGTACTGGATCGGCTTCTGCACCTTGGGCAGGAGCGGTTCCAGACGGGGAAACAGCGACTCGACAGACATGTGAACAAGGGTAGTTCCTGCTCACCACGGCTCGCGCCAGTCATCCACAAGCCCCCGCTAGAACGCCCGCTCACGAACGTGGATCGCCTGCAACAGACCGATCGCGATCATGTTGGCGAACGTGGCGGTGCCGCCGTACGACACGAACGGCAGCGGCACACCGGTGATCGGCATGATGCCGATGGTCATCCCCACATTGACGAAGGTCTGGAAGGCGAACCAGCTGACGACCCCGGCCACGACCAGCGCCCCGAACCGCTCCTCGCACTGCCGGGCGATGCGCAGGCCGCGCAGCAGCACCAGGCCCAGCAGCGCGACCACCGTGACCGACCCGAGGAACCCGAACTCCTCCCCCACCACCGTGAAGATGAAGTCGGTGTGCTGCTCGGGGACGAACCGTCCGGTGGTCTGGCCGCCGTGGAACAGGCCCTTGCCGAACAGCTCCCCCGAGCCGATCGCGATCAGCGACTGGGTGCTGTTGTAGCCGGCGCCGCGCGGGTCGTTCGCCGGGTCGATGAACGCCGTGAACCGCGCCACCTGGTACGGCTTGAGCAGCCCGAGGAACCACACCGCGGCGGCCCCGGCCAGCGCCAGGGCGCACAGCCCCACGATGTACCGCTTGCGCAGCCCGGCGAAGATCAGGGACGCCGCCGTGATGACCGCCAGCACCATGGTCGTCCCGAAGTCGGGCTGCAGCATGACCAGGCCCATCGCGATGAGGGCGGCCGCGATCGCCAGCGCCAGGTCGAGGGGGCGCGGCCTGTCGGACCCCGGGACGGGCTCGGCGAGCAAGGCGCTCAGCATCAGGATCAACGCCGGTTTGGCCAGCTCGGACGGCTGCACCGCGAAGCCCCCGCCGAGCAGGATCCACGAGTGGGACCCGTTGATCGTCGAGCCGAGCGGCGTGATCACCGCGAGCAGGCCCAGCAGGGCCACGCCGTACACCACGGGCGCGTAGATCCGCAGGGTGCGCTGCCGGGCCAGGGCGGTCAGGCCGCACAGCACCCAGCCGATGGCGAGGTTGAGCACGTGCTTCTTCACCATGCTGGTGTCGGCCGCCCAGGTGCGCGTCGAGGACCACACCGCCAGGGTGCCGATGACCGACAGCGCGAGGATGGCGACCAGCAGGATGCCGTCGACGCGCCACACCGCCGACCGCGCTCCCATGGCCCTGCGCAAGAAGGAGCGGCGCTGCGGGGCGAGAGCACTCAATTCGCCACCGTCCCGTCTTTCCTGATCACGGGAAGGCGTTCGACGGGCTTGCCGTCGGGCAGCGCGGGCTTGCCCTTGATGCCGTAGATGCCCTCCCAGATCTCACGCGCCGCCGGGGCCGCCGCCATGGCGCCCTGGCCGCCCTGCGAGACCGTGACGACGACCACGAACCGCGGGTCGTTCGCCGGAGCGAAGGAGGCGAACCAGGAGGTGTCCTCCTTGCCGTACACCTCCGCCGTACCGGTCTTGCCGCCGATCTTCACCACGTTCATCGGGAACCCGCTGAAGGCGCCCGCCGCGGTGCCGTCCGAGGTCACCTCGCTGAGCGCGTCGCGGATGTACAGCCGGGTCTGCTCGTTGATCGGCAGCTTCCCGGTGACGGGCGCCTTGATCATCTCCACCTGCGTGCCGTCGGGGCGTACCAGCGCCTTGCCGATGCGCGGGCTGCGCAGCTTGCCGTCACCGACGAGCGCGGCGTACGCGGCGGCGAGCTGCAGGGGCGTCACGAGCACGTCGCCCTGCCCGATGGAGAGGTTGGCGGCCTCGGCGGCCTTCCACTGCATGCCCTCCACGCAGTTCTCGTGGGCGAGCCTCTTGAGGTACGCGGCCCGGCTCGGGTTCGTCTTCTCCACCTCCGGATAGCCGCTCTTGGCCCGGACGCAGCTGAGATGGTGGGTGGCGTCCCACATCTTCTTCTTCCAGACGCGGCCCGGGATCCTCCCGGGCACCTCGCCGGGCAGGTCGATGCCGGTCTTGCGGCCGAACCCGAAGGCCTTGGCGGTGTTGGTCATCGGCTCCTTGGGGTGCTTCACGGGCGTGAGGCCGCCGTCCCGCTGCCACATCTCGTAGGCGGCCCGATAGAAGATCGTGTCGCAGGACTTCACCAGTGCCGTGTGGAGATCCATCTCGCCCAGGCCGATGCCGTGGAAGTTGTGGAACTCGGTGCCGGCGACGTTGTAGGAGCCCGGGCAGTCGTACCTGCCCTTCAGCGGATAGCCGTCCCTGATCATCGACGACACCGACGAGACCTTGAACGTCGAGCCGGGGGCGTACTGGCCGTGCGTGGCGCGCGAGATCAGCGGCAGCCCGGACTTCTCCGACAACAGCCGCTGGTAGTCCTTCTCGGAGATGCCCCCGGCCCACACCGAGGGGTCGTAGGTCGGCATGCTGCCGATCGCGATCACCCCGCCGGTCTTCACGTCGAGGACGACCGCCGCCGCGCCGTCGGCCTTGGGGGCGTTCTTCATGGCGTGCTCGAGCGCCTGGTCGACGATCTTCTGCACGTTGGCGTCCATGTTGGTGATCAGGATGTCGCCGGCCGTCGGGGAGGTCTGCCGCTCGATCCCGAGCACCTTGCCCATGCGGTCGACCTGCACCCTCCGCAGGCCCGGCGAGCCGCGCAGCGCCTCGTCGTAGACGTATTCGAGGCCGTCCCTTCCGACGAGGTCGACACCGGAGAAGTTCGCCTTCAGGCTCGATCGCTTCTTCAGCTCCTCCTCGGTGACCGGCTGGAGATAGCCGAGGGTCTGGGAGGCGCCGGTGCCGAGGGGATACTCGCGGACGGCCTGCGGCTGGGCGATCACCCCCGGGAAGTCCTCCTGCCGCTCGAGGATCTGCAGCGCCTGACGGGCGTCGACGTTGTCGTCGATCGGGATCGGGGAGTACAGCGAGCCCGGCCAGCAGGGGCGCGACACGTGGGGCCCGCACGGACGGATGCGCTCACGCAACTCCTTCACCGGCCGGTCGAGCACCGCCGCGAGCCTCCTGAGCACGGCCTGCCCCCCGTCGCGCATGCGTTCCAGCTCGGCCCGATCGACCGAGACGACGAGCGAGGTGCGGTTGCGTACCAGGGGCCGCCCGCTGGCGTCGAGGATCTGCCCCCGCACGGCCGGGACGATGACGTCACGCGTACGGGTCTCGGTCGCCGCCACCACGAACTGCGCCCCGCGCACGACCTGCACCTGCCACAGCCGCAGGGCCAGGACGGCGAACAAGGTCAGCACGAGGAACTGCAGCAGCACCAGCCTGGCGCGGACCCGGATCACACGCGCCTCCGGACGGGATAGGCCCCGGTGGGGACGGACTCCCGCCTGTGCCGCTCGCGTGAGCACCGCGACACGACCCAGAAGATCAACGCCGAGACGGCCAGGTTGTACATCACCAGCGACGGCCACAGGCCGAGCAGCCCCCGCCAGTCGACCCGGGGGTCGCCGAGCAGCCCGCCCACCCCGGCCGACAGCAGGGGGGCGAGCATCACCGCGACGATGACCGTCAGCGCCGACGCGCCGGGCGCGCGCTCGGCGGCCCTGCCCACGGTGAAACCCACCAGGCAGAAGACCAGGGCGTACTGGCCCATGACGTGGGCGGCGGGCGGCAGCACGTCGGTGACCAGGCCGACGGCGAATCCCACCACGGCGCCCGGCACCGCGCCGCGCGCCAGCGCGAACATCACCACCCCGAGGAGCACGAGATCGGGGGCGCCCCCGCCCGGCAGGGCAAGGCGGTTCACGACGGTGACCTGCACGATCATGATGAGGCCCGCGAGCAGTACCCCCGTCATCGCTCGCATGACGACCTCACCCCCTCTCGTCCGCCCGGCCGTGCTCGCTGCGCCCGTCGGTGTCCTTCGCGGGGCCCTGCGGGGGCCTGCGGGCGCCGGCGGGGGGCCGGCGCGGCGGGCCGGAGGACCTGCCGCGCACCGCCACCCGTCCCGGTGCGG
>NZ_JAHDTF010000007.1 GCF_018531465.1 Sphaerisporangium fuscum
GCAGCATGTCCCATTCGCGTTCGACGCTGTAGAGGGCGTCGACGCAGGCGGTCTCCAGGTCGGTGCCTGATCCGTTGCCCCAGCTGTCGTCGGTGCCGGTGTAGGCCGAGCCGCCCTGCCCGCCGCAGCGCAGGCCGCTGCGGGTGGAGTCGGTCATGGAGTACGACGAGCCCGAGCCGCTGGTGTCGAGGGTGACCGTGCCGTAGTAGTAGCCGCGGCCGGTGCCGGCCTTCACCTCGTCGTAAGCGTCGGCGATCTCGCCGGTGCGCGCGTCGACGAACACGTGCTGCTTGCTCGGCTTGCCGTCGACGATGCCGGACACCAGCGCCTCCCAGGCCAGGCGCGGTTTGCCGCCCCAGGCCAGGACCACCAGGCGCGGGGCCGCGCTGTCGTCGGCCCGGTCCAGCCTGGTCCTGGCCTTGGCGGTCGCGCTCTCGGCCGTCACGGTGGGGCTGGTCGCCACGCCGGTCGTGGCGCCGGCCCCGGCCGCGGTGTCCCGGACGTGGCCGCCGGCGTCGGTCACCACGACCGCGTCGCCGCCGACCACCGGAAGGCCCTTGTAGGTGCGCTCGTAGCTGACGTAGTACATGCCTCCCGCGCCGGGGGTCACCGCCGTGCGCCGGTAGCTCTCGTCCGGGCTCCTGCGCAGGTGGTCGAGGCCGCTGGCGACGGCCTGGTCGGCGACGGCCGCCGCGAGGTGCGGCGGGTCGGCGAGGGTCCTGATGGAGCCGGTGGTCCCGGGCGGCGGCTTGGCGGCCGCGGGGGTGGCGGGGGCCACCATCGCGACCACGGCGAAGCCGGCGGCGGCCGCTAGTAGAGCTCTGCGCCTCATGCGCCTTTTCCTTTCTCCGCCTCTCGCACCGCCGTACGCCTGGTAGGCACGCAGCGGTGATCACGCCGTCGGGCGGTGCCCGGCGGCGGACATGGAGGGATCTGGGGGGTGATGAGAAATTCGAACGGTGATTCCAGCCGAGCGGCGCCGTTGTGCGGCGGTCGGCTCATCGGGTGGAGATGTCTCCTACGGCGGAAGCGGCGGCTATGGCGGGGGGTGGGGGAATGTCACTGCACGGCGCTCCTTGTCTGAACGGCGGCTGTGTGAGCTGCCTGTGCGTGACGTTAGGGTCGCGGCCTAGAGTTGAACATCCGTAGTGACATCCGTATAGATACCGAAAAAGCGCTACGAACCGGGGGAAATACGGACCAGTCCGCGCAATACCGCCTCTAAGCCGCAGGCTTTCCGAGGTGGCTCGAGACGGCGTCGTGCGGCAACAAAATCGATCATGACGGCGATGTTAGGCTCCGGGGCGCCGCCGGGACATCGACCGTGGGCATCTTCCCGCTCATACTTCCGGCAAAGACTTTCCATGGCCGCGGGCCAGAAGCATTAATGATGTGGAATGTCCGGCACGATGGAGACTCCGGACATGTACGGCGCCAGGCCGGCGCGGGCGCGCGATCAGCGTGCCAGGACGGTGTTCGTGATCGGGTGGCCGGCGCTCGGAGGGCTCTCGTGCTGGGTGCGGTTGAGAGCGGTCACGTAGTAGGTGGAGGTGCCCGAGGCCGGGGCGGTGGTGTCGGTGAAGGACGTGCCGCGGGTCGTCCCGACGAGGTTGCGGGCGTCGGCGAAGCGGCAGCCGCCCTCCGCCCGCGTCCCGTCGAGACGGTAGACGGCGTACGAGACCGAGGCGCCGCCGTCGCCGGGCCGCCACGAGAGGGCGGCCCCCGACGGGCCCCGCTCCGCCGACGTGATCGTCGGCGCGGCGGGCGCGGTTCCGCCGCCGTGGGACGGGACGAGGGCCGGCCTGGCGTAGTGGTCGGCGACCAGGCGGGTGACGCCGCCCAGCCGGTCGGCGCGGACGTCGGCGGCGCTGAAGTACACATCGCCGGCCACCTCGGGGTACCGCCGGTTCGCGGTGAGGTGCCGGGTCAGCTCGTCCGGCCGTTGCCACCCCGGGGCCTCGCCGGGCACCCCGGCACGGTAGACGGCCTGCCCGATGAAGAGCTCGACGCCGGTGCCCGCGACCAGGTCCGACCACCAGTCGGCCAGCACGGAGTAGTCCGCCGAGGCGTCGCCGAGCTGCCAGTAGAGCTGCGGGGCGATGTAGTCGACCCAGCCCTCCTTCACCCAGCGGCGGGTGTCGGCGTAGACGTCGTCGTAGGACTGCAGGCCGGAGGTACGCGAGCCGTGGGGGTCGCTGGTGGAGTTGCGCCAGATGCCGAAGGGGCTGACGCCGAACCGGGCCCAGGGCTTGGCCTGGTGGACGCGGTGGCCGAGCTCGCGCACCAGCAGGTCGACGTTCGCTCGCCGCCAGTCGGCGATCGAGGCGAAACCGGCGCCGTACCGGGCGTAGGTGGAGGCGTCGGGCAAGGTCGCCCCGTCCACCGGATACGGGTAGAAGTAGTCGTCGAGGTGGACGCCGTCGATGTCGTACTTCGTGACCGCGTCCATGATCGCGTCCTCGATGAAGGAGCGGACGGCGGGGACGCCGGGGTTGTAGTACAGCTTGCCGCCGTAGGCGAAGCGCCAGGCCGGGTTCTTCCTGGCCGGGTGGTTCGGCGCCAGGTGGTTCGGGTCGGCGTCGTTCGAGACCCGGTAGGGGTTGAACCAGGCGTGGAGCTCCAGGTTGCGCGCGTGCGCCTCCTTGACCATGAACGCCAGCGGGTCGTACCCGGGGGCGGTCCCCTGGGTGCCGGTCAGCCACTTGGACCACGGCTCGTACTTCGAGGGCCAGAAAGCGTCGGCCGTCGGCCTGACCTGCACGAACACGGCGTTCATGTGCCTGCGCGCCGCCAGGTCGAGCCATGAGCGGAACTCCGCCTGCTGGGCGGCCACGCTCAGGCCCGGCTTGCTCGGCCAGTCGGTGTTGGCCACGCTGGTGATCCACATCGCCCGGAGCTGCCGCTTGGGGGCCGTGGCGTCGGTGGCGCACGCGGCGGCGGCGCGGGCCGTACGGCCGGTGGCGTGCCGGGCGCTCGCGTGCGCGGCCGGTGGGTGCGCGAGCATGCTGAGGACCGCCAGGGAGGCGGTGGCGGCGGTGATCCGGCTGAGGCGCCGGGGTCGGCCGGCGGAGCCGGTTACGGTGAACGGGCTGTCGTGATCCATGAAGACAGGCGGGATGTGAGAACGCGCCGGGCGGGGAGCGGAGGCGGACCGGTCACGGAGCGGACGTACGGACGCGAGCCGTCAGATCGGGCTCGCTCGTGCGTTGGTCATGAAGAGAACCTTCATCACACTACCTGCAGAGAGCAATAGTTTTCACCCTCTGGCCAGGTAGATCTTCGCGACCGGCCGGAGGAAGGCGAAAATCTTCGTTCAACTCCCCGGTAATGTCAATAATCGACATTTGTCATGGAATGCCCTTACTGTGCAGCCGTTGGCACCCTCCCCCCCAGGAGCCCACCATGACATCCCCCCGCATCGGACCAGCCTCCGCCGCCAACCGCCTGCTCGCCGCCCTCCTGCTCCTCGCCGGGGCCCTCGCCGCGCTGCTCACCGCTCCGCCCGCCATGGCCGCCGGCGACAGCCCGCTGGCCGCCGGCTTCGCCCGCGCCGCCGCCGCCCAGGACGTGCCCCGCGACCTGCTCGTCGCCCTCGCCTACTCCGAGACCCACCTGGACGGGCACGGGGGCAAACCGAGCGCGAGCGGCGGCTACGGGGTGATGCACCTGGTCAGCAACCCCACCGCGCACGTACTGGAGAAGGCGGCCGAGCTCACCGGCCTGCCCGCGGCCAAGCTCCGCACCGACGCCGAGGCCAACATCATCGGCGGCGCGGCCGTCCTGCGCTCCTACGCCGACGGGCTCGGGCTCGACGCGGCCGCCCGCAAGGACCCCGGCCGGTGGTACGCCGCCGTGGCCAAGTACGGCAACGCCTCCACGCCGGCCGTCGCCCGGCTGTACGCCGACACCGTGTACGACTTCCTCGGCCGCGGGCTGTCGGCCGCCGGGGTGAGCGTCGCCCCGCAGGAGGTCACCGCCGACCGCGGCGCCTACGCCCAGGCCCCTGAGCTCAACACGCCGGCCGCCGCGGCCGCCGACTACCCCGGCGCGACCTGGGTGGCCGCCAGCTCCAGCAACTACACCGCCTCCAGCCGCCCGTCGAGCTACGCCGTCGACCGGGTCGTCATCCACGTCACCCAGGGCTCCTACGCCGGCACGATCTCCTGGTTCCAGAACCCCAGCGCCCAGGTCTCGGCGCACTACGTCGTCCGCTCCTCCGACGGCGCGATCACCCAGATGGTGCGCGAGAAGGACATCGCCTGGCACGCGGGCAACTGGAACTACAACACCAGGTCGATCGGCATCGAGCACGAGGGCTACATCGACCAGGCGTCGTGGTTCACCGACGCGATGTACCGCGGGTCGGCCGCCCTCACCCGCTACATCTGCGACAAGTACGGCATCCCCAAGGACCGCACCCACATCATCGGGCACATCGAGGTGCCGGGCGCGACCCACACCGACCCCGGCCCCTACTGGGACTGGACCAAGTACATGAGCTACGTCACCGGCAGCGGCTCCACCTGGAGCACCACCGTGGACAACTCCACCTCGGGCCAGTTCACCGCCAGCGCCAACTGGGGCACCTCGACCTACTCCGGCCAGCGGTACGGCGCGGACTACCGCTACGCCGACCCCGTCGCGGCCAGCGACCCGGCGTGGTACCAGGCCACCATCCCCAGCGCGGGCACCTACCGGGTCGAGGTGTGGTACCCGAGCGACCCCGGATACAGCAGCTCGGCCCCGTACATCGTGGCCACCTCCGGCGGGAACCAGACGGTGTACGTCGACCAGCGGTCGGGCGGCGGCACCTGGCGCTCGCTCGGCACCTTCTCGCTGAACGCCGGCACCTACGACGCCGTCGGCGTCAGCCGCTGGACCTCCGGCACCGGCTACGTGATCGCCGACGCCGTCCGCATCAGCAAGGTCTGACATCGGCGAGGGGCGGTGGTCCGGCGGGGACCGCCGCCCCTTTTCATGAGGCGAGCAGCCGGTCCCAGTCGACGGTGCGCGCCCACTCCTCGAAGTCGTGCCACCCGACCTCCGGGTACCGCTCGCGCAGCGCCGCGGTGTCCAGGAACTGGGTGTTCTCCTCGAAGCTCTGGAACATGGCCGCGATCTCCTGCCCCGCCCACCGGCGCACCTGCTCGATCGGCATCTGCTCGTAGGGGATCTCCCGCCCGATGACCCTGCCGAGGACGGCCGCCGCCTCGCGGCCGGTCACGCTGTCGGAGGCCAGGTCGACCCGCCTGCCCACCAGGTCGCCGGGGTTCTCGATCGCGTGGACGGCCATGCCGGCGATGTCGAGCACGGTCACCTGGTCGAGCTTCTTGTCCGGGGACAGCGGCATGGTGAGGACCCCGCGGCCGAGCCCGGTGAAGCCGAGGTTCAGCAGGTTCTCCGTGAAGTACACCGGGCCGAGGACGGTGGCGCGGACGTCCTGCCCGCGCAGGTAGGCCTCGATCCGCTGCTTGCTGCCGGCGTGCTCGACCCCGCCGGCGGCCGTGCGGTCGCCGCCGCGCACCGACGAGTACACCAGGTGGACGCCGAGGCCGGCGGCGACGTCGACGAGGACGCGCCCCTGTTCGATCTCCTGCTCCATGCCGCCCGGCCCGAACGGCACCGACAGGCCGAAGACCGCCTCGGCGCCGGCGGCCGCCTTGGCGAGGGCCTCGCGGTCGGCGAGGTCGCCGGCCATCAGCCGTACGCCCTGGGCGGCGAGCGACCGCGCGGCCTGTGACTCGGGGGAGCGGACGTAGGCCGTCACGTCGTGCCCGCGCCGCAGGAGCAGGTCGGTGACGGCGCCTCCCTGCTTGCCGGTGGCGCCGATGACGAGAACCGCGGTCATGATCACTTCTCCTTCTCGATGTGCCGGATGGGCCGGTATGCCGTCCGGCTCACGCGGCCGATTCTTAGACAACTGTCGAGCGATGTCAAACAGCTGTCTAGTCAACTAGACTTCGCACGTGACCTCATCAGCCTCGGAGCCCTCGCCGTCCACGGCCCGCCCGCGCCGCGCCCCCTCAGCCGAAGATCGGCAGGTCAACGCCGAGCGCACCAGGGCCGCCCTGCTCGACGCGGCCCTGGAGGAGTTCGCCGCCAAGGGCTTCGCCGGGGCGCGGGTGCGCGACATCGCCGAACGCGCCGGGGTGAGCAAGGACCTGATCAACTACCACTTCGACAGCAAGGAAGGGCTGTACCTGGCCGTCCAGCGCGCCTGGCTGGCACGCGAGGACGCCTTCTCCGACCCCGGCCTGCCCCTGGACGAGCTGGTCGTCCGTTACCTGCGCGACGCCCTCGGGGACCCGCGTCCCATGCGCCTGCTCGCCTGGCGCGGGCTCACCGGTGACCGCCAGGCGATCCCCAACGCCGTCACCGGGACCGAGGACCTGTCCGCCATGCGCAGGCGCCAGGACGACGGAGAGCTGAGCCCGGCCGTCGACCCCGCGACCCTGCGCCTGGTGCTGCTGGGCGCGCTCGCCGCGCCGGTCGTCTTCCCCGACATGGTCCGCAGGCTCTTCGGCGCCGAGGTCGCCGACCCCGGGTTCACCGCCCGCTACGAGGAGGGCCTGCGCGCCCTGATCAGGGAACTGGCCCCCTCCTCGCCGCGCGCCTGATCCCCGTCCTCCCGTCGTCGGCCGATCGGGGGAGAGGGCGTGGCGGCGGGCCCGGGGGCGGGCATGACCACGGTATGAGCGGCGGCGGCAGGCTCGATCACGGTGCGGATCTGGTCACCTTGTTCCTCTGCGGCGACGTCATGCTGGGCCGGGGCGTCGACCAGATCCTCCCGCACCCGGGCGACCCGGAGCTGCGGGAGTTCCATATCCGCGACGCCCGCGCGTACGTCCGGCTCGCCGAGGAGGTGAACGGCCCGATCCACCGGCCGGTGGACTTCACCTGGCCATGGGGGGACGCCCTGGCGGCCCTGGACGCCGCCGCGCCCGACGTGCGGGTGGTCAACCTGGAGACCGCGATCACGCGGAGCGACGACTTCGTCCCGGGCAAACCCGTGCACTACCGGATGAACCCCGACAATCTTCAGGCCCTGACGGCCGCGCACCCGGACGCCTGCGTGCTCGCCAACAACCACATGCTCGACTTCGGCCCGCAAGGGCTGATCGAGACGCTGGACTCCCTGGCCGCGGCGGGGCTGCGGGGAGTGGGGGCCGGGCGCGACGTGGGGGAGGCGTGGCGTCCCCTCGCCGTCCCGCTGGCCGGGCGCAGGATGCTGATCTTCTCGATCGGGATGCCCTCCAGCGGCGTCCCGCCGGAGTGGGCGGCCACGCGGCACCGGCCGGGCGTGGCCTTCGTGCCCGAGCCCTCCGCCGCCGAGGCCGCCGAGGCCGCCGAGGTCGCCTCCTTCGTCCGGGCCGTGAAACGCCCGGGGGACGTCGCGGTCGTCTCCGTCCACTGGGGGTCCAACTGGGGCTACGAGGTATCCCGGGAACAGGTCCGGTTCGCCCACGCGCTGGTCGACGGTGGCGTCGACCTGGTGCACGGGCACTCCTCCCACCACCCCCGTCCGATGGAGGTGTACCGCGGCAAGCTCGTGATGTACGGCTGCGGCGACTTCATCGACGACTACGAGGGCATCCAGGGCTACGAGCGGTACCGCGACGACCTGCGGCTGATGTACTTCGCCGCGCTGGACCCCGAGACGGGGGACCTGACCGAGCTGACGATGACGCCGATGCGGGCGCGCCGGATGCGCCTGCGCCACGCCTCCGCCGACGACTCCCGCTGGCTGCAGGCGGTCCTCGACCGGATCAGCGCCCCCTTCGGCGCCAGGGTCGCGCTGGAGCCCGGCGGCACGCTCACCCTCCGCACGACATGATCGCCTCCGGCCCCGCGGACCTGGTCCGCGCCATCCGCGCGGCGGGGGTCCGCGACCCGCGCCTGCTCGACGCCGTACGCGCCACGCCGCGCGCCGCCTTCGTCCCGGAGGGGCAGATCGCCGCGGCGTACGAGGACGAGCCGATCCCGATCGCGCACAGGCAGGTCACCACCCAGCCGTCGCTGTCGGCCAGGGTCATCGAGGGCCTCGCCCTCACCGGGGACGAGCACGTGCTGGAGGTCGGCACCGGGCTCGGCTTCCAGACCGCGCTGCTCGCCCGCCTGGCCCGCGACGTGGTGAGCATCGACCGGTGGCCCGACCTGGTCCGCCAGGCCCGGCGCAACCTCGACCGGCAGGGCATCGGCAACGTCGAACTGCTGGCCGGGGACGGCAGTCTCGGCGTCCCCGGCCGCGCCCCCTACGACGCCGTCGTGGTCTCGGCCGCCTTCCCCGAGGTGCCCCCGCCGCTCGTCGAACAGTTGCGGCCCGGCGGCCGCCTCGTCCAGCCGATCGGGCCCGGCGGGCACGAGGAGGTCGTCCTGTTCCAGCGCACCCCCACCGGCCTGGAACGACGGCAGGTGCTCACGCTCGCCAGGTACGTCCGGCTGTACGGAAGGCACGGGTACCCCGGCTGACCCGGCCGCCGGTCCCGGTCCCGGTCCCGGTTTCGGAAGAAATTCTGGGAGCCTGTCCATATGGGCCCGTCCCATTCGTAGTCATGGTGCGCGGCGGCCGAGCAGGGCCGCCACCGAGACACCGACAGGAGCGGAACCGTGAAGTACATGATGCTGATCTACAGCGGCCCGGCGACCGGGACGGCGGAGGAGGAGCCCGGCGGCTCCTTCCAGGACTGGGTGAACTACGACAAGTCCGTCAAGGAGGCCGGCATCTGGGTCTCGGGGGAGTCGCTGGCGGACCTCACCACCGCCACCACCGTCCGCGTCGCGCCCTCCGGCGAGCGGACCGTCACCGACGGACCGTTCGCCGAGACGCGTGAGATCCTCGGTGGCTTCTACGTGATCGATGTGCCGGACCTCGACGTGGCACTCGACTGGGCCGCCCGATGCCCGGGCTCGCGCGGCGCCGGCGCCGTCGTGGTGCGGCCGGTGGCCGAGTTCGACATCTGACGAGCATGGACGAGCGAGCCACCCGTGCCGGGGCCTCCGTGGAGGCCGTGTTCCGCGAGGAGCACGGGAGGCTCCTCGCCGCCCTCGCCCGCCGCTTCGGCGACCTCGACCTTGCCGAGGAGGTCGCCTCCGAGGCGATCGAGACGGCGCTGGCGCACTGGCCCGTCCACGGCGTCCCGCCCAACCCGGGGGCCTGGCTGATGACCACGGCGCGCCGCCGGGCCGTCGACCGCCTGCGGCGCGACCAGGCGTACGCCGCCCGGCTCGCCATGCTGCAGGTGGAGGCGGAGCGCGCCGCCCCCGCCCCGTCCGGCAGCGACGGAGGCCTGCCGGACGAGCGGCTGGAGCTCTTCTTCACCTGCGCCCACCCGGCCCTGCCCGCCGAGGACCGCGTGGCGCTGACCCTGCGGTGCCTCGCCGGGCTGACGACGGCCGAGGTCGCGCGGGCCTTTCTCGTCCCGCCCGCGACCATGGCCAAGCGGATCGTCCGGGCGAAGAAGAAGATCCGCCAGGCCCGCATCCCGTTCCGCGTGCCCGGACCGGCCGAGTTGCCGCAGCGCCTGCCAGGGGTGCTGCAGGTGCTCTACTCGATCTTCACCGAGGGGTACGCGGCGAGCTCGGGCCCCGACCTGCAGCGTCTCGACCTCGCGGAGGAGGCCATCCGGCTGGCGCGGATACTGCGCCGGCTGCTGCCCGCGGAGCGGGAGGTCGCCGGCCTGCTCGCGCTGATGCTGCTGGTCCACGCCCGGCGTGAGGCACGCACCGGTCCCGGGGGCGAGCTGGTGCTGCTCGACGACCAGGACCGCGGCAGGTGGGACCGCGCGATGATCGAGGAGGGCCTCGGTCTCGTCGTCGTCGCGCTCACCGGTGGCCCTCCCGGCCTGTTCGGGGTCCAGGCCGCGATCGCCGCCCTCCACGACGAGGCCGCGGACGTCGCGACCACCGACTGGCCGCAGGTCGTCGCGCTCTACGACGTGCTGCTCGCCCTCGCCCCGTCCCCGGTCGTGTCACTGAACCGGGCGGTGGCGGTGGCGATGCGCGACGGACCGGAGGCGGGCCTGGCGCTGCTCGACGCCCTGGCCGGCGAGCCCCTGCTGCGGGGGTACCACCCCTACCCGGCGGCGCGGGCGGACCTGCTGTACCGGCTCGGCCGGTTCCCCGAGGCCGCGGTGGCCTACCGCGAGGCACTGGACCTGGCCGGCACCGACCCCGAACGCGCCCACCTGCGCCGCCGGTTGAACGCGACCGAGTCACCGGATGCGGAGGGCACGACCGGCGGATGACACGGCCGGGATGCACCGCCGACGGGGATACGGCCGGCGGCCGGGAGGGAGCGACGGTACGGCCGGCGGCCAGGAGAGATGGTGGACCGGCGGTACGGCCGGATACCGGGGCTTTCGCGCGGTTACTGTTCCGGTGGGCGGAGGCGGGCGCGGAGGGCCTCCACGCCGGCGCCGAGCACCGGCGGGACGGTGATCAGTATCGCCACCGCGTCGCCCCGGTTGCTCGCCGCCGCCTCGGCGGCCATCCACCCGACCAGCGGCGCGAGCAGCGCCCACACGCGGAGGTTGGAGGCGATCCACCAGCGCAGACCCCGGAGGAGGAGATCCGGCCGGAAGGCCCGTACGGGAAGATCGCGCCGCCGGCGGTCCGGTGGGGGGAGGGGAGCCCGGCGGAAGGACTGTACGGGGAGATCGCGCCGCCGGCGGGCGGACGAGGAGCGTGGTTTCAGGATCCCCGGTCGGCGGCGGGGCTCCGTGAGCGGCGACCGTCGGCGCAGGGTCGCCGCCATCGACGGCATGCCGAGGAGCAGCCGCGCGGCGAAGCGGGCGCGGGCGGGCCTGCCCGGCAGCGCGTGCAGCTCACCGAGCCACTCCTCCAGCCAGCGCGCCCTGGCCGCCGCCGGGAGGATGACGGCGCCGGCCGCGAGCACCCGGAAGAACACGGTCATGCCGTCGCCGTGCCCGTTCCCGACGGGCCGGAGGGGGACGGCGACGGGGACGGCCGCGGACAGGGTCGCCCTCGCGAGTTCCTCCAGCTCACGCCCGACCGCGTCCAGGCCCAGCCGCCGGGCCAGCGGGGCGTAGACCTCCAGGCTCTCCCGCGACTTCATCCGCCGCTTCTCCGGAGGCAGGAACTCCATCGTGCGCTGGTTGTGCAGGCGGTCGGCCAGTTTGAGCAGCAGTACCGCCTCGTCGGCCGACGCCTCCCACCCGGCCGGCCGGTCCACCGGGGCGTCCAGGTCGCGCAGCGCCCGGAGGATGCCGGTGATCCGCTCGCCGAACTCGTGGGCCAGCTCGGCCTCGGAGCAGCCGGTGTCCTCCAGCACGTCGTGCAGCAGCGCCGCGCACAGCGTCTCGTGGTCCGCCCCGAGCCGGGCGAGGATCACGGCGACGGCCACCGGGTGCGTGATGTACGGGTCGCCGCTGTACCGCCTCTGGTCACGATGCCAGTAGGCGGCCACCGTGTACGCCCGCTCGACCAGCCGCGACCCTCCTGCGTCGAACGTGTCCGGCAGCGCGTCCAGCAACGTCCCTATGGCCGAATCCATCCGCCCGCCCCCGCCACCCGCCGGCCGTGAGGTTTCCTCCAGTGGGCGTGTGGTTCGCTCCGCCGCCCGCCCGGGTTCCTTCGGTTGCCGTGTGGTGCGCTCCGCCGGCCCTTCGCATCCCTCGCTCATGACGTGCCTCCGGCGGTGCCGGGGCGGGGGAGCCAGGCGGGGAGGGGCTGCCTGCGTGAACGGTACGCCTTGGCGACGGCCTCGCGGCCCAGCTCGGCGCCGTCGGTGGTCATGCGGTAGTAGCGGCGCCGGGGACGGCCCTCGCTCACGTGCGCGTCCGGATCCTCCCACCGGCTCTCCACCCAGCCGATCTGCTCCAGCCGCGCCAGGATCGGGTAGACCGTGCCGCTCGGCAGCCCCGTCTCCTCGCACAACTCGAGCCCGTACCGCTCCCGCCCGGGCTCCCCGAGCAGCGCGCGCAGGACCGCCTGAATCTGCAACGTCATCCGGGGGCTATTCGACATATTCCGAACTCTACATAGCTAGAGAAAGGCGGACAGGTGTCCCTTCCGCGACAGTCCCATCACCGTTTCCTCCGCTCACCCGCTGGCTGTTATGGCTGGGCGGGGTTTGAGGTCTTGATGGGTATTAGTCGTGTTTGTGGTGTGCTGTCCGATGGTCGGCCTGCTGCTCTTGGGGGGGCGTGTGAGCGCGTGAGTGTGGCCGGCGGGCTTCTTCTTGTCGTGTGCCTTCTTCGGCGGGAAGGCCGTCGGGGAGGAATGAAGGTCGGTAGCGTGGCGTAGTTGGGCTGTGAAGGTTATCGGTGACGCTTCCCGAGGTGGAATATGACGGCGACGGTGGATTCACCACATTCGGCGCCTTTTGATGCGCTCTGCCCGCTTATTGGGGTGGAGGAGGAATATCTGGTCGTCGATCCCGTGACGCGCGAGGTGGCGCCGGAGGCGGCCGCGGTGGTCGAGGCCGCCTCCGGGGAGCTCGGTGCGCGGGTGTGCACCGAGATCACCCGCTTCCAGGTGGAGGCCAAGACGGATCCCTGCGCCGGCATCGGCGATCTGGAGGCGCAGCTGCGGGCGATGCGCGCGGTGGTCGCCGAGGCGGCCCGGCGGCAGGGGCTCGCCGTCGTCGCGTCCGGCACGCCCGTGCTCGGGGACGCCGTCCCGCCGCCCATCACCGACCACCCCCGGTACGGCGTCGGCATCGCCAACTACCGCTCCCTGCACGACGAGCAGAGCATCTGCGCCGGGCACGTCCACGTGCACCTCCCCGACCGGGAGCGGGCGGTGCTGGTGAGCAACCACCTGCGGCCGTGGCTGCCGGTGCTGATCGCGCTCATGGCCAACTCGCCGTTCTGGACCGGCCGCGACACGGGGTACGCCGGCTGGCGCACGCTCACCTGGGGCAAGTGGCCGGTGGCCGGCCCACCGCCGTACTTCGCGTCCCTCGCCGAGTACGACGAGCTGATCGCCGCGCTCACCGAGTCGGGCGCCCTCGTGGACCCCGGCACGATCTTCTGGGACGTCCGGCCCTCGGCGCACCTGCCCACCCTGGAGGTGCGGGTGACGGACGTCCCCGCCACGGCGGGGGAGTCCGCGCTGCTCGCGGCCGTGATCCGCGCCCTGGTCGTCGAGTCGCTGGAGCGCGTCGAGCGCGGCGACCCCGGCCCCGAGCTGTCGGCCGAGCGCCTTCGCGTGGCGTACTGGCGGGCGGCCCGCGACGGGCTGGACGGTCACGGCGTCGACCCGCTGACCGGCCGCCTGCTTCCCGCCGACGATCTCCTCGCCACGCTGCTCGGGCACATCGGCCCGGCCCTGGAGGAGACCGGCGACCTCGACCTGGTGACCCGGCGGCTCGCGCGGCTGCGCGCCGGCGGCACCGGGGCGGCGCGCCAGAGGGCGGCCTACGAGCGGCGCGGGCGTCCCGAGGACGTGGTCGACCACCTCGTCGAGCACCTGCTGGACGAGGCCGACGAGTGAGAAGGGACGCCCGGCCGCGGGCGTCCGGCGGCTGAAGGCCCGGCGGCCTCACGGTCGCCGGGCCTTCAGCCTGTCCGAAAGCGGTCAGCGCCCTCCCACCGGTTCGGGGATCTCGGCGAGGCGGGCGGCCAGGAACTCACGCAGGGGTTCGACGTGCCGTACCCGGTCGCGCCACTGGGCGAGGAGGTCTTCGAGCAGGTGGCGCTCGCCCACCTGCTCGCCGTGCCGCCACGCCTTGACGACCGGGTGGAGGAACGCGCTCTCCTCCGCCCGGTCGGGCACCGGGTGCCGCTTGATCGCGAACACGTCGCCGTAGTCGGCCCGCCCCCACCGCAGGGTGACGGTGAAGCAGAGGGGGCTGCCGGCGAAGCGCTCGACGGCATAGTCCTCGGGCAGGTCGGCGTAGTGACGGATCTCCCCGCCCGGCTCGCCGGCCACGTAGACGTCGCAGAGGTACTCGAACTGCGTCCACAGCGCGGAGCTGTAGTTGACCCGGTCGAGGATGGTCGTGGTCAGCGCGTCCGGGTCGGCGGGCAGCACGTTCACCTCGAGCGGGACGTCCTCGTACCGCTCGGCGAGGAGGGCCGCCAGGGTGCGCAGGTTGTAGCGGAACCCGTCGATGAACGCCGAGGAGGCGCGCTTGAAGTCGCGGGCCTGCATGAGCGTTCCGGCGAAGTACAGGCCGTCGACGTTGGCGGACTGGAAGTCGGGGCGGATGGCCGGCATCCGCCCGTTCGGGGCGAGCTCGGGGCGGCAGGAGGCGTCGAAGACGCCGGTGTCCATCCGGAAGCCGGTGCAGCGCAGCACCGTGTCGTACTCCAGCAGCGCCTTCTCGCCCTCGGCGAGGGTGTAGGTGATCTCCGCCTTGAACACCTCGCCCTCGCGCCAGATCCGGTCGACCTCGCATTCGAGCACGCCGTGCAGGGTCTTGAACCAGTAGCTGTCGAGGAACGCGCCGTACTGGCCGCGCACGTGGCCGGGGTGCTTGGTCGTCCAGGCCAGCCGGACGGGGCTCGGGCTCGCCAGGTGGATCACCGAGGCGTGCGGCAGCATGGCCTGCGCCGTCTCGAAGGCGGCGTTGCCCTTCCCGATGACCAGGACCCGCTTGCCGGTGTAGTCCTCGCCGTTCGTCGACAGCTCCTCGTACCCGGTCGCCAGTTCGATGCCGGGGATGTCCGGGATGTGCGGCCCGCCCCAGCCGGTCGCCATGATGAGGCATTCGGCGTGGAACACCTCGTCCCCGGCGTGCACCACGAAACGGCCGTCGACCTTCTCGACCAGGTCCACCGAGGTGCCGTACCGCACGTTGAGGTCGTGCTCGCGCTGGAAGTCGGCCAGGTAGCGCACGAGGTCCTCGGCGCAGGGGAAGTACTCGGTGGAGTACTTGGGGAACAGCAGGTCGGGGGAGTCGTTGAGCAGGGAGTTCCAGTCCCACCGCAGGGCGATCTCCGGGTCGTCGTCCGGGATGTTCACCTTGTTGAGCGAGATGAGCCTGCGGTGCCGGGGGTAGTGGCGGAAGAAGGAGCCCGGGACCTCCGCGCGTTCCAGCGTGAGGTAGTCGGCCCCCGCGCGTTGCAGGAAGTAGCTCAGCTGTACTCCCGCCGGCCCGGCGCCGACGATCAGGTACCGGTGGACGTGGTCGCCGGTTTCCATCTTGGTCCTCCCCCATCCGTTCGGATGCGTACTTCACGGGCGGAGCGGCGCGGCGCCCTCCGCTGCGGTGTGCCTTCGGAGATCAGGCGACGATGACGGCGCAGCGGCAGGCCATCGCCGCCCGCTCGGTGGCGTTCGGCCTGCGGTGCAGCCACATGGCGACGACCATGGGCGCGAACACGATCGCGTTGTAGAACAGGTGCAGCTCGACGCGGGGCACCAGCAGCTGGATGATGCTGGTCGGCACCGGCCGGCCCAGCAGGTGGTAGCCGGTCATGGCCTGCAGGAGCAGCAGCAGGTGCTCGAAGTGGTGCCAGACCTGGATGCCCAGCGAGATGTTCCACCAGGTGCGCGCCCGCCCGGTGAAGCCCCGCCGCAACAGGATCAGCCCGACCAGCATGACCAGCGCGTAGCCGTAGTGCATCCACTCGGAGGTGACCAGCCAGGGGAACGGCAGCCCGAGCACCCCGCGCGCCTCGGGCACCGGCCAGCCGAGGACGTAGATCTGGATGGCCTGCACGACGTGCTCGGCCCAGTGCGCCAGCACGACGAGCATGAAGAGGTTCAGGCCGAGGCGGTGGCGGTCGGTGTTCAGCGAGCTCAGGAACCCCGCGCTGGGCGGTAACGCGCTCGAGTGGCTGGCCATGGATCCTCCACGGTCGGTGGTCTTCTGCGGGGGGTGGGATCGCCCGGTGACGGGCCGGGATGTCAGGACCGGTGCCCGGTCTCGGCCAGCAGCGCCAGGTAGCCGTCCGCGACGATGCGCTTGGCCCGCGCGGCGTAGAAGCCGGGGTCCTCGGGGAGCGCGGTGGCCAGGCCGTCGACGTAGCGGTTGAACATGCAGAACGCCGCGGCGATCAGGACGGTGTCGTGGATCTCCCGGTCGGTCGCCCCCGCCTCGCGGGCGGCGGCCACGAGCTCGGGGGTGACGTTCCGCCCGCTCCGCTGGACCGCGCCCGCGACCTCGAGCAGGGCCTTCATCTTGTCCGGCAGCGGCGCCGCCGAAAGGTCGGCCCGGACCTGCTCCACCAGTTCCATGCCCTGCGGCAGCTGCGCGGCGGCGTACGCGGCGTGTGCGGAGAAGCAGTAGGTGCATTCGTTCAGTGCCGAGACGTACGCCGCGATCAGCTCGCGCTCACCGCGGCTCAGCGTGTCGTCCTCCCGCAGCAGCACCTCCACCAGTTCGTTGAGCGGGCGTGCGGTCTCCGGGCGGAACCGGAACAGGCCGCGAATCCCAGGCTCGTCGGAGTTGAGGGTGATGTGGGGCATTGGCGCTTCCTTACCGGCGAGCTCGTACTGGGGGAATTCACATCCGTCCGACAAGCGTTCATGGTCGCCACATCACCGTATGGCTGTCAATGTCATCGATTAGTGTCCGTCCGATTTAGGGGTTAGGGCGTAGGGGTTTCTGTGGTCGGCGCCTCCGTTATCGCTACGTGACCGATAAGTAAGTCTCTTCTCACTCCCTTGTTTACTGATCTCGTCCGGCGTAGCGTCACCGTCGCCCCCCCAAAAGATCCGCACCATCATGAGGAGGCTTTGATGTCCGAACATCCCAACGTCAATCCGGCCCGCGAGAGTTATGACGCAATCGCCAAGGGTGACCTGGAGGCCGTCGGCGATCTCGTCGCCGACGACGTCGTCTTCCACGTTCCGGGCCGGGGGTCGCTCGCCGGCGACCACGTCGGCAAAGAGGCCGTTCTGGACTACGTCAAGCGGCTCTCCGAGACGACGGACGGTTCGCTGAGGTACGAACCGGATGCCTTCCTGGCCGATGACGAGCACGTCGCGGTGCTGCTGCGCATCCGCGGGAACCGCGACGGCAAGATCCTGGACGAGCGCGGCGTCCATGTGTTCCATGTCTCCGACGGGAAGATCACCGAGCGGTGGAGCTTCCCGCAGGACTCCTACGTCATCGAAGAATTCTTCTCCTGACCGGTGCGCACTCTCCTATTCCTGTGATCGGGGGCGCGGGCGGCTTACTCCTTTCGTCCGTGGCCGGCGTCGATATCGTCCGGTCGGTCCTCCTGGCATCACCTGCCTTTCGGTGAAAGCGGCCACCCGGCTCTGGTATCCGCGCCGTGTGCGGGCTTCTGGTCCCGGGTGGCCGATTCGCTTTTCGTCCTCAGGCTGTTCGCGTATTCCTTTCTGTGACGGCGGCACGCCTGCCTGACGGGGTGCCTTGAATCCCTTCTCCTCCGGTGCGCGTCGATCTCGGTTCTCTCACCTCCTGGTGTCGGCCGGTCTACTGGCTTCTGATCGGTGCCTCACCTCCCGCTGTCGGGCCGGCGTCGTACAAGGACGTCTCACCTCCTGTGGTCGTGATGATCGGCGGGCGTCGTGGCGTCTGTCACCTCCTCGGGTCGGCTGAACAGGTCATCGAAGCGGCTTTTCCACCTCCTGTGGTCGGCTGGACGGGTACCTGCACGTCGTCGTCTCACCTCCCCGGGTCCGCCGGCGGGATGATGTCCGTCACCCCCCTTCCTGTGGCCCGTACGGGATGGAGACGTATCCGTCGGTCATCTTGGCCCGCGCCAGGTACACCGACGGGTCGTCCGGGGCGAACGTGGCCAGCCCGTCGACGTAGCGGTTGTACATGCAGAACGCGGCGGCGATCAGAACGGTGTCGTGGATCTCCACGTCGGTGGCGCCGGCGTCCCGCGCGTCGGTCACATGCCGGGCCGTGACCGATTTGCCTCCTTCCTGTACGGCCGCCGCGATGCGCAGCAGCGCTTTCAACTTGTCCTCGAGCGGCGCCGTCTCAAGATCGGCGCACACCAGCTCGACCACCGACATCCCGTCGGAGGACCGCACGGCCGCGAAGGCCGAGTGCGTGTAGAAACAGAACCGGCATCGGTTCAACGCCGACACGTACGCCGCGATAAGTTCGCGCTCGCCACGCGTCAACGTGCTGTCCCCGCACAGCAGCACCTCCGACAACAGCTTCAGAGGCACGGCGGTCTCCGGGCGGTAACCGAACAGTCCCCGGATTCCGGGTTCATTGGTCTCGAGGGTGATGTGGGGACCGGACGACGTCTGGTCGCCCAAGGGCACGGCCGGGGGCCGCGCGGGCCATTCCATTCCAGAGGAATCACCGAACGAAACGGGGGTGTCCGTCAGCTTCACCGCGTCGGGACGAACCGGAATGGCCAGTGCGATCGTCATTCAAATCCTCTTTCTGTCGGTTGTCATTTCGTTCTCGCACAACCAACTTTGCGCTTTCCGCGTCGCGGGAGAAAGGTGCCGGCGCTTCATCAAACTGCCCCGGCGCGTCCGCTTGCTGCCACCGCCGCCGCTTGACGGCAGGTCCGCATTCGAGGAGTTGTGCGCGCTCCCGCGCGAAAGGGACCCTCGTGACAGGAGCCGCGACCTGGAGGTGCGACGTGGCGCAGGATCTGTACCTGAAGGTGGTGCGTGGCAATCCGACCGCCGAGGAGCTGGCCGCCCTGATCATGGTGCTCGCCGCGCGCGCCACGGTCGCCGCCGAGCAGGCGGAGCCCCTCCCCACCCCTCCGGCCTGGGTGGACGCCCCGCGTGCGGCGCTGCGGCCCATCGCCCCGGCCTCCGACGCCGACGCCTGGAGGGTCAGCGGCTGGACCCGTTAGACGAACGCCGGCCCTCGTCCGGCCGTACATGATCGAAGCCCCCGCGCCGGCGCGGGGGCTTCGATCATGTACGGCCCCGGTTACCGCACGTCGTACCGGGATTCATTACAGATCATTACTTAGCACCGCAATACGGGAGATGTAACTTTCCGGCCACCATATGACCATGAAATGGTCCAGCTGGTGCTTGTGTCGATCATCGGCTGATGGCGAAGGTGAGGAGCGATATGCCAACCCTGTTAGGTTCAGTGCGCAGACTCTTGTTGACGCCATCGCTGGCCGAGGTGACTTTCGGTGCGCGAGGCTTTCCCGTCACACCGACCGACGCGACGCGCCGGCTGGAGGCGATTCCGCAGTCGGTGATCTGTGGATTCGAGTGGGCGATCGACGCGCGCGACCAATGGGAGGTCGAACGCCGCCTGAGCCTGGTCGAC
The DNA here is from genome assembly GCF_018531465.1 of Sphaerisporangium fuscum. Classification (GTDB taxonomy): domain Bacteria; phylum Actinomycetota; class Actinomycetes; order Streptosporangiales; family Streptosporangiaceae; genus Sphaerisporangium; species Sphaerisporangium fuscum. The sequence continues at coordinate 19,148 of NZ_JAHDTF010000007.1, forward strand.
CAGGAGTTCCGAGGTTTCGCCTACGAAGGCGCGACGATGGGATTCACGATCGTCGACGCCATGTCGGGCTGGCGCGGCAATCGGACCCGGGATCTTTTACTCGGCCCCGGGCAGCCGCACATCTTCCTCACCTATATCGGAATCGGTTTCGCCATGGCCCGCCTGCCCAGGCCCCTGTGGAAGAAGATCATGCCCGACCTGAGCGGCTCGGCGTACTACCCGACGATGAGCTGGCTCGCCGTCGACGGCTACGGCTTCGACCGCGCCTACTTCGACACCAAGCGCTTCGTCGACGAGCAGCACCGGCCCGCGCCGTACCCCTGGGAGGGTGACCCGGACTACTTCCTCCGGGCCGCCGACCAGGGGATCGGCCGGGCCCTGTGGTTCATCCACGGCGGGCGGGTCGCCGACATCGCGGCCCGGGTGGACGGCTTCGCCGAGAACCGCCGGCCGGACCTGTGGAGCGGCGTCGGCCTGGCCGCGACGTTCGCCGGCGGCAGCGACCCCGACGGCCTCGCCGAGCTGGCCCGCCTGGCCGGTGACCGCCGGCCCGAGCTGGCCCAGGGCGCCGTCTTCGCGGCCAAGGCGCGCAGCTTCGCCGGCTTCGTCCCCCCGCACACCGAGATCGCCACCGCCGTCCTGACCGGCCTGTCGATCGAGGACGCCGTCGGGCTCGCCGACGGCACCGAGGTGGAGCCCGGCGCCTCCGCCGCGGTCCCCGCCTACGAGCTGTGGCGCGAGCGCGTCCGCGCCCACTTCGCCACGTCCGGGGCCGGCGTCCCGGGCTGACCCCCGCGGCCCGCCGGCCGGGGGAGGCGGGTGAGCGCGGCGCGGAAACCGTCCGGCGCAGGACGGGGCTCCTTTCCATTCCTTTCGCCCTGCGTTCCGCCGAACGTGCCCGGAAACCGGCCGCCCTTTTCCGTGAACGCGCCCGGACGACGGCGGCACTGCTGATTTCCACCACGACACGAACCCCGTTGAGAAGGGGAAACTCCGGAGAGGGAGAGGCAATTGGCCAGCTTTCTGCGGTCGTTGAGACGCCGTATCATCACCCCTGACGTCTCCGAGACGAAGCTCTCCACGCGCGGCTTCCACGTCAAGAGCCCGGAAGCCCGCGACCTCCTGGAGACCGTCGGCGAGATGTTCCTCACCGGCTACGCCTACGCCGCCGAGGCGCGTACGCCCGCCGAGGCCGAGGAGCGCCTGGAGGAGATCCCCCCGCGCTGGCGCGGGTTCGCCTACGAAGGCGCCGGCATGGCCTTCGGCATCCTCGACGCGATGCCCTTCCAGGGCGGGCGCAAGGTCGCCGACTTCCTCGCCCAGCCGGGTGGCGCCTCCCAGGTCTACCTGATCTACGTAGGCGTCGGCTGGGCCATGGCCCGGCTGCCGAAGTTCCTGTGGGGGAAACTGCACGTCCCCGACCCCCTGCTGCGCTACCTGGCGCTCGACGGATACGGCTTCCACCAGGCCTACTTCCGCACCGAGCAGTACGTCCACGGCCAGTACCAGGACCCGCGCTTCCCGTGGCCGTCCGACGCGCCCGCCGGGTACGCCAACCGCGTCATCGACCAGGGCATCGGGCGGGCCATGTGGTTCGTCGGCGGCACCGACCCCGAGGTCGTGGCGACCCTGATCGAGAAGTTCCCCGAGCACCGCCGGGGCGACCTGTACGCCGGCTCCGGCCTCGCCGCCACCTACGCCTGCGGGGCGGACGGCGACGAGCTGCGGGCCTTCCGGGACCGGGCGGGCGCCCACCGTCCCCAGCTCGCCCAGGGCTCGGCGTTCGCGGCCGAGGCCCGGGTGCGTCCCGGCCTGGTCGTCCCCGCGACCGAGGCCGCCACGGCGGTCTTCTGCGGCGTGACGCCGCGGCAGGCGGCCCGCATCAGCGAAGAATGCCGCCCCGACCAGCCCATCACGGGTGATGTGCCGGCCTACGAGGTGTGGCGGCAGCGCATCGCCGACCAGTTCGTATCTATTGGAGGTGTTAGCCGGTGACCGCGACCCTTGGCTGGCTGCGCAGACAGCTGGCGGGAATCGTCGCGCTCGTGCTCGTCACGAGCGTCTTCCTGATCGCTCGTCTGCCTTCGTACTCCGCGGCCGAGACCGAGAACATGGCGAGCAAGTTCTCGTTCAAGCCGCTGTCGATCGCCCTGCCCGGCGGTTTCCCGGAGCAGTCGATCCGTAAGGTGAACAAGGACTACACGCACATCGACGCCTGGATCTCCTCGGTCGGCGCGGCCATCGCCATGAACGACCTGGACGGCGACGGCCTGTCCAACGACCTGTGCCTGGTGGACACGCGCATCGACCAGGTCGTGGTGACGCCCACCCCGGGCGCGCGCGCCGACCGGTACGCGCCGTTCGCGCTGAACCCGGCGCCGCTGCCGATGAACGACCACATGGCGCCCATGGGCTGCGTCCCCGGTGACTACAACGAGGACGGCCGCCTCGACCTGCTGGTCTACATGTGGGGCCGCACTCCGATCATCTACCTGGCCAAGCCCGGCGCGGCCAAGCTGTCGGCCGACGCCTACCAGCCCGTCGAACTGGTGCCGGGCCCGAACTCCACCAACGGCGTCTACACCGGCAAGCAGTGGAACACCAACGCCGCCACCGTGGCCGACTTCGACGGCGACGGGCACGACGACATCTTCATCGGCAACTACTTCGCCGACGGTCCGGTGCTCGACCCCACCAAGAGCGGTGGCGTGCACATGAACCACTCGATGTCCGACGGCCACAACGGTGGCGAGGACTACTTCTTCCGCTTCACCGGGGCCTCGGCCAACGGCGTCAGCTACCAGTGCCTGGACAACGTGCTGTCCAAGACGGCCTCCAAGGGCTGGGAGCTGGGCGCCGCCGCCACCGACCTGGACGGCGACCAGCTGCCCGAGCTGTACCTGGCCAACGACTTCGGCCCGGACCGCATGTTCTACAACCGTTCGACCCCGGGGCACATCAAGCTCTCCCCGGTGGAGGGCGTGCGCTCGCCGATCGTCCCCAAGTCCAAGTCGGTCGGCAACGACTCCTTCAAGGGCATGGGTGTCGACTTCGGCGACTTCAACCACGACGGCATCTACGACATGTTCGTCAGCAACATCACCACCTCCTGGGGCATCGAGGAGAGCAACTTCCAGTACATCTCCACGGCCAAGAACCAGGCCGACCTGCGCTCGAAGCTGCGCGAGGGCGTGGCGCCGTGGAAGGACGAGAGCGCGCCCAACGGCACCGCGTGGTCCGGCTGGGGCTGGGACCCCAAGATCGAGGACTTCAACAACAGCGGCGAGCTGTCGATCGCCCAGGCGACCGGCTTCGTCAAGGGCCAGACCGACCGCTGGCCGCAGCTGCAGGAGCTGGCCACGGCCAACGACGAACTGCTGCAGAACCCGTTCTGGTGGCCGAACGCCCGCGCGGGTGACGACATCGGCGGGCACCAGACGATGAAGTTCTTCGTCAAGGGCCCCGACGGGCGGTACGCCGACCTCGCCCCCGAGCTCGGCCTCGCCATCCCGACGCCCACCCGCGGCATCGCCACCGGCGACGCCGACGGCGACGGCCGCATCGACTTCGCCATCGCCCGGCAGTGGGGCGAGCCGGTCTTCTACTCCAACCAGAGCCCCGGCACCGGCGCCTACCTCACCCTGCAGCTCACCCGCGACAGCGGCGTGACCGCCGGCACCCTCCCCGGCGCCGGTTCCCCGGTCACCGGCGCCCAGGTCACCGTCACCACCGCCGACGGGCGCAAGTTCATCGGCCGCGTCGACGGCAGCAGCGGCCACTCCGGCCGGCGCAGCAGCGAGGTGCACATCGGCCTCGGCCAGAACGTCGCCGGGCCGCTCAAGGTGCACCTGCAGTGGCGCGACCGTACCGGACAGGTACGCGACCAGGACCTCCAGCTCAACCCCGGCCGGCACTGCCTCGAGCTCGGCCAGCAGGCCAAGGAGAAGTGATCGACATGTCGGACAAGAAACCCAGTGCGCCGCCGCGTCATGACCCCAAGGTGGTCATCGCCCTGCGCAACTTCGCGATCTCGATCAGCGTCTTCAACATCGTCGGCTTCACGATCCTCGGTTTCGAGCAGCCGTGGCTGTGGCCCTTCATCGCCCTGGCGACCGGTTACGCCACCGAGATCGGCCTTGAGTACATCGGCGCCAAGGCCGAGAAGCGCGCGCCGCGCTACCAGGGCAACGGCTTCCGCGGCCTGATGGAGTTCCTGTACCCGGCGCACATCAGCAGCCTCGCGATGAACATGCTGATCTACGTCAACGACCGGCTGTGGGTGCTCATCTTCGGCGTCATGGTCGCGGTCGGCGCCAAGTGGGTGCTGCGCACGCCCATCAAGGGCCGGATGCGGCACTACATGAACCCGTCGAACTTCGGCATCGCCGTCATCCTGCTGCTGTTCCCCTGGGCCAGCATCGCCCCGCCGTACCACTTCACCGAGCACGTCGACACCTGGGTGGACTGGCTGATCCCGGCCATCATCATCCTCGGCGGCACGATGCTGAACGGCAAGCTGACCAACCGCATGCCGCTCATCGCCGGCTGGGTCGGCGTCTTCGCCCTCCAGTCGATCGTCCGCGGCATCCTGTTCGGCACCTCGATCCCCGCCGCGCTCGGCATGATGACCGGTGTCGCGTTCGTGCTGTTCAGCAACTACATGATCACCGACCCGGGCACCAGCCCGTCCAAGCCGGCCAACCAGGTGCTGTTCGGCGGCGGCGTCGCCCTGATGTACGGCCTGCTGACCGCCGTGCACATCTCCTACGCCATCTTCTTCGCCACCGCCGCCGTCTGCGCCATCCGCGGCGGCTTCCACTGGTCGATCCACTTCATGGAGAAGGCCCGCAAGCAGCGCGAGGCGCAGGCGGCGATCCAGGCCATCGCCGACCTGCCGGTGGAGAAGGGCAAGCCCGCCGGGAAAGAGGTCGCGGCCGTATGAGCAGGATCGCGATCGTCGGCATGGCGTGCCGCTACCCGGACGCCGCCTCGCCGAGAGAGCTGTGGGAGAACGCTCTCGCCGGTCGCCGTGCCTTCCGCAGGCTCCCCGACGTGCGCATGCGCCTGTCGGACTACTGGCACCCCGATCCGGCGCACCCCGACACCTTCTACGCCCGCACCGCCGCGGTGATCGAGGGGTACGAGTTCGACCGGGTGGGCTACAAGATCGCCGGTAGCACCTACCGCTCCACCGACCTGACGCACTGGCTCGCCCTCGACATGGCGGGCCGGGCGCTGGCGGACGCGGGCTTCCCCGGGGCGGAGGGCCTGCCCCGGGAGCGCACCGGCGTGGTGGTCGGCAACACCTTGACCGGCGAGTTCACCAGGGCCAACGTCATGCGGCTGCGCTGGCCGTACGTCCGCCGCACGGTGGCCGCGGTGCTCAAGGAGCAGGGCTTCGACGACGACCGGCTCGAAGGCCTGCTGTCGGACCTGGAGGCGACCTACAAGAGCCCGTTCCCTGGGATCGACGAGGACACCCTGGCGGGCGGCCTGTCGAACACCATCGCCGGGCGGATCTGCAACCACTTCGACCTCAACGGCGGCGGCTACACCGTCGACGGCGCCTGCTCCTCCTCGCTGCTGTCGGTGACGACGGCGTGCAAGGCGCTCATCGACGGCGAGGTCGACGTCGCGATCGCCGGCGGCGTCGACCTGTCCATCGACCCGTTCGAGATCGTGGGCTTCGCCAAGACCGGCGCCCTGGCCAAGAGCGACTTCCGGCTGTACGACCGCCACTCCAACGGCTTCTGGCCGGGCGAGGGCTGCGGCATGATCGTGCTGATGCGCGAGGAGGAGGCCGTCGAGGCCCGGCGCCGCGTCTACGCCACCATCGCCGGCTGGGGCATCTCCTCCGACGGCAAGGGCGGCATCACCCGCCCCGAGGTCAGCGGGTACAAGCTGGCGCTGCGGCGGGCCTACGAGCGGGCCGGGTTCGGCATCGAGACGGTGGGCCTGTTCGAGGGCCACGGCACGGGCACGGCGGTCGGTGACGCCACCGAGCTGACCGCGCTGTCGCAGGCCAGGGCCGAGGCGGGCGCCGAGCCCGGCGCCGCCGCCGTGACGTCCATCAAGGGGATGATCGGGCACGCCAAGGCCGCGGCCGGCGTCGCCGGGCTGATCAAGGCCGCGATGGCGGTGCACGAGCAGGTGCTCCCGCCCGCCATCGGCTGCGTCGACCCGCACGAGATCCTCACCGGGGAGTCGGCGCCGCTGCGCGCCCTGCGCAAGGCCGAGCCGTGGCCCGCGCGGACCCCGGTGCGGGCCGGCGTCACCGCCATGGGCTTCGGCGGCATCAACACCCACGTGGTGCTGGAGAAGACCGGCCCGCGCAAGCGGCCGTCCACCCGCACCAAGACGCTGGCCGCGTCACTGCAGGACGCCGAGCTGCTGCTCGCCGACGCCGCCTCGCCGCAGGCGCTGCGCGAGCGGCTCGCCGAACTGGCCGACTTCGTCCCCGCGGTGTCGTACGCCCAGCTCGCCGACCTCGCTGCCACGCTGCAGCGGGACCTGCGCGACCTGCCGTTCCGCGCCGCCGTCGTGGTCACCTCGCCCGAGGACGCCGAACGGCAGCTGCGCCGGGTGCTCGACGCGCTCGACGCCGGCGAGACCAGCCTGTTCGCCTCCGACGGCCGGGCCTTCCTCGGTCACGCGGACGGGCCCGGACGCGTCGGCTTCCTGTTCCCGGGCCAGGGCTCGGGGCGCGGCACCAGCGGCGGCGCGCTGCGGCGGCGCTTCCCCGAGGTGGAGGAGGTGTACCTCCAGGCGAAGCTGCCCACCGGCGGCGACATGGTGGCGACCGCGGTGGCCCAGCCCCGCATCGTCACCGGCTCGATCGCCGGGCTGCGCGCCCTGACCACCATCGGGGTCGAGGCGGACGTCGCGGTCGGCCACAGCCTCGGCGAGATCTCCGCCCTGCACTGGGCGGGCGCCCTCGACGAGGAGGCCCTGCTGCGCCTGGCCGCCGCCCGCGGCAAGGCCATGACCGAGCACAGCGCCTCGGGCACCATGGCGGGCGTCCGCGCGACGCCCGACGCGGTGAACGACCTGATCGCCGACCTGCCGGTCGTCATCGCCGGGTACAACGGGCCCGAGCAGACCGTCGTCGCCGGGCCCGTGGACGCCATCGAGGCGTTCGGCGGCAAGGCGACGGCCGCGGGCCTGAAGTGGACCCGCCTCGCCGTCTCGCACGCCTTCCACTCGCCGCTGGTCGCGCCGGCCGCCGACGCGTTCGGCGAGCGGCTCGCCGAGGAGGAGTTCGCCCCGATCGGGCGGCAGATCGTCTCCACCGTCACGGGGGAGACGCTGCCGTCGAACATCGACATCCCGGCGCTGCTGCACCGGCAGATCACCGACCCGGTGCTGTTCACGCAGGCCGTGGAGCGGGCGGCCAAGGGCATCGACCTGTTCGTCGAGGTCGGGCCGGGCCGGGTGCTCAGCGGGCTGGCGTCGTCGGTGACCGACGTGCCCGCCGTCGCCCTGGACACCGACGACGAGTCGCTGACCGGGCTGCTGCGGGTGGCCGGCGCGGCGTACGTCGCGGGTGTCCCGGTCGTGCACGAGGAGCTGTTCCACGGCCGGCTGGTCCGGCCGCTGGAGGTCGGCGCGGAGTTCTCGTTCTTCCAGAACCCGACCGAGAAGGCCCCGGAGGTGCGCATCGGGGGCGCCGCGGCGGCCTCGGCCGTCGCGGCGGCGCCCGCCGCCACCGCCGAGGCCCCGGCTGCCGGCGGCGCCGCCGAGTCGAGCATCGACCTGCTGCGCCGCCTGGCCGCCGAGCGGGCCGAGCTGCCGCTGGAGATGGTCAGCGCGGACAGCAGGCCGCTGGACGAGCTGCACCTCAGCTCGGTCACGGTCATGCACATCATCGACCAGGCCACCCAGCGGCTCGGCGTGCCGGCCTCCCACGCGCCGACGAACCTGGCGACGGCGAGCCTGCGCGAGCTGTCGGAGGCGCTGGACGCGCTGGCGCAGAACGCGGGCGCGGCCGACTCCAAGGCTCCCGCCATCGTGGCGGGCGCCGCCCCCTGGGCGCGGGCGTTCGCCGTCGACCTGGACGAGCTGCCGCTGCCGGCCCGCACCTCCCCGCAGGAGAACGGCCCGTGGCAGCTGTACGCGGCCGGGGACTCCCCCCTCGCCGGGCCGCTGCGCGAGGCGCTCGAACGCGGGAAGGTCGGTTCCGGTGTACTGGTGGTCCTGCCGCAGAACTGCGCAGAGGAGCATCTGGAGCAGGCGCTGCTTGCGGCCAAGACGGCGGCCGGCAGCCCCGAGGGCACCCGCTTCGTGGTCGTCCAGCACGACCGCGGCGCGGCCGGGCTGGCCAAGACGCTGCAGCTTGAGGCGCCGCACCTCCGCACCACCGTCGTCCACGTGCCGGTGACGGACGAGGCGGTCGGCTGGGTCGTGGGCGAGGTCGCCGCGACCACCCGGTTCGCCGAGGCGTTCTACGACGAGCACGGCGCGCGGCGCGTGCCGACGCTGCGGGTGCTGCCCGTGACCCCGGCCCGTACCGTCCAGCCGCTGGGCGCGGACGACGTGCTGCTGGTGACCGGCGGCGGCAAGGGCATCACCTTCGAGTGCGCCCTGGCCGTGGCCGCCGACAGCGGCGCCAGGCTCGCCATCCTCGGCCGCTCGGACGCCGCGGCGGACGAGGAGCTCGCGGCCAACCTGCGCAGGCTCGCCGACACGGGCGTGACCGCCCGCTACGCGCGCGCCGACGTCACCGACGCGGACCAGGTCCGCGCCGGCGTCGCCGAGCTGGAGGCCGCCCTCGGGCCCGTCACCGCCGTCCTGCACGGCGCGGGACGCAACGAGCCGGCGGGCATCCCGAGCCTCGACGCGGCCGCGTTCCGGCGGACGTTCGCCCCCAAGATCGACGGCCTGCGCAACGTGCTCGACGCCGTCGAACCGGAGCGGCTGCGCCTGCTGGTGACGTTCGGCAGCATCATCGGCCGCGCCGGGCTGCACGGCGAGGCGCACTACTCCACGGCCAACGACTGGATGGCCGACCTCACCCGCGAGTTCGGCGAACGGCACCCGCGGTGCCACGCGATCTGCATGGAATGGTCGGTGTGGTCCGAGGTCGGCATGGGCGAGAAGCTGTCGGTCGTCGAGGGCCTGGCCCGCAAGGGCATCACGCCGATCAACCCCGAGCAGGGCGTGGGCATCATGCGGCGCCTGGTCACCGACCCCGACAGCCCCTCGATCGTCGTGATCAGCGGGCGCACCGAGGGTGTCGGCACCGTCCGGTACGACCTGCCGGAGCTGCCGCTGCTGCGGTTCGTCGACAAGCCGCTGATCCACTACCACGGCGTCGAGCTGGTCACCGAGGCCGAGATGAACGCCGGCACCGACCTCTACCTGGCCGACCACCTGCTCGACGGGAACCTGCTGTTCCCCGCGGTGTTCGGCATGGAGGCCATGGCCCAGGTCGCCCACGCCCTCACCGGGCGCGAGGCGGCGCCGGTCATCGAGGAGGCGGAGTTCCTGCGGCCCATCATCGTGCCGCCGGAGGGCAGTACGACGATCCGCATCGCCGCCACCGTCACCGGCGACGACACCTTGCGGGTGTCGATCCGCAGCGCGGAGACCGGCTTCGAGGTGGACCACTTCCGCGCCGGGCTGCGCTACACCGCGGACCCGGCGCCCGCCGGGCCGCCGGACCAGGTCGCCGAGGGGCTGCCCCCGGTGCCGCTGGACCCGGCGACCGAGATGTACGGTGACACGCTGTTCCAGGGCACCCGGTTCCACCGGCTGCGCCGTTACCACCGGGCCGCCGCCCGGCACGTCGACGCCGACGTCGCGGCGCTGTCCGCCCGCGACTGGTTCGCCGGGTACCTGTCGGGTGAGCTGCTGCTCGGCGACCCCGGCATGCGTGACGCGCTCATGCACGGCAACCAGGTCTGCGTCCCGGACGCCACGCTGCTGCCGGTCGGCATCGAGCGCGTGCACCCCGGCGGGGCCGCGCTGGCGGAGGCGGGCGAGCTGCGCTACTGCGCCACCGAACGCTCCCGCGACGGCGACACCTACATTTACGACATCGCCGTGCGCACGCCGTCCGGCGAGGTCGTCGAGCGGTGGGAGGGCCTGCGCCTGCAGGCCGTGCGCAAGAAGGACGGACGCGGGCCGTGGGTGACGCCGCTGCTCGGCTCCTACCTCGAGCGCACGCTGGAGGACCTCGTGGGCGCGCGCGTCGCGGTCGCGGTGGAGCCGTACGACGAGGACGGCGACGCCGAGGCCCGTACGGCCGTGGCCGCCGGGCGCGCCCTCGGCCGTCCGGTCGAGGTGCGGCAGGTGGACGGCCGGCTGGAGGCGGACGGCACCCCGGTCGCCGCCGCCCACGGCGCCGGGCTGACCCTCCTGGTGGCCGGTACGGCGGCCGGTGCCGCCGTCGCGCAGGTGGCCGAGCGGACACAGGCCGAGTGGCGGGAACTGCTCGGTTCCCACGCGCCGCTCGCCGAGGAGGTCTCCCGGCAGACCGGCGAGGGCCTCGACACCGCCGCGGCCCGGGTGCTGGCCGCCGTCGAAAGCCTCGGCGGCGCCGGCTCCACGCTCGCCCTCACCCCGGCCGGGCACGGCGCCTGGGCGGTCTTCGCCGCCGGCGACGCGCGCGTGTCGACGCTCGTCACCACCCTGCGGGACGCACCGCACCCGGTCGTGCTCGCGGTCCTCACAGAAGGGCGGTCCTAGGCCATGGGCAAGTACTACGAATACCTGCACACGGTCGGCTTCGAAGAGACCAACATCGTCGGCAACGTGTACTACGTCAACTACCTGCGCTGGCAGGGACGCTGCAGGGAGATGTTCCTCAAGGAGCGGGCGCCGGAGGTCCTCGCCGACCTCCAGGACGACCTGAAGCTGTTCACGCTGAAGGTCGACTGCGAGTTCTTCGCCGAGATCACGGCCTTCAGCGAGCTGTCCATCAGGATGCGGCTGCAGGAGCTGGCCCAGACCCAGGTCGAGTTCAGCTTCGACTACGTCCGGCTCGACCCGGACGGCACCGAGGTCCTGATCGCGCGGGGACGCCAGCGGGTGGCGTGCATGCGCGGGCCGAACACCCGCACGGTCCCCTCCAGGGTCCCCGACGCCCTGGCGCGGGCGCTCGAACCGTACGCCTCGTAGGCGCGGACCAGGAAGCAAGCCAGGAGGACAGCGTGAAAGTCGACAACTCCACGGAATCCCGCCCGGTGGCGGACGTCGCCACGCTGCGGCGGGCGTTCGGGACCTTCGCCACCGGGGTCACGGTGGTCACGACGGGCGGCCCCAACCCGCACGCCATGACCGCCAACTCCTTCACCTCCGTCTCGCTCGACCCGCCACTGGTGCTGATCTGCGTCGACCGCGGCGCCGTGATGCACCAGTGCCTCACCGCCACCGGCAGCTTCGGCGTGTCGGTGCTGGCCGCGCACCAGGAACGCGTCGCGCTGCACTTCGCCGACCGCTGGCGCACCCTGGGCGCGGCCCAGTTCGACCACGTCGACTGGGCTCCCGGCGAGGTGACCGGGGTGCCGCTCCTCACGGGCACCCTGGCGAGCTTCGAGTGCGAACTGTGGCGGACCTACGACGGCGGCGACCACACGATCTTCATAGGGAAGATCGTGTCGCTGCACCGGCCGACCGACCGGGACGCCCTGCTCGTCTTCAAGGGCAAGTTCCGGCAGATCAGCCCCGACTGGAGCGAGGTGCCGTCGTGACCGTCACCAGGTCCGAGGCGTCCCGGCGGCCGTCCACCCCCCAGGGCGGCCGCCGGGTCCCCCCGGGTCCGCCCCTGTGGGCGGGCCCGGGGCTGTTCAAGAAGCTGGCCACCGACCGGCTCGCGCTGATGGCGCTCGCCGCGACGTACGGCGACGCCGCCCGGCTGGTCATCGGCCCGAAGAAGCTGTACTTCTTCAACCACCCCGACCACGCCAAGCACGTGCTCGCCGACAACAGCGGCAACTACCACAAGGGCGTCGGGCTCGTTCAGGCCCGGCGTGCCATCGGCGACGGGCTGCTGACCAGCGAGGGCGAGCTGTGGCGCAAGCAGCGCCGCATGATCCAGCCGGTCTTCCAGAACAAGCGCATCTCCCGGCAGGACGCGGCCATCGCCAAGGAGGCCGCCGGCCTCGTCGAGCGGCTGCGCTCCCATGCCGGGGGCGAGCCGGTCGACGTGGTGCAGGAGATGACCGCGCTCAGCCTCGGCGTGCTCGGGCGCACCCTGCTCGACGCCGACCTCGGCGCGTTCGCGACCATCGGGCACGCGTTCGAGGCCGTGCAGGACCAGGCGATGTTCGAGCTGGTCACGCTCAGCAAGGTGCCGATGTGGGTGCCGCTGCCCAAGCAGCTGCGGTTCCGCCGGGCGCGCGCCGAGCTGCAGCGGATCGTCGACCACCTGGAGGCCGAGCGGCTGGCCCGGCCCGGCGAGCTGGGCGACGACGTGGTGTCCCGCCTCATCGCCTCCACCCGGCAGGAGGCCGACCACCGGGTCGGCCGGCAGCGCATGCGGGACGAACTGGTCACGCTGCTGCTCGCCGGGCACGAGACGACGGCCAGCACGCTCGCCTGGACGTTCTACCTGATCGACCGGCACCCGGAGGTGCGGGAACGGCTGCACGCCGAGGCCGTGGAGGTGCTGGGCGACCGGCTCCCGGTGTACGAGGACCTCCACCGGCTCAGGTACACCGCCCAGGTGGTGGAGGAGGTCATGCGCCTGTACCCCCCGGTGTGGATGCTGCCCCGGGAGGCGCAGGGCGACGACGAGGTCGGCGGTTACCACGTGCCGGCGGGTTCGGACGTGCTGATCAGCCCGTACACGCTGCACCGGCATCCGGCCTTCTGGGACGACCCCGACCGGTTCGACCCGGACCGGTTCGACCCCGCCCGGCCGGTGAACCGGCCGAGGTACGCCTACATCCCGTTCGGCGCCGGGCCGCGGTTCTGCGTCGGCAACCACCTCGGGATGATGGAGGCGACGTTCGTCATCGCCATGGTGGCGCGTGAGCTGCGGCTCACCAAGGTCCCCGGGTACAAGGTGGTGCCGGAGCCCATGCTGTCGCTGCGGGTGCGCGGCGGGCTCCCGATGACCGTCCACCTGGCGGGCTGACCGCATCCGTCCCCCGCTCTCCCGCCGCCCGGAGAGCGGGGGGCCTTTCTCCCGCTTCGCCGTCGCCGGACACGTCGTGAGCCGGCCGGCGCCGCGGAGGCCGCGGAAACGACGAACAGGCCGGCGTGTGCCGGCCTGCAGGGGTCGTCGTGGGGGCTCTCAGTGGGTCAGCTGCGGGACGTTCATCTCGGCCCGCGGGCTCGGGGTGCTCGTGGCCAGATTCACCGACAGCAGGTCGCGCAGGGCCAGCAGCACCGGAGGGTCGAGGGGCCGCATCGGCCGCAGGTGCAGGTCGGCGACCTTCGTCTCCGCGCCGCCCCGCACGGTGATCGGCCCGTGCCGTCCGATGCACAGCGCCTCGTCGCCGCCCGGCGGGTGGTCGACGGCGTCCTCGCGCCCGGGGGCGATCGACTGCGCCATCAGGTGCCACTCGCCCTGGGGGACGTCCTCCAGGACGTACGGGCCCGGCTTGCGCAGGATCGTGTACCTGACGGGCCTGCCCTCGAGGATCCGGTCGGGGAAGAGCCCGGCGAAGATCGGCTGGTCCTTGAGCGGGGAGGAGATGGCGCCCGTGATCGTCGTCGCCGGCCCGTCGCCGGCGAGCTCCACCCACTCGATGGTCATCTGCGGGGTGATGCCCCGCATCTGCCGGTACTTCGTCGGCGAGACGCCGACGCTGCTGGTGAACCGCGAACTGAAGGTGCCGACGCTGGAATAGCCGACACGGTGGCTGATGTCGGTGACCGTCAGCGACGTCGAGGCGAGCAGCCTCTTGGCCTCCTGTAATCGCACGGCCGAAAGGAATCTGCCGGGAGAAAGCCCCGTCACGCGCTGGAAGACACGGGAGAAGTGGAATTTGCTGAACATCGCCGTACGGGCCATGTCGTTGATGGTGAGCTGCTCTCCGAGATTCTCGTGCATGCTTCTGACGACGCGAAGCACGGCCTGCTCGATCGCGTTATCCATTGCTCCCCCCGTGCGTTGGAGGTGTTGTGAGAATCGCCCCCGAATTGACACGGGAGAACTCGTCGCCACGAGCCTCCGTCATGTGCGCGCGCTCATGGCGGCGATCGGATCCCACTGAACCGGGTTGTGAAATCCTGGGAAAACGACGCTCGACGACGACACTTCGACGGCACTGGGCCATGTCATCAGAATTGGCCTCGGCGCCTTCCTGCGACAACCCCTATCCGCCCCCAGCCTGCCCATATGGGTTTCACCGGGATGGAAACCGATCACCACATTCGCGGGCCGAACCCGTGGAAACGGGCGCGCGTTCACCGGCAGGTGAGCGGTCGTACATCCGATGTACGCGATCCGGTCAGTAGGGCTGAAAGCACGGCAGAAGATGCGTTCGTCACGGTGATGGCTGACGGTGGACTGGTCAGCGGTCGACCCGGACGAGGAGACGCCTATGCCACCGCGAATCCCTGACGGATATGAAGCCAGGACGATGACCATCGAGGCGTTCGCCGACACCATCGTCCCCGGCGAGAAGCGGTTCCCCGGCGACCGGGCCGTCGTCGGCGCCTCAGCCGGCGGAGGGGCGGTGGCCTCCGGCGCCATCGAGCTGCTCGAATGGGACGCCACCGGGGTCAGCGAGGGCCTGGACGGCTTCGCGAGCGCACTGAACGACCACGCCACCGCGTACGCCGCCGAGCACGGGCTCACGCTGGACGAGTCGGTGCCGCCGTTCGTCGCCCTGGAGTTCGAGCAGCGCACCGACCTGGTGCGGCGCCTGACCGCCGTCGGCCACCCGGAGAAGGCGCTGTGGGTCAGCCTCGCCCTGTTCAGCAACATGGCCTTCGACTCCGCCGCCCACATGCACACCGCCGACGCGATCGCCGCCGGGCACCCGGGGCTGCTCGCGCTCGGCATCGAGAAGCCCGGTCCCGACGGGCTGTGGCGGTTCCCGCAGTACTCCTACGGCCGGCCGCTCGCCCGCCTGCACCCGGACACCACCCCCTCAGGGAGCCCCGCATGACCAGCACCGAACGCACCGACGTCCTCGTGGTCGGAAGCGGCTTCGGCGGCGCGATCGCGGCCTACCACCTCGCCGCCGGCGGCGCGAAGGTCGTGGTGCTCGAACGCGGGCCATGGCTGACGGGCAAGGACTTCGACCACGACTTCAAGCTCGGCTCGTCCTACACCCGGATCTTCGACTTCGTCGTGGGCGAGGGCATGAGCATCCTCGGCGGCAACTGCGTCGGCGGCGGCAGCGTCGTGTACTTCGCCGCGATGCCCCGCGCGCCGCGCTTCGTCTTCGAGCGCCGGGGCAGCATCGGGCGGCGCATGTGGCCGGCCGCGGTCAGCCGCGACACCCTCGACCCCTGGTACGACAGGGTGGCCGAGTCGATCCCGATCTCCAAGCAGGACTGGAACGATGTCAGCTATGCCGGAGGCCTCTGGGCCGCGGCCTGCGACCACGCCGGCCGTACGGCGAACCCCGTCCCCGCCGCGATCGACCTGTCGGCGTGCACCAACTGCAACTGGATGATGGCCGGGTGCCGCTTCGACGCCAAGAAGTCGCTGCTGTTCACCTACCTGCCGGCCGCCCTCGCGCACGGCGCGGAGATCCGGCCGCTGCACGAGGTGCAGCAGATCTCGCGGACCGACGACGGCGGCTACCGGGTCCACTACGACGTCATGGACGGCGAGGACTACCGCGTCCGCCACGAGAGCGGCACCATCGACGCCAAGATCATCGTGCTGGCGGCGGGCGCCGGGGCCACCCCCGTCATCCTGCAGCGCAGCGAGGCAACCCTCGGCGCCATGCCGTACGCCGTCGGCCGGTACTTCTCGGGCAACGGGGAGCGGCTCAACACCGCCATCTTCAACGAGGACCGCGTGCGCGAGGTGCTCGGGCTCGAACGCGGCGACGGCCTCGCCTACGAGGCCAACCAGATCGGCAAGGGCCCCGTCGTCGCCAGCTGGGACCGGCTCGACGGCTCGCTGCCGGAGTACTCCCGCTTCTCGCTGGAGCAGCTGTACTTCCCGCCCGGCCTCGGCACCATCCTCGCGCAGGTGCCCGGCGCCGAGGGGGTGAGCTGGTTCGGCGTGGACAAGAAGGAGATCCTCAAGCGCTGGCGGTCCTGGCTGATCATCTTCCAGATGATCGAGGACGACAACGAAGGCGTCTTCGGGCCGCCGCCCGCCAAGGGCAACGCCGACCGGCTGTCGCAGCAGATGCTGGGCATCGGCCGCCTCAGCTACAACCCCACCGCGAACACCTTGCGCGCCTGGGCGGAGGCGGACGCCGAGGTCAAGGACATCCTGGAACGCGACGGGCTGGCCGAGGTCGCGGCGTGGACCAACGACGTGGTGGGCGCCTACACCGTGCACCCGCTGGCGTCCTGCCGCATCGGCGACGACCCGGCGACCTCCGCGCTGGACGACCGCCACGAGCTGCGCGGCCACTCCGGCATCTTCGTCACCGACGGCTCCGCCGTCCCGGGGGCACTCACGGTCAACCCGGCCATGACCATCTCGGCCCTCGCCGAACGCGCCATCCCCGCCATCGTCCGCGCCGCCCGCGAACGAGGCGTCGACGTCACCTACGGCGCCCCCGCCCCGAACGGCTCCACCAGCGGCCGCAAGGGCGTCGCCCACCTCGTCCCCGACCTCCTCCACCACTGACCTCGCCGGGGGCGCTCCCGGGTGCTCGCCCGTGGGGCGCTTCTCCGCGGGTGTCACGTCGGCGGCTTCGGGGCGTTGGTGCCCGGGGTGCTCCGCCATGGGGTGTTTCTCCGTGGGCGCCGCGTCGGCGGGGTGGGGGACGGGCCGGATCGGCGCCCTGGGCGGCCGGGACCGGTGGAGGTTCGGTGAGGGTCTGGAGCAGGAGGTAACGATGGGGAAGGTGCTCAGCCGGGTGATGCTGCGCGGGGCGCTGGCGCACATCCGGCATGTCACGCCGGTGCGTCCGGGCGTCGCCGAGGGCCTGGTCGCGCGGGTGTACGCCCAGGTCGAGCGGGACTTCGGCATGCTGGCGCCGCCGATCGTGCTGCACTCGCCCGCCGCGGAGCCCCTGGCGGCCTCCTGGACGGTGCTGCGCGAGTCGCTGCTCGCCGCCGGGCGGGTCCCCCGTCCGGTCAAGGAGGCCGTCGCGACGGCCGTGTCGCTCGGCAACGCCTGCCCGTACTGCGTCGACGTGCACCAGGCCACCATGGACGGCCTGGTGCCGGGCCGACCCGCCGCACAGATCGCGGACGACCACCTCGACGCGATCGCCGACCCCGAGCTGCGCCGGGCCGCCGCATGGGCGCGCGCGACGGGGACGCGGGACGCGGCGGCGCGATCCGCTCCGCCGCTACCGCCTGAGCAGACCGGCGAACTGGTCGCGGTGGCGGTCACCTTCCACTACCTGAACCGCATGGTGAACGTCTTCCTCGGCGAGTCACCGCTGCCTCCCGAGGTGCCGGCCGGGGCGCGCGGCGGGCTCATGCGGCTCTTCGGCCTGCTCATGCGTCCGGCGGCGCGCAGGTCCGTACCCCCCGGGGCCTCGCTGGACCTGCTGCCGGCCGCGCCGCTGCCCCCGGACCTGTCCTGGGCCGGGACGCAAGCCCTGGCCGCGGCCTTCGCCCGCGCGGCCGCCGCGGCGGAGCGGGCGGGCCGCCGTTCGGTGCCGCAGCCGGTACGCGAACTGGTCGTCGCGCGGCTGGAGGCGTGGACCGGAGAGCCGCTCGGCCCGAGCCGCGCCTGGGCCGCCGCCGCGGTGGCCGGGCTCCCGGCCGCCCAGCGGCCCGCCGGACGGCTCGCGCTGCTGACCGCGATGGCGTCGTACCAGGTGGACCAGTCCGTGGTCGACGAGTTCCGGGCCGGCACACCGGACGACCGCGCACTGGTCGAGCTGACCTCGTGGGCGAGCTTCACCGCGGCCCGCCGGGCCGGCGCCTGGATCGTCCAGGCCCCGGAGTTCCACGACCAGGTCACCCGGCCTGTGCGCGGTGGCGCCCTGTGAGTTCCAAGCCTTCGAATTCCTGAACCGATGAGAGGACACGATCGTGAGCGAGCTGGATGAGGTGCTTCAGGCCCTGACCGCGGAAGGTGAGGAACTGGACCGCCTGGTCGCCGGGTTGGAACCGGCGCAGTGGGAACTGGCGACACCCGCCCCCGGGTGGACGATCCATGACCAGATCGCCCACCTGACCTTCATCTTCCGTCTGGCCGGCACCGCGGCGTCGGACGCCGAGGCGTTCGCGGCGATGGTCGCCGGTGCCGAGAACGACTTCAACGGCGCCGTGAACGCCGCGCTCGCCGCCTACGACGGCGACTCGCCCGAGGTGCTGCTCGGCAAGTGGCGCGCCGAGCGGGCCAAGGTGGTCGAGGCCCTGGCCGCCGTCCCGGCCGGGCAGACCGTCCCGTGGCTGGTCAACCCGCTGCCGCCGATCGTGCTCGCCTGCGCGGGCATCATGGAGCAGTTCGCCCACGGGCAGGACATCTTCGACGCCGTCGGGGTAGGGCGGGAGGTCACCGACCGCATCAAGCACCTGGTGGTGTTCGCCGTGCTGACCAGGGACTTCGGCTACCTGGCGCGGGGACTCACGCCGCCCGCGACCGAGTTCCGCTTCGAGCTGACCGCTCCCTCGGGCGAGCTGTGGGCGTACGGCCCGGAGGACTCGCCGCAGAAGGTCAGCGGGCCCGCCGCCGACTTCTGCCTGCTGGTCACCCGGCGGCGCCACCGCGACGACCTCGCCGTGGTCGCCACGGGGGAGGAGGCCGACCACTGGCTGGACATCGCCCAGTGCTACCGCGGCCCCGCAGGCGCCGGACGCACCCCGGGCCAGTTCGCCCCGGTCACGGTGTAGCACCCCGTTCACCGGTCATCCACCGCACAACGGCGCCGAACCCGCCGCACCACCTCCCGCCGTCGCGGCGCCGTAGAGAGAGCGACGGTGGGGGCGGGGGGTCGGTGTCGTTCTTGTGTCGCGGTGCCGCATCCGCTGCACCGCGTCCTGCCGTCGCGGCGCCGTACGGGGGCGGTTCGGAGTCGTTCTATTCGCCGTGGCCGGAGTCGTCGTACGGCGTCCTGTCGTCATGGCGGTGGAGAAAAGCCGGCGGCGGGAAATGGGAATGTTCCGGAGGGCTTCGCCGGCGACGTGCCGGTGGAGCCCTTCTGCATGTTCGCTCACGGGTTTCACCCCGTCCAGGACGGGCGTGGCAGGAAATGGCGGTCGGAAGGCAACTTGCTGCCTCCGGATCATGCGGCCGGACGGCTGTGAATGGCGCACAGTTGTTGGTGCGGGAACGATTTCGCAGCCAGAAGAAATGGCCGACGAAAGGCAGCAGGATCATGGTGGTCATGATGGCCGAAGGCGCCACCCGGTCGGATATCGGGGGCGCGCGGGAAAGCGTGGGGCCGGTGAATTCGCTCGCGATCCGCCGCGTCACGGTCATCGGCACCGGGGTGATCGGGACCTCGGTCGCGCTCTCCCTGCGGCGTGCCGGCATCCAGGTGGCCCTGTCCGACACCGACCGGGCCTCTCTCGCGCAGGCCGAGCGGATGGGCGCGGGCGCCGCGCTGACCGACGCCACGCCGCGCGCCGACGTGGTCGTCATCGCCACCCCGCCGTCCACCGTCGTGAAGGTGCTGCGGGAGGCGCAGGCGCGCGGACTGGGCCGCGTGTACACCGACGTGGCGAGCACGAAGGGCCGCATCTTCGCCGACGCCGAGCTCGCGGGCTGCGATTTCACCACCTATGTTCCCGGGCATCCCATGGCGGGCCGGGAGTTGTCCGGCCCCGCGGCGGCGCGAGCCGAGCTGTTCGCCGGCCGTTCGTGGGCCCTGTGCCCGCACCCCGGCACCTCTCAGGAGGCGGTACGCCTGGTGGCCGGGCTGGTGGCGGTGTGCGGGGGAGCGCCGAAGGTGCTGGCCCCCGAGGCGCACGACCGGGTGGTGGCCGCCGTCTCGCACGCGCCGCACGTGGTGTCGGCCGCGCTCGCCGCGCGGTTCGCCGGCGCCGACGCGACGATGCTGTCGCTTGTCGGCCCGGGGCTGCGGGACACCACCCGGATCGCGAGCGGCTCCCCGGCCCTCTGGTGCGACATCCTCGAGCAGAACGCCGAGTCGGTCGCGGCCGTGCTGGAGGACGTCGTCCGAGACCTGTCCGCGGCGGCGTCCGCGCTGCGGAGCTCCGGCGGGGCGGGGTCGGCGGTGCTGGCCGACCTGCTCGGCAGGGGCAATCTCGGGCGGGAGCGGATCGCCGGGGCCTGGTCGCAGGATCACAGCGGCCGCCCCGCCCCGGCACGGCGCCGGGACGCGGCCTGACGCGGCGGCCGGGCCGCGTCGGGTGCGTCCAGCGAACGGGTGAAGCGCGGATCGGGCGGCGCCTGCCATGGCGGGCGCGGGTCGGCGGCGGTCATTCGGGGGGTCGACAAGGAGGTGAAGGCAGAGAGCAATTTGAAAGAAGTATCGCGGGGTGATCGACGAGAGAATGCTGGAGAAAGCATCGGCAGAAGGTCCGTCGCCCGGCCGTCGCCGGTAGGAAGGAGCGTACCGACCAGCATGACAAGTGGATGGCTTAGCATGGTTTCTCCGGAATGTCCGAAATATAGGACAGAACGGGGTGGTCATGCGCAGAATCTCGCGCGTCGGCTGGTGTCGGTGTGTCCTACTATGGCTGGCTCTGACCGGTTTCTGGCTTTGTCGACGCGGCTTTCCTCCCCTCCCGCTTCGTGTCGCCGCGTGTCGCGGGATACGGGGAGCTCTGGGTCTGAGCTGTTGTCGAAGTCGTTCCTGGCGATCCTTGGTTGCTCCGCTCGCCGAAGTAGTCGTCCGCGTTCCGCAGGCCGTACTCGCACCACCGGCCTGGTCGTGAACGCCTAGAAGGCGGGCGCCGCTGCCGGAAGTCGATGGCGGGTTCAACCCTATATCGCAAACTCCGGGCAATCCGGCTTGATATCGAGCGTAACCCTGTAAATCGCACATCTTGCTCAATAGCGGCCAATTTCCCCCGTTGTGGCCGACGAAGAGAGGAAACAGGAACGTGACTGACGATGCGCAGCTCAAAGCTGGGCGACGTGAGTGGGTAGGTCTAGCCGCTCTGGCCCTCCCCACCCTTCTCGTCTCCTTCGACATCTTCATGCTGCTTCTGGCGCTGCCCCACCTGAGTGCCTCGCTGCACGTCACCAGCACCCAGCAGTTGTGGACCGTGGACATCTACGGGTTCATGGTCGCGGGCTTCCTGGTCACCATGGGCAACCTCGGAGACCGGATCGGCCGCCGCAAGCTGCTGCTGATCGGCGCCGCGGCCTTCGGCGTCGCCTCAGTGATCGCCGCCTACTCCACCAGCCCGGGAATGCTCATCGCGGCCCGCGCGGTGCTCGGCATCGCCGGCGCGACCCTCGGCCCGTCCACCCTGTCGCTGATCAGCAACATGTTCCGCGACGACAAGCAGCGGGCGACCGCCATCGGCATCTGGGCCGGCTGCTTCTCCATCGGGGCCATCGTCGGGCCCATCGTCGGCGGTTTCCTGCTCCAGCATTTCTGGTGGGGCTCGGTCTTCCTGGTGGGCGTCCCGGCGATGGTGCTGCTGCTGGTCGTCGGGCCGATTCTCCTGCCGGAGTACCGCAGCCCGCAGGCGGGCCGGATCGACCTGGTCAGCGTCGTGCTGTCGCTGGCCGCGATCCTGCCGATGATCTACGGCATCAAGGAACTGGCCAGGAACGGCTGGGAGGCCGTCCCGGCCGCCGCCCTGGTGATCGGCCTGATCATCGGCGTGGTGTTCGTACGGCGCCAGCGGGCGCTCGCCGACCCGCTGCTCGACCTGCGCCTGTTCAACAACGGCATCTTCAACACGGCGCTGACCAGCATGCTGTTCTACAGCGCGCTGACCGGCACCACGATGCTGTTCGTCACGCAGTACTTCCAGTCGGTCGCCGGGCTGCCCCCGATGCAGGCCGGGCTCGGCCTGCTGCCGGGTCTCGTCATGGGCATCATCAGCACCACCGTCTCGCCGCAGCTCGCCGGGAAGGTCGCCCCCGCCCGTCTCGTCGCGGGCGGCCTGATCCTCACCGTCGCCGGAATGGTCGTGCTCACCCAGGTCGACACGGGCTCCATCGGCATGATGATCGGCTTCGCCGTCTGGTGCCTCGGCGGCGGCCCGCTGCTGACCCTCGGCACCGGCCTCGTCGTCGGGTCCGTGCCGCCGGAGAAGGCCGGCTCTGCGTCGTCGCTGGGGCAGATCTCCAACGAGTTCGGCTACGCCCTCGGCATCGCGACCGTCGGCACCATCGGCACCTTCGTCTACCGCACGCAGGTGGAGGGGACGATCCCGGCGAGCGTCCCGTCCGGGGCCGTCAAGGCGGCCGAGGAGAGCGTCGCGGGCGCCACGGCGGTGGCCGGCTCGCTGCCCGAGCAGATCGCCGCGGCCCTGCTCGCCCCGGTGCGCGAGGCGTTCACCACGGGCCTGCACGTCGTGGCCGCCCTGAGCGCGCTGCTCCTGCTCGGCGTCGCCGTCGTCAACGCGGTCGTCCTGCGCAAGCTGCCGCCCTTCGGTCAGCCCCCGGCCGGCGGCGGCGAGCCGCAGGCCGAGGAGCCCGCCGCGGGTGAGGCCCAGGCGAGCGCCGCGCCGGACACCGAAAAGGCGCCGGTGGTCCAGGAGGTTTAGCCAGACCGCCTCCGGTGAGGTCTTGACCGGGCCTCACCGGAGCAGTCAACCGGATTTGTCAGTCGATTTCGTCAGGTTCGCCGACGAACAAAGAGCTCGGACCGTACCATCGTGCGCGGGTGCTTGCCGACGCGCGGTGGCCGGTTCGTTGTAAATGAACAACGACAATGGAAGGAGAGCCTGATGGCTCAGTTCGCGATTCTGCTTTACGCTCCCACCCCGGCCGACTGGTCGGACGCTCCGCAGGAGGAGCTCGAGGCCCACGGCGCCTACGCCGGAAAGATCGACGAGCTCGGTGCCAGCATCGTCGCGGGCTACGCGCTGCAGCCGAGCACGGCGGCCAAGGCCGTGCGCAGTGACGGCGTCACCGACGGCCCGGCCATCGACGACAAGCTGGTGCTGGGTGGCTTCACGGTGATCGAGGCCCGCGACATCGACCACGCCGTCGAGATCGCCAAGCTCAGCCCCGGCACCTGGCGCGGCGCCATCGAGGTCCGTCCGCTCTTCGGCTGACTCCTCCAACGGGCACCACGAGTACGACCGTCGCCGCGGGGGGGCCCCGGGGGGGCCGGGGGGCGGGGGGGCGGGGCGCGGCCCCCGGGGCC